>NZ_JARFVA010000009.1 GCF_029194005.1 Flagellimonas okinawensis | reverse complement strand
TTGTCAAAATAGGGAAAGTACTGCCTTAAGGTCAGCAACCGTTGGCTCTTGCGCTTTTGCCCGTCCTTAAAAAGGTTGTGGAGTTCCTCCAAGGTCATCTTCTCCACCTCGTAGGCCGTAAAACGGTAGCGCTTGAAGAATTCGATGTACTTCCTGATTGTGACACGGGATATGCCCAATTGCTGGCTTATCCTCCGTTTGCTAGTGCCGGAGGTGTACAGTTTGTAAATCAGTTTTGTTTTTCGCATGTCTATCTGCTTGTTCGCCATGGTGCTTTTTAACAAAAAAAGCACTTAGACTTTTTACAGATAGATCTAATCTAAAGGTGGTCCACTTTGGCCCGGCGCGGGTGGGTCACTTTCGTCCGGCCAGCTATGGTCACTTTAACCCGGCGAGGGTGGTACACTATGTCCGGCGTTTCCACTTTATTCGAATTTTGTTAGAAAATGTATAACAATGAAGATTCAGGCAATAGCGGCTATTTTCTTTTTGAGCTTTCAAATAAATGCTCCGGAAATGGATTCTTCGGCCACCAAAAAAGTGTGGTCGTTGCAAGATTGTATTTCCTATGCACTGGAGAACAGTATAGAGGTAAAACAAGTTGCTTTGGAAAAGGATGGGGCCGAAGTAAACCTCATGCAATCCAAATATGCAAAACTGCCTAACTTGGGCAGTAGCGCATCACAAAACTTTTCTTGGGGGTCTTCGATAGATCCCATTACCAGTGATTTTGTTTCCCAGGAAATCAAATCCACCAATTTGGGATTGAGTACCTCTGTCACTTTGTATAATGGCAGTCAGCTAAATAATGCGGTGAGGCAAAACAGATTGATGGTGGAACAGAACGAACTGTATGTAGAGGAGGCAAAGAACAATATCACCCTAAGTATTCTGGAGGCTTACCTACAGATTCTTTACAATAAAGAAAGTATGGAGGTGGCTCGGAACAATTTAACTGCATCTGAAAAAGAAGTGGAACGGGCGAAGGCTCGTTTAGAGGCTGGAAACATTGCAATGATCGATTATACCGATGCACTCTCCCAAGCGGCTACCAATAAAACAAATTTGATCAGTGCAAAGAACAGTTATGCACAACAGGTCATTGTACTAAAGCAGCTATTGGAGCTGGACCCTATGAAGGAATTGGAAATTGAGCCCTTGGAAAACCCCTTATTGGATGGCCTGTCAGTACCCAATAAATTTACAGTGTATCAAAACGCAATAGGAAGAATGCCTGAAATAAAGGCTTCTGAACTGGGCACTTCCATAAACGAAAAAGACCTGGATATTGCCAAAGGCGGATTTTTGCCCACATTGTCCCTGACAGGGAGTGTTGGGTCGGGTTATACAAGTACCAACGATCTTACTTTTACTGATCAATTGGATGTGAACTTTAACCAACGGGTCGGCTTGTCATTATCAGTACCAATCTTTTCAAGGTATCAGAAAAAAGCACAGGTGGCCAATGCCAAAATAGGAATAGAACAATCCAAACTCCAACTGCAAAGTGCAAAGAAAGAACTGTATCAAAAAATAGAGACCGCATGGCAAAATGCCCAATCGGCCCAAGAACAGATCCAAGCCTCCAAAGCAGCCAGTGATGCGGCAGAGGAATCCTTCAAATTGGCACAAAGGCAATATGAACTCAATGCATTGAGTACAACAGATCTCGTCATTAGCCAAAATACGTACACCAACGCACAATTAAATTATTTACAAGCAAAATACTTGGGCATACTGTACAACGAGCTCCTTGAATTTTATCAGGGAAATGAAATTAAACTTTAATAAAATGAAAAACAGGAAAATAAAAACCTTGGTCATTGTCGCTGGAATTATTTTGATTGCAGTTGTCGGATATAGCATGTTCTCCGGTAAATCACAGTCTGAGGTACAGGCCAAAACACTAAAAGTTATCAAAGGAGAAGTAACTACCATGGTCACCGCCACGGGAACCGTAGAACCATTGAATGAAGTGGAAGTGGGTACCCAAGTGTCCGGTGAAGTAGAAAAGATTTATGTGGATTTCAACAGCGAAGTGAATAAAGGACAATTGTTGGCCGAATTGGATAAGACCAACTTAAAAGCCGCATTGCTTCAAGCAAGGGCTACCTATAACAATGCCGTAAACGAAAGGGATTATTATCAAAAAATCTATAATCGTCAAAAAGTACTTTATGAAAACAAGGTCATCAGTCAAGCAGATTATGACGAAGCGCTTTATAATTTGAAAAAATCCAAAAGTACGGTGGTACAATCCAGCTCCAACTTAACCGAAGCCAAGACCAATTTGGGGTATGCGGATATTTATTCCCCGATAGATGGGGTAGTGTTATCTCGTGAAATTGACGAAGGGCAAACTGTTGCCGCAAGTTTTGAGACACCAACTTTGTTTACCATTGCCAAGGATTTGAAAAAAATGCAGGTCGAAGCAGACGTAGATGAAGCCGATATCGGTGGTGTAGTGGAAGGTCAACGCGTTGTATTTACCGTGGATGCCTACCAAGGAGAAACCTTTACAGGTACTGTAATCCAAGTCCGTTTGGACCCGACGGTGGAATCAAATGTGGTAACATATACAGTAGTAATTGAAGCCGCGAACCCAGAACTGAAATTGAAACCTGGACTTACTGCTACGATTTCCATTTATACCTTAGAGTTGAAGGATATCCTTACCATAGAGGCAAAGGCTGTAAACTTTCAACCTAACATGGATTTGCTGATGCAATATTTTGATCAACAGGGGATTGCTATGGCACCACCTTCAGATAGGCCAACCCCTCCCAGTGAAGATGTAAACATTGTTTGGACCAAATCTTCTAATGGAATTAAACCCCAAGAGGTAAAACTAGGGGCTAGTGATGGCGTTAACTTACAAGTCTTGGAAGGCTTGTCCGAAGGAGATGAATTGGTGTACAGTCTTAAAGCAGTAAGTAATGGTGAAACAGATGATACGGCTAGTTCTGGAAGCCCATTTATGCCAAAACCACCAGGAAGAGACAACGATAAGAAAGAAGACAATTAGAAAAAGATGGCAAAGACAATCATTAAAATAGATGATTTGAAACGGGAATTCCGAATGGGGGATGAGATTGTACATGCCCTTAATGGGGTGTCTTTGGATATTCATGAAGGAGAATTTGTGACCATAATGGGTTCCAGTGGTTCCGGTAAGAGTACCATGCTCAATATTTTGGGATGCTTGGATAGTCCTACTTCAGGGTCTTATGAGATTGATGGTGTTCCTGTCAATAGTCTGGACCGAAATGAACTGGCCACCATTCGAAATGAGAAAATCGGCTTTATTTTTCAATCCTATAATTTGTTGCCAAGAACAACAGCGATAGAAAATGTAGAGCTTCCTTTGATTTATAACAGTAAAATTTCATCCGAAGAAAGACATCGAAGAGCCGTGGAGGCCTTGGAAATGGTTGGTTTGGGAGAGCGTTTGGATCACACTCCCGCACAGCTTTCCGGTGGACAACAGCAAAGAGTGGCCATAGCACGTTCCTTGGTTAACGACCCCGTGATTATCTTGGCGGATGAGGCAACAGGAAACTTGGATACCAGAACATCCTATGAGATTATGTCTCTTTTTCAAGAATTGAACAAAAGAGGAAAGACGATAGCCTTCGTGACCCACGAACCAGATATTGCCGAATTCAGTGGTAGAACCGTGATTTTGAAGGATGGTCACATCATCAAGGATGAAATGAATACCAACATCAACGATGCAGCAAGAGAATTGGCTGCATTACCAAAAGAAGCCCACGAATGAAAACAAGGATTTTAAATCTAATCAAAATCGCGTTGAAGGCCATTGTCCTGAATAAAATGCGAACCCTGCTCACCATGTTGGGTATTATCATCGGTGTGGCATCAGTAATCGCCATGTTGGCCATTGGGGAGGGATCTAAACAGAGCATTCGAGATGAAATTTCGAGTATGGGATCTAACATGATCAATATTAGGCCAGGTGCCGATATGCGTGGCGGGGTACGAATGAATCCCAGTGAAATGCAATCTTTGAAATTAAAAGATTATGAAGCTTTAAAGAAGGAAGCGTCTCTTTTGGCCTACGTAACCCCTCAAGTGAGCGGTAGTGGCCAATCCATCAACGGGGCCAACAACTGGCCAACTTCCATTTATGGGGTGAACCCTGAATATTTGGATATCAAAATTTGGGATTTGCAAGATGGGAGTATGTTCACCAATGCTGAGGTACGTTCCGCTGCAAAAGTGGCTGTGATTGGGCAGACCGTGGCAGAAAACCTATTTACAGATGGAGAAGATCCCGTAGGTAAAATGATACGATTCAACAGCATTCCATTCAAAATTATTGGGGTGCTTTCTGAAAAGGGGGAGAGTAATTTTGGTCAAGATCAAGACGATGTGATTTTGGCACCCTACACCACGGTTCAAAAACGTATTTTGGCCATTGACTACATTCAATCCATTGTAGCCTCAGCCATAAGTGAGGAAGATGCTCAAGGAGCGGTTGACGAAATATCTGCTATATTGCGGGAACAACACGATATATCTGGTAACCAAGAGGATGATTTCAATGTTTTTTCCATGGATGAATTAATAACCACATTTAGTTCCACCAGTGAAATGCTTACCGTATTATTGGTGGCCATTGCCAGTATATCCTTATTGATCGGTGGGATAGGAATTATGAACATTATGTATGTTTCAGTAAAAGAACGTACCCGCGAAATTGGACTCCGTATGTCTGTAGGAGCCAAGGGAGCCGATATATTGTTGCAGTTTTTGATTGAGGCGATTTTAATAAGTGTTTCAGGGGGAATTATAGGAGTAATATTAGGCTTTAGCGCCACCTTATTTATTAAGGGATTCTTGGGCTGGCCAACTATAATAACTTCCTATTCGGTAATTGTATCCTTTGCGGTTTGTGCCGTAACTGGTATTTTTTTTGGATGGTATCCTGCCCGAAAAGCCTCGGCTTTGGACCCGATAACAGCATTGAGATACGAATAAAACTTGCTTGGTATGGGAGTATTGAATAACATATGGCGTAAAATTTTCATCCATCTAATGGTATGGGTGGTCTTGTTCAGTTTCCCATATCTCTTGAGCTACGATACAGATCAGGCCTTTAAACATGTGGTGGCCTTTTCTTGGATACCATTGTTTTTATACATGGTGACCTTTTATTTGAACTATGTTTTTTTTGCAGATAAACTTTTCTTTCAAAAAAGAATAATTGTATTTATCGTCATAAATATACTCTTGGTAATCGTTATGATTGGGTTTCGTGAATGGTTTACCGAACTTTTTTTTCCGAGACCGCAAATGGATGATGGGAACGGTCCTCCGCGAACCATGGTTTATTATGTACAGACGCTGTCATTTTTTGTTCCAATTGTATGGGCCGTATCCCTGAGGACCATGGAACGTTTGAATAAATCGGAGGCCGAGAAAAAAGAGGCGGCCCACCAACAGCTCAAATCCGATCTACAGCATTTGCACTACCAATTGCAGCCCCATTTTTTCTTTAATTCCTTGAATAATATATATGCTCTGGTGGACATTTCACCTGAGGAGGCGAAATCAACTATCCACAGCTTGAGCAAGCTTATGCGCTATCTTTTGTACGATACAAGAACCGAAGAGGTTCCGTTGAAGATGGAATTGGACTTTATGGAAAAGTATATTGAATTGAGTAAACTCAGACTTACGGAGAAGACCAAGGTAACTTATAACTTTCCTAAATTGGATGATAGTATAAAAGTTCCCCCTTTGCTATTTATATCCTTGATCGAAAACGCATTTAAACATGGTGTTTCGGCTCAGGAAGAAAGTTGTATCGCTTTTGATATGGCAATAGAAAGAAATAAAATTGTTTTTAAGGGTTGGAATACCGATTTTCCCAAAACACACACAGATCATAGTGGGTCTGGAATCGGATTACGTAACTTAAAGGAGCGCTTGGAACTCTTATATCCAAACGAACACAGTTTTAATCAGGAAATCAGCTCTGGATATTTTCATGTTAAGGTTGAAATCCCTTTAAAAGGATAATTCATGGAAAAAAGAAAATTAACCTGTATCGCCGTGGATGATGAGCCAATGGCGCTTAGATTAATAAAAGGTTATATCGCTAAAACCCCATTTCTCGAACTACAAAATTCTTTTTCCAATGCTGTGGAAGCATTGGAGTTTTTCAATAGCAATCCTGTAGATCTACTATTCCTTGACATACAAATGCCGGATCTAAGTGGAATGGAACTATCCAAAATTGTCAAGGGAAAAACAAATGTCATTTTTACAACGGCCTTTGACAGGTATGCACTTGAAGGTTTCAAAGTGGATGCAGTGGATTATTTACTTAAACCGTTCAATTATGGTGAATTCCTAGTAGGGGCACAAAAAGCCTATGATCGCATACAACCTTCCAGCATAGAACCCCAAAAGATTCCAGCAAACTCGGATAAAGATTTTCTCTTTGTCAAATCCGGATATAAACATTTAAAGTTGCAGTTGGATAAGATCCTCTATTTTGAAGGTCTGAAGGATTATGTGAAAATCGTTGTCAAGGATAATCCAGGTCCAATTTTAAGTTTAATGACGTTAAAGTCTTTGGAAGCTGATTTGCCTTCCGATAGGTTCATGAGGGTTAATCGCTCATTTATTGTGGCCTTGCCGTTTATAGAAGAAGTGGAGCGTGGACTTATTTTAATCAACAACACACAGATTACGGTTTCAGAACAACACAAGGACAAATTTTTGGCCTATCTGGATGATAACTCGATTTGAGGTCGTTGCAATGGTAGAACAAAAGGCTTATCCATATTGACAATAGGTTATGGCTTCGTTTTAAACATTGTTGCCGGTATTTTACCGAAAATTTGGATTCAGTTCACCTCGGGAATACCTTGTTTGACCTCAAAAATTTAAGTAGATGGTCCATATCAAGTAGGTTTGATACATTTAGTTTATGGCTACTTTTTTTAAAAACAGAATTCTTCTAACAAATTTGGTGATCGGGGTTGCTCTGTTGAGTATTCCTGTTTTGACCTCACCCGACTTCGGAAGTAATGTTTCTCTATTGAAAATTAATCCCTTCAAGCGTAACTTGACGGGATATCTATTGCTGTTGAGCTTCTTTTATGCAAACTATTATTATTTCATTCCCAAATTCTACAATCAAAAAAAAATGTGGTTATATGGCGTGGTAACCTTATTTTGTTTGGTCATCATTGCCAATCTTCCATCCTTGATTTTTGATGGGAATCCTTCAAGTCAGGATTATCCAGGAAGACCCATACTTCCAGATGATATGCCAAATGGTGTAAAACAACCTCCTTTCGATTTATTTGATTTTAGGGATACTTTCATTTTCCAATTTTTGATGGTACTGGCTTTATCACTTCTATTAAGATTGGATAATCAACTAAAGCATATTAAAAGTGAAAAGTTACGCAGCGAGGTTTCTTACCTAAAAGCCCAAATAAATCCTCACTTTCTTTTTAATACCTTAAACAGTATTTATGCACTAACTTTAACAAAATCCGATAAGGCACCCAAGGCATTGCTCAAGCTTTCCGATATGATGCGTTACGTGGTAACCGAGAGTGATACCCAAACCGTTCCCTTAGAAAAGGAAATTGCCTATATAACCGATTATATTGATCTTCAAAAACTTCGTATGGGAGACGAAGTGGATTTCATATATGAAGTCAACGGAAATCCAGAAGGAAAACAAATTGCCCCCATTATTCTTATTAATTATGTGGAAAATGCTTTTAAATATGGCGTGAATCCCGATGAGTCATCCCAAATCCATATATTGATTGCTATTGATGATAAAGGGGTCATGTTGGATGTCAAGAACAAAATAACCGTAGAGAAAAGTGTATTGGTCGATAGTACGGAGGAGGGTGCCAAGAATGCGGGGAAAAGATTGGAATACCGTTACCATGGTAAACATTCTTTGAATGTCAACCAGTCTTCGGAAACATATCACGTTAAATTGTATATACAGCTTGTATGATAAGGGCCATAGCATTGGATGATGAAAAACTTGCCTTGGAAGTAATTCGAGCGTACAGCGACCAAATCGAATACCTGGATTTAATACAAACTTTCACAGAACAAGCGAAAGCGGTCAAGTACCTAAATAAGTTTGAAGTTGATTTATTGTTCCTTGATATTCAAATGCCAAACTTGGATGGCATAAGCCTGTATAAATCATTAAAACAAAATCCAAAGGTCATATTTACCACGGCTTTCAGTCAATATGCAGTGGAAGGATTCAATGTGCAAGCATCGGACTACCTGCTTAAACCAATTTCCTTTGAGCGTTTTATGACCGCCGTGGAGAAAGCTAAAAAAGAGCTTGAACTTCAAAGTGACAGTATAAAAGAAAATACACATATAACTGTTCGTGCTGATTTTAAACTATATCAAATTCCCCTCGATGATATTCTCTTTATTGAAGCTTTGGATGACTATATTCAATTGCATTTGGAAAGTGGTAACAGGATTACGGCGCGCTCCACAATGAAGGGGATTTTGAAAAAACTTCCCGACTCCAGATTTAAAAGGGCCCACCGATCCTATATTGTTCCCATTGAAAAAGTAAAGGCCATATATAAAAATACTGCCAAAATAGGTGAGCATACCATTCCTTTGGGTAATGCATATAAGGAGGGTGTTTTAAAAAGTCTTTAACATTTCAGGCAAGTTTACCTCAAAAATTTCTGTATTCGCCTCAAATATTGGCAGATGCTTTCTTCTCCTTATAGTTTTAGGCAATAATTAAAAAAAAGATACCATGGAACGTAAGGAATTTATAAAGGGATTGGGGTTGGCCGGACTTTCTATAACAGGTCTAACCTTTATCGGAGCTTGCTCAAAAGATGAAACTATTGCCATAGATGATCTGGAAAATACCGACGCCGATTCAAGTACCAATACAGATACTACTACCGATACCACCACGGATACCAATACTTCAGGTGATTGCGAAATTACACCAAGTGAAACAGAGGGGCCATTTCCAACAAAGGATCCGGCAGAGTATGTTCGTGTAGATATTGTAGGTGATCGTACCGGAATTCCTTTGGATTTGGATATCAAAATCAGGAATGTCAATGATGAGTGTAATGCATTGGAAGGGGCGATTGTTGATATTTGGCATTGCGACAAGGATGGAAACTATTCGGAATACGGCGGTTCCGGAATGCAACAGACGAACTATACCAGTAATCATTTTTTGAGAGGAAGGCAAACATCCGACACCGATGGTTTGGTTGAATTTGCAACAATATTTCCCGGTTGGTACAGTGGTCGGTCAACACACATCCATGTGCACATTTATAATGAATCGGGCGAATCGCTTTTGGTAACGCAAATTGCATTTCCAGAAGGAGAGAACAGTGCCGTTGTGCGGGTGAATGCCGCAAACGACGAAGGATATACCAAAGGAATGTCTGGGTATACCTACCATGCGCAGGACAATGTGTTTGGTGATGGAGTAGAAGAAGAACTGGCGAGTGTCTCAGGAAGCAATACTGAAGGCTATGTTCTTACCCATGATATTTATGTGAGTGCTTAATTGAAAAGATATTGAAGTGATGATAGCCCAAAAAACCGCTAGAATTTTTAAATCGCAAAGGAGAAACCGTCAACAGGTTGAAGGATATCAATGTCTTACGACACTAATTAATGATGATTTCAATGGAAAAAAGCAGAATCCATTTGAAATATTTACCTCATTAAATGATGAAACCCTGGCCCCAAACAATAGCAAGTTCTATTATATGGAGGAAGGTGGACACATCATACTAATGCCTTTGGTCGGAATGGTGGAGGTTGAGGTTTCCGTTGATGGAAAAAGAAAAATTTTGATACCTGAAGAGCTACAGGTTCTGAATATGGAAAAAGGACAGTCGCTTCATATTTCAAATCCCTACGATAAGGAATATGTCAATTATCTTCAAATTCATCTAACAAAGAATCAATTTCAGGGAAAGAAGACTTTTGAGGGTTACGGGGCCAATAGTTTACATAGATTGCTAAAAACAGGTACATCCATTTTAAACTTTGGAGTTTTTGAAGGTAGAAATGAATCCCAATACAAATTGGAAAACCCCAATAATGGAATATTTGCCTTTGTTATAAACGGGGTTTTTGAAATTGAGGACCGATTATTGGAAAGCCGGGATGGTTTAGCACTATGGGACACCGATACTGTTGAAATGGAAGCTCTTTCAGAAAACGCGATAATCCTTTTAATGGAGACACCATTACTGGATGATTTGGAAACCAAGAACCTTTAATAAGGTTAATTTGAACCTACTTTTAAATAGAATCAAATTGTTGGTATGGGTTGTTTGACTAAGCTCAATTTTTTATTTCTGAGTTTTAAAGTATTACGGTTTTACAAAGCAAAAACCTTATAATCGAATCGATTGCTTTCAGATTGTTATATTTACTATGTGAAAGTCCAAAAATCACACGAGGATGTCCTATTGGGTGTCCTTTTTTGGATGGTCAAGAAAAAACTCTGGAAACATAAGGGGTTTTAAAGGATTGGTTAAAACTGCCACCCCGACAAAAAACGGTTCATTTGCCTTTAAATGAAACCATAAATATCTGAAAACCAGAAAATTAATATTTTCTGGTTTTTTTGTGCCCAAATTTAACCAAGGATAAAGGTGTACATAGGGGTCCAGTTTTTATCTAATATCTCCAAACCTCCCGTCAATGTTAGTATTCAGGGTTTAGGTTCAAAATGATGAAGAAATATATTTTTTGAATGATAGGGAAGTCGAATTTTGGGAGGTGATTTGAATTTCAAACACGGGTAAAAATTACCTCAATAGTTTGAACGAGTGTAAAAAATGTTTATTTTTGCCCTTGTAATTGATTCAAGAGTAAATTTTACCTGTATATGGTTTCTTTCGATAAAACAAAACCGTTCAACAATTTGCCTCCACTTCCACCTCAAGAAGATTTGGAAACTAAAGTCATACTTTCTAAGACCATAACTGCAAGTAGGGCCTTGGCACAATTGAATGGAGCCATTAGGAATTTGCCAAACCCAAGCTTGTTTTTGGATAGCTTGCATCTTCAAGAAGCCAAAGCAAGTTCTGAAATTGAAAATATCATCACAACAAATGACGATTTGTATAAGGCGGTTGTTGCAGATAAAAAATTTGACAATGCGGCGACAAAAGAGGTCATTAAATATAAAGAAGCTATATGGCTTGGCCTGAAAAGGCTTGAGGATAAACCCTTTATTACGACTAACTTATGTATTGAAATTGTTCAATGTATCAAACAAAATACTTCTGGAATACGAACTTCAATAGGTACGACCCTATCAAATACAAAAGGGGATATTATCTATACACCACCTACTGGCGAGGATATCATACGTGGAAAAATGGCCGATCTAGAAAAGTTTATCAATCAATATGATATGATGGATCCATTGATTAAAATGGCCATATCCCATTATCAATTCGAAGCAATTCATCCATTTTCGGATGGCAATGGGAGAACGGGTAGGATTTTATTGTTACTGCAATTAAAATTGGAGCAACTTTTAGATATACCAGTATTGTTCTTAAGTAACTACATTATCAAGCACAAGGAATTGTACTATCAGCATTTGCGAAATGTAACGGAAAAAAATAATTGGACAGACTATATCTTATATATGCTTGATATGATCGAGCAAACATCTATTCTAGGACTCAGTCGCTTGGAATCCATTGTTGCCCTGATGGAAACCACTGGACTTAAAATAAAGGAACAATTACCCAAAGTCTATTCAAAGGATTTAGTCGAAGTCTTGTTCAAGTTACCTTATACCAAGCGCCAAAACCTTATTGATATAGGTTTGGGCACTCCTAAAACAGTTGGAAACTATTTGATGGAATTGGAAGAGCAAGGTTTTCTGAAATCTATAAAAGTTGGAAAGGAAAAATTGTATTTGAACCATGAATTGATGAAAGTCTTGGAACAAGGATAATTTTATTAAGAATACGATTCGATCTTAAAATGAGGATTTAGAATCACTAGGTTCAAATCGGGTCAGAGATTTGAACCCTTTTTATTTACTTTAAATGAATTTGGATAATGGCATGTTGGTAATTTACCAATGCTATATTTTTTTCGTTTTGGGTGTATACTATGCCCGATTTTTGCAGTAGGGGTAAGGATTTGGGTAGAATGTAAAAAAGAAAATCAGGATTCAAGGCCAGGATTAAGTTTTTTCATAAGCTCTTCTTTACGTCTAACGGCAACCTCAATTTTGGAGCCATCGGTCAATATAATATGACCTCCTTTCCCTTTGATATAGTGCTCTACTAATGATAGATTGACAAGATGGGACTTGTGCACTCTAAAAAAAGTATTGCTTTCCAGAATACCTTCAAAATACTTCAAGGTTTTGGAGGCCGTAATCTTTTTATTGGAAAGTGTGTGGATGTGTGTGTAATTGACATCCGATTGAAATCTAATAATGTCGTTTGTATCTACCATGGCAAATCCGTCCAAGGTAGGAATTGCAATTCTTTTTGATGATTCGTTTCCTTCTTTAAAATTATGGAATAGAATATCAATCTTTTTGGAAGTTTCTTTTAGGTTTCTTTGTTCCCTTAACTTTTGTAACGCACTGGCCAAATCAATTTTGTCAATTGGTTTTAAGAGATAATCCAACGCTGAGAACTTAAATGCCTTTAGGGCGTAATTGTCAAAAGAGGTGGTAAATATCACTTCAAAATCGAAAGTGTCCAGTTGAGATAGCAGGTCAAAACCTGTATTGTTCCCAAGTTGCACATCCAAAAAAACAATATCGGGGGATGAATCAGTGATTTTACGTTGGGCCTCATCAATGGTTTTGCAGCGGGCCATAACTTCAATATCATACCCTTCGTCCTGTAATAATCCGTCCAAACGGTTGATACAGTGTTGCTCATCATCGACGATAATAGCCTTTAACATAGTGTTTTTAAAATTGAAGTTCCAAAGGAAGCCTTATCTCTACACGAAGCCCTTCCGTTTTGTCCAACAAATTAATAGATCCATTGGTATTCTTTAAATGGTTGATGATATCTATTCGATTGCTGGTAATTTTTACACCAAACGAACCTTTCCTTTTGGCCTTTGTATTGGTTGCTGATCTTCCGACTCCATTGTCCTCCACAATGTACTCCAACATGTTATCATCTTTTTTTATCAAGAGGTCGATTTGTCCATCTCCTTGTTTTGGGGCAATCCCGTGCCAAATACTGTTTTCTATAAATGGTTGCAATAAGAGCGGGGGTACCAGTGTGTTTTCCGGTTCAACGCTTTCATCAATCGATATGCGGTAGTTGAGCTTATTCTCCAATCGGAGGGCCTCTATCTGCATGTACAGTTCCATCAACTCCAGATCTTCCTCCAAGGTAATCCATTTTTTTTCGGAGTTTTCAAGGATCGATCGTGTGAGTTTGGAGAACTTGACCAAATAATCATCGGCCTGTTGAATATCCTTCTTTGAGATAAAATCGCTAATGGAATTGAGTGAATTAAAAATAAAATGGGGGTTCATTTGGGAGCGCAGGGCTTTGAGCTCGGTCTCTGCCACCTTTGCGTTGAATTCGGCCACTTTTCTTTTTTCCAGTGCATCCCGTCTGCGCTTGTACAAAAAATATCCTAAAATAGAGATCAATGCCAAGAGTATCGCCCCCAACAAATACCCATTTTTCACTAATTCCTGTCTCTTTATTTCCTCTAGGGCGACCGCTTGTTGGCGCTCCATTTGAAACTGCATTTCCTTTCGGGTCAATTCAGACCTCTTTTCCTCATTCAAAACACTGTCCCTGAGTTGCACATGTTCTTTGTAGGCGTCAAGGGCTTCGGCCATATTTCCGTTGTTCTCGAATACCTGGCTCAACACTTCCCACGAATCGGATTCCCATTCCACAGCACCAATCTCCTTCGAAAGCGAAAGGGCTTGGCGGGCATTTGTTTCTGCCATTCCATAATTGTTGAGCAATACATTGATTTTACCAATACTGTTCAATGCGGAGGCCTCAATATACTTGTTCCCAATCTGTTGAGCGAGGTCTGCTGCTTCTTGATAGTGTGCAAGCGCTTTTTCGTTCTGTCCCAGCTTTTTGTAGGCCAAGGCCAAGTTATTGGTAATCGCTGCTATAAACAGATTGTTCTCTTCCAGTTTGGCCAATGCAAGGGCCTTCTCCAAATAGGCAACACCTTCTTCAAAATTTTCGGTGTCGTTATACACAATGGCAATATTCGAAAGTGCTTTGATTTCATCTGGTCTGTTGTTCAGTGATTGTGCCGTTGATAAATAGGCGCGATAATTTGTCAAGGCTTTGTCATATTCCTTTAAATCAGCGTGGATATTACCAATATTGCCCAATAGACTTGACTCTAGTTGTTTGTTGACCATCTTTTGGCTCAAAACCAAGGCTTTTTGATACGCATCCAATGCATTGAGATTGTCTCCCAAAACATAATAGAGGTTTCCTTTTTGACGGTGGGCCAGAGCTTCGCCCTTGATCCAATTTGTTTTTTCTGAAATAGCAATAGCTTCCTTAACATAAGGAAACGCCTCATTGGGACTGGAATAGGTCATCTCCCCAGCTATTTCAATAAGCAGTCCGGCTCTTATGGTATCTTGTAAAGTATGCCCCTCCAATTCATTTCTCAAGGAGTCAAGCTGTACCCCTTGTGAATTTCCGCATAAGGGTAAAAATATAATGAGAAGGGAAAAACAGGTTTTTTTGATCGGTCGCAGCATGTTCTGAGGTTAGTGAACCCCAAATTTAAGCCATTTGAACCATTAATAGGTTGTTCTGCCATGGTTTACGGATAGAGAAAGATTAGCTACGGTAATGTTGAATAAACATACGTATAATAATTGGCCATGGCACAGGGATAAAGGAATTCATAGTTTAGAGATTGCTATATGGCATAACCATTAACTATATGAAATACACCACCATGCTTTTTCTGTCCTGTTCGATGTTATTTTTCTTTGTTGGTTGTGGCCCCGATGATGGTAACGAACCTGAAAACGGAACATTAAACGAAGTACAGGGAACCATACAATTGTCCGGAGAGGAAACTTCGGAGCTGGGTACTTCATTAACCGTTGGTAATATTGAAGTAGCCAATGTTGCCCTTTCGGGGACAGATAAATCGGTAATTCTGCTATCTGAGAACATTACTGTTGTTGATAATGAATTCATTTATGAAAACGACCAAAATGGATTTGTAATCGTGGCAGCCGATTTTTCCACCGGTGGCTCGCCCGATATTGATAAGACCATATCCATGACCATAGTAAGGAATGGACAGGAGTTCCGCCATGCCTGTTCCTCACCCTACCAAAACTTTTTTACTGCATGCGGCGACGGGTTCGGTGTAAATTTTGAAACCAAACAGGTCATCTTTGAAAACACAACGGTAATCAATACCGATGATGACACCATTTTGACCATGGACGGAACCATAAATTGGGAATGAACATAAAAGAAACAGTGTTAATGGTAAGATTTGGGTTTAGCGTTTTTCTTATGGTAGCAGCAGTGTTCCATAGTTTTGCACAGACAACTGGTACGGATGGACTGGTTACCTATAAGTCACCCTCGGAGAATTATGTTTCAATAAATATTCAGGCGTACAAAGGATTGCACAGGTTTGGTGTTGTGGATTCTTATGACAATCAAAATGGCAGTACAAATGCCAATCCCAGATCCAATGCTGTAAGGCCTGTTCGTGGTGGTGGTCGAAACCCAGAACAGCTTAAAAAGAGTAAAATGGTAAATACAGGGAGAATCAATTTCTCCTTGTTGGTAAGCTTAAAATATCTCAAGCCATTTATGGGAGACTTGGAAAAAGACCGATTGATCATTTTAAGCAATAATCTTACAGAAAAACAATCGAATTCCGCCTACCTCCAGCGATTTTTGCTCAATCAGGTTGCTCCGAATTTGTGTTTGGACGAGGCATGCAAGAATGTCAATCGAGGTAAGAATGAGTTTGAAAGACAGCGGAATTATAAAACCTTTGTAAATACTTGTTTAAATCCGCTTTTGGTATGGAGTCAAGATGTTTTTAAAAATGATGAGCTGAGTGCTTATCATGTTTCTACCCTAAGTATTGGAGGAAATTATGATTTTGATAAAAAAGGCTATTGGGTGCATCATTATTTGAGCCTCAATGATATTTTCCCATTTAAACAGGGTGGGCGGAAGAGAGTGATCTTCGAACCTGTGAAGCCCTATGAAAATCAGCTTCTGAACAAATTGGCCCGAGGAAAAAGCATCAATTTCTTCTTACCGATGGATGAGCAAACTGCTGAGCGCTTTAAAAAAGAGGGCATCAACCGCCTATATCTGGTAAAAAAGATAAAATTACAACATTCGGATAAGGAGATGGATTCTCCCACAGATCCTATTGATTTTAACTATTCCCACGAAAGTAGTGACATGGAAATTTATACGGACGAAGCTCTTGTAAATCATTTTAGGACCCTATCCCTAACTAATCTCTTTTTTAAAAATTAATGCATGAAACAGGTTTTTTTTATAATAACGGTGTTGGTATTCCAAATTATGGGATGGGGACAGTCACAGGAAAAGGTATTTAATCCTCCCACCACTGATTTTATTTCACTTTCCTTGCAAACTCATAAAGGGAAGCTCCGTTTTGGGGTGCAGGACGAATATTTTCTAAAATCAGATGGGACCTATGTGAGTTCAAGGGATGAGGAGTACTTTGAAAAGGACAAACAATTCAGCCATAACAATGCGAGTAGGCACGCTTTTGTGGAGCTTTTGAAAATCAGGTTCAAAGAGGATATGTTCGATGTGATGGACAAGGATTTTTTTACGGAACGAACACAAAACATGTACGAAAAAGACCTTAAATCCCATACGGCCCAACAACATGTGCTGGCCCTTGCCAACGCCTTGTGCAACAAACAGCAGTCCATACGGTTTTTCTGCAACCCAAAAGAAGAAGATTGTGCTTCGGGATTCCAGCAGGATGGGTATTATAACGAACCGCGTAATATTAGGTCGTGGGGAGGAAGAGGAGCTTCAGAGTTCCAAAAATTAAGGGCATACACCAATTTTGTAAAGGAGAAGTTTCCGTTGGTGGGGAAGTGGGCAAAAACGCTTTATTCAGACAATGTCTTGGAGGGATATTATGTTACACGGACCAATTTGGGCACCTACGATTTTAAGAACGGAGGCTATTGGTTGAACACCTATCAGTTTTACAATCAAGGCTTTTTATTAAAGTGGTACGGACTCCAACCCGCCAATTCATCAGAAAGAAAGTTGATGCACCCCAACGGTTCGTCGATACTGTTCAAAATGTTGCCCGAAGAGGCTGAAACCTTCTCTGAAAAGAGCCAACAGATCTTTTTGGTATTTGATGTGTCTGGTTACCTCAATGGCTTGGAAAATTATAGGGCAGATCAACTCAAGACCACTTTTAGCCTCAACAGTCCTGTTATCGAAATCTATTCAGATGACGGACTTACAAAAAAGGTGGGTGCAATCAATATCAATACCATGGTATCCAAGACCAGATAATCCAAAAGTTATGAAAATGAAACCTGTAAAAACCAATGTCATTTTGATCGTGACTGTGTTAGGCTTGTTTATGCCTATTTCTGTCCAGGGTCAGTTTTTTAAAAAATTAAAAAAGAACGTAGAAAACAAGATTGTAAAAAAAGCTAGTGAGAAAACAGACGAGTTTTTGAATGGCAACGGTGAGAAAACGTCAGTTCCCGATGCAAAACCTGGGCCTGCATCGGATAATACAATCTCACAGAGTGAAACAGCGGATAAAAAAGACCCCGTTGCTGTAAACGATCACAATGTGCTAACGTTCAAGGCAACCTCCAAAGATTTCAGGGATGTCGTTATACAAGCGCACAAGGGACTTCCCAGATACGGAGATGTTTATTTTTTAAGAGGAACCACGGCACCGACGATGAACAAAGCATATAAGGCACTTTTAGAGTTGAAATTTCTGGAAAGTACCTTTAAGGATTTGGACCAATCAAAGTTGACCAAACATCAGAACATAGCAGGGGACCTTGCAAAAAAGAATTCTGAATTTGCCCAAAATCACTTGTTGATTCTAGCTAGGGAAACCCTATCCGATGAAAAACTTCAAGATTATTTTTGTGATTCCGAAGCCAAATCCCCCTGCAATTTTTATAATCCTGCTGGGGATAGGGCACATGTTTCCTCTTGGGGAGGTAATCGTAACAATGAGTTTGCCCAGAACCGCAGTTATACAAACTTTATCAAGAACCATTATGGTACTCTTCAGGCATGGAGCAATTCATTTTATGAAGATGGGACCCAAATTGCCTATTTCGTAGCTAGGGGAGCAGTGGCTGAAAAATATGATTTCAAAAACAAAGGCTATTGGATCAGAAGTATATTCTCCATTGGTGGGGACTTTATATTGCACAACTCTAATTTTTTGGCCTATTCAGAAAATGAAAAAACTTTGAAAAACTATTCAAAAAAGGTTTTTCTTCCTGTTGGACCCACTGCAGCCAAAACATTTAATTTAATTGAACGCTCCCCAGTGTTTGTGGTGTTTAAGGTCAAAGTAACCCCTAAGATCACGAGTCCGAACCGCATTTCATGGGAATTTGAACTGGAAGACACTAAGATGGAGTTTTACAAGGATGGCCTGTTAAGTCAAAAAATGGGTGAATCGGATATCAGGACTATTAAATTTAAGGATTGAGAGATGAAATGTAATTGTTCCAAAAAGGTTTTATGGCTGATAATGGGTGTTGTGATGATGGCCATGCCACAGCCTGTGAATGGTCAGTTTTTTAAAAAACTGAAAAAACAGGCAGAGGAAAAAATCATAAAAAAAGCGGATAAAAAAGTAGATGATATTCTTAATGGGAATAAGGATGCCGAACAAGGGCCAAGCACCCAAACAGGTGGTACAACCCAAACCGAGAAAAAAGCCATTAACCAAAATACAGGACAACAAAACGCCAATATATCATTTGATGATTCCAAGTATTTAGTCTACAAATCACCTAACCCGGCATTTAAAGACATTGTGATACAAAAGTTCAAAGAACTTCCAAGATTTGGTGCCATTGATGCTTATATGATGCGGGATAATCCAAAAAAAGTAGATCTTTCCAAGGAAGCTGCCGAGAAAAGAAATTTGACCGGTTTGGGATATACTGGGTTTGCACACTTGGTACGGATAAATATGCTTAAAGAGCATTTTAAGGTAATGGATAGGGACGCTCTTACACAACAGACCAAAGGCAAGGTCATTGAAAAGGAGGCCAAATCCAGTTTGGCGCAAAAAGTATTGAAGGAATTTGCTTTTGATTTGGGAACTGACGCACTAAAAAAAGAATATTTCATGAATGATTGGAGCGGAACAGGTAAAAGTGCAGTGGTAAGGGAATGGGGAGGACACCAAGCAGATGATTTTACGGAAAATGAACGGTATGTGAACTTTGTGGAAAAGTATCTGGATGTTATTTTAAAATGGGCCGAAGTCTTTTTTGCCGATGGTTCTGAAGATTTCCAACTGGTGTATGCCATAGAGTTTCAAGGCCAGTATGACTTTGTTAAGGAAGGTTTTTGGGTGCGGTTGCCTATAAAAAGACCACCCCTTGGGTTTGTCTCATCGATTGAGTACTTTAATGAATTCGCTCCCCAAACACCATACGGGAATGCGTTTTTCAATAAAACGGAACAAGTGGATTATATCAATGGCGATGTACTTTTTAAAATAAGCCCTGATAAGGCCGAAGCTTTGATTAATGATAAGAGTGTACTGCTACAACTTACAATGAAGGTTAGGTCTGTTTTTAAAGATTTTGATACGGGTAACCCTTTTGTTTATGGGGCCAACTATACCTATCATTTTCTAGATCCAATCTTGGAATTGTATTCGGATGCTCAATTGACTAGAAAAATAGGAGAAATCAATTTGGGAAACTTGGTATATAAAGACTAGTCTAGTCCAGCAAGTTTGAGATTTTGGAGATGTGCACAAAAATTAAAAGTTATTTGTACGTCATTGTTTTCATAATTGACCTCCTCCCTCTAAACCGGACAATTTAAAACTAGAGTTTCCGGGCGAATAAATGTTTAACTTTAAACAAGTATTTGCTTATGAGACGATCAAAGTATTCAGAATCGCAGATCGTATTTGCGATCAAACAGGTGGAGACGGGGACCCGTATCCAAGAGGTATGTCGCAAGATGGGCATCAGTGAGGCCACATTTTACAATTGGAAGAAGAAATATGGTGGGCTGGGTGTTTCCGAACTCCGGAGGCTGAAGAACCTGGAGGAGGAGAACGCACAGTTGAAGAAACTGGTCGCCGACCTGAGTCTGGACAAACAGATCCTGCAGGACGTGCTGAAAAAAAGTTCTGAGGCCGTCCCGAAAGCGCGGGATGGTCGATAATATAAGGATGGAGTACAATATTTCCATCCAGCGTTGCTGCAAGCTCGTATTGCTGCACAAGAGTGTTTTCTATTACAGGGCCAAGGGCCGTAGCGATGAACTGTTGCGCATGAGAATGAACGAGATTGCCGCTGTCAGGGTACGCTACGGGTTCTGGCGTATCCATATTCTTTTGAGACGGGAGGGTTTCATGGACAACCACAAACGCATGTACAGGGTCTATTGTGAGGAAGGGCTGAACCTGAGGAGCAAGCGGCCCAAACGGAACCGTTCCGCCGCACACAGACAACCCGCAGAGGGGAACGCCTCCAGTTTGAACGAATGTTGGAGCATGGATTTTGTCTCGGACCAGTTGTACAACGGGAGCCGTTTCAGGGCTTTGACTGTAGTGGATAACTATAGTCGCAGGTGTTTGGCCATCCATGCAGGAAAGTCTCTCAAAGGAAGTGATGTCGTACAGGTAATGGAAGCCATTACTTTTGGGAACGAAGTGCTGCCAACCCGTGTCAAAGTGGATAATGGAAGTGAGTTCATCAGCAAGGTATTGGACAAATGGGCCTATGAAAACAAGGTCGAACTGGACTTCTCGAGGCCAGGAAAGCCCACCGATAACCCGTTCATCGAGAGCTTCAACGGTTCGTTCAGGGACGAGTGCCTGAACGCCAATTGGTTCTTCTCTTTGGAGGATGCCCAGGAAAAGTTCGATATTTGGAAAGAGGACTATAACAACTATAGACCGCACAGCTCGTTGGGAGACATGTCTCCCAACGAGTACATTGAAATGAATGAAAACGGCCCGGATTCTCTAGTTATCACCGGTACCTAATTTTGGGAGGAGGTCATAATGATAATTTTATGAATTTAGCGATGTCCTAAAAGGGGGAAGGCTACACAAGGGTTAAGGATACAGACCATAGCAAAGTGAAAAAGTAACGAGAGAAATCCAAACTGGTATCCCAGGTATTCTAGTGGTACATGGAATGATAATAGAGAACCAACTGAATTATGGCCTCAAAACAGTCCTAAAACCTAAATGCTCCTGACCAGAATCGGGACTTGTTGCCATACGAGCTGAAATCCGATAACTCGCACAATAGGAGGCACTGCACAAAAAGGAGCCTCCTTTGATTACTTTTTCCTCAGCATAGGGGTTGTTGGGATTAAAGGCACTTTCTGCTCCCGGTGGATTTAAGGAAACTTCGTTTCCTGATGCAAGTTGTCGATAATAATTGGTATTGTACCAATCACTTGTCCATTCCCAGACATTCCCTGCCATGTCATAGAGTCCAAAATCATTTTTTGGATAGCTCATGACCGGAGCCCTTCGTTCATATCCATCCATTTTGGTGTTTTCTGCCGGGAACTCCCCTTCCCAAGAGTTGGCATGGTTCTTTAGTTCCGTAATATCATCCCCCCAAAAGAATTTAGCACCCGATTTGCCGGACCTAGCGGCATATTCCCATTCAGCTTCAGTGGGTAGACTACGTCCTGCCCAATCACAATAGGCAATTGCGTCCTCGAAAGCTATATGGACAACAGGATGGTTTTCTTTGCCCTTTATATTGGTGCCTGGTCCATTGGGATGTTTCCAATCCGCACCGATCTTCCATTCCCACCATTGGGAATAATCAAATAGGTTGGGAACACTTGTTTTAGTTTTTTTGAATACCAACGATCCTGGTTTTAGGATAGAATCGTGGGGTTTAGGAGTTCCTTGTGGCAACTGTTTCTTCATTTCCTCCCAATCGATTTCCCGTTCTGCCACCGTTACATAACCGGTCTCCTCCACAAATTTACCGAATTGGGCATTGGTCACCTCATGCACATCCATAAAGAAGCCATCCACCTTAACGGGATGAGGTGGTTTTTCATGAGCCATGGCCATATTATCATTAGGTACAGCTCCTTGTACAAATTCCCCTCCAGGAATCCATACCATATCATACGGTGCCTCAAAAGGGGCTTTTTGACTTATTGGTGTCAATCTCGTCTGTTCCGATTCTCTGTTGTCCTTCCTTGTATTGGATCTGCAACCTAGCATCACCATCACTAATGCAGTGCAATAGATGTATATTGGTTTTAATGTAAAATCCATATCAATGTCAATTGTCCTTCTTTAGTTATCTTTCTTGCTGCAGCTACTACATTTCCTTTGTTGATGGTTTCCAGTATTCAATCAATGGGTTGTTCCTTACTTTTTCGTTATACTCATGGATGAATTTTTGGTTTAGGGAATCATTGTCCTTGTAGTTGGCCCTCAGTACTTCCAAATCATCGTGCAGTTTTGCTTGGATATCGGCATATTCGGGCTTATCATAAATATTGTGCATTTCATTTGGATCGTCCCGTAGATCGTATAGTTCCCATTTATCAAGGTCATAATAGAAATGGATGAGCTTGTATCGGTCCGTGGTAATGCCGTAATGTCTCCTTACATCGTGTTCGGAGGGATGTTCGTAATAATGGTAATAATGGGAGTTTCTCCAATCTTTCGGCGTCCGGCCCTCCAAAAGGGGAACCAAGCTTTTACCTTGCATATCATTGGGGATATCGCTCTGGGCAATATCGAGGAACGTTTCTGCAAAATCGAGATTGGAGACCAGGTCGGTATTGATTGAACCAGGTTTTACCTTGCCCGGCCATTTGACCAATAGTGGGGTCCTCAAGGACTCTTTGTACATCCATCGCTTATCGAACCAACCATGTTCCCCCAGGTAGAATCCTTGATCGGAGGTATAGATCACTATGGTGTTCTTGTCCAGTCCGGCCTCCTGTAGGAAATCCAAAACTTTACCCACTCCTTTGTCCACACCAGCAACACTGGCCAAATAATCCCTCATGTAGCGTTGGTATTTGTATCGGGTGAGGTCATCTCCTGTCGGTTTTTCCTTATTGAACTTTTCGTTTATTGGGCGATATATGGAGTCCCACATCCGTTGTTGTCGATCGGTAAACCCATTCTGTGGTCTATCTGTGACCTTAAGGTCTTGGGCCATTCTCATGGCATCGGAAATGGACATATAGTTCATGCCCGCGATTTCGCGCCCACCTGAATAATCGTCGAAAAGTGATTCTGGCTCGGGAATCTCCAGGTTCTCGTACATACCCAGTTCATTTGGACCGGGCTGCCAAGGTCTATGGGGGGATTTATGGCCCAAGAACAGCATAAAGGGTTGCACTTTGGATCGTACGGAACCCATCCATTGAATCGCTTTATCGGTAATGATGTCCGTGGTATAACCTTCCATTCGGTACTCGCCTTCTTCATTTATAAAAGTCGGATTGTAATAGGAACCTTGACCCGGCAGGATATCTATATAATCAAAACCTTTTGTAGGCTTATCACCCAAATGCAGTTTCCCCAATACTCCTGTCCTGTATCCTGCTTGTTGCAGCAATTCGCCGAAGGTCTGTTGGTCAAAATTGAATTTGGAACCTATGGTATTATCTATAAAACCATTTAAGTGGCTGTACTTGCCCGTTAGTATGGCCGCCCTTGATGGCCCACATATGGAATTGGTCACCAGACAACGCTCGAAGAGCATTCCGTCCTTGGCTATCCTGTCGATGTTGGGGGTCGGTGCAACTTCTGCCAACCTCCCACCGTAAGCACTGATGGCCTGGTAGGCATGGTCATCACTGATGATAAAAACAATGTTGGGCCTTTGGGTCTCTTGATCGGTAATTCCTTCTGTTGCTTCGTTACTACGTTTACAAGAGATCAATGCGCAGCACAGTAGAAGGTTAAAAAAAAGCTTATTCATTTTTTTTCTGAATCTATATGTTGTTTCGGATGGTCTGTGTCCGATCCGATGGGGTTCACTTGAATGGTCTTCCCTTTTTTTAGGGTAACAGTTCCTCCCGTATCGACCTGCTTAGCCTCGGGAACCTTTATGGTCGCATCCACACTGCATCCAATCGCAGCATGGAAGGCCATGTCATAACCGGTCTGATCACCATGGGTGACTTTAACGGGTCATTCAAAAATACGATATCCAATGGGATCCCTTCCGTATTGGCCGATAGGAAAAACTATTTTTGTTCTTGGTCAGCTTTCCCTTCCTCCAAATGGATCTAGCCAGTTCTTTTTCCGAGCTTCACTTTGGTCACCTTTCCCAAACAATCGATCCATGCGCTTTTAAGTTTTTCGAAGGGTTTTGGAGTGGTAAACCTATCCAGTGAATAGGGGTGGTAAGTCCCGAATGTTCCTTCGACCGGATTTTAGCTTTTGGGATCAAAAGCATGCCCGACGCAAAGTCTAAGGAACTTATCAGGTCATTGATAACGATTCCGTTGTGTTGTGCCCTAGGATGTTTACCGCTAAAGGGTTATGAATCTAATCTAATACGAACCAATCATTATGATGTTTTTTTTAGGTGCAATGCACTATAATTCATATCTTTAAGTTCTTGAACATTGTCAAGAAAAGTACGGTAAGATTTGATTTGACTTTCCTTAATGCCGTGCTATCCGATTTGATTTTTTGACGAAATACGACATTCTTTGAATGTCTGTGGTTCGATTCCTTTTTGTTCTTGATCGACGAAAGGAAAGAGCAATTGATGGTCTGCCCCTGCAGTACAACCGATAAGGATTGCCCTGCATGAACCGGGTTTTCCCGGTGTATTGGGTTGCCAAGAATCATGTCATCTATGTGTTAAGCGCTAAAATGCGCGTGGGCCCTTTAACCAAGCCGACCCGAACTTTAAAACCTTTGGCCATGTACATCTCCATTACCCCTCAAAAGTTAGGAAGCACTTATAAGGGCAGTGCCCGTGACTTTGTCAATTATCTGGAAAAGGAAAATGAAGGCAGTGCAACACAGGAACAGGAGCTGTTTTTTAGCCAAACAGAAAATGATATCGATGCACAACGGGTCATTACCGAGATCGATGCCAATACTTCCAAACTCTCCAAACGGGACCCCAAGTTCTATTCCATCGTGGTCAGTCCCTCCCAAGCAGAGCTCAAACATATTGGGAACGACCCGGAAAAAATGAAGAGGTATGTACGCGAACTGATGAAAACCTATGCAGCTTCTTTCTATCGAGATAAAGAAATCACGGTAAGGGATGTACTATATTTTGCTAAACTGGAAAGGGAACGAACCTATTCGGATAAGGATAGTGCGGTAAAGGAAAACCAACCCTTTGCCAGTAGGATTTTGGAACTGCAACATCGGATAAGGGCGGTCCGGCAAGGAAGGTCAGAAGGGAATATCGGAAAGCTTAAAGAAAGGATAGATGCTTTGGAAAGGGAGGCCCCCCACAAACAGAACGGCAAACGTATCGTTCCCGGAATGAAAAAGGACGGCCACCAGAACCATATACATATCATTGTGAGTCGCAAGGACGTGACCAACTCCCATAGTCTGTCCCCAGGTTCCAAGTTCCGCACTTCGGAAACCATCCTCAATGGTGAAAGGGTGAAGCAGGGTTTTGACAGGGACAAATTCTATAGGGCCGCGGAAAAGACCTTCGATGGGCAGTTCGGCTACCGCAGGAACTTTGTGGAGACCTATCACGCCCGCAACCTGTTGGACAAGAACCCCAAGCTATTCTTTGCAACACTGTTGGGGTTGCCCGCCAACGAAAAACAAGCTGCCAAACAACTCTTGTTCAGGGCGGGAGTGAAGGTGCCGAGCATCCCTACCAACAAGGCACAATTGGCCTATAAAGCTATGATGAAGCTGAAAAAGGGCATTGGAAAAGCAATGGAATCAAGTACTATCGGAATATAAGCGAAGGATATGGAACAATTCGGTTGGATGGAGATCGTGGTTGGCCTGTTGTTATGGTCAGTGATGTCTTTTATAGTGAACAGGTATCATAGACATGGGCTTATGATCGGGGTAATGGGCATTGTCATATGGGCTGCGATTACGGTATGGACAGGGCAATGGAATGATCTTTTGCCGACATCTTTGCACTATTGGTTGCCCATGGTCTTTGTACATGCGATAATCTATGGACTAGTGGATTTTTATAAAGAGGACCGGAAACCCTCCAAGGTCTTCGAAGTTACCATGAAAGTCCGGGGAAGGCCATTGGTATTGGGGAACATTCGAAGGGGAGTCTCCGTGATGGCCTCTGCCGGAAGCGGAAAGACCGAAAGTATCATCTATAATTTCCTGAAGCATTTTGAAAAGGAGCGTTTCACCGGTGTCATACATGATTACAAGGATTTTGAAATTACGGAAATGGCCTATCCCTTATGGAAAGATAAAAGCGTACCCTTTAAGATCGTGTCCTTCGGCCCGATACACAATCGGGTAAATCCCATAGCACCGCGCTATTTGCCTGATGAGGAAAGTGTACATGAGATATCAAGGGTACTATTGGAGAACCTCATGGAACAACGGGACTCTGATCAAAACAGTACTTCACGGTTCTTCAAGGATGCCGCCGAGGGCCTGATCAGTGGATTGATATGGAGATTGAAAAAGGATTACCCTGATTACTGTACCCTACCGCACTTGATGGCGCTTTACCAGCAATTGACCACCAAGAGCCTGGTCAAGTTCTTGCGGGGAAATGTGACCTCCCGTGCCATGGCCGATGCCTTCATAAGTGGGATGGGTTCGGATCGACAGACGGCCGGGGTACTCAGTACCTTGGCCAACGGTTTTAAAAAGATCAGTACCCGGAAGATATTCATGGTCCTTTCCAGAGATGAGATTCCTTTGGATCTCAATAATGAAAACAAACCATCCGTCATTGCCTTGGTGAACAACCCCCAAAAGGATGCTTCGTTGTCTCCCGTGATTGCCACCATCATTCATACGATTTCCAAACAGATGAGCCAACGCAACAGGAAACCCTCTTTCATGCTGTTGGAGGAGGCCTCTACCTTGCGCCTGTTGAACATGCACCGGATACCGGCAACACTCAGAAGTTATGATATCGTTAGTGTATATGTGCTTCAGGACAAGATACAGAATGATATGATGTACGGGGAAAAGGCCAGTAGGGCTATACTTTCCAATCTATCCTATCAGTTTTTCGGAAAGGTGAACGACCCCGATACCGCTAAATACTATGAACGATTTTTTGAGTTGGTCAAGATCCCTACACGCAGTGTGAGCAAGAGTTCCGGACTCAATATGGAGCGAAGGATCACGGAAGGGGAGAAGGAGGTGTCCAAGCGCAGGGCCGAGGTGTTCTTTCGGTTGAAGCAGGGGGAGTTTGTGGTGTTCGCGGATGGTAAGGACCGTAAGGTACGCTTTGCGAGACCCGATATCCCGAAAGGGTTGCCCGGGGCGTTGCAGATTTCAGAATCGGAGTTGGAGCAGCATTACTTGAAAATACACCATGATATTGGGAGCATTTTTAGGACATAGTCCATTATAAATGTGGGCTTTTCCTTGAATTTTAACCAACCTGTACCAGGTGTTGGGAGATTGACCCGAATAGAAACCGATTCTAAAGGACTCCATGATATGGTTTTGTCTTGAAAATTTTTATTGAACCGGTTTTAGAAAAATTGTCCTATAATTTTTAAAGTGCCATAAGAGCAACAGTAAGTTGCCCAAGACCATAGCGGAAGTGATCATGGGTGTTCCTCTCATATTCAAGGAAACGGATATCAAAAAGATATTTATGACAATAGGCATCATGAGTAAACTTGAGAGGACCACAAATCGATTGAAGAAAATCAGAACTCCTAATAAGATTTGAAAGTATCCGATGAAATTCCAATAAAAGCCTGTGGAATACATAGCTTCAAAATAAAATCCGACAGGGTTCTCGATGGGAAGATTGGTGAATTTAATACCTGGTAATTTTCTTGCGCCGGATGCTATGAAGGCCAATCCCATTCCTATACGTGCACACCAGTACAATAGTGTCAGAAGTCTATAATTTTTAAGTTTTTCAATTTTTTCCATACTTCCCATTTGTTCTACGACGAATGGGGCCATCGTTCGTTACTGCCTATTTTTATACAACATATAAGTTTTTAGCGGGAAATTTGTTGACGACCAATCAAATACCATCAATGTAGATGGAGCAGTATAAGATTGTGGGAACATGGAATCCAAACAGGTATCCAAGCTGTGGTATTTGATTCAGTTGATTATTGGTTATCGTGTTTTTTCAATCAGGACCATATCTTTGGGTATTTCAAATTCATTATCCCCTACTTTTAGTCTTTCAACGGTAACTGCTTCTTGAACGATTTTCATTCCCCCGCTCAAGGACACATATCGTAAAATAACAGCTTTTGTAAGCTCCATGATCTTGTTCATATTGTCCTGTCTGTAGTCTTTATAATTATTTGGGTCCTGTTTCAAATCCGGTGCGAAATAACAAAGTAATACCGAACCATTTATTTTATCGGTAACTGTCAATTTATCGCATACATAACCTAAGATGGTGTCCGATTCACTTTCTATCTCATATTCAAAATCAAAGTCATTGAATTTTCGATAGTCTATAAAATAAAGGGTGTCGGATGCCAATCTCTCCTTATAATAACAGATGGGACTTGAAGAGTTGTATAGTTCATATGGTTTAAAATTACCGTTCGTGATTTTTTTGTAGGACCCTCCTTTGGTGATGACATTGGTGGTGTCACCCATAAATGCCAAGAAATTTTGAAGATCGAATGAGTTCCTTACATCCGTTTTTTCAATGGAGTTCCGGTAGGTTATCCTCCCCTCAAATTCTTGCGAGAAGATGTGATTGGTAAGAAGGAATAAAATTGGGATTAAGGTCTTTTTCATCATGGGAGCCATAAGGTCGGTAGTGGATTTTGGAGACTGTTCTTTCTTTTCCCAAGATACTTAAAATGAATTGAAATAGCGGCTTGGATTGATACCCAAACCGCTTTATATTATTCTCTCTTTTGGGTTTAGTATTTATCCGAGTTTTTCAAGTTTTTAAATTGCTTGACCATTTTCCCGAAATCTTTGTCCTTTTTGCGTTTTTCCGCCACAGTTGATTCAAAATGTTCTTTTTCTCGTTTCATTTTTATATAATTTTCATAGAACAGTTTATCCATCTTTTTATGTTGAACGGCAGCGATAACGGCACAATCTACTTCGATTGTATGGGTACAATCCTTAAATCTACAGTTTTTGGCCAGCTCAATTAATTTTTCAAATGTTTTGTCCAAGCCGCCAACGGAATCCGCGATACCGACTTCTCGTGTTCCTGGATTGTCAATGATGATACCTCCATTTTCAAGAACTATCAATTCTCGGTGGCTCGTAACGTGCCTTCCTTTATTTGTGCTTGCACTGATCGTATTTGTTTTCATAAGCTGTTTGCCGGAAAGATTGTTTAGAAGGCTTGATTTTCCTACTCCAGACGAACCAAGTAAACAGTACGTTTTTCCCATAACTATATATTCGTTTAGTCCTTCGATCCCTTTTTTGGATTTATTGCTTATGGAGATTATGGGTACTTGCTTTACTCTTTTTTGAATTTCCTTCATCAATGCGGTCAATGCGGTATCATTTATCAAATCTATCTTATTTAGAACGATGATCGGTTTTACATGGGAGGCATTGCAAATGGTTAGATATCTTTCCAATCGATTGATATTAAAGTTATTGTCGACCGCTTGCACGATAAAAGCAAAGTCAATGTTTGTTGCTATAATCTGTTTCTCTCCTTGTTTGCCGACTGCCTGTCTTGCAATGATGGTTTTTCTGGGAACAATGGAATGTATGAGAACTTTATTCTCATCATACTCGGAAATGGCGACCCAATCCCCAACTGCGGGAAAATCTTCACGTGTACGTGCAGTATATCTCAAGTTTCCTGTAATCTCTGCATCAAATTCCCCTTTTTCAGTTTTAACAATATATCTTTCCTTGTGCTCTGAAATGACTCTTCCAATTTCAAAGTTCGATAGGTCATGTTGAATTCTGAGTTTGTCTATTTTGTCGTTATATCCGAAACGTTCTAATTTCATATTCTAGGTGTATTAAGCGATTGGAGACATTACTGTATTGATAATTGAATTAAATACAACAGCCTTCACAATCGTTGTGTTTATGTATAAATTGTAAATAAGTAGAGGTGCTTCAGGTTATTATCTGAAGTAAAGGATGGCGATAGTCATAGAAAACGGACTATCTATTTAACAATATCCGAATATGATATTACAGATGTAGTGGACATCAAATTGATTAGGCTACAAAATTAAAAATTTATCATTTAAGCCATATATAAATGAGTGTGTTTTGATTTAAAAACAATTGGATCATTTACTTGTAGTTTTCGGAATGGATATTTAAAATTGATCGGCTATACTTAAGTTTTTTATGCTGGTACCAAATAAACAATTGTAAGTCTATTTATAAGTATAAATAATGGTAATTTAAAAAGAGATAATTTTTAGAACTCAATTTGAATTCTTCCAATCTTCAACTTCCACTAAGAACTTGGAAAGTGTGGTATTACGTGACTCACATATCTTGTATAAAGTAGGAAGCGATATTTGGTAATCATAACCTTCTTCGAAAGCTTTAATAATATCCCGCATTGTTCTTTCCTCAAAAGTATGATGAGCTGCAAAACCACGTATCGAAAGCCCTGAAGATTTCCAAAGGGTATAAATATATCCGTATATGGCTTTGTTATAATCCAATTTAATCAAAAAAATGAAATGCCCTGTAAAAACATGCGGAGAGTGTTCCGCATTTGAATAATTTTATTATATTTGATGTTGAATACATAATTTTGCGATTCTTCGTATAGAACATATTTGAAGCTGTCGCTTAGAGTCTCACGTTAGAAAACTGGTAATTTTTGCAACGAGATGATAAGCAGATTGGCTCACGACCCGGGCGTGAGCTCTCTTATCGTTGCATGGTATACCAGTACCTCTGACGTGGTAAGTTGAGTTTTTCACGCCCAACTTGTTTCTTGGCGTTTGGTTTTCTTTTTGGTTCTCTTTTCGATGTGTCGCTGACCTTTTGGTTATGGGAAACATTTGGCAACTTTTTTATGTTGGGTTCACACCTTGTTTTTGTCCTGTTTTTGGGACATCGCACTCGGTGTTCGATATCCTATTTCGTAAGAAGCCCAAGAACCCCATTTAATCTCAATGACTATAGTTGTGGGATATCCGTTTTATAATTAGCTCTGGATTTTCTTTTTCAATTTGTCCCATAACTGACCAATACACTTTGGGGTATCCGGCCCTACTACATTTTCATAGTCTTTTCTTTTTTGGAATCCTATTTCCAAGTGCTTTGGCTGCTTGGACAGGATTTCCTTTGTCCGAACCTTAATGCCCTTATAAGTTACGGTTTTATGGTGACTTGTGGGTAGTGCAAATAAAAAACCTCCAGACAGGGTAGTAGTTGGCTGGAGGGGTGAATTCAATTAATACATGCTGTTTAATCAAACTATCTCAAAATTATGAAGAAATTATCATTTTTTGTACGCAGGATATGTGTGTTCCTGCTGTTTTATTTATTGTTGTCCCCTTTGTTTTCCAGACCTGTGATGGCCCTATCATCGTCGGTTGCTTTCCAGGAGGTGGTCTCGGGAATGGTGACCGATGTTGATGGCGAGCCCCTTGCTGGGGTGACTGTTGTGGTGGACGGGTCCGATCTTGGGACCGTTAGCGGTCTGGACGGTGCCTTTTCCGTTATGGCAGGTCCCGATGATCTGTTGGTGTTTTCCATGTTAGGGTTTCAAACCGTTTCCATCCCGGTCAATGGGAGGGATGCAGTGGATGTCGTCCTTGAGGAAGAGCTGACCCAGTTGGGGGAAGTGGTACTCAATGCCGGCTATTATACCGTTTCTGAAAAGGAGCGTACCGGAAATATCGCCACCGTCAAGGCAGAGGTTATCGACAAGCAACCCGTTGATAATCCCTTGGCCGCTATGCAGGGACAGATGTCCGGGGTGAACATTGTACAAAATACCGGTGTGCCCGGTGGAGGTTTCGAAATCGAGGTTCGAGGTCGGAACTTTATCAATGGGGGCACGGACCCCCTATACATTGTGGACGGCGTTCCATTTGGTTCCCAATCCTTGGGATCCAATGATGTGTCCAGGGATATCGTGAATGCCGATATTAGTCCATTGAACGCCATCAATCCCAATGATATCGAGAGTATCGAAGTACTGAAGGATGCCGATGCCACAGCAATTTATGGTTCCCGTGGGGCCAATGGGGTGGTGTTGATCACCACGAAGCGGGGGAAGTCTGGTAAGACCCGTTTCGATGCCCGATTTAGCAGTTCACTGGGTAGGATCACCCATTTTTTGGACCTGATGGATACTGGGCAGTACTTGGAGGTTCGCCGGGAAGGTATTGTCAATGATGGATTTGGTGACTTTCTTGAAAACCCCGGTTTTGCTAGCTTTTGGCCAGATGTTGCCCTATGGGGAGATGACCGTTATACGGATTGGCAGAAGGTGTTGATCGGGGGCACGGCCTATCGGAACAATGCCCAGCTTTCCGTTTCCGGGGGGAGTGAAGGCACACAGTTTTTGGTCAGTGGTGGTTTCCAGGACCAGACCACGGTCTTTCCCGGGGATGCCAAATATCAAAAGGCCAGTGTTCGCAGCAATGTCAACCACCGATCGGGTAACGATCGGTTTCAGATCAACCTTTCCACCAGTTATACCCACGAGGACAATCTGTTGCCAAGGTCAGATCTTACGTTTAAGGCATATACCTTAGAGCCCAATGCCCCGGAACTCTATGATGAGAACGGAAACTTGAATTGGGAGGACAATACTTGGGACAATCCATTGGCCACCCTGGAACAAAAGTACCAGTCGCGATCGAGGACCTTATTGGCCAATGCACTTTTATCCTATTCGATTTTCAAAGATCTGGAAGTGAGGGCCAGTATGGGGTATACGGACTATCGGATGGATTCAGATAAGATCTTGCCAAGTTCCTCCAGAAATCCAAGCTTGAACCTTACCCCACAGAGTTATTCGAACCTGACCACCAATGCTTCGCGAAGGAGCTCTTGGATCGTAGAGCCCCAAGTGCAATGGAAGCACCATTGGGACGGGTTTGGGTTGGATGTGCTCTTGGGTTCGACCTTCCAACAACAGACCACTTCGCAATTGGTTATGCGCGGACGTGGTTTTCCCAATAATAAGTTGATCTATAATATGGCCGCCGCGGAAGAGGTGGAGGCCTTGAACAGTTTGGATACGGACTATAGGTACAATGCAGTGTTCGGAAGGGTCAACCTCAATATATTGGACAGGTATATCCTGAACCTCACCGGACGGAGGGACGGCTCCTCAAGGTTCGGGCCGGGCCGTCAGTTCGGAAACTTCGGTGCGGTGGGCCTGGCCTGGATATTTTCGAAAGAGGGATTGTTTTCCGAAAGTTCCTTGTTGAGCTTTGGAAAGCTCCGCGGCAGCTATGGTACCACAGGGAGCGATAATATCGGGGATTACCGGTATTTGGATACCTATACCGTTACAGGTGAAGACTATGATGGGGTCACCGTCCTGAGCCCAACGGGAATCTTCAACCCACTGTTCGGTTGGGAAGCGAACAATAAGTTGGAGACAGGTCTTGAACTGGGCTTTTTCAGGGACCGGTTATTTATCAACGCCTCTTGGTACAGGAACCGTTCCTCCAACCAACTTGTCGGAATACCCTTGGCCGCCACAACGGGTTTCCCGGAGCTCACGGGGAACTTTGATGCTACTGTGGAGAATTCGGGGGTGGAGTTGGATATGCGTGCCGTGCTTTTGCGAACAGATCGTTTTCAGTGGTCCACAACCTTCAATCTTTCGGTGCCCAAGAGCAAATTGGTCCGTTTCGATGGGCTGGAGAACTCCATCTTTTCCGATCGCTATGTGGTCGGCAAACCCTTGTCCATCACAAAGCTCTATAATTCCTTGGGAGTGGACCCCGAAACAGGGCAGTATGAGTTCGAGGACTATAACGGGGACGGGCAGATCACCTTTACCGAGGACCGTCAATGGATAGAGGACCTTGCCCCTGAGTATTATGGGGGGCTGGGCAATTCCATCCGTTGGGGCAACTTGACCTTTGACCTTTTGCTGCAGTTCAAAAAACAGTTGGGCTACAATACCATAAGGTACAAAGCCGTGCCAGGGTACCGGGGGAATTCCAGTGTCAAACTGTATGACAGATGGCGGGAACCGGGCGATATGGAATCGGTACAGGTCGCAGCCAGCGGTTTTGTCATTGGCGCCGGCCAAGGTGATATCCAGCGAAGGAGCAGTGCCGCAGTATCGGATGCCTCATTTGTCCGTGTGAGAAACATTACCCTGAACTATAGCGTACCAGGCTTGGATGGACTGGATGTCGATGTCTACCTACAGGGGCAGAACCTGCTGACCTTTACCCATTATGATGGTCCCGATCCCGAGCAGACCATCAATAACCAATTGCCACCGCTCAGACAATTCACCTTGGGGCTTAAAATAGGATTTTAACCAATAAAGAAAACAGTATGAAACGAATAAAGAAGTTTGAAAACATTAGATGGGAATTTTTAGGCTATAGGTTGGTGGTTATGGTCTTTATATTGGCCTTGGCCAATTGTACGGATTTTGTGGAGGTGGACCCACCAAAGAACATTATGGTCTCACAGACGGTGTTCGAGGATGCCTCTACGGTGGAATCGGCCATGGCCGACCTGTATTTTTCGATGCGGGAATCGGGCATGGTGTCCGGGAACTATGGCTTTACCACCCGTATGGGCATCTATAGTGATGAACTGGACTATTATGGATTCGATGTCCAATTGGTGGAACTGTACCAAAACCAAGTACTGCCGGCCAATACAGAGGTGCAGACATGGTGGAGCGAGGCCTATACCGTCATTTACGGTGCCAATGCCATTATCGAAGGGGTGGAATCAAGTTCTGTCTTGGAGGAGGCGGACCGGAACCGGTTCAAGGGACAGGCATTGTTCGTCCGAGGCCTGATGCACTATGACCTGGTGTCCGTATTCGGAGATGTGCCCTATGTCACCACGACCGATTATAGGGTCAATAGTGCTGTGTCAAGGCTACCTGAGGTTCAGGTCCTGGAGCGGATTGAAAGCGATCTGCTAATGGCAGTTGAACTAATGGGAAACTCGGACATTGACAATATGGAGCGGACGGTACCGGACCATTTTGTGGCAAAGGCCCTTTTGGCCCGGTTGTACGGCTATATGGGAAAGTGGGACAAGGCCGAGGACATGGCCACTGACCTGATGTCTGTCTTTGACCTGGAAGAGGAATTGGGGAATGTGTTCTTGAAGGGTTCTGGGGAGACGATATGGCAATTGAGCCATGGGGAACTTCCAGGCAATACCCAAGAGGCGGTCCAATTGATCATTCCGTTAATTCCCGGTCAGTCCTTCGCCATGACCGATGGGCTGTTGGCCGCTTTTGAGGATGGGGACTTGCGGCGAACGGAATGGGTCGATAGCATATCGGATGCAGAAAACACCCTTACCCTTTATTATCCCTATAAATACAAGGCAAGGTTCAATGCCACGGAATCCCTTGAGTATTCCATTCAGTTTCGGTTGGCAGAACAATTCCTGATAAGGTCCGAGGCCCGTGCGCATCAAGGAAATCTGGTCGGTGCCTTGGCTGATCTCAATGAAGTGCGCAATAGGGCCGGGCTTGTCGATGTGGTGGTACATACAGAAGGTGAATTGCTGGAGGCCATCCTTGGGGAACGGAGGATAGAACTGTTCACCGAACAGGGGCACCGTTGGTTCGACCTCAAACGTACCGGAAGAGCGGCTGTGGCACTTGGGGCCCTAAAGCCCAGTTGGGAGGACACGGATTTGCTGCTACCGGTCCCTGAGGGCGAACTGCAGGCCAACCCCAATCTGTTGCCCCAAAACCAAGGATATTAATGGACAAGTGGTTTCCTGTACTGGTTTTCTTGCAATACGCAGGAGGCGGGTACGGGGCCGCTCACAAAAACTAAAAAAATGAAATACTTCTTTTGGATATGGGTGATGTGCACCTTGCCTTATTGCGGTGTTTGCCAAAGCAATGACGGTCGGTCAGGTATTGGGAAAGGGGATACAACCGCCCCTTTTTTAAATGCGGACATGGAGGAGGATAGGCTATATATAGAACTTCCCGAATCAAGTTTGGGAAAGCCCATATTGTTGACCAGGATAGGACGTTTGACCCGATATGAAACCAAACAGGTGGTGTTCCGGAAGTCCGGTGGGCTGATGTATCTAGAGGAGCCCAGGATTTGGTCGGAGACCGGTATATGGCTTCCGGTACAGGATGATCCCAAGTTGGAAAGGAACGTATTGGGGGTCTTTCCCATTGTAGAGGCCGATGTCAATGGATATCGTTTCGATATTACCGATATGTTGTTCGATAGATCTCTGGGATGGGAGGTCTTAAACGATGAACCGCCTGTACCCAGTTTGGCCAAAGTAATCGGGACGAAACAGTTGGGCGACGAAGTGATGGTCAAGATACAGATGGGAAGGCAAATGGACAGGGCCAAGATCTTACAGCCCGTACATTATAGTTTTATGAAACTGACAAAGCCTATGGAACCCAGAAGGTTCGATTATCGAATGAGTTATTGGATCGAGAGCAGGAGTCCCGGACGCAACCATACCAAAGATGAAGTGGGGAGCATTGCCCGGAGACGATTGGAAAAAAAATACAAGGACCGGAAAATGAGTGTACCCATCAGACCGATTACCCTTACGCTTTCCCCGGACATTCCAAAGAAATGGAGGCCCTATGTCAAGGCGGGTATAGAGGAATGGCTGCCGGCCTTTGAGTCGGCCGGGTTCAAGGATGCGATTGTGGTCAAAGAGGTCGATAGCTTGGATAGCTGGTCGAAATACAGTCTGGGGAATTCCATGGTCCGGTGGATGGGCAATGGGAATATCCGACGGTTCGGTGAAAAGCCGAGTGGCTCGACGGTGAACTACGTGGTGGACCAGAGGTCGGGTGAGATCATCAAATCGGATGTGCTGTTGCGGACTTCCTATGAACATTTGATGGATGAATATTTTGTCCGATGTGCGGCTTTGGACGAGAGAGCTAGGTCCTATCCCTTTACCGATGAGCTATTGGGGGAGCTGTTACAATCCTTGGTGGCCCATGAGACTGGTCATTCCCTGGGTATCACGGACAATAACTTCGGGGAGTACAGATATCCAGTGGAGCGTATGGGCGATGCAAATTGGCTCGAATCCATGGGGCACACCCCGAGTATCATGAACTATGCCCGGCACAACAATCTAGCACAACCGGAGGACAGGGTGCCCCCTTCACTATTAATACAGAAGACAGGACCGACAGATGCCTATTATATCCGATGGGCGTATCAGGAGTTCGCGGCGGATATGCCTTCCGAGGAACGTGCCGATAGTCTGGAGGCGATTATCCGTTTGCAGGATACGGTCCCATGGTACCGATTTACCTACAATCGGTGGGATTATATGGGGCCAGTGTCGACGGATGAGGTGGTCGAGTCCGATAACCCGATCCAAGGAGCGCGTTTGGCCCTAAGGAATTTGGAGCAGGCCATTGCGTTGTTGCCCATGATCAATCGGGGTAAAAAGGATAACGTACTTATGGAACGGCTTCATCGGAAAGGTATAAAACTATGGTACCATATCATGAAGAACGTGAATTCTTTGATCGGGGGCTATGAGATTTTTTATAAGGCCATGGACCAGCCCGGTAAGATGTACGAGCCCATACCTTTAGCGATTCAACAGGAGGCCATGGAATTCTTGTTGGACCAAATTTTTGATCCCCCAGCGTGGTTGGCCCATCCATCCTTCCTTACCAACTCCAAGCTAACGGTCTATCCCGATCATCTGCTGCTCAATCAGGAGTCCCTGATCAAAGAGATGTTTGGTCCCAGATTCCTGAAACGTTTGCAATATATGGGGACACTCCAAGGGTTCGAGGGGGTGATGAAGAACTATTTTGGACAATTTCAGGCCGAACTTTTTACTGAGTTGAACGATGAAGTGGCTGTTGGGCCGAGGAAGCAGGGATTGCAATCCACCTATATCGATTGGTTGATCGGTGCCATTGAGAGGGAACCATCGGATATAAGCAATAGCTCGAGGTCGTTTGTCCATACCGATTACACCAAAGGTATCATGGTGGGACAGTTGATGGAGTTGAAAAACCAATTGGGAGAAAAGTTGTCGAAGGATAAGGATTTAAGGGATAAGGGGCATTGGAAACGGTGTTTGTCCAAATTGGACAGGGCATTTGGTCCATAAAATATTTAGGTGCCCGGATGCTGTCGGGCATCCTATTGTAAGGTACTTCGAAGCTTGTTTTCGTTGTTTATTTGAGTTAGTAATAAAGGTGTCCCTCGGGACACCTTTATGTTTTGCAATGTTCGATCGGGTATTATTCCCAATCACGTATTTGGTTCTCAAGAGCCATGGTCCTATACACTGGATTGGATTCCTTAAAGCAATAGCCTTGTCCAGTATCGGGACAGTCCGTCTGCACTGGGAGCGGTCCGGATGGTGTACTGATGTACCCTGTGACAGGTAGGTTATTTTCCTCAGTGGCAAATGCCAAGCCTACTGCCATCACTATGGCAAAGGCAGGTAGAACGATTTTTAAAACAGTTGTTTTCATGATATTACAAATTATGTGTGATGCCTACTCTTTTCTACAGCTTTTCGGCTTCCCCTGGCACTACGTAGTATTTTGATTTTGTGGTTTGTCCTTGTTCCCTTTTCTGCTGAGCCGGATGGCCGTGAGGGCCAGAAGCATGAACGCCCCGTTGAACAGGATGTGGTCGCGCCATGAGAGGGCGGACAATACGCCCCCACAGGAGCAGGGCACATGTTCGTTGAACCGGAGTACAGCCATGATGTACATTGTGAAGAGTCCCAATAGTATGAAGCTGGCATACATGCCCAAGGCTCGGTATTTACCGATAAGGAGCAAGCCAACAATCACGAGTTCGGCAAATGGGACAAGCCACTTCAGCGAAGATGCTAGTGGTGAGATATAGGGCATTTGTTCCAAGCGCATTTGAAAAATATCCAGATGCATCAATTTACCGGTTGCCGTATAGATGAACAGCATGCCCAATAATAGCTTGATGGCTGATATGATATAGTTATTAAAGTTTTTACTTGACATATCTTTTGGATTGATATGACAAAGTTCAGGGGTTGAATTTATTTCTTAGGGATGAACTGTTGCTTGATAGGGATTTAAGGAATTGGGGCAATGGTTTTATTTCCTTAGGCTACTTGGTGGTTGTCCGTATTTTTCCTTGAAGGCCCTGGAAAAATGGGGTATACTCTTAAATCCAGTCATATGGGCAATGGTCTTGAGGGAAAGACTGGTGTGCATGGTCAGGGTCTTGGCCTTGCGAAGGCGTTCTTGTGTCAGAAACTTGAAAATAGTGGTGCCGTACAATTGCTTGAAACCATATTTGAGTTTGAACTCATTGGTGCCCATTTGTAGTGCGAGTTCCCTTAGTCTAGGAAGATCCCTGTCCAAGTTGTTGATGATCATATCGTGGACATCCCTGATCATGCGGATGTCCTTTTGGCTGAGGCGCACCTTGGGGGACTCGGTACCCTTACTCACCTTAAGGGCGTGTTTCCATAGGCCCTTTCCAAAAGGCTCCCCTTTGGAGAATAGCACTGTGTCCATCAATATTTTTTTGGTGGACCCTTGAAGGGTCCGAAATGTAGTGAGGTTAAATTCCTTACGGACGATCAGGCCATCGCCAGTGGTCAGTTCCAAAGGCACCACTGCGTCCGATTGCTCCTTTTTGAGCAATCGTCTCCATTGCTTGGCCCATAACTTACGGGAGCTTTTGGACAGCAGCTCGGTAATAGGCTTCCCGATCAGGTCCTTGGGCAATCTCGATAATAGCGAACAGGTCTTTTGATTGGCCATTTCTATAGTGCCGTCAGCGTCGAGCAGGAGCGATAGTTGCACCAAGTATTGCGGGGTATCCCCCGACTGGGCAAAACCCTGATGGACAAAGGAGGCCCTGATTTCCTCGTTGACCATGTTGAGCATGACGATCAGTGAGGCCACATTGTCGTTCTTAGCGCTAGGCTCGAGACTAAAGAAAAAGTTGCCGCGTGCCATTTCCAACAACATCTGTTGTATACGCTTTACGTTGTAATCATCATTGTTTGGCATGTTCGTTTATTGGTTATGGGTCAGGTGATTCGATGGATTCCCGTAAAAAGGATATCGCCTCGTCCTTGTCCGTAAAGGAAGCTGTAGGAAAGGACAGTAGATGGGTGCCCAAGTAAAACGAGCTAATCACATCGGTAACGGGCGGGTCGATAAAAAAGGCGAGGGCCTTGACCAAAAGGGAACCTTCCACGGCCAAGTAATCCCTTGCGGGCTTGGTGACCATTCGAACCTCCCTTATGTCACAGAGTACCGGCATGGTTAGGCCTTCTTGAACCATCATCCGGTCCCTTACGATAATCTGTGCCGCCTCAAGATCGATCAAATGGTCTCTTTTATAGATGATATGTATCAGCTCATCGGTCAACAGGTACAGTGCGTAGCTGTTCTCATGGGATTTGTTCATAATGTAAAAACTGGTAATCCATATGAATTTACAAAAATATTGGTTGTAGTATGTTGTAAATGATTCAAACAGCCTGTAATCAGTGGTTGTTGATTATCTGAAAGGGAATAAAGCTTATCTAAAAAGGAGTGATTATATAGTTGATGATTCAAAATCCTACAAATGCCATTACTTTTTATGACAAATAATATCAAACCAAATGGCAAAAATCAAACACCACAATTTTTTGAACACCGTACACGAGGTATTTACGGATGCTAAAGCGGCAGGGGTACTGCACCTATATGCTGGGGGGGAATCATTTTCAGGAAGGACCATAACGGTTGATGGGAGGGAACTGTACCATTTTGGTACCACCGGCTATTTGGGACTTGAACAGGACAACCGTTTAAAAAAGGCAGCCATGGAAGCCATTCAAAAGTACGGCACCCAGTTTCCATTGTCCAAGTCCTATATCTCCAACCCCCTGTACGAGGAATTGGAAGAACATATTCAGAAAATGTATGACAATCCTATTGTGATTACCAAGAACAGTACACTTGGACACATAGGGGTCATCCCAAGTGCCGTAAATGATGATGACGTGATCGTTCTGGACCATCAGGTCCATTGGAGCGTTCAAAATGCGGCCAAAATGCTTAAGACCCGGAGCGTTCCCATCGAGATGATCAGGCACAACAACTTGGACATGCTAGAGGAAAAGATCAAAAAATATCGCGATTCGAAGCGGTATATCTGGTATATGGCCGATGGTATTTATTCAATGTACGGGGACTATGCCCCCATACAAAATCTAATGGACCTTGGAAAGCAGTATCCGCAATTACGGCTATATTTTGACGATGTGCATGGAATGAGCTGGACGGGAAAACATGGTACGGGATATGTATTGGACCAATTGGGGGAATTACTGGAAAACGTACTCTTGTTCGGGACCTTGAGCAAGACCTTTGGTGCAAGTGGGGCCGTTTTGGCCTGCTCTAATCCAGGTCTTTATGAAAAGATCAAGACCTTTGGGGGGCCACTTACATTTTCTGCCCAACTCGAACCGGCCTCCGTAGCAGCGGCAATGGCCTCGGCGAAGATCCACCTGTCACCGGAAATCTACGATCTGCAATCGGACTTGGGCGAGCGGATTAACTATTTTAATTCATGTCTGGGTCAGACCACTCTTCCCTTGATCGATAAAAATGCTTCTCCAGTGTTCTATATCGGTACGGGCATGCCCAAAACAGGGTACAATTTTGTCAACCGCTTGATGCGGGAAGGCTATTATGTCAACTTGGGCATATTCCCCGCAGTACCGGTAAAAAATACCGGGGTGCGCATCACGATATCCAGACACAACCAAAAGCCGGAGATCAAAGGTTTGGTCGAGGCCATGGCACATCATTTCCCCAAGGCCCTCGAGGAGACCCGGACCAATAAGGAAAGGGTATTTCACGCCTTTAAGCTTGACTATAGATTAAACGATGGAGAAAGTAGATCCAGTAAACTCAATATTTCCATCGAGGATTCCATCGATCAAGTGGACCAGAAGGAATGGGACTGTTATATGGGAGGTCAGGGGGTCTACGATTGGAAGGGCCTCAAATTACTTGAAACGGTGTTCAAAGGCCAAAAAGGGCAGGAACATAACTGGTCATTTCGCTATGTTATCATAAGAGACAAGCAAGGAGCTCCAATTTTAATGACCTTTCTGAACTTGGCCTTATGGAAGGACGATATGTTGGCAGATGCCCAAGTGTCCGCTAATATCGAAGAGGAAAGGAAGATCGATCCCTATCATTTGTGTTCTAAAGTATTGTCCATGGGGTGTCTGTTCACCGAAGGGGACCATTGCTATTGGGATGGGGACCATATCTTGGCACAAGAATCCTTGGACTGCCTTTTGGAGCTGATGGAAGGGATGGAGCATCCATTGGGGAGCAAAATGACGGTCCTCCGTGATTTTCCAAAGGATACTCCATGGAACACTACACTCTACGGCCATGGGTTTTTAAGGGTCCGTATGCCAAATTCCTGTACCGTGAACCTGGAAGGGGTGCCCTCAATGACGGATTATATAGGTCAGCTATCCTCGAGAAACAGACGACATTATCGGAAGGATATCCAATTGTTTTTAAACAGGTCCTTTTGCAAGGTGCTTTCCCAAGTGGATGGTGTCCTGTTGTCACAATTTAAGGTTCTCCTCGGAGCGGTGCAGTCCAGGAACATGGGGCTCAATACCTTTTCTTTTCCTGAATCCCTATTCGATTGTATGAACGAAAGCCCGTTATGGGAATTTATCGTTCTGACACCAGAAGTAGATTCGGAAAAGGTTCTTGGTGTAATGTTCTGCTATACCAATCTGGATCAAGTCTATGTCCCTGCCTTTGTGGGCATGGACTATGAAAACTTAGAGGACTATGCGACCTATCGGCAATTGTTGTACCGAACCATTGAACGTGCTATCGAAAGGGGTATCCCCAAGATAGACTTTGGAATGACCGCAACCTTTGAGAAGAGAAAGCTTGGCGCCCTTGTCCATAAAAAATATGCTTATCTACAGACAGGTGATAATTATATCTTGGAATTGTTAGGTGTCATGGAAGGTCAGCATTAAAGGATCTATGGTATGAAGTACCAAAAGCTGCTATCGGAGTTTGAAGGCCAGTTGGATGCCCTGGAAGGTGGGAACGGTGATGTACTGTTCAAGGCCGAGAAGGGTATCGTGCTTGTGGAAAAATGTATTCGAAGACTCCAAAAACAGGTTGCGGAAAAGGATTTTGAGACGCAGGCGGACGAGATCTATTTTTTCAAGCATGTAAAGCCCCAGATATTCAGTAAGCTCATTTATTATGTCAGGCTCTTCAATATCGAAAGCAAACGTCCCCGTGGCAACCACACCGCACAGATTAAATACCTACAGCACCAGATCGATAGGTTCCAGGCCTTTTTCAATGACAACCTGGAGTTTTATAACTATTACAGACGGGGTGCCATGTCGTTGGACGAACAGTATTTCGTCCGAGGCAATCGGGACCTGCGATTGCCCTTGGAATCCTTTTACTTTTTGATCGATGATCGCTTCTCCACATGTCAGGATGGTACCGTTGCCACCATCATGGCCTACGATATGCTCATTGTCTACCTCAGAAAAGAGGTGGACGACCTACATAATTCCATTGAACCCCAAAAGAATACACCTATGGAAAAACCCTCAAAATTATTTTGGACCGGCAGCAAGACCGATCTTGTGGAACTCTTGTATGCCCTTCACGCCAGCAATTCCGTCAACAGTGGCACGATCGATATCAAGGAGATGGCCTCGCACTTTGAGCATTTTTACAATGTGGACCTGGGCAACTACTATCATACCTTTATCGATATCCGTTCCCGAAAGACCAGTAAGACCAGATTTTTGGACAAGCTCATAGCTATGCTCCATCAGCGGATGGATACCTTGGATGAATGAGGACTGGGACATTTCCCTACTTGTTACCAAGACCGGAATTCTGTTTTCCCGGGTTTTTGGGCCCATCATGTGAAGGTGTTCCGGCTTTTTGGGGTCTGCCCTTGTGCCAAATGGCCTCAAATCGAATCAAAGGTGATGTGAAAAAAATCGTTCCCAAGTAGGTACATACTTGGGATGTTTATCCAAAATGCTTTCTAAGATTTGCATTGAAAGTCAAATCAAGGGAAGGGCCATCCAATTGGATCAAGCCATGGCGGTGGCCCTTTTTAAAAAAACCAGAACCTATGGGAGCGACCATTATTACCACAGAGGACCTTATCGATTTCAAACTGGAACTATTGGAGGACATCAAAGCATTGTTGCAGGATGGGCATGGTCATTTTGCCAAAAGATGGCTCAAATCCAATGAGGTCATGGAACTGTTGCGCATTTCCCCGGGAACCCTTCAAAACCTTCGCATTAACGGGACCTTGCCCTATACCAGGATAGGGGGAGTGCTCTACTATGACCATAGTGAGATCATGGAGGTTTTGGAGCGCAATAAAGTGAATCCCAGGTTTTAGTTCTCGAAGGGGATGTCATTAGAAAGATTCATCAAAACGACCTTGAAAAATAGTAATTCGGGAACTTCCAATAGATCATTAAGGGCATATCGGTAAGCATCATGAAATTGAATCATCCACATATCATCACCGAAGGTGCGCGCACCTATCACATTGGGAAACTGGAAGGTACTAAGGTCACCTATGATTTCGAAAGGATACTGGAGTATCTTCAGGTCAAGGGCAAAATGATGTTCGGGGAGCGGTTCAATATCCATGAAGAAGATATGGATACCCTGCTGGTTTTATGCGCTTACCTTACCAGGGATTACGATCGCTGTAAAAAGTATGGCATCGAACCCCTCCGTGGGTTGTTGTTGACCGGACCTGTAGGCTGTGGAAAGATCGGTTTGATTCGGCTTTTAAGGTTTTTGGTTCCCTGTCAGCGTCCCTATATCGTCATTCCCACCCGCAATGTGGTATTTGGTTTCAACCATTTGGGGCATAAGACTATCGAGGATTTTGGCAATGGGCAGTTTTTCTGTTTTGACGATCTTGGCGCGGAACCCAACGGATGGCATAATGGAAAGGAGTGCAATGTATTGGGCAAGGTCTTGTTGTCCCGCTATGCTTTATTTGTCAAACATCATGTGCGAACCCATTGTACCACCGATCTCAATGTCGGTGAACTGGAAGAGCGTTACGGCAAGCGGGTCCTGGGCCGAATGCGACGAATGTTCAATTTGGTGGCCTTTGACAAAAAGAACAGGGCTGAAAGCCGCTTTTACCGTAATCTCCAGGGCAAGATGGGAATGGGCCACCGTGGCTCGGAACGTCAAGTTATCGGTCGACCTAACCATACATCCGTTGGGATCCTTTGATGGTCCTGCCCATCGGATGGAATTCCGGATCCAAAAAGTTCTTATGGGGTGCTAAGGTATCATTGGGCGGATTGTTTTTTGTTCACCGTTTCCCTTGATTTGTTCATCACATCCAATTTGAAAGGATTGGACTTGCGCTTTTTTTATAAAAGGTTTACATTGAAAAAAGGAATCGGCGTGGAACCGGTTCCCAAAGCATTATTTTTAACAGCCTACCCTTTAATTAATATTATGGAGAATCTGGATTTCAGGTTTTTGACAACATTGGTATTTACGGCGATTTTTGGAGTTTTTGGGGTGTATCACCTCTTCTCGTACCTCATTTTGAGACATAAGATCTTGCTCCATTACTGTATCTTGATATTTGGGCTGACCATGCATTGGAGCCTATCGTTTTTTATCGACGGTTCCTTTGGGGAATCCTTGGCCCTGTTTGCCGATAAGGCCTCGTTGACCACCGCAATGATCACCACCTATGGATTGTTGATTTTCACGAAGGACTATCTCAATATTGAAGGGAGCAGGTATCCCAGATTGTCCAAGGGGTACCGTTTTTTGATAATTGCCACGGTCGGTCTTCCATTGTTACATCTGGCCAATAATTTGCTTACGGGCTCGGATGTGTTCAATGATATGGTTGTGATGATCGCTGCGATCATTGCCATGGCGGCTATTTTTCTCAACATCTTTTCCGGTTTTTGGCTTTTTACAGCTCAAAGGTTCAATAGGTACTATCTTTATTCCTATGCCCCAATTTTACTGGCGGCCCTATTTTATATTGGTACGTGGTTTTTGATGAGGTTCTATACGTTCAATGCGATTCCGGTAGTGTTGACCACTTCGGTCTTGATCACTTTTCAATTGATCCTTTTCTCTCTTCTTCTCGGATTTAAGTACAAATTGATCGAAGATGAGAACATGAGGATCCAAATTGAGGCGAACCGGAATCTTATATCGGAGGTGGACCGGCAAACCAAAGAACTGCAAATCACGAACAGCGCACTGGAAATGCAAAATGAGGAGCTGGCAAGGGTGAACGAGCTCAAGAATAAATTGTTCTCCCTTTTATCCCATGATGTACGTGCCCCCCTCAACAATCTAAGTGTGATCATTTCAATGATAGAGGAACATCTGGAGGATGATGAACTGAAGGGGATATTGGAAAAGCTGAATATTGAAATTTCGGATAAAATAGATATGGTGAACGGACTGTTGCAATGGTCCTACAGTCAGCTTGAAGGGATTAGGCTGGAGACAAGACGATGTGATATCCAAGAGATGTTCGCGACCCTCAGCAATGAATTTGAAAGAATTGCAGAGAACAAAAATATTGCCATTGTCCATGAAGTATCGGCCCCTGAAATCCTTACGGACGATAATATTTTAAAGGTCGTTTTAAGAAATCTGATATCCAATGCGCTAAAGTTCAGTCATAAGGACCAAAAAATAGTCCTATGGTCACGCCAAGGGGAAGGATATATTGAAATTGGGGTCGAGGACTTTGGAACGGGCATGGACGCTTCCTGGTTCAACAAATTGGCCCAAGGGGACAAACCCCAATCGACAAGGGGCACATCGGGTGAAAAAGGTACCGGTTTTGGTCTGTTGATCGCCAAGGATTTTGTGGAGATTTTGGGAGGCGAACTCATCTGTGAAAGTCAAAAGAACGAGGGCACCAACTTTATGGTACGTTTTTCATCCGAACATTAGACTGCCGGTACCCCGTCCAAAGTTTTTCGCTCTATGGATAGGGGTATATCGTGAATATTGGGGACCTATACTGTTGTGGCACCATCGTTCGGGAACAATGCCGTATCCATTTCAAGATAGTTTTGGATATCTTCCTTTCTCAATGGCTTCTTCACGAACCCACGTACATATTCAGTATATTTTTTTGCCGTTTCCAGGTCATCCTCCCTGTCGGACGAGGTGACGATTACCACATCTATCTGCGAGGGAAGCCTTTCAAGTTGCATGAACTCCAAAAACTCAAATCCGGTCATCTCGGGCATATTGATGTCCAAAAAAACGATCAGCCTCTCTGAATGATCTTCTCGAAATCTTAGGCCATCCAAGGCCAATTCTGGATTTGTGAAACTTCTGATCTTGTCCTCAAGTCCCAATTTCCTAAACTGAATTGCATTTATGGTATTGATCAGTTCCTCATCATCTACCAAATATATTTCCTTGTACATGTGGCTATTTTTAAATCTTATGAAAATGTATAGGCTTTGGCATATTCATTAAAAAAAATGTTGTCACGAATTAAATTCTGTATGTGAAAAAATGAGTTTAGGCCATATGTCCGTGCTTTTCCACACAACTTTCCAGATCAAGGGGTACTGCTTCTTTGAGGTGGCCGAGGACCCACAGCGTTTACATCTGATGTTTTCACCTAATTGGTATCCCCAAAATATATGGTCCATAACGGGCCGATCACGTGCTATTTGACGTTTTGGGCCTATTTTCTGATTTGGACATTTGGGGATATCAACGATCATCGTGGCCTCTTTCCTATATTTTGATAGTGGATGAATGCAAATGAAGCTATTTGGTAACAAAATTAATGTTGTTCGCAAAACACTGAAAGACAGATTTTTGAGGTGTTATTTCAAGTACTTTTCACCTATCGATAATTGTCAAATAATTAAACGTTCACGATATGCGAAAATCATTCTTCCTTACCTTGTTACTACTCTTTACCTCCAGTGCCCTATTGGCCCAGATCGGGGGTATCGAGGATTCCGTCAATGACATCTCGGATACCATTCGGGCCATATTCCCCATTATCCTCGGGGTCATTTTTTTAGTGGGATTCCTGTTTAATGCAGGTCACTTCTTTGGAGAGAATTCCGATCTGAAAAAAGGGATCACCCGAGTACTTGTATTCGTACTGATCGCAGGGGCCGTAGTGGGTATATTTACCTATCTCATAGGAATCGTGGTGTGATGAAAAAGTTTGAAGTCTATGGGAACATAAGAAAGCAGGCGATGATCATGGGCCTTTCCATTTCCCTGTTCGGCCTTATGATGGTATCGGTCATCGGTTCGCTCCTGGTCATCATTTTTTCTTTCAGTTTTGGTGTCATCGTAGGCCTGTTGTTGTTCAATGTCCTGTTGTACGGGGCATTGCTACGATGGGTCGGGCATCCGTATCATATCGGCACGGGCCAAAATTTCCCTTCCGTGATCAGCAATAAATCCATTAGCCCCTTGCACGATGTCTAAGATCGATCTCAGTACCAACCATCCCATACTTGATATCCAGAACCATGTGGTCTTTGGCAACAATGGCAATGTGGTCCTTTACTATCGGTTGGAACTGCCGGAAGTATATTCCTTATCGGAAACCGATTTTGAGGAATTGCACGCTATGTGGTTCCAGGCCTTTAAATCCCTGCCCGTGGGGACGGTCGTCCATAAACAGGACGTATATCAAAAGAAAGGCTATGATGCAGCTGGGCTTCCCACGGATACTTTTTTGTCCAAGGCGACCCACGATCATTTCAAGGGGCGGGAATATCTGCTGCATCAAGGGTACCTGTGCTTTGTACTTCCATTGGACAATGAGCTGAACGCTGCCAAGTATGTCAATCCCTTTCGAAAACTGGAAAAAGGGCTGCACCGCAAGTTGGACAGGCAAGTTGCGGAGTTCATGACCGCAGTCGACGATGTGGTATCCTATATCAACAATTACAAAGGCTTGGTAGCGGTCCCCATGGGATCAGATGAGATCCTGGCACATACCCGGGCGTACTTCAACGGCTTCAATCCTGATTTTGATACGGATATCCTGTTCGGGAACCATCCCATTGAGATAGGTGACCATTATTTCGACCTGATGGCCATCAACAGTGAAGGGTGTTTTGGTGAAAGCGTGCAGAGCAGTATTCCCAATGGGAAGTTCAGTTCGGAGGGCTTCAGTTTTCATATGGGGTTTTTGGATGGTCTGGGACTGGAACTGGGTGAGAACCATATCGTCAACCAGATACTGTATATGGACGATACCCAAAAGTGGCGCAAGGTATTGGACAAGAAGATCGAGGGACTTGCAAAGAGTTCCAATTTTGGATCACAAAACCAAGTGGTCCTTGAAAAGGTCCGTCATATCCTGGACAAGATCAATGCGGACGATACTTCGCGAATCGTTCGAGGTCATGTGAACATCATCTATTGGCACCAGGAACTGGGGGCGTTGAAGGGAATCGCCTCCAAGATCAAAGCGCCGTTGAAAGGGTTGGACATACGGCCTTACCATCCCAATGGCGGGGAGCGTACACACTATTTTTTGAATTCCTATCCCTGTCATGCCCCCAACTTTTCCAATGGGGATCTTTTTGTGATGGACCTTAAAGCGGCCCTTTGTCTTTATATCAACAATACCAACTATCGCTCGGACCATAGCGGTATCCTCTTCAATGACAGGCAGTACAATGTTCCCGTGCTCAAGGATGTCTGGGATGAGGGGAAAACGCGTATCAAGGCCCGTAATTTTGCCATATTCGCACCCACCGGGGAAGGTAAGTCCTTCTTGGGCAATAACATTCTGCGTCAATTCTTCGAAGCCGGTGTTCGGTTGGTCATTATAGATTTGGGAGGGTCCTATGCCAAGTTCGCCAAGCTATACCCGGATGACCACGTGGTACTGCGCTATGAGCAGGGAAGGAATTTGGGGATCAATCCGTTTTACATGGTCGACGAAGCTGACTTGACCCCGGAGCGCTTAGAGGACCTGGCCCTATTTCTCTTGGAGCTCCTGGCAGAGGAACAGGTGGCCAAATCCAGGCATGTGGCCCTGAAAAAAGTATTGCTGCACTACTATGACCGGGTCAGGGAAGGGCATTCCCTCGCTTCACTCTACAGTTTTGTGGACCGCCACAAGGACACCTTGATTAGGGATATCCGCGTACAGGAATCCGATTTTAATGTCTATGGTTTTTTACACATCCTTTCCGAATATGTGGATGGGGGGATGTACAGTACCCTGTTCCATGCCGAGGAGGACCAGACCTATAAAATAGAGGATAAGCGTTTGATCGTTTTTGAACTGGACGAGGTCAGGGACAATAAGGAGATCCTATCCGTGATGCTCAAATTGATCAAGTCCGCCATCCAACGGACCATTTGGCAGAACCGGTCCGAACGGGGCATGGTGCTCTTCGATGAATTCGCCAAGCAATTGAAGTTCCCCAAGGTCCTTGAGAGTGTGGAATTCTACTACCAGGCCATAAGAAAACAGAACGGGGCCGTTGGTATCGTATTGCAATCCATCAATCAATTACCTGAAAATCCGGCGGCGGCGAGCATACTGGAAAACACCCAGGTCATCTACAGCCTTAGAAATGAAAAGGGGTATGCGGATCTGCGGCGCAGGCTGAACCTCTCCGATCATGACATCGTCCAACTGAGGTCCATACGCAACCAACTCACCGGGAAGAGAAGGTATACCGAGATCTTTATCAAGATCGGGAATGAAAGCAATGTCTTCCGACTGGAAGTGCCCCCTGAGGCCCATGCCGCTTATCTCACCGATGGGGCGGAACATGCCCTGATCATGGAACACTATCGGCAGTGCGGCAATATGGAACGGGCCATTAAGGAATTTATAAATCAACAAAAGAGAACCATATGAAAATAGATGTAAGACATGCCCTATGGAAGAGGGTCGGCACAGGGATATCGATCCTTTTATTGATGCTTTGTCCCTCTGGCAGGCTTGTGGCCCAGGGGATGCCGGTTTATGACAATACCAACTTTATCAGTATGACCAAATCTTTATTGGAATCCGCCAAGCAGACCTCTGAACTGTTGAGGACCGTGGAATTTTTGAAGGAACAGAAGGACAATATTGTCAAGGTGAACAATGCCATCAAACAATTGAAGGCCATCCAGGAAATGGTCAGGAACAATGAGGCACTGTTCCGTAAAGTGCAACAAAATCTGCGTGCTATCCTGAACTCCCCATATATCAAAACGGATGAGGTGGAACAGGTGTCGCGTTCCTTTGAGCAGATCATGGATATGGCCATTGATGACCTGGACTTTGTCAATCAGATCTTGTCCGATGATCTATTGAAGATGACGGATGCCGAGCGTACGGCCATATTGATGGAGAAAAAGGTCCGGTCGCAGGAAATGGTGGCCGAGCTGGAGACCAAGCTAAGACGCTACGGAGAGATCATCTCATTTCGTCGGATGCAGGCTATGATCAATGATAGAGAAACGGGATACTGATGGGAGGGTTCTTTTTGGGCATAGGATTGGAATATGTGGATGCGGTCTTCCAGACCATCAAGGACAGTGATTTTTCCCAGTACGCCCTAGTGGGGATGAAGGCTTTGGCCGTCCTGTTCTTTTTGATTAACATATTGAAAAAGTACAGTGAGGGCATGGCCAGTACCGATGGGCATACCTGGGGATTGACCCCAACGGAATTGGCCAAGAATTTTTTGGTGGTGCTCCTGGTCATTTTTTCAACCGAAGTACTGGGGGTGTTCGATGGGATATTGGTCGCCATAGAGACCCGGTACCGTGATACCGCTCCGGCCCTCCTGCCGTTGCAGTTGCAGGAGGTAGATCTGGAGCGGGACGTGGGGGCCCTGGATGCCGCCAAAAAAGCCATGGCACTGTTGTATGAGGCCCTGGTAACACCACTATATGGCCTGAAGGTCCTGGCCTTTGTGGTCGGGGTGGTACTATGGCTACTGGACCTGTTCATTTATCCGCTCTTTTTATCGGAACGGTATTTTCTGTTGGGGATCTTACAGGCCTTTTTTCCCCTGGTGATCAGTATGGCCGTCTTTGAGAAGTTCCGTCCCCTGGCCTATAACTATTTCAAACTCTATGCAGGGGTCTATATGATAGTACCGGCCTTCTTTTTGGTCAATGTGTTCGTGAACCATCTCTACACGGAGATCAGTACCAACTTCTGGGGCAACCTCTTTGGTTTTGACTGGGGCAGTGAATTCTTTGCTTCCATCATTGAACTTGGTACCATTGGTTTTATCGTCCTGCTCAAATTTAAACTGTACCGGAAAGCGACCAGTTTTACACTGCGCCTGTTCACCGGATAATCATTACGATCATGAAGACACCATTTAAAAATATAGTACATGTGCTGCGGTGGAACCGATGGGTAGTACTCTCGGTGGTCATCGTCTCCGGATTGGTCAGTTTATTGTCCGTTTTGGTCGTGGCCGGTATATACCGCGAAAGCTTGGACCATGCCTTTATGGTCAGCGGGGAAGGGGAGGTGTTTCCCTTGGAAAGGGGAGATCAACGACAAAACCTGGAAGTGGAGGCCTTGGCGCATTTGGAACGCTTCCATAACTGGTTCTATGGGATGGATGCCGGTAGTTATGAAAAGCATATGGAGAGGGCGCTTTGGCTTGGGGATGCCTCGGTGGCCGAGGTATATCGGCAAAGGAGGGCGGATGGATTCTATAATCGGTTGCTACAGTATTCCCTGGTACAAAGGGTAGTGGCCATAGATTCCAAGATGGTGATGGGGGAGGACTATCTGGAATTCCGGACCCGAACGCAACTTCAGATCCTTAGGGGGTCGGTTACCGATACCTATGAACTGGTCACTTCTGGCCATTTGATCCTAGTGGAACGGAATTTTCCGCATAATCCACATGGATTGTTGATCATTGATTTTTTTGAAAATTCACTTCGAAACATTGAAATACATGAAAGCACGGAAAAATAAAATTGTCTTTGTCCTGGTGATGGCCTGCGTGGTCATTTTCCTTGTCCTTTATGGTATCATGACCTTTGGCAGGGAAAAGGAACCTGATTTGGTCCCGGCGGACATACCCCTGCCCGATCTCGGGGAGGACCAGCCCGAGTTCGATTCCAAGTTGGGGGCACTCGAGGCGGTCAAGGAAGAGCGGGAGACCAAGGTGCCGTCCTTGTACCCCGACCATATGGTGGACGATAAGGGGTATTTCAACCCGGATTATATGGAATATGAGAAGCAAAGGATCATTGACAGTATCTATCGGTCCAGTACTGGGCATGCCACCGGATCTCCCACGGCGAACCGGAAGGAACCCTCCGGGCCGGAGGAATCTCGCCCCGTTGGACATGATACCATTGAGGTCCGGGTATCCGATGCCGTAACGACCCAAGAATTGGTCCTAGCGCATCAACTGTTCTTTGCCTCGAACCCCAAAGCCGACGTGAAACCGGTCGGTTTGGCCCATGTGGACGGAAACCAGATCGTTAGGGAAGGCCATCGTTTGGTCCTTCGATTGGACAGCGACCTGTCACTGGAAGGCCATTTTCTCCCCCGGGGATCCCGCATCTATGGTTTTGTTCGTATAGGAACGAACCGGGTGATGTTGGACATTGTCAAGATCGGGGAACATCAGGTCAGCTTAAAGGCTTTTGACCTTCAGGATGGGGAGGAAGGTATCTATGTGGAAAATAGACTGCGGGGAGAGGTGCTCGAAAGTGGGGTGGATGCCTCCCTTGGAGACCTCAATATTGCCGGGGTCCCCCAGTTCCGGGGCATCAAACGCATTTTTCAAGGTCGGAATCGAGCCATCAAGGTGGCCGTTCAACATCAGTATCAGATCAAATTAGTACAAAAGCCATGAAAATTTTGAACATCTTTTTTATAGTATGGACGGGTTTGGGCTTACAGTTGATGTCCGGGCAACATAGCTTGGATACCATTTATGTCAACGAGCACCAGACCGTGGCCCTTTTTTTTCCCAGTCCCATCCACCGGGCGGTAACCGGTGATGAACGTTTTGTTTTTTCCTATGACCGGGAATCGGCAGGTCATCTTGGTTTGTTGCAAGGTGTTGCCGGAACGGAGAGCAATCTTTTGGTGGTCACCGGCGATGGGAAGGTGTATGCCTATATCCTGGCCTATGGAAGGTCGCTCCCACGGTTGAATATCTTCATCGACCAAGGGACAAGTATAGGTCAAGAGCGCCCGGAGGTATCAAAGGATGGCAAGGATCCCCTGAAGGTGGGACCCGGACCGGACGATGGGCGGTGTAAATTTCTTTTGGATAACGGAACAGGTAATTTGGGAACGGTACGAAGCAGTGGGATCAGGCTTCGATTGGAGAAAGTGGTCTACGATCGGGACAGGGTGTACTTGCGTGTCGGGATAAGGAACCGTTCCGAGATTGATTTTGAAATGGACCGTTTGGATTTCTTTTATGTCAATGGAAACAAGAGGCGCAGAACCTCTTATCAGGAAGTTCGATTGCTTCCTTTATCATCATGTACCGGGTCCACCTTGATCAAAGGCGGTAAGCAGGTCCGATGGGATTTTGTATTGCCCAAGTTTGTTTTGGGGAAGGGGGAGTCCCTTAAGTTGATCCTGGAGGAGCACCATGGGAACAGACGTCTGGTTCTCATGACCCGCTGATCCCATGCTTTTTCCACTGGGCAAAACTGGAGCTGCGTAAAAGGTGTTTGTGGCATTGACCGCTTATGGGGTGCTGCTGCCCAATTGAATTTGATGGCCGGAGCCGGGTATTAACCTTTAGTTAATTTACTCTTTTCGTTTTGATGACATACCGATCTAGGGGTAATTCTACCTTTCGACCCTCCTATTGGTAAAAGACCTAAGAATGGAAGTATCCAAGGAGGATGTCAAATGTGTTCGAAAACTTTCAGGGGAACTCGGTACAGATCAGGACCGGTCCATGTTCGAAGTGAACCTGTTGCTCGATGACAGTTTACGGGAACGCTATCAAGAATATAAACGGATATGGGAGTGCTATCCAAGGCCGTCACTTGCCCTGCGAAAGGAACACTTTGCAAAGCGGGTCCTGGAGGGAATCTCGCACACGCCCAAACCAAAGATCATTTTCCATGGCAACAAGATCAAAACACTGGTGGCGGCCGTGGCCGCCGTATTGATCGGTTTTGGTGTGTTCTTGTTCACACGGGACAATGCCTCCAGGTACACCAACCATATTACGGCCAAGGAAGGGGAACGCAGGCAGCTTGTGCTTCCCGATGGTTCACAGATCACGGTGAACGCGAATTCCGAGCTTAGGTACCCTGAAGTTTTTACCGATGATGCCCGCGAGGTATGGATGACAGGCGAGGTGTATTTCCAGGTCGTCAAGGACACAGAACGGCCCTTTGTGGTCCATACGGAAGGATTGGAGGTTCAAGTGCTGGGGACCAAGTTCAACGTGAACACCAAGGGAACATCAAAGACCGTGTCCCTGGAAAGCGGCAAGGTCGCAGTGACCCTTGAGGATTCCGGCGACCGGATTCAATTACGTCCCCATGAAGAACTTTCACTGAACGTGAAGAACGGGGAAGTGGTCAAACGGAACTTTGATGTCTCTAAGACCACGGCCTGGAAGGATAATATCCTATTGCTGCACGACCTTACCCTGGAACGGGCACTGACACCCATCAATGAATTTTACGGTGCCGAATTTATCGTTTCGGACAGTGCTCTCGCCCATAAAAGGATCAATGCCGCCTTTGAAGATCAAGATTTGGACCAGTTCATAAGAACGTTGGAGTTCATAGCCGATGTGAAGATCGTAAAAATAGCACCCAAGAGTTTCTCCATAGCCCCAAGCGATGAAAAGTAAACCTACATACCAAGCATTGAACCATAAAACTGACCTGGAACTGTTCCAGTTGATCAAAGAGAGGGACAAAGGGGCGTTGGAGACGGTATTCAACCGCTATTATGAGAGTCTATGCCGTTTTGGTACCACCTATGAAAACGACATGGACGTGATCGAGGAAAAGGTCTCGGATGTGTTCATCCATTTGTGGAATGCCCACGAGCGCCTCGATCAGATCAAAAAGCCAAAGCCGTACCTCTTTGTAGTAGTCAAACATAAACTTATGGAACCCGTGTCGTACCAAAAGCTGAAACATACATTGGATCGGGGATTGGAGGACGAAAGATCCAGTAGTCCATGTATCGAACAAGAGATCATAGAGCAGGAACAACGGGAAATGTATGTCCGGAGGATCCAGGAAGTCCTGGACAAGATCCCTAAAAAGTCCCGACAGATTTTTGAGATGAGCCGACTGGACGAACTCAAGTACAAGGAGATCTCCGAGATACTCGGGGTATCCATCAAGACCGTGGAGAACCATATGGCCATCGCACTTAAGACCATCAGGAACATGGTGGTGAAGAACAAACAATTTTAACCCCGCAAACAACGCGTATGACAAAACTGAATGACTAGACCTTGATCCAAAAACTAAAAAAGATTAATGAGAACCAATATTAAACTACTCTTTCAAAAATGAAAAAAATAAACCTTTTAGCATTGCTATTGTGTTTGCCATTGTTAGGTAGGGCGGCCGTTGTCCCTATTTCGACCAACAATGAGATCAATACACAGAATTATGAGATCATCAACCTTAACCTGAAAAGTGTCGCCTTGGAAAAGGTATTCGACCTTATCGAAAAACAGACAGGTAAAAAATTCATTTATGCCGCAGATACCAGGAACCTGCAACAACGTGTCAGTATAGATGCCAATAAGATGGACCTGGAATCCGTATTGGAAGACCTTAAGAACAAGGCCAATGTGGATTTCAAAGTGACCGATCAAGGTGTTCTGGTGAAATTTATCCAAGAACAGCGCAGTATCTCGGGAAAGGTGATCGATGAGGCCGGAGTACCCATTCCCGGTGCCAACGTTTTTGTGGACGGTACGGATTATGGCACGGTATCGGACTTCGATGGGAACTTTAACCTGGATGTCCCTTCCAATTTTAAGGTGCTGTCGGTGACCTACATCGGTTATCAAAGACAGGATGTCAATATCGAACAGCTCAATACCCTTACCATTACCTTGATCGAAAGTGCTTCCCAATTGGACGAAATAGTCGTGGTGGGATATGGTACGGAGGCCAGGAGAAATATTACCGGTGCCATCGCTTCGGTCTCGCCGGAGGAAATTGTGACCCAACCAAAGGCCAACGTTGTCGAAATGTTGGACGGACGCCTTCCCGGTGTCCAGGTCATGAGTGATAACTCACCGGGGGGCGGGACTTCCATTCGGGTAAGGGGTTTCAGTACCATCAACAGCAACGATCCATTGGTGATCATCGATGGTATTCCCGCTTCCAATGGACTCAATGGGATCAACCCTTCCGATATCGAGACCATCCAAGTTCTCAAAGATGCCGCCTCGGCCTCCATTTATGGTTCTAGGGCCGCCAACGGGGTGGTGATCATCACCACTAAAAAAGGATCGGATACCAGTGGGAAATACGTTGTATCCTTTGATGGTTATGCCGGTCTGCAATCATCCTTCAACTTACCAAGGATGTTGAACGCCCAACAATATGGAGATCTGTTATGGCAGGCGACCCTTAATGATGGCGGGACCCCTTCCAACGATATATACGGCAACGACCCGAACCAAGCGGTCGTCCCACAATGGCTGGATGCCGAACAGACCATTCCAAGTGCCGATGTGGATTGGGTGAACGAGATCATGCAGACCGCACAGATTCAATCGTACAATATCTCCCTGGCCAAAGGGGACGCCAAGAGCCAGAACCTGTTCTCCTTGGGGTACTATAATCAAGAGGGCCTGATCAAGTACACTGGATTTGAAAGATACTCCGCACGATTCAATTCCTCCTATAATATCGGTGACTTCCTTACCGTGGGTGAAAACTTCACCGCGAACTATAAAGAGCAGGTATCCGTAGGGACCAACTCGGCCCTGGGAAGTATTATCCTTACGGCCATGCAGTTCCCGTCCATTGTACCGGTGAAGGACATCAACGGGGAATATGCCGGAAACCCGATCAATGACAGTAACAACCCCATGGGCCAACTGTACAGGAACAAGGACAACAAACAAAAAAGGGTACAGGCATTGGGCAATGTATATGCCAATCTTTATATCAACGACTTTACCTTCAAGACTTCTTTCGGCCTGGATTACCAGAACTATAACATTAGAAGTTTCTCCCCGACCTATGACGAGATATTGTCGACCAACAATACCAACTCATTGTCCACATCGAACAACTTCAATTATCAGTTCTCCTTTACCAATACCTTGAACTACAAGAAACAATTGGGCAAGCATTATGTGGATGCATTGATCGGTCAAGAGGCCATCGAATACAATTACGAGGGATTCAGTGCTTCTGTGAGCGAGTTCCTTTACGAGGATGAGAACTTCAGGTACCTGAGCTTTGGTACGGAAAATATGTTGAACTCCGGAAGCGCCAATGGATGGTCCCTGAATTCCTATTTCGGAAGGGTGAACTACAACTATGATGAGAAATACCTCTTCACGGCCACCGTTAGACGTGATGGAAGTTCCAGGTTCAACGAAGATAACCGTTGGGGAACCTTCCCTGCCTTCTCCCTGGGATGGAGATTGGACCGTGAGGACTTCTTCAACCCCGACGGGGCCATTTCTTCCTTGATGGTACGTGGTAGCTGGGGGCAGACAGGAAACCAGGAAATATCCAATTATGCCACCGTGGACAGTTACCGGAACAACAACGCCAATTCCAATTACGCCTTGGATGGTGCACAGGAATCGGTTTATATCGGATTGACACAATCCCGAATCCCCAACGGCGATTTGAAATGGGAGACGACCACCCAGACCTCTTTGGGGGTTGACCTGGGCCTTTTGGAAGATCGTTTGAACATCACCGCGGATTACTACGTGAAGAACACGGACGATATCTTGGTCTACAATACCGTTCCATTGACCTATGGGGGTACCAATGATGGTCAGTGGGTCAATGATGGTAAAATGAAGAACACCGGTTTTGAGCTGGACATCAACTATAGCGATATGGTCGGGGAACTGGGCTATAGTATCGGATTGAACCTCACTGGATCCAAGAATGAGCTTACGGAATTGAACACCTCCGACTATCTGGGCATTCCAAGCTCTTCCCTGCACAGTGTGAACTTTGACCAGGAGATTTCCAGAAGTGCCGTAGGGGAGCCCATCGCTTCTTTCTATGGGTATGTTGCCGATGGTCTTTTCCAGAGCCAGGCAGAAGTGGACAGCTATGGCCTGCAGCCCAATGCGCAACCTGGGGATATCAGGTTCAAGGATGTCGACGGTGACGGTGACGTGGATGCCGATGATAGGACCTTTATCGGATCTCCGCATCCCGATGTGATGTTGGGCCTTAACCTACAGTTCAATTATAAAGCGTTCGACCTGGGCATTTTGTTCAATGGTAGCTTTGGCAACGATACCTACAACTTTACCAAGTACAAGAACCATTTCTTTAACCAGGCCGCCTATAACAAGGAGAACGTACTGTTGGACGCTTGGTCGGAGACCAATACGAATACCAGCATTCCAAGATTGTCCTTGGACGATCCCAACAATAACATCCGGCCTTCCACCTATTACGTGGAAAATGGCTCCTATGTCCGATTGACCAATCTTCAATTGGGCTATTCCATCGACCCTGAGATCTTAGGGGGCATGAGCCTTAGGATCTATGCCCAGGCGAGCAATCTTTTCACCATTACCGACTATAGTGGGATGAACCCACAGGTAGGGCTCCAGAACTATGGGGGGAGCAACCGTAACCTTGATATCGGTATCGATCGGGGATTGTATCCCCCGAGCAGGACTTTTGTAATCGGATGTAACTTAAAACTTTAAACAAGCCATGAAAAACATATTGAAAATAAATTCAAAATATCTAATGGTAGGTGCGACATTGGCACTTACGGTCTTGGGTTCCTGTTCCAAGGATTTTCTAGAGGAAGTGACCTATGGGGAAGTTTCCCCTTCGGAAATGACCAAGGCCGAAAATGTGGAAAAGGCCATTGTTTCCGCCTATAGCGTATTGAACGGTCAGATAGACGGGGCCAGTAATGCCTACAATTCCCCTGCATCCAACTGGAGTTTCGGGGATGTGGTTTCCGATGACTGCTACAAAGGTGGCGGTGGTACCGGTGACCAGAACCAGATCCATCAAATGGAACTCTACAACACCACGCCGACCACCTATGATGTGGAACGTAAATGGATGGCGTTGTACGAAGGTGTAAAGCGAACCAATGAGGCCATGAAATTATTGAACGCTTCCGAGGATTTCGAATCGGGCCTTAAAACCCAAAGGACCGCCGAGCTCCGTTTTTTAAGGGGCCACTACTATTTTGAGCTGAAGAAGATCTATGACCAAATCCCTTATATCGATGAAACCGCCGAGACGGTGTCCGATTACGCCCGTTCCAATACGGAACTGACCTCCACCGAGGTATGGGGCAGGATAGAAGCGGATTTTCAAGCGGCCTATGAGGCATTGCCCGCCGATCAGGAGGAAGCGGGCAGGCCAACGAGCCTTGCCGCCATGGCCTACTTGGCAAAAACCTACCTGTTTCAAGAAAAATGGCAGGATGCCTTCGATGCGACCACGATCGTCATGGGGGGCAACTATGGTTTGATGGATGATTTCCAGTCCGTTTTCCTACCGGAAAACGACAATGGGCCAGAGGTGCTCTTTGCCGTGCAGTACTCCGTGAACGATGGCCAAAGTGACAACTACAATGGCAGTATCGGTGATCGTTTGACCGCACCGGGAGGGCCCTATTATTCACAATATGGATTTCACCGTCCATCGCAAAACTTGGTGAATGCCTTTAAAACGGATGTGAACGGGTTGCCCATCAACGATAATATCGATGTGACCGAAACGGATTTTGTCGATCCCCGATTGGATATCACCATCGGTAGGCCCGGTATTCCTTACAAGGACTTGGATATATTGTACGAGGCCAGCTGGGCAAGGGACCTGGCCACCTATGGACCTTACGGGCCCAAAAAGAGAATCCTCTCGGCCAACTCCCCTTACCATGTGACCATTTGGCCCTATGTGGATGCGCTCAATTATTATATCATCCGCTACGCCGAGGTATTGTTGTGGAGGGCAGAGGCCGCAGTTGAATTGGGCAATTTGGAAGAGGCCAGGACTTTGGTGAACCAGATTCGCCAGCGTGCCGCCAATTCCCAATATGTAAGGACCTTGGACGGTTCCTCGGATGCCGCGAACTACAACATCGGTACCTACGATACCGTTTGGACCGATGCCACGGATGCCATGGAAAAGGTACGTATGGAATCCCGTCTTGAACTGGCCATGGAAGGACACCGTTTCTTCAATTTGGTACGATGGGGGATAGCCAAGGAGGTGATCGATGATTACCTTGCGATCGAAAGGACAAGGCGGTCACATTTGACCAACGCGGCCTTTACCCAGGGCAAGAACGAATACTGGCCCATACCACAGGAGTATATCGACAGTGTTGACGATGGCCTGGTCACACAGAACAACGGATACTAATACAAGTTTCAATTCAAAGGGCGGTTTGTGAAAGCCGCCCTTTTTTAAATCCAGTTACATGAAAAAACTACTATTCTTTTCATTGATCTTGGGTGGTGTCCTTATGTCGACCGCCCAGACCAAGAAGCTATCACATCCCAATGGGACCCAAGAACGGTTACAGGAAAAAATTTTCTATCTGTTTACGGCGATCGAAAATGATGCGAAGGTCATGGAACTGCTAAAAGCGGATGCTCCATTGAGGGCATACTGGGATAAAATGACCCGGCCGTCGGCTTCCTTGCCCAAAGATGGAAAGGAAATCATCGCACCGTTTTTATGGTCCCAGAGCGATATCAAGACCGTTGGCAAACGATTGGTGGAACTGTCCAGGGACAATGCCGAGTTTAATGACCTTCTCAAATCACTCAGGGCCTCAAGGCGATACGCCAATTTTGAAACGGCCCCCGATGACCAATACCTTTACAAAATCTGGGAACAGTGCGCCAAGGGCCTGGATACGGTACTGGAGGTATATGGAGCGGGCAAGACGCCATTTTATGGACGTATCGATTCGGTTTCCTTCGATGTAAGATCGAAACGATATATCTATGCCGTCAATACCTTGCGGTCACAGGCCCAAGAAGCCGCGAAGGAGGGGCAGCTCTTTTTTCGACCAAGTCTAGAGTTTGCCTTGAACCTTTTGTACGCCAACCATAGGGACGAGGCGGTGCGCTATGATCCCCTGGACAAAAAAGAGAATGCCAAGGCCATAGCGGCGATAGGGACCACGGATTTTTCCGCCTATCCCTATGCCTCCATTGTGGTTTTGGGGGGTGGCCCGGAAAATTACCGGGACAGACTCTCCATTGCAGGGAAGATAAACCTACAATTGGCCATGAAGGAGTACCGGGCCAAAAAGGCACCTTTTATCATTGTCTCCGGAGGTCATGTGCATCCCTATATGACACCTTATTGCGAAGCGTTGGAAATGAAGAACGAGCTGATCGAGGAGTATGGTGTTCCCGAAGCGCATATCATCATAGAGCCCTATGCCAGGCACACCACCACCAATATGCGAAATGCTACCCGATTGATGGTGGACTATGGCATACCATTGGAACAAAAAAGCCTGGTGGTCACCAATCCCTCACATAGTGAGTATACGGGAAGTGGGACCTTTACCGAGCGTTGCCGGGAGGAACTGGGCTATCAGCCCGTGAACATCCATGCCAGACTGTCACCAACGACACTGGAGTTTACGGGGAACATGGTTTCGTTCCACCAAAATCCAAACCAACCTTTAGACCCTTGATCTGCATGAAGGAACATATCGGGATTTTGCTTGTGGTATTGCTGTTTATGGGGTGTCGGGAAGATCAAGTCAACCAGGACCTCCCCTTGGCCAAGTCTGCCAGCGGGCAGGTGAACGTTTTTTTGGGGACCTCGGGCGACCATGGACAAATGTCCCCTTCGGCCTCCTCCCCATTCAATATGATCTCCATTGGACCCGTGACCCGTCCCGGGACGCATACGGGATATGATCATTATGCCAAAGAGTTTTTGGGTTTTGTCCATACCCATATCGAAGGTGTCGGTTGCAGGGGCGGAGGAGGGAATATTCTGGTGAGGCCCATGGGATCGGGTGGACCTGAAGAAAAATTATGGAAGGCCAGGGAGTCCGCCCAACCGGGGTATTACCAGGTAGCCTTTGTAAATGGCATCAGGGCGGAAATGGCGGTGGGCCATAATTATGGAGTGCACCAATATCAGTTTCCCGGATCGGAAAAATACCTAACCGTCGATGTGGCTCATGCGTTCTTGAACCGCTTCGTCGATGCACGTCACCGATTGGCAGGAAATGCCGTCCGAGGATGGGTGGATACAAGAACGGTCTGTGACCGTGGTATGTACAGGCTATACTTTTATATGGAGTTCGATCATGCAACTTCCGTAACAAAGACCGAAGGGAACACCTATTTGATCAAGGGCTCGGAGCATCCGACCATGGGGCTGCGAATCGGTTTTTCCTCCGTAAGTGAGGAGTTTGCCAAAGCAAGGCTTACGGATGGGGGCAGTTTGGAAAGGACCATGGAAAAAACCACCGCTGCATGGGACACTCTTTTGGACCAGGTAAAAGTGAACGGGGAAGAGGATAGGACGGCCCTTTTTTATTCCCTGTTGTACCGAAGCCTACAATCGCCCTATGTCGTTTCGGAGCCCGACGGTAGTTACAGGGCCATTGATGGAAGCCTTCAAAGATCAAAGGGCCCCATCTATCACGGATGGGCCATTTGGGACAATTATAGGGAGCAAATGCCCTTGCTGTCGCTACTTTTTCCCAAAAAATATGGTGATATGGCACGATCCATTGCCAACCTTTATCCCTATGGCAAAAATGATTGGTCGACCATGCACGCACCTTCCAACTCTGTGCGGACCGAACATGCCCAAGTGGTACTTCTCGATGCCTTGGAGAAGGGACATCACCTACCTTTGGAGGATATCAGGGACTCCTTGGTCCAAGAGATGGACAGCTTGGATTTTGGCTCTCCCGACAAAGCCCTGGAATCCTCCTATGACCTTTGGGCCGGTTCCAAATTGATGAGGTCCATCGGGGATACCCTTTTGGCCGATACGTACCTGAAAAGGGCATTGGGGTACAGGACCTATTGGGAAAGGGACTTTGCCGACATGGATTGGCCCGATGTGGACCGTATGGGGGCCAGGGGGCTCTATCAAGGGACACTTTGGCAATACCGTTGGTTTGTCCCCTTCGATATAGAGGGGCTGCAAGATATAGCTGGCGGCGAACAGGTTTTCCGGGAACAATTGGATCGGTTTTTTGAAGGGAACAACTACAACCACGCCAATCAGCCCGACCTTCAGGTCCCTGGACTTTACAATACCACCAAAGAGCCGTGGAAGACACAAAAATTGTACCGTGCGCTCATGCTTGATACCGTGGTCCAAACATATTTCAATAACAATAGCAAAGGTATAGACCCCTATATTGGACGTATCTACAACAATCGGCCGAGAGCGTATTTGAAAACCATGGATGATGATATGGGGACCATGTCATCCTGGTTCGTACTCAGGTCCATGGGCCTTTCGGCGGTCAATGTCGGTGAACCGCGCTATTATCTGACCGCTCCCATTTTTAAGGAAGTGGAACTGCACGGGTCCTCAAAAAAATCGTTGAAGATCAAGGTGTCCAACTACCATAAAGACCATTATTATATCAGATCGGTGCGGTTCAATGGAAAACCGTTGCTCAGGAACTGGTTGACCCATAGCGAGTTGATCCATGGAGGTGAACTGATCATGGAGACCGATAGTGTACCCAACTTAGCGTGGGGAACTCAAAACCAATATCTGGCACATCCCGACATGAAAAAAGATTGACCATTACTTAACTTTAAGAAAATGGTCGGTTCAATTGAGTTTGTTTATTTGTTTAATTATCGGAGGTGCAGCCCGTTCAGGGCTGCATCTTGTTTACAAGGACATATTTTGTCACTAACCCATACATTATGAAAACACCCTGTAAAATACTCGTTTTGATCAGCGTTTTGTCATCTTTGGGCAGGGCCCATGGACAACAATTGCCCCGGACATATACGGCGCCGGAATTCGATAAGGAGTGGCGCATGCCCACGAACCACCCTGATAGAATTGTCCTTTCCTATGGCGAGGACCCTGCCACGACCGCCAGTGTCACCTGGCGGACCTCATCCCAGATCGATACCGCCTACGCGGAAATTGCCGTTGCGACGGCAGCTCCCAAATTTTGGCGAAATGCAAGAACGATCAAGGCGGTCACTACAACATTCGATGCGTTGGAGATCAATGAAGCTGAAGTACTGGCCAACTACCACTCGGTGTGGTTTACCGGTTTGCACAGTGATACCACCTATGCGTACCGTGTAGGGGATGGAAAACGATGGAGCGAGTGGATCCAATTTAAAACGGCACCCAGGGAGGGTAGGGAGAAGTTCTCGTTCTTATACGTGGGGGATACCCAAAACTTTATCCTGGAATTATGGTCACGTCTGATCAGGGAGGGGTATAAAAAGGCCCCGGATGCCAAATTCATCGTTCATGCCGGGGATCTGGTGAACAGTGCCCACAACGAGCAGCAATGGCAAGAATGGTTCGAAGCCGGGGGGCATATCCATGGATCCATGGGAGCTTTCCCCATACCGGGCAACCATGAATATAGAAGTTTGGGACCTGAAGCTTCCGAAAGGAGCTTGTCCGTACAGTGGCCACATCAATTTACCTTGCCTGCAAACGGTCCGGAAGGCTTAAAGGAAACCGCCTATTATATGGACTATCAAAATATGCGGATCATTGGGTTGAACAGTAATGTCGATCATAAGGAGCAAGCTGTTTGGCTAGCGAAGGTCCTTGCTGAGACGGATCGGGACTGGGTCGTCGTAACCTTTCACCATCCACTGTTCTCCGCTTCCGATGGCAGGGACAATAAGGAGTGGCGGGAGTTGATGAAGCCCATTTTTGACAAATATGAAGTTGATCTTGTACTCCAGGGCCATGACCATAGTTATGCACGTGGAAGGGTATCCCCGAACGAGAACGTATTGGACGGCATCAATATGAGGGACCGAACGGGGACTGTATACGTCGTATCGGTAAGTGGCGGGAAAATGTACGGTCTACGGAAGAATGCCTGGGAGGGCTATGACGCCCAAAGGGATAGAGCGGCTGAAAACACACAGTTGTTCCAAGTGATTACCATCGAGGACAATAAACTATCGTTTGAATCCTATACGGCAATAGGGGAGCTGTACGATGCATTCGACCTGATCAAAAAAGAGGGCCTGCCCAACGAATTTGTGGAGCGGGATAACGAGGCCATCACGGAACGCAGGTTTACCAATACCATTGCTTATCAAGATCCATTACCGGTAGGAGTGGAGGAATACCTTAAAACTCAATACCCGGGATTCGAAGTGGACAGGGTAAGTTTTGTTAACGACACCGATTTTACAGGATATAAGGTCCGGTTGGATAAGGGAGGTGAACGAAAGGAGCTCACTTTGGACGTGAACGGTAATATTCTGGATTGATTTCAGCAGTTCCGGCCCTGTCTGTCCAAGTGAAATACTTCTGATCCTTTAATGGGAGTACAGCAATGCCAAATGATGTTTTCATTGGCACTTACTTTCGGGCCTTAGGGGTATTTAATGCGGCCTATGGTTTTGTGCTGTTGCATTCCACAACGATCTCCTCCATACTGTCCATCACCTTGTTTTCGATCTTTTCGACCACAAGTGGAAAACGGTGGAGAAACTTTTTGATTTTTCTTCGACTTGACATGGTGGCGTTGATGACCTGCCCTGTGGAAAGTTTTAAATACTTATGTTGTCTGACAGTGGGCATTTTTTTCCCCAAAGCCTCGTTCAATAGGCGCTGGTTCAAGGGTTCTTTGTATTCCACGACGTATAATTCGATATTGGGCCCATGGATAAGTTTTTTAGCCAAGACATATACCCCATGGGCCAGTATCAGGGTCTCATATTCTTCATTGCCCCTTTTGTACATTCTGATGTCTTCGATCGGAATTTTGTTTTCAGTTCCTTCCTCCGTCAAATAATAAAGTTTTCTAAAGCTTTGAAACCTATCCAATACCCTTATCCTCCCATAAATGGAATCTCCGGCCCTGGTCACTATCTGTCCCTTCAAATACTCCTGTCCCTGACAAAACCCGACAAGGGAAAGGAATAGAACGATCGTATGGTACAAGCGGTTTTTGATTTTCATTTCCTTGGTAACTCCTTGATCCTCCATTCGTAATAGGTTATGATATTTTTATTCTCTATAAACTTACCTTCCACGCATTGTTCGGTAGCACTGGCTTTGGGGCCAATCGACAAAAAAAAGCGATTCGCTTCGATTTTGACATTCCGATAATAAACCCTTCCGATGGATTTACCTTCTTATGCCTGTGGATCGGCCCTGGTTTTGAAGCACCGTGGGCCAACGTCCAGTTGTACATATCGTTGTTCCATTACATGTACCTCATCAACTTCATCACGGAATGTGCAGGACATCAATCCATGTGGCGATTAAATTTATACAATTAAGATCGTTCGGGATAAATTTCATAAAAGAATACGGTTGGGGTCGACCCAGGGCACCATTTTTGAACTGTTATGGGGCCGTGAAGGTATTCCTTTGATATGGGGCAGAAAACGGAGTGGACCATGTCGTACGATTTGGCAACGGACCAGGCTTTCGTTCCAAGTGGCCCCTTTACAGGTATGTTCCACCGGCCATAGAGCAACTCTTTTTCAATAGCTATTTCAATGGTGCCCATACGATGGGTCTCCACTTTTTCACATTTCTGCTGTTGATTGGTTTTAACGTTTTGTTGAGAAAAAAATCAAAAAAAGGGAAGGTTTAAAGATTTTTTTATAATTTGTTAACGTTTTTTGGAAATATTTCTATTGGTTTTCACCGATACAGGAATTAAAATTTCTTTCCCCCCGAGAAATGGTCGATTGGCCACGGTGGATCGATTTTTTGACATAAGGCACTTTTTTCGTTTATGACAGGCCCCGTTCAATGGTTTGAACGGTGTTAAGTTGAGAACAAAAGTATACGGTACATAACAACATGGACAAACTCGGTTTGGCAGGATGTATGGGCCCGTACTAAAAGAAAGGCGAAAAAATGGATCAAAATAGCTTTGATAACGAACCTTACCTTATTGAACAGTTAAGAAAGGGCGGCCAAGATGCTTTTGCCCATCTCTTCCAATTGTACCACAGGGAGCTATGTAATTATATGACGGCAATTTCCGGAGATCCAAAGATCTCGGAGGATATTGCCCAGCAGACCTTCATCAAGATTTGGGACAATAGGACCAAACTCCAGGTCGAGGACAGTAAATTGAAAAGGTATGTGTTCAAGATCGCCTATAACCTGTTCATCGACACGCAACGAAAACGAAAAAAAGAATCCCAACTACTCGATAATTTAAAGCAGCAAGCTTACCTGGAAATGGTCGAGGCCGATAGTTCACTGTTCGAGGAGCGCCTTAAAAAAGTGGAGAGGGAAATCGACAATCTGCCAGAGCAATGCAAAAAGGTCTTTATCATGAGCAAACGCGAAGGGCTCAAATATCGGGAGATCTCCGAACAGCTCCATATTTCCATCAAGACCGTCGAAGTGCACATGGCCCGTGCCATGAAGCGGCTCCGCGCACAACTCACCAGTTTTCTCTGAACCCTGTTTTTACCGTTGACTTCATATTTTTCTGGTACCCCCAATCAACTTCAGGGGTGTAAAACAACGGAATCCATAATTTAAATGTTAAAAAAATAAATTTCTGTAAGGGTTTTTTGAAAATCCCGCGTCCCTTAATAAAGTGACAAACAGAATCAGATGACCAAACTTGATATAAGAAGGATAATAACAAGGTATATCAACCAAGAGGCTTCCCAGGAAGAATTGGCCATTTTGTACGAATGGGTGAAAAAAGGGAACAATAAGGAGGTCTTCAAAAAATTGGTACAGGCGGACTACCTGGTCAATTATGAGGACAGATCTTGGCAGAGCGAGGCCGCTTTTGAGAATTTTCTACATACCATAAAGGAAAGGGAGGATAAAAAGGTCAGGAGCCTGAACACCCGTCCCTACCTGTGGAAGTATGCAGCGATCATTACCATTATGGTCGGGTCGTCTTTGTTCTTTCTGCTCAATCAACAACCTCCGGTGGATATCCCAATGGAGATAGACCCGAACCTGATCACCCTGCAATTGGACAATGGGGAGGTGCTGACCCTAGATCCCGATTCCGATGCCACCCTCCAAAGTAAAAAAGGGGGTACGGTGGTCTCACTTGTCAAAGGGATGTTGACCCAGAGAGAGGAAACGGAAGTGAAAGGAAGGGCCAAGCACAATACCATAAAGGTTCCCTACGGAAAGAAAATCTCGGTCACGCTCCAGGACGGTTCCACCGTCCTTCTGAACTCCGGTTCCAGTATGACCTATCCTTCAAGCTTCGAGGCCATGGACAACCGTGAGGTGACCCTAGTGGGGGAAGCCTTTTTCGAGGTGGCCAAGAATCCGGATAAACCCTTTTTTGTTAGGACGGACAAAATGTACACCCGTGTATTCGGTACGGTCTTCAACGTATCGGCCTATGGGGAGGACCTGTCCACAGCGGTGGTACTGGTCGAGGGCTCCGTAGGGGTGGGAAGCTCCTTGGATGCCGGTTCCGATGGGCTTCAAATGCTGCTTCCTTCACAAAAAGCCTCCAATACCTACGGGGAAGGCGGGGCCTTTACCGTTGAAGATGTCGATGTGTCCCCGTATATATCGTGGACCAAAGGTGTGCTGGCCTTCGAGAACGAGCCCATGGGCGAAATAATCAAACGTTTGCAGCGCCAATACAATATAAGGATAGAGAACAGGTACGGGGAACTCGACCAAAGACGTTTTACCGGAATGTTCGATGAGGAAGATATCGATAGGGTGCTGAGGACCATTCAGGCCCATACCCATTTCAGTTACGAAAAACAGGATAACCAGATAATAATTAATAAACCTAATAAACAATAGTGCCTATGACGTGAAAACCAATAGTCCAAAAAACAAGTACTAACTAACTACACTAATTCAATTATGAAAAAAACCAAAACCAAAACCATAGGTGCATTGGTGCCCAAACTTGGCAAGAAGATGATGTACGGCTTTTTCCTGCTGTTCATGTTCGGTCAGGTAAGTGCGGCCTCCTGTGCCCAGTACGACAAGGTCGCCAACAGTTTTAACAATACCAGATTGGGAGATGTCTTCGAGACCATCACCGAGACCACCGGCTATAAATTCTTTTATGAGGCCTCTGAGGTCAATATAGACCGCAGGGTATCCGTGAACGGTGAAAACCTCTGCGTGGAAGATTTTTTCAAGGAAGTCTTCAAGGACACGGATCTTACCTTCGAGATCATCGCAAGACAGATTGTGATCAAAAAAAGAAACAAGACCCTTCCGAGCTTGATGCCACAAAAGAAGATCGATACGGAAAACCCACAGAGCACTCTGACCGGGGTCGTATTGGACGAAGCGGGCATTCCTTTGGCCGGTGCAACGGTCATCGCCAGAGGGACTAGCGTAGGGGCAACGACCGATTTTGACGGGAACTTCGAGATTACAATGCCTTCCGGGGTAACCGTTATCCAAGTGTCGTATATCGGATATAAGCCCAAAGAGGTGAACGTGTCCGGTCTTACCACCGTTACCGTCAATATGGAGCAGGATGCTGCAGCATTGGACGAGGTGGTGGTCGTGGGATATGGTACCTTGGCCAAAAAGAAAGTGACCGGTTCCGTAGTCTCCGTATCGACCGAGACCATTACCGAGGTTCCGGCCCTTACTCCCGAAGCTGCCCTTATCGGACAGGTTTCCGGGGTACAGGTACAGGAAGTATCCGGTGAGCCCGGTGCTGCACCCAATATTAGGGTGAGGGGCTCAGGGTCTATTTCCGCGGGAAACGATCCCCTGTTCGTTGTGGACGGGATCCCGATCTCACGTAACCTTACCTCCTCAAGCCAATTGGGAGGAGTGGCCAATAGACGTGCCACCTTTCAGCCGCCGACCATCAACCCGTTGGCCACGCTGAACCCCAATGACATCGAATCCATACAGGTTTTGAAAGATGCCAGTGCCGCGGCCATTTATGGGTCCCGTGGAGGAAACGGTGTGCTGTTGATCACGACCAAAAAGGGGTCTAATGGGGATGAAGGGGTCTTTTCCTTTGATTCCTATGTGAGCATGCAGTCCGTGGCCAATAAACTGGACCTGATGAACGCCGAGGAATTGATCGACTTTACCAGGGATGCCAGGAACAACAACTACCTGCAATCGGTGGACGGGGCTTCCATTGACGATCCCATCGGACCGGGCGAAAGGGGCAATGGCAACTATGAAATGCCAGAATCCTTTGTGAACTGGGACGGTACCGATACCGATTGGCAAGACCTTCTCTTCAAAACGGGCATAGTACAGAGCTATAACTTCTCCTATGCATCACCGATAAGGAACAATACCAGTTTTTATGCCTCAACGGGCTACTTTTCCCAGACAGGTATCATAGAAAAGGCAAAATTTGAAAGATACTCCGTATTGCTCAATCTAAACTCCCAATTGTCCGAAAAGCTCAATTTGGATTTGAGATTGGCCCCTACGGTTACCGAGAACCAAAGGGTCCCGGCTTCATCACCTTACTTTGCGACACCTCCCGGAATCGTATACTCCGGAATCGTACACTCGCCAACGGTGAGCCCGTACAATCCTGACGGGACCATTAACCAGTTGAACAACCAATCCTACTTGGGCAGTGGTACCACCACGGCAAGTAACCCTTTGGCCATCATCGAGGCAGTGGACGATCAGATATTTCAGTTCCAGACCAGGGGAACCCTTGGGTTGACCTATGATATACTTCCCGAACTGAGCTTCAAGACCTTTGGGGGTGTTTATATCAATTTGTTCAACCAGGATTTTTATAGGGCCAACACCTTATTGTACAGAAACTCGGCGGATGGAAATCCCTATGGACAGGCTTCTTCTTCCACGGAGACCAATTGGCTATGGGAGAACACCCTGAACTATACCAAGGAATTTGGCGATCATTATATCGATGCGGTATTGGGCTACACGGCCCAAAAGGACAACCTTACCCTTAAGCAGGTATTGGCCAATAACTACCCGGACGACCTTGTTCCTACCGTGAGCGGTGGTCAGGTGTTCGGTGGTACTTCCGTAAAGGAACAATGGTCCCTGTTGTCCTCGTTATTTAGGGTCAACTATAGCTATAAGGACAAGTACCTTTTCACGGGAACCTTCCGTTCGGACAAATCCTCAAGATTTGGTAAGAACAACCAAACCGGTTACTTCCCTTCGTTTTCCGTGGGATGGCGTTTGAACGAGGAATCCTTTTTGTCTGATTCGGAAACCATTTCAGAGTTGAAACTTAGATTGAGCTGGGGACAGACCGGTAACTTCGAGATCCCGAACTATGGGGCCGTAGGACTGCTTTCGCCACAAAACTACAACTTGGGGGGCAACGAGATCAACGGTCTGGTACAAAGTACCATACCCAATCCAAACCTGACCTGGGAAAAATCAGAGCAGATCGACGCCGGTATCGAACTGGGCCTGTTCAATAATAGGGTCTTTCTTTTGGCCGATTACTATGATACCAAAACAAGGGACCTATTGCTCAACGTGGCCATTTCATCTGTATCCGGATTCGAGACCACTTTAAGAAACCTTGGGGAAGTGAAAAACTCAGGTTTTGAGATTGCCCTGAGCACCAAGAACTTTGTGGGGGATTTTACCTGGAACACCGATATCAATTTCGCGACCAATAAAAATGAGGTGCTTTCCCTGAACGAGGGCAACGAGCCCATCTACTCTTCGGGTAGTGCCGGTGTAAGGCACGTGACCCGTGTGGGGGATCCGATCGGTAGCTATTATGGTTACGTGGTCGATGGGATCTATCAGTCCCAGGACGAGATCGATAATGCACCTTTTGATACCCAAGCGCCAGATCCGGCACCAGGGGACTTCAGGTTCAAGGATATTGATGGGGACGGGGAGATCACCCCGGACGATAGGACCGTTACCGGTAGCTATTTTCCAGATTTCACCTGGGGTATCAACAACAGGTTGACCTTCAAGAATATCGATTTCAGCTTCTTGATCCAAGGTGTGGAAGGGAACGAGATCCTCAACCTTACCTCCAGACACATGAAGAACGGTGAAGCGAACTTCAATTCCTATGCCGTGTTCAATGATCGATGGAGATCTCCTTCCGATCCAGGAAATGGATCTATTCCAAGAGCGGACAGGGAATCCGGTAACCACGGGAACAACAACAGGCCCTCATCCTTTCAGGTGGAGGACGGTTCATACGTGCGTTTGAGAAATGTGACCTTGGGCTACACCCTGCCCACTGACAAGTTTTTTGGAAGCAAAATACAGAGACTTAGGTTCTATGTTACGGCCACCAACCTCTTTACCATTACCGATTATCTCGGTTATAACCCGGAGGTGAGCAGTATTACGACGAATAGTTTGACACCCGGGGAGGATTATGGGGCATTTCCCTTGACCAAATCCTTTACCATGGGATTAAACCTAAAGTTCTAACCTAAAAAACCGGAAAAAATGAAACGAATTATATATATAATGCTATGCACGGCCCTAGCTGTCGGGTGTAGTGAAGACTTTACCGATCTGGCTCCGATTTCCAACAGGAACGAAGCTGATTTTTACAATACCCCGGAAGATTTCGAAGTGGCCATCAACGCCAGTTATGCCGGACTTCAGAGTACCGGTGTCTATGGTCGAGGCTATTGGACCATGTTCGAGATGCGAAGCGACAATACGGATCAAGGACCCGATGCAACGGGATTGGCCCGCCAGTATACCGAGATCAATTCCTTTACCGAGGATGCCCTCAATGAGCAGATCACTTCTGCTTGGAGCGAGTCCTATAGGGTAATTGCCAACTGCAATGTGATCTTGGACCGTATTCCTTCCATTGAGATGGATGCCACATTACAGAACCAGATCACCGGGGAGGCACTGTTCATCCGTTCCTTGGTCTATTATCATATGGCCATCGGTTTTGGGAACATTCCCCTACAGCTAACGCCCTATGTGAGCGGTGACGAACTGGTACAGGTGGACGAGACCACCGTATTGCAACAATTGGTGACCGACCTAACGGAGGCAGAGGCCAATTTGCCGGTTTCCTATTCGGGAAGCGAAGTGGGCAAAGCTACCAAAGGTGCCGCTGCCACCTTATTGGCCAAGGTATTATTGACCTTGGGCAACGATGGACAGGCCGAGACCGTATTGCGAAGGATCATTGCCGATTACGGTTATGAACTACTTCCCGATTATGCCGATCTATGGGGCGTTGCCAACGAGAACAATGCGGAATCCATTTTTGAGGTACAGTATATCAGTGGTGGAATCGGTCAGGGAAGCCTGTTTACCAATGATTTTTCACCGAGTACCGATCTTCAGACCGGTTCGGGCTTCGGTCGGAACCGTCCAACGGTCTCCATGCAGGAGGCCTATGAGGATGGCGACCTTAGATATGATGTGTCCATGGGTGCTTCCTATGTGAACTTGGAAGGTGAGGTCGTTGAGGCCCGCCATGTTAGAAAATACCAATCCGACCTGGCCGTTGAGAACGACTCCGATACGAACTTTGTGGTGTTCCGATACGCCGATGTGCTGTTGATGCTGGCCGAAGCTTTGGGAGAGACCCCTGAAAGCTATGACCTGATCAACGAAGTAAGGAACAGGGCCGGACTGCCCGATATCGATGCATCCACGCCAGGCTCGTTCGCAGATAAATTGCTGCAAGAGCGTAGAGTGGAACTGGCCTTCGAGAACCATAGATGGCCCGACTTGAAACGCTTTGGTGCCGTGGATATGATCTTGGATGCGGAGTCCTTTATCACCGGGACCAGGGAGTATTTCTTTATCCCGCAAAGGGAAATGGACATCAATCCGAATTTTGTACAGAACTAAACCGAGAGATTTAAAAGAAGAAGCAAGTTTTCATTCATTAAGTTAGTTTGATTGATCGGGTCCCCGAGCCATGGATTGCCTACTTATACCTATGTGCCGATCAAAAAGACAGATAGTCTGAAAATAATATGGTCAGTTTGCCCCCTTAGGGAGGGCCCGGGCCACAATTGAAAAATTTTAACCAAACATTTATACCTATATACACATGAGAAAATTGATAATGGCCCTTTGTCTGTGCTTTGCATTTACGACACTTCAGGCCCAACAAAAGAAAGTATTGAACATTTTGGCCATCGGGGCGCATCCCGATGACTGTGATTCCAAGTTCGGGGGCACGGCCGCCCTTTTTGCCAAAATGGGCCATAATGTAAAATTTTTGGCATTGACCAATGGCGATGCCGGTCACTATGCCATGGGAGGTGGTGTGTTGGCTAAAAAACGCCGACAAGAGGCCAAAGATGCGGCCAAAGCCTTGGGCATAGCCGAGTACGAGGTATTGGACAACCATGATGGTGAACTTTTCCCAACACTTAACGTAAGGTTGGAGGTAATCCGCCGTATCAGGGATTGGGATGCCGATATCGTGTTGGGACTAAGGCCCAATGATTACCATCCCGATCACAGGAACGCCGGTTCGGTCGTCCAGGATGCGGCCTATATGAACATTGTGCCCAATGTGGCACCGGATACACCACCACTGAAAAAGAACCCGGTTTTTCTTTATATGAGCGACCATTTCCAAAAGCCCTATCCCTTCCAAAAGGATATCGCGGTGATCATCGATGATGTGATCGATACCAAAGTAAAGGGACTGGCTGCCCATGATTCGCAAATGTTCGAATGGCTGCCATGGACCAACGGGGTGGATGTGTCCACGATTCCTACAGGAGAACAGGAAAGATTGGTTTGGCTCAAGGAAAAATGGATGAACAGGACAGCCGACGCCAGTACTTTGGAAGCCGTTAAAAAATGGTATCCCAAGGCCGACCTTTCCAAAGTAAAGCATGTTGAGTATTTCGAAATATGCGAGTACGGAAAGCAGCCGACCGAAGAAGAGATCAAAGCCATGTTCCCTATGTTGGGAGCCAATTAAAAATAAACAGCACTGACCACCCGGGAAGCATCCAATTGTAAATAACCGACCAACTATGCAAACCAAGCCCACGACCAAAAGATACATCCACCTGATAGCATTGGTCATGATCGTATTCTTTGTGATATCGTTCATTACCAATATCCTTAATTCCATCATTGTGGATGTAAAGGATAGTTTTGACCTTAGCCTTACTTTAACGGGCCTGTTGCCGTTCACGTTCTTTATCGCGTACGGTATCATGTCCATTCCGGCAGGATTTCTATCTGAAAAGTACAGTGAAAGGACACTGCTGTCCGTTTCTTTTTTGGTCATGGCGCTTGCTTCCCTGGGTTTTGCATTGCTGCCTCAGTACGGTGTTTTCAGTATAACCCTGTTTGTTCTGGGTTGCTGTATGGCCGTTCTGCAAGTGATCATCAACCCCATGTTAAGAGTGGCAGGGGGAGAGGAACATTTTGCGTTCAATTCGGTATTGGCCCAGTTGGTGTTCGGTGCCGCTTCGTTCCTTAGCCCATACCTGTACAAATACTTGGTGAGCCAGGACAATTCGGACGACGCCATTGCGGAGACCCTCAGGGGCTGGGTGCCCGAGGACCTGCCATGGGCCTCGCTTTATATCGTATTCGCGGTAATCGCCGTTTGGTTGCTGGTCTATGTATTTTTTACCCGTTACCCGAAGTTCGAAAAGACCGAGGAGGAACGGGCAGGGGACAGAAGCTCCTATTGGGATCTGTTGCGAAACAAATGGACCATCCTATATTTTTTGGGGATTTTTTGCTATGTGGGAACCGAACAGGGGGTCGGAAACTGGATATCACAGTTTTTGAGCCAGTACCACGGTCTGGATCCTAAGACCGTTGGGGCCGACACGGTCTCCTATTTTTGGGCCATGTTGACCGTAGGCTGCCTTTTGGGACTTTTGTTGCTCAAGATCATGGATAGCCGAAAACTGTTGATATGGGCCACATCCATTTCAGTGATATGCCTGATCCTTGCCTTGACGGGGTCTGCCCGGATGGCCTTGATAGGATTTCCGGCCGTAGGTTTCTTTATCTCCGTGATGTACTCCATCATATTTTCCCTTGCCCTCAACTCCGTTAAGGAACACCATGGTTCCCTTTCCGGGATTCTTTGTACCGGGATCGCGGGTGGGGCGGTCATTCCCTTTATCGTTGGGGGACTTGGGGAATTGATGTCCCTAAGAGGCGGCATGTTCTTTCTCTTGGTACCCTTGGCCTTTATATTCAGTATCGGCTTTTGGGCCAAACCCCTGGTGAACAACAAGACCATAAGTTTAAAAAAAGACTAGTGGAACAGGAAAAGCGTACAGTTTTAGGGGTGGATATCGGAGGGACCAAAATAAAGGTTGGTCGTGTGTGGAGATCCCAAGTGGAACACACTGCAATGGCCCATGTGGATAGGGAAGCTTCCCAGCAAGCCGTACTTGACCTATTGTTCACCACTATGGAGTCGGTCATCGACCCATCCGTGGAAGCCATCGGCATCGGGGTTCCGGCTGTGGTGGATCTGGACAAGGGCACGGTCCATGATGTGCAGAATATCCCTTCTTGGAAGAAGGTGGCACTCAGGGAACTGACCCAACAACGGTTCGGGATCCCCGTATACCTGAACAACGATGCAAATTGTTTTGCCCTAGGGGAAAGGCATTTTGGAAAGGCCAAGCAGTATACCAATTGTGTGGCACTTTCTTTAGGTACGGGACTTGGAATGGGTATCCTGATCGAAGGAAAACTGTATAACGGGGTACTTTGTGGTGCCGGGGAGATCGGGATGTTGCCCTATAAAAATGGAATTCTCGAGCAATATGCAGGGAGCTTCTTTTTTGAGGATGAATACGGTACATCGGCCAAGGAGCTCTATAAAAGGGCCCTGGACAACGATCCTGTTGCCCACTCGGCCTTTAGGCAGTACGGTGTGCACCTGGGCGAAGCGATCAGGGCCATTTTGTACCTGTTCGCCCCGGAATCCATTGTATTGGGCGGCTCCATAAGCAATGCCTATCCCTTCTTCAAGGAACCGGTACAGGAGGCGTTGGACTCCTTTGCCTATCAAGACCAATTGGAAAATTTTAAAATCGAAACTTCGGACCTAGTGGATTCGCCCATTCTCGGCGCAGCGGCACTATGTCTGTAAAATGAATAACCTTTCTATACCTATGAGAATATTGATTACAGTACTGTTGGCATGTTTTCTCCTTGAATCCTGTACGGATCCGGAGACATTGGGAAAACAGCTAGAGATAACGGTCGAGAACAACAAAGAGGGTGCTCCCATCACCTTGGGGATCCCCTTTCCCAAAGGGGAACTGAATTCCGTGGACCATATGCGGCTATTGACCGCCGATGGCAAGGAAATCCCATGTCAGACCACGGAGGTCAGTAACTGGGGGCCAGCCGACGATAGTGTGAAATGGGCCTGGGTGTTCTTTTTTTCCGAGGAGACCACCGACTATGTTCTGGAATATGGGGATGGGGTCGTTCCCATGCAGCCCACGGAAAAGATCATTTCCACCAACAACATGAGGCCACAGGGAGGTATCGATGTCAATACGGGACCGATTTCATTCTCCATCCACAAAAAGGGCAACGGCTTTTTGGATGAGGTGTTCCTGGATAGCAACAAGGATGGAAAGTTCGATCCGGAAGAACTGATCGCCTCCTCCCCGGAAAAGCACAGGGGTTCCTTCCTGGATCTTTTGGACGATGCCGGTCTGGATGCCTCCAAGGCAGTGATCAACGAAGTCTTCAGGGAAAAAGGATCGGGCCCCATGCATACCATCTTCAGGGTAGAAGGGACCTATACCTATAGTAGAGCTGACAACAATCTCTCTCCCTTTACCATGTGGTTGCATGCCTATGCGGGCAAGAGCTACATCAAGGTGCTCCACACCATGACCTATACCGGAATTCCTGACAAACATACCCCTCAAGAGGGAGAGCACGCCAATATCGCCACGCAGAACGCCAAGATCCTTACCGAACAAACGGAAGATGATATGGGATGGACACAGCCCAATGATCAAATAGCGGCAAGTGGTCTACAGTTGAAATACCATTTGGACGATGATGTGAGCGTATCGATGCCCCTGTACAACGGTAGTTGGCAAAACGATGGGGCGGATACCCAATTGGAGGAAATAGCTGTTGGTGACCAAGGGCCCTTGCAATTACTGCAAAAGGGACCGGGCTATAGGAAAAGTACCAGTCTGAGAAGCCTGTACCTTAATAATTTCGATGATAATGAGAAGTCAGGTGATACTGGGGAAAGCTTGGATTTCGAGGCGACCGTCTCCCAAGGTGGAAAGGAATTGGCCAAAACCGAAAGGGCCAAAGGCTGGATGAACATAACCGATGGAAAAAGAGGCGTCGGGGTCGGGATCAAAAACTTCATGAAGGAATACCCCAAGGGAATCGAAGTAGATCCCTCTACGGGAATCCTTTTGGGAAGTGTTTGGCCCAAGGAGAACGGTCCGATGAGCTTTGCACGCCACAATACCGAGCCAGATGGCGGTATGCTGGACAATTTTGCACAAGGGATTACCAAGACCACCGAGTTCATCTATTATTTCCATGAAAATGAAGCGACCGATCAAGTCGGGCAAAAAATGGACTACGTGGTGGATGCCCCTGTGGCACATGCAACACCGGATTGGTACACCGCATCCAAGGTGTACGGTAACATGGCACCTGCCTCTGCCGAGCGTCCGGAGTTCGAGAACGCCCTACAATATCGTTACCAATGGTGGGCCTACAGCCAAAAGCACGAACCCTGGTACGGTATCTTCAACTATGGGGACGGCAAAAGCTATTTCTTCAATGGAAGATGGGTACAGTGGACCAATAATGAGCCGACCGTTGATTTTATGCTGTGGACCAATTTTATGAGGACCGGAGACCCCGAGTACTTTAAACTGGCCCAGGCCATGAGCAGGCATACCATGGATGTGGACAATATCCACTGGCCAAAGAAAAGAACATATTATGGTGAAGTGAACGACGCCATAGACTTTTGGAACTATGAAGATGAGCCGGAATCCACCCCTTATCTGGGAATAGGGCGCAGGCATGCAAATGAACACTGGTACGCATTGCTCAGTGCCCATGTATGGATCCAAGGTTGGATCGCCGATTACTACCTGGCTGCCGATCACAGGGCTCTCGAAGTGGCCAAGATGACAGGGGATACCTATATCAAGAGAATTTGGGGCGAACACGATCTAAGGGGCAGGAGACTGTACCTCTCGGTACTGAACTTGGTGGAGCTTTATGATGCGACCAAGCTGAACAAATACAGGAAAGAACTTGATGAGCGTGTGGATCTGATGTTGGAGTTGCAGGAGCGCCAAGGGGGCAACCTCTTGTTGGATAGATATGGGTACAGCCAGACCTATGTGGCCCAAGGATTGTACAAATACCAGCAGATCACAGGGAACGAAGAAGTTAGAAAGGCACTTTTGAAGCATGCCAGATGGGTCAGGGACGTGCCCCCATTGAACCATGAGATGGAATCCTATCTCGCAACGATCTATCCCTTGCTATTGGGATATGAGATCAGTGGGGAAAAGGTGTACCTGGACGAAGCATTGGCACGTGCCGAAAAGCTGAAAATAGGTGAGCTTCCCAAATCACCCGAGGATTACCCGAACGCTTCCGAATATAGCGAGGACCTATTGGAGATATCCAATCTGCCCATGAGCAAGGGTCGCTTTACCAATTGGCAGACCAACCAGGGACTCAGGGTATTTGGATGGACCCATGCCTATAATATACCTTATCTCCTGTATTGGATGGATAGGGAGAACATCGACTAAATCAGGCAATTTATACGTAAGGGATGGTATGGCCTTTGGCCTCCATCCCTTTTTATATGCACAAATCTAAACTACAACATATGTCATATAGGAAACTTGGCGCGATCTTGGGACCGGTTCTTTTTTTGTTGGTACATTTCCTGTTTCAAGGGGAAGGGCTTTCCAGTGAGGGCAGGGATGTACTTGCGGCAACGGTCTGGATCGGTACTTGGTGGGTGTTCGAGGTCCTTCCCATTGCGGTGACCGCATTGCTCCCCATGTTGTTGTTCCCATTGATGGGAACCGTTGCCTTAGGTGAGGTGACCGCCAGTTATGGACATAAATACGTGTTTCTTTACATGGGCGGTTTCATGTTGGCCATGGCCATAGAGCGATGGGGACTCCATAAGAGGATCGCCCTGCACATCATCAAGGCCATAGGAACAAATATGTATACCATAGTCCTGGGCTTTATGGCCGCCACCGCCTTTTTGTCCATGTGGATATCCAATACGGCCACTACCGTGATGGTATTGCCCATGGCCATTTCCATTGTCAAACAATTGAAGGACAATCCCGAAACCCCTGGGGACGAGAACAGGGTCTTTGGCAAATTGTTGATGCTGGCCATTGCGTATGCCGCATCCATAGGGGGAATAGCCACGCTCATCGGGACACCGCCCAACCTGGTCTTTGCCGGTTTTGTCCAAAAGACCTATGGCATTGATATCAGCTTTTGGCAATGGATGATGTTCGGACTGCCCGTCTCCTGCATTTTATTGATCTTGGCCTGGCTTTACCTGACGCGAATCGCCTATCCATTGGAGCAAAAACAATTTCCGGGGGGGAGACAGGAAATCGATAGGTTGTTGGCCGAGCTAGGGCCCATGTGCCGGGAAGAAAGCTTGGTCCTTTTCGTCTTTGTACTGACCGCTGTCTGCTGGATCACAAGATCGTTCCTGTTACAGCGATTCATACCCGAGATCGATGATACGATAATAGCCATTGGTTCGGCCGTACTCCTGTTCATGGTACCGGCAAATGGGAAGCGGTCCCTGCTCCAATGGAACGAGGCCGTGAAAATCCCTTGGGGCATCATTCTGTTGTTCGGTGGGGGAATGGCCATTGCCAAGGGCTTTCAGGATACTGGTTTGGCCGTATATCTGGGAGGGCAAATGGCATTTTTTGATACCTTTTCCCTTTTTGGTCTTCTGGTACTTGTCATCGCCTGCGTGAATTTTTTGACGGAGGTCACCTCGAACCTGGCCACCACCGCCATGATGCTGCCCGTATTGGCCCCTTTGGCCCTTAGCTTGGAAGTGGATCCTTTCCTTTTGATGGTGGCCTGTACCACTGCCGCATCCTGTGCCTTTATGCTCCCGGTGGCCACTCCGCCCAATGCCGTGGTATTCGGTTCCGGGTTTTTAAGGATTCCGGACATGGTCCGTACAGGGTTCCTGATGAACATCCTTTCCATTATATTAATGGCCATGGCCGTATACTTTTTATTGCCGTTGATCTGGGATCTATCACTATAGGAGCAAAAAAAGCCTCCCGTAGAGGAGGCTTTTTTTTGTTGATGTATGCTTTGGGCCTATAGGGACCATGCCTTTCCACCGGTGAGGGTCTGTAGGTCGCCACAGGCGACGTACTCCCCTGGTATGGGCAGATAGGCCAGTACCTCTTCGCCCACATATTCTGAGGACTTGTAGGCCCAAGTGGCCAGGTCCCTCAGGTCGTTGGCAAAGGAGAAGCGTGCGATATCGTCGTCAAGACTGGCCTCGCCTCCCTGCATAATGGCCTGCATATAGCTCATGATGGCCTCGGAATGTGCCTCTTCCTCCTCATCGGAACGTTTCCTCAGATAGGCCTGCAGCGCAGGTTCTATGTCCGCGGGCTCTATGTCCATCAAGCTTTCCTTTCCGGAATCGGCCAGGACCTTGTCGTAGAACTTGTTCATTTTCATGACCACGAACTCCCTTTGCTCCAAGGGCATGACCTCGTCGAGGTATGCATCGATGAAGGTGTGCACGTTCACTTCCGTAGCGGAAGGGGTATCTGTCTTGGGAAGGATCACATCGAGGGTCTGTGCCATGGCATAGCCCTGTTCCTTGTCGAGGAAGCTGGGGGTCCACTCGGCATAGGCCGGTTTGTCCTTGCAACTTTGCAAGAGGGATAGCAATGTCGGAGTGGCCACGGCATAACCGAAGGCCAATCCCATATTCTTGAGTGCTGATCTTCTTTCCATTATATATTTCCTTTTTTAAGTTCTTGGGCGGCATGGTTGGCGGCCCTTGCCGTAAAGGCCATATAGGTCAACGAAGGGTTCACACAACTGGCGGATGCCATAAAGGCCCCATCGGTCACGTAAA
>NZ_JARFVA010000008.1:0-110000 GCF_029194005.1 Flagellimonas okinawensis | reverse complement strand
ATAGCCTGTACCACACCTTTGGCATCTGCTCCGGGAACAGGCAAGGTGCGTCTTACTGTGGCACCACCACAAAGAACTATTGAGTCGAAATCATTTTGAAGTTCTTTTGCGGTTACATCTACCCCTACGTGAACTCCAGTTCTGAACTCAATACCTTCCTTTTCCATCACCTCAAGACGGCGGTCGATCACGTTTTTTTCCATTTTAAAGTCGGGAATCCCATACCTTAAAAGGCCGCCGGGTTTTTCATCACGTTCAAAAACCGTAACATTATGGCCAGCTCTGTTCAATTGTTGTGCTGCAGCTAAGCCGGCAGGGCCCGAACCTACCACCGCTATTTTTTTCTCGGTTCTGATGGTTGGCGGTTCTGGTTGTATCCACCCATTTTTAAAGGCAGTTTCAACAATGTTTTTTTCAATGTTCTCTATTGAAACAGCAGGCTCGTTAATTCCCAAAACACATGCTTCTTCGCATGGTGCCGGGCATAATCTCCCGGTAAACTCTGGAAAATTATTCGTGGAATGAAGAATTTTCGCCGCTTTTTCCCATTTTCCTCTGTAAACGGCATCGTTGAAATCGGGAATCAAGTTTCCCAATGGACAGCCGCTATGGCAGAAGGGTATCCCGCAATCCATACAACGTGCTCCTTGGTTTTTTAATTCACCTTCTTTTAAAGGTTTTGTGAACTCCTTATAGTTTTTGATGCGTTCTTTGACCGGGGCGTACGTTTCATCCTTTCTGTCAAATTCCAAAAATCCTGTAATCTTTCCCATGTCTAAAATTATAAGGTTTCCATTTTTTCTTGTTCCAATCTAATAAGTGCCTGACGATATTCCTCTGGGAATACTTTAATGAATTTTGGGAGACATTTTTCCCAATTTTCAAGTATGCTCTGTGCCAAAGGACTTAGAGTTGCATTGTAATGGTTTTCAATCAAATCCTTGAGTTCTTTAATATCGTTGTCCTCTTCAACGGCCAATAGGTTGAGTGCTTCTCCATTGCAATTACGCCTAAAGGTGTTGTCCTTGTCGTATACGTAGGCAATTCCACCGCTCATTCCTGCTCCGAAGTTTCTTCCAACAGAACCTAAGATCACGGCAACACCGCCAGTCATATATTCACATCCATGATCTCCAATTCCCTCTACCACAGCTTTAGCCCCGGAGTTTCTTACACAGAAACGTTCCCCGGCCTTACCATTGATGTATGCTTCACCAGAGGTGGCGCCATAAAGGGTTACATTTCCAGTTATTATATTATCCTCCGGTTTAATGGTTGATTTAAAAGGTACTTTAATGACCAATTTAGCTCCAGAAAGCCCTTTTCCAAGATAATCGTTGGTATTACCGTTGACTACCATGGTCAATCCCTTGGTGGCAAATGCCCCAAAACTTTGACCAGCAGAACCTGTAAAGTTTAATTTAAGGGTATTTTCAGGCAAGCCATCTGCTCCATAAATTTTTGAAATTTCGTTGCTTATAATAGCTCCGACTGCCCTGTCCGTATTGTGAATTGGGAAATCCAGTGTTGTTTTTTCCTTTCTGAACAAAGCAGGGTGGGCCTTGCCAATAATTTCAAATTCGATGGATTTATCTATTTCGTGATATTGTTTTTCCGTGTTGTGGAATTTGGTCCCCTCGGGAACATCGATTTGGTAAAGGATAGGAGTTAAATCAATACCAGCGGCTTTATAATGCTCCACAGCCTTTTTTCTGTCCAATTTTTGAACTTGGCCTACCATTTCGTTCAAAGTTCTAAATCCTAATTTGGCCATGATCTCACGAAGTTCTTGTGCTACAAAATACATGTAGTTGACCACGTGTTCCGGTTTGCCGGCAAACTTTTTACGTAGTTCCGGGTTTTGTGTGGCAATACCCACGGGACATGTGTTCAAGTGGCAAACACGCATCATTATACATCCAGAAGCGACTAACGGAGCTGTGGCAAAGCCGAACTCTTCGGCGCCTAAGAGACATGCGATAGCAACATCCCGACCAGTTTTCAGCTGACCGTCACATTCCAAAACAACCCTGTTTCTTAAGTCGTTCAACACCAAAGTTTGTTGTGCTTCCGCAATTCCGAGCTCCCATGGTAGACCTGCATGTTTTAAGGAGGTTAAAGGAGAGGCTCCTGTACCGCCATCAAATCCGGAAATAAGGATTACATCGGCCTTTGCCTTGGCCACACCGGCGGCAACGGTTCCTACTCCAACCTCGGACACTAATTTTACATTTACGCGAGCTTCCCTATTTGCTGATTTTAGATCGTAAATCAATTGGGACAAATCCTCAATAGAGTAAATATCGTGGTGGGGAGGTGGGGATATCAATCCAACATAGGGTGTGGAATTTCTGGTTTTGGCAATGGCTGGGTTTACTTTTGGGCCAGGTAGTTGACCTCCTTCTCCCGGTTTGGCCCCTTGTGCCATTTTAATCTGTATTTCCTGTGCATTGGAAAGGTAATTGGAGGTTACACCGAACCTGCCGGAAGCCACCTGTTTAATGGCACTGTTTCGCCAGTCTCCTGTTTGACTTCTATAGAAACGAGCCGAATCCTCTCCGCCTTCACCCGAATTACTCTTGCCTCCAATCCGGTTCATCGCAATCGCAAGATTTTCGTGGGCCTCCTTGCTGATACTTCCGTAGGACATTGCCCCCGTTTTGAACCTTTTTACAATTTCTGTCCAAGGTTCAACTTCTTCAATGGGAATGGGGTCATAGTTCGAAAATTCGAACAGTCCACGGATGGTCATTAGGTGTTTGGATTGCTCATTGACCATTTTGGAATACTCCTTATAAGTTTCCGGCTCGTTATTGCGTACCGATTTTTGAAGCATAGCGACACTTAATGGATTGAACATGTGCTTCTCGCCGTTTCTTCTCCATCGATACTCTCCACCGACCTCTATTTCGAGATTGGCTGCTATTTCCTTTGAAAGGAACGCTTTTTTATGGCGTTTGGTTACTTCTTTTTCTATTTCATAAAGACCTATTCCCTGGATTCGGGTAGGTGTGTTCGGGAAATATTTATCTACAACTGTGGTGTTTATCCCTATACATTCAAAAAGTTGGGATCCTCGATAGGAGTTGAGGGTGGAAATCCCAATTTTGTTCATCACTTTTAAGATTCCCTTACCTATCGCCTTGTTGTAATTTTTTACCGCTTCCTCGAATGTATAGTCCGTAATATTGTTTTCTTCAATCTGTTCTCCGATAATTTCGTTCACCAAATAAGGGTTGATGGCACTTGCCCCAAAACCGAACAGTAAGGCAAAATGATGCACTTCCCTTGGCTCTGCAGATTCGATGATAATGCTCAATTTAGATCGCTTACCTAATTTTCTAAGCCCACTGTTAACATAAGAACAGGCCAAGAGTGCTGGTATAGCCGCCATTTCGGTGCTTACCATTCTATCGGAAAGGATAATAATGTTGGCGCCCTCATCAATGGCATTGGAAGCTTGCTTAAGAATGGAATCCAAAGCTTCTTCCAGACCGTTGTGCCCTTTGTTGATTTCGTAGAGCATGGAAATGGATACTACTTTGTAATCCGGACTTGCGTCGTAATTTTTGATTTTATCCAAATCTTCCTTGGAAATTACCGGGTTTTGGATTTTAAGCTTACGACAGTGCAGCTCTGAATAGTCAAAAATATTATGATCGCTTCCGAGCGTTAAGCTAATATCCGTGATCAATTCTTCTCGAATACCATCCAAAGGAGGGTTGGTTACCTGCGCAAAAAGTTGTTTAAAGTAATTGTATATAAGTTGAGGGCGTTCGGACAATACGGCAATCGGGGTATCGGACCCCATGGAACCGATGGGTTCTTTACCATTTTCTGCCATGGGCATAATAATAGTATTAATATCCTCTTGCGTGTAACCGAAGGCGGTTCTTCTTGTTTTTAATGGAAATTCACCAAAAAATACAGGGCAATCATTATAAGGTATATCCCTGAGGTGCACCAAATTGTCTTTTAACCATTTCTTGTAGGGATGCTTTTTGGCAATGTGTTCCTTGATTTCCTCGTCGTTGACGATTCTACCCTCTTCCATGTTGACCAAGAACATTTTTCCAGGTTCCAATCTTCCATGGAACTCGATATCCTCTGGCTCCAATTCTACTACACCGGTTTCCGATGACATGATGACATAGCCTTGTTTGGTCACGGAATATCTAGATGGGCGAAGTCCGTTTCTGTCCAATACCGCACCGATATAATTACCATCTGTAAAGGGTATGGAGGCAGGACCGTCCCATGGTTCCATTAAACAGGAGTTATACTCATAAAATGCTCTTTTGGCTTCGGACATGTCTGGATTTTTTTCCCAAGCTTCGGGAACCAGCATCATCATTACCTCTGGCAAAGAACGTCCCGTCATAAGTAAAAGCTCCACTACCATATCCATACTGGCAGAATCCGATTTTGCCGGCAGAACAACGGGAAGAATATTTTTAATGTCCTCTCCGAACCAGTCACTTTGCATGAGCTCTTCGCGCGAGCGCATGCGCGAAACATTACCTCTTAGTGTGTTTATCTCCCCATTGTGGCACATATATCGGAATGGTTGTGCCAAGTCCCAATTTGGGAACGTGTTGGTGGAAAAACGTTGGTGAACCAAAGCCAAACGGGTAACTACCCTTGGGTCCAATAGGTCCTCGTAATATTTGCTGATATCTTTTGGTACCAATAGACCTTTAAAAATGATGATTTTGGTGGAAAGGCTTGGCAGGTAGAAGAACTCACTTTCTGAAAGTTTGCTTTCGATTACCGCATGCTCGGTTATTTTCCGTGCAATGAAAAGTTTTAGGTTGAATTGGAAGTCGTCAAGGGCCTCACCTTTGGCAACAAAGACCTGTTTTACATAGGGTTCGGTCTCTGCAGCAATTCTTCCGGGAACCGAACGGTTCACAGGTACATCTCTCCATCCCAATAATTGTAGGCCTTGTTTTTCAATATTCTCTTCAAAGACCTTGATGCAGAAATCACGTTGGTTATCTTTTTGAGGTAGAAATACGTTTCCTACGGCATATTCACCTGCTTCTGGCAATTCAAATGGACAAGCGTCCATAAAAAAGTCGTGCGGAATATCAATTAAAATCCCGGCACCATCGCCTGTTTTTCCATCTGAACTTACCGCTCCACGATGTTCCAGTTTATCTAGGATCTCGAGGGCTTTGTGTATAATGTCGTTCGACTTTATTCCTTTTAAGCTACAGATGAAACCTGCTCCGCAGTTATCATGCTCAAATTCTGGTAGGTATAGACCTTGTTTCTCCAATCTCATCATTAACGTATTTCTTCAAAAATATCAAAATAGATAAATAAACCATAAGAAAAATACTGATTATCAGATAAATAATCAACGTATGGAATGATGAGTTGAAAAAACCTCAATTTAGGAATATATGGAATGTTAAATTATCATTATCTCAATTTGGATGGAAAAATCAAGAGACTCCCTCTTGTAAAAAGAGTGTTATGAAGATTTTAACAGGAATTTAAGACGTGGGGCTTCTTATAAAATAGGGATGCGGCCGATTAAAATGTGTTTAAACAAAAAGAACCCCCTCTTTTGGGAGGGGGTGTGTTCAATTTAATCTTTTAAGATGCTTCTGGAGATGACTATTTTCTGAATTTCGGAGGTGCCTTCATAGATTTGGGTGATTTTGGCATCCCGCATCAAACGTTCCACATGGTATTCTTTTACATAACCGTTCCCTCCATGGATTTGTACCGCTTCGACAGCGGTTTCCATAGCAACCTCCGAGGCATACAGTTTCGCCATTGCACCCGACAAAGTGTAGTCGTTGCCAGAATCCTTGTCACAAGCCGCTTGGTATACCAAGTGTCGGGCAGCTTGAATTTTGGTATGCATATCCGCGAGTTTAAAAGCGATTGCTTGATGATTGGAAATCTCTGTTCCAAACGCTTTTCTTTGCTTTGAGTATGTCAAGGCCAGTTCGTAGGCACCTGCAGCAATACCCAACGCTTGAGCGGCTATTCCAATTCTTCCGCCTGCCAAGGTTTTCATGGCAAATTTAAAACCAAAACCATCCTCTCCAATACGGTTTTCCTTTGGAACTTTTACGTCGTTGAACATTAAGGAATGGGTGTCACTTCCGCGAATACCCAATTTATTTTCTTTGGGACCGATATCAAATCCTTCCATTCCTTTTTCCACAATCAGGGCATTGATACCTCGGTGGCCTTTGTCTCTATCGGTTTGGGCGATAACAAGGTATACTTCGGCCTGGTTGCCGTTGGTTATCCAGTTTTTTGTTCCATTCAATAGGTAATGGTCACCTTTGTCAATGGCAGTTGTTTTTTGAGAAGTGGCATCACTTCCCGCTTCGGGCTCGGACAGGCAAAACGCACCGATAATCTCTCCAGAGGCCAAACGGGTAAGGTATTTTTGTTTTTGCTCTTCGGTTCCATAGGTTTCCAATCCCCAGCAGACCAAAGAATTATTTACCGATACCATTACAGAGGCAGAGGCATCTATTTTAGAAAGTTCTTCCATGGCCAATACATAGGATAGGGTTCCGAGACCACTGCCGCCATATTTTTCGTCGACCATCATTCCTAAAAACCCCAATTCTCCCATTTTTCTAACGAGTTCACTTGGAAATTTTTGAGTTTCGTCACGTTCAATTACACCTGGTAAAAGTTCATTTTGGGCAAAATCCTTTGCCGCTTGTTGTATCATTAACTGTTCTTCGGAAAGTGTGAAATCCATAAAACTGAAAAATATTTAAAAACTACCTACAAATATAGATTTACAATATTAATATTCTATGTATAATATCAAATAAATGAGAATGATTGAATTTTTTGATGTATTTTCAAATTTTATCAATTCTGTTTAGCATATTTTTATGGGTATAAGATTATGCGGAAATATTCATTTTGAATATCTTTAGCGGCACAGAATAACTACTCAAAAATATTATTCCTTAATTAAACCAAACTTAACATGGAAACCCTTTTAGTTGTCATTTTTGTAATTGGATATTTGGCAATTACCCTAGAACATAACCTGAAAATAGATAAACTTATCCCTGCCTTGGCCATGATGGCCATCTTGTGGGCGTTGATGGCATTCGGTATCGACGGTTTTACTAATTGGTTCGACTCCGGCAATCATGAATTGCTCGAAAACTTCGGAGCCTTTGGGCACGAGGAAAAAATGGAGTTGATGGAAGAGACCTTGCTCCACCATTTAGGTAAGACAGCAGAAATCTTGGTATTTCTACTTGGTGCGATGACCATTGTGGAGATCATTGATTATTTTGATGGTTTTGCCACGATTAAATCTTTTGTAAAGACAAGGAGCAAAAAGAAAATCCTTTGGATATTCTCTTTCTTGGCCTTTATACTTTCTGCAATTATTGACAACCTTACTGCTACAATCGTACTTATTTCCATCCTTCAGAAGATAGTTAAGGATAGAGATGTAAGACTTTGGTATGCAGGTTTGATCATTATTGCTGCCAACGCAGGTGGTGCCTGGTCCCCAATTGGAGATGTAACCACCACTATGTTGTGGATCGGAAATAAAGTTTCCACAGCTATGTTGATTGAGCATTTGTTGGTTCCTTCCTTGGTATGTATGTTGTTGCCATCCTTCATAGCATCTTTCCTTCCTGCGTTCAAGGGGGAAATCGATACGGATGAAGAAGATAGTGTCGATTCAAAATATGGACCTAGAATGCTTTATTTGGGCTTGGGAGCCATAGTTTTTGTACCGATCTTCAAGACAGTGACACATCTGCCTCCCTATGTTGGTATGATGCTGTCCTTGGCCGTAGTGGCAACTTTTGCAGAAATCTACAGTAACAAGAAGATTGCAATTTCATCCGTAAATCAGGAAAGCGATGAGCATGCACACCACAGTCCCGTACATAGCGCCTTGACCAAAATCGAATTGCCAAGTATTTTGTTCTTCTTGGGTATTTTAATGGCTGTGGCCGCTTTGGAATCATTGGGATTGTTGTTCAACTTTGCCGAAGGTTTAAAACAAGGTATGCCTTTGATGGGAACCGAAATGGCAGGAACAAGAGTTTCGGATTTGGTGGTAATACTGTTAGGTGTTGGATCTGCAGTAATTGATAACGTGCCATTGGTAGCAGCGAGTTTAGGGATGTTCTCTGAGCCTTTGGATGACCAGTTATGGCATTTTATCGCCTATTCCGCGGGAACAGGTGGTAGTATGTTGATTATTGGTTCTGCAGCAGGTGTGGTAGCCATGGGAATGGAGAAAATTGATTTCTTCTGGTATCTTAAGAAAATATCGTGGTTGGCCTTTATGGGCTTCATCGCAGGAGCAATTTGCTTTATGGTGATGCGATATTTGTTCTAAAAAATACTTTAGTTCAAAAATCTCCGTTATAATTGCAAATTAAATTGGGGATTTTATATGAATATTTTTCAAGAAGTAACGGAAGGTGCTGAGGCAACTGCTTCAATTTCCGAGGAAAAGACCTTGTCCGTAATCGATCTTATCGTAAATGGAGGAACAGGAAGCGTTATTATCATAATGGTGCTTTTTGTTCTTCTTTTTGTAGCTATGTACATTTATTTTGAACGCATTTTTGCCATTAAGGCCGCGTCCAAGATAGATAAGAACTTTATGAACCAGATTCGTGACCATGTCATGAACGGTAAACTGGAAGCTGCAAAATTATTGTGCGCGCAAACAGATTCTCCTGTAGCGCGATTGACCGAAAAGGGAGTTGCCCGCATCGGAAAACCACTGGATGACATCAATACGGCCATTGAGAACGCCGGTACCCTTGAGGTATACAAACTAGAAAAGAATGTAAGTGTTTTGGCTACTGTTGCAGGAGCTGCACCTATGATCGGTTTCTTGGGAACCGTAATTGGTATGATTTTGGCTTTCCATGAAATGGCAAGTAGTGGAGGTCAGGCAGAAATGGGCTCTTTGGCATCGGGTATTTATACCGCAATGACTACCACCGTTGCCGGTTTGGTGGTTGGTATTATTGCGTATATCGGTTACAACCACTTGGTGAACAGGACCGATAAGGTAGTGCATCAAATGGAGGCCAACGCAGTTGAGTTCTTGGACCTATTGAACGAACCTATATAAACCTTTAGCCATGAAACTGAAGGGAAGAAACAAAATTAGCCCTGAATTCAGCATGTCATCCATGACGGACATTGTGTTCCTGTTATTGGTGTTCTTTATGCTGACATCCAATGCGCCAAATGCATTGGATTTGCTATTGCCAAAGGCAAAGGGGAAATCGACGAACACTCAGAACGTTTCGGTAACCATTGATAAGGACCTGAAATATTTTGTGAACAACGAGCAGATCAACAAAGAATACATTGAAATTGAATTAAAAAAGGCACTTGAAGGTCAAGAAAAGCCGACAATCATCCTAAGGGCTGAAGAAAACGTAGCTATTAAAGAAGCAGTGAACGTTATGGATATAGCCAATAGGAACAGTTACAAGGTTATCTTGGCAGTGCGGCCAAAATAATGTCCTTTTTAGATACGAGACACAAGAAAAAATCCTTTACGCTTACAACTCTTTTGTTAAGCGCTTTGCTGCTATTGCTTTTTTACATTGGACTCACCTATTTAGATCCGCCCATTGAAAATGGTATTGCCGTTAATTTTGGGACCATGGAATTTGGAAGTGGTGAAGTACAGCCTACAGAACCGGTAAGATCGGAACCTAGAGAGGTGGAGAGCTTGCCAGAACCTCAGGACGTGGCGGAACCTGCTGAGCCACAAGAAACTGTTGTGGAAGAGGCTCCGGTAGAAGAAGTTTTGACCAGTAATGATGAGGAGACCATCAAGCTACGGCAACAACAAGAGGCCCAACGAAAGGCGGAGGAAGAGGCGGAAAAAGCCAAGGCCGAAGCAGAACGAATTGCACGGGAAAAACGTGAGGCCGAAGAGCGGAAGCGCCAAGAGCAAGAAGCTAAAAAGAAAAGTGTTGATGCTCTGATAGGTGGAATAGGAAAATCCGAAGGAACTACTACCGGTAGTGAAGGCGACGATGACCGTGCAGGGGATAAGGGCCAGCCCGATGGTGATCCATATGCTACGTCATATTATGGTTCACCAGGCACTGGTACTGGAGGTTACGGCCTAAGCGGTAGGTCATTGGCAAACAAAGGTAAGGTACAGCAGGAATGCAATGAAGAAGGTAGGGTAGTGGTCCGTATTGTTGTGGATAGAACGGGAAAGGTAATCAAGGCACAACCAGGAGTAAAAGGAACAACCAACAATGCTCCCTGTCTTTTAGAACCGGCACAAAGAACCGCGATGTTGCATAGATGGAATCCCGATTCCAACGCTCCAGCCCAGCAAATAGGCTTTGTGGTCGTCAACTTTAAACTGGGACAGTAGTGACATATCAAGAAACGTTGGATTGGATGTTCGGACAACTTCCGATGTACCAACAGAAAGGTGCCGCTGCCATGAACGCAAAGTTGGATAACATTATCCACTTCTGTAATGTACTGGGCAATCCAGAGAAAAAATTCAAGAGTATACATGTTGCAGGGACCAATGGTAAAGGTTCCAGTAGCCATATGTTGGCCTCCATTTTACAAGAGGCGGGTTATACAGTTGGACTTTACACTTCACCTCATTTAAAGGATTTTAGGGAACGTATCAAAATCAACGGAAAGGTTGTCGGCGAGGAATTTGTTGTAGATTTTATAGCGCAGCACCAACCATTTCTTGAATATCACAAGCTTTCTTTTTTTGAAATGACAGTGGGAATGGCTTTTAGCTATTTTGCAGAAGAAACTGTGGATATTGCAGTAATTGAGGTTGGACTTGGCGGGCGTTTGGATTCCACAAACATTATAACCCCAGAAGTGTCCTTGATCACCAACATTGGTATGGATCATACACAGTTTTTGGGAGATACATTGCAAAAAATTGCTTTGGAAAAAGCAGGAATTATCAAGCCAAAGGTTCCGGTTGTAATCAGTGAGACCCAGACTGAGACCAAAATGATATTTAACCTGATTGCACATCAACTAAAGTCGGATATAGTTTTTGCGGACAATAATGATCCTATGAAGGAGTATGAAACCGATCTGCTTGGCGATTATCAGCAAAAAAACATACGAGGGGCAGTGGCTACGATTCGCCGGTTAAAAGCCTTTGATGTACCTGAAGAAGCAATTTCCAAAGGCCTTAAAAACGTTGTGGACAATACCGGACTTTTAGGAAGGTGGCAGGTGTTACAAGAAAACCCTCTAGTAGTTTGTGATACGGCACATAACAAAGAAGGTCTGCAATTGGTTTTGAAGCAAGTTGCAAAGCAAAAGTTCAATAACCTTCATATGGTGGTTGGTTTTGTAAATGATAAGGATGTCAAATCTGTATTGTCCCTATTTCCTAAAAATGCATCCTATTATTTTGTAAGGCCTAATATTCCTAGGGGCATGGATACGGTAAAGCTTCAGGAACTTGCTAAGGAAGAGGGTGTTGTAGGTGATGTTTACAAGTCAGTTGAACAAGGATTTAAAAGCGCTTTGAAAAATGCGAATGAAGGAGATATGGTCTATGTAGGCGGGAGCACATTTGTTGTTGCCGAAGTAGTGTAATTTTTTTTCATTTTTTGTTTTTTAAATCAAAAACAGTGTTATATTTGCACTCCCATTCGGGAAAATGAATGGGCGCTTAGCTCAGTTGGTTCAGAGCACCTCGTTTACACCGAGGGGGTCGGGGGTTCGAATCCCTCAGCGCCCACAGAAAAAAAAGCCTTCGATTTTTCGAAGGCTTTTTTGTTTTAAACGGTTACCGTTTCCCCGATATCTGGTAGAATTAATTTCTTTTCTTTTTTCTCGAAATACTCAACTGCTTTGGTTTTATCTATTTTAATAGGAGGGAAGGTATCATAATGACAACCGATAATGGTGTTACATTCAATGAAGTCACTGGCAATAGTTGCATCTTCGTAACCCATGGTGAAATTATCTCCAATCGGGAGTACCGCAATATCCAATTTTGGGCACGTCATGGGAATGAGTTCCATATCCTTGGTTAAAGCTGTGTCACCGGCAATATAAATGCATTTTGAATCATCGTATATGACAAAACCTCCAGGGTTACCTCCATTACTTCCGTCAGGTAACGCGCTTGAGTGAACAGCATTCACATATTTGGCCGTCCCAAAGTCAAAAGTATATTTCCCGCCATGGTTCATGCCGTGTCCCTGTACACCTTTGTCACCAAACCAGGAAACAACTTCAAAATTGGATACCAATAGGGCATCCGGATTGTTTTTGGCAACAGCTTCTACATCCAGAACATGATCTTGATGTCCATGTGTCACAAAAATGTAGTCCACCTTCAAGCTGTCTATATCCACTTCCGATGCCAATTCGTTTCCAGTGATGAAAGGGTCGAACAATATAGTTTTACCGTTGATTTCCAAGAGCAGTGTTGCATGACCTAAATAGGTAATCTTCATAGTAGTTTTATTTTTTTGGATTAATGTTTTATTGATATTTAAGAATAATAATGTCCAATGGACGAAAGGATATTTTTGGTTCTTTAAATTTAAAAAGAACCATTGGGATTTTCAATGTAAAGCGGAATGGAATTGATAGCTGATAAACGGGATTTTTTATAGCAGAAAAATATGGTTTGATGAAAAAGGAAGTACATTTGCAGCATGATTGCTACAATTTGCAGAAAAGGACATTTTAATGCAGCCCATAGGCTCCATAATCCCAATTGGAGCAAGGAGAAGAATATCGAAGTATTCGGAAAGTGCAACAGCCCAAGCTTTCACGGTCATAATTTTGACCTTGAGGTGAGAATAAAAGGTGAAGTGGACCCAGATACTGGTTTTGTAATGGATCTTGCCGACCTAGGTGTTTTGATCAGGGATGAGGTCGAGGAGCGGTTCGATCATAAAAATTTGAACGAAGATTGTCCGGAGTTCGAAAACTTGCTGCCAACAACGGAGTATTTTGTAAAAGTTATTTACGATATTCTTAAGCCAAAGCTCAAAGAAGGACAATTATTGCATATTACACTGCATGAAACATCAAAGAACTCTGCAGAGTATGGGGATTGGGATTAATTTCCGATATTGCAGGCCGTTTTAAAAGGGATATTAGCTCAGTTGGTTTAGAGCGCTGCCTTGACAGGGCAGAGGTCACTGGTTCGAATCCAGTATATCCCACTTTTTCTTCACTACAGAATATCCAAAACTCGTTCCAGGGCCATTCCGCGGGATCCTTTGATAAGCATAGCTCCTTTTTCCAAAGGATGATTTGATAGATGTTCCTTTAGATTCTCAAAAGTTGAAAACTTATGGTATGAAGTATTGGTCCTGAAGAAATTTTCGCCAACCAAATACACTTCGTTAAAATTCAATTGCTCTGCCAAATCTGAGATTGCTTGATGTTCATCGGCAGCCGTGCTTCCCAGTTCGAACATGTCTCCCAAGATCAATGTTTTTCTTTTTGCAGCCATCATGCTAAAATTCTCCAGAGCAGCTTTCATGCTTGAGGGATTGGCATTGTAGGCATCAAGGACTATATCGAATCCATTTTTAGATAGGATCTGTGATCTATTGTTTTTTGGAAAATAGTTTTCAATGGCAGATTTGATTTCCTCTATTGGTACATTAAAATATTTGCCCATTAAAATGGCAGCACAACAATTGGGAAAGTTGTACTTGCCCACCAGTTGAGTGTGTATGGTTGTTTCCTCTACCTCTAGTGAAACATAAGGGTCTACCCCAAGAAATTTGATATTATAATATTGATGGTCTTTAGTACTGAAACCCACTTTTTTGGTGTAGTGCTCCAATCGTTCTTTTTGAATCGCATCATCCGCATTTAAAAAAACGTGCTTGTTATGGTGGGTCAAGTAATCGTATAGCTCACTTTTTCCTTGTATCACTCCTTCCACACCTCCAAAACCTTCTAAGTGTGCCTTGCCAAAATTGGTGATGTATCCAAAATCGGGCTGGGCGATCGAGCAGAGGAATTCAATTTCTTTTTTATGGTTGGCACCCATTTCCACAATGGCCATTTCGGTGTTCTCTTTTATCGATAAAAGTGTTAGGGGGACTCCAATATGGTTGTTGAGGTTGCCTTGTGTGGCTATTGATCTATATTTTTTTGAGATTACCGCGTTAATGAGTTCTTTGGTGGTCGTTTTGCCGTTGCTTCCTGTTAGTGATATCACTTTGGCATTGGAATGTTGTCTGTGGTATGTGGCCAATTGCTGCAGGGTGGACAAAACTCCCTGGCAAAGTATAAATCTGTCCGAAGTCTTAAATTCTTCCTCATCAATAAGGGCAAATGCCGCGCCCTTTTCCAAGGCTTGCTGTGCAAAAGCATTTCCATTAAAATTGGGTCCTTTAAGTGCGAAAAACAGACAGTTTTCCGTGATTTTCCGGGTGTCCGTACATATAACCGGATGCTCTAAAAATAGTGCGTGCAACTCTTTAATTGTCATAAATCGAAGATAAAAAAAAGCCCCGACCTTTTTGGTCGGGGCTTTTAAAATACTCAAGAAGTTTTTTATCTCGCTTTCTTGTGACGTACTGTCTTTTTGGATCTCGATTTTGATCCAACTCTAGACATGGCACATCTAAAGCCTATATCGTCGGTCGCCATATATTGTGGCAAGTATCTACGTTGTGCAGGATCTAACCAATAAGCTCGGTCTCTCCATGATCCACCTTTGTACACTCGAACTTCGTTGTTGATCAATGAAGTCCTGTAATTGGATTCATCGTATTGGCGAACAAGATCACCCTCTTCGTTGCGTTCAACTGAATGTTCGGGAGAATCGTACATTTTTTGATTATCGTCCTCATCGCTGAAACGGCTGAAGAATCTTGAAGATCCTGGGTCACCATCTCTGAAACCTCTGTTGTCGCTCTTGTCAAAGTTGGTCCTTAGATAAGTTTCCTGTTCGGTAACCGGTACTTCCTTGATTTCACCAGGAAGGTTGATGGCAACAATCTTACCGTTTGGCAATGTATCATAAACAATCTTATCTTCTAGTATTTCAACTTTACCATCTTCTCCGATCGCTTTTTTCATGAATACGTTTCCACGGTAATAGTTGAAGTCACTGATTTCGTCATCAACGATAGGACGGTATACGTCGGCAACCCATTCGTTTACGTTACCGGCCATATCATAAAGTCCAAAATCGTTGGGCTTATAGGATTTGACTTCACCTGTAATATCGGCACCGTCATCTGACCATCCGGCAATACCGCCGTAATCACCCTTACCTTGTTTAAAGTTTGCCAATTGGTCTCCACGGCCAACACGTTGTCCGTTTCGAGTGTAATCGCCTTCCCAAGGATATTTTTTTCTACCTCTGTAGTTGTTGTACTCTCTGGTTCCAACCAGTGCCTGAGCAGCATATTCCCATTCGGTTTCTGTGGGTAGTCTGTATGCAGGCATAATAACACCACTACTTCTTTTGGCGAAAGAGTTGATGGAATCTCTTTTCTGTTTTCCTTGTAGTGAATCAATTTCACCACCATATACAGATTCTGGATTGTTAAGATAGGCCTCTGTACTAAAGGTACCATCAATGTCTCCATTCAACACTTTGTATTTTGCGTCTTCTGCAAGATAACCTTCTCTTTCCAACATTACTTCGTTGACCCTATCGGTTCTCCATTCGGCATATTGGGTTGCTTGAACCCAGTTTACACCTACAACTGGATACTCAGCATATGCAGGGTGTCTGAGATAGTTGTTGGTCATTGTTTCGTTAAAGCCCAATCTATTTCTCCAAACCAAAGTGTCCGGAAGAGCACCTTTATATATGTTGGCGTAATTTGGGTTGTCCGGAGGATAGACCTCTTTTAGGTAATCCAAGTACTCTAGGTACATAACATTGGTTACCTCGGTCTCGTCCATATAAAAAGATTGTACGTGCTGTTGGGTCGGGGTGTTGTTCCAATCATGCATAATGTCGTCCTGGACCTTACCTTTGGTAAAAGTTCCACCCTCTACGAATACAGTTCCAGGAGGAGTTTCCTGTTCTTTGAAGTCCGAATTGTATTGAAATCCCCCTTCTTTGGCATTAATTTTCCATCCCGTGGCTCTGGAGACGTTTTTGGATGAGGAAGAGTTTTTACAACTAGAAAAACTTCCCATCACAACGGCGCAAGAAAGTACAACTTTGATTAAGTGTTTTTTCATAATTTGGGCTTGAGTACTTTAAAACTTAGGGTTTTATACCCTCAGTAACTTCGTTTGTTTTGATTTTTAAAATCCTTCAATGGCATTAAAACGGTGATTTTACCATTATATTTTGTGCTCATCAAATATTTCTGGCGATGTGGCAACTTGCACATGCTACATTCTTGTAACGGAGAAGCGCTTGGATTAGTATGGAGATCATAGCTTTTAACGAATTAATCGAGCTTTAGGAGCTCATTTTTGTCTTTATCCATATATATAGGTGTTTCCTGTTTTCAAAAAATACACCCTTGATTACAAGAATTTATGGAAAAGAACGTTTACATGTAGTATATCCAGTGCAATTTGCGGTGGATCATGAACTTTACTAAACGCTAAATACTTGGAATGAGAAAGTTATTCGTATTGATTGTGTTGCTTTCCGCAGCCCCATGGGTAAGTGCACAACAAGAAAGAGCGATTACAACAGCAGTCCCATTTTTGACCATAGCCGCTGATGCAAGAGCCTCTGGTATGGGGGACATGGGGGTCGCTACCTCTTTCGATGCATATTCCCAGCAATGGAATCCGGCGAAATATGCGTTTGCAACACAAAAATCTGGAATAGGGGTAAGTTACACTCCGTATTTGGAGACCATAGTCAACGATGTTTCCTTATTGAACGCCAATTATTACAATAAACTCAACGATCGGAGTGCCTTTGCCTTTGGTCTACGCTATTTTGGATTGGGAGAGATAGAGTTGAGGCAAACTTTTGATCAGCAGCCCACTTTGGTAAAGCCAAATGAGTTTGCTTTGGATGTTTCTTATTCTTTAAAATTGAGCCCCAGTTTTTCCATGGGAATTGCCGGTAGGTTCATAAGTTCCAATCTACGCTTTCAAGATAGTTCACAAGACTCACAGGCCGCCAACGCTTTTGCCGTTGACATAGCAGGTTTCTATAGGTCTCGTGAAATTGCATACAGTAATTATGATGGACGATGGAGATTTGGATTCAATATTTCCAATATTGGAGGCTCCCTACAATATGATGCCGGAGGGCAAGAAAACTTTTTGCCGACCAATCTAAAGTTCGGTGGAGGTTTCGATTTTATTTTTGACCAGGATAATGTGTTGGCGATCAGCACGGAGTTCAATAAACTTTTGGTGCCTACCCCCAGGGATTTTAACGGGGATGGCGTTATAACGGCAGAGGATAACGACGAATACCAGAACATCAGTTTCTTTAATGGTATTTTTGAGTCATTTGGTGATGCGCCAGACGGCTTTGGCGAAGAGTTGAAGGAAGTAACTTGGGCACTTGGAGCCGAATATAGATTTCGCGAAGCATTTATGCTCCGAAGCGGTTATTTCAATGAGAGCGAGGAAAAGGGATCACGTAAATTCTTTACGTTGGGAGCTGGATTTAAATTTAGGAGTGCACAAATAGATTTATCATATCTGTTCTCAACATCACAGGTGAGGAACCCATTGGAAAACACATTGAGATTTTCACTTACCTTTAATTTTGGTGAGGAATTTTACAATGATTAATACCATATAACATCTAACATTCAACAAAACCTGTCCATTGGACAGGTTTTGTTATTTTTGAAATACACCTGATCAATAAAAATGGAAAAAAGGAAAATTGGTTTTGAATTGCTTGTTTTTGAAGATGAAAAAGAGTTGTCACAAAACGAGCAAAAATTGTTACGGGAAGCTATGGAGGCAAAAGAAAATGCCTATGCTCCCTATTCCAAATTTAAGGTAGGTGCGGCCGTTTTGTTGGATAACGGAGAGGTTGTTATTGGCAACAACCAAGAAAATTCATCATACCCATCAGGCCTTTGTGCCGAGCGTGTAGCTGTTTTTCAGGCAGGGGCCAAATATCCTGGAGTAACAATAAAAACCATTGCCATCACTGCTTCATCCGCTAATCACGAGGTGCAGGAGCCGGCAGCGCCATGTGGCAATTGTAGGCAATCCATTATTGAGTACGAACAAAAGCAAGGTTCATCGATAAGTCTGTTGTTGAGGTCGGAAAAGGGACCCATTTATAAATGTAATTCGGTCAGCGATATTTTGCCATTGGCATTCAATAGCTCATTTTTGGGCGATTCTTAATTCAATTCTTTTTCCAAAACAGATATATATGTATTTTTGCTTTCCCCTATTGCAGGGCAAATTCATTTAATACTACTGTAGATGAAAAAAATCACCAAAGAAGTTTACCTTAAATGGTACGAGGATATGTTGTTCTGGAGAAAGTTCGAGGACAAATTGGCAGCCGTATATATTCAGCAAAAAGTTAGGGGGTTCTTGCACCTTTATAATGGGCAAGAAGCTGTATTGGCAGGTGCTTTGCACGCAATGGACCTAGACAAGGACAGAATGATCACTGCATACCGGAACCACGTTCAGCCGATTGGTATGGGAGTGGACCCCAGAAGGGTTATGGCCGAGCTTTACGGTAAAGTAACAGGTACATCCAAAGGTATGGGTGGATCTATGCACATTTTTTCCAAAGAACACCGTTTCTATGGTGGACATGGAATCGTAGGAGGTCAAATTCCTTTGGGAGCTGGTTTGGCATTTGCCGATAAATATTTTAAAAGAGATGCTGTGACCCTATGCTATATGGGGGATGGAGCTGTAAGACAGGGCTCGCTTCATGAAGCGTTCAACTTGGCAATGCTTTGGCAGTTACCGGTAGTATTTGTGTGCGAGAACAATGGTTATGCCATGGGTACTTCCGTTGCACGTACATCGCACTCTACCGATATCTGGAAATTGGGACTAGGGTACGAGATGCCTTGCGGACCAGTGGATGGTATGGATCCAGCCACCGTGGCAAAGGAAATGGATAAGGCCATTGAACGTGCCAGGACTGGTGGAGGACCAACTTTCTTGGAGATGAAGACATACAGATATCGCGGTCACTCTATGTCCGATGCACAGCACTACAGAACAAAAGAAGAAGTTGAAGAGTACAAAAAGATAGATCCTATCACTCAGGTAAAAGATGTTATTCTTGAGAAAGGTTATGCCTCTGAAGACGACCTAAAGAAAATTGACAAAAAAGTGAAGGACTTGGTGAGTGAATGTGAAAAATTCGCGGAGGAATCAGATTTCCCACCAAAAGAACAATTGTTCGACACGGTTTACGAGCAGGAGGACTATCCATTTTTACAACATAAATTATAATTAGATGGCAGAAGTAATCAACATGCCTAGATTGAGCGATACCATGGAAGAAGGAACCGTGGCAAAATGGCTCAAAAAAGTAGGGGACAAAGTAGAAGAGGGAGATATATTGGCCGAGATAGAAACGGACAAAGCCACCATGGAATTTGAATCATTTCATGAGGGGACCTTGCTGCATATCGGAATAGAAGAGGGTGATGGAGCCCCGGTTGATTCGCTTTTGGCCATTATCGGAGAAGAAGGAGAGGATATTTCTGGACTTTTGAACGGTTCAGGAGGTTCTTCCGAGTCATCTAAAGAAGAAGCCACTTCCGAGTCACAAGCAGAGGAAAGTACTTCAGCTAGCAGTGAACCAGCCGATATTCCTGAAGGAGTGGAAATAGTGACTATGCCTAGATTGAGCGACACCATGGAAGAAGGAACCGTGGCAAGTTGGCTCAAAAAGGTAGGGGATACTGTAGAAGAAGGTGATATTTTGGCCGAAATCGAGACAGACAAGGCCACCATGGAATTTGAATCTTTTTATTCCGGAACCTTGTTGTACATAGGTATCCAAGAAGGCGAAGGCGCTCCTGTTGATTCATTGTTGGCCATAATTGGTCCTGAGGGAACCGACGTGGATGCTGTGATCAGCGCACAATCCGCTGGAGGTAGTTCAAGCAAGTCAACAACCGAAGCTCCAAAATCCGAAGCCCCTAAAGAAGAAGAAAAAGCAGCGGCTCCCGTTGCCAGCACAGCTTCCGATGGGCAACGTATCCTAGCCTCGCCATTGGCAAAGAAAATAGCCAGTGAAAAGGGTATTGACTTGTCCCAAGTTAAAGGTTCGGGCGATAACGGAAGAATCGTAAAAAAGGATATTGAGAACTTTACTCCATCCGCTCAACAAGCACCTGCGGCAGAAACATCTACCGCGGCCGCTGCACCAGTTTCACCGGTAAGCCTTCCTGTGGGTGAGGAGAGTGTAGAGGAGGTGAAGAACTCTACAATGCGCAAGGTAATTGCCAAGCGTTTAGGTGAATCCAAGTTTTCGGCGCCACATTATTATCTTACCATTGAGGTGGATATGGACAATGCCAAAGCTTCTCGTTCACAGATCAATAATTTGCCCGACACTAAAGTGTCTTTCAACGATATGGTATTAAAAGCCTGTGCAATGGCCCTTAAAAAGCATCCACAAGTCAATACCTCTTGGAATGGAGATACCACCATTTATAAGCATCACGTACACATGGGAGTTGCGGTTGCCGTGGATGAAGGTCTTGTGGTCCCTGTAATCAAATTTGCGGACCAAATGAGCCTTACCCAATTGGGTACCGCAGTTAAGGACTTGGCTGGTAGGGCTAGAAACAAAAAAATAAAACCGGACGAAATGGAAGGAAGCACCTTTACGGTTTCCAATTTGGGAATGTTCGGTATTTTGGAGTTCACTTCCATCATCAACCAACCCAACTCAGCAATTTTATCGGTTGGGGCAATTGTTGACAAGCCTGTGGTTAAGAACGGTGAAATTGTTGCCGGAAGCACAATGAAGATAACCTTGGCATGCGACCACAGAACCGTGGATGGAGCCACTGGAGCCCAGTTCCTTCAAACCTTGAGGGCTTATTTGGAGAACCCAGTGACCATGTTGGCGTAAATCGTCAGAAACATAACTCTTATTACATAAATTGAAAAAGCATCCTTTATCGGGATGCTTTTTTTATCTTTAAAAAAATCAAAAACGACAATTATGAAGACTGTTTTATACCTTATGTTGACTTTGTTCGCAGTAAACTTGAGCCATGCCCAAGACTACGAAACCACGGTTATAAAATCACACGCGTTACCTGTGGAAGGGGAAGGTTTTACAAATTCCGATCGCATAGGCGAGATGATGAATTATTTGGCTTCCAACGACCTTAAGGGCCGCGAAGCAGGGAGTGAGGGGATAGAAATGGCCGCAAAGTATATTGAAAATTATTTCAGGTCTTATGGGCTTGAGCCTTATTTTGAAACTTACAGGGATACACTTTCAAATTTTAAAAAACCAGCATTTAATATAGTTGGGGTAATAGAGGGTAACCACCCGCAGCTAAAACATGAATATATACTGGTAGGGGCCCATTACGATCATATTGGAACCATTAAACCCGAAAATGGAGACTATATCGCAAATGGTGCCAACGATAATGCTTCAGGAACTACCTCCGTTTTGGAAATGGCGCGATACTTCGGTGTTCATAAAACCAATGGCCGAAGTATTATTTTTGCTTTGTTCAGTGCCGAGGAAAAGGGGTTGTTGGGCTCCAAGCATTTGGCTAAAAAGTTGAAAGAGCAAGATTTGAACCTTTATACCATGCTCAATTTTGAAATGACCGGGGTTCCCTTAAAGGGAAAGGATTATTTTATGTATATCACCGGTTATGAAATGTCCAATTTGGCAGAAGTGAGCAATACATATGCTGGCGAGAAATTGGTGGGATTTTTGCCAACGGCAAAGGAATTTAATCTGTACCAGAGATCGGACAACTATCCGTTCCATTTGGAATTCGGTGTGCCATCCCATACTTTTTGCACTTTTGATTTTACCAACTTTAACCATTACCATAAGGTTGGAGACGAGAATGAATTAATGGATTTTGACCATATGGCCACTTTGGTAAACAAATCCATTCCAATGATCGAGAGTATTTCAAATGCTACTGAAAGGGAAATCAAGTTGAATGAACAATAAATTAAATCTGTAATGGCGAATATTATAATCACGGGAACAAGTAGGGGGATTGGGTATGAACTGGTCAAGCTTTATGCAATGGAAGGGCATCAGGTCTTGGCCTTGTCCCGTAATGAAGAACCTATTAAAAGCCTGCAATTGTCGAATGTGCAAACTTTGCCTTTTGACCTAGGCAATCCAGCTGATTATAAAAAACTGGAGGAATTTCTCGAACAATGGCACGTGGTGGATGTATTGATAAACAATGCCGGTAGATTACTGAACAAGCCTTTTTTGGAGACCACGACCGCTGAGTTTGAAGCAGTGTACAAGGTGAATGTGTTCGGTGTAGCAGAAATGACACGGGCCGTGATTCCTATGATGGGGAAGGAAGGACATGTTCTTACAGTGAGCTCCATGGGTGGAGTGCAAGGAAGTATGAAGTTTCCAGGTTTGTCCGCATATAGTTCTAGCAAAGGAGCTGTTATTACCTTGACAGAACTTTTGGCAGAGGAGTATAAGGAAACAGGACCAAGTTTTAACGTGTTGGCCCTGGGTGCCGTTCAGACCGAAATGTTGGAAGAAGCTTTTCCGGGCTATAAAGCACCTGTTTCAGCTTTGGAGATGGCCAGTTATATCAAAGAATTTGCTTTGACCGGTCATAAACTCTACAATGGAAAATTATTACAGGTAAGTAATAGTACGCCATAATCCAAGAGTTAAGGATTCTATGGATAATCCCTTAACTTTACCCCGGTGAACAGTACCCTTCAAAAATATCTTCCTGAGCAGGCCGTGGTTCCATGTTTTGAACTTATCAAAACACATGGGGTTCATCTTAAAATTGTAAGCCATAGAGTAACCCGGCATGGGGATTACCGTAGGCTGCCCAATGGATTGCATCAGGTTACAGTTAATGCCTCGCTCAACAAGTATAGATTTCTAATTACGCTGGTTCACGAGATTGCACATTTAGTGGCCTTTGAAACTTATGGTCGTCGTATAAAGCCGCACGGCGTTGAATGGAAGCGTACCTTTCAACATCTAATGATCCCTTTTATTCGGCCCGAGGTATTCCCATCTCAATTGTTGCCCATTATCGCCAACCATTTTAAAAACCCAAAAGCAAGCAGTAGCACCGATGCAAGGTTGTCCATTGCCTTAAAAGCTTTTGATGAGGAAGAGCGGCAACACAGTTATGTATATGAATTGCCCACAGGCAGTGTTTTTAGGTTGTACAATGGCAGGCTGTTCAAAAAAGGAAATAAAAAAGTAAAACGGTACGAGTGTGTGGAATTGGCTACAGGCAGATTATATTTGTTCCAGCCCAATGCTGAGGTTGAGTTGGTTCAATAACGTATCATCTCGAGCACAGTCGAGAGGCGGCAAGTATTAGTGAAAAAATCAAAATAGATTCCTGTCTCCGCAGGAATGACAGTAAATAAGATATGAACAAGAATTATTACGCAGTTTTAATGGCAGGGGGAGTGGGGTCCCGATTTTGGCCTGTTAGTACATCATCCAACCCAAAACAGTTCCACGACATGTTGGGAACGGGCAAAACGTTGATTCAAAAAACTTTTGATCGCCTTAACCGATTTATCCCGACCGAGAATATTCTGATTCTAACCAATGAACGATATAATGATTTGGTTTTGGAGCAATTACCAAAGGTAAAACAGGAACAAGTTGTTTTGGAACCTGCCATGCGAAACACTGCGCCCTGTATTCTGTATGCGTCCTTAAAGATTCAAAAAATGAATCCAAACGCTGTTATGATCGTAGCGCCTAGCGATCATTGGATAGAAGATGAAGCGGCATTTGAAAAGGATGTAACAGCTTGTTTTGATAAATGTGAAAAAGAAGACGCCCTTTGCACCTTGGGGATTCAACCTACATTCCCAAATACGGGCTTTGGTTATATAGAGTTCGAAAAGGGAAGTGACGAAAATTTGAAAAAGGTGTCCCAGTTCAGGGAAAAACCGGACTATGAGACCGCAAAGGAATTTTTGGCGCAGGGCAATTTCTTATGGAATGCCGGTATTTTCATGTGGAGTGTGGAAACTATAGTGGAAGCTTTCAAAAAATACCAGCCAAGTCAATATGATTTGTTCGAGGGAGGGATATCATGTTATAACACGGCTGAAGAAAGAGATTTTATCCAAGAAAATTATGCTAAGGCAGAAAACATATCCATCGATTATGCTATCTTGGAGCAATCCAAGTCTATTTTTACGTTACCGGCAACCTTTGATTGGAACGATTTGGGTACGTGGGGAGCATTGTATGATAAACTGGATAAAGATGACAATAACAATGCCGTTGTGAACGCCAAAGTGTTGTTGAAAGACGCAAAAGGCAACATGATTCGTTCTCCAAAAGGAAAGGTGGTTGTTGTTGATGGTTTGGCGGATTATATTATTGTGGATAAAGAAGAAGTACTTTTAATTTATCCCAAGGACAAACAACAGGATATTAAAAAAGTTTTGACCCAAGTGAAGGATAAATTTGGGGATCAGTTTGCGTAGTTTATGAGCGAAGAACATAAAAAGGATATGGAGACCACTCCTCTTAACCAAGACAATGGTGATGAGGTAAAAAAGGATTTTAAGGGATTATTGGGCAGTGTCCGTAAGTTCTTGTCCGAGCTTTTGGAGATACGCTCCAATACCGATGCGGTCGCTACCAAAGAATCTATCATAGCGGATATACCCTTTAAAAACCATACTACATGGATTTTGATATGCTCCATATTTATCGCTTCCATTGGTTTAAATGCAAACTCTACAGCGGTGGTCATCGGAGCAATGCTTATTTCTCCCTTAATGGGGCCAATTTTAGGGATGGGGCTGTCCTTGGCCATAAACGATATTGATACACTGCGTAGATCGCTCAAAAACTTTACCGTAATGGTGGTGTTGAGTGTAATAACTGCATTCCTGTTCTTTTATCTTTTTCCATTAAGAGACGAATCTTCCGAATTGCTGGCTAGGACCAAGCCAGACATCCGCGATGTGCTGATTGCTTTTTTTGGTGGTTTGGCTCTAGTTATAGCCCGGGCAAAAAAAGGGACAATAGCCAGTGTTATATTTGGTGTGGCCATTGCAACAGCATTGATGCCTCCCCTGTGCACTGTAGGTTTTGGTCTTGCTATAGGAAAGCCGTGGTATGCCGCCGGAGCCATGTACCTTTTTATTATCAACACTATTTTTATAGGTCTTGCTACTTTTTTGGTCATAAAGTTCCTAAGGTTCCCAATGGTCCGTTATGCGAATTCGCAGCGACGAAGATTGATAGCGCGTTTGGCATCTATAACTGGTATTTTGGTAATGATTCCTGCCGGATTCACTTTTTACAATGTGTTCCAAGAATCTCTATTTATGAAGCAGGCCCAGGAATTTTTACAGGAAACCGTCGAGGTTTATCAGTTTGAAGGATCGGGAAGGTATGTGGATAACCTTACCAAGTTGGAATATGTGGATGATGGTACCTCTGTGATAGAAGTTGTTTTTATGGGTGATGAACTCATACCCGATAACATGATCAATACATGGAGAACACAAAAAAATGAATACAATCGACTAAAAGATGCAGAATTGAACATAATACAGGGGGGTAAGGACGACTCTGAGGAAAAGTTCAATTACGTAAGCGAACTCTATGAGAAAAACAAGGCAGAGCTCTTGAACAAGGACGAACAGATACGATTGTTGGAGGAGGAGTTGGCAAGTTTAACCATGAATGCGGGTAAACAGATTCCTTTCCGGGATATTAGTGCAGAAATAAAGGCCAATTATGAGAATGTTAATGCTTTGGGCTTTTCCTATCAATTACAGACCGATTTTAAAAAGATGGATACCGTTCCTGTTTTTGAGGTCGACTGGAAAAATGGAATTAGTTCAGGGCAAAAGGAAGCCGATTCCAAAAAAATGTTGGCTTGGTTAAAATTACGCCTTCAAGATTCAACCTTGGTAATCAAGGAAGTGGAATAATCTTTTGACAGACCTTAATTTCTTTCCTCAATATACATTTGTCGCACTTTTTTAAAGAGCTCGGAAGAATACACAAAGTCGGTCACAGCTGTATTTTCGGTCTTGAAGATTTCTTTGTTCGTGCCTTCCCACTCTTTAAATCCATTTTTAAGGAAGATAATTTTTTCCCCGATCTCCATTACCGAGTTCATATCGTGTGTGTTGATTATGGTGGTAATATCGTATTCCTGGGTGATTTCGTGGATGAGGTTGTCGATCAAAATCGCCGTTTTAGGGTCGAGACCCGAATTGGGTTCGTCACAAAAGAGATATTTAGGATTCATGACAATGGCACGGGCTATGGCCACTCGCTTTTGCATACCACCGGAAATCTCTGCAGGGTACTTTTTATGGGCATCAATAAGGTTGACGCGCTTTAACACAAAATCCACACGGTCCTGCTTTTCCGATTTGGATTGATTGGTGAACATATCCAATGGGAACATTACATTTCCTTCAACCGTCATGGAATCGAATAATGCACTGCCCTGGAATACCATGCCCATTTCCTGCCTAAGGTTTCTTCTTTGCTTTATGGAAAGTTCGGAGTAAAGTTGGCCGTTATAGCATATGTTGCCTTCATCCGGTTCAAATAGGCCCAATAGGCATTTTAGGAAAACTGTTTTTCCAGACCCACTCTGTCCAATGATCAAATTGGTCTTTCCTTTTTCAAATACCGTGGAAATGCCTTTCAATACATGGTGGTCGCCAAACGACTTGTGTATATTGTCTACTTCGATCATTAGCCTAAGAGCAATTGGGTTAATATATAGTTGATGATAATTATAACCACACTGGTCCATACAAATGAAGTGGTACTTGCTTTTCCCACCTCCAATGCACCACCCGTCATGTAATAGCCATGGTAGGAAGGAACCGTGGCGATAACAAAGGCAAAGACTACCGATTTTATAAAGGCATAAGTAATGTGGTACGAATCAAAGTCCATTTGTAACCCTTGGATAAAATCGCCACTTGGGGCATATCCGCCAAATACGGCGGCAATCCATCCCCCTAAAACGCCAACGAACATGGAGATAGCTACGGCGAAAGGATACATGAACATGGCAATGATTTTTGGAAAAACGAGATAGTTCAAGGAATTTACCCCCATTACCTCTAAGGCATCAATTTGTTCGGTAACACGCATGGTGCCAATACTGGAAGTAATGTACGACCCCACTTTACCGGCCATAATTATGGAAGTAAAGGTTGGGGCAAACTCCAATATTACAGATTGTCTGGTGGCAAAGCCTATCAAACTTTTTGGCAAAAGTGGGTTGTTTAGGTTAAGGGCGGTTTGAATCGTTACTACTCCCCCAATAAAAAAGGAAATAAAAACAATAATGCCCATGGCACCATAAACAAGCTCATCAACCTCTTTTAGGATCAAGGTTTTCATGATGCGCCATTTGGTAGGTTTTTTAAATACTTCCCAAACCATGATGAAGTATTTTCCAATCGCTTCTAGGTATTTCATGCGTTTTATGGACTTGAGGTGATAAAAATAAGAATATTGTGGAGCATTTAACCTTCATTTAAATTTTTAAACGTCAGAATTCAATAGTTTTGCCCTAATTTGATTAAATCCTTAGCATGAAAACAACCAACCTTTTAGTTTCAATTTTAGCATTGTGCATGATCAGTATTTCATATGGTCAACGAAGAAAAAAGAACGATGCGGAAACACAACCGGCCGCGATCGCCCAAACTCCTAAATTGGTGGTAGGAATTGTGGTGGACCAAATGCGTTATGATTATTTGACCCGTTTTTGGGATCAATATGGCGAAGGTGGTTTTAAGCGCATGGTCAACGAAGGTTTTAATTGCAAGAACAATCATTTTAACTACGCACCTACCAGTACCGGACCTGGTCATACATCGGTCTACACTGGGACCACTCCGTCCATGCACGGAATTATTGGGAACGATTGGTTCGATAAGGCTTCTGGCGAAGAGGTTTACTGCGCCGGTGACGACAATTATACCTCGGTAGGAACTACATCCAAAGCGGGGCAAATGTCACCCCATAGAATGTTGACCACCACTATTACGGACCAGTTGCGGTTACATACTCAAAAAAGAGGAAAAGTCATAGGTGTTGCACTAAAGGATAGGGGGGCAATTCTTCCTGCCGGACATGCAGCCAATGCAGCTTATTGGTTTGAAGGAGGGGAAGACGGTAACTGGATTACCAGTTCATATTATATGGCTGATTTGCCACAATGGGTAAAGGATTTTAATGCTTCTGATAAAGTGGAAGTCTATAAAAAACCTTGGAACACTTTAAAACCAATTGACACCTATGTGGAAAGCGGTTTGGATTCCAATACTTATGAAGGCTTGCAAAAAGGTGAAACAGCGAACACCTTTCCACATGACCTTCCGGCCATCTGGGAGCAAAATGGTCATTTTGATTTGATCCGTCGCAGTCCTTATGGAAATAGCATTACCGCAGATTTTGCTTTGGCCGCATTGGAAGCAGAAGATTTAGGGACAGATACGATTACCGATTTCTTGGCCATTAGTTTTTCCAGCACAGATTATGTAGGTCATTTTTTTGGTGTAAACTCCAAAGAAGTTGAGGATACTTACCTAAGACTGGATCAAGATTTGGCCCGGATTTTTTCCACGTTGGACGAAAAAGTAGGAGAGGGGGAATATACTGTGTTTCTAACCGCCGACCACGCAGCCATTAATGTGCCATCTTATCTAATGGATTCCAAGATACCTGCCGGTTATTTGGATATGAAAGGAATGCAGGGTAAGTTTGCAGAATTTCTTCAATATAAATATGGGACAACGGATGTGGTTAGGGACCTTTCCAATTATCAATTGTTTTTAGATCATGACATTTTGGCCAATTTGGATATTGACCTTGATGATGCCCAAAAGGATATTGCTAGAGAATTATTGACATATGATGGTATTGCCCAAGTATATACCGCCCAACAAATGTGGGAGAACGAGTATCTAGAGGGAATACCATATATTTTACAAAACGGATACAATCAAAAGCGTTCTGGGGATATTCTATTGGTTCCCAGTACAGGGTATATTTCATATAGTAGAACAGGTTCCACACATGGTTCTGCACAAATCTATGATACCCATGTACCTTTGTTACTTTACGGAAAGGGGATTAAGCAGGGGAGCACGGTAAATCGTACCGAAATTCCTGATATTGCGCCAACCATTGCGGCACTATTGGGAATTGCATTTCCTAATGGAGCTACAGGACAGCCGATAGGCGAGGTTTTGGAGTTTGATTAATTCTTTATTTTGAAATTATCCATTTTTTGACGGTTCTTTTTCCTGTCACTAAATCGCTATAGAGTAAATAATATATTCCACTGGAGAGGTGTGCTATGTTCAAATCGGATTGATTGCGAACACTGAATACTTTCCGCTGTTTTACATCGAAGATTTCAATTTTGAAATCATGGTTGTCAGGTTTTAAAATGTATATATATTCACTCGCGGGATTAGGGTAAATAACAAGCTTGTTGTTTTTTTGCTCAGGCTCAGGCTCAGGCTCAGGCTCAGGCTCAGGCTCAGGCTCAGGCTCAGATTCAGAGGCGGAAGATTGTGAAACTTCATTGAGACCATCACAATTTTCATCGATTTGATTATCTAAAATCTCCTCTGCGTTTGGATGGATGTTCGGGTTCGTGTCATCACAATCATCGATAGTGTTGAAACCATCCTGGTCGAGGTCATCGTCCAAAGTTGCCGGGTCACAGTCATCATCGATGCCATTGTATGGAATTTCCTCTGCGTTTGGGTGGATGTTCGGGTTGGAATCATCACAGTCATCGATATTGCCAAACCCATCCTGGTCGAGGTCATCGTCCAAAGTTGCTGCGTCGCAGTCGTCATCGATGCCGTTGTATGGAATCTCCTCTCCGTTTGGATGGATGTTCGGGTTCGTGTCGTCACAATCATTGATAGTGTTGAAACCATCCTGGTCTAGATAATCGTCCAAAGTTGCCGGGTCGCAGTCATCATCGATGCCGTTGTATGGAATCTCCTCTGCGTTTGGATGGATATCTGGGTTCGTGTCATCGCAATCCAGATCTGACATCACTCCATCACCATCAAAATCCACAACGCCAAAGCCATAATGAACACCTAAATAGGTTTGTAGTGATGCAGCTAAACCTTCTGCAAATAGTGCTCGACTTTGGATATCGAACCTAACATCTTGGTTGATTTCAATTTGAATCCCGTCAATATTTCCACTATTTAAGCGAGACCCGTGCTCCCATACATTGTAACCGCCATTAAAATAATTTTCATTGACTTTTGGTGCTGGGTCATTGGGACTAGGTACTGTTGGAAAACCTTTTTCATTCAATAATGCTCCCATGCTTACAGGGCCTCTTAGCATTTCGGCATGGGTATAGAATGTTTTGTTGTCCTGTACTAAAGTTTTTATGCTGTTTTTGTTAATGTAAGTGTCGGAGTTCAGTGTTTCATCGGAAAGTCTAAGTTCAGTTCCGGTCAAGGTATATCCTAATTCTACTCTTTCTACATTGTGGGAGTGTCCATGAAGATCCAAAAAAAGTCCCCGGCCAAAATCTTGTTCAATCTTCGTTTTTGCCGATGAAATAAAATCGTGATAGTTGGTCCAAGCATCTTCGGCCGTTGGGTTTCCATCAGCAGCCTCATCTATGGGACGGTTTGCATCCAGTTTTACTCTTGCTAGTAGATTGATAATAACAAAGGGGTAATTTCCAGTTTGTTCAAAATAATATTGGGCGATGGCCCTTCCTATTTCCTGTGTATGTGTGTCATTTCCGTAAACACAGCCATTGCAAGATCTATCCGGAATATTAATGGGTTCTAAAAGCCCTCCATGGGGAATGGAAATAATAATTGGGGAGTTACCATAGATATACTCCACATAATTTGTGCTATCGAAATAGCTCTGACCTGGAACTTGGGCCATTATTGTATTGGACCCTAATAGAATTAAAAGGATTAGAAGTGGGGTTGAACATAAAGCAGCAAAAGATTTCATGTTCATACTTTTTAAGCCCGTGATGATGTTGAGGTGCTACATCGGGGAAATTGGTTGAAGGGGTTACTACATGTTGTACTAAAGTTATCGGAGTATGAAAGAAATCGCTTTTGTCAATTGATGAATGTCTGGTTTCAATTGACGAACAAGCAATCGATAGGTTTGTTGTGGTCTAATATTTAGGTAGTTATAAGAATATTCCTTTCATTGAATAATAAAAGAAATCATAAAATGACTAATCTAGCTATTGGAGGAAACCTAAATTTTGGACCATATCCTTTTCCATCGATAATTCCTGATAAATTTTCCCTCGGCCTTTGTGACATATTTAGGCTGCTTTTGGATGAAAGCTTTTAAGAAGCCAATAATAATTTGAAAGTATAAAATGGGGTTTTTGGCCTGCCAGGCCATTTTTAAGGCAGCTATTTTTGTAATGACCAGCCCGTAACCCATTTTGTACATGGCGATACCTTTTATTTGGTAGTTCTTTTGGCTATATCCATGCCCGGTAGGGCGTAGGTGCTTTACTTGAAGTTCTGGTATGGTAAGGGTTTCAAAATCGTGGAACTTGGCCAAAAGAGTGTCTACCGTATCCCAGCCAACCCCTGGACGCAAACCGCCTATTTTGTCGAAACAAGCCTTGTGGTAAAGTTTTATTGGGCCTCGAATATGGGTTTTGTCCGCGATGTTTTCGTATATCCAATCGTTACCTTTTTTAATATAAAGTAAACCGGCGCACATGCCCAGTTTCCAATTCGCCTGAAATTGATTGACAATAAGCTCAAAATAATCCGGTGGTAGAACAATGTCCGCATCAAATTTACCGATCAGGTCATATTCCGATGTGTGTTTTAGGCCAAAATTAAAGGTATCCACAACTTTCTTCCCCGGAATGTGCTCGTCGGCAGAGCTGCGCTGAATCACTTTGATCCAATCGTGCGTTTGGGCATAGTTCTGAGCTATTGTGTAAGTATCATCAGAAGAGTTATCGTCCACTACGATCACCTCATTTGGTAGATAGGTCTGAACTGAAATTGAATCCAAGCAGTCCTTTAAAAAGGCAGCTTCGTTATGGGCAGGAATAACTATACTGATACGCATTCGTTAAAATTCCAAAAAACAAACCATAAATCCCAAATTACTTTTGGGTTCTCTCGGCATAAACAATGTAATACCTGTTGGTAAAGTATCTGAGAATGGGACGTAATCCAATTTTTTTGGTGGGATTGGTCCATTTGGCCGAGTCTTTAATGGTCCAACCGGCTTTTTCCAAAAGCCAATCGAACTGCCAATCCTCAAATTCGTGGTAATGTCGATCCCATGGGTCCGTTTTACTTCGATAAGCAGGGGCAAACCATAATCGCATTGGTATACTGGCCACCAATTTTTCGGCTTTTATTTCCTTAAGCACATTAAAAGGGGCGACCAGATGTTCAAAAATCTCAAAGGCGGTTACAACTTTTGCATCGGACTGTACCACTTTTTCAAAGTCCAGGTCCAAATCTTCACCTTCGGTATTTTCAACATGGTATCCATTGGATTTCATGATCTCGGCAAAAGGATTTTCTATTCCGAGGTCCAAAATGGATTCAGAGGGGTCAATGTGTTTCTTAAGAAACGCCAAGGTGTGCTTGTAGCGTTTGTTGGGAAAGTTGTTTTCGTACATTTAGTATCTATAGACAATGGCATTGATGTTCATTCCGGCACCAACGCTTGCAAATATAACAACGTCTCCCTTTTTTACTTCATGATCGGGCAGTTTTCCTTTTAGCACCATATCGTAAAGGGTTGGTACGGTGGCTACGGAACTGTTTCCTAAATCTTGGATGCTCATGGGCATGATATTTTCGGGAACAGGTTTGCTATATATTTTATAGAATCTTTTTATAATGGCCTCATCCATTTTTTCATTGGCTTGATGGATAAAGATTTTTTTGACTTCGTCAATTCCCACTCCACTTTCATCCAAACAGGTAGCCATTGCCTTAGGTACATTTATACACGCAAATTCGTAAATCTTGCGTCCCAACATTTTGATGTATCTCGTATCCTCATTGGCTGATGGATGGTTGGACTTGTCAAAATAAAGATAGTATGCCTCTTCATTGGCATAGGTAACCGAAGCGTGGGACAATATCTCACCGTTTGAAGCATTGGATTCTATTATCGTAGCTCCAGCTCCGTCGGAAAATATCATACTGTCGCGGTCATGTTGGTCCACCACTCTGGAAAGGGTTTCTCCCCCGATCACCAAACATTTTTTGGCCATTCCACTTTTTATGAAAGCCGTTGCTTGGATCATACCTTCTATCCAGCCGGGGCAACCAAAGATCAAGTCATATGCTACACATTTTGGATTTTGAATCCTTAACAAATGCTTTACCCGAGTAGCGAGGCTTGGTAGGGTGTCCCCTTGGATTTTTCCTGGGGTAAGATCCCCAAAATTGTGTGCGAAGATGATATAATCCAGTTCTTCCTTGTCTATTCCGGCATCCGCGATGGCTTCTTCAGCCGCTAAAAAACCTATATCCGAGGTTTTAAGCTCTGGTTTGGCATATCTTCTGTTGGCAATGCCAGTGATAGCCTCAAATTTTTCAATGATTACATTGTTTTGTTGCTCAAAGGCCGAACCGTCCGACTCCAAGAACTCATGGTTCAAAAAATCTTCATTCTTTGTAATAATGGATGGTATGTAGCTTCCTGTCCCTGTTATGCCAATTTTCATGTTGTACGGAGGTTTTTAATCGATTCAAGATAATATATCCCGTTCTAAGTATTATGCATGCATAATAAAATATACAATGTTCAAAAGGTAGGATATAATTTGCTGGATAAGAAAAAAGCCTTGATCAATTTCTCGAATCAAGGCTTTTATCAGTATTTATAACGCTTTTTATGCTTCTATGTAATCTTCGATAGGTGCACAGGTGCACATTAAATTACGATCCCCAAACGCTTCGTCCGTTCTTCTAATACTAGGCCAAAATTTATTCTCGGCAATATATGGTAACGGGAAGGCTGCTTTTTCACGACTGTAAGGGTGTTCCCAAGAATCGCTGGTCAGCATGCCCAAGGTATGGGGTGCATTTTTTAGTACGTTGTCCGTCTCTTCAGCTGTGGCTTCATCAATTTCTTCTCTAATCGACAATAAAGCATCACAAAAACGATCTAATTCAGCACGACTTTCACTCTCTGTTGGTTCGATCATTAGCGTACCTGCCACTGGAAAAGAAACTGTTGGCGCGTGGAATCCATAGTCGATAAGACGTTTGGCAATATCGGTCACTTCAATTCCATTGACTTTAAAAGGTCTACAGTCAATGATCATTTCGTGGGCTGCACGTCCACGTTCACCAGTGTACAATACATCGAACTTGCCTTTTAGGCGATCCTTGATGTAATTGGCATTTAGAATAGCGGCCTTAGTTGCGTTCGCTAAGCCTTCTGCTCCCAACATTTTGATGTACCCGTAGGAAATCAAACATACCAAAGCACTTCCCCATGGTGCAGAGGAAATGGCTGTAATGGCATTTTCTCCCCCTGTTGGAATTACTGGGTTGGTTGGCAAAAACGGTTTTAATTGCTCAGCAACACAAATGGGTCCTACACCTGGTCCTCCACCTCCATGTGGAATAGCAAAGGTTTTGTGCAGGTTCAAGTGGCAAACATCGGCTCCAATGGTTGCAGGATTTGTCAATCCTACCTGTGCATTCATATTTGCACCGTCCATATACACTTGGCCACCATTGTCATGAATGAGTTTGGTGATCTGTCGGATTGAAGATTCAAATACCCCATGCGTAGAAGGATAGGTGACCATAAGCGCAGAAAGATTATCTGCATGTTGCTTCACTTTTTCCTCTAAATCCGATAGGTCAATATTTCCTTTTTCGTCTGTTTTGGTTACAACGACTTTCATTCCGGCCATTACAGCCGAAGCAGGGTTTGTACCGTGTGCCGAAGCCGGAATCAAGCAAATGTTTCGGTGACCTTCGCCTCTAGATTCGTGGTAGGCTCGGATGACCATCAAACCAGCATATTCTCCCTGTGCTCCTGAGTTGGGCTGAAGGGAAGTGGCCGAAAAACCGGTAATCACATTCAGTTGCTCTTCCAAGGATTTTAATACTTCCTGGTAGCCCTCGGCTTGATTTAAAGGCACAAATGGATGGATGTTGCCCCATTCTCCCCAGCTCAATGGCAACATTTCCGATGCAGCGTTCAGCTTCATGGTACAGCTTCCCAAGGAAATCATGGACTGGTTCAATGCCAAATCCTTGCGTTCCAATTTTTTGATATATCGCATCAACTCGGTCTCTGAATGATATGAGTTGAAAACCTCGTGCTCCATAAATGGGGCTTGTCTTTTTAGGCTAGTTGGAATGGTATTGTCCATTTCTATGTCACCCAAAGATTTTGCTTCCAAGTCATGAGACTCTGCAAAGCAAGAAATCAAATTCTCCAAATCAGTATTGGAAACAGCCTCGTTCAACGAGACAGAAACCGTAGTGTCATCAATGTAATGTAAGTTGATGCTCTTGCCTTCCGCCACTTCTTTGAGTCGTTCCGTATTTTTAACCTTTACTTGGATGGTATCAAAATAAGCATCGTTTAATTGTTCAAATCCATAGGCTTCCAGAGCTTTGGACAATTTTCGTGTATTGTAATGAACTTTTCCCGCTATATATTTCAATCCTTCAGGCCCGTGATAAACGGCATACATACCTGCCATGACGGCCAATAATACCTGGGCAGTACAAATATTTGAGGTCGCTTTGTCCCTTTTTATATGCTGCTCCCTAGTTTGAAGCGCCATACGCAGGGCATGGTTTCCGTCAGTATCTTTGGTAATTCCAATGATACGTCCCGGAATATTTCTTTTATAAGCTTCTTTGGTGGCAAAGAATGCGGCGTGTGGTCCTCCATAACCAAGAGGAATACCAAAACGTTGTGTAGTCCCCACTACGGCATCTACACCCCACTCACCTGGAGGAGTAAGCATCACCAAACTTAGAATGTCTGCTGCAACGGCGACTTTTATCTCTTTTTCCTTGGCTTTTTCCACAAAGGAGGCATAATCGTTTACCTGACCATGTTTTCCCGGATATTGCAATAATGCTCCATAATATTCTTCGGAAAAATCAAATGATTCATGGTCGCCAATAACGAGCTCTATGCCCAATGGAATGGCCCTTGTTTCCAACAAGCTCAATGTTTGGGGCAAAATTTCCTCGGAAACAAAGAATTTTGAGGCACCGCTTTTTTTCTGTTGTCTGCTGCGAAGCTCGAACAACATGCTCATGGCCTCTGCGGCAGCGGTACTTTCATCCAACAAGGAGGCATTTGCGATTTCCATTCCTGTAAGGTCCGCCACCATGGTCTGGAAATTTAATAGGGCCTCCAATCTCCCTTGGGCAATTTCTGCTTGGTAAGGAGTGTATGCGGTGTACCATCCTGGATTTTCCAGAATATTCCGTTTGATCACGGATGGTGTAAGGGATTCGTGATACCCTAAACCAATATAGGTTTTAAAAACCTTGTTTTTCTTGGCCAGTTCGCCCAGATGGGATAGGAACTCGTGTTCACTTATGCCCTCGGGAAGGTCCAATGGTTTTTTTAATTTGATATCATCGGGAATGGTCTCATAAATGAGTTGTTCCATGTTGTCCACCCCAATGGTTTTGAGCATGTGGGGCAAGTCTCTCTCTGTGATGCCAATATGTCTGGCGGCAAAAACCTCTGTGTTCATGTTCAATCCAATAAAGTGCACAAAATTAGGGATTAATTCAATGAAAATGGTCAATTTTGAATGTCTCTGGCGCAAAGTTGTTAACCACCAATTAACCTTTGGTAAAAGATATAAGATTTCTCTTGCATGCGAACGCTAAAAGCTATTTTTGATTTTTACCTCGACGCCAGTATTCACGTGGCCGTAGCGGTTATTTCAATGGCGGGGGTCACCTTTCATTTGTTGGGGAGTTCTTCCGATGTCAACTTGTTGGGATTTATCTTTTTTAGTGTGATTGTGTGCTACAATTTCATTAAATATGGGGTGGAGGCCTATAAATACTTGATTGTCTCCAATGCTTATCACAAAATCATCCAACTATTTAGTTTTGTTTCCTTTGCTTTTGCCATTTATTTTTTGCTGCAGTTGGATGAAGAAATTTGGGTGGCAACTGTTGTTTTGGGCGTATTGTCCGCTTTATATGCAGTCCCCTTGTTGCCGCGGGCCAAAAATCTAAGGAACCTTGCAGGGCTAAAAATTTACATTGTAGCTTTTGTGTGGGCTGGTTTTTCGGTTTTATTGCCTGTGTTGGATGCTAAAATGGACTTGGATTGGGACTTTGCCGTAACTTTTATCCAACGGATGTTATTGGTTTTAATATTGATTCTGCCCTTTGAGATACGCGATATGCAATGGGACGACAAGAGTTTAAGGACTTTGCCTCAGGTCTTGGGCAATAAAAACACCAGGCGATTGGGGATTGTGTTTACGCTTATTTTTTTTCTACTAACTTTTTTAAAGGATCATTTACATCAAACGGAAACCCTGCTAAGAGCTATTTTGGGTATAGCATTGATTCTTGTTATGATATCCAAGAAAAGAATGCGATCCAAATACTTTGTGATGTTTTGGGTAGAGGCTATTCCCATTTTCTGGTTTTGCCTGTTTTGGTGTGCTGAAAGTTTTTTCTAAAGTTTTTTGTCGAGGTCCCGCTTCATCTTTTCCTTGTCCTCTTCGGACAACATTGTAAGTCCGGCCCTATCACACAACGATGTCAACTCACTGTTTTTCTTGGAATAGGCCTGACATGTTTTGCAATAGATCAAATGAACACGAAGTTTTAGGATCTCCCACCAACTTGCCTCCTGATATTGCGACTTGTCGCAAATGCCCGATGCCTCTTTACATGAAATCTTCATACCTAATACCAATTTTCATTTAAACAACCCATAAGTGCCGTTCTTGCCCTGTGGATCATTACCCAAAGGTTGGACGGATTAATGTCCAATTCATTACAAACATCTTCTGTACTCATTCCCTGGATAGTTTTTAATCGAAATACCAAGGCCTGTTTTTTTGGCAGTTTTGTGATACAATCCTGAATGGCAAAACCAAGTTCTTCGTTTTCCAGCACATTATCCCCATCCTGGCTGTATGGGTCTGCCACTTGTTGCTCCAACCAATCGCCTTCTGCATCCGAATCGGAATTGTAGTTGATCCGCACTTCGGCTTTACCCTTTTTAGAGTTTATTTTTCTGTAATGGTCAATTACCTTTCTTTTAAGAATGGATACTAACCAAGTGCGCTCGGCAGCATCTCCTTTATAATTTTTTGCTGAGTTTAGACCTGCAAAGAAAGTTTCTTGCACCAAATCCTTTGCAATTTCTGCATCACTTACACGGGAAACCGCATAGTTGAACAGGTAATCGGCATATTGGTCTACCCAATTGTCTGGTTGAAGTTTGTGTTTGGCCATATTCCTATCGAATTACCAAATGTAATAGTTTTTTTGGTTATCTAATTCCATGGTTAAAAATGGATTAGACGTTGCTGTATGGTAAGCCTAACAAAGTTGGGTGGGATTAACACATTTTTTTGATTTTTCCATTGAATAGTTCCCTGAAAATCCATGTGCCCCTATGTATGCAAGTGAAAAACTTTTTGGGTCTGAACTTGTATGGTTCGATACTGGTTCGTGTTATTTTTTTAATACAATCTCCTTAATATAGCTCGATTTTAATGGCTTGACAAGGTAGTCGCATATTTCATCAATCCTTTTTGCTTTTTGCATGTCTTTGGGATCTATGGACGAGGAAACCATGTACACTTTTACCCTTTTAGTCAATTTGGGAAGTAGTTCATTAAATTCTTCCATGAATTGAAAACCATCCATCACGGGCATATTGATGTCTAAAAAGATAATATCCGGAAGTTCATTTTCATCATTTTTATGGACGGTAATGTGCTCAAGGGCTGCTGCACCGTCGTTAAAGGTTTTTATGGTGCCAACTTCTGGAATACTTTTAAGGGTTACCCCGATGGTGAATTGATAGATGTCGTCATCATCAACTACAAAGACATTGATGGGTTTCATAATAATCTTTGGTTATAGGTTTATAAAAAAAGAAGTTCCCTTGCCTTCCTCACTGGTTGCCCAAATTTTTCCGCCCATGGCATCCACTTGGGCTTTTGTTAAAAATAATCCAACACCTTTGGCGTCTTTATTTCGGTGGAAAACCTTACTGAATCCAAAAAGTTTAGATCCATTCTTTTCCAAGTTCATCCCTAGGCCGTTGTCCCTAAATTCCAGTTGTAAGGTTCCATTGTTGTTTTTGGAATGCACAAAGATTTCCGGAGCTCTCTCCTCGGCCCTGTATTTAAGAGAATTGCTTATTAAGTTAAGAAAAATGCTTTCCAGATAAACCTTGTTGTACATTGTATTTGGTACTTCTGAAAAATCATAGGAAATCGAGGCCTTATTTTTTGCAATTTCGGCCGCCAACATTTCCTTTGTTTTGATCAATGTTTTTTCAAAATTGATTTTCTCCAATGACTGCTGCGATTTTTTTTTGATGATCAAAGATTCTACCAATGTGTCCAAGGTCCATGTTAAATGATTTGTTACGGACTCTATTTTATCGATGATCTCTTTTTTTAATTCAACATCGCTCTCGGTTTTGTAAATATCAACTAGCGCTTTAAGATTACTCACCGGAGATCTTAAATTATGCGAAGTAATCTGATTGAATTCCTCCAATTGCCTGTTTTGAGCTTTAAGGCGTTTCGCAGATTCTTTTAAGCTTTTATTTGTTTCCAATATGCGGTGGGCTGCTTGCTTTTGCGCGGTAATGTCCCTAATGGCGATGGAAACCAGGAGGCCCTCGGAAGTTTCAAGAGGGCTTAAAGTAACTTGGACCGGTATTTGAAAACCTGATTTGTTATGTACGAAAAAATCTAGATCGGCAGGTAGGCCTGTGTGTTTGGGAGCCTTAAAAAATGAATTGGCATAAAACTCCATAGTGTCCCATAGTCTGTTTGGAACCAGTGTAGTTAAATGCTGACCTATAAGTTCCGAAGGTCTATAGCCAAACATTTTTTCGGCCTGTTTGTTGATCAAGTGGATTATTCCTTCTTGATTTACGATTACCGTTGTGTCCGGTGCGGAATCGAGCAGCCCTCTAAATTTGATTTCGGACATTCGCTGCTCCGTTATGTCTTGGGTAGTGCCGATCATTTTAATTACTTCACCTTTTTTGTTGGTGATCAATTCGCCGATCAATTCAACGGTGTGCACCTTACCGTTCTTATGGATTATTCGGTGCATGAACTTTCTGAACTTTTTTTCGACTATGATCGTTTCGGCATTTTCACGAAATATTTCCCTGTCATCTGGGTGAATAGCAGAGACAACACGCTCAAAATGGATAGGCGTGCCCAATTCCATGTCAAAAATCCTGTACAGGTTATCTGACCAGATGATCTTATCCTTCACAATATTCCATTCCCAGTAGCCTATTTGGGATAGTTGTTCTGCGAGGGTCAGCTGATGATTTTTCTTGGCGAGTTCGAGTTTGGTCTTTTTTCTATCGGTTATGTCTTGTAAAAACCCAACAATTTTTAAGCAGTTTCCGTTCTCCATTTTTGGGTGACCAACATTACGTACATATCGGATATTCCCTTTGGCAGTCAGTACTTCAAGGTCCACATCATATGGTTCGCCATTGGTCAAAGCATTGTTCATGGCCTCTTTTGCTTTGTCCTTGTAATGCCCGTCAGCGAAAATATTTTTGATATTTTCCATGGTCGGCACAAAGTCTTTCGGGACTTCAACAATTTCTTTGGTTACATCGCTCCAATAAATTTCGTTCGTGGCCACGTCAAGTTCATAGATTCCAATTTTGGCTAGCTTGACGATTTCTTTATATAAGTTGACAGGTACCGAATCCTCTATGTCCCAATTTTTCATAAGCTTTTGGATTGTTTAAAAAAATGGGAGTTGGCGGCCATTTACGGATAGGTTGGGGTTAATCTTAAGCTGAAATGTCAGTTTAAAACAAAAAAGATAGTAAAATTCGCAAAATTATTGATCGCGAGCGCTAATTTTTATTTTGTCCAAAGTAGGTTAAATCAGCCCGGCCCGCTTTAATAGGGCATCAATATTTGGCTCTGCACCCCTAAAACGAACGTATAGGTCCATGGGGTTTTCCGTGCCCCCTTTGGAAAGCACATGCTCTTTAAATTTATTAGCGACCATTTTACTGAATATCCCATTTTCCTTAAAGTAAGCGAAGGCATCCGCATCCAATACTTCCGCCCATTTATAACTATAATAGCCAGATGAATACCCTCCTTGGAAAATGTGTGAAAACGATGTGCTCATGCACGTTTCCGGTGTTTCAGGAAAGAGGTTGGTGCTTTCAAAAGCTTTTATCTCAAATGCCTTTACATCCTCAATGTTCGACGGGTCGTTTCCGTGCCAAGCCATATCCAATAGTCCAAAACTCAACTGACGTACCGTTGCCATTCCTTCTTGGAAAGTGGCTGATTCCTTGATTTTTTCCACCAGTTCCATTGGAATCAATTCTCCTGTTTCGTAATGATGGGCAAAGAGTTCCAAAGCCTCTTTTTCGTAGCACCAATTTTCCAGAACCTGGCTAGGTAGTTCCACAAAATCCCAATATACCGAAGTCCCTGACAGGCTAGGGTAGGTGGTATTGGCCAACATGCCGTGAAGGGCATGTCCAAATTCATGGAACAATGTGGTCACCTCGTTGAAGGTGAGCAATGAGGGTTTGGAGCTTGTGGGTTTGGTAAAATTGCAAACATTCGAGATATGAGGCCTACTGTTTTTTCCATTTAACGTATACTGTGGTTTGTACGATGTCATCCAAGCGCCACCACGTTTTCCGGGTCTAGGATGAAAATCGGCATAAAAAAGAGAGATAAAGTTACCCTCATCATATACTTCATAGGTTTTTACCTCTTTGTGGTATGTATCCACATGGTTAACTTCCTTAAAAGTAAGCCCGAAAAGTTTTTCTGCAACCTTGAACACACCAGCTATTACATTCTCCAGTTTAAAGTAGGGCTTCAGTTTTTCGTCATCTAAATTGAACAGTTTTTGCTTCAACTTCTCGGAATAATATGCGCTGTCCCATTTTTCTAGCCGATCAATATTGTCCAGTTCCTTGGCGTAGTCCTCTAATTCGGCAAATTCACGATCTGCTGCTGGTTTGGCTTTTTCCAAAAGTTCGTTGAGAAATTCCTTTACTTTTTCAGGGGTCTCCGCCATCCGTTCTTCAAGAACAAAATCTGCATGGGTTTTGTAACCTAAAAGGTTGGCCCTTTCATGGCGAAGATTTACAATGCGCTTTACGTTTTCTTGATTGTCCAGCTCATCATTATGGAAACCTTTACTGCCAAACGCCATGGAAAGTTCCTTGCGCAGTGCTCTATTTTTGGCATATTTCATAAAAGGGATGTAGCTTGGGTAATCCAATGTGATCAACCAACCTTCCTTTCCTTTGGATTCCGCCAATTGGGCTGCAGCTTCTTTAGTGCCTTCGGGAAGACCCTCCAGATCTTTTTCATCTGTCAGCAACATTTCGTATTTATTGGTCTCGGCCAATACATTTTCTCCAAAGGTGAGTTTTAGCTTAGATAGTTCGGCATCGATCTCTCGAAGTCGCTTTTTATTTTCTTCTTTTAAATTGGCTCCGTTTCTACTAAAATTCTTGTATTTCTTTTCGAGAAGGGTCTGCTGTTCTTCGGTAAGGTCCAAGGAATCTCTTTGTTCGTAAACTGTCTTAATTCGTTCAAAGAGCCCTTCGTTTAAAGTGATATCGTTGCTGAACTCCGATAATAGGGGAGATACTTCTTGGGCAATTTTTTGGATTTCCTCGTTGGTCTCGGCAGAATTCAAATTGAAAAAAATACTCGAGATACGATCCAATTGTTGACCGGAAAAATCCAAGGCTTCCAAGGTGTTTTTAAATGTAGGAGGTTCTGGATTGTTAACGATAACATCGATTTCTTTTTTGGTGTCCTCGATGGCCTGAAGAAATGCTGGCTTAAAATGTTCGTTCTTTATTTTGGCAAATGGAGCTAGATCAAATGGCTCCAATAATGGATTGTTCATAAATGTTACTTCTGTTCTTTGTTTTTTAAACGTACTACGGCCCAATCACTAATCAAATAGGCAAAACCAACTATGGAAGAAAAAACTGCCATGGTCACTGGGGCATAGTTTCTTACCGTCGCCCCATAAGTTTTTCGGTTCATGGCCGCAATGGCTTCTTCCGAATACTCGTTAAGGTCTACAAAACCATTTCCGTTCAAATCGTATTTGCTGGCATAATCAGAGATAAATTGCCAGCGTATTTCAAAATAAATCAAAAGGGCCGTATACAGCGTGAAGACCAAGAGGCCGCTTTTCCATATGCCTTTTACATAAGGATTGCCTATTTTTTTTAGGGTAAAACCAAAAAAGGCAATGGCGAAAATCCCAAGTAATATCCCAATCTGATTATAGTTCATGAGCTATTGAGATTGATTTTAGAATGTTTTCTTTACTTCCTCAGCTCCTTTGATTACTTTTTCTTTTAATCCTTCTTTATAGGAGATAATATTTTTCAATATGTTGCTATCAGAGCTTCCAATTATCTGGGCGGCAAGAATTCCTGCATTTTTTGCACCGTTCAAGGCAACTGTGGCCACGGGAACACCCCCGGGCATTTGTAATATGGATAAAACAGAATCCCATCCATCTATGGAATTACTGCTCTTAACAGGAACCCCGATGACCGGCAATGGTGAAAGTGATGCTACCATACCGGGCAAATGCGCAGCGCCTCCTGCACCTGCAATAATAACAGAATAGCCATTGGTGTGTGCGCTTTTGCTAAAACTGAACAATTTTTCGGGAGTTCGGTGAGCTGATACAATATCAACATCAACATCGATACCCAGTTCCTTTAATACATCAATGGCATCTTGCATAACGGGAAGGTCGCTTGTGCTTCCCATAATCACGGCTACTTTGCTCATATCTTATTTGCTTATCACTTTAATGGTTTCTTTTACTTGCTGGGCTACTTGCCTTGCTCTGGCCATATCTTCATCCACTATGGTCACATGTCCCATTTTTCTGAAGGGCCTGGTTTGTTTTTTTCCATAAATGTGCGGGGTAACGCCATCCATTTCCAATATTTTTTCCATGTTTTCGTATACCACGTCACCGGTGTGGCCCTCGGCACCTACCAAGTTAACCATAATTCCAGCTACTTTACTATCTGTTTTTCCCAAAGGTAGGCCCAATATGGCTCGTATGTGTTGTTCAAACTGGTTGGTATATCCGGCCTCAATGCTGTAATGCCCACTGTTATGCGGTCGTGGTGCAGATTCATTTACCAAAATACGATCGTCTTTGGTTTGGAACATTTCCACGGCAAGGAGACCAACATGTTTCATGTGCTCGGAAACCTTTAAAGCTACTTCCTGTGCCTTTTTGGCTACGGCATCATCTATACGCGCTGGGCAAATAACATATTCCACTTGGTTGGCCTCTGGATGAAATTCCATTTCTACCACAGGATAGGTTTTTACTTCACCTTTGGAGTTCCTTGCTACAATAACGGCCAACTCATTTTTAAAGTCGATCATTTGCTCTGCAATACATTCCACATTGGGAAGGTCAGTGAGGTCCTCTATTTTTCGTACCACCTTAACGCCCTGCCCATCATACCCGAATTGAGCACTTTTCCAAACAAAGGGTAGGGAAACGCCTCCATTGTTTATGCTGTCCTCTATTTCTGAAGTATAGGCAAAACGTGTAAATGGGGCAGTGGGAATACTATGATCGGTATAAAACAATTTTTGGACCGCTTTGTTCTGGATGGTTCTCAATGTCTTGGTTGGAGGAAATACCTTGATGCCTTCGTGCTCCAGTTTCTCAAGGGCATCTACATTTACATTTTCAATTTCGATGGTAAGTACATCAACATCTTTTCCAAAAGCATAAACCGTATCGAAATCCATCAGACTGCCCTGCACAAACTCATCACAGGCAATTCTGCATGGGGCCTCGTTGGACGCGTCCATTACTTTGGTTTGAATATCCCATTTTCTGGTTTCGTAGAGCATCATTTTGCCGAGTTGACCACCACCTAAAATTCCCAGTTTAAAATTGGAAGAGAAAAATTGCATTGCTTTTTAAATTGAATGTGAGCAAAAATACATGAAATCCACGAGGCTTTAAAAGATCACTGGGGTTAGCACCCTTAAAAATAGTATCTTTGCCAACCTGAACATCACTTGAACACATTGATTAAGCTACACGATAAATTTTTTAAGCCATATTTAAAGGAAGAGCAGATCCTTGCTGCCATAGATAAAATGGCGAAGGAGATCGCCGAGGATTATAAGGATGAGACCCCTTTGTTCGTTGGGGTGCTCAATGGTGCCTTTATGTTCGTGTCCGATTTTCTTAAGGCTTATCAGCATCCGTGCGAGGTTTCTTTTGTACGATTGAGCTCATACCAGGGATTGACTTCCACGGGGATCGTTGAGACCCTTTTGGATGTTCCGGAGGAAATGGAAGGGAAAAGTGTCATAATTTTGGAAGATGTGGTGGATACTGGCCGTACATTAAAACAACTAGTACATCTTTTTTCCAATACCAATGTCAAGGAATTTAAGATAGGCACCCTTTTCTATAAGTCAGATGTGTACAATGGTGAGTACTCCATAGATTATGTAGGTCTGGAAATCCCAGATCATTTTATAGTGGGGTACGGTTTGGACTATAACGAGTTGGGTCGAAATCTTAGAGAAGTTTACCAATTAAATCAAACAGATATGATCAACCTAGTGCTTTTTGGAAAGCCAGGAGCTGGAAAAGGTACCCAAGCGGGGTTCCTAAAGGAAAAGTATAACCTGAAACATATTTCTACGGGCGATGTTTTCCGTTACAATATTAAAAATGGTACAGAGTTAGGCAATTTGGCCAAATCCTATATTGATAAAGGTGATTTGGTACCCGATGAGGTGACTATTGATATGTTGAAAGCCGAAGTGGAGAAAAATCCAGATGCGGCAGGGTTTATTTTTGACGGGTTCCCTCGTACGGCAGCTCAGGCAGAAGCATTGGACAATTTCTTGGAATCCAAGGATATGAAAGTTAATGCGACCATAGCTCTTGAAGCGGAGGATGATATTTTGGTGGCCCGTTTGTTGGAGCGCGGAAAAAGCAGTGGACGTTCAGACGATCAGGACGAGAGCAAGATTCGTAACCGTTTTGATGAATACAACGAGAAAACAGCTCCCTTAAAAGCATACTACGAGGAACAGGGTAAATTCCATTCTGTAAATGGAATTGGTGAGATAGATGAAATTACCGAGCGTTTGAGCAAGGTGATCGATTCCCTATAATTGCTCCATCCGAACAGATTTTACTTATTTTAGGATATGACCGAAGGAAATTTTGTCGACTATGTAAAGGTTCACGTTGCTTCCGGAAACGGGGGCAAGGGCTCTGCGCATTTGCGTCGTGAAAAATATGTGGCCAAGGGCGGCCCTGATGGTGGTGATGGTGGTCGTGGAGGTCATGTTATAATCAAAGGGAACAAGAATTTATGGACACTGGTCCATTTTAAATTCAAAAAACATTTCAAGGCCGGACACGGTGAACACGGAAGTAAAAGTCGTAGTACAGGTGCCGATGGAGAAGATGTGTATCTTGAAGTGCCTTTGGGTACGGTGGTGCGCAACACGGAAACCAACGAAATACTTTTTGAAATCACCGAAGACGGTGAAGAAAAAATTGTGCTCGAAGGAGGTATGGGCGGTCTTGGAAATTGGCATTTTAAAAGTGCCACCAATCAGACACCAAGATATGCACAGCCGGGAATCAAGGGTCAAGAAACCTATTTGACCTTAGAGTTAAAGGTATTGGCAGATGTTGGTTTGGTCGGTTTTCCCAATGCGGGGAAATCAACACTTCTTTCGGTAATGACTTCCGCTAAACCCAAAATAGCGAATTACGAGTTTACTACCTTAAAGCCTAATTTGGGCATAGTGGAATATCGGGACTTTCAAAGTTTTGTTATGGCCGATATTCCTGGAATAATTGAAGGTGCCGCAGAAGGCAAGGGGCTCGGCCATTATTTTCTGCGTCATATAGAACGTAATGCGACCCTATTATTTTTGATTCCTGCGGATAGCAAGGATATTAGCCAGGAATACAACATCTTATTGGATGAATTAAGGCGTTACAATCCTGAGTTGTTGGATAAAGCGCGCATAGTGGCCATTTCCAAATGTGATATGCTGGATCAGGAACTTATAGATGAAATGAACGAGGATATGAAGGAGGATTTTAAGGATGTTCCCTATATGTTCATTTCATCGGTAAGTGGATTGGGAATACAGCAATTGAAAGATAGGCTTTGGAAGCTATTGAACGAATAGTGCTCGATCTTCTAGGTATCCAATCAATATATTGATTAATTTTAGATGGACCCAAATGTTCATCATGCGTTATTTACTTTCCATACTATTGGTATTTGCCTTGGCTTCCTGTAGTTCCGTCAGGGTAAATTATGATTACGATAAAGCGGTAGACTTTTCAAGTTATACGACCTATAACTATTATGCGGATATGCAGTCAGGTTTAAGCCAGTTGGATGAAAAAAGACTGTTGAGAACCCTTGATTCCACCATGCAGTCAAGAGGATATCGTTTGGCCGAAGAACCGGAACTGTACATTAATCTATTCAGTACAGAATTTAGGGGTGCCCCAAACAACAATGTTGGCGTGGGAATTGGTGGGGGAGGAAGAAATGTGGGTGGTGGCATATCGGTAGGTTTGCCCATCGGAGGCCCAAGTTTACAGCGGAGCATTCAATTTGATTTGATCGATGCACAGCGTGATGCACTTGTTTGGCAAGCCGTTGCCGAAAGTGGACTCCGTGAAAATGCCTCGCCCAGTGTGCGCGAGGAAAAACTTAGAGCCATTGTAAAAAAAGTGTTTTCTAAGTTTCCTCCAAAGGTGAAATAGCCTTTAAAATCAGTTTGTTACCTCTTTGTGTTTGTGATATCAATTGATTTTACCGTTCGATTGGTCAAAATTACCACTTGTCATAAATCACTTCTACAGACAAGTATTGTCCAGTACTTTAGCTTCAGAATTAAAATCAAAAATCGAACAGTTATGATTGCACTAGCTAAATTTATCATTTCACTCTTAGTAAGTATTATTTTATAATCAGCTGCTAAAAGCATTAAATTCATCAATATGAAAAAACTAAACACAAAACAGAAAGTTGTATTTGCACTGGGGGTCCTTGGTGTATTGGTAGGTATCTACGGAAGGTTCAATGCATGGGAATATGCATCGTATTTTCCATTTTTCTATTCCGGTTCTGCCATGATGTGGATTGCCTTTTTGCCACAACGAAAATCTTGCTGCAATCCTTTTAAGAGAAAAGCGGTACAAAAATCTTAGTTTAGCTTAAGCCTAACCGGCATAATTAAATAATGGGCGTTACATGCCCAAAGGAATGGAATTAAGTTCACGTAGGAGAAATATTGCCTTTTGGGTTCTTCAGTTATTGGGATGGGGGTTCATCAATTCCATTGCAATATTGATTCCCCAGAACATAAGTTTGGAGATGACCATCTACTCGGTGGTTGTGGGAATTTTTATAGGAGTATTTTCAACCTCGATATTGCGATGGTATCTGAAAAGAAACGTTCATTTTGATTCCTTTGGTGGTAAAGAGGTCATTAAAATAATGGTCTCCACACTTATCGCGTCCGCCATTTTTGGTCTTTTAAATGTGTTTTTTGGATATATCTACATAGAGTTCGGCCCAGAGATTACCGAGGTGGAAATGCATATGTTCGAAGGCTACGACAAGATTATGGTCCAAGTACTGAATTCGCTCTTTTTGGTGGGAGCTTGGACAATAACCTATTTGGTGATCAAACTGCTTTTGAAACTTAACCAGAACCGTATAGAGCGACTGGAACTCAATACAACGCTCAAGCAAGCACAATTGAACACGTTAAAGGGCCAGATCAATCCACATTTCATGTTCAACAGCCTCAATAATATCCGTGGTCTCATGTTGGAAGATGTGGAGAAATCACGGGAAATGATCACCAAACTATCCGAGATAATCAGGTATTCGCTCACTAAGAACAATATTAACGATATTCCTGTACGAGAAGAGTTGGAGGTGGTGGATAACTATATCGACCTATCCAAAATACAGTTCGAGGACCGGTTGGAGTTCGTAAAACAAATCGAGGAGGAAACGCTGGACCTCAGGATTCCACCGATGATTATTCAGCTACTGATTGAAAATGCCGCAAAACACGGTATTTCCAACCTGAAAAATGGAGGTCGCATATTATTGTCCATTTTCAAAAAGGGCGACGATTTGTTTATTGAGGTCCGGAATACGGGAAAACTGAAAATCTCGAAAGATTCCACCAAGTTGGGATTGATCAATATTGAACAGCGATTAAAATTGTTGTATGCCGACAAAGCATCCTTTAAATTGGAGGAAATATCGGATGAGGTAGTGGCAAAAATTAAAATACCATTGGCATGAAGATAAGAGCGGTAATCGTTGAGGACTCCAGGCTAGCACGGAATGAGCTGAAAGAGCTGATTAAACTTCATGATAATTTGGAGCTTGTTGGAGAGGCGAGCAATGTGGATGATGGAGTGGAGCTTATAGTGTCCGAATCACCGGATTTATTGTTTTTGGACATTAATATGCCAGAAAAAGACGGTTTTGATTTGTTGGAAATGTTGGATGATGTACCGATCACCGTTTTCACCACAGCTTATGATGAGTATGCCATTAAATCCTTTGAGTACAATGCCCTGGATTATTTGTTGAAACCAGTAAGCAATAAAAGATTTGATATGGCCTTGGAAAAAGTACGTTCCAAGATGTCTTCTAAAGAAGAAAACTCATCCACGGCCAAAAGGTTGTCAGAGAACAGCCAGATTTTTATCAAGGATGGAGAAGCTTGTTGGTTGGTGAAAATCGGAGACATTTCCCTTTTCGAAATTGTGGGCAACTATACCCGTGTCTTTTTTGAGGATAAAAAACCGATGCTCTACAAATCGTTGAACCAAGTGGAGGAAAAGCTGCCCGAAACATCTTTTTTTAGAGCCAATCGTCAACAAATTGTGAATACCAATTATATTGAAAATGTCGTGCCTTGGTTCAATGGTAAACTAAAGCTTACCCTTAAAAATGGGGAAGAAGTAGAGGTTTCCCGCAGGCAATCCTATATTTTTAAAGACCGTATGAGTCTTTGATCTACATTGATTTTAACAGCCCACCATCGATTGGAATATTGGTCCCTGTTATAAAGGCGGCATTGTCAGATGCTAAAAACGTAACCAAATAGCCATATTCTTTTGGGTTCCCAATGCGCTTTACAGGAACTTGCTCTTCCATGTTGGAACGCACCTCACTGGTAGAAATCCCAAGTTTTTCTGCCTTTTTGGAGTTTAATTGGGCAATTCGGTCCGTATCAAAATAACCGGTTAAGGTGCTGTTTACGGTGATGCCATCTTTGGCCACGTCGTACGCCAAACTTTTGCCCCAAGTGACGACGGCTGCCCGAATAGTGTTGGACAATGCCAAATAATTCAATGGTTCCTTTACCGAAATGGATGCGACAGTAATAATGCGTCCCCATTTGTTTTTCTGCATATGTTTTAGGGCAAGTTCCGTAGTGTACACCACAGATTTAAAAAGCAGGTCAAAAGCATTTTGGTAATCCTCAACATTTTTTTCCAATGCGCCCCCACCTTCTGGTCCTTGGGTGTTGTTGACCAAAATATCCACCGAATTGGTTTCAAAATAGGCTGATATTTTTGCTTTGTAGGCTTCAAAATCGGTAAAATCCACCGAGAGGTATTGGTGCTTTTGCCCTTGGGAACTGTCCATTTCATCAATTATTTCTTGCATCCGTCCCTCACTACGCGCCATTAGGGTAACACTTGCCCCGCTTTCGGCCAGTTGACGCGCTATGGCCTCTCCAATTCCTTTACTGCTGCCCCCTACGAGGGCTTTTTTGCCTTTTAACGATATATTCATGGCTATCGGTATTCTTCTCTAACAGGACTAAAAATGTCCATTAATTTACAAGGAGTCAATGCTTTTCCACTATGTGGCACGTTCGATGGAATTACCACGATGTCTCCAGCGGTGTAAACTCCTTTTTCTCCATTAAGGGTGAATTCAAAAGTGCCCTCCACCACATGCATAATTTGTTCATGGTCGTGCTGGTGTTCGGGTACTTCAGCGTCTTGTTCCACATCCCAAAACACCCAACTCATGCGTTCTCCATGTACAAGTTTGCCATGGTAGCCCGGCATTATTTCCTTTGATTTGATTTCTGATAGGTTCATTGTTCTCAAATTTAGCACCAAGATAGAAATTAATATAGAGCTTCCATGTTTGTATTGGTATGTGCATTGGCTATTTTTGAGCTTTAAACAGAAATAATGCAGCTACATTTTATAGGTTGGGGCGAGGTTAGTATGTTCAATTTGGCTATTGCCTTGCATAAAAAAGGAGAAACCATCACCGGAAGTGATGATACTTTTGATGATTCCTTAAAAACCATGTTGGTGGAAAATGGACTGGAAACTAATGAAGCTGGTTGGTTTTTGGATAAAATCAATGATAGGTTGGATATGGTCGTAGTAGGAACAACCGTTAAAAAAGACAATCCTGAATTGCTCAAGGCCCGAGAATTAGGGCTAAAAATAATTTCGTGTCCGGAATTGTTGTTCGAGTTGAGTAAGTTTAAAACGCGGGTTGTTGTTGCAGGAAGTGACGCTACGGCAAGGGTGACTTCAATGATTTTGCATGTGTTGGCCTATAATGATATTGAAGTGGATTATGCCTTTAGAGAGGCAAATGGTGTTCGATTGACGGAGAAAAACGATTTTATTGTTATCGAAGGTGTTGCTGGCGCTGCATCTGTAATTGATGAAACTCCACAATTTCATAAGTACCAGCCAAACATAGCTTTGTTGAGCGATATTGATTTTAAGGAAGGTGGTTTGTATATGGATTTTGAAAGCTACGCGCACCAGTTCAACATATTTGTGGATTGTATCGTAAAGGGGGGGAGCATTACCTATAACAATGAGGATCTCGAGGTGAAAAACCGGGTGGAATCATCCGAAAACCCAATTAGAAAATTCCCATATGAGACTCCAACGTATCAGGAAGAAGCTGGTCAAGTTTTTCTAGATACACCGGATGGCGAAATGCCAATGGAAATTACGGATGCCAATGACTTGAGAAATATGATGGGGGTCAAGTGGATTTGTCAGCAAATGGGAGTAGACGAAGTGGAGTTTTATGAGGCCATGGTCACCTATAAATAATTGCTGTCCTTTAAAAACTTCGGGTTGAACTCGATATTAGAGGTTTTTAGTTCTTCTTAATGCGGTCCACCATCACCTATTTTTGGTTTAGAATATGTAAAAAAATAGGTTGTTTTTACATTAGGTATTGTAACGGATTGAAGAATGCGCGTTTTCAATTGACGAGCACAAGAAAATAAGAATTTAAATCCCAAATTGTCTCAGATGATGATCTAGATGCTTGTATTGCATTTGTCCCCATTGTTCGGGGCGTAAACGAGCCAAATACGGGGTGTGGGTCCCATTCTTTTTGGTCTTTTTTTGAATGGAAATAATTGATGAGTTCAATCAGCACCTCTCTTTCTTCGGCGATATCTTTTTGGTCCACGACCTTGAATCCCTTAGCAGTTGGTAAGCCTTGTTTCCATGGCTTATCGTTATAAAGGCTCTTTTTAAAGAACTTTCCCATTAACTTGAGCATGAGGTTCGATTTACCATTGGGGTTATACCGACCCAAAGATATTTTGAGTGGAAACTGACAATGGTGAAGCATTTGACCCACTTGCATGTTGCCCCACTTCCTTTCCGAAGATTCCGAAAGTTGGTTGATTCGTTCCAAAATTTCTTGGTGGGCCTCGCTATTGAAAAGGGATTTCATAAGGAAAGATTTATAATGAAAATTACATAAAATTATTCTCCTATCTTTAGGCCATGCAAGAAAAACTAGCTTCCTTTTCCATAAAAAACTGGGCAGATGATGACCGCCCTAGGGAAAAATTGGTGCAAAAAGGAAGTTCAGTGCTTTCCGATGCAGAGCTAATAGCCATTTTAATTGGTTCCGGCAGCAGGAACGAAAGTGCCGTGGAACTTGCCAAGCGAATATTAGCATCCGTAAACCATAATTTGAATGAACTTGGTAAGCTATCAGTGAACCAATTAATGCGTTTCAAGGGAATTGGCGAGGCCAAGGCCGTAACAATTGCAGCGGCTCTGGAAATGGGAAGAAGAAGGAGGTTGGAGGACAATGTAAAGATTACTCAGATTAAAAGTAGCCATGATGTTTTTGAACTGCTCTATCCCTTGCTTGGCGAGTTGCAACATGAAGAGTTTTGGGTCGTATACCTAAACAATTCCAACAAGGTTGTGCATAAGGCCCAATTGAGCAAAGGCGGTATTACCGGAACATTGGTAGATGTTAGATTGGTTTTAAAACAGGCATTGGAACTTGGAGCCGTAGGCATAATACTTGCACACAATCATCCATCAGGAACATTGCAGCCCAGCAAAGCGGACAAGCAGTTGACCCAAAAATTAAAAATGGCTTCCGAGGCATTGGACATTAAGGTTCTTGACCATTTGATCTTGTCCCAACAGCAATACCTCAGTTTTGCCGATAAAGGAATATTATAGCGTATGTTATTGATCTTTACCCATAAGGTTACCAACAGGCTCAATTATACCGCCAAGCAGATTTTTGAAAAAATCTTAGGAGTAGAAATGGCCTTTACTACCAAGGTGGAAGATTTTATAAAGCACAATGGTCCTAAAATGACCTACTCCAAACAGCCGTTGCAAAATGAGTTTTTTATAAGGAGTAACGATCTGTTGTTCGAGCAAGGTATCAACGATTTGGAAATTAAGGTTTCTGATTGGGATGGTACTCCATGTTTTTTCGCAGCAGGGGATAAGAGTACCATACCTTTTGATGTTTTTTCAGCTAGCTTTTTTCTGTTGAGCAGATACGAAGAGTATTTGCCACATGTTAAGGATAGTGTGGGAAGGTTTCCTGTTAAGGAAAGTATAGCGTACCAACATAAGTTTTTGGAACTACCAGTGGTTGATCTTTGGGCCTACAAATTATTGGATGTCCTAAAAGAACGCTTTCCAGACTTGGAAAATAAGGAGAAAGCTTACAGTTTTACTTCCATCATAAATGTTACTACGTCCCACGCCTATGCCATGCGGGGATTTGTTAGGAGCATTGGTGGATTTTTACTGGACCTGGGAAACCTGAAATTCCGAAACCTTTGGGAACGGTTATCAGTGATATTAAGACTGCGCAAAGATCCTTATGATAACTTTTTTGAATTGGTGGAAATTCATAAAAAATGGCCCATAAAAACCATGTTCTTTTTTCAGTTTGCCAAACACTCTGCCCACGATAAAAACGTGTCCACAAATAACAATCGTTTCCGTTATCTAATAAAATCCGTGGCCGACTATAGCATTGTTTCGCTCAGTACTTCATTTGTCTCCACTTCGGACAAAGATGTGCTGCGAGAAGAAAAGAAGCAATTGGGCAACCTTATCAATAGGCCGATTAACTATGCCCGTTTAAGGTACAACAAGGTGAACGTGCCAGCGACTTATAGGAATTTGGTGGAAACCGAGTTTACCGATGATTTTTCCATGGGCTACACACACGAAATAGGATTTAGGGCAGGGACCTGCACTCCCTTTTACTTTTATGATATTAATACGGAAGCGAGGCAACCCATAAAAATACACCCTTTCGCAATGCACGATTATGCTTTGACCAAGTATAAAAAGAAAGATGAAGTTTTTGAAAAAATGGATGAAGTCTATCGATTGGTCAAGCAGGTCAAAGGTGATTTTGTTTTGGTTTTTTCGAACGAGCTTTTGGGAGGTAAACAACCCTTGGACTGGATGGAGCTATATCAATCCATTTTAAAACGTTACTATGTTTGAGCACGAAGTAACCGATGTCTTTTTTGATTTGGACCACACCTTGTGGGATTTTGAGAAAAACTCGGCCCTCACCTTTGCCAAAATATTGGCAGATAACAAGGTGGATGTCAATTTGGAATCATTTTTAGAAGTATATGCGCCCATTAATTTTCAGATGTGGGCCTTGTATAGAGAAAACGGGATTACCAAATCAGAGCTACGTTATCAACGATTAAGAAAAACTTTTGATGCCCTTAAGGCAGAAGTGTCGGATGAGGTTATTGATGTGTTGGCACACGATTATATCGCCTATCTTTCATCCTTTACACATCTGCTGCCCAATGCTGTGCAGGTTTTGGAATATCTTTTTCCAAAATACCGGCTCCATATTATAACCAACGGTTTTCAAGAAGTACAGGAGAAAAAACTTCGTGGCAGTAGTATCCATCAATATTTCCAAAAAGTGGTGAATTCGGAGATGGCCGGTGTAAAAAAGCCACATCCGTATATTTTTGAAATGGCTTTGGATATGGCCCAAGTAGCACCCAAAAACTCATTGATGATTGGGGATAACCTGGAAGCCGATATTCTTGGCGCAAAAGCTATGGGCATGCAGGTGCTCCACTATAATTTCCATAAAGATTCAAATCATGGTGAGTGCGTAATGATTGATGACCTTATTGAAATAAAAAACATTTTATAGAGTTATATTAAGAGTTGCATACCCTATAATACGGACACTTGAAAATGTTTTTGGCTATGAAAAGATTTCCCCAGACCGTTTTTGCAATGGCGGTAATGTTGCTTTTTGCCCTTGCATGTACGGAAGAACAAGATTTTGATCAAATCAACGATTTACAGGTCACCCCAACTTTGGCCTCTGGACTATTTTATCTGGAATCCGATGAGGCTACCATTAATTCCGCAGGTTCGCTCAATACATTTTATTATCAGGAAACAAACTTCAATGCTTTTAATGAGACCTATGTGGCCGATAATTTATTGGAGGGGACCATTACCTACGAAATAGACAATTCCACGAGCAAGCAGCTAAGGGTTATCATCGGTTTTATAGATGACTCCGGAAATATATTGGACGTGGAAACTTTTGATATTGAAGCAGGTCCTACGGATACCGTGGTCAGGGAGGTTTTTTATGGCCCGGGAGGCAAGCGCTTGCAGATACTTACAAATACATCAAGTTTAAGGGTGTCCGCGACAAACTTAAGTGATGCCAATAGCGTTTCGCCAGCAGAAAATCCAAAAATAATATTGCGATCAGGAGCAGAATTCTTATTTCAACTACAATGAGGATAGTAGCAAAGTTTTTATTTCTCGTTCTGTTTTGTAGTATGTCCGTTTTTGCTCAAAACAAGGAGCTGCTATACGACTTTTATGAGATTCCGCAATCCTTGATGGTCAATCCGGGGGTGAAGACGTCACAAAAATGGTATGCAGGGATTCCTGTGTTGTCCGGATTATCCTTTCAAGGTGCTACAAGCGGGGTAACCGTGAATGATTTATTTGCCAATGATGGTGTGGATTTTACGACCAAGGTACAAGATCGATTGTTGGCTGTAATGGGGGATAGGGACGATTTTAGCACCACTAGCCAAATAGAAGGATTTACTGTGGGCTTCAGGGGCAAGAACAGACCAGATGACTACTATTCCTTTGGAATGTACGGAGAAATGGATGTTATTTCCTATTGGCCCAAAGACTTGGCCATTTTGGCTTTTGAAGGGAATGGAGGCAATAATATTGGGAGGAGTTTTGACCTTGGCGATTTAAATCTTCGAGGTGAAATGGTGAATGTCTTTCACTTTGGCATAAACCGAAAAGTAAGTGCTGCACTGACAGTGGGTGCCAGGGCAAAAATCTACTCCAGTATCTTCCAGTTCCAATCCATCAACAATTCAGGTTCTTTTGTTACCACCCCGGGCCAAAACAATGTTTACGAAAGTACAATTAATGCCGATATGCAACTTCAGACAGCAGGGGTAAGAGGGTTTTATGATATTGTTGAAGAAGATACCGGAACCACCCAAAAGGATGTGACAAGTCTATTCACGGAAAGAGTGCTTTTTGGTGGGAATCTAGGCCTGGGCCTGGATTTTGGATTCAGTTATGAGCTTAACCCACAAACAACGATTACAGGAAGTATATTGGATCTTGGGTTTATCAGCAACTCCAAAGACGTCTGGAATTATACTTTTAGCGGAAGTACTACCACAGATGGGATTTCCGTGTTTCTGCCTCAGGATATTAATAACGTAAACAATGATCTATGGCAAGAATTATTGGATGAGATCGATGCCGCTCTGCCACATGGAGAAAACCAATCCGGTTACATTTCTTGGAGACCGGTAAAGGTGTACGGTTCCATTCGTTATGATTTTGGAGAAGGAGGAAACCCTGTGTTCGATAATTGCGGCTGTGGGGTAAATTCTGGAGGTGGAACAAATCGCGATTATTATAGAAACAGTATTGGCGGACAATTATTTATGCTCAAAAGACCCAAAGGTGTGCAAGCTGCTTTGACCGGATTTTACCAAAGAAGGTTTGGTAGGACATTATCTTTAAAAGGGACCTACACCATTGATAAGTATTCTATTACCAATGTAGGCTTGGGTGCCAATCTTCAGTTAGGCCCAGTAAATTTTTATGTGTTGGCCGATAACCTTCTGAGTTATTCCAATATTGCCGACAGTCATTATGCTTCTTTACAGTTCGGATTTAATATCATATCTTGGAACGATAATTGATTATCCATCGATATGAGGTCTAACGTATTGTACATATTACTTTTTTTAATAGTGTTCACCAATGGTGTGAACGCACAACTGAACAGTTATAAATATATAATTGTCCCTAAGAGATTTGAAGCATTTGATGCTACGAACAAGTACCAGTCCAGTACTTTAATGAAATATTATTTCACGGAAAATGGGTTCAATGCGGTCTACGATGATGCTTTGCCCAAGGATTTGGCCAATGAAAGATGTTTGGGGCTGGTTGCTGATATTATTGATACCTCTTCTTTGTTTACCACAAAAGTGATCATTACTTTAAAGGATTGTAACAACCTCGAAATATTTAGATCGGAAGAGGGGACAAGCAAGTCCAAGGAGTATGACAAGTCTTATCGAGAGGCCCTTCAAAATGCATTTGTTTCTTTTGCTGGTATGAAATACACCTACGAACCCGAACCAAAAGAAGAGGAAGTTGAAGAACCGGCAACAGTTGTCATCAGTTTTAAAGATGATGTAAAAAAGGTTGACGAAGCGACCAAAGAACATGTGCTGGAACAGAAAGCTACCAAAGAGGAACAGGTTTATAAGAGTGTCGAGCCAAAACCGACCAATATTGTTCAGGGTGAGAATAAAGAAGCATTAAACACGCAGGTTCCATCCGACCTTTTATACGCCCAACCAACGGCAAACGGCTATCAGTTAGTGGATAGTACCCCCAAAGTTGTCCTTAAACTGGAAGAAACTTCAATGGAAAACGTTTTTATGACTGATTTTCAGGGGCACAATGCCGTTGTCTTTGAAAAGGATGGAAAATGGTTGTTGGAGTACTCGGAAAACGGTGAGAAGGTCCAAAAAGAGCTGAACATCAAGTTTTAGAAATCATACTTGTCCTTCCATCTTTTCTTTAAAAAGTCTTTCATGGCGTTTTCTCTTGGATTGTTCCCCGGTCGATAAAATGAAGTGCCTTTAATTTCTTCGGGAAGAAATTCAAAATCCACAAAATTGTTTTGGTAGTCATGGGCGTAGGCATACCCTTTTCCATACCCCAAATCCTTCATCAGTTTGGTTGGAGCGTTCCTCAGGGGAATTGGTACAGATAAGTCTCCAGTTTGACGTACTTTTTGCTGTGCCTCGTTAATGGCCATGTAGCTGGCGTTACTTTTAGGTGAACTTGCCAAGTACGTAGCGCATTGGCTTAAAATAATTCGTGCCTCGGGGTATCCTATAGTTGTCACCGATTGGAACGTGGTATTGGCTATTACAAGTGCGGTTGGATTGGCATTTCCAATATCTTCCGATGCCAAAATCATCATTCTGCGAGCAATGAACTTTACATCCTCACCTCCTTCAATCATCCGGGCCAACCAGTAAACAGCGGCATTGGGGTCGCTTCCACGAACACTTTTAATAAAAGCGGAAATAATATCATAGTGTTGTTCCCCTGTTTTATCATAACGAACTGTATTGCTTTGGACCTTGTTGAGTACAAGGTCATTTGTTATGACAATTTTTCCATTTGGTTCTGAATTAACGATCAGTTCGAAGATGTTGAGCAACTTCCTCCCATCCCCTCCAGATAAACGCAATAAGGCATCTGTTTCCTTTAGTTCGATGTCCTTTTTCGAAAGATAGGTGTCGGTTTCTATAGCGCGCTCCAATAGGGCCACAAGGTCATCCTTTCCAAAGGAATTTAAAGTGTAGACTTGGCATCTGGACAAAAGTGCCGGGATTACCTCAAAACTTGGGTTCTCGGTAGTTGCGCCAACAAGTGTAACCCATCCTTTTTCCACGGCGCCGAGCAACGAATCTTGTTGCGATTTGCTAAACCGGTGAATCTCGTCAATAAAAAGAATGGGGTTTTTGGATGTGAACAAACCACCACTTTGCTTAGCCTTGTCTATTACTTCCCGAACATCCTTAACACCACTACTAATGGCACTCAAGGTGTAAAAGGGACGTTGGCTCTCCGTGGCAATTATATTGGCCAAGGTAGTTTTTCCGGTACCAGGAGGTCCCCAGAGAATAAGCGAAGGGATAATACCGCTTTTAATTTGGTTGGTCAAAGCACCTTGCTTACCCACCAAGTGTTGCTGACTGATGTAGTCATCCAGTGTTTTTGGACGTATCCGTTCTGCCAAGGGTTCGTTCATAGGTCAAAAATAAAATAAATTTGATGGTCTATTGTTCTTGTATTAGAAAGGTTTTACGTCTTAACCTGACAATTTGTTTATATTCAGGCTTATGGCGAGATGTTTGATTTTGTGAGCATATGTATTCTAATTCATTTAAACTTTCCAATACTGTTGTAATAGCGCCTTTAATGGCGATTTTGACCATATGGATTGTTTTTTGGGTCGAAGTAAAATTCGGTGTCAACCTAAATGACTACGGCATTTATCCACGAAAGCTATCAGGGTTAAAGGGAGTGTTGTTCAGTCCGTTTATCCACGGGTCGGTCGCTCACTTGTACAATAACACAATTCCCTTAGCTGTTTTAATGGCATTTCTATTCTACTTTTATCGAAGTGCTGCTCTACGAGTGCTGATTTTTGGCACACTTGTTTCCGGTTTACTGACCTGGATAATAGCAAGGCCATCTTATCATATTGGTGCCAGTGGTGTTATTTATCTACTGGCCAGCTTCATATTTTTTAAAGGAATTTTAGCCAAAAATTACCGATTGGTAGCTCTTTCGCTTATTGTGGTCTTTATTTATGGAAGTATGATCTGGTATATTTTTCCGGTTAAGGATGGAATTTCATGGGAAGGCCATCTGTCTGGTTTTGCAACTGGTTTGGTATTGGCTTTGATTACTAAAGTAAAAGTGCCAGAGGTTCGTAAATACGATTGGGAACGGGATGATTATAGGGAGGAAGAGGATCCCTTTTTACAACATTTTGATGAACAAGGTAATTTTATCGAGAGCAATGTTGGGGAAGATGGTCAGAACATTGAAATCAGATACCATTATAAAAAATCAGAAAAGGATTGATCCCTATCCTTTTCGTTGTCGCACCACTTCGTACAGAAATACACCGCAGGCCACAGAAACATTTAACGACCCAATTTTTCCCATTAAGGGTAATTTCGCTTGGTGGTCTATGATATTCAGGGTGGAGGGGGAAATACCTTTTTCCTCGGAGCCCATTATTATGGCCGTTGGTTGGTTAAAGTCCACACCATATATCTCATCTTCTGCTTTTTCCGTGGCACCGGTAACCACAATACCGGAAGATTGAAGGTAAAAAATGGCATCCTTTAAATGGTCCACTTTGGCTATAGGTACATTAAAAGCTGCGCCAGCGGAAGTTTTTACCGTATCATCGGTAATCGGTGCTGCCCCGTTTTTTGGAACAATTATGCCATGGACCCCGCAGCATTCAGCAGTTCTAATAATGGCGCCGAAGTTCCTTACATCGGAAACACCATCCAGCATAAGGAAAAGGGGTAAGGTTTCTTTGGATAATACTTGTTCTACCAATGCTTCGAACTGGTGAAATTGAACTGGTGAAATTTGGGCAACTACTCCTTGATGGTTGCTATTCCTGGTAAGACGGTTCAGTTTTTCTATGGGCACGTAAGACAGGCTTATGCCTCCCTTGCGTACAGAGGATTCCAATTCCTTGTATAGGTCTCCTTTGAGACCTTTTTGAATAAAAATCTTGTTAATGGGTTGTTCGGCATTTATAGCCTCCAATACTGCCCTTATTCCATAGATTTGACTGTTCATGGTATCCTAACTTCCTTTAAACTGCAAATATCAACAAAGAAGTTCATCAAACAGGGAAATAGGTCTAATTTATTTTTGGGCATAAAAAAAGGGCATTTACTCAAATGCCCTTTTAAATTATATTTTATGTTTTAATACCCCTTTTATTTACTATTGAGATATTCGAAAACTTTGATAAGGTCAGCTTCATCCTTAACATCCAAATTATTGTCTTTGATGTAATCCTTAACTTCAGATTTAAGGGGTTCGTTGAACAATTTGGCCACTTGGTTGGTTTTTAAAGGTACTTCATCTATTCTATTTACACCTTTTTCTTGGTAATAGTACTCAACAAAATGACTGAATCTATTGGGCACCGCTTTTACAAAAGAATTTTGTGCTTTTTGACCCTCGGTGAATTTCACGTTGACTCTTTTATAAAGGTCGTACTTTTCACTATCCAAAACAGTGGTTAAATAGCCGTTTAGCGTATTTCCTTTTTTGTCGATAAAAGTGGCAAAGCTCAACGGTCTACCTCCGACCATTACTTTGATGGACTTATCCTTGGTCAAAGCAGTTATTTTTTCTTCCTCAAGGTTGGTTTTTTTAATTTCGATTTCTTCGTTGTAGGCGTTATACCTGTAGTAATATGATCCCATGTTCTCATCTCCGTAATATACTGGAGCCTGAACGAATTTGTCATTGGTATAAGGTGAACCGGCAAAATCATCAATGCCCGTCTGTTTGGACAATCTTTCATATTGATCGTTCATGTCTCCAATTACACTGGAAACCATGGCGTTGGATACGCCTGATCCTGAAGCATTGCCTACGGCAACTTGACCTGCATATTGTGCAGACAAAGAATGTGCTGTTAGAATTAGTATAAAGGGTACAATAAATTTTTTCATGTGACTGAGTGTTAATGGATTTAATTGATAATTAGGGTAAAAGGTAAGAAAAAAGAAAGGGCTTTTTCTTAATAATAGTAAAAAAAACATGGACTTTGTGATTGATGGCAGTTTTTACGGTATAGCTTATTATATATTTATTTAGGGAGGTCTGTTATTATCATTTTAATAAGGGTTTGATTTTTTATGGGTTTTGTTAATGGTTGACAATTAGTCTATTGAATATGCTCTATAAAAAAAGCCGCTCCAAGTGGAGCGGCTTTAATATTGATTTCTTATTGTGTGTTAATTAATCAACACAATAGTTAAGTACAACTTCACCAACTGCTGGAGCTGGAGCAATATCAGCTTTCAAGTTTCCAGCGCTGGAGTAGATTTGGAAAGAAATTTCCGAATCCCAATCACCGGAAGTAAAGCTAAAGGATAAACTTTCAGTTCCATCAGGAATAGTTACTGTAGTAGTTTGGGATGCACCATCTTCCAAAGTATATACAGTTTCAGTTCCATCGATGTCCACTACGATTGTAGCTCCGTTCCATCCATCTCCCCAAGAGTCTTGCATTTCGATAGTCCAATCTCCAGCAACTGGAGGAACCTCTGGGCAAACTACAGTAGAGATGTAAAGGAATGGTGATGCGAAGAAAGATCCTGTAGATGTATCGGTGTTGTCACCGTTAGAGAATCTTCTACCATCTACCAATACAGCTTCGAAACGAACATAGAAAGTATCTCCACCATCAACATCGGTTGATTCGTCGATACCCAAAGCTGTTGCCATTTCTGGAAGAGTAATGGAGTAAGAATATCTAGGGAATCCATATTCTCCAATAGTAAACTCAGAACTTGGAATGGAAGTAACCATAACTTCTGCAGCAGATAGATCGGTTTCACCTTCTTCAACAGTATTGTCGTTGAAAGAAACGTATACTTCCAAGCTTTCTACCAAAGCTCCATCTTCTTCGTCTTGCATTTCTAATTCTACACCGAAGTAAGAATCAGATTGCCCAATTGGCAATTCGTCTGATTCCACGTTCACTGTTCTTAGCACAATACCGCTGGTGGTATTGTCGAAAATATCGTCAACGACCTTGTCTCCGTCTTCACATGAATTAAATGTGAGTCCAGCTAGCGCTAATGCCGTCGCCAAAAGTGATTTATGTATTATTTTCATGATTTTCAATTTTTTTAAATATTAATTAGCCGCTGGGAATGCAGGTGATGCTGGATTGGTATCCCAGAAAACTTGCTGTGTCAAATCCACTTTTTGAGTCAAATTAGGATTAGTGATCACCTCAGATTGAGGGTACAACAAAGTTCTTGGGAATGGCCCTGGATTTGGTTCCCAGTTAGGAGCCAAATTCGTAGGGTATCCTGTTTTTCTGTAGTAGTTATAAGCTTCTACAGAACCACCGTACATAGTTACAAAGTATTGGTCAGCAAAAATATTCATCTTCTCATCACCAGTAGCGGCAGAGAAATCTGCGATAATACCATCGATCCAAGTTTCTACTTCAGTAGCATCAGGAGCAAAAGAAAGGTCTCCAAGTGGGTCAAGAACGCCAAAGGTTTGAACTTTTGCAATAGACTTTTCTAGACCAGCTCTAAAGAAAGCTTCGATAGTTGCGTCTGCAGCTCCTTTGGCCATAGCGTTGTCAGCTTGCCAAAAATCAACATAAGAAGCAAGAATGATTGGCTCGATACCTGCACCACCACCACCTTTTCCAAGGCCTACAGTGCTATCAGCGTCTTCGTCAGCGAAATCATTGTCATCAAATTTACCTCCAGCAGGATAAACTCCAGTTGCAGTTTTAGTAAAACCGTCTGGTGGTCCACCTTCGTTGTTTCCGTGAGATCTACCCCAGTATCCGTTGTCAACTGAACAATAAGCCCACTCGCTTTCTTGGTAATGTACCGGTGGTACGGCCAAGGAACAAGCCAATGTCTCTTCGTTCGGGTCAACATCGTTTCCGTCTACATCAACTGCACCAGGTGTTCCGGCAGATTGACGGTAGAAGTAGTAACGAATTCTTGGGTCGTCTGTGTTCAACATGTATTCCATCAACCAGTTAGATCTGTAGTTGTCGGCTCCACTAGGAGTGTAATCATCAGCATAGTCTGGGTGACGAGTATCTGGTTGCAAAGCTCTGCTACCATACTGGAATTGGAAATCATCATCAGTGGAAGAAATATAATCTCCACCAGCGATAACTGCATCAAAAGCAGCTGTATTTCCCGTAGTGATATGTGCCTTAAGTTTAAGCGTGTTCACCAATTTACTCCACTTGTCGGTATCTCCATCGTAGAAGAAGTCTGTGGCACCTTGTGCAGGTGGGTTGGCTGCGAACATAGCTCCGGCCTCATCCAACAAAGAAAGTGCTGCAGCGTATACGGCTGCCCCATCGTCCATCATTGGTGCTGGAAACTCAACAGGATCTCCTGCTTCAGTATAAACAGCTTCTCCGATATAATCTACAAGAAGCATCAACATGTGAGCTTTAAGCGTTTGGCCAACAGCTACGTGGAAGGAATAATCAACTTCACTTGCTGCATCCAATGCAATCAACCCATCTACGTTTGTCCAGATACCTAGGTCCTGATCATCAAATGAGCCACCACTACTATAGGTTCTTTCCCAAGTACCACTTAGAGTACCACCACCGTAGTTGTTGAAATAGATACGTCCGTTCATGTACTGGATACGGGTCAATTCCCCACCAATATCACTTAGGTTGTTAATACTGGTTACATATGCCAATTGAATAGCATTCAACTGTAGATTAGGATCACCAGAGGTGGGATCTAGTTCGTTTGGACTAACTCTTATGTCCAAATCCGTTGTCTCGCAAGACTGGAAAATTCCAACCGTTGTAAGGAGCGCAACAATTATATATTTACTTATTTTTTTCATAATGTTTTAGCTATTTTTTATTTAGAACGATGCTTTAACGCTTAGACCATATTTCTTAGCACTAGGTCCGTTGATGAAATCGAATCCTTGCGCATTACCAACACCGGCACCTTGAACGTTAGGATCAAAGTTGGCACCATCAGGGGTGTTGTAAGCATCATACCACAAGTTGAAACCTTGTGCAGTAATGCTCAAAGATCCAAAAGGTGTTTTGTCCAAGAACTTTTTTGGGAAAGAGTAACCCAAAGAAATCTCTTGCAATCTGATTACAGAAGCATCGTAGATTTTTGTTTCAACAGGACCAAACAAGATATTGTCGAAGTAATAAGACGAGTTGTTTGTTTGTCTCATGTTAGGCTCTCCAGTACTTTCCAATACACCAGGTAGGATGTATGTGTTCTCCCTGTTCAAAGTTTCAACGATCAATCCACGACCAAGCAATGTTGCAATAGTGTTGGACATCATGTCACCACCTTTAGTGTGGCTAATTTGGAAACCAAAGTTCCAGTTTTTGTAAGACATAGAGTTAATAATGTTCATTACATAATCTGGGTTTGGATCACCGATAACTGGGATGTTACCATCCAAATCTTGTTCTACAACTACGTAATCACCAGCGTTGTTTACCAAGTAATTACCTTGCTCATCTCTACCGATGGCGGTACCTACGATAGATCCGAGTGGCTTACCTTCGATAGCGGCGTTACCACCTACCCAAAGAGTAGAGCTACCAGCGTAAATAATGATATCTTGTTCTTGCTCAGTAACTACTGGGTTGTAAGTAGAGAAGTTAGCTCTAGTGTTCCAGTTGAAACCTCCTGGGCTATCACTTCTGAACCAGTCAACAGATGCATCGATTTCGATACCGTCACCTTCGATCTTACCAATATTACTTTGAGTGAACGTAAATCCAGTTGATGGAGAAAGAGGCTCCTCAACAATCAAGTCTGTAGTAACACGGTTAAAGTATGTGAAATCCAAAGAAACTCTGCTGTTGAACAATCTAGATTCAAAACCAAGTTCGTACTCAGTCAAAAGCTCAGGCTTCAAGTCAGGGTTTGCTCTAAATCCTGCAACTTGGTTAGTAGTAACTTCACCACCTTCACCAAATACTTGAGTGTTTTGCTCAACATATCCTAAAGTAGGATAACCAGTTGGGAATGTTGCAGAAGTACCAACACCAGCTCTCAACTTCAAGAAGTTAAGACCACCTTGAGACTGCAATTCTGGGAATGCAGCTGTTGGCAAGAACGAAAGGCTACCACTAGGATAAGTTCTACTGTTGTTTTCTGTGATCAAGTTAGATACCCAGTCAGTTCTGGTAGAACCTGTCAAGAACAACATGTTGTCATAGTCCAAAGTTACCTGTCCTAAAACACCTGCAATGTTTCTTCTTTGAGAAAATTGGATTGGTGATTGGTTGGAGTAGTTGTAGTGACGAGCGATGCCGTATACCAACTGTCCAGTACTGCTTACACCTTGACGATCAAATACAGTAGATCTTGTAGTTGCACCTGCAGTAAACGTCATTCCTAATTTTTCAGAAAGATCGTAGTTACCATTCAATGCTACATAGTGATCCCAAATAGTGTTGTTGTTATCATAAGTTCTCAAGAAACCAAAGATTGCATTGTCGAAACCAACACCACCCTTGTTAGAGTATTGAGTGTTTCTTTCAGTATAGAAGTCCATACCACCTCTATAGGTAAGGTCAAGGTTATCAGATAATGCATAGCTGATAGATGCATTCCAGAACACCCTGTTTGTCAACTGGTTGTTGGAAACGTTGTTTAACGTCCAACGTGGGTTGATGATATCGTTACCATTTCTATAGTAAACACTGGAGTTGTCGATTGGGTTTTCGTAAGGAAGACCCATCAAATCCACGTTCCTTGGAGTAAAGAATACGTGACCGAACAAAGAAAGACCCAAGCTACCGTTACCTCTACTCGCTGCTACTGGAGGAGAAGTATAATCGGTTCTAGAGTAGTTCATTGTAGCGCTTACAGTAAACTTGTTGGAAAGTTGAGCTCTACCACCAACAGAAATGTTGAATCTCTGCAAGTCGTTTCCAGGCACAAAGCTTTCATCGTCCAAGTAACCAAGGTTAACGTTAAAAGAAGAAGTTCCATCTTCGCTACCACCATTAATGTTAATGGAAGTATTGCTTACACCACCTGGGCTAAAGAAATTTTCAGCACTGTCATATGGTCTCCATTCGTAACGTGCGTTTTGAAGTTCTGGGAAAGCCTCTCTTGTAGCAGTAACCGCTGTGGTAGAATATGGGTGAGCCAATGTACCATTATCATCAATGGCTGGCTGGTTACCCCATCCGGCTACACCTTCTCTTGAGAATCTAGGTCCCCAGTTAGAGTAGAACCATCCGAAAGACTGGTCGAAACCACCACCATACTCATCTTGGTAATCTGGCAAAGAAGCCATTTTGTTTACAAAGTATGATTGGTTAACTGTAATCTCGGTTTTTTTGGCACCTCCACCACCGGAACCGGCTTTGGTTGTGATCAAGATTACACCGTTTTTACCTTGTGTACCATAAAGAGTGGCAGCTGCCAAACCTTTAAGTACTTCTACACTTGCAATGTTATTTGGATCTAAATCCAAGAAACGTGAAGAACCTGTGTTACCATCAAGGAAGTTACCAGCGGCGTTAGTGTCGCTACTAAAAGGAACACCATCCACTACGAATAGTGCCTGGTTACTTCCACTAAAGGAACTAAGACCCCTAATTACTACGTTGGTACCAGAACCGGCCATACCACCTGCAGCAGTAATGTTAACACCGGATGCTTTACCAGAAAGTACCCTGGCAACATCACCATCGGCACGTTGCTCTATGTCCTCTTCGCCAACAGAAGAAACCGCATAACCCAAGGCTTTCTTTTCACGCTTGATACCTTGTGCGGTAACAACTACCTCTTCAAGGGCTTGGGTGTCTTCCACCATCTGAACATTGATTACGCTGCCAGCTCCTACCACTTTGGTAGAGGGTCTTTGCCCTATGTAAGTGAAAAGCAGTGTTTGCCCCTCACTCGCGCTGATGGCATAATTTCCATCAAAATCTGTTTGGGTACCGGTAGTGGTCCCTTCAACGACAATGTTGACCCCAGGCAGTGGGAGGCCGTCGGCATCCGTAACTGTACCTGTAATCGTCTTGTCTTGCGCATAGGATATATGCACAACAAACGCCAATAATAGCGTTAACAATCCATTAAGTTTTGTTCTCATTGTTAAATTATTTGAATTAGCTAGTCGCTAAAATCATAATTTCATGTTAATAATCCAAAATAAATTCATAAAAACTTTAGGAGTTTGCATTAAAATGAAATAACCGCAAAAACATTAATAATCATTGATAACTATATAATTTCAAGGGGCAAGAATTGCTCTTAATATAAAAAATGGCCAATACCCCCTATGAAGTGGGGTGTTGTTCCGATGAAAGTAATTTTTTGTAAGAAAATGCTGTGTATTTTGTCTTAAAGCAGAAGTGTTACAAGAATGTTAAGAAAGTAATGGGTTGCGGAAGTCGAATTATACCTTAATATATATATCAAGTTGGGATTGAAATTTGAACTGCTGTTTTAGAGGTAAATTTTCCATGGCGATTTTTGAGTTAAAACATGGGGTTTTTTAAGGGTGGGTCAACTTTTTTTCTTCTGTTCTCAAATTTAATTGCTTAGGATTTGAATTATTGGGAAATATCACTACATTTGCAGCCCTCAAAATGAGGGTTATTTAGTTTTTAAAAGGAATTTAATGCCAACAATTTCACAATTAGTACGAAAAGGAAGGGCCACGATTACCAAGAAGAGTAAATCGGCTGCTTTGGATTCGTGTCCTCAAAGAAGAGGGGTTTGTACGCGTGTTTATACGACTACACCTAAAAAACCAAACTCTGCAATGCGTAAAGTTGCAAGGGTAAGGTTGACCAATGGTAAAGAAGTGAACGCATACATCCCTGGTGAAGGTCACAACCTCCAAGAGCACTCGATAGTATTGGTAAGGGGCGGAAGAGTAAAGGATTTGCCTGGTGTGCGATATCATATCGTTCGCGGTGCTTTGGATACCGCAGGTGTTGCGGGAAGAACGCAACGACGATCTAAGTATGGTGCAAAGCGTCCTAAAAATTAATCATTTTTAAGAAGAAGCGATGAGAAAAAAGCAGGCAAAAAAGAGACCTTTATTACCGGATCCAAAATTTAATGATCAGCTTGTTACACGTTTTGTGAACATGATGATGTGGGACGGTAAAAAGTCAATTGCATTCAAGATTTTTTACGATGCGATTGCGATCGTTGATGAAAAAAACACTGACGAAGAAAAAACAGGATTGGAATTGTGGAAAGATGCTCTTTCCAATGTTATGCCACACGTAGAGGTTCGTAGTAGAAGAGTGGGTGGTGCAACATTCCAGATTCCTATGCAAATTCGTCCAGATAGAAAAATATCCACTGCCATGAAATGGTTGATCAGCTTTTCTAGAAAGCGTAATGAGAAATCAATGGCCCAAAAATTGGCGGCTGAGATTTTAGCAGCAGCCAAAGAAGAAGGAGCGGCAGTGAAGAAAAGAGTAGATACACACAAAATGGCTGAGGCCAATAAAGCGTTCTCACACTTTAGATTCTAAACAATACAATGGGAAGAGATTTAAAATATACAAGGAATATAGGGATTGCAGCTCACATTGATGCTGGAAAGACAACTACTACAGAGCGTATTCTTTTCTATACAGGTGTGAGTCATAAAATTGGAGAGGTGCACGATGGTGCAGCTACCATGGACTGGATGGAGCAAGAGCAAGAGCGTGGTATTACCATTACTTCTGCTGCTACAACTTGTACTTGGAAGTTTCCAATGGAAAATGCGCAGCCTTTGCCCGATACAAAAGATTATCACTTTAATATTATCGACACCCCCGGACACGTTGACTTTACGGTTGAAGTAAACCGTTCACTACGTGTATTGGATGGATTGGTATTCTTGTTCAGTGCTGTTGATGGTGTTGAGCCACAATCCGAAACTAACTGGAGATTGGCCGATAACTATAAAGTACCACGTATTGGTTTTGTCAACAAAATGGATCGTCAAGGTTCAAACTTCTTGGCAGTTTGTAAGCAGGTACGTGAGATGTTGGGTTCCAATGCAGTGCCAATCGTATTGCCAATTGGTGACGAAGCTGACTTTAAAGGTATTGTTGACTTAGCCAAGAACAGAGCTGTTGTTTGGCACGAAGATAACTTCGGTTCTACTTTTGATGTTGTAGATATACCAGCTGAAATGCAGGATGAGGTTAGGGAGTATAGAGCTGCCTTGATTGAAGCTGTTGCTGAATATGATGAAGAGTTGATGGAGAAATTCTTCGAAGATGAAGATTCCATCACTGAAGAAGAAGTACATGCAGCTTTGCGTGCAGCGGTAATGGACAGGGCTATTATTCCAATGATTTGTGGTTCTTCCTTTAAGAACAAAGGAGTTCAATTCCTATTGGATGCAGTTTGTCGTTACTTGCCATCACCTTTGGATAAAGATGATATTATTGGTATCAACCCTGATACTGAGAAAGAAGAAAAAAGAAAGCCAGACCCAAAAGAGCCTTTTGCAGCACTTGCATTTAAGATTGCAACTGATCCTTTCGTAGGTCGTTTGGCATTCTTTAGAGCATATTCTGGTCGTTTGGATGCAGGTTCGTACGTTTTGAACAATCGTTCAGGTAACAAAGAGCGTATTTCACGTATCTACCAAATGCACTCCAACAAGCAAAATGCAATTGAATATATTGAGGCTGGTGATATTGGTGCAGCTGTAGGATTTAAGGATATAAAAACAGGAGATACACTTTCCGATGAAAAACATCCTATTGTTTTGGAAAGTATGCAATTCCCTGAGCCTGTAATCGGTATCGCAGTTGAGCCAAAAACTAAAGCTGATGTGGATAAATTGGGTATGGCTTTGGCGAAATTGGCCGAAGAAGATCCAACCTTCCAGGTAAAAACAGATGAAGCATCCGGTCAAACCATTATTTCTGGTATGGGTGAGCTTCACTTGGATATTATCTGTGACCGTCTTAAGCGTGAGTTTAAGGTAGATGTTACCCAAGGTCAGCCACAGGTAGAGTACAAAGAGGCTATTACTGGAACAGCTGATCATAGGGAAACCTATAAAAAACAAACTGGTGGTCGTGGTAAATTTGCGGATATCGTATTTACTATGGAGCCTGCAGAGGAAGGTAAATCCGGACTTGAGTTTGTAAACGAGATTAAAGGTGGTAACATTCCTAAAGAATTTGTTCCATCTGTTGAAAAAGGATTCAGAGAGGCTATGAAAAATGGTCCTTTGGCCGGTTTCGAAATGGATTCCATGAAAGTTACCCTTAAAGATGGTTCTTTCCACCCTGTGGATTCTGACCAACTTTCTTTCGAATTGGCTGCAAAATTGGGTTACAAAGTTGCTGCTAAGAAAGCTAGGGCCATTATTATGGAGCCAATCATGAAGTTGGAGGTTTTGACCCCAGAAGAAAACATGGGTGATATTGTTGGTGACTTGAACCGTAGAAGAGGTCAGGTGAACAACATGTCCGACAGAGCTGGTGCCAAGGTGGTTAAAGCAGAGGTGCCGCTTTCAGAAATGTTTGGTTATGTAACTTCCTTGAGGACTTTGTCTTCAGGTAGAGCTACTTCCACAATGGAATTTTCACACTATGCAGAGACACCTTCCAACATTGCAGAGGAAGTAATCAAAGCAGCTAAAGGAGTAACCGCTTAATTTTTCAGCAAGATGAGTCAAAAAATTAGAATAAAATTGAAATCTTACGATCACAATTTGGTGGACAAATCTGCTGAAAAGATCGTGAAAACAGTAAAAACGACAGGAGCTGTGGTAACTGGACCAATTCCGTTGCCAACACGTAAAAAAATCTTTACGGTTTTGCGTTCGCCTCACGTGAACAAAAAATCTAGAGAGCAGTTTCAATTAAGCTCTTACAAGAGATTGTTGGATATTTACAGCTCTTCATCGAAAACCATCGACGCCCTTATGAAGCTTGAGCTTCCAAGTGGTGTGGAGGTTGAGATCAAAGTCTGATAAACTTTCTGCCTTTAAGCAGAAATCACATGTCCCGGACGACGGTTCGGGAAAAACGGAGAAAGAAAAGAATCTGGGTCAGAACAGAATATTTTCTTGACCCAATTTTTTTGCCAATTATTTGGCGCAAGTAAAAAAGTAAACAATTAATAATTAATAATTATGTCTGGGTTAATAGGTAAGAAAATCGGTATGACCAGCATTTTCGACGAGAATGGAAAGAACGTTCCATGTACCGTTTTGGAAGCTGGACCATGCGTGGTTACCCAAGTCAGAACCGAAGAGGTAGACGGGTACAAAGCCCTTCAACTAGGTTTCGATGACAAGGCAGAAAAACGTGCTAACAAGGCCGAAACAGGTCACTACAAAAAAGCAGGTACTTCTCCTAAAAAGAAAGTCGTTGAATTCCATGGGTTTGAAGGAGAATACAAATTGGGAGATACAGTAGGTGTCGACCTTTTTCAAGAAGGAGAGTTCGTTGATGTAGTTGGTACGTCAAAAGGTAAAGGATTCCAAGGTGTTGTAAAACGTCATGGATTCGGTGGGGTAGGCCAAGCCACCCACGGTCAGCACAACAGATTGAGAGCTCCTGGTTCCATCGGTGCTGCATCTTATCCATCCAAAGTTGTTAAAGGTCTTCGTATGGCCGGAAGAATGGGTGGTGACAGAGTTACTGTACAGAACTTAAGAGTATTAAAAGTGGTTCCTGAGAAAAATCTTTTGGTTGTTAAAGGATGTGTGCCAGGCCATAAAAATGCATATGTAACTATTCAAAGGTGGCAATAATGAAGGTAGCAGTTTTAGATATCAAAGGAAAAGAAACAGGAAGGAAAGTAGAGCTTTCTGACGATGTTTTTGCGATTGAGCCGAATGAGCATGCTATTTATTTGGATGTTAAGCAATACTTGGCCCATCAAAGGCAAGGTACACACAAGGCCAAAGAAAGAGCAGAGATCGCTGGTAGTACCAGAAAGATCAAAAAACAAAAAGGTACCGGTACCGCTAGGGCAGGTAGTATTAAATCTCCTGTGTTTAGAGGTGGTGGTAGAATCTTTGGTCCAAGACCAAAGGACTATACCCAAAAGTTGAACAAGAACATGAAGCGATTGGCTAGAAAATCTGCCTTGAGCTTGAAGTCTAAAGAGCAATCCTTGGTGGTTGTGGAGGATATCAATTTTGAAGCTCCAAAGACCAAAGACTTCGTTAATTTCTTGTCTTCCTTGGGAATAGAAAATAAAAAGTCCCTTATTGTGTTGGGCGATACAAATAATAACGTATATTTGTCGTCGCGTAATTTGGAACGCTCCGAAGTTGTAACTAGCTCAGAATTAAATACTTACAAAATTGTTAATGCAACAAGTTTGGTATTGACCGAAAGCGCTTTGGAAGGAATTGAATCGAACCTAAAGAAATAACAGAATCATGAGTGTGTTGATAAGACCGATTATTACGGAAAAAATGACCGCGGACAGCGAGCTTTTCAATCGTTATGGTTTCTTTGTTAATCCAGCTGCTAACAAGTTGGAAATCAAAGAGGCGGTAGAGGCTACTTATGGAGTTTCTGTTGAAAAGGTGAGAACCATGAACTATGGTCCAACGCGTAAGAGTCGTTATACAAAAACCGGAATTCAGCACGGTAAAACAAATGCAATGAAAAAAGCAATTGTTGATGTAGCTGAAGGTGATATTATTGATTTTTACAGTAATCTATAAAGACGAGAAATGTCAGTTAGAAAATTAAAACCGATAACCCCTGGGCAGCGTTTTAGAGTAGTGAACGGATTTGACGCGATTACTACTGATAAGCCGGAGAAAAGCTTGCTTGCTCCGTTAAAAAAGTCAGGTGGTAGGAACAGTCAAGGAAAAATGACCATGCGTCACAGAGGTGGTGGTCATAAGAGAAGATATCGTATTATCGATTTCAAAAGGGATAAACAAGGTGTTGAGGCTACTGTAGTTTCCATCCAGTATGATCCCAATAGAACTGCATTTATCGCTTTGGTAGAGTACAAAGACGGTGAAAAAAGATATGTAGTTGCCCAAAATGGATTGCAGGTTGGTCAGACTATTCAGTCTGGTACTGGTTCTGCACCGGAAATTGGTAATGCACTTCCGTTGAGCGAGGTGCCATTGGGTACTATTGTTTCTTGCATTGAGTTGAGACCAGGTCAAGGCGCGATTATGGCACGTAGTGCCGGTACTTTTGCCCAATTGATGGCAAAGGACGGTAAGTTTGTGACATTAAAGTTGCCTTCAGGTGAAACTAGAATGGTGTTGGCTACATGTTTGGCCACCATCGGTGCGGTTTCCAACTCTGACCACCAATTGCTTGTTTCCGGTAAAGCGGGTAGAAGCAGATGGTTGGGTAGAAGACCAAGAACTAGACCAGTAGCTATGAACCCTGTAGATCACCCAATGGGAGGTGGTGAAGGTAGAGCTTCGGGAGGTCATCCAAGATCTAAGAACGGTATTCCTGCTAAAGGATTTAGAACTCGTTCCAAGACCAAGGACACCAATAGATATATCATAGAACGTAGAAAGAAATAAAAGAAAAGTAAATGGCACGTTCGTTAAAAAAAGGACCATACGTTCATTTTAGTCTGGAAAAGAAAGTCCAGGCCAATATAGAATCAGGTAAGAAAACAGTTATCAAAACGTGGTCTAGAGCCTCTATGATAACGCCAGACTTTGTAGGGCAAACCATCGCGGTGCACAACGGTAGACAATTTGTTCCCGTTTTTGTAACTGAGAACATGGTAGGTCACAAACTTGGGGAATTTTCACCTACAAGATCTTTTAGGGGTCATGCAGGAGCTAAAAACAAAGGTAAAAAGTAAGTAAGCTATGGGAGTTCGTAAAAGAGAAATGGCCGAAAGGTTAAAAGAAGAGAAAAAGCAACTTGCTATTGCAAAGCTTAACAATTGCCCAACTTCACCAAGAAAAATGCGTTTGGTCGCTGACTTGGTAAGAGGTAAGCAAATTGAGATGGCATTGGCAACCCTTAGGTTTAACCAAAAAGAAGCGTCTAGGAAGTTGGAGAAACTTTTGCTTTCCGCTATCGCTAACTGGGAAGCTAAGAATGAGGGCGCTGACATTGAGGCAGCTGATCTTTACATCAAGGAAATCCGTGTTGACGGAGGATCTATGTTGAAAAGATTGAGACCAGCTCCACAAGGTAGGGCACATAGAATCAGAAAGCGTTCGAATCATGTTACTATGATTTTGGAAGCCAATAACAACGTTCAAAGCTAGAAAATAGAATATGGGACAGAAGACCAATCCAATAGGAAATCGCTTAGGAATTATCAGAGGATGGGAATCCAACTGGTACGGAGGAAATGATTACGGCGATAAACTGGCTGAAGACGATAAGATCAGAAAATACCTTCATGCACGTTTGGCCAAGGCCAGTGTATCAAGGGTTATTATAGAGAGAACCTTGAAATTGATCACCATTACCATTACCACGTCTAGACCTGGTATCATTATCGGTAAGGGTGGACAAGAGGTAGATAAACTTAAGGAAGAGCTTAAGAAGATTACCAACAAAGAGGTTCAGATCAATATTCATGAAATTAAGAGACCTGAACTAGATGCCAACTTGGTTGCTGCAAGTGTTGCAAGACAGATCGAAAGCAGGATTTCATACAGAAGAGCTATTAAAATGGCCATTGCAGCTGCAATGCGTATGAATGCCGAAGGTATCAAGATTCAGATTTCCGGACGTTTGAACGGTGCTGAAATGGCACGTTCCGAATCTTACAAAGAAGGAAGGATTCCATTGTCTACTTTCCGTGCAGATGTGGACTATGCCTTGCACGAAGCTCACACTACTTATGGTAGATTGGGAGTAAAGGTATGGATCATGAAAGGAGAGGTTTATGGTAAAAGAGAACTTTCCCCATTGGTAGGATTGAGCAAGAGTCAAGGAAAAGGCGGCAAGGATAATAAGAAATCCCGTCGTAGAAAGTAATTAGATAAAGTAAGGTAAGATGTTACAGCCAAAAAGAACAAAATTTCGTAAGGCCCAGAAAGGGCGTATGAAGGGGATATCCCAGAGAGGGCACCAACTTTCCAATGGAATGTTCGGTATCAAGTCCATGGATTCGCACTTCATTACTTCCCGTCAAATAGAGGCTGCACGTATCGCTGCGACAAGATACATGAAGAGACAAGGTCAATTGTGGATTAAAATATTCCCGGACAAGCCTATCACCAAAAAGCCTCTTGAGGTACGTATGGGTAAAGGTAAGGGTGCTCCAGAATACTGGGTAGCCGTTGTTAAGCCTGGTAGAATCATGTTCGAGATTGCCGGTGTGCCAATGGATGTTGCTAAAGAAGCCTTAAGGCTTGCAGCACAAAAGCTTCCGGTAAAGACCAAGTTTGTTGTAGCAAGGGATTATTCCGCCTAATTTTTAATTGAGAAGAAAGATGAGACAATCAGAAATAAAAGAACTTTCAATTGAAGAGCTAAAGGAGAGATTGGCAGAGTTCAAAAAACAACATGCAGATCTTAAAATGGCACATGCCGTTACTCCTTTGGAAAATCCTTTACAGATCAGAAAGACTAGAAGGACGGTAGCAAGACTTGCAACTGAATTAACTAAAAGGGAATTACAATAATCGGTTCTGCCTTATGGAAAACAGAAATTTAAGAAAAGAAAGAATAGGCGTTGTTACCAGCAACAAAATGGAGAAATCGATAGTGGTTTCTGAGGTAAAAAGAGTGAAGCACCCAATGTACGGGAAGTTCGTTCTTAAGACCAAGAAGTATGTTGCCCACGACGAGAAGAACGATTGCAACGAAGGTGATACCGTCAAAATAATGGAAACACGACCATTGAGCAAAACTAAATGCTGGAGGTTGGTAGAAATCCTAGAAAGAGCTAAATAATTATGGTACAGCAAGAATCAAGATTAAGAGTTGCGGACAATACCGGTGCAAAAGAAGTTTTGACCATCCGCGTACTAGGAGGAACAAAGAGAAGATATGCATCTTTGGGTGACAAAATCGTTGTTACCGTAAAAGAAGCTACTCCGAACGGTACTGTAAAGAAAGGTTCTGTTTCTACAGCAGTTGTTGTTAGAACAAAGAAAGAAGTAAGAAGGCCTGACGGTTCTTACATCCGTTTCGATGATAACGCATGTGTATTGTTGAACCCAACCGGGGAGATGAGAGGAACTCGTGTATTTGGTCCTGTTGCAAGAGAATTGAGGGACAGACAATTCATGAAGATTGTTTCATTGGCGCCTGAAGTGCTATAACAGAAATATCAGAAAGATGAAGTTGAAAATAAAAACAGGGGATACGGTAAAAGTCATTGCGGGAGACCACAAAGGCAGCGAAGGTAAAGTACTTCAAGTAGACCGTGAAAAGAACAAAGCTATCGTGGAAGGCATCAACGAGGTGTCCAAACACGAAAAGCCAAGTGCGAACAACCCTCAAGGAGGCATAACTAAAAAGGAAGCCCCAATACATATTTCCAATCTTTCCTTGATTGATCCAAAGTCTGGTGATGCCACACGTGTTGGATACGAAGTAAGGGACGGGAAGAAAGTAAGGTTTTCCAAAAAATCCAATGAAGTAATTTAGTCATGAGTTACATTCCAAGATTAAAGCAAGAATACAAGGAGCGCGTGATTAAGGCTCTTACCGAAGAATTTGGTTACAAAAACGTAATGCAGGTTCCTAAGTTGCAAAAGATTGTGGTTAGCCGTGGAGTCGGTGCCGCAGTTTCAGATAAGAAGCTAATCGATCATGCGGTAGATGAATTGACCAACATTACAGGTCAGAAAGCGGTCGCTACCCTTTCCAAGAAAGACGTTGCTACGTTCAAATTGAGAAAAGGAATGCCAATTGGTGCAAAAGTGACCCTTAGAGGAGAGCGCATGTACGAGTTTTTGGATAGATTGATCACCAGTGCCCTTCCTAGGGTTCGTGATTTCTCCGGAGTTAAGGCCACAGGTTTCGACGGTAGAGGTAATTACAATTTAGGTGTTACCGAACAAATCATCTTTCCAGAAATCAATATAGACAGAATTAACAGGATCAACGGTATGGATATTACATTTGTAACTTCCGCTGAAACTGATAAAGAAGCAAAATCATTGTTAACCGAACTGGGAGTACCCTTTAAAAAGAACTAGTATGGCCAAGGAATCAATGAAAGCCCGCGAAAGAAAAAGGGCTAAAATGGTAGAAAAATACGCTGAGAAAAGAAAGGCTCTTAAAGAAGCGGGAGATTATGAGGCTTTGCAAAAGTTGCCAAAGAACGCTTCTCCAGTACGTATGAGGAACCGTTGTAAACTAACCGGTAGACCTCGTGGTTACATGAGAACCTTTGGAGTATCAAGGGTTATGTTCAGGGAAATGGCAAACAAAGGTTTGATTCCTGGAGTTAAAAAGGCAAGTTGGTAATTTAGATAAAGAAAAGAAATGCTTACAGATCCAATTTCAGATTATTTGACCAGATTGAGAAATGCCAACAAGGCAGGTCATAGGGTTGTAGATATCCCCGGTTCCAATCTAAAGAGACAGATTACCAAAATATTGTTCGATCAAGGATATATTTTGAGCTATAAATTCGAGGAAGATAAAGTACAAGGGAACATCAAAATCGCCCTTAAGTACGATAAATTTACCAAGGAGCCCATTATTAAAAAATTGCAGAGGGTTAGTAAGCCAGGTCTGCGAAAATATTCAAGCTCTAACGATTTGCCTAGGGTATTGAACGGTTTGGGTATCGCTATCGTGTCAACTTCTCACGGAGTTATGACAAGCAAGCAGGCCCAACAAGAGAACGTAGGTGGTGAAGTATTGTGCTACGTATATTAATTGAGAAAAGAGAAGAAAAATGTCAAGAATAGGTAACAGTCCAATTACAATTCCTGATGGAGTCACTGTAGAGGTGAAAGATTCCGTTGTTACTGTAAAAGGTAAATTGGGAGAGCTTACGCAAGAGTTTTCAGGGATTGATATAAAAATCGAGGATGGAAGTGTTGTTTTAGAAAGACCTTCCGATGACAAAGACCACAAAGCAAAGCACGGGTTATATCGAGCTCTTATCAATAATATGGTAGAAGGAGTAACCAATGGTTGGACCAAGGAATTGGAACTTGTAGGTGTTGGTTATAGAGCCAGCAACCAAGGACAAAAATTGGATTTGGCCCTAGGATTCTCTCACAATATTGTTTTGGATATTGCTCCAGAAGTAAAAATCGAGACGATATCCGAAAAAGGGAAAAACCCTATCGTAAAGTTAACGTCACACGACAAGCAATTGGTAGGTCAAGTTGCCGCCAAAATCAGATCTTTCCGTAAGCCAGAGCCTTACAAAGGAAAAGGAGTGAAGTTTGTTGGTGAACAATTAAGAAGAAAAGCAGGTAAATCAGCTTAATAATTAAGACTATGGGATTATCTAAGACTGAAAGAAAATTACGCATCCGAAGAAGAATACGCAAAGTATCCTTCGGAACTGAAGCTAGACCAAGGTTGTCTGTATTCAGAAGCAATAAAGAAATATACGCCCAGTTGATAGACGACAATAAAGGTGTAACTTTGGCGGCAGCATCATCCAGAGATAAGGATATCGATGCCAAAGGAACAAAGTCCGAAGTCGCTACCAGCGTTGGGAAGGCCATAGCCGAAAAGGCCCTTAAGCTTGGTGTAGAAGCCGTTGCTTTTGATAGGGGAGGAAACCTATATCACGGAAGAGTAAAATCATTGGCTGAAGGAGCTAGGGAAGCCGGACTAAAATTTTAATAAGCTATGTACCAGAATTACAAAAACGTAGAGACAGTTAAGCCAGGTGGACTGGAGTTGAAAGACCGTTTGGTTGGAGTACAAAGGGTTACCAAGGTAACAAAAGGTGGTAGAGCCTTTGGTTTTTCAGCAATAGTTGTCGTTGGTGATGAAAACGGAGTTGTTGGACATGGTTTGGGAAAATCCAAAGAAGTTGCCACAGCGATCGCCAAAGCAATCGAGGATGCCAAAAAGAACTTGGTTCGTATTCCATTGAACAAAGGAACACTACCTCACGAACAAAAAGGAAAATTCGGTGGAGCAAGAGTTTATATTAAACCTGCATCTCACGGTACCGGGGTTATTGCCGGTGGAGCAGTGAGAGCCGTATTGGAAGCCGTAGGAGTTCAGGATGTATTGTCCAAGTCTCAAGGTTCTTCCAACCCTCACAACGTGGTAAAAGCTACTTTCGATGCCCTTCTACAATTGAGAAGTGCTGATACCGTAGCAAAACAAAGAGGAGTTTCTTTGGAAAAAGTCTTTAAAGGATAAATTAGAGGATATTATGTCAAAGATTAAGGTTAAACAAATAAAGAGCGGCATTAAAAAGCCACAGAACCAAAAAAGAACTTTGGAGGCTCTTGGACTGAAAAAGATCGGACAGGTAGTTGAGCATGAAGCAACTCCTAGTATCCTTGGAATGGTAAATAAGGTAAAACACTTGGTTTCCACAGAGGAAGCTTAAAATATAAAGGCACATGGATTTGAATAATCTTAAACCAGCGGATGGCGCTGTGCACAAAGAAGGAAAACGTGTAGGACGTGGAGAAGGTTCCGGTAAAGGAGGAACTTCTACCCGTGGACACAAAGGAGCCAAGTCTAGATCTGGATATTCCAAGAAGATTGGTTTCGAAGGTGGTCAGATGCCATTGCAAAGACGTGTACCTAAGTTCGGTTTTACTAACATGAACAGAAAAGAGTACACAGGAATCAATTTGGGCAAGTTGCAAGAGTTGGTAGACAAAGGAACCGTTAAAAACGAAGTTACTTTGGAAACTCTTATCAAGAACGGATTGGCCCACAAAAACGATTTGGTAAAGATCTTGGGTGACGGCGAATTGAAAGCTTCACTAAAAGTATCTGTACATAAATTTACTGCTTCCGCTAAAGCTGCTATCGAGTCGGCCGGAGGTGAAGCAATAAGTTTATAAGAAATATAGCATGAAGAAATTTATTGAGACCATATCAAATATCTGGAAGATTGATGAATTGAGACAACGTATAATCCTAACATTGGGATTGTTATTGGTATACCGTTTTGGTGCCCAAGTTGTTCTTCCCGGTATTGATACCGCCCAGTTGGCGGAATTATCCTCGCAGACTGAAAATGGTATCTTGGGTATTCTGAATGCTTTTACGGGTGGTGCTTTTGCGAATGCTTCGGTGTTCGCTTTGGGTATTATGCCCTACATCTCCGCTTCCATTGTGGTTCAGTTGATGGGAATTGCGATTCCTTATCTTCAAAAACTACAAAAAGAAGGAGAAAGTGGTAGAAAGACCATCAACCAGATTACCCGTTGGTTAACAATTGGTATCTGTATTGTTCAAGCCCCTGCCTATTTGTACGGTCTTGGTGCCCTAGGTGTACCGGACAGTGCGTTTGTTTTAGGCAAAGGTTTGGATTTCATCGTTCCAGCTGTTATTATATTGGTAACAGGATGTGTGTTCGCCATGTGGTTGGGTGAGAAAATTACCGACAAGGGAATCGGAAACGGTATCTCTTTGTTGATTATGGTAGGTATTATCGCCACAATGCCACAAGCGTTTGCTCAGGAATTTGTTTCAAGAACAACCAACAACACTGGAGGAATCATGTTTATGTTGATCGAAGTTATCGTTTGGTTCTTGGTAATCTTAGCCAGTGTTTATTTAACGATGGCCGTAAGACAGATTCCAGTACAGTACGCAAGAAGAACTGCTTCTGGTGGATATGAAAAGAACGTAATGGGAGCACGTCAGTACATTCCTTTAAAATTGAATGCATCTGGTGTAATGCCCATTATCTTTGCACAAGCAATTATGTTCGCACCAAGTTTAATTGGTAGAACATTTAATGATACTGCTGCAGGACAGTGGATGGAAGTACAGTTCGCCGATATATTCGGATTGGCTTACAACATCCTATTTGCAGTGTTGATCATTATATTTACTTACTTCTATACAGCAATCACCGTTCCAACGAACAAGATGGCCGATGACCTGAAGAGAAGTGGTGGTTTCATTCCGGGTATTCGCCCAGGAAAGGAAACCGGAAACTATTTGGACAAAATAATGTCCTTGATTACATTACCTGGGTCTATCTTTTTGGCTTTGTTGGCAGTATTGCCTGCAGTAGTGGTTAAATTGATGGATGTACAGGCCGGATGGGCATTGTTTTATGGAGGTACATCACTATTAATTATGGTGGGTGTGGCCATTGACACTGTGCAACAAGTAAACTCTTATTTGTTGAACAGACATTACGACGGCTTGATGAAAACCGGTAAAAACAGAAAAGTAGCATAATTTATGGCAAAGCAGCCAGCAATAGAACAAGACGGGACTATTATTGAAGCATTGTCCAATGCAATGTTCAGGGTAGAATTGGAAAATGGGCACGTGGTAACGGCGCACATTTCAGGGAAAATGCGCATGCACTATATTAAGCTGCTTCCCGGTGATAAAGTAAAGTTGGAAATGAGTCCATACGATTTAACAAAAGCAAGAATTACTTATAGATACTAGTTACATGAAAGTAAGAGCATCAATAAAGAAGAGAAGTGCCGACTGCAAGATAGTACGCAGAAAGGGCAGATTGTACGTAATCAACAAAAAGAATCCTAGATTTAAACAAAGACAAGGGTAATTATGGCAAGAATTGCAGGTGTAGATATACCTAAACAAAAGCGTGGCGTTATTTCTCTTACCTACATCTTCGGGATAGGTAAAAGCAGAGCGCAAGAAATTTTGGCAGCAGCCCAAGTAAGCGAGGATACCAAAGTTTCCGATTGGACCGATGATGAAATCGGTAAGATCAGGGAAGCAGTTGGTGCTTACACGATTGAAGGTGAGCTTCGCTCAGAAACCCAAATGAACATCAAGCGTTTGATGGACATTGGTTGTTACCGTGGAATTCGCCACAGATCTGGATTGCCATTGAGAGGTCAGCGTACCAAAAACAACTCTAGGACCAGAAAAGGAAAAAGAAAAACAGTTGCTAACAAGAAAAAGGCAACTAAATAATAAGAACATAGTCATTAGTATTTAGACGTTAGAAGAATCTGTTTGAAATGTAAAAGTCTAGGATTCCAATAACTAAGAGCTAACACTAGAAACTAAAAAATATGGCAAAAGCAAGTAAAACGACAACAAAGAAGCGCAAGGTAATCGTAGAATCTACCGGTGAGGCGCACGTTGTTGCATCTTTTAACAACATCATTATTTCCCTTACCAACAAGAAGGGTGATGTAATTTCATGGTCCTCCGCAGGAAAAATGGGATTCCGTGGGTCTAAAAAGAACACTCCTTACGCAGCTCAGGTAGCAGCAGAGGATTGTGCTAAAGTAGCTCACGAAGCTGGATTGAGAAAAGTAAAGGTTTATGTAAAAGGACCAGGTAACGGTAGGGAATCTGCAATTCGTTCCATTCACAATTCAGGAATCGAGGTAACAGAGATTGTTGACGTTACTCCACTTCCGCACAACGGATGTAGACCACCGAAAAGAAGAAGAGTTTAATTATCAATTATATTGTTTAACGGGCCCCCTAAAAAGGGTCTTCACCCGAAGGTGCAGTTAGATTATCGAAGGATAAGCCTTAATTCATAATCGCACTTTCAAACCAAAAGAAGATGGCAAGATATACAGGACCAAAAACAAAAATCGCTAGAAAATTTGGAGAAGCGATTTTCGGAGACGATAAGTCATTCGAAAAGAAAAATTACCCTCCAGGACAACACGGTAACAACAGACGTCGTGGTAAAAAGTCTGAGTACGCAATCCAGTTGATGGAGAAGCAAAAAGCAAAATACACTTACGGTATCTTGGAAAAGCAATTCCGTAACCTTTTTGCCGAGGCCAAAAGAAAAGAAGGAGTAACCGGTGAGGTATTGCTTCAATTATGTGAGTCTCGTTTGGACAATGTGGTATTCAGAATGGGAATTAGCCCATCAAGAAGAGGTGCGCGCCAATTGGTATCACACCGTCACATTACCGTAAACGGAAATGTCGTTAACATTCCATCCTATTCACTAAAAGCAGGAGATGTTGTTGGTGTTAGGGAAAAATCAAAATCAGTACAATCCATCGTAGATTCTTTGGCTAACAATAGCAGCGTTTACGAATGGATCACTTGGAACTCTGAAAAGAAAGAAGGTACTTACGTTGCCGTTCCAGAAAGACTTCAGATCCCTGAGAATATCAAGGAGCAGCTGATCGTCGAATTATACTCTAAATAAGAATTCAACATTAATCCAATTATGGCATTACTTAATTTTCAGAAGCCCGATAAAGTTATAATGATCGATTCAACAGATTTCGAGGGGAAATTCGAATTTCGTCCTTTGGAACCTGGGTATGGATTAACAGTTGGGAATGCGCTGAGAAGGGTTTTGCTTTCCTCTTTGGAAGGTTTTGCCATCACTTCTGTGCGCATAGATGGAGTTGAACATGAGTTTTCTGTTATACCAGGCGTTGTTGAAGACGTTACAGAAATTATCTTGAACCTAAAACAAGTTAGGTTTAAAAGACAGATTGATGATGTTGAGAGCGAGACTGTTTCTATTTCCGTTAGCGGAAAAGAACAAATGACAGCTGGTGACTTCCAAAAGTTCATCTCAGGATATCAAGTGCTGAACCCAGACTTGGTCATCTGCAACATGGACCCTAAGGTGAGCATCAACATGGAAATCGTTATAGAAAAAGGTCGTGGTTATGTTCCTGCAGAGGAAAACAAAAAATCCAATGCCCCATTGGGTAGCATTGCGGTTGATTCCGTTTACACTCCTGTGAAGAACGTAAAATACAGCATCGAAAACTATAGGGTAGAGCAAAAGACCGATTACGAAAAATTGGTTTTCGAAATCATCACCGATGGTTCCATTCATCCTAAAGATGCCTTGACCGAGGCCGCTAAAGTTTTGATTCACCACTTTATGTTGTTCTCCGATGAGCGTATCACCCTTGAGGCTGATGAAATTGCTCAAACAGAGACCTACGATGAAGAATCATTGCACATGCGTCAGTTGTTGAAGACCAAATTGGTAGACATGGACTTGTCCGTAAGGGCGTTGAACTGTCTTAAAGCCGCCGAAGTGGATACTTTGGGTGATTTGGTTTCCTTCAACAAAAACGATTTGATGAAGTTCAGAAACTTTGGTAAAAAATCATTGACCGAATTGGAAGAATTGGTCATCAACAAAGGCCTACAATTTGGTATGGACCTTTCCAAATACAAATTAGATAAAGATTAATAATCATATTTTGCTCTCCTGTGAAAAATGGGATTTGGTAGCAAGATGATAACTTAGAACAATGAGACACGGAAAGAAGTTTAATCACTTAGGTAGAACATCTGCCCACAGAAAAGCCATGTTGGCTAATATGGGTTGTTCCCTAATCGAGCACAAAAGAATCAACACTACAGTTGCCAAAGCTAAAGCGTTGAAGCAGTTTATCGAGCCCTTGATCACAAAAGCCAAGACCGAGAACAACCAGACTACCGAGAAAGGTACTCACAACAGAAGGGTTGTTTTCAGTAACTTGAGAAGCAAAGAGGCTGTAACCGAATTGTTCAGCACTGTAGCTGAAAAAGTTGGTGATAGACCAGGGGGTTACACAAGAATTATTAAATTGGGTAACCGATTGGGAGATAACGCTGATATGGCGATGATCGAGTTGGTGGACTTCAATGAGCTTTACAACGCTGGTAAGCCTAAGAAGAAATCAACCAGAAGAAGTAGAAGAGGCGGTGGTGCCAAGAAAGCTGAGGCTCCTGCTCCAGCAGCTGAAACCAAAACTGACGATTCTGAAGAATAAGAAGAATGTTATTAACTATTGTATTTAACGAAAAAGGATAAGTGAGAACTTATCCTTTTTTTATGTTTTTTTGTCTTAACTGAAACTAGAGCACGAAATGAAGTATCACACAAAGAAAAAAGCGTTGATTTTGTTGGCGGACGGAACCATTTTTTATGGTAAGGCCGTTGGAGGAAGAGAAGGTACCGCAGTAGGAGAAGTATGTTTCAATACTGGGATGACAGGTTACCAAGAGATTTTTACCGACCCATCTTACTACGGGCAGTTAATGGTGACCACCAATGCCCATATTGGGAACTATGGTGCCCATGAAGATGAAGTGGAATCCGATTCAGTGAAGATTGCAGGCCTTATCTGTAAGAACTTCAGTTACGACTATTCGAGACCGGATGCAACCATGAGTCTTTTAGATTTCTTGGACAAAAACAATCTATTGGCCATCTCTGATGTGGACACCCGTGCTTTGGTGAGTTACATTCGGGACAATGGAGCCATGAATGCCTTGATCTCTACAAGAGTGGAAGAGATAGATGCCTTAAAAGAAGAATTGAAACAAGTTCCAAGTATGGAAGGTTTGGAACTTTCATCCAAAGTATCCACAAAAGAACCTTATTTCTACGGTGACGAGAATTCCGAAATCAAAATATCTGCTTTAGATATTGGAATCAAAAAGAACATCTTAAGAAATTTGGCCAAAAGAGGAGCTTACATCAAAGTATTCCCTTACAATACACCTTATGATCAAATGAAGGAATGGAATCCAGATGGGTATTTTATATCCAATGGCCCTGGAGATCCAGAACCTTTGACGGATGCCGTTGCGGCCACTAAAGAAATGATTGCCTCGGACAAGCCTTTGTTCGGAATTTGTTTGGGACACCAGGTATTGGCCCTGGCCAACGGAGTTTCTACCTACAAAATGCACAACGGACACAGGGGTATTAACCATCCGATCTTAAATTTGATGACAGGTAAGGGTGAGATTACTTCTCAAAACCATGGTTTTGCTGTAAACAGGGAAGAAACCGAAGCAAATGCGGAATTGGAGATTACCCACACTCATTTGAACGACCAGACCGTTGCAGGAATAAAAATGAAGAATAAGGACGTTTTCTCGGTACAATACCACCCCGAAGCAAGTCCAGGACCACACGATGCAGATTATCTGTTCGACCAGTTCTTCGATTTGATCAAGGCAAGGAAAAACTAAAACGTTATAGTTTTGTTTTTAAGCAATTAAGTGCGTTTTGTGAGTAATATCATGGAGTTAAAAACGCCACCTTTTGTATCTTAGCCCAATAATCACAACTAAAAACATTGAATTAAAATGAGCATCATTATCAACATTCATGCAAGACAGATATTGGATTCCAGAGGAAATCCTACAGTAGAAGTAGATGTAGTAACAGAAAATGGAATAATGGGAAGGGCAGCTGTACCTTCCGGAGCCTCTACTGGAGAGCATGAAGCCGTTGAGTTACGAGATGGTGGCGATTCCTTTATGGGTAAAGGAGTTGGTAAAGCCGTAAATAATGTAAACACCATTATAGCAGAGGAGTTGCTCGGAACTTCTGTTTTTGAACAGAACTATATTGACCAGACGATGATCGAATTGGATGGTACGCCGAACAAATCAAAATTGGGTGCCAACGCAATTTTGGGTGTTTCCTTGGCCGTGGCCAAAGCAGCCGCCAATGAGTTGGGCATGCCGTTGTACCGTTATGTAGGTGGAGTTAGCGCCAATACGCTTCCCGTACCTATGATGAACATTATCAATGGAGGATCACACTCCGACGCCCCGATTGCATTCCAGGAGTTTATGGTAATGCCAGTTAAGGCAAAAGACTTCAGCCATGCCATGCAAATGGGAACTGAAATCTTCCACAACCTTAAAAAAGTATTGCACGATCGTAACTTGAGTACTGCAGTAGGTGACGAAGGTGGTTTTGCACCAACTTTGGAAGGTGGTACCGAAGATGCTTTGGATACCATTGGTAAAGCTGTTGAAAAAGCCGGTTACAAGTTAGGCGATGATGTAATGATCGCTTTGGACTGTGCATCCGCTGAGTTCTATGTTGACGGTGCATACGATTATACAAAATTTGAAGGTAGCAAGGGAGTGGTAAGAACTTCTGAAGAGCAAGCGCAGTACCTTGCTGATCTTTGTGATAAATATCCGATCATCTCTATTGAGGATGGAATGGATGAGAACGATTGGGACGGTTGGAAACTGCTTACCGAAAAGATTGGAGATAAAGTACAATTGGTAGGAGATGATTTGTTCGTGACCAACGTAGAGCGTTTGTCTCGCGGAATCGAAAACGGAATTGCCAATTCTATCTTGATCAAGGTAAACCAAATTGGAACCCTTACTGAAACCATCGCTGCTGTAAATATGGCGAAGAACGCTGGGTATACTTCCGTAATGTCTCACCGTTCCGGTGAAACCGAGGACAATACCATTGCTGATTTGGCAGTAGCATTGAACACAGGTCAAATTAAGACAGGTTCTGCTTCACGTAGTGACCGTATGGCCAAATACAATCAATTGCTAAGAATTGAGGAAGAATTGGGCGATATCGCTTACTACCCTCAAGAAAAAGCTTTTAAAGTAAAATAAGCATAATATTTATTTAGCATACAAAAAGCCTTTTCCATTTGGGAAAGGCTTTTTTTTGTTACAATAATAAAGTTTGGTTAAATTAAGGCTTTACAAAACTATCATACTAAAATTCCCGCATGAATAACTTTCTTTTTGTTGCCGCCGAAAATGATGCTTTGGAAAACTGTAAAGCAGGAGGTATGGGCGATGTAGTTCGCGATGTGCCCAGACAGATTTCTGAGCGTGGCGATAAAGTACATGTTGTGGTGCCGTCCTATTCCAGATTACATCATGGGGGGCTACCAAGGACCACGGTAAATTTTTCATTGCGTGGAATGGGTTATACCGCGGAATTGTACGAAGTAAAACCTAAAAAGGAATTTCCCAATATTTTCCATTATGTACTGCATCATCCCGAGATAGAAGCTGGTGACATAGCGCATATTTACCATAATGATCCGGAAGAGCCGTTCTATACCGATGCGATCAAATATTTTATATTCTGTACAGCCGTTGCAGAAGCCATTAAGCAAGGCGCTTTTGGCGATGTGGATATGGTTCATTTGCACGATTGGCATTCCAGTCTGCTTCTATTTTTAAGGGAGTATCATCCAGACTATACGAATTTAAAGGATATCAGGATTGTCTATAGTATCCACAATTTGGCCATTCAAGGAATCAGACCTTTCGATGGAAATTATTCTTCTGTAAAAAATTGGTTCCCCAATGTTCCTTTGGACTATCAAAAATTGATGGATTATAGGTACCAGGATTGTATCAACCTCATGGCAGTGGGTATTCGATTCGCAGATGCTGTGCATACAGTATCCCCATCGTATAAAGAGGATGTTCTGTTGCCAAGTTCGCCTCCGGAATTTATCGGTGGAGAGGGATTGGAGAAGGATTTACAAAAGGCAGACGAAGAAGGGCGTTTGTTCGGTATTTTGAATGGATGTAACTATAAAGGCATCAACAAGGAAAAGAAGGGCAATATTTACCGTAATACGGTCAAGGCATTGTTCGGATGGCTGCAACAAGAGGATAAAAAATACAAGGCCGACTTTTTGGCCCATACCGGTGAAAAAATTATGGCCTTTGTGGAAGAACGTCCAAAGTTTATCGCATCCAGTGTAGCTCGATTGACCGAGCAGAAGTTTTATTTCTTTATGCGCTCACCAGAAGCTTTTGTTGAAATCCTCAAAAAATTGGAAAAAATCGATGGGATATTCATGCTTTTGGGTACAGGAGCCCCGGAATATGAGGAGCTCTTCAGAAAGCTCAGTTACGAGCATAAAAACTTCATTTTTACCAACGGGCAATCGGAAAAATTAATTGATTCCATGTATTTGGAGTCGGATCTATATTTTATGCCCAGTCTTTTTGAACCCTGCGGGATAAGTCAAATGTTGGCCATGAGAAACGGCAACCCTTGTTTGGTACACCATACAGGAGGGCTCAAAGATACCGTGGAGCATATGAAAACGGGTTTTGCATTTGATGGGGACAGCTACGATGAGAAAATAACCAGCATGTTGGAAGCTATGGATATTGCATTGGATGTGTTCGAAAACGACAAGCCTACTTGGAAAAAAATACAGGCCGCTGCACGAAGAAAACGATTTACATGGCAGAAATCCGTGGACGAATATTACAAACTGCTCTATAAATTGGATTAAGTCAATTTCCCTATATCATTTTAGCGTTAATATCTACACAAATAGCGGCTGGAAATTGTTAATGGCAGTGCTTTTTCGTAATTTTCGCATTCAATTTTTACTAATCTATTAAAATATAAAATGTCGGATAAAGCTATACTCGAATACGGGGGAGAAAGGTATGAATTTCCCGTTATCAAAGGTACGGAAGATGAATTGGCCATAGATATTAAAACCTTGAGGGCCTCAACAGGAATGGTTACCATAGATCCCGGATACAAAAACACGGGGTCCTGCGAAAGTGCCATTACCTTTTTGGACGGTGAGAAGGGTATTTTGAGATATCGTGGGTACTCCATTGAAGACCTTGCAGAGAAAGCCGACTTCTTGGAAGTAGCCTATCTTTTGATTTTTGGCGAATTGCCGAACAAAGAGCAGCTAGAGAAATTCCACAACGATATTAAAGAAGAGTCACAAGTAGATGAGGAGATGAAGAAAATTTTGGATGGATTTCCAAAATCGGCCCACCCAATGGGAGTACTTTCTTCATTGACCAGTGCTTTGGTAGCATTTAATCCATCTTGTGTGGATGTATCATCGGAATCAGCCATGTACAATTCCATAGTTCGTATTTTGGCCAAGTTCCCAGTGTTGGTGGCTTGGACAATGCGCAAGAAAAAAGGATTGCCATTGGATTATGGTGATGATACACTGGGTTATGTGGAGAACATCCATAAAATGATGTTCAAAAGACCAAACCAGGAATACAAAAAAGATAGAATCGCTATCGACGCTTTGGATAAGCTGTTGATTTTGCATGCGGACCACGAGCAGAACTGTTCTACATCCACAGTGCGTATCGTAGGATCCTCCCATGCAGGTCTTTTCGCTTCTTTATCGGCCGGTATATCTGCATTATGGGGTCCATTGCACGGTGGTGCTAACCAAGCGGTATTGGAAATGCTTGAAGCTATTGAGGCAGACGGAGGAGATACCAAAAAGTATATGGCTAAAGCAAAGGATAAGGATGATCCATTTAGATTGATGGGCTTTGGACACAGGGTCTATAAAAACTTTGATCCTAGGGCCAAGATCATCAAAAAATCAGCTGACGAAGTATTGGGCAACCTCGGAATCGAGGACCCTATTTTGGATATTGCCAAAGGTCTTGAAAAAGAGGCTTTGGAAGACAGCTATTTTGTGGATAGAAAACTATATCCAAATGTGGATTTCTATTCAGGAATTATTTACCGTGCCTTGGGTATACCAACCGAGATGTTCACAGTAATGTTCGCTTTGGGTAGATTGCCAGGATGGATTGCCCAATGGAGAGAAATGAGATTGAGAAAAGAACCCATCGGAAGACCAAGACAAGTTTACATTGGAGAAAATCTTAGAGATTTTGTTCCATTGGAAAAAAGGTAAGATTTGGGACGGCATATATAAAAAGGGGCGTAAATCGCCCCTTTTTTTGTTATAAAAAACAGGGGGGATAGTTAAAGTCTTCCCATTGAGTTGTGGTTAAGATACTTGTCCCTATCATAGCAAATTCGCATAATTTCTCCTTGATAATGCTTTTGGATATCGGATGCATTATCGTCGTCCACAGCAGCTTTTGCCTTTTCAAAAGCCTGATGAAGAAAATCGTGTGCATCCACTGTGCTCAGATTCTTCACGGTGGAGTCCAACGAGCTGCTATATTTTTTCACTGAGCTATTCACTTTAACTATATCCCAATCCGAGTGTTGGTTCGTAATTTCATGGGTATACAACAGATAGCCACTTGGAAAATCTTCCTCGGTAATACAATCGGGATATTTAACTATATTTTCAGTCTCCCCGGAGAAACTTGCATTTGATTTGGAAACATAGTTGGATGGAACCATTTTTTGGAATGCATTCATACCTCCTAAAACAATACAAACGGAGGCCAAAAGAATCGATGTCAACAGCACTTTTTTCATATGTAGGAAAAATCTTAATACAAATGTAGTTATTATTGAAATTATTCCAAACTAATTAAGTGTAAATATTACATGAAATGATGTATTTTAATCATTTGCATGCCAAATGATTATAAAAAATAACGAATTCATAATTTGATTACGGGAATTCGTAATTCTTACAAATATTTTCCCTTTTTGCTAAGTGGGTATTATGTAGTAAAACACTAGATTTGCCTCAGAATTTTTGGGGATTTCCCTTAAAGGGTTGTCATGGCATTTAATTGTTGCCCTTAAAAAAAGATATATGATCGAGCTAAACGTAGTAGACGAGACAAGTACCTTGAAAGCAGTTATTTTGGGAACCGCCAGGAGCAGTGGCCCCGTACCCACTATAGAAGAGGCATACGATCCCAAGTCCATGGAACATATAAAGGCCGGTACGTACCCTAAAGAGGAGGATATGATCCGTGAAATGGACGGTTTTGCCCAAGTATTCCATAAATATGGAGTAAAAGTGTACAGGCCGGAAGTACTGGAGGATTGTAATCAGATATTTGCCAGGGACATTGCCTTTGTTATTGAAGACAAGCTCTTTCATGCCAATATCTTGCCCGATCGCGAACGCGAGTTTGTGGCCATATATGAGGTTTTAGATCAAATCGATCCAACGAAGATTGTTCGCCCCCCCGAAGAAGTCCATATCGAGGGAGGTGATGTAATGCCTTGGAACGACCATATTTTTATTGGCACCTACACGGGAAAGGATTATTCCAGCTTTATTACAGCGCGCACCAATATTGAGGCTGTCGAGTTTATTCGGGATATGTTCCCAAATAAAACAGTGAAATCTTTCGAACTCAGAAAATCCAATACCGACCCTAAAGAGAACGCCCTGCACTTGGATTGTTGTTTTCAACCCGTAGGAAAAGACAAGGCCATTCTGCACAAAAATGGGTTTTTAGTGGAGGAGGAATACCAATATTTGGTTGATTATTTCGGTGCGGATAATATCTTTGAAATAGATAAGGAAGAGATGTACCGCATGTTCAGTAATGTTTTTTCCATATCACCAGAAGTCGTAGTTTCGGAAAAAAGTTTTACCAGATTGAACAATTGGCTTCGTGAGCAGGGATTTACCGTTGAGGAAATCGAATATAACGAAATTGCCAAGCAAGAAGGCCTGTTGCGCTGTAGCACCATGCCATTGATCAGAGTATAAATATGTAACCCCTATCCTGCTGCCACAGGTATAACAAAAACAGTCAAAGTATTGAGAGAACAGATTACCAACACCATACTCATGGTGCGTCCGGTCAATTTTAGAATGAACGAACAAACTGCGGTAAACAATTATTTTCAGGAAGACCCACATTTAAAAAATGCTGAAATAAACCGTAAGGCACAACAAGAGTTCGACCAATTTGTTGAGGTACTCCGAGAACATGGTGTCAATGTGATTACCATTAGTGACAACATGGAACAGGATACTCCGGATTCTATTTTTCCCAATAATTGGGTTTCTTTTCATGAGAGCGGAACCGTTTGTGTATATCCCATGTTTGCCGAAAACCGAAGAAAGGAACGTAGGGAAGATGTTTTTGAGTTATTGGAGGAGAATGGTTTTGTGATAAACAATATCATGGACTATACGGCTGCTGAAGATGAGGGCGTGTATTTGGAAGGAACTGGAAGTATTTTAAAGGATAGAACCAATCAAAAGGCCTATTGTGCATTATCCGAACGGGCGCACGAAGAATTGTTTATCGAGTTTTGTGAAGACTTTGATTGTTTTCCTGTAATATTCCATGCCAACCAAACTGTAGACGGTAAACGATTGCCCATCTACCATACCAATGTTATGATGGCCATGGCGGAAACCTTCGTCGTAATTTGTTTGGATTCCATTGATGATAAAAAGGAGCGGAAAAATGTGGTCGACCATATTAAGATGGACGGTAAAGAGGTCATACGAATTACCGAAGAGCAAATGTGCCACTTTGCAGGCAATATGCTGCAAGTGATCGGAGCTAATGATCAGCGCTATTTGGTGATGAGCACCCAAGCCTACAATAGTCTTACCGAACAACAGATCAAGGCCATTGAAAAGCATTGTGCCATTATCCATAGTCCTTTGGATACCATTGAAACCTGTGGTGGAGGCAGTGCCCGTTGTATGATGGCAGAAGTTTTTTTGCCAAAAGCATGATTTTTTTGCCATTTCGAACTGTCATCCTGAGCGCAGTCGAAGGAGAAGGTGAGACATCCAACCGATTTCTTGATTTCTCCATTGATGCTTTGCATCTCACTTCGAAATGACATTTGAAAACATAATCATGGATAAGAATTAATTGTAAATTGAACAATTTAGACCATGCGCAGAAATTTTGAGATCTTGGGTTTATGCATGGGCTGGTTTGCCGTACTGGCCCAGCTTTATTTGTTGCTTCAGAATAGGCAAGCGGGTGTTCTTGAAAGTTTAGTACGTTTTGTAAGCTATTTTACCATACTTACCAATACATTGGTGGCCCTGTTCTTTACCACCAAAGTTTTTGGAGCGGACCAAAAGCGGTTGGCTCTTTTCCATAAGAGAGCGACCCCATTAGCACTTACCAGCCTTATTGCTGTTGTAGGGTTGGTGTATCAGTTGGTTTTAAGAAATATTTGGAACCCAACGGGGCTTCAAATGGTCGTGGATGAACTATTGCATACCATAATCCCGGTATTTATGTATGTGTATTGGTTAATGTTTTCTGCTAAGGCCGCCGTGCATTGGAAATCCTTAGCGAAATGGATGTTGTTCCCTTTAGGGTATTCCGTTTTTGTGCTGGTTCGGGGCCATTTTTCTGGATTTTATCCTTATCCCTTCTTAAATGTGGCAGAACTCGGCATAGGCCCAGTATTATTGAATGTTATTTTGGTGTTGGTGTTGATGCTTTTAATTATGTCGGCACTCTACTTCTTGGGCAGATTGCTTCAACCAAGACAATGAGCAATTTTAGTGCTTGACACCAATTGCTCGAATCAATGCAAATGGGCAATCTGTCATTTTGAACGGAGTGAAGAATCTCTTTTATCATTTAGACCCGACTTAAGGGAGTGTGGGAAATCTAGAAAAGTGTAGATTTCTCAATCGAAGCTTTGCATCTCATTTCGAAATGACACCCCGTCATGCTGAACGTGTTTCAATATCTCATCCAGAATATTTAGGTTCTGTGTTTTAATTGGACTCCTCCATCCAATTACAAGAAGTGTAAGGCTAAAGGATAAAATACTTCTGTACCTTTAGATTAGATATCAGAAATTGAAATCTACTTTTCTTCTGCTATAAACCCACGGATGGCTTGGTTGGGCTCCATAATGGTGTATCCTTTCCAAAATTCGGGGTCATAACGCTGCATATAGGTAGCACGTACACGTTTATCCTCTTTAAAAGACTTGAATTCGTTTTCGGCAATTTTATCTTGATCGAATACCACCAATTCCCATTTGGCGGTAATGTTCATTTGAAAATCGATGTTCAGTTTTAGTTCGTTTTGCTTGCGGCGACCTTTCACATGTTTATTTTTTTCTACCACTTTTAGGGGTCTGTCCACCGCAAAGAATTTACCGTCGGCCAGTTCCATAAACTGAAGATCGTACTTGCCATTGGGAAGTTTTGCAAATCGCATGGTACCCTTATGGCCTAGTGACCTCATAGCTGCATAAAACGACAACTTAGCTCACAGGTACTGAAAACACTGGCACTTCTTATACAATGGTTACATCTCAAAAGTTGGCCAAAAGTCCAATTGGATTAACCAAACTACTATTCTGCAAATGCTTAAGAACATTCGTTTGTTTCGGGATTACACTACCATTTCATAGCTTTTGAATATAACTTGTGCCCAAACTGTTTTATGGACTATCTTTACGGAAATCAACCGATTATGTTTCTTTCCAAATTCCTAAAAGGCTCAATGTTTTAAGTATTCACTTAAAACATTGAAATCGTGAAATATACGAAACGATTTGAAAGGGCTTTTGGACTTACCCCTGAAGGACATATTGATTTTCCAAAGAAAATATCCAATGTTCGTTTATCAAGGATTGACAACTATCTTAAGATGGGTGGCTGTTGTTACTGTTTTCCCCACGGGATTGAAACGACCAACTCGAAGTATTCAAAACGTACCAGGAACTGGAAAAAACATAGGAGAAACCAATACAAGGGATAAATGGTGGTATCCATTTTTTGACGGCACCGCATATTATAATACCGGACTTTCTACTTGAAAAACCTCAAATAGCTTTCTGGACTTTGCAGGAACGACCTTGTAATAGTGTAATGTTCTGTCTCCTCCAAAGATACTTTGTTCATTCCTTTGTCGGTCACCTCATATATATTGGCTCCGGGATATGCCATAAGCATAGGTGAATGTGTAGCTATAATGAATTGGGACATATGGGATTTAAGATGTTCTTGGATAAAATAAAGCAAGGACAACTGTTTGGATGGTGACAAAGCGGCCTCCGGTTCATCCAATAGAAATATCCCGTTTCCATTTATAGTATCGTCCATTATCTTCAGGTAGGCCTCCCCATGAGAAAAACCTTGTAGATCCTGACCATAGTTCAATCGCATTCGATAAATCTGATAGTTTTGGTTGTCCTTCATTTCTTGGATGATATGGTCTGGAACTTCTCCATAAATATCCTTGAAGGATTCATGGAGCCTGGCATCCTCTCTGTCGATACTGTTCAAGAGGTCACCAAAGTCCTCTGCCCTGAAGAAAAATCCTCTGGGTTTTTCAATTTTCCAATCTAAATGCAGATATGGCGTCAACGAACGGGCTGCCTTGAAACAATTTTTACCATACCCAAATCCATCCATATGTGGTAATTGTAAACGAAGTGCCAATGTTTCGAGCAATGTGGACTTTCCGGTACCGTTATCACCTATAATAAAGGTAACAGGTGCGGATACATCAACGTCCTTTGCAAACTTTATTGCACTGACATCATAGGGAAACGGATGGGTTCTTTCTGTAGTTATGCTAAGTGATGTGAGGTAAGACATAGCCTTGTCTGAGATTAACTACTTGATTTTGACGAAAGTTCTTTTTCTACTCTATAAAAAGAGGTCTTACCGATTTTTGCCCGTTTGCAGGCCAAATCAATCGATACTCCTTGATTCCCGTACAGATGCTTGGCATAATGGTACTTTTCGATTGTTTCAATCTTCGACCCTTTGGGCCTGCCCAACAACTTGTTCCGCTTTCTTGCATTATCAAGCCCCACCTTTGTGCGTTCACTGATAAGGTTGCGTTCGAATTCCGCAACTGCCGCAAAAATCTGTAATAAAAATTTACCGTTGGCCGATGTGGTGTCGAATTCCGGTTCGCTCAAGCTTTTGAAATGTACCCCTGCCTCATTGAACCTATCAATAAGTTCAACCATATTTTTCAGCGAACGGAAAACCCTGTCGTTTTTATAGGTAAGGATAGTGTCCCCCTTTCGCATATATCTCAGCATTTCGTTCAATCCTTTTCTGTCGTCCCGGGTACCGCTTGCTATATCCTTATAAATTTTCTCACAACCAGCATTTTTTAACAGATCGAGCTGTGCTTCAAGCTTTTGCTCGGGTGTCGATACCCTGGCATATCCTACTACCATTTTTAGTTCCGTAAAAGGTTATATAACGAAACTACTAAAAAGAACGATAAATGGAACTAGGATAAGATATTTTTTTAGGGCATTTCGGTTGTACCGAAAAACGGCCAATTTATGGAGCGGTTCAATCATCAAAAGGACTTGTCACATTCAACAAAGTAGGTTCAGTAACTTGGGTATAAATCATGGTCGTCTTAATGGAATTGTGCCCTAAAAGTTTTTGGATGATTCTAATATCGGTACCATTTTCCAATAGGTGCGTTGCGTAACTGTGCCTCAAGGTATGCGCGGTGATGTTTTTATTTATTCTCGCCCTTTTGGCAGCAGCCTGGAGAAGCTTGTTGAAACTTGACGAAGAATACCTGTCTCCCTTTTGGCCTTCAAATAGGTATCGTTTGGGCGTATATTCTTTATAGTACTCACGAAGCATTGACAAGGTTTTTTCAGATAAGGGTACTATCCTGTCCTTGTTGCCCTTTCCTGATTTAATATGTATCACCATTCTGGATGAATCTATATCCTTGATTTCAAGTGCAATCAACTCGCCTACCCTTAAGCCTGCACTGTAGACCACGGCTATCATGCTCTTATGCTTGATGTTGTTGGCTTTTTCAATGATTTTAAGAACTTCCTTTCTTGCGATGACTACGGGGAGCTTATTTGGCTTTCTACTCGGAAATAGATATTCCAAGTTAATGTTCTGACCGAAAATTTCTCTGTAATACAGCTTCAAGGCCATCGCTACCTGTTTCTGGTAGGAATAGGATACTTTCTTGGTGTGTACCATATGATAGAAGTACCTGTGAAGTTCGGTTTCATCAATCTTGTTCAGTGGCTTTTCAAAAAATTGAGTCGCCATCTTTACGATGGAAGAGTAACTCTCTATAGTGTTCCTGCTATACCGCTTAACCTCCAATATTTTCACAAAATCAGGCAATGACATAATAATATGAAGATATCGATTTATAGTGAAAAAGTACTATTTTTATCCAACATCAATATGGTTATGCGGAACTTTCCGGATATCCAGTAGTTGTGCGCAAGCAAAATTTACATCGTAAATCAAAAAAATATGGACAAAGAAAAACTGAAGAATACCGCGAGCGAATATATGCAGATTTGGAGTGCAGAAAACGCGGATTTACTTGATAAATGTGCTGATAAAAACATAGTTGCGGATTACACTCACTTTGAAAAGCCTTACAAAGGGGTACAGAATTATAAATCTATGCTCAAAATGACATATGATTTCTTCCCTGACTTAAAAATAACAATTAAGAATTTGATTCCCAACGAAGTAGAACAAATAGTTACAGTCGAATGGAAATATGATGGGACGCATACTAACGGAAATCTATTTGGGGTGGAATCTTCAGGTAAAAAAATATCGGTGTCAGGAATTACAATTTTGGAAATAGAAAAAGGATTAGTAACAAAGGAAAAGGGAATTGTAGATAATTTAAATCTGATAATGCAACTCGGAGCCTTAGACAATTAGAGATAAAAAGCCAGCGCACAACAAAAAATATAGGTCATTTGGCAGGAAATTATAATTTTAAGGTCGGTACTTTAATAAAATTCATAGAGTTTGAAAGTGAAATGCTCCGAAATGCCAAACGCCCCATATTCAAAACGTTGTGCGCAATAATACTAATCGTATCATCCTAAAAATTTTAACTGATATTCCAATGAATTTTGGTACTGTCAATAGAGTCAAGAAAAATCTATAAAAGAAGATGTCTCACATTAGACTTTTTTTTCTTCTTTTAAGCGTAGTACCCATAATAGGCGTTGCACAGTTAGAAAACAAGCAGGCTTATATTGAGGGCTATGTCTATGATGCCGAAGAAAAAGCGCCTATCCCATTTGCAACTATAAAAGTCAAGGGATGGGCCAAAGGAGTTGTGACCAATAGGAACGGAAGTTTTAAAGTTCCCAAAAAGTTTTCGGAATTGAGCGATACTTTGATTGTTACATCCATGGGATATGAGACCAAAGTAGTTTCAATACACCAAATGATAGCCCGGAAATCCAATGTCATTTTTTTAAATCCACATGTTTATGGATTGGAAGAAACAGTATTGTATGCAAGCAAGAAAAAGAAAAGGAAGCTTAGCGCTAGGTCTATCGTTAGAAAAGCGATTCGCGCTATCCCCGATAACTATCCAAACCAACCTTTTAGTTTAACAGGCTATTATAGAGATTACCAATGGCATGAGAATGACTATCTAAACCTAAACGAAGCCATACTTAGCATATATGATAAAGGCTTTGAAAGCAAGGATCAACAATCAACACAATTTGCCCTACATAGTATCTTGGTTAACGAAAATTTTCCCAGGGACACCATATCCAACCAGCCTTATGATTATGAAAACAGAAATAAGGTCATAAACAACGCAATTCTAAGTTCGCATGGCGGGAATGAGTTACGGATACTCAGGGTGCATGATGCCATAAGAAATTATGAGGTTAACTCGTATGCCTTTGTATACAAGTTAAAAAGTCAATTCTTGAGTGGCCATAGTTTTGAACGTGCAAAGGATATCTTTCTTGATGACCTTCCTTTTTATAATATCACAGTCACCAAGTCCCAAAATGGATATGAGGCGTTTGGTCAGCTTTTGATTGATAAAGAGAACTTCTCCATTTACAAGCTGAACTATTCCTTATATTTCAAAGACACTAACGGTAAATCGGTTGAAAGTATCGATGGCCTGGAAAAAGACTTAATTTTTGAGGTCTTAAGTGAATATCGCCCTTTTAAGGACAAAATGTTTTTAAACTATATTACCTTCAACAATAGCTTTATTTTGCCGGAACCTCCTCGTTTTTTTATAGAAGAACTACTTGTCAACGTGGTCACTCGAAGGTTGTCGTTGACTTTCAATAACCCCGTGGATGAACAAAAAGCAAATATCATTTCCAATTATGAATTAAAGTTCTTTGGTGAACCGTTGACCATAAAAGAGGTTTCTTTGGATGTAGCAAATCCTCGTACCGTTTTGCTATTCCTCGAATTCAAAGATGGGATGAAAGAACGCGATTTCTACAACTACTTCAAAAACTACCAAACCAATAAAGAAGCTGGTGCAAAATTACGTTGCTATGTTATGAACATTACAGACATCCATGGGAACTTGGTGGATAAAATATATGACTACAAAGAGTACCAACAATTCAGGGAATTTTTCACCCAGGAAGTCCAAGAAGATTTTGAAACTCCGATTCCATCCTCTTTCATGGATATGAATCTTCCCGTTTTCGAGAAACAACCCTTACAGAAAAAAGATGATTTGGAAAACTACTGGATGAACTCGCCGTTAAAAGTCGTTTATAACTTAGATGAAGATTGAAGTTCATCTTCATAGCTTCATACGGCTTTATCCTTTGTTAGAAATATGAGTTTGAGTTAGGTGAAAATTAGATAAATAATAACGGCGCACAACATGGTGTATAATTAATTGCGGGCGGATTTCCCAAAACGGAAATCCTCGCAATTAACTATCTTCGGTATAGGCGGACATTTTCCGTTGGAAAAGTCCGCAACTAATCATACACATGACCGTTACCCAACATTTCAAGAAATTAAAAGTCGCATCCAAAAAAAGGTTTTTCAACTTTTTATCGAAGATTAAATCTCTATCTTAAAGAGTTTTAAAAAATCTAAATGAAAAAGCAAATCCTATATATTTTAATTCTCTTCAATGTCTTTTTGTTTTCACAAAAAAGTCATTCACAAAATCCTATTGAACATCAAATGGATGTGTTTTCAAACGCCGTAGATGCCGAAAAAATATACCTGCAACTCTCCGGAACTACCTTTAATACCTCTGAAACTATTTGGTTCAAAGCCGTAGTAACAGATGTACTTTACCACATGCCCACAAAAAAAAGTGGAGTACTTCATGTGGAGCTAGTTGACCCATTAGATAATCGGATAGTCGATAAAAGCCTTCTGAAAATAAATAATGGCATCTCAAGTGGATTTTTTCAAATGCATTCAAGTTATAGGGAAGGAAATTATGTGGTTAGGGCCTACACCGAATGGAATAAAAATTTTGGCCAAGATTTCATTAGTTCCATTCCTATAAAGCTGTACCGCATACAAAAATTAGACAGCAAACCTAATCCCATAAAAAATATTGTCTTTACCAAAGACCATACTGCCAATGAGTTTTCTTTATCGTCGACAGTCGCTGTCAAAGAACTTGATAGTCTTCATACTGGTGATGCTGTGTTATATGTCAATTGGAAAGGAGGATCAGATTCTGTTCTAATAAATCCAAAAAAAAAGAAACCTAATATCAATGTGCAACATAGGATCCCGATAGATATACCGATAATAAATTTTCGTTTAGAGACCAAAAATGAGGAATTCACAAAGTCGGTAGTCCTCGACAATGAATACGGTTCACTACAGTTTTTTCCTGAAGGTGGTTCTTTTGTAGAGGGTTTGCAAAGTGTGGTCGGGTTCAAGTATTTGGACTTTAAGGGGAAAGGTGCTGAAGTACAGGGTATAATAGAAGATAATTATTCTAATGTAGTCGCCGAATTTAAAAGTAATGCTTTGGGGATGGGAAAAGTAATCTTGACCCCAAAAGCAGGACAAACCTATTATGCTCTTTTGACTACCGAAAGCGGTAACACCTTTAAATATGAGTTGCCCAAAGCAAAAAAGGTTGGCCAGGTTTTGAGTTTAGCTCACAGAGACTCGAGTAAAGTATTACGAATTTGGAATAAAGAAAGTACTAGTGATAGTCTTTTTGTAAAGCTATTCCACAGGGGCAAAAACCTATTTTTTCTGAAAGCGAGATTCAGAAATGGGATGTTTTCGTATAAATTTGAGCGTAAAGATTTGCCCAATGGCGTCATAGGTCTTACGGTTTTCGATAAACATTATACACCTGTTGCAGAGCGTCATTTTTTTAACAAACCAAAAGAAGAAAACCTAAGCATAAAGATGGAAACGGCTAGGGACCATTATTTTGTTCGAGATAGTGTTCAAGTTTCCATATCAACAAAACACAATGGTCATCCCGTGCCAGCATCGGTCTCTATTATGGCGGTTGATTCTAGTTATTTTTATGGTACCAACCTAGAAAGGAATACTATTGTTTCTTACTTTTTGCTGCAATCGGATATAAAGGGAACGGTAGAAAATCCATCATACTATTTTGAAAATGACAAAAACTTTGTTGAACTTGATTATTTGATGTTGACCCAGGGTTGGACCAATTACAAATACAAGGAGGAGAAAAAACGAAGACTTTTTAGTGCAGAAAAGGGATTGGAAGTTAAAGGTACTGTGGTAAATGTTGATAGAAAAAATGGAAGCGATAATCTTGTGAGTAAAAAATATGAATTGAATATGCTCCTCATGGGTGAGTCTTTAGAAACGCATACGCAAGAGACTGACAGTGGTGGGCATTTTAGGTTTGAGTTGGCTGATAGCTATGGCATAGGCAAAAAATTCGTGATGCAGCCTTCAGATGCAAGCATTAAAAGCGAAAATTTGAAGATAAACATCCAAAAATACGAAGTCCCCAAAATAGCTTTTGAGACTGAAAAAGTAATTGTGCCGGTAGATAGTATCATAGATATGAAAGTGATTGAAAAGATGGAAGAGGATATAAGATTAGACCCTCTACTATTACCAAATACTATAGCACTTAATGAAGTGGTGGTAAGTGATTATAAAATTACACCTGAGCGCGCTGAAATGGTAAAACTACATGGGATTCCAGAGGTGGTCATAGAAAACAAAGAGTTAATAAGTAAGCAAAAAAAATGGACTAGAGGTTTGTACAGATGGTTGCTTTTCAATTATCCAAAAGAAATAAAGGTTGGAAGGGTCCCTGCTGGATTTGAACTTGCCTATGTTTACGGTGCCGAATGGACCTATGTAGTTATCGATGGTATTCCCGTACATGAACGAGATTATGGCCTTATCGGCAATATTCCTGTAAGTGCGGTTAAAAGTGCCGAAATCATTCGAAATACAAGTACGGCCAACACTTACCACAATCAGGTTTTTGATTGTGCACCAATATGTCCGCCTCCCCCATTCCCCGCCATACTCGCTATTTATACTTATTCAGGAGAAGGTTTGTCAGGGGCTTTCCCAAAAACTAAAAGAACCAATCTTATAAATGGTACGGCTCCACAATACTCTCCAATTCGCGAATATTATGTTCCCGAATATAATGATTCCGAAAAAATAGACTGGAGTATTCCTGATAGGCGCATAATGCTGTTTTGGAAGCCGAATATTATCACAGATGAAAACGGTCAGGCAAAGACAACTTTTTTCAATAGTGACATCACAGGAAAGGTCGTACTAATCTGCGAAGGAATTACCGCAAATGGAAAAGTAGGATATTCAGAAGTGTTTTACCAAGTAAAAAATCACTAATCAAATTCATTTGTTGTTTAGTGAAATTTGTTTGGAAATGTTTACCCTCAAGATAAAAACGTTGGGTAACACGGTGTATAATTAATTGCGGGCGGATTTCCCAAAATGGAAATCCTTGCAATTAACTATCTTCGGTACAGGTGGACATTTTCCGTTGGAAAAGTCCGCAACTAATCATACACTAACCGTTAGCCACAAGTATGAATAAATCTTTTTTCAGTTCAATCCTAGTCCTACAACTTTTAGTTTTATCTAGTTGTAAAAAAGAATCATCAGGAGAACAGGATTTTTCAGCCTTTGAGCAAGGAACTGACTGGGAGTCTAAAAATCTTGTTGGGAAAGTTAAGTCAATCACCAATTACAAAGCGACCTATCTGGATTCAGATGGTAAAAAGACTCGTGAACCCATAAAAACCCTTAGGGAGGAGTTTACAGAGTTTGGCTCAACGAAAAGGACTGAATATTATGACGATTTTGGCAGTTTGATCCAAACTACAACAAATGAATTTGACGAAAATCAATTTTTCGTAAAGTCCTTAACCACTCATCATCTTCGTCCACACAAATCTCTGATGACGATTGAACATGACACCCTAAATAATTTAGCTATTCGTAATGTTGTAATAAACGACACCATAAACTTTAAATACATCGAAGAATATGATGAAAATGATCAGCTATTAAGGCAGACAAGCATTGAAAATAGTGATACCGTCGTTTGGACCGCAAAACAGAAATTCGATGGAAAAAACCGTTTGATTTTTAAAGAAGTTCTTCCTTCTAACGATGACGAGCCCCAGACTTATAGCTATCAATATGACAGCTCTGGAAATATTACCGAAAGCATCAACGGAAACAGTCAAATGAAATTCAAATCAACCTCTAAGTACAATGGAAAAACTTTGACTGAACGGACAAGCTACATCATCAGTGCGGATACGAAAGAACACCTTCAAGAAATTACAGAGTATGACAAATATGGTAATCCTGTCATTTCTAAAGCGTTTGAAAATTCAGAATTAAATCGGGAATTCAAAAGCAAATACATCTTGGACCAGGAAGGTAACTGGATTAAAAAAGTTGTTTCTTTAAAAGAGCATTTTGCTGATTCTAAGAAATTCACGCCAGCTTACGAAGAAACTAGGGAAATAGAGTATTGGAAATAAATACCTGTGGCTAACAAGGGCTATAATTTATAGCTGCATTTCGTTAACTTGAAGCTCATAAACCATCAACGGCTGGATTTGCCACGGTGGAAATGCTCCGCATTTCTTCACCGCCACAAATCATAGCCGAGACCGTTGGCAACAATTTGACAAAAACATTTAGAATGAAGAAGCTTACAATACTGTTACTGTTTTGGACCTTCTTTGCTTTACTTTCCTGTGAAACTAAAAGCAATAGTCATTTTGTTGAAATTCAAGGTAGACAACAGCATGTTTTGACATGGGGAGAAGGAGAACCCGTAATTGTTTTTATCAGTGGTGGTGGAAGTGATTTAAAAGACTTTGAAATTGTTCAAAAGGAAATTTCCAAAATCACAAAAACAATCTCATACGACAAACTAGGAATTGGAAAATCGGAGCTCACAGATTCTCCAAGAACCCTCGAAAACGTATCTGAGGAATTAAAAGAATTATTGGAAAAAGAGAAAGTGATTGGCGTTCCAATGATTTTTGTTGGTCATTCCATGGGAGGTTATGTAGCTCGTTATTTTCTTCATCGTTATCCAAAAAACTTAGCCGGACTTGTATTGATTGACCCTGGAAGTGAATTTCTTGAGCAGGAACTTAGAAAAATCCAGACTCCACATGAAATTATGATTGCGGATAGTACACTAAACGCTCAACTCAAGTTAGTCCCTAAGGGTTTTCAAATGGAGGTAAATGCTTACCCGAAACACGATTCTACACTGAAAACCATTTCAATAAAAACTGATATTCCAATTACCTTACTAGAGTCAAATAAAGTCGACGAAGACGACCCTTTTGAAGTAAAATTAATCGAAATTCAAAAAAGACTTTATCGAGATTTTCAACGGCAGGTACCTCAAATGGAACTAATTTCAACTGAAAAAAGCGGACATTTTATACAATTGGAAGAGCCCGACTTGGTAATTAATGCAATTAAAAAAATTATAACCGAAGTGGAATAAAACTGTTGCCAACAAGGGCTATAGCCCATGCCTATCGCTTGGCCATTTTTTCCTAACTTGAATGTATTAAAAAACGTCTGGCGCTGGCCACGGGGCCATAGCCGGGACCGTTGTAGTGTCATAAAACGAACCTTTTTTGGCACAGAGATAATCGACCTATACAGCAAGTCCAAGGTTTTTGTCCATATCCAACTCAAACTTTCCATAGGGGTTCACATGGGCATGTATCAATGGGCTCAATGCACGATAATCTTCCTTGTCAAATCTTTCCATCCATCCGTTTTCGGCCACCACACGTTGTATCATAAGTGTATTGACATAGACCAGGCAGTTCTGGAGCAGATGTAATGCCAGTACCGACAGTTCCTGCTCTTCCAAACGGTTCGATGAAACCTCTCCACTTTTTCCGAAAAAGATGAAACCGTTCGCAGAGTTCCAATTCTCTATCACGTTCAGGCCCCCGTGTATTTCCCTCCGAACATTTTCATCGGCCAAGTAACGGCAAAGGAATATCGTTTTCACGGCCTTCCCCAATTCCTGAAGGGCCCTGTAGATCGGATGGCTTTCGTTTCCCCTAGTGAACCTTTTCAAAATCGATTCGGGGTCGGCCGTTCCCTGTTCCAGGGCGGCGGTGTATTTTACCATTTCATCATATTGCCTTTCTATGATTTCCCATTTAATGCCCCTATTTAGTATGGGCAAAAGGTTTTTGAGCTCTTTCTTTAGGGAAATATCCGGAAGGTAAAGTTTCTGTGAGGCGATGCTCTTCAACCTTGGCATCAGCTCAAACCCCAATAGCCTGCAAAAGGCAAAGGCGACCTCGCTCTGGCCATGGGTGTCCACAAACTGTTTTTCAACCTTCATATCGGTACAGTGCTTGAGCACCCCCTCTATCATATTTGCCACCTCAGAGGAGGAGCATTTCTTCAGTTGGGAATAGATACAGGTTGAGCGGGTGTCGACATGCCAATAGATCATTACACCTTTTCCCCCGTACCTTATGTGCCATTCCGTCATCAGGTTCTGGTCCCAAGAACCAAACTTCTTTGAATCCGAGGCACATGAGGTGGTGGCCTCGCCCCAAAGTTTGGTGTCCTTGACCAAGAATGTCCCATTGGCGACTTCCCTGATCGCCCTACGCAGGGAATCCTTATGGATATAGGCGTTCTTGACATGGCGGAGCTCCTTGTAACTGACTTGGTTGCCCGATGCCAGACGATTGAGCCCCATATTGGTTCCAAGGCCGTAGAGCACCAAAAGCAACCTTTTCCTGAGCTGTTCGGGCGACAACCGTTCCGAAGTCCTCACACTTTTGAACGATTTTGTAAAGCTGGACCAACTGTCCGCCTCGCGAAGTATATCCAAAAGGGAGGTCATTGGCCATTTGGATTGGACCTCTCCCTTGAGCGCACTTATATTAGGTGGATCCATGAGAGGATCCGAGGGAGAGAGTACGATATTCTTAACTCCCGACTGCCTTAACCTTACATATTTGTTGGATGGCAGGTTCTCGTTCAACATTCTCAATGCGGTCTCCATTTCTTCCTTCAGTCCGCTAGTAAACTCTGCCGGGTCGTTCTCAACGCCCAACCGGTCATAGTAGAATTTCCTGTTAATATTGAAATCCATGGGAACGTCCTCATCGGGATTACGGTATTTATCCGCCCCTTCCACCCATATCTCCTTGCACCGAAGTCGTTTTCTCAAAGCTTCGAGGACGGCTATTTCATAATCCACTCGGTCCATATCACCTTTGCCCATCCCTTTGATAAGTTTTATAAAACTGGGCCTGATAATATCCGATGTGGGAACCGAACCATCGGCAAGAGAAAACTTTGAGTTGTGTACTGGGTTCTCCATGAGCCAGTCGATGGCATCCAAGATGGGCGCGTGTGAATCATTATTTGACCTAAAGGTCAGACTGCCCAATATCTGTGGCACCATTCTCCGATAGTGGGAGGAATAACTGGAACGCACCAAGTTGTGTATCTCATTTTTAAAACCCTTTCCGGAATATTTGTGCTCTTTGACGATATCGGAGAGTTTCGCTTTGCTGGCAATTGGAAATATTACTTTGGTGATGGTGCCTTTAGGGTCTTTCAATGATGCCTTAGCAATTCGTGCCAAAAGTGTCGTCTTGCCATAGACCCGTTTCATTTCCTTTACCAATACGGTCTCCACTTTCTTTTTCGCCTTCTTTGATAGCTTTCCCACTAGGAGGATGAACAGGTCCACAAGGTCATCGATGATTTTCTGCCTTCTGACATAAAGAAAGATGCACATCAAGGTATCCCTTATGTATGGTGGGTGCCGCCTTATTTCCCAGGCCGACTCGGAGGCTATCCTTTTGTAAAGCCTTTCCCGAATCTTGGGATGTATCCCGCCGATTTCTTTTGCGGGCAATCCGCAGTCCTCGATAAACGACAATTTGTCCAGTTCGCTGAGAATGGTAGCTAGACTGGTACGGCCAGGGTCGGAACGAATCCAGGTGAACGAACCATTTTCATGTGGTTCACTTCTAAGGCAGCGGTCGAACAGTTCAGTCGTTCCTCTTCCCAAAAGTGAGGCAACATGGGTGAACAGCTTATTTTCAAAGTCGGCAAAGGCAGACGCTATTTCTCTGTAAAGGGCATTTTCCGGAGGACACTTTAACCTTTTCTCGAAATACCATTTTTTGGCAAGATCGTTCGCCTCTTCCTTTTGGATGCCTGTCGGGAACAATTGGTCGCACATCAAAAATCTCAATTCTTGTTGGTCGACTGCGCCTGGACGTCCAATTTTTAAGAACATCAGAATCTCTGAACGGTGCCTTTTGGCCGTACTTGACATCCAATTATAATCTTTCAAAATCGATGGATTCGTATGTAATTGGGTACAGAGATGATCGATCAAATCAGATCTTATGTCCTTTTCTTTCGATATGAAGGCACCGGTTTCCGAATAATTCTTTAACTGCAGTGCAAATGCCAGTTTATGTGGGTATCTCTTGTTTTTAAGTAGTTCTGCTTCGTCGTAACTTATAAACCAGTTTGTGCTTAAATTGTCTTCCATTTTTGACTTTTTGACAATTTAAGGATTATGCTAAATTACCAACCCTTGTATTTATGGGGCTTATGAGCTGAATTGATACTTTTCGTAGCTATGAGGTCACTACCCC
>NZ_JARFVA010000007.1 GCF_029194005.1 Flagellimonas okinawensis | reverse complement strand
TGGCCGATGACGATATCACGGGAGCTTCCTTGGACGCTCCGAGCAACGTATTGACGATCAGCGAGGGCACGACCGATGTTACGGTGGACCTTAGCGACCTTGACGACAGTGCAGGAGTGGCGGCCAATGCCTCGGCCATCACAACGAACGCCACTAACATATCGGACAATGCATCCGATATAGCAACGAACACCGCTGCGATCACAACGAACGCCACGGCCATTTCAGCCAACGCGACCGACATTGCGGACCATATCGCCGCGGACGGTGACCTATCCTCGACCAACGAGATCCAGAATTTGGGAGAGGTGCTTGCCGATGGTAACGATGGTGGGGGAACTGCCATCACCAACATCGCAGATCCTACCAACGCTCAGGATGCCGCGACCAAAGCCTATGTCGACAGCATGGCCGATGACGATATCACGGGAGCTTCCTTGGACGCTCCGAGCAACGTATTGACGATCAGCGAGGGCACGACCGATGTTACGGTGGACCTTAGCGACCTTGACGACAGTGCAGGAGTGGCGGCCAACGCCTCGGCCATCACAACGAACGCCACTAACATATCTGACAATGCATCCGATATAGCAACAAATACCGCTGCGATTACAACGAACGCTTCGAATATTATATCGAACACGTCGAACATCACAGCCAACACGAACAATATTGCCACGAACACTTCCGATATCTCGGACAACGCAAGTGATATAGCCACGAACACCGCTGCGATCACAACAAATGCCACGGCCATTTCAGCCAACGCAACCGACATTGCGGACCATATCGCCGCGGATGGTGACCTATCCTCGACCAACGAGATAAACACTCGCTTTGAAGTGAATGGAACAAATTTGGAAATTGAGGATAGCAATGGGACTTTGCAGGTGCCATTGGCTAATATTAATACGGACGATCAGATAGCATCTGAAGTGAATTTGGACTCAGCTGTAGATGTGGATGGTGATGGTGTTTCTGAAACAACAGTGGAGGACGTTATGCAGGACATTGCACCGATAACAGCGAAAGCTGCAAGAATATTCTACCCTCCATCAATAGCAATCGACGCCTCGTCCAATGGCACGGGCAGAACAGTGGATTTGTACGCACAATACGTTTCCCAGTACGGAACACCAACTGTAGCAAGTGCAGGAGCACCTTTAGCAGTTCCAACTTATGGAGCAACAGAACTATATTACTATGTAACCTATGCAGACCCCACTGTATTTGCTAATATGAGTATTGATGCCAATGGTGTATTGACTTATGATATTGTGGGTCAACCAGCGGATTATAATGCATTGATCAATGTGGTATTTGTAGTAAAATAATAATGACTAAAGACAAATAGATTTTGAAATCCTACACCTCATATAAGTCTTTATTCATTGGACTGTTCATTTTCTTTTTGGGAATGAATTTGGCAAGTGCACAGTTCTTGTTACAAGCCCCGGATACAGGTGATGAAAATAATTATCAGTGGTACGAGGCATCCGACATGGGAACTGTTTTGGGAACTGATTCATTTTTTGAAGCAACCCAACCGGGTGTTTACTTTGCTACTTATGACGGTACCTTGTGTGGTTCCAATGCAACCGGATACTTTATTTTAACAGATTGCGAGGCGCCTAACAATGAAGTGGTATTGGATATTTCTGCAAGTGTTCCTTCTGGCGCTACGGTGAGTTGGAGTCCGGCATTAAGTGGAGACCAAACACGACCTACTGTAACGAGTACCCAAACAGTAATGCGATATGTGGCTACTATTACCAAAGTAGGGAATAGTACTGAATTGCCACGTTTCACTGTAGTTTGTATGAGTCAAGCTGCGAATTTGACAGATGATTTAATTGTGGTCAATGAAGACGAATTTATTGCCGTTCCCATTTTTGACAATGACACTGACTTACCAACAACGGGTGTGTTAACGACTACCGATCCCCTGAACGGATCTGTTACCATAGATGATAATGGAACAGCGAACGATCCTATCGATGATATTGTAACTTACACCCCGAACCCCGATTATAATGGACCGGATAGTTTTGATTACACTATTTGTAATGCCTTTGGAGATTGTAGCACTGCCACGGTAACCGTAGATGTGCTTCCAATTGTTGATGCAAACGACGATTCAGTGTCAACGGACCTTGGTGTAGAGGCTCTAATTTCTTGGAGAGCGAACGATAACGATATTCCAACTTCCGGAACAATTACGGCTACAGATCCATCTAACGGCACCATTGTATTGAATGAAAACGGAACCTCCAACAATCCTTCGGACGACAATATAACTTATATCCCCAATCCAGGATTTACAGGTACCGATACTTTCGATTATACGGTATGTGATTCAAATGGTAATTGTAGTACTGCAACGATTACGGTTATCGTTACTCCTTCAGGAATTGATTTGGATAGTGATAACGATGGAATTGTTGATAGTTTTGAAGATTTGAATGCTGATAATGATGATGACCCTTCGACCAATCCGACAGATACCGATGGAGATGGCATTCCTGACTACCTCGATATCGATAGCGATAATGATGGCATACCTGACAATGTCGAGGCACAAGAGGCATTGGGCTATATTCCACCAAGTGGTGTAGATGCCAACAACAATGGATTGGACGATGCCTACGAAATGGATGGAAATATTGGATTGATTCCTCTAGATTCAGATAATGACGGTATTCCTGATTATGTGGATGAAGACAGTGATAATGACAATGTACCCGACTCTATTGAAGGTCACGATCATGATCATGATGGTGTGCCAGAGGTTTCTTTGATCGGATCGGACAAGGACAATGATGGATTAGATGACGGTTTTGAAGGTGAAACTGTGATAGATATCGATGTCAATGATGAAATAGATGATCCTAGTACAGCATTGCCAGACAATGATGGGGATGGTATACCTGATTTTAGGGATTCCGATGATGATGATGATGGTATTGAGACTATAGATGAGGATATTAACGGCGATGGAAACTATGCCAATGATGATTCCAATGAAAATGGTATACCTAATTATTTGGACCCAGACCTAGGTGAGTTTACAACAGATGAAGAAGAGGTCGATGTAATCAATGTTATTACTCCAAACGGGGATGGAGTCCACGATACCTTGGAGATTAGAGGACTGGAGAACTTCCCTAATAATACCGTAAGGATTTATAATAGATGGGGAGTTATGGTATACCAAACAAGAGCTTATAATTCAAGTGGGAATGTATTCGACGGTACTTCCCAAGGAAGGGTGACCGTAGATCAAGATAATAAATTGCCCGTTGGTACTTATTTCTATGTTATTGATTATCAGGGTCAAGGTGGTGATATGAAACAACTTACAGGCTACATATACATTAACAGATAAACAATGGTTACTGTGGTGAACAAACTTTTTAACGGAAAAACGAAATGGTTGCTAGTGTTCTTACTATTGGTGATTGGAAATATCCATGCACAGCAAGATGCACAGTATACCCAGTACATGTACAATACAGTAAGTGTTAACCCAGCTTATGCAGGATCACGGGGCCATTTGAGTATCGCAGCCCTTTATCGCAACCAATGGCTGGGACTGGATGGTGCTCCTGAAACCCAAACATTGAATGTGCATACGCCTGTTGGTTATCGTGGGGTTGGTTTGGGACTATCCATCGTAAATGATAAAATTGGCCCTACATCAGAAACCTATTTTGATGTGGATTTCTCCTATACCATTCAAACAGGTTGGGAGGGAAGATTGAGTTTTGGATTAAAGGCAAGCGCCCATATGTTGGATATTCGATACTCCGAACTTGATGAGTTCGAAATAGATCCACAATTGCAATCACAGCAAGATATTCAGAATAAATTTTCTCCGAACATTGGGGCCGGGGTATATTATCATACCGATAAATTCTATGCGGGAATCTCCGCGCCACGGATTCTGGAGACCACACATTTTGATTCGTCTTCCGTATCCACTGCAAAGGAACAGATGAATTTTTATCTGATCACGGGCTACGTTTGGGACCTTAATCCCGTTTTAAAATTTAAACCTACTTTATTGACCAAAGCAGTACAGGGAGCGCCCTTGCAAGTGGACCTTTCTGCCAACTTTATGTTCAATGAAAAATTTATCGCCGGTGTAGCCTATCGGTGGGATGCCGCCTTTAGTGGTTTAGTAGGCTTTATGCTTTCTGATCAGATCATGGTTGGTATGGCCTACGATAGGGAAATTACCGAACTGGGTGCTGCCACCTTTAATGATGGGTCATTCGAGATTATTTTTAGATACGACTTCATTAGAAATATTGGGAATATGAAATCCCCTCGTTTCTTTTAGGAAGAAATTTTGATCCTTACCGGTTATTTGTCTTAAAGGTCATATTTTTACCTCATGAGAGAGGAAAAAGTGATACTTGTAAATGAAAAGGATGAGCCCATTGGCCTAATGCCCAAAATGGAAGCACATGAAAAAGCCTTGCTCCATAGGGCATTTTCGGTTTTTGTGATGAACTCCAAAGGGGAGACCATGCTACAGCAAAGGGCAAGGGACAAATACCATTCCCCATTATTATGGACCAATACCTGCTGTAGCCATCAGCGGGAAGGTGAAAGCAACATAGATGCGGGCAAGCGAAGGCTCATGGAGGAAATGGGGTTTGCGACCGAACTCAAGGAACTCTTCAATTTTATCTATAAAGCCCCATTTGATAATGGACTTACGGAGCATGAGTTCGATCATGTCATGGTCGGTTATTATGAAGGAGAACCGAATGTTAATCCCGAAGAGGTAGCGGATTGGAAATGGATGTTGCCTGAAGATATTAAGAACGATATCCAAGAAAATCCTGAGGAGTACACAGCTTGGTTCAAAATAATTTTTGAACGATTCTACGATCATCTTATGGAAAATACACCGGCACAATGAAAGTAAAAGCAAGCAGAAAGGCCAGTTTCAATGCCGCACATCGATTGCATAGGCCGGATTGGGACGAGGAGAAGAACAAAGCCGTTTTTGGGAAATGCAATAACCCAAAGTACCATGGGCACAACTATGACCTTATTGTAAGCGTTACCGGCGAGATAGATCCGGAAACCGGTTTTGTAATGGATCTAAAGGTTCTCAAAGAATTGATAAAGGAACATGTTGAGGAAGCTTTGGACCATAAAAATCTGAACCTTGATGTACCTGAATTCAACAATTTGAACCCTACCGCAGAAAATATTGCAGTGGTCATATGGAACAAGTTGCGACCCCATATACATCAAGAAAAAGAGTTGGAAGTGGTACTCTACGAAACACCGCGAAATTTTGTGACATATACTGGTTAGAATGAACTTATATCCATTAAAATTTAAGCCCATACTAAAGGAAAGACTTTGGGGAGGCACCAAGCTAAAGGAAGTTTTGAACAAACCCATTGATAGTGATATTACCGGTGAGAGTTGGGAGCTCTCGGGAGTCGAAGGTGATATTTCGGAAGTATCCAATGGCCATTTGGCGGGTACTTCGCTACAATATTTAATGGAAGATCAAGGCGAAGCGCTTTTGGGTAAAAGTGTAGTCGATAGATTTGGCAAAGAGTTTCCCATATTGATCAAGTTCATAGATGCCAAACAAGACCTTTCCATTCAATTGCACCCCAACGATGAGTTGGCCCAAGAAAGACATAATTCCTTTGGGAAAACAGAGATGTGGTACATTATGGATGCTGACCCGGGTGCAAAGTTGATCGTTGGGTTCAATAGGGACGTTGAAAAAGAAGAGTATATAAAGAGCATCGAGGAAGGTAACCTGACCGATTTAATGAACTATGAGGAAATCGTGGAGGGAGATACCTTTTTTATAAAAACAGGTAAGATCCATGCCATAGGAGCCGGAGTTCTTTTGGCAGAGATCCAGCAAACCTCGGATATAACCTATCGGGTGTTCGATTTTAATCGAAGGGATAAGGATGGAAACCTTAGGGAGCTACATACCAGTTTGGCAGTAGATGCCATTGATTATAAGAAAAGGGACGATTTTAAAGTATCCTATCCCAAAAAAATCGATGCCACAAACTCCATGGTGGATTGCCCATACTTTAAGACCAATTTTTTGGAACTTTCAAAACCTATGGATCAAGACCTTAGGGAAAGGGATTCCTTTACCATTTATATGTGCGTGGGAGGTGATGCCGTCATCAAAAATGATTGGGGCAGTGCTGAAATTAAAAAGGGTGAAACCGTTTTGGTTTCTGCTTCCAGTACTTATGTTGAAATTGATGCCGCCCAAGCAAAACTTTTAGAAGTGACCATTTAATGGTATCTTTAATAAAAACCAATGCGTTATGCCTAGTATTCGTGATTTAAAAAAGGACGTCAATTTTGTTTTGGGAGACATCATTGAGGCCGTATACATTTGGGAAGCCGGTTCCGGAAACAAAGAGTCGGAAGAAGGGACTGTCATAATAGACGAGGCCATAGAGGTTTACGACAACCTAATGGATAAAATCAACCAGAAAAAAGTTGAGAACAGTAAAGCTCACTTTAAGTCCATACGTACCGAGCTGGAAGACAAGGCCACAAAACTAGTGGAACAGCTCAATAGTCTTGAGGCTTAACTAGTTTTTATCAAGAAATTCCTTGAATTCCTTTCCATATCTAGAAGCTGCAACTTCTGGGGTTAGTCCCTTGTAAATGGAATCCAAGTATTTGGGGTTGGCCTCACTTGCTTCGGTCATCATAATATATGGTGTGGCGTATGAATTTCCATTGTTCAGCCCAAAATTGAGCGCATAACGATATCTGTTAATGGTATTTTGATTGATCAATCGCTGGATGGAATCCAATGCTGTCGAATCATCTTGAAATTCGGGTGATGAAGCTTGTTGCACCAAAGTAAGTTCCTTTATATTGAACTTGGATGCCATTTCATAGAATTCCAATAGTTTTTCATGAGACTTTGATCCGGAAATTTCCACATTGGTGTCAAATGTGTTCCAAGCCGTGTTGATGGTTATATTTCCCGGTTCCCCAAAAAAAGTAATCCTATCATTGATTTCATTATTGTCTTCTTTGCTCAGGTACAGATAAAACACCTCTGGTTCACCGACCTCAGTGGAAAAACTGAAGTTTCCATCACCTTTTATCTCCAGAGAATCCAACACGGCAAGTGTGGAGTCCTTGAACTGTTGTAAATACAAGGTGCCTTTCTTCAGCCCCTTGATGTTCCCACTCACGTTCATGGTGTTTTCGGTACTCTTTTCACAGGAAATCACGGTGATTCCAACTAGCAATACAAACAATATCCGCTTCATCATTAAATTTTAGCAGGGCAAATATGCATAATCTTCTGAAATTATTTAAACATTCGAGGCGACTTCCATCAACAAAGCGCATAAATATGCACCGGCGGTACCCACGACATAACCAAAAACGGCCAAAAGTATCCCCACAGAGGTCAAGGAAGGATGAAATTCCGCTGCCACTACGGGTGCAGATGCTGCGCCTCCCACATTAGCTTGGCTACCCACGGCCAGGAAGAAAAATGGTGCCTTTATCAATTTGGCCATTAATATTAACAATCCCGCATGAATGGTAATCCAAACCAACCCTATGGCAATGAGCCCCGGATTGTCCATTACTTTTCCCAGATCCATTTTCATACCTATGGTGGCCACTAAAATATAAATGAACATGCCACCAATTTTGCTGGCTCCAGCACCTTCATAATTCTTTGCTTTTGTAAAGGAAAGACCAATTCCGATCGCCGTGGCAAAAACAACCATCCAAAGGAACTCGGAACCAAGGGAGGACAATATTTTTTGGGGATTTCGAATTACTTCAAAATTATCCTGTAAAAAAACCGCGAAATGATGACCAGCCAAGTGTGATATGCCAACTCCGACGAAGGCAAAGAACAAAATCATGATAAAATCATTGAGGGTGGTCACCCTGGCTATTTTTTCAGTGTAGGTAGAAACCTTTACCTTAAGGTCTTCAATAGATGAGGTATCGGCCTTTAACCAACGATCTATCTTCTCTGTTCTGCCCACGCCCAACAAAATTATGGCCAACCAAAGGTTGGCAACAACAATATCGATAAGGACCATGCCCCCATAGCTTTCCTGGTTGTATTTGAACACTTCCAGCATGGCCGCTTGGTTGGCACCACCACCGATCCAACTTCCTGCAATGGTGGCCAGTCCTCTCCAAACGGCATCCGGACCTACGCCACCTACGGTTTCAGGTGAAAATATGGATACAATTAATATGGCGATCGGCCCTCCGATTACAATTCCAACGGTACCTGTCAAAAACATGACCAATGCCTTGGAACCTAAATTCACGATGGCCTTGAGGTCTATGCTCAAGGTCATCAATATCAGTGCGGCTGGCAATAAATACCTGCTGGCCACATAATAAGTGTTGGATGAAGATTCGTCGATTACGCCCACACTTGCTAAAATGGCCGGCAGTAAGTAGCACATCAGCACAGTGGGGACGACGCTGTAAAATTTTCCCCAAAAACCCTTTTTGATCGAAGAGGTATAAAAAACAAAACCTAAACAGAGACAAAGAAGCCCAAAGATGACGGTATCTTGGGTAAATGGTAGTTGGTCCATATATTTTTTTAAGCTAGAAGCCCAAATATAGGAAAATCGATGGGGTATCTAAGCTATTATCATGGGACTATTTTGGGTAAATGCACTGGAGTCAACCACAAGGGCACTCAATGTTTCCATCTTTGTCCACTTCACAATCACACTCGTAGTAGGTGCAGGATTGAAGCAGCACAGCTACACTGAAAATTAGGGGTATCCAAGTCCTCTTCATATAGATGAAAATTTGATGATTATTCCTTTTGACCCTAATATACGTCTTAATTATCAGTTGGTTATATATTCAACCAATAGGTCAATTTTAAGTTGATCGAACGGTTGCGCGGCATAAAGGAATTCACAAAATAATTGTCGTTGTACACCAAAAACAAGTCCGATAATGGTGCAAAACGCCATTGTAAACGAGAATTGAACCCTAAATTATCCAATTGGTTGCTGTACTGTATCAAAGTGGACCAGAATACGGATTTTGTAAAGGTGAGGTCGATTTTAGGACTTATCAACCAAATATCGCCGCTCTCATATGGCTCAGGTAGTTTTATATTGTTGTAATTAAATGCTAGCGAAAAATTCATTTTGGGTTGAATCCTCAGGTTCAACTGTCCTTCAAGGACCAATCGCTTTCCATTGAAGAAGTTCCCATATCCCGGTTCCAAAGAATAATAGAACACTTTTCTTCTGTCAGAGGTGAACTCCACTTCGCCACTGGTATAATAATATCCCATATCTCCGGGCAGAGGTGTGCCCCCTTCCGTACGGGTGGGGTCGAATGGGTTGGTCAAATAAGTGTATCGGTTGAACAAACGAACCGATATTTCTTCCTGACTCTTAAACTGAGCCTGCCAGCCGGTAAATATAAAATAGTCGGTGTTTTTATAATCCAATGTGGGTCTCCATATAAATTCGGGCCTGGCAATAAATCCATGGGAATTTAATTTTCCCTTTCTTGGATAAAAAATAAGTTCGGCAGTGGGGTTTACATATAGGATATCGGTTCTGGGAACAAAACCGAGATCGGACCTAAAGTTATTTCCGATAAAATTTCCATTGATCCCAAGATTTAAAAATCTTGAGTTGTATTTAAGGCTGATGCCACCGGCATCGTCACGGTCCTCTACACCATGTGAAAACGATTTGTGGTAAAAGAACTTTCCTGTCCATGTATTATCGGCACTTGCCAAATTGTAGTCCAATCCCACTACACGATTATATCGGTTCTCTTCTAGCAGAAAGTCATAATCTTGAAAGGTCTCCCGGTTCACGAATATGAAGCTAAGGTTGGAACGGGAGAACATTTTCTTCTGAAGTGCAAACACGGTGTTGTTGTTGCTCGCGATTTCGTTGGCCTCATCTTTATCTGTTTGGAGATTTAAAAGACCCAATCTCCAATTTTCGTTCAGTTTACCACTAAGGCGAACTCCCCCGATAATCCCATTTTCTATGGTTTGTCCATCGGCGTTTTGTGCCAATCCTATTCTTCTGGAGAAAAAGGGGTTATAGTCACTTTCTGTTCCAAAGGAACCGAAAAGGTCACTGTTATCGATAAAAAATTGTCGCTTTTCAGGGAGTGAAACTTCAAATCGGGTTACGTTCGTGATCACATTGTCCACCTCCACATTGGAAAAATCCGGATTCACCGTTATGTCCAAGTTCATCCCGTTTCCAATAGAAACTTTGGCGTCACCACCTACGTTGAAGGTTTCAAAGCTATCATTATATTCATTGTCCTTGGCGACCAATCCATTTACATAAGGAATCAGGGCCAGTGGCGTTCTGGACTTTCCCAATGGTTTCTCAAAAATCATATCGCCCATAAAGGCCAGGTTGTAAATTCTTTGGTTCTGCGGTATCTGGACCCAAGTACTTTGTTCGTTGGTCTGCATGTCGAACCTGTAGGCATTGAAACGCCATTTGGTCTCTCCTTGCCTAAATTTGAAGGAGGTAAGGGGAATGGCGATCTCGGAGGTGTAGTACCCATCAAAAATTTTTGTCTCCCCCTTCCACTTTACATCCCAGGACATGGTAAATCCACTAGATCCCTGGCCACCGCCCGATATTAAGGCCTCCCTTCTAACTCCATAGGGGTTGATACCGAACAAAAATGCATTGGTCCCATCGTTAAACGTATCGAAAACAATACTAATGTTGTCGTTTCCACCGGCACCATAATCCCTTTTTAAGGATGGAATCACATAATCTTCACCATCTGAGTACATTTTAATTCCCACATACAAGGTGGTGTTACTGTAAAGGAGGCGGACCTCGGTCTGCTTAACGGCCTGAATGGTGTCAGCTGGGAAAAATTGATAAAAACTATCCGTTGGTTCGGCAGTTTCCCATACTGGTTCGTCCAGTACACCATCAATGGTAAATTCGGATTCCGTAAACTTTACGTTGATTTCTTTGGAACTGGTTTGCGAGTAAAAGGTAAACGGTAAAAGCAATGCAACGAGTGCAAAGTAACGTTTGGTCATTTTTTTGAGTTTAGTTGGTACGTCAAATGTAAGCTTATAGTTAAAAAAATCCCAAAATTCTAAAATTGATTGTTCTTTGCTAAAACATTGTGAAATTTAGCTGTGTGAATTTTTTTACATATAAGTGACGTCAAAAAATGAAAAAAACCTTATTCCTTTTGCTTTTATTTCCTGTTGTTGTTTTTGGTAATGCCTTTTGGGGCAAAACAGGACATCGTGTTACGGGTGAAATTGCCCAGGAACATTTGACCGGTAAGGCAAAAAGAGCATTGGAAGATCTTTTGGATGGCCATAGCCTTGCTTTTGTGTCCACATTTGCCGATGATATCAAAGCGGACAGGTCATTTTCAAAATATTCGGCTTGGCACTATGTCAACTATCCACTCGGTGTAGGCTATAAGGATTCTGAGAAAAGTGAATATGGCGATATTGTTACGGCCATTGAGGACTGTATCAAAAAGGTGAAGGACAAGAACAATAGTCGGGAAGACCGTGTTTTTCACTTAAAACTGCTGATCCATTTTATAGGGGACCTGCATCAGCCCATGCATGCCAGTCGTGAAGAGGATAAGGGAGGTAATGATATTCAAGTACAATGGTTTGGGCAGGGGAGTAACCTGCACCGGGTTTGGGACAAAAATTTGATCGAATCCTATGGTATGACCTACACTGAACTTGCCCATGAACTTACCGATGTAGACCGTAAACAACGAAAAACCATTCAAGAAGGCTCAATTTATGATTGGGTGGACGAATCCCATGAAATATGTGCGGAACTTTACGACTCCGTGGAAATTGGTCAAAAATTAGGGTACCGTTATTCGTACGATTACAACGACCTATTGTTCCAACAACTACAAAAAGGGGGATTGCGCCTTGCCAAGGTGCTCAACGACATTTTCGCTTAAACGGAAATGTCTTAAGACTGTAGGACCGTCTTAAGTTGGTTTCTATATTCCGACGGGTTTTGTCCCGTAAATGCCTTGAACGACTTGTTGAAGTGCGAAAAATTGTTGAAACCACTATCATAACAGACCTGGGTGATGCTCATTGGCTGCTCTGCCAATAATTTGGATGCATGCACCAACCTATACTCATTGACGAACTGGGTAAAGGTCTTGTTGGTTATTTTTTTGAAGTACCTACAAAATGATGGTACTGTCATACTTACCATATCTGCAATCTGCTCCAAACTGATGTCTTCCTTAAAATTGGTTTTGACATGGTTGAACACAATATTGATGCGGTCGTTGTCCTTTACTTCAGTTTCAATGGAGAAGCCTTCGGCATTCAATACGTTCATTTCTGTGGAGGTGGCAAGTATGTTCAATATATTAAGGATGGAGAGCAGCCGTTGAAAATCCGTTTGGTACTCCAAGATTTCCATTTTCTCTCCTACCTTTATTTTGGTCTTGCCCGAAAATGCAATTCCTCCCTTGGCCACTTCAAATAGTTTTTGGATGTTCTTCATTTCCGGAATATTGAAAAAATCACTCCCCAAAAAATCCGCTTTCATCTGCACCAAGGTCTCACTTTTGTTTCCAGTGAGTTTATCCGTAAAGCCACAGTGCGGTAAATTGGAACCTATAAGTATAAGGTCTCCGTTCCTATAATAGGATACATGGCTTCCTATCTGTCTTTTCCCTGACCCCCCGTTAACGTATACCAACTCCAATTCGGGGTGGTAGTGCCAGCCATTGTTCTTGTTCTCATTGTTCTCATTGAACTTCTGAAAGGTGAAAGAATGACCAAAACTTGGGGCTATTGCTTCAAATGCTGGTTTTTGAATCATTTACTGCAATTTTTTCTACTTATATGATAAAGGTAAAAAACTAAATATCATGCAAATATCTACAATGTTACCATAAAGTTATGCTATTTTATCATTAATACTATGTTAAAACACCTACCATGTTAATATACCATATAAAGTGGAAAAGATGGTGGTATTCCTGTAGCCTATTGCGCCATACATTTGTACTGTAATCTTAAAAAAACGAAATGTTATGAAAGTAGTAAAGAACCTAACAGTAGCAGCAGTCCTTTTGATATCTTCTTTGGGAATGGCAAACGGAACGGCAACCGATTTTGGTAAAAAAGTAGTAGCCAAATACGAGGTTGAAAAGAACTTGGTAAAGGTTAACCTTGATCCAGTATTTGTAAAGAAGGGTCAAAAGGTAATGATGAACCTTTTGAACATCTCTCAAGGAAAAGTGCTCCTTAAAGTTTATGATAGCAAGAACAGATTGGTTTTTGACGAGGCTATCGATGGAGACGTAGTAGTAGAAAAATCATTCAATTTCGAAAAGGCTTTCGAAGATGAATATACCATAGTTGTAGTGGACAAATTCGGTACCTACAAAGAAACTATGGAAGTAAGATAGTTTGTTTAGTTAATTTTTATGTGCATTGGGGGCCGGGAGGCCCCCTTTTTTTATGCCCATTTTTTAAGTTTCTCCCTTTTGGCCAGAGGGAGTGCATTGTTGTCTATGGCCCTTTGTAATACATCTTGATCTTTGGTGGTGGAGAATAGTAACCTATAGTATTGTTGAATGGTCAAAGGTATCGTTGATTCTTCCACGAGTTCCATAACATCACCGTTCTTTACGTTGCCTTGCTCCAATACACGGATATAGGTACCAGGATGGCCGTGGTCTATAAATTCTTTTAATATGCGCTGATCTCCAAACCTAACGCCCAGTTTGTAACAAGGTTCCCTAGGTTGGGATATCTGGACCAGGGCTGAGCCTAGTTTGTAAATGCTCCCTATCCTGATCTTTGATTCATTAAGGCCTTCAATGGTAAGATTTTCACCGAACATGCCCCAATTCCAATCCAAAAGTGGATATTTCTCTTTCCAATAGGGATAGTTGTCAGCTGAAAATAAATAACAGGCCTTGTATGTGCCACCGTGGTATTTTCTATCTACAACAGTATCGCCCTGTACATCTTCCGTATCCAGGTAAAGTGACTCATCAACAGGATATTTGTAGATGCCCGTCATGATTTCTTTATCGTTCCAAATGATCTTGGTATGCTTGCCGAGGTTTGTTGAGATTACTTTCATAATGGCAAGGTATAAAAAAACCACCGCTGATGACGGTGGCCTTATATTTTTAATTCAAGTAGAGAATCAATCCTCCTGATCTAATTTTTTGGTCATTGTAAAGCCAACAAAAAGTCCTATGCCCGCCATTAAGAAGATACTTCCTGGATAGGCAACTTCCTCATCCACACCTAAAGTGGAGTGCAAAATGGAAGCTACAAAAATGGCTGCCCCAATGCCCATGAGCAACAAGGCCAGATTTAGAATGATGATTTTCCAGACCGGAGCGGCCTTCTCTCTCTTGCCGCGGACAAAAATACTGGCATCGGCGCCTTTTTCAATCAATGCCAGGCGTTCCTTGTTCCTTGTTGAAAAATAAAGGTAGGCGATGGCAAAAATGACCCCCATTATAATAGGCATGATAATTACTTCTGATCCCATAACTGTTCGTTTTAATGATTATTCGTAATTTATTTGTTCATAAGCTATGACGACGGTTTTTTAGATAAGGTTACATTTTTTATAAAAATTATTTTTTGTGTAACCTAAATCCAACTTTTGGCGTCCAATGAACAATGCTGACCAACAAGGAAAAACAACTCATTTCGGAAATACGCAGGGGCAATACCCGCGCGTTCTCCGATTTGGTGGATGACTATAAGGATTTGGTTTTTACCTTATCCGTTAGAATGTTGGGCAATAGGCAAGAGGCCGAAGAGGTTTCGCAGGATGTATTTATCAAGGTATTTAAGTCCTTGCAGAATTTTAAAGGCGATTCCAAGATGTCCACATGGGTGTATAGAATTGCCTATAACACTTGCTTGGACAGAATAAGAAAAATAAAAAAGAAAAGAATCCATACCGATTTGGAACATATCGATCAAGTCGCCTATGCGGATTTGGACACGGCCTTTCAGCAAATGGTGGAGACCGAACGGAGTGAGTTGATCAAACAATGTCTGTCTAAATTATCGGCAGAAGATGCAGGTGTCCTTACTTTGTTTTATCTTGAGGAAAAGAACCTGCAAGAAATGGAAAAAGCGACCAGTCTTCCAGTAAATACACTGAAGGTAAGGTTGTTCAGGGCCAGAAAACGATTGGCCAGTGTTATGGAAAAGAGCGTGAACAAAGAAATATTGCAAAGCAATGGATGATTTAGAGGATAAAAAACTGGAAGCTTTTGTGGATAAACTAATGGAAGAAGCTCCGTTGGAGTCACCTTCGGTTGATTTTACCCAAAATGTGATGTGCAAATTGGAAACTGAGACTCCGAAGGAGGTGTTTCAATACCAACCCATAGTATCCGGGAGAGTATTGTCGGCTGTATTTATTGCTTTTGTTGCTCTACTTATTTTAATAGGTTCCCAACTGGGAGTGGATAATAGTCAAGGATGGTTTAAAAACGTGAATATGGAAAAGTGGTTCCATTCAGATTGGGGTTGGGTAAAAGGTTTTACTTTTTCCAAAGTAACCGTATATGCTTTCCTATCCTTTGGATTACTGTTTTTTGCACAGGTCCCTTGGTTGAAAAAGCAAATGGAGAAGACTATATTTTAGATATACGCATAGCAATACGCCCAATACATCAAAAGGAATTGTAGGGGAATCCGAAGAAGCAATATCCATCTGGGGATACCTGCAGATGCCTTCTCGCCCGAAAGCATGTAAAAATGTACCGAAAGAAAGACCCCCAACATTAAAATAATACCAAAGGTGCTCAGTTTTCGGGTGGCATCGAAACATACACCTATACCGAGCAAAATTTCTACAATACCGCTCAAATGGACCAAAAGTCTATGCTTTGGTATGTACAAGGGCATTATTCGCATATACATTTTGGGCTTGATAAAATGCATTGAACCTGCAAAAATGTACATTCCTGCCATTACGTAAAGGTGCCATGGAGCCATAAGTGCCTTATTCTTTAAAAGACCAAAACGGCAAGATAACATCTGTAAGGGTAACAATGGTATCTTTTCTCTTAAGTTTTCGTCTTAGTCTCAACAGATGTTTTCCCTCGTTCAATTCAGAAATCTTTAGATAGGTTTCAAATCCGAGGATATTGTTCATTCCAGTGGTCACCACGAAATCTTCGTCCATCTCCAAACTATCTATTTTAAAGGAATACATTTTGTTGAAAGTCTTCAAATACACTTTCCTTATACTGTCCTTTTGGCGCGCACTTGTAATCTCTTCGCTCCAATTGGTATTTATCTTCATGCTGGTGGATAGCCCCCTTCTGTCATTTTTCGGTCTTAGGGAATCATTGAAATTAAAGATACGTTCCTCAATGTTTTCAGTATATGGAACAAATATGGTCAAGTAGGAACCTGTAATGACTTTGGAAGGTATCACCATTCGTCCTGGAAAATCACCATCCTCCGTCAGCATATCCAAGTAATTTTCTTTTTTGGCAAAAATGCTGGACGATTGCTGTTCCTTGTCAAGATAATTGGACTGCCTATACTCCAAAGTAGTGATCATTAAAATGACGATGTAAATCGGGGCCAAGAGTAGTATCAGCCTTTTTCCAAATCGATTGTCCAAAAAATTGTAGACCAAGGGTCGATACAGAAAGGAAAGGGTGATAAAACTGAATACCCAATAAATTGGAAAATACAAACGTGAGATCCATTTTTTCTTTTTGAGCCAACCCTGTGTGATAAAATCTATGAAGGTAAGGCACATTCCACAGATAATGAACACGATAAGAATGGCACCCACCACACCGCCGACTCCTTGGGGCAAAATATCACCTTCGATTATAAAGTTCGCCACAAACACGATCGATAGAATGATCATGGTCATGGCCAGCACGTAAAAAATCAATAAAAAAGATATGGCAAACAGTACGCTACAATAGTTTTCCAGATTGGCAATGTACCTGTCAAAGGAGATGATGCGCTTTTGTAGATATTTGGTGAACTTTTCGGAGTAGCGAAGTTTTTCGAACTCGATATCCCCGGAAACGTACCTCAGGCCAAGGGCACCAATCCAAAGCCCCCTTAAGACCACGTGGAGCAATAGATTGAACAAGAGGATGGAACAAGCAATGTTGAGGATGAAATATACTACGAAGCGATAGATCTGATCTTCGTTTTCCGCATTCAACATTTCCACACGTAGTGGCTCGTATGCGGTAAAAAGTCCAAAAATGGCGAAACCAGAAATAATGAGTTCCAGTTCCCAACTTTGCTGTTGAAGGGAGTCCAAGAGCTTTTTAAAGGTTGGACTATTGTAATCGTTATTGGCCACGTTTTGATTGATTGGTTGTTCCAATATAGTCATAAAATGCAAAAACCGCTCATATTGAGCGGTTTTGCGTTGTTGATGATAGTTAATCTATGATCATTTGATCATCTCGTAACTCCGTGCTATAAAGTTGGTGAGTTCCTCACCTTTTAGCAATCCTTTCGAGAGTCTTGCCAAATCCAATGATTGATTGATCAATCTTTCCTTTTTCTTGGCAGTCTTGGTGTTCAGTATTTCACCGACCAACTCATGATTGGTGTTTACGATCAGGTTATACATATCCGGCATATTCCCCATGCCGAACATCCCGCCACCTCCGGTTTGCTGCATTTCCTTCATTCGGCGCATAAATTCGGGCTCCGTGATTATGAACGGGGAAGCACTGCTCTCCATGGCCTCCATTTGGATGGTGTAACCTTTTTCAGAAATCACTTTTTCCAAATCGGCCTTAAGGCTTTCTTTTTCCTCTTCGGACAATTTGGATATAGCGGTATCCTCTTTTTTGATGAGGTTGTCCACATGATCTGCATCCACACGTACAAAGGATAGGTTCTCTTTGGAGGTTTCCAGTTTTTGCATCAGGTGGGGAACGATAGGGGAGTCCAATAAAAGGACCTCATATCCTTTTTTCTTTGCAGCTTCAATGTAACTGTGCTGTGCTTCCTTGTCAGAGGCATATAGTACGACCAGCTTGTCATCCTTGTCGGTCTGATTGTCCTTGATCTTGGCTTCCAGCTCCTCAAAAGTGTAGTAGTTACCGTCCACGGTAGGGTAAAGTGCAAACTTGTCCGCTTTTTCAAAGAATTTATCCTCCGAAAGCATACCATACTCGATCACCACTTTGATGTCGTTCCATTTTTGCTCAAAATCCTCACGGTTATTTTTGAACAGGGAAGTCAGTTTGTCCGCCACTTTTCGGGTGATGTAGGAAGAAATCTTTTTAACGGCACCATCTGCCTGTAAATAAGATCTGGATACGTTCAAGGGAATGTCAGGGGAATCGATGACCCCTTTCAGCATGGTCAGGAATTCAGGAACTATACCTTCAACATTATCCGTAACAAATACCTGGTTTTGGTACAACTGTATCTTGTCCTTTTGAATACTCAGGTCGTTCGTCAACTTTGGGAAATAGAGAATTCCCGTTAGGTTGAAAGGATAATCTACGTTCAAATGGATATGGAACAGAGGTTCCTCGAACTGCATTGGGTATAGCTCGCGATAAAAGCTTTTATAATCCTCATCACTTAAATCTGTAGGCTGCTTGGTCCAAGCAGGATTTGGATTGTTGATGATGTTGTCCACTTCTTGGGTAGGAGCTGGATCTTCTTCCTTCGCACCTTCCGGTTTAGGAAGTGTTTCAGTCTTGGTCCCGAACTTGATCGGGATGGGCATAAACTTGTTGTATTTTACCAATAGTTCACGGATCCTGGCATCTTCCAAGAACTCTGTGGAATCCTCGGCAATGTGAAGGATAATTTCCGTACCCCTTTCTGTTTTATCGCTTGGTTCTATGGTAAATTCTGGCGATCCATCGCAGCTCCAATGTACTGCAGGTTCATCTTTGTGACTTTTTGTGATGATCTCCACTTTTTCCGCCACCATAAAAGCTGAATAGAAACCAAGGCCAAAATGTCCGATAATACCGGCATCCTTTCCTGCATCCTTGTATTTGTCCAGGAATTCCTCTGCACCGGAAAAAGCTACTTCGTTAATATACTTTTTCACTTCCTCCTCGGTCATACCGATACCTTGGTCCAGAATATGGATACGTTTGTTTTCTTTGTCCACCTTGACCTCGATCATAGGGTTGCCATATTCGACCGTGGCCTCACCAATGGAAGTAAGGTGTTTTAATTTTAAGGTTGCATCCGTAGCATTGGAAATAAGTTCCCTCAAGAAAATTTCGTGATCACTGTAAAGAAATTTTTTGATCAAGGGAAAAATGTTCTCTACCGAAACATTGATTTTACCTGTAGCCATCTTTTTATTTTTTGATTCTTTAGTCCAATTCAGTCAAAAAAAATACCACAGTGATCAATCTGACAAACTGACATTTTACATCTGGCTTTAACGTGCAATATCAATTTTAACATAATATTGTTTATTTTATTTTGATAAAGATTAAACAAAATGATTATATTTACAGTGTTATAGGTTAAAAATTGCTATGAAATAGTATTACTATAACAAGTTTGTTTATTTATTGGTTAGGTTGTGAAAATGCACTTTCGCCAGAAGGTGCATTTTCTTTAAAACGTACCTTCGTAATTCTTCAAAAAAACAACGATATGGCAAATACTTCTAAAACCAAGATCACCGAGGAGAAAATAGTGGACCTGTTCATGGAATCCGTACTGGATAATGAAAAAGTGCCAAGCTCGGTGTTCAAATTCTGTAAGGAACATAAAATAAAGGAAGAGGAGTTTTATGGATTTTTCGGCTCCTTTGAAATACTTCAACAATCCATCTGGAACAAATTTTTTGACAATAGTTATGGACTAATGGTCAAAAACAAGCAATATAGTTCCATGACCAATGAGGAAAAAATGCTTACTTTTTTCTTTACCTTTTTTGAGAATCTTAGCCTGAACAGGAGTTATGTGCTGTTTATCATGCAAGAACATAAGTATTCCCTTGAAGGATTGATGCAGTTGAAAGGATTGCGCAAAAAGTTCAAGGATTTTGCATCCACTTTGATCGAGGAGAGAAATGAGGAGAAGAACCTGAAGATGTTCAAATACAATGCTCCTTTGTTTTCGGAGGGTGCTTGGTTACAGTTTCTTTTTATCCTAAAGTTTTGGATGGAAGATGGTTCCCCAGGTTTTGAGAAAACAGACATCGCCATAGAGAAATCGGTTACCACGGTCTTCCAGATTTTTGAGAGTACACCTTTGGAAAAAATTGTGGACTTCGGGAAATTCCTGTATAAAGAGAAATTCGCATAAGGACAATGAAAAGTCTGGATACCATTCCCACAGGGAAAATAGAGCGGGCAGGAAAGCTCGTAAAGACCGGGGTCAAGATCGGTGGGAACTATGTAAAATACTATGGTAAAAAACTTGTGGACCCCCAAACCTCCAAAGATACTTTGGATCAAGACAATGCAGAGGATATTTATGACGGTCTAAAGAGTTTAAAGGGAAGTGCCCTAAAAGTGGCACAAATGCTCAGTATGGAGAAAAACCTTTTGCCAAGTGCCTATGTGGAAAAATTCTCGCTTTCGCAGTTTTCCGTGCCGCCCTTGTCCGCACCACTGGTCCGAAAGACCTTCAATAAATATTTAGGAAAATATCCAGAGGACATTTTCGATGAATTTGAAAAGGATTCTGTAAATGCCGCAAGTATAGGGCAAGTACACCGAGCTGAAAAGGACGGAAAAAAACTGGCCGTTAAAATTCAATACCCGGGTGTGGCCGAAAGTATAAGCAGTGATCTGGCCTTGGTGAAACCTGTGGCCATAAAAATGTTCAACCTAAAGGGCAAGGACTCCGAAAAATATTTTAAGGAGGTGGAACATAAACTTATTGAAGAGACCAACTATATTTTGGAGTTGGAACAAAGTGACGAGATTACCACAGCTTGCTCCGTCATTCCCAATATGCAGTTTCCAAAATACTACCGCGAATTGTCAAGTGAGCGTATTCTCACTATGGATTGGATGGAAGGAACCCATTTAGGGGAGTTTACCCGAACCGATTTCGATGCGCAACTTGGTAATACCCTAGGTCAGGCACTTTGGGATTTTTATATGTTCCAAATTCACAAGTTACGCCAAGTGCATGCAGACCCGCATCCAGGCAATTTCCTTGTAAGCCCTAAGGGTAGATTGATCGCTATCGATTTTGGATGTATCAAGCAAATACCTGAGGATTTTTACGTGCCCTATTTTGAATTGGCCAAGGAAGAAAATATCAATAACGATCGAATCTTCATGGAGAAATTGTACGAACTGGAAATCCTGACCCCAACGGATTCCGAAGAGGAATTACAGTTTTTCAAGGCCTTGTTCAAGGAGATGCTCACCATTTTCACATCGCCTTTCCATAAGGAAACATTTGATTTCGGGGATGAAGGTTTTTGGAACAAGATCGCGAACCTTAGTGAGCGTTATTCCAAGGACGAGCAAATTAGAAAAATGAACGGGAATAGGGGATCGAAACACTTTTTGTACATAAACCGCACATTTTTTGGACTTTATAACCTCTTGCACGATCTCAGGGCCAAGGTTGAGGTGAATCATTTTGAAAAGTACATGGACTAATTTTGTTAATAAATTTCCAGTTCTTGGGATATATTTTTTACTTTTCCGTTAATTAGCCTAGAATTTTTTAAAGATTCAATATTTAAGCACTTTGTAATGTATAATTCAAGAATATCAGGATTGGGATTTTACGTCCCTGAAAATGTGGTCACTAACGATGATTTATCGAAGGTGATGGACACCAATGACGAGTGGATACAGGAACGTACCGGCATAAAGGAAAGACGGCATGTGGTAAAAGGGACCGACACTACGACCTCGATGGGAGTAAAAGCAGCCCAAAAAGCCATAGAGCGGGCCGGTATTGCCAAAGAAGAAATCGACTTTATCGTTTTTGCGACCCTGAGCCCCGATTACTATTTCCCCGGTCCGGGTGTACTGGTACAACGAGATCTTGGACTGGATACAGTGGGAGCCCTGGATATAAGAAACCAATGTTCCGGCTTTGTCTACGGTATTTCGGTTGCCGATCAGTACATTAAAAGCGGGATGTACAAAAACGTCCTGGTCATCGGTTCCGAACTTCATTCTCACGGACTGGACATGACCACAAGGGGAAGGGGGGTATCCGTGATATTCGGTGATGGTGCAGGTGCCGCGGTTTTGACCAGGGAGGAAGACTCTTCCAAAGGTATCTTGTCCACTCATTTGCATTCGGAAGGACAGCATGCAGAAGAACTTTCATTGATTGCACCCGGTATGGGAAAGCGATGGGTGACCGATATTATTGAGGACAATGATCCAGAGGATACATCTTACTTTCCTTATATGAACGGTCAATTTGTTTTCAAAAATGCAGTGGTGAGATTCAGTGAGGTAATTATGGAGGGTTTGCAGAAAAATGCCTTGTCACCCCAGAATATTGACATGTTGATCCCGCACCAGGCCAATCTTAGAATTTCTCAGTTCATCCAAAAGAAGTTTGGATTGGGCGATGATCAGGTCTTTAACAACATCATGAAATACGGAAATACCACGGCCGCTTCCATTCCCATTGCCTTGACCGAAGCTTGGGAAGAGGGTAAGATCAAGGAAGGTGATTTGGTGGTACTTGCCGCATTCGGAAGTGGTTTTACCTGGGGCAGTGTTATTATTCGCTGGTAATTTCCAAACAAAATATACCTTAAAATAAAACCCCGATCTTAAGATCGGGGTTTTTAATTGATGCTCCCACAAGATAACCAACCAACACTCAAATATGAAGCATCAAATCTATTTACAGGATTCCGCCGCCACCTTGCTTGGTGTTGCTATCCCTTCTTTTACGTTGCTTGGCACGATTTTTTCCACTTCCAAATCGGTAGGACATGCCAACGTACACATTGTTGCTTTCCCAGTTAAAGGCACCTTCCTGTGCGTAGGGGTACTCTCCTTCAAATGCAAAGCGCATGGTGTTGAAAATATCATTATAGTTTAAGCTCAAGGTACCTTTCCCCTCGGCAAAACTGTACCGTGCCCCTAAGTTGACAAAGTACATAGGGTCTGCATCGAACTGTATGCTTTTATTTCGTCCTCTGTAGAAACCGAATGCCTGTAGCGTCAGTTTTTTGGTGACGGTAAAACTATTGTTCAACCTAAGGTTCCAAGCCGTATTGTCGACCTTTACCCTTTGTTCCACAATATCCTCTTCACTAGGGTTGGGGTCTGTGGTGTTCAATGTTTCGGTGAGGCCTCTTTGGGTTTGGGAGAACAGGTCAAAACTGCCATTGATGTTCCACCATTTGATCGGCTTATAATTTGTGGAAAGCTCAACTCCGTAAGCAGATGTCTTGTCGAAGTTGTCATACGTTAGGATCGTCTTGTTCAAATCCAACCTATCCACGTAAATGGCTCTGTTGATTTCGTCGGAAATGCTGCGGTAGAAAACACCTCCTGTGATACTTCCATTTTTGATTCGTTTTGTGTAGTTCGCTTCATAGGAACTGGTAAACTGAGGAACCAAATTTGGATTGCCAAAGGAAGATATCAAGGGCGTGGCAAATTCCCTAATGGGGTTTACTTGTTGCAGTCCGGGTCTGTCCACCCGTCTGCTATAGCTTACTTGTAGTTGGTCCTTTTCGTTTGGCTTGTAGGTCACAAAGGCGGAAGGATAAATTTCGGTATACTTATCGGTAAACGCCCGTACAGCATTGGTGTCAGCTTTTACCTGTACGTCTTCGATACGCACCCCCATTTGATAGGACCATTTTTCATAGGTTTGGCCAAAAGTGGCATAGGCGGAATAAATATCCATATCGTACACAAATTTGGTGGATGGAGTAGGGGCCAGGTCAACATTGGAGTTGAAAGATTGTCCGGTCGAGGAATAATCCACCTTGGTCTCGAAATTTCTTGATTGAAGCCCCAATTCCAATTTGGAGATGCTATCCAATGGATTTACGTAGTCCAAGTTCGCCGTGGTCTGTGTGCGTTCCGTGTCCACAAAATCCATATAGTCGGGATAGGTTGATGCGCCAACGGAACTAAAATCCGCGTCTTGTTCACTTTCGAACAGGTTATGGTCCACTTCCAGTTCAATATTGTGCCCCTCTTTGTTAAAATCCAATTTATAGTCAAAATTGTATTGTTCGCTACGGTTGTTGGAATCGTCCAGGAAGAGCTGTGTGACATTTCTGGAGCTATTGTTGAAGTAGGTTACCTCGGTGGCACCGGTACCCTCACCTTCATAGATGTTCTGGTTGGTGAAAAAGGAAATGGTATTCTTCTCGTTCAAATAGAAATCCACGCCTAACTTGTAGAGGTGTGATTTGTTGTTGTTGAAAAAGTCAAACTTTTGTCTTGAATTTTCATCCACTCTAAGAATGCTTCCATCGTTTACCCATTTGCCGATATTGTTTCCATAGTTGCCATAAAAATTGAATTTTCCGTTACGGTAGTTCAAATCAATGGAACTGTTGAATTTGGCTTCGATACCTTTGGTAAGTCCCATGTTCACATTTCCGTTAAAACCAATATTTGCGTTTTTGTGCAATACAATATTGATGATGCCGCTCATGCCCTCAGGATTGTACTTGGCGGATGGATTGGTGATCAATTCTATGGATTTGATCGCCGTGGAAGGGATTTGTTTCAATAATTGTGCAACGGGAACATTCGAGAGTTTACCATCCACCATAACCCGAACGTTTGAATTGCCACGAAGTGTAATATCACCAGTTTGGGAATCCACGTTTACCGATGGGATGTTGTTCATAATATCAGAGGCCGAAGCACCAGCGGTGGTCAGGTCTTTCCCTACATTGATCACCTTGCGATCCACGCGCTGTTCAATGGTCGTGCGTTCGGCAACAACTTCAACCCCTTCGAGTTCTTTGGTTTCTTCCTCCAATATGACCGTGCCAAGGTGAAGGTTGCGTTTGCCCTTGGCAATTTCCAGTTTCTGGGAATGGGTTTTGTACCCGATATACTGCACTTCAAGAATGAAGTTGCCATCGGGCAGTTTTTGAATTTCAAAGTTTCCATCTTCCGTGGTGATACCTCCGGTAATCGTCTTGGTCCCATCTTCGGATTTAATGACAATGGCGGCATAGGCTACGGGCTGATTCGAAGTCTGGTCCACTACTTTTCCGTCAACGATGCCCAGAGCAGTATCAGGGTCGTTGGCGAATGTAATAAAAGGGGATGTTAGGCACAGAAAGAGTGCCAAAAGAAAGCTCAGATGTCTCATGAGTAGTTCGTTTTTTGATTGATGATTGATGATTGATTGATGATATTGTTAAGACGTCTGGGTTTAAAGATTGTTACAGCGCAGCATTATTTTAACATTCTTTTACAAGAAAAAGACAAGTAATTTCCACCTTTGTAAGGCCTTGACATTAATGTTGACCATTAAGTTGAGGTATAAAAAGAAGAAACCCCGGCAAAAATACCGGGGTTATACATTGATAAGCTATACTAAACACTAACCATTAACTATAAAAATACAGTCTTACCAATGACATTAAGATATAAAAAATAGACGACTTTTCAACTAAAAAGTTACAGTCTACATAAAAATTTAACACCAAAATTAACAAATGTCAAAAACACTCGTTATAGGGGCTTCTACAAACCCGGGAAGATACAGTAACACAGCAATTCGTAGGTTGGTTGAAAACAATATTGAAACAACCGCATTTGGGATACGTGGGGGAACTGTATCAGGGGTACAAATTAAAGACAACTTAGTTGATTTTCAAAATATTGATACGGTAACTTTGTATTTAAGCCCTAAAAATCAAAAAGAATATTATCAACAGATTATAGATCTCAAGCCAGGACGTGTCATTTTTAATCCTGGAACCGAAAATCCGGAGTTCTACGAAATCCTTGAAAACACTGGCATCGAGGTCGAGGTCGCCTGTACTTTGGTGCTTCTTGCTACTGGGCAATACTAGATCTGGGAGCTTTGTCCTTGGTCCTGATCAACCATAGTCCTATAAAAGTGAGCAATCCGTTGAGCGGTAACAATTCATAGCCAACCTGATATCCGCCCAGGTATTCAACGGGGACATTGGCGACCAAAACTATGGTGACAACCGAAATAAGGGCCACGATCCATACATAGCCATCCTTAATCTTGTGCTTGGTGAATATGCCAAAAGCAAATAGCCCCAATAAAGGACCATAGGTGTATCCGGCCACCGTGAGCAAACTGTCGATTACATTGCTGCTCAAAATGTACTTGAAGGCGATGATTACGATCACCAAGGCAAAACTCATGGCAATATGGGTACGTTTTCTAATTCGTTTTTGTATGCTATCATCTTTTTCCTGAACATTTAGAAAGTCTACACAAAAGGACGTCGTCAAGGAGGTGAGGGCACTGTCCGCACTGCTGTATGCCGCTGCGATAAGACCGAGCATAAACGTCACCGAAAGGGCAAGGCCCAAACCACCGTTCAGTGCAATTTCGGGAAAAAGCAAGTCTGTTTTTGGGCTGCCGTCCATCAAGGGTATTCCGATGCCCTCCCTTTTAGAGTAAATGAAAAGCAAAGCCCCCAGCAACATGAACAAAAATGTGGTGCCCACCAGAACAAAACTAAAGGAGACCATATTTTTTTGTGCATCCTTCAATGATTTGCAGGTGAGGTTTTTTTGCATCATATCCTGATCGAGCCCTGTCATACAAATGGTGACAAACATCCCTCCCACAAAGGATTTGATAAAATAGCTTTTATCCAAAAAGCTATCGGTAACTAAAAAGTTGTTATACTCCTTGAGCTCGGCGGATGCCAGGAACTCCCCAAAGCTCCACCCCAACTCTTGGTTTATCATAACAATGGAAAGTATCACTGCCAAAATCATGAACAGTGTCTGTAAGGTGTCTGTCCAGACTATGGTCTTTATCCCGCCTTTGTTGGTGTACAGCCAAATCAATAAAATGGAAATGACCACGGTAAACTCGAACCTTACCCCAAGGTCATCAAAAACAAATTGCTGCAATACAATGGCAACGAGGTATAACCGGAACGCAGCGCCCAATACCCTTGATATAAAAAAGAAAAAAGCACCCGTACGATGGCTTACCTTTCCAAAGCGGTCATGCAGGTATTCATATATAGATGTAAGGTTGAGCCTGTAATATAAAGGCAATAGGACAAAAGCGACCACAAAATAGCCGAACAAATAACCCAGAACTACTTGCATATAGGTCAATTGACTGTCGCCGACCCAACCCGGTACCGATATAAAGGTGACCCCTGAGAGCGATGCACCCACCATTCCAAATGCAACCACATACCAGGGCGATTGTTTACCCGCCTTAAAAAAATCAGCGTTGGAATCGTTTTTGCCGGTAAAATAGGATATAAGGATCAGCACCAGGAAATAGGCGCCTATAAGCAACAGAATTTGCGTGGCAGTCATAGATGTAATTTGATTTGCAAATTACGGAAGTAAATTGATAACAGTAAAATTGTAATTTTGTACGAGATTTGATTCTATGGAATTTTCATCAAAGTTATTGGAAAACGCAGTCTATGAAATGTCGCAATTGCCCGGGATAGGGAAACGAACGGCATTGAGGCTGGTGCTTCACCTGTTAAAACAGCCAGAGGAAAGAACTGAGTTGTTGGCGCATGCAGTGCTAAAACTAAGGGGCGAGGTCAATTTTTGTAAAAACTGCTACAATATATCGGACACCGAAGTTTGTGAGATCTGTGCCAATCCCAAAAGAGATGAGACCATGGTGTGTGTGGTCGAGGATATTAGGGACGTGATGGCCATAGAGAACACCTCCCAATACAATGGGCTATACCATGTGCTCGGCGGCAAAATATCCCCCATGGAAGGCGTTGGGCCGCAGGACCTGAACATAGTTCCCTTGATCAAAAAAGTAAAGGACGGTACCATTAAAGAATTGATATTGGCACTGAGTTCTACGATGGAGGGCGATACCACCAATTTTTATATTTACAAGCAATTGGAGGGGCAGGATGTCACTACCTCGACTATTGCAAGGGGAATTTCTGTGGGAGATGAATTGGAATACGCAGATGAGGTAACTTTGGGCAGAAGTATAATCAATAGGGTGCCCTTTGAAAGTTCTATAAAAGCGAATTAATAAACATAAATCAAAAATAAGTCGATTTCTTTAGTATTTTTGCAACATACTAATCAAAATCACTTTGATAAATACGAATATGTCAAAATTTGAATTGAAATTACCGCAAATGGGAGAAAGTGTCGCAGAAGCTACCCTGACCAATTGGTTAAAGGAAGTGGGCGATACCATTGAGATGGACGAGGCCGTCTTCGAAATAGCTACCGATAAAGTGGATTCCGAGGTCCCCAGTGAAGTGGACGGTGTGTTGTTGGAAAAGCGGTTCGATGTTGATGACGTAGTCAAGGTAGGTGAGGTTGTGGCCGTGATCCAAATAGAGGGGGAGGTCGACAACATGTCTGATAATAGTTCCAAAGAGGAAGAGATTGCGGAAGAACCCGAAGCAGTACCGGCAAAGGAACTGGAGGCTCAGATGGCAGGGGTCAAGGAATCCGTTTCCGCGCCAGTTCCGGATTTTTCCAGTTCGGAACGTTTCTATTCACCTTTGGTAAAAAATATAGCCAAGGAAGAAAATGTGACCATGGATGAATTGGAGGCGATTGCCGGTACGGGTAAAGAGGGCAGGGTCACCAAGAACGATATCATGGCTTATCTGGAAAGTCGCTCCAACGGTGGTGGTGAACAACAAAAGGCTGTACCACAACCAGAAACCAAACCGGAAAAGGTGGAAGCTCCAGAAAACACAAAGCCAGCCGAGACCAAACCAAAAGAGTCCAAGATTGCAGTTGGTGCACAAGATGAGGTAATACCATTGACAAGAATGGGCAAATTGATCGCTCACCATATGATCGAGAGTGTATCCACCTCTGCCCATGTACAGAGTTTTGTGGAGGTCGATGTGACCAATGTGGTGAATTGGAGGAACAAGGTCAAGAACGCCTTCCAGCAACGAGAAGGGGAAAAGCTCACTTTTACGCCCATATTTATGGAAGCCGTTGCCATGGCCCTCAAGAAATATCCTATGATGAACATATCATTGGATGGGGACAAGGTCATTAAAAAGAAAAATATCAACTTGGGTATGGCAGCAGCATTGCCCGATGGCAATCTAATCGTGCCCGTAATTAAAAATGCAGACCAGTTGAATCTGGTAGGTATGGCCAAAACGGTGAACGACCTCGCCAATAGAGCCCGAAACAATCAGTTGAAACCGGATGAAATCAAAGAAGGTACCTATACGGTGACCAATGTAGGTTCCTTTGGAAGCGTTTTCGGAACCCCGATCATCAATCAGCCGCAAGTTGGTATCTTGGCTTTGGGCGCGATCAGGAAGATTCCGTCCGTGATAGAGACCGATCAAGGTGAATATATTGGGATACGCAGTAAAATGTATCTTTCCCATAGTTACGACCATCGTGTTGTAAACGGGGCATTGGGTGGAATGTTCGTAAAGGCAGTGGCCGATTATTTGGAGGCTTGGGATGTAAATAGGGAAATTTAGCAGAAAATAACCGCTTGTTCCTTTCACTATTGTTAATTTAGAAACCAAGTGAATTTGAATTAAAATGTCCCATATGCAATTACAATTGACCAAACCCATCTGCTTTTTCGATTTGGAGACCACGGGAACCAACGTGGCCAAAGATAGAATAGTGGAGATTTCGATTCTCAAGGTTTTTCCAAATGGCAACAAGGAGAGCCGAACTTGGTTGGTAAACCCGGAAATGCCGATTCCACCGGAGACTGTGGCCATTCATGGGATATCCAATGAGAAAGTGGCCAATGAGCCAACGTTCAAACAATTGTCAAAGGACATTTACGCCATGATCAGGGACAGTGATCTGGCAGGGTTTAATTCCGATCGGTTCGATATACCCTTATTGGCCGAGGAAATGCTCCGTGCCGATGTGGACTTTGATATGAAGAGCATGGTGTCTGTCGATGTACAGACCATCTTTCATAAAATGGAGAAGAGGACCCTGGAGGCGGCCTATAAGTTCTATTGCGACAAAGACCTTAACGATGCCCATAGTGCCGAAGCGGATACCATGGCCACATACGAGGTCTTGTTGGCGCAGTTGGAGCGATATCCGGAACTAGAGAACGATGTGAAGAAGCTATCTGAGTTTACCACCAGAAAACAGAACCTTGATTTTGCCGGTTTTATTGGTCTGGATGAAAACGACGAACCCGTATTTTCCTTTGGAAAGCACAAGGGCAAAACAGTGGATGAGGTCATGGAGAAGGAGCCGGGTTATTTTGGCTGGATCCTGAACGCGGATTTTCCTCTGTACACTAAGAAAGTGCTGACCCAGATAAAACTGAGCAAGCTCAACAATAAATTTTAAGAGTAACAATAAGCGTTAACCCCCATTGACAACTTATGAAGCTGATTTGTATTGGACGTAATTACGTAGATCATATCAATGAACTGAACAACGAACGTCCGGAAGAACCCGTGGTCTTTATTAAGCCCGATTCCGCAATTCTGCCAAAGGAGCAGGATTTTTACATTCCCGAATTTTCCAATGATGTACACTACGAAGTGGAAGTATTGGTGAAAATCAAAAAGGTCGGAAAACATATCTCCAAGGAGTTTGCCCACAAGTATTACGATGAAGTTGGCTTGGGCATCGACTTTACTGCAAGGGACCTTCAGTCCAAATTAAAATCAAAAGGACTCCCCTGGGAAAAGGCAAAAGGCTTCGATGGAGCCGCTGTGGTAGGAAAATGGTTGCCAAAGGATCAGTTTAAAGATCTTGATCATATGGATTTTTCCTTGACCAAAAACGGCGAGGTGGTCCAAGAGGGGAATACTTCCTTGATGCTTTGGAAGATAGATGAAATCATCGCCCATGTATCCACCTATTTTATGTTGAAAAAAGGAGACATCATCTTTACGGGCACCCCGGCCGGTGTTGGTAAAGTAAGCCCAAATGACTACCTTGTCGGGGCATTGGAAGGAGAGCGAATGTTTGATATTAATGTAAGATAATGATTTACAACCTCGATAAGATAAATGAAATGGCAGAAGGAGATGAGGATTTCATCGTATCTGTAATTTCCGTGTTTTTGGAAGAAGTTCCCGAAGATTTGGAAGGGCTGGAAAAAGCCATCAGCTGTAAGGACTACGAGAACATATATAAACTTGCTCACAAGATCAAGCCCAATGTGGATATTTTGGGAATGGAGCAAACAAGGGCCAAGGCCCTCGAAATAGAGACCTTGGGCAAGACCACTGGAAGCATGGAGGAGATTGAAGGTATATTTCCCATCCTAAAAAAGGACATCCACCAAGTGGTCGCTGAACTAAAAAACGACTTTGATCTATAAATGCAGGCTGAAATCATCACCATTGGCGATGAAATCCTTATTGGACAAATCGTAGACTCCAATTCGGCATTCATTTCCAAAGAGCTCAATAAAATAGGTGTTTCGGTATATCAGATCACTTCCATACAAGATGATAGGGAGCATATATTGAAAGCATTTAAGGAAGCCGGCGAGCGTTCATCGGTAGTAATTGTTACCGGCGGTCTGGGACCCACAAAGGATGATATTACCAAACATGCCATTTGTGAGTTTTTTGATGATCGATTGGTTCGGGACGATGCGGTACTTGGCCATATCGAAGAACTTTTCAAAAAGTATATTACCACCCCGATATCCGATTTGAACAGGGAGCAGGCCATGGTGCCTTCCAAGGCCACTGTTTTGCACAACGAGTTCGGAACAGCACCCGGTATCTGGATCAAAAAAGGGGAGACCGCCTTTGTTTCCCTTCCTGGTGTGCCATACGAGATGAAGAATTTGATGGCCAAATCCGTATTGCCCAAAATCGTGGAGGAATATGATCGCCCGCACATCGTCCACAAGACCATAGTGACCTATGGTATGGGAGAGAGTGCCGTGGCCGAGAAGTTGGAGGACTGGGAAAATAATTTGCCTTCGTACATCAAGTTTGCCTATTTGCCCAATTTGGGCAGTGTTCGATTAAGACTTTCCGCCAAAGGGAACGATAAGGAAACGTTGATGGCAGGAATAGAAGAGCAAGTTGAAAAATTGTACCCCTTGATCGGTGATATCATATATGGTGAGGAAGAGGAAGACGGCAGAGTGGAAAAACAGATAGGTACTTTATTGACCGATAAAGGACTGACCTTGTCCACTGCGGAAAGTTTTACGGGCGGGGCCATTGCGGAACGAATTACGGCAGTTCCCGGTGCATCCAATTATTTTATGGGCAGTATGGTGTGCTATGCCACCGAGGCCAAAGTCAATGTACTTGAGGTTCCCCGAGAATTGATCGATGAGCATTCCGTGGTAAGTGAAGCTGTTGCCGTTGCCATGGCCGAGAATGTGAAAACCAAACTGAACAGTGACTTTGCCATAGCTACAACAGGTAACGCAGGCCCCACCAAAGGGGATTCCGATGCCGATGTGGGTACCGTTTATATAGGGATAAGTACTCCAAAAGGTACTTTTGCACAAAAATTCACCATGGGAAGACACCGTGAAAGGGTCGTGAAAAAGTCTGTGAACAAGGCTTTTGAGCTATTGTACAAAGAAATTTTAAATTTCTGAAAAAGAATTTTGTACGTCCCATTAAAATGGTATAAATTTGCAGCCTCAATAAAATCACTCAAATAGTTAGGGAGATGTCTAAAGTTTGTGAAGTAACAGGAAAAAAGGTGATGTTTGGAAACAACGTTTCCTTTTCTATCAATAAGACAAAAAGGAGATTTGATTCAAATATCTCCAAGAAGAGATTTTATATTCCTGAGGAAGATCGTTGGGTAACCTTGAACGTATCTGCCCGTGGGTTGAAAATCATCAACAAAAAAGGAATCTCTGCTGTCTTGAAGGAAATCAATTCCAAAAAGTAAGTTGTAAAAGCATTTTAAGTACAATACAATGGCAAAGAAAGGAAATAGGGTTCAGGTAATTTTAGAGTGTACAGAACACAAAGAATCTGGTATGCCAGGTACTTCTAGGTATATTACCACCAAGAACAAAAAGAACACGCCAGATAGGATGGAAATCAAAAAGTACAATCCTATCCTTAAGCGAATGACCGTTCATAAAGAAATTAAGTAATACGCTTTTTACCAAGTAAAGGGCAAAAAATATAAGCCATGGCAAAGAAAACAGTAGCAACACTTCAGTCGTCTTCAAAAAGGTTGACAAAGGCCATCAAAATGGTTAAATCACCAAAAACAGGTGCTTACACTTTTGTAGAGTCCGTAATGGCTCCAGAAATGGTAAACGACTGGTTGAACAGTAAATAAGAAGGGTAGCATCCCTTAAAAAATATTAGAGCCGCTTTTAGCGGCTTTTTTTATGCCCAGAAATCAATTCTTATTGACCCGATAGGTAATTCTTCGGTTGCTGACCACGGTGTTTACCCGTATCATCAAGCTGGCCGTATCCGATATGGTCGTCCCGCATACAAAGGAATCATTACTGGTAATCAAACGAAATTGAAAATTGTTTTGGTTGGGTGTGGGGTTGGTTATGGTAAGCGTGTTCGTGGCAGTTCCCGAGTATAGTCCCGAATCTATCAGGTTTTCCCAGGAACTCCCATTGTAATATTGCCACTGCAATTGGTCTGCCGTAACACTGGCCGATAGAGTGGTAGTGCAACCAGGGCATGTTGTTACATTTATAGGCTGGGATGTTATGGTTGGAACCGATCCAAATTCCCTGAAATCATAGGTCGCATTCGAATCATTGTCCGATGGTGTGGTATAACCATCCGAACCAGTGGTGACCAATCCGTTGGCGTCCACTATAAAGGGATCGGGCCCTAAATATCCATCATCGTTGTCGTCCGTAAATCCAGACTCCACGACATCACGACATCCATCACCATCAGCGTCAAGGGTATAAGCGTCATAGTTTCCATCGCTATCGGAATCCAAAATGGTATAACTGAAAATAGCGTAGACGGTGTCGTTATCCTCTATAGAGTTGAACAGGCCATTGGTGCCCGAGCTAGAAATGGCCCCATCAATAATGCCATCGTTGTTGGCATCGGCAACTCCGATTTCATCGAGTACACCTGACTCCATAATATCATAAAGTCCATCATTGTCCGAATCCAGGTCCAGATGATTACTGATGCCGTCACTATCCGTATCACATATGGAACTTGCGAAGAGTTCCCCGGTGAAACCTTCTGGCCCCGGACCTTGTTGGTTGGTCAATGTAAAGGTATTGTTGTTGCCCGGTACCCATGCAATCGTATTGAACGGGGTGCCCCCTTGGGCTTCCATAAGTTCGAGAGAAGTTGAAGTGGTATTTCTGCTTCCATATAGGTTGATTTCGCCAAATTCGTTCACGATTAGGCGCAATCTGGGTATACCATTGGAGTTGGCTACCCACGGCTGGTTTATAAAGCTACCGTCCGATTGAAATACAAAATATTCGTCCCCTGCATCCAATGCACCGTTCTCGAATTCCAATACGGAAGGATGGACCGTTGTTCCATTGATATCCAGTTGGAAGGAGTTGTCCATAGAAGAAAAATCGAGCCTCAAATAACCTGTATCGCTATGGTTGATTACAATAGATCTTTCTCCTACATCGGAAGAAGTCAGGAAGGAGGCATTGATTGAAGAGCAGTATTCCTCCTCATCCGTAATACCGTCGTTGTCGTCATCCAAGTCCACCACATCTATGATGCCATCCCCATCCGTATCCGTTTGAGGCACCGATGTTGTTGATATGTTAATATTGTCAATATAAGTACGATCATCGTTACCTGACCAATCATTTCCTCCTTTTCTAAAACGAATAGTTGTATTACTGGAAATATATGCGGATATATCTTGATTGAACGTTCCGCTCTGTGTTCCTGCAAACGTATCCAATGTGGTAAAATTCGTGCCGTCGCTCGACACTTGAATGGCCAGTGTTTCACCGGATTCAAGACTGTTAGTTCTCCAATCAAAAGATAATGAAGCTGTGTAATAAGGACTTAAATCTGCAGATCGCCTTATATTCTCCGACCAAATATATCGAAACCTTAACTCATTGTCATTGATGCTTATATAACCATTTGCAGGGTTGTTGTTGTCATTATACTCCAACCAATCGGTGGACCAGTTCTGCGAACCGTTGTTATTGGAATAAGAGACGGAACTAAAGTTGTCGGAAAACGTTTCTTGGGCCGCAACGGATATAATGTTGAAGACCAATAGAATGAAAAATAGTTTGTTTGTTGATAGGTTCATCTCAATCGTTGTAGTTGGATGTTGGGTAAAAGTAACCAGGAATACGGCTTTTACGGCAAATTTTGTTGTGTAGTGAAGTGTTTAATGGGTAAAACATTGTATGACTGAGGTATAGGTAATTGAACAAAGGTGCAATCCCTTCTGTTCCAACATGTTTTTACTGAAAATTGACCGAACAAAACTCCCCTTACTTTGCTATCTTTGACCATTCTCAAAGATCACAGGATGAGCCTATTCAAAAATATATTTTCAAAGGATAAAAAAGAGACCTTGGACAAGGGTCTGGAAAAATCAAAGACCAGTTTCTTTGGAAAACTTGGAAAAGCCGTCGCCGGCAAATCCAAAGTGGATGATGAAGTACTCGATAATCTGGAAGAGGTACTGGTGACTTCCGATGTAGGCGTAAATACTACGCTAAAAATAATCGAGCGCATCGAAGAACGTGTTTCCCGTGACAAATACATGGGCACGGACGAACTCAATACCATTCTTCGAGAAGAGATTTCAGGCTTACTTTCCGAGACAAATTCCGGTGAGGATAGCGAAATTACGGTGCCAAAGGATAAAAAGCCCTATGTAATCATGGTCGTTGGTGTTAACGGAGTGGGCAAAACGACCACGATAGGGAAACTGGCCCATCAATTCAAGAACAAAGGCTTTAAAGTAGTCTTGGGGGCCGCGGACACTTTCCGTGCCGCAGCAATAGATCAGTTGGAAGTCTGGGCGAAGCGCGTGGATGTTCCCATCGTAAAACAAAAAATGGGAAGTGATCCCGCTTCGGTCGCATTCGATACTTTGAATTCGGCCGTGGCAGAAAAGGCGGATGTGGTCTTGGTGGATACTGCGGGTCGTTTGCACAATAAGGTGAACTTGATGAACGAGCTATCCAAGGTAAAGCGTGTTATGCAAAAAGTGGTGCCCGATGCACCGCACGATGTACTGTTGGTGTTGGACGGATCTACAGGGCAGAATGCATTTGAACAGGCCAAACAATTTACAAAGGCCACCGAAGTGACCAGTCTGGCGGTTACCAAGTTGGATGGAACGGCCAAAGGCGGGGTGGTCATCGGTATTTCCGACCAGTTCAAGATACCCGTAAAATATATAGGTGTAGGAGAAGGTATCGAAGATCTTCAAGTGTTCAATAAACATGAGTTCGTAGATTCATTTTTTAACATATAAAGTTTCCCATGTACAGGTTTTTATTGTGTTCCTTTCTGGTATCGGTCCTCTTTTCATGTAAGCCAAAAAATATAGAATCCCAGGATGAAAAGGTTATTTGGGAAGCCTATAATGATTCGGCCCAGGTAGCCGAAAGCAAGGACAATGAAAATCCCAGAATGCGCTATAAGTTCATCCAAAGTAAAGTACTGGACAAAAACGAAGTGTTTTTGCCGCTATATGATGAAGTATCGCAATTTACCGAAGCACAATATGAAAGGATGAAACCTTTGGTTTTGGAGCAGGATATACCGACCATTCAATCCCATATTGACCACGGCACTTTTACGTATGAAGATTTGGTACTGTTTTATCTCCACCGTATTTATAAGTACGAACTGCCCAATAATACAACACTGAACACGGTTATTGCATTGAATGCCAATGTGCTGGAAGAGGCGCGTCAGCTTGATGAAACCAAGGAAATACATCACCCGATCTATGGAATGCCGATTTTATTGAAGGATAATATCGGAACTTCGGAAATGAACACTACGGCAGGCGCCATTGCTTTGAAAGAGAATCAAACCGATGATGCTTTTATAGTGGAGCGTTTGAAGAAAAAAGGTGCCCTTATTTTGGGCAAGGTCAATTTAAGTGAGTGGGCCAATTTTATCTGTGGGGTTTGTCCAAATGGTCAAAGCGCCGTAGGGGGACAGACCTTAAACCCTTATGGCAGAAGGATGTTCGATACTGGGGGGTCAAGTGCAGGTAGCGGAACATCCACTGCCGCGAACTACGCTGTAGGCGCGATAGGTACAGAGACCTCGGGATCCATCCTGTCGCCATCAAGTCAAAATTCGGTGGTGGGCCTAAAACCTACCATTGGTCTGTTGAGCCGAACGGGAATAGTTCCTATTTCCAGTACCTTGGATACACCTGGCCCGATGACCAAGAATGTGACCGATAATGCCATCCTACTGGATGCCTTGCTCGGAAAAGATGAAGCCGATTATAAATCGGTCAGTGCCGAACCGGGCATTTTATCTGCTTGGATGAATCCGGAATCCCTTACTGAAATTCGTTTGGGAGTGATGAAAAACTTGATGGAACGTGATTCGATTTATGCTTCCAATGTGGATGCTTTGAGGGAAGCTGGAGCTCAAATCGTAGAATTTGAACCTGAGGATATCCCTTTGGAAGGTTTTACAACTCTGTTGAATTTGGATATGGAGCAAGATTTGCCCGCCTATCTAAAGTCACAAGTTAAAAACAAAGATGCCGTTAAAGTGGAATCTGTAGAAGATGTCGTAGCCTTTAACCAACAGGATTCCTTGGTTAGGATACCATATGGCCAAGCTCGTTTAGATGGTATCTTGGCCGATACGACCAGTACGGAACAATTTGAAAGAATAAAAACCGATTTAAAGGAATCGGGTCGTGCGTTCTTTAAGATCATGGAGGAACAAGACCTCGATGCCGTGTTGAGTATCAACAATTATCATGCGGGTTATGCAGCAGTGGCCGAATATCCCGCCCTAACAATTCCGATGGGATACAGGACCAATGGTGAACCACGAAGTCTGACCTTTATCGGAAAACCATTTTCCGAAGCACATTTACTGCGTATCGGTAAAGCTTTTGAGGAATTGACCAATGTCAGGAAAATCCCGGAACTTTATAAAGATTGATTCATAAAGGCATTGAGTTTTTCCCAAAGCTGATTGTCGAAGCTAGAAGACGCCAATTGGCCTTCACCAGCATCGTCACCCAAGCGAACAATGACCAAATCTTTACTGGGGACCAGATATAACTTTTGATCAAATGCACCAAGTCCGGCTATAAGGTCACTAGGTGCATTGGGAATGAGCTCCCCTTGAAAATTGGCTTCCGAACCGGGAGCTTTAAATCCACTTTTGCCATTCAACCACCATAAATACCCGTAGGAGGGGTTTAGGTCCTGGGAGGTATTGGTCATTTCAGTAAAATAGGATTTGTCCGTTAAGATTTCCTCGCCGTCCCAGATGCCTTGATTCAAGCAAAGCAGGCCAAAACGAGCCATGCTCCGTGTATTGCTAAAGAAGAGATTGTTGTATCCGACCTTGACCCAAGCCCCTTGCATTCCAATCCTGTCCCTGATCTTTTGATAGGAATACTGTCGGAAATCAGTTCCGGTTGCATTGGTGACCATTTGGTCCAAAATGGTATAGGCCGCATTGTGATAATACCAAAAAGTGCCCGGTTCATTTTTATAGAGCAAACATTCTTGATCATAACAAAAAGGGTCGTCCACCGTATAATCCAGACCAGTGGTCATGGTCAAATGATGTCGTACCGTAATGTCGGCCTCCTGTTCCGGGGTGAGCATGGACCACCCTTCCCCCAAATAGTCTTGTGATGAGTTTTCAATCGAGAGAAACCCTTCGGCCTGTGCAATGCCCACGGTCATTGCGGTCAAAGTTTTGCCGGCCGAGTTCCAAGAATGGTTGTCATTTGCCGTAAAATCACCAAAATACCATTCCACGACAATTTTCCCCTCTTTGAGTATCATAAAGCCATCGGTGCCTTTTTCATCTAAAAACACGCGTAAATCGTCTTCGGCATTGGTATTCCAAGACAGTTCTGATGGAGAAATGGTCTCCCATTCATTGCTTCCAATGGTTGGGAAATATAATTCGCTTTCTTCAGGAATTGGGTTAGGTTCAGGATTGTTTGCTCCATCATCCGATGAACAACCAATGATCAATATTGAACCGATGATCAAGAATAAAAGATGCTTCATGCTATTGGAGTTTAGACCTTTGACTACAATGAGGGTCAATAGTTTAACGCTGAAACACTAAAAATATGCAAGCAATTCGATGTAATGCCCTGTGTTATTGTATTTTTGCACTCCATTTAAAGGAACTATGCGCACAAAATCGCTTAAAAAGAACAAAATTAATGTGGTGACCTTGGGTTGCAGCAAGAACGTCTACGATTCGGAAGTGTTGATGGGACAGCTGCGTGCCAATAACAAAGAGGTGGTTCACGAAGAGGAAGGCAATGTGGTTGTGATCAACACCTGTGGGTTTATTGCCAATGCAAAGGAAGAAAGCGTCAACACCATTTTGGACTATGTACAGCGAAAGGAAGCTGGCGATGTGGACAAGGTGTTTGTGACAGGTTGTTTGAGCGAACGCTATAAGCCCGATTTGGAAAAGGAAATACCCAATGTGGACGAATATTTCGGGACCAGCGATCTTCCCAATTTGTTGAAGGCCCTAGGTGCCGATTATAAGCACGAGCTGATCGGTGAGCGTTTAACGACCACGCCAAAAAACTATGCGTACCTTAAAATTGCAGAAGGATGTGATCGTCCTTGTTCTTTCTGTGCCATCCCCTTAATGCGAGGAAAGCATAAGAGCACTCCGATTGAAGATTTGGTTGCCGAAGCTGAAAAATTGGCGGCCAACGGAGTCAAGGAGCTCATTTTGATTGCACAGGATCTTACCTATTATGGTCTTGATCTGTACAAAAAAAGAAACTTGGCTGTATTGTTGCGAGCCCTGTCCAAGGTTGATGGTATTGAATGGATCCGTTTGCACTATGCCTTCCCAACAGGATTCCCCATGGATGTTTTGGAGGTGATGCGCAACGAGCCGAAGATCTGTAATTATATCGACATACCACTTCAGCATATATCCGATTCCATACTTAAAAGTATGCGACGCGGGACGACACAGGCCAAAACCACGAAGTTATTGAAAGACTTTAGGGAGGCTGTGCCAGAAATGGCCATTAGAACCACTTTGATCGTGGGATACCCCGGAGAAACGGAAGAAGATTTTGAGACATTGAAACAGTGGGTCAAAGAGATTCGTTTTGAACGATTGGGCTGTTTTACCTATAGTCACGAAGAGAACACCCATGCCTACAACTTAGAGGATGATGTTCCCGAAGAAGTGAAGCAAGAGCGAGCGAACATCATTATGGAGATCCAATCTCAGATTTCTTGGGAACTCAATCAAGAAAAGATCGGACATACGTTCCGTTGTATTATAGATAGAAAGGAAGGAAACCATTTTGTTGGTCGAACCGAGTTCGATTCACCCGATGTGGATAATGAAGTACTGATTGATGCCACAAAACATTATGTAAAGATCGGAGACTTTGTGAACATTAAGATCACTGATGCGTCCGATTACGATTTGTTCGGTGAGCCCGCTTAGACATCGGAAGTCAGATCCAATGATTCTTTTTCCATAGGATTCTCTACTGATAACAAAGCGGTCTTGATGACATCGCTCCAAATGGCATATCCCTTTTTGTTGAGGTGTAGGCCATCGGACATATAAAGTTCTGGTTTTGGACGATTATCCGCAGTGATCATTTGTCCAAATACATTGATGTATTGCGAATTTAGTTCCCCTATCACATACTTGGACAGCAATAGATTGGTTTCGATGATCAGCGGAATCATTTCTTCACGTTCCAAGCTAGGTTTTAAGCTTACAAATGCCAGTTCCACCTCGGGATATTTTTTAAGGATCATTTGAACAAGTTTATTGCAGTCGTTCAGGACCTCTTGGGGCGATTTTCCCTGTGCAAGGTCATTCTCTCCCGCATACAGTACAATTTTACTGGGATGGGCCCCATTAAAGATTTCATCAAAATAATGAATGCACCAGGCATAGGTAGAACCTCCAAATCCCAGATTGAGCACATTGAAAGGATATAGGTCTTTCTTCATCCCTACCCATAGGCGTACCGATGAACTTCCGTAAAAAATGATCAGGTCGTTATGGTTGTCCAGGCCACGGACACGTCTTTTAAGTCGTTTTATTTCGTTGCGCCATATTTCCGGGGGCTCTTCCATTACGGTAGGAGCCGGCTTCATGTACAATTCTTCGGCACGTTTTCTTGCCTCTTCCACATATCCTGAATAGGTGTGCTGATATCCCTTTACAAAATCATATAGGCCACCATCGGATTCCGATAATTTTTCGCTTAGTTTAAAAGGTTGATGGATCTTACAGTAAAAAAGGCCATCGGAAATTCGCTTGTCAAAATTTGCCAGTACAATAGGGACAATATAAGGTTCGGGGTCCATGGACATCGCCAGCTTAAAGACGCCCATCTTGAAAGGACCAGGGGACTCCTCAGTTGAATATGAGGTTCCCTCGGGACTGATGACCAAATTATGTCCCCCGTACAGATGTTCCGAGGCAGTGCGGTAAAAAATGCTTCTGGTCTCTTTTTTACTTTGCTTGTTCACCGTATCCGATTCCTTGGTGTATACATTGATATAGCCCAGTTTGTTGTAATAATTTTGATGGCCATATTCCTGACCACGACCTATTCTCACGGTTCTAATTCCAGGGTCGTTGTAGTGGTCGTCCAAAATCTTTGCGCTTATAAAATGCGAATCCAAAGTAATTTGGAACTTGTTGTTGAGCGTGTAGAAAGCATGATTGAAAAGATGGTTGTAAATGAAGATACAGCCACTTTTCTCCGGAAGGTTTTCCAAACCTTCAATATGGTGCTGGACATGTTCAAAAGCATCTTTGGTGGCCTTGGCACATGATTTTCTGATATCGATACCTGGTTCATTCTTCTTCTCCGCAACGGTCTCATAGATCTGTTGAAGCCCTTTGATGAACTTGAGTTCCTGCATGTCTTCCTGCAAAAGCTCCAAGCTCAACGAAGCGATATGCCGTTCCAAGTGAGATCCTTTGCTGATAAGTTTGGACAGGGCATCGTAGCCCAATTGTTTGGTGTTGGTATTGGATAGCAAATGCCCCACCTGATGCAAAGGGGAGGAGAGGGCCAATCGCGATTTGTTGTTCTCGATCAATTGATACACGGCCTGAAGATTGTGCTTTCCCAATAGCCCCAGATACCGGACAAAGGCAGCATTGATCTGGTTGCCCATCAACCACAGCAGCCGCATAAAGAAATTATGGGCGAAAACGGAGCATTTATCCAACAATTGAAGTAAATCCTTTTGATGGATAAAATAGATGGAGCTTTTTTGGGTGGTCACCGCGGAACAGATATCCTTTTCTCCCATGGCACAGGACCAACCAAAAATAAAGCCCGGGTTATTGATGGACCGTTGGCGTATCTCAATGTTTCCTTCCAGACGCTTGATGGCCACTTCACCATGTATGAGTATAAAAAGTCCATTGGTGAGCCTGTCCTGAATGTACAATACTTCGTCTGGTTCATATTCCCTCCGCTCGGCTATGGATGCGATTTGCGACAGTTGTTGGTCATCGAAATAATCCAAAAAAGGAGAGCGACGCATCAGTGAGACCACCTCGGACCTTTCCGTATCGGGACCCATAAAAAATTCACGATCTTTTTCCAATGGTCTGTAGCGTGCAGCTTGCAAAAGGTCGGTCTGTTTTAATAATGCCTGTCTGAGCTGATGATAAAGTGAGCAGCTGATTTTGGTTATCGTTTGGTTCGTCCGGTCTTGTTGGAGATGCGCTACCATTTGCTCTATGGGAACCTCGAAAAAACTTGCTTGTTCGGATGCCACTGCAATTTTGTAGGTGTACCTTTTTCGGTCATTAAGGCCGTTGAGGCCCAAAGTGCTCATTGGCTCCGAAATTTGACATACCAATACTTCCTCTTCAGGATCATTGGTGGTGGTAAAATAGTCAAATGTACCTTGGAGCAACCACCTGAAGGTATTGACCTTGGTGTGAATGTTGCAAATCACATGACCTTTTTCGTATGTGGAAATTGTTCCTTGGGGAAACTGCTCTTTAAGATAGTTGATATCCGATTCAATCTGGTTCACGTGCCTTCTTCAAGTATGGGTTGGTACGGTTAACTTCATCAAAAAAATGCAGTCGGGAAAAGTATTTTGTAATAAAAACCAATTTCAAAAAATGAGGCTGTGATCATAGCGATATTTTTAAAATTCGGTATTCATATTGGTCAATCCCTAATTATGGAAAACCTAAAAAATGTCAGTTTATGGAGGTGCAAAGTAAAGGGCATCACCACTTAACAGCATATTTAAAAACTGATATTGGTCATGGTATTTCGAGTTGCCCTTAGGTAATTTTAGTACTTCAAATAAAAAACTAGCACCAATTCTTCTTTAACAACCTACAAGAACAAGGAACAAATTCAATTAACCATAACAACTATGAACCAAAATCAAAATAAATTAAAAGCAAGTGTTACCCTGCTTCGAATTTTTATAGGGTGGCATTTTTTATTTGAGGGTGTGGTGAAGATGTACAATCCCGAATGGACTTCTTTCGGATATCTGGCCACTGCCCAAGGACCTTTTGAGTGGTTTTTCACCATGTTGATCGGTGATGCCACAATCGGATGGGTGGATACCCTGAACATTATTGCCCTAATGGTAGTCGGTGTGACCTTTGCCCTTGGAATTTTCGAGCGAATCGGAGCCATTGTGGGGGTCGGTCTTTTAGCCCTTTATTTTTTGGCACACCCGCCGTTTCCGGGACTTACCCAAATGAACGTGGAAGGAAACTATTGGCTCATCAATAAAAATTTGATAGAGCTTGTGGCCTGTATCGTTATCTATCAAATGCCTACCGGATCTTATTTTGGCCTGGACTATCTTAGAAAGAACAAACTTAAAACTCAAGAACAATGAAATGGACTAGAAGAGACCTATTAATAGGATTGGGCGGCTTGCCTATACTTGGAGCTGTATGGTGGGCCGGTGCGGCGACATCCGTTGGCTCACGGAAAAAACGCTCCGAAATCTTGGAGCAACTTAATATAAAACCGTCCTTGCCACCTGCGGTTCCCGGAATTGGAGGAGACCCTGTAAGGATCGGGGTGATTGGTTTTGGTATCCGCGGAGAACAGTTGACCCGTGCTCTTGGTTTTGCCACCGATGAGTGGAAGGAAGAGATGCGCTTGGCCGCAGAGGAGGATCCAAACAATAAAAGGTTGGAGGATTTTGAAAAACAAGAACGCCTCAATGTGAAATTGGTAGGTATCTGTGACGTTTTCGATGTCCGTGCCGAAAAGTTCATCAATTCATTCTCCACCGATGACAACAAGATCAAAAGATATCTTACCTACAAGGATATGATCCAAAGTGGGGAAGTGGATGCGGTCGTGATTGCCACACCCGACCACTGGCATGCACCTATGTCCATTGAAGCCTTGAACAACAATGTGCACGTGTATGTGGAAAAACCCATGACACACACTGTTGCGGAAACCTATACGTTGCGTGACGCTGCCGAAAAATCCGAAGCAGTATTCGCTGTGGGTCACCAGCATAGGCAAACACTGAGTTTCAGTACTGCCCGGGATATTGTGGACAAAGGAACACTGGGCCATGTCTCATTGATCCAGACCAATACCAATAGGAACGATGATAACGGCGCTTGGAACTATGATATCCATGAGAAAGCCAGTCCGGAGACCATTGATTGGGACCAATTCTTGGGCTCTGCACCAAAGGTGCCATTCAACAAGAACCATTTTTTTAGATGGCGTAAATGGTGGTCCTATGGTTCCGGCCTTTCAGGGGATTTATTGTCGCATGATTATGATCGCTTGAACTGCGTATTAAATATGGGGATTCCAGCATCTGTAATGTCTTCAGGTGGAATTTACACACATAACGATGGACGAAATGTGCCCGATGTGATTCAAGTGAACATGGAGTTTCCTGATTTCAGTACCGGAAGCAGTCAAGTTAAGGGCAAAGAAAATGGTATGACCTTTTGCTACAGTGCCACATTGGGGAACGGGTTCAGTAGGCCGACCATCCTCATGGGGCATGATGCCACCATGGAACTCGGAAATAGATTAACCGTTTGGCCAGATGGAGCTTCTACCCGATATGCGGATATGTTGGAAGCGGAAAAAATGAATCCCAATGTACCTATTTACCATTATGATCCTGCTGCCAATGCAACGGATGCAGTTTCTTCGGCCACATCGCAATATTTTGCCGACAAAGGTTTAATGTGGACCTATATTGATGGGGTCCGGGTAGATTCCACCTTCTTGCACATGCGGGAATGGTTGAGTGTTATCAAAAACGGTGGAAAAGTAAGTTGTGGTATCAAAGAAGGGTTCGAGGAAGCTATTTCTGCTCACATGGCCGGTCTATCTTGGAAACTGGGTAGAAAAATAGAATGGGATGCAGCCAGTAAAACTTTAAAACCCATCGAGGGTATCGATTTTGACCAAGTACTCTTGGCCAACGATAAATGGAACATACAGCCAGAAATGGTTGGATGAGGTTTCTTGATTTTTACGGATTCTAGTCCGCAAAATGGGATGTTGCCAAAAAGGAGATAGTTCTTAGCGGCAATGTCCCATTTGTTTTTATAATTCTTTATCGTACACTTGGCCACGATGGGGTTTGAGCAAACTGCGAACTTCCTGAAGTTCGAACTCCGCCACCACCAAATAGGCTATACTGTGTACTGGACTGTGGTGTTCTACTCCCCCCAGGTCGTACTTTAGTTCCTCAACGTCAACGAATTCTTTAAGGTGTTTTAGGTAATGCTCCGCAGTACGTGCGGCACCAGGTCCTCTAAAATCCCAAATGATCTTGATTTTTCTGTCCAAAAGTCTTTCCATTAAGTTATGAGTTGAGTACGGATTCACCTTTTTCGGCAAATGCCTTAAAGTCTTCCATGTATTTTAACGATTGTTTTTTAAAGGCTCCGGGCATTAACAGGCCCATAAGTTTCATTCCAAGGCCCGAGAATTGAAACTCGGATTCAGAAACCCAGCGTGTCTTGTCGCCCTCCTCCTTGAAATAGTTTTTTTGAATGTTGTGCACACCTTTGGTATCATAGGTCATGTGGAGCTCTTCCGGTAGGTTTCTTTTGATAATGGTCTCCACCATATCCATTTTTCTTTTGCCCATTTCGTAGCTTAGACTCATTCTGGAACCTTCTTGTCCTGGATTTTTGCTCAGCTGTTCAAAACCGATAAGACCTTTTTGCCAATGTTTCATGTTTTCGGGGTCGTCCATTTTTTGAATGAATTCATGCCTTGGAACATCGACAACAATTTCGGTAGTGTACTTCATTTTTAGTTTGGTTTGGTACTAATGTAGCAATTTCTAAACATCTATCTCCGACTAAAAAATTCTGTTAATGAAATTAGAACCTACTTGTAGGGCATTTTGTAATTGTTATTTTTGCGAAATGCTTAAGCTCCAAAAAAATACGTTTTTTATCTTATGCACTATGGCATTGACCCTTGGTACTTCTTGTGAGGGGATGTTCAATAAGGCAGAAGAGAAGGAACCTGTGGCCAGAGTGGGTGATGCCTATCTTTATAAAGAGGACATAGCTGCATTGATCCAAGATGATATGACAGCTAAGGACAGTGCGGTTTTTGTGACAAATTATATCAATAATTGGGCGTCCAAACAATTATTGCTGTCCAAATCAAAAATCAATCTTCCAGAAGAAAAATTGGCCGAGTTCGATCGTTTGGTTTCCGATTACAAAGCGGATTTATACACCAGGGCGTATATCGAGGCTTTGGTCAATCAATCCCAGGACACTTCAGTGACCAAGGGCCAGCTCGAGGAATTTTATGAAAGGGAGAAGGAAAATTTCAAACTCCGTGAAAAGTTGGTGCAGCTCAGGTTTGTGGGTATGTCCGAACAGTTCTTGGATAGGGCGGGCGTTGAGGATAAGATAAGGAACTGGGACGATGCTGATAAAAGATACTTGGATTCCATAGCGGTGCAATTCAAAAAAATACATTTCAACGATTCCATTTGGGTCAGTGCCGCAAGGGTGATAGAAGAAATACCGCCCCTAACAAGGGCAAATGAACAGGACCACTTAAAAAAATCACAATTTTTTGAGTTACAAGATTCCTTAGAGGTATATTTGGGCTTGGTGACCAATGTGTTGGAAGTCAATGAAACAGCACCTTTTGATTACGTGGAACCGGATATTAGGCAATTGATCCTGAACAGAAGACGATTGAATTACGTTAGAAAACTGGAAACCGAGATCATAGATGAAGCTATTAAGAAGAACGAATTTGAGGTTTATGAGAAAGAAGATTAAAGGATTGTCCATTGCATTCCTTGCATTTTTTGGAATGGTACAAGCACAAGAGGCGGACGAGGCATTGGGAGTCAATGACTCTACGAGCTCCGTTAATAAAGTTAAACTAGATGGGATTGCTGCGGTAGTGGGCGATTATGTGATCTTGGAATCAGATATCGACAAGACCTTGATCGACCTTCAAAACCAAGGAGCCTCTACGGAAGATATTACACGTTGTAGCCTATTGGGCAAACTTATGGAGGACAGATTGTATGCACACCAAGCGGTACAGGACAGTTTGTTGGTATCCGATGATATGGTAAATGCCCAAAGTGATAGACAGATACAACAATTGACTCAGCAGATCGGGAGCGTTGAAAAAATGCTCAGTTACTACAAAAAAACAGATATGGAGAGTTTCCGTGAGGAACTTTTCGAGATCAACAAGTTGCGAATGCTCTCGGAAAAGATGCAGGGAAAAATTGTTGAGGAGATAGAAATCACACCAGAGGAAGTACGTCAGTTCTTTTATAAGATTCCAGAGGATGAGAGACCGGTATTCGGAGCGGAACTGGAAATTGCCCAGATCGTAAAGCAACCCGAGGCGCCGGAAGAGGAAAAGCAAAAGGTGATCAACGAACTGAACAAGATCAGACAAGACGTTCTTGAAAATGATGGAAACTTTAGGGTAAAGGCCATTTTACATTCCGAGGACCCCGGCTCCAGACCTAATGGAGGTTTTTACAGCATTACCAAAGAAACGGGATTTGTAAAGGAGTTTAAGGACGTTGCCTTCAGTCTTAATGAGGGAGAGGTTTCGGAACCGTTCGAGACCATTTTTGGCTACCATATCATTTTCGTTGAAAAAGTTAGAGGGCAGGAACGCGACATCCGCCATATTTTAATGATTCCCGATGTGCCTCAGAGTGCAATCGATAAAGCGGTAAGCGAACTGGATACCATTCGCAAGCACATTCTTGAAGGAAAATACACTTTTGCAGAAGCAGCATTGAATTTCTCTGAGGAAAAAGAGACCAAATTTGATGGAGGTCTGTTGCGTAACCCTATCAATTTCGATTCCCGTTTCGAATTGACCAAAATGGACCCCAAGCTATATAATCAAGTTAGGGACCTAAAAGATGGTGAAATATCACGTCCCATAAGGGAAGATGATGAAAGAGGTGGCCCACCCAAATTCAAGATCATGAAAATATCCAATAGGTACGACGAGCACGAGGCCGATTTTGCAAAGGATTATCTGAAAATCCAGGAGTTGGCGCTTCGTGAAAAGCAGTTCAAGGCCATTAAAGAGTGGATGAACGAGCATATTGAAGATACCTACATCCATGTAGACCCTGAAAGTAGAAGCTGCGATTTTGCGAACAACTGGGTAAAGGAGTAATCGTATGTCGGATGTAGTTGCGGTAGAAAACCTTGTAAAGAAGCATAAGGAGCTAAAAAAAGAGATTGCCAAGGTCATAGTGGGCCAAGAAACGGTTATCGAGCAAATTTTGCTATCTATCTACACCGGAGGGCATTCCTTGCTGATAGGTGTCCCTGGCTTGGCCAAGACCCTTATGGTAAATACCATTGCCCAGACCCTTGGTTTGGATTTTAAAAGGATTCAATTTACACCGGACCTAATGCCCAGTGATATTCTGGGTAGCGAGGTTTTGGATCAAAACCGTAACTTCAAATTTATCAAGGGGCCAGTTTTTGGAAACATCATTCTGGCCGATGAAATAAACAGGACGCCACCTAAGACACAGGCAGCTTTACTGGAAGCCATGCAGGAACGTGCGGTGACCATTGCAGGAAAGCAATACAAGCTCAATCGTCCTTATTTTGTGCTGGCTACCCAAAACCCCATAGAACAAGAAGGAACCTACCCATTGCCCGAGGCACAGTTGGACCGTTTTATGTTCGCCATAGAATTGAAGTATCCATCGGTGGAAGAAGAGATCCAAGTGGTCAAAGCCACTACAACGGATGACGATGTGCAGATAAGTACACTTTTCAATGCCGAGGAAATCATTGAGGTACAGCATTTGGTCCGACGAATTCCCGTTCCTGACAATGTGATCGATTATGCGGTAAGGCTGGTGAACAAAACCAGGCCCGGCCAAGAAGGGGCTTCGGAATATGTAAAAAATTATATTGATTGGGGTGCCGGGCCCAGAGCATCCCAGAACCTTGTTCTTGGAGCAAAGGCCCATGCTGCCGTTCATGGAAAGTTCTCTCCGGACATTGAGGACGTAAAGGCAGTTGCCCTTGGAATCCTTCGCCATAGGATACTCAAAAACTACAAAGCGGAAGCTGAAGGCATTACCGAAGAAAAAATTATCACGGAATTGTTGTAAAAAATAGGAAAGTCAACACTTATTTAGTACGATTCTAATTCCAAAATACTTCACGATTTAGTAAATTTACCGAATTACGAAAATCTTAAAAAACTCAATTGTATAATGGCATTTGATATAGACATGATTAAGGGTGTCTACGCTACCATGGGGGAACGCGTAGAAAAAGCCCGTGAGTTGGTGGGCAAGCCCCTGACACTTTCCGAAAAAATATTATACTCTCACCTTTGGGACGGTAAACCCGAAAAAGCATTTGTAAGAGGCAAGGATTATGTAGACTTTGCTCCAGATAGGATAGCTTGTCAGGATGCAACGGCACAAATGGCCCTATTGCAGTTCATGCAAGCGGGTAAGGATAAGGTCGCTGTTCCAACAACGGTACACTGTGACCACTTGATCCAAGCCAAGGAAGGAGCTGCTACTGATTTGAAGCATGCCAATGAGACCAGTAAGGAGGTATTTGACTTTTTAGGGTCTGTATCGAACAAATACGGAATCGGGTTCTGGAAACCCGGAGCGGGAATTATTCACCAAGTGGTGTTGGAAAACTATGCCTTTCCCGGAGGTATGATGATCGGAACCGATTCACATACCGTGAATGCCGGTGGATTGGGAATGGTGGCCATTGGTGTAGGTGGTGCCGATGCTGTGGATGTAATGGCCGGAATGGCCTGGGAACTTAAATTCCCTAAATTGATTGGTGTAAAATTGACCGGAAAGCTTTCAGGTTGGACAGCACCAAAGGATGTAATCTTGAAAGTTGCCGAGATTCTTACCGTAAAAGGGGGGACAGGCGCAATCGTAGAATATTTTGGACCTGGAGCCACTTCTATGTCCTGTACAGGTAAAGGTACCATTTGTAACATGGGAGCCGAAATTGGAGCTACAACATCGACTTTCGGATACGATGAATCCATGGAACGCTATTTAAGGGCCACGGATAGAGAAGATGTTGCCGACGAGGCCAATAAAGTGAAAGAACATTTAACTGCTGACCCTGAAGTTTACGCCAACCCAGAGCAGTATTTTGATCAGGTGATCGAGATCAATCTTTCCGAGCTTATGCCATTGTTGAACGGTCCGTTTACTCCGGATTTGGCCACAGAGGTGGGAACAATGACAGATAAGGCTACGGAAAACGGATGGCCGTTGGCCGTTGAGTGGGGATTGATTGGGTCTTGTACCAACTCTTCTTACGAAGATTTGTCAAGAGCATCATCCATAGCACAGCAAGCGCTGGACAAAAAATTGAAAACAAAGGCCGAGTTTGGTATCAACCCAGGTTCCGAACAAGTGAGATATACCACAGAGCGTGATGGAATCCTTGAGATATTCGAAAAGCTGGATGCCAAAATATTCACCAATGCCTGTGGACCATGTATAGGTCAGTGGGGACGTTACGAGGACCCAAAGAATGCTCCAAAAAACAGTATTGTACACTCGTTCAACAGAAACTTTGCAAAGCGAGCCGATGGCAACCCAAATACACATGCTTTTGTTGCCTCTCCAGAAATGACAGCGGCAATTGCTATTGCAGGTCGTTTGGATTTTAATCCTTTGACCGATAAATTGATCAATGAGGATGGCGAAGAAGTGATGTTGGATGAGCCAACAGGATGGGAATTGCCTCCAAAAGGATTTGAGGTAAAGGAAAACGGTTACGAAGAGCCAAGAGAAGATGGAAGCGGTGTTCAGGTAATAGTAGCCGAAGACTCCGAACGTTTGCAATTATTGGAGCCATTTGTTCCAATCAAAGCAGAGGAACTTCAAGGTATGAAGCTTTTGATAAAAGCTTTCGGAAAATGTACCACGGACCACATTTCCATGGCGGGACCTTGGTTGCGTTTCAGAGGGCACTTGGACAACATTGCCAATAACACTTTGATCGGTGCGGTAAACGCTTTTAACCAAAAAACAAATTTGGTAAAAAGCCAGTTGACCGGAGAGTATGGAGGTGTTCCTGATACCCAGAGGGAATATAAAAAGAAAGGGATCAAGACCATTGTTGTGGGAGACCATAACTACGGTGAAGGTTCTTCAAGGGAACATGCGGCCATGCAGCCAAGACACTTGGGCGTTGCCGTGGTATTGGTTAAATCCTTCGCAAGGATCCATGAGACCAACTTGAAGAAACAAGGTATGTTGGCATTGACTTTTGCCAATGAGAACGATTACGATTTGATTCAGGAGGACGATACCTTCAACATTGTTGATGCAGCCGAGTTTGCCCCTGACAAACCGTTGACCATTGAAGTGGTTCATGCCGATGGTAGCAAGGATACCATTATTGCCAACCACTCCTATAACGATGCACAGATCAAATGGTTCAATGAAGGTTCAGCCTTGAACTTGATCAAGAAACAGAATGCATAATTCGTATCTAAAATAAGTTGTGAAAACTCCTGATATATTTTAAATGTCAGGAGTTTTTAATTTTTGATAAACACCCATCCATGAAGATCAGTAAAAAGACCGTACTCAATATCGTATTGATTCTTTTTGTCCTATCATTTTTCGTAACTCCAATAGGCTACTACGGTAAAATTTGGTTGAACAGGTTATTTGCCTTTTCACCTGATATCATTGAAGCCTCGGAACAGCAAAAAATATCCGATTACGATTGGCGGCTCAAGGATGAGGAATGGAATTTTTTCAATTTTAACAAGTCCAAGGGCAAGGTTATCTTCATTAACCTTTGGGCTTCATGGAGATTGCCCTGCGAGGCGGAACTTGCAAGTATTCAGGAATTGTACGACCAATATAAAGGTAAAATGGACTTTTATATCATTACCAATGAGGAACAGGCGCCCGTCGAGGCCTTTATGGAAGAACATGGATTTACTTTTCCGGTTACCTATTTGATCATTGGGGACAAGATGGCGGTTGATACCAGCACAGTGCCTTCTTCCTATTTGATCGATAAATCGGGGAACATTGTAATTCACGAAGAGGGTATATCCGATTGGAGCAACCGAAAGGTCTACACACTGTTGGATGAATTGATCGCAGAATGAAAATAACGAAAGAACAAATCAGCAATGGCATATGGATTTTGGCCATATTGCTCATTCTTTTCACGCCCATCGGATTCCATGTAAGGGTGTGGGTTAATAAAGTAGTGGCCACGGTCATTAGTCCAAGTACCATAGATGCCGATGAACAATCCACTTTAGGTACCTACAATTGGAGCTTGGTAGATTTGGAGGGTAGACCAACCAATCTTCAATCCAAGAAGGGAGAGGTGATCTTGGTCAATGTTTGGGCTACATGGTGTCCGCCGTGCGTAGCGGAACTTCCAGGTTTTGTAGATCTGTACTCGGATTATAAGGATAAAGTCAGTTTTGCCTTTGTGGCCAATGATGAAAAAGATAAGGTAGTCGCTTTCCTAAAAAAGAAAGGATACGAATTGCCAGTGTATTTTCAAGCTTCTGCCATGCCCAGTGAATTGGAAAGTGGGAGCATTCCAGTGACTTATATTATAGACAGAAAGGGAAATATTGTGGTCGACAAGACCGGAGCGGCCAATTGGAACTCGGACAGTACCCGAGACCTATTGGATGGTCTGTTATCCGAATAATTATTTCCTTTTAAAATACTTAAAGGGCACTACCAGCATTCCAAAGCATTCCCCGTCTTCCTTTCCTAAATGTTTGTGATGTATTTTATGAGCCCTACGTACACCACGTGCATACCAGTTGTTGGCATTTCGGAATATTTTAAAACGTTGATGGATAAAAATGTCATGGACCATAAAATAGGCTATTCCATAGGCCAATATGCCAAAGCCCAAGGGCCACCCGTACCAGAACCAGGTGTAGTTGCCCAAGTAAAAAAGCGTCATGCTCACAATGGCATAAAAAATAAAAAACGCATCATTTCTTTCGAACCAAGAATCATGGTCTTTTTTGTGATGATCCCTATGAAGACTCCATAAAAATCCGTGCATCACATATTTATGGGTGAACCATGCCATGAACTCCATAAAGCAAAAAGTTCCCAGAAATATCAATATCCAAAGTGCTATCTTCATTGTACCAGTTGTAATTTATAGTTGACGTAAGATTGTGCCAAAAGTCCAAATTTTTGATAGTTCGGCACCCGGATCCGTGTATTTTTTATTTCCAATGGTGGTGTGCTCTGTAATTTTTGTAGCAGTTTTTTGTAATATCGGTACGCCGTATATACCCCAAACTTGGCCTGTTCCGGTAGTTGTACAATTCCTGAATATCCAAGGGCAAAATCAGCTTTTATCTCGTTGACAATTCTTTTTTTGGACTCCTCGTCCAGCTCCAAAAGGTTGGTGTTCGGAAAATATGTCCTGTTCAGGTCCTCGTAATCTGCTTTAAGGTCCCTTAAAAAGTTCACTTTCTGAAAAGCGGAGCCCAAGGCCATGGCTGATTCCTTGAGTTCCTCATATTTTTCCTTGTCGCCTTTTACGAACACACAAAGGCACATCAATCCAACTACATCCGCAGAGCCGTAAATGTACTCCCGGTACTCGTCAAACGTTTCATAGTTTTTCTTGGTCAGGTCCATTCGCATACTCTTCATAAAGGACGCTACCAAATGATGTGGGATATCATATTTATGATAGGTATACTGAAAGGCGTTCAGGATGGGGTTAAGACTGATTTTGTCTTCTATGGCCTGTTCCATGTCCTTTTCAAAGGCATCGAACAACTTTGCCTTATCGTATTCGTGAAAAGTGTCCACAATTTCGTCCGCAAATCGCACAAAGCCGTAAATATTGTAAATGTCCGCCCTTATGGATGGGGCCAACATCTTTGTCGCCAAAGAGAAAGAGGTGCTGTAGGATTTTGTTACAACTTTGCTGCAGTCGTAGGAGACATCGTCAAAAATAGATTTCATCTTTTTACTTCTTTAATGATTAAATCAGCCACCAGTTTACCGGATATCAGGGATGGTGGAACCCCTGGGCCGGGAACGGTCAACTGACCGGTAAAGAACAAGTTTTTTACCTTGCTACTTTTGAGGTTAGGTCTTAAAAAAGCGGTCTGGCGCAATGTATTGGCCATACCGTAAGCGTTTCCTTTAAAGGAATTGTACTGCTCCACAAAATCGTTTACGCAGAAACTTTCCTTAAAAATTACAGAATTTTTTACAGATTGTTGGGTCAATTTTTCAAATCGATCCATAATCAGGTCATAATATTGCTCCCGGAGTTCGGGCGTATCTTCCAGTCCTGGTGCTATGGGTACCAAAAAAAATCCCGTTTCCCTGCCTTCTGGAGCCATTGAGCTATCCGTTACGGATGGGAAATTGGCGTAGAACAATGGGTCGGTAGGCCATTGCGGGACATCGTATATTTCTTGGGCATGTTTTTCAAAATCAGTATCGAAAAAAAGGTTATGGTGTTCTATGTTCTCCAGCTTTTTATCGAAACCGATATAAAATAGGAGGGAAGAAGGTGCATAGACCTTGTTGTTCCAATATTCCTCTGAATACTGACGGTACTTTTTGTCCAATAGGGTCTCCGAATGATGGTAATCGGCACCGCTGACCACGTAATCGGCCAAGTGGTTTTTTCCTTTGCTTCGAATTCCCAGTACTTCACCGTCCGAAACCAAAATGTGACTTACAGGGCTATCGGTATGTATAGTGACCCCTAATGATTCGGCCAAACTTTTCATGGCCTTGATGATTTCGTACATACCTCCCTTGGGATGCCATGTCCCCAGTCCAAAGTCGGCAAAGTTCATGAAGTTGTAAAAAGAAGGGGTCTTACTTGGTTTGGCTCCCAAAAACAATACGGGAAATTCCAGGGTAGAGATCAATTTTGGGTTTTTGAAACGTTTACGGACCTGCTGACTGATGGTCTTGAAAAACTGATCGACTTTAAGGACCGTTTCCTTGGTGACCAGTTCCAGGGGAGAAATACCTGGCCTTAGCACGACCTTGTTAATGGCGATGTCGTAATTTTCTTGGGCCTGTTCTATGAATTGGCGCAAGTGCTTACTGCTTCCTTCCTCTATCCTTTCAAATTCTTCACAGATGGTATCCATGCAATCGCCTATGGTGATCGTATCGTCCGTGAAGAAAATTTTATAAGCAGGATTTAATTTGTCCAATTGGTAGTAATCCGATGTTCTTTTTCCAAAATCTCCAAAGAACTTTTCAAAAATATCGGGCATCCAATACCAGCTTGGACCTATGTCAAAAGTAAAGCCGTCCTTTATCAATTGCCTGGCCCTGCCACCTACAGTGTCGTTCTTTTCGAACAGGTCAACTTCAAACCCAGCTTGGGCCAAATAACAAGAAGCTGAGAGCGAAGAAAAGCCGGATCCTATGACAATTGCCTTTTTCATATAAGTTTAAAGAGATTCTATAAGTTCGTTTATGGATTTGAACGGTTTTATGGGGCCGTCGACCACATCGTTGGTTAACTCCTGTATCTGGTAACCCAAGGCATAAAGTTGGGATCCTGGTGATTTTTTAAGTAATTCATTGAACCGCTCAAAATAGTCATCAATTTCATCCTTTGTTGGTGAAACGGTAAAATAGGAAACGAACCTGATTTTATTATAATATTTTAAAAGGTCCTCCAGACTTTCAATGGGCATGGTCTGACCGAGATAAATGGTCTTGTAGCCTTGCAGGGCCAACTGGTAATTGATGTAGAGCAGTCCCAATTCATGGATTTCGTTCTCTGGCAGAAAAAGTACAAAGACTTCATCCTGTTTTGTCGGTGATTCAACTTGAAGTTTTTCCGTATGGATGTAAATTTTTTGTTTGATCAAGTTGGATATGAAATGCTCATGTGCAGGACTGATGGTATTGGTCTGCCAAAGCAACCCGAGCTCGTTCAGGAGAGGAATGAAAACTTCGTTAAAAATCTGGGTGAACGATTTTTCTTCCATAAGTCCATTGTAGGTCTTAAGGAACAGGGATTGGTCAAAGTTCAACATGGATAGTTTAAAGGAATTGAGCGCATGGCTTTTCTCGCTTTTTTCCGAAATTATCTCGTTGACCAAAGCCGGTATTTTCTCATCGCCCATTTTCGCAATCTTGGAAATTTTGTACCCATTATTGTACAACAGGGTCACGTTCAAGAGTTTTTGCAAACTCTCCAGATTGTAAGTGCGGATATTGGTATCCGTTCTTTCAGGGCTGAACAAATTGTATCTCTTTTCCCAAATTCGAATGGTATGGGCCTTAATACCAGAAAGGTTCTCCATATCACGAATGCTAAAAGAAGTTTTTACGTTGTTCATCTTTTTGGTTTAAACGTTAAACAAATTTACAATTTAAAAGATGTCATCCTAGTTTTTTATCATAAAATTTAGAATCCTTTTTAAAAATATCAGGGTTTTGGGAAAAGGTTTGAGGATTTGTCAGGGAGTGTTTAAATAAAAAAACCGCAAGTATTTGCGGTTTTTTCTTGTGCCCACGACTGGAGTCGAACCAGCACGTCCTTACGAACACTACCCCCTCAAGGTAGCGTGTCTACCAATTCCACCACGTGGGCCTATTGAATTTTAAGTGTGCAAATATAATTTTTTTGAGATAAATGGGCCATGTTTTATGTGGTCTATTTCCGGAGGATATTTTTAATCAAGCGATAACCTGATAATCATGGGCATGGTAATAAATTTTACAAAATCATAATGTCCGAATGAAAACGTCTTTAGAAAATTTGTTCGTATTTGCCTTTTCTCAGATCACCTTTTTTTTAAGACTTTAAACCAAGTAAAATGAGAATAACTATACCTTTCCTTTTCTTTTTATGTGCGCTGCTTAAATCCAATACCCTGCTTTATGGTCAAGGCACGTACCATGTTCATTCCCATAACGATTATGCCCAAGAATTACCCTTTTGGTATGCCTATGGCACTGGGGCATCTTCCATTGAGGCGGATTTATTTTTAAAGGATGATATGCTTTTTGTGGCCCATGCGGAAGATGAAATCAATCCAAAGCATACATTTAAAAGGTTGTATCTGGATAGGATGAGCCGTTTGGAGGAAGAGGGAGTCCTGCGAGACCTTCAATTACTCATTGATTTGAAGTCCGAAGCTTATATGACCATGGAAAAAATTGTTGGGGTTTTGGAGGGATATCCTCAGTTGGTCAAAGGGGGTAAAGTAAAATTTGTGATTTCAGGAAATCGTCCCAAACCCATAGATTATAAAAATTATCCTGATTTTATCTGGTTCGATCACCAGAATTTGGATGAGTTGGATGAAATCGATCTTGAAAAAGTTGCTTTGGTTAGCGTAAGTTTTAAAAGTTATTCCGTTTGGAACGGCTATGGTAGAATGACTGCGCCTGACTTGGAGGCTGTTGAAAATGCAATTGAAAAAGCAAAATCCTCAGAAAAACCATTCCGTTTTTGGGCTACTCCGGATACTAAGACTGCTTGGGCACGATTAGCTAAAATGGGTGTTGATTTTATAAATACCGACCATCCCGCTTTGGCTAGGCAATATTTAGACAAATTGAATGCGAATACCTTTCAGTTGGATCAACCAAATGAAATTTATACGCCCAAGTTTGAGTATGATGAATATGAAGCTCCAAGGAACATCATTTTAATGATCGGCGATGGTAATGGCTTGGCTCAGATCTCTTCTGCGATGATCGCCAATCGGGGAAACCTTACCGTTACAGGATTAAAAAATATTGGCTTGGTAAAAACAGCCTCGTCCGATGATCTGATCACCGATTCAGCAGCTGGGGCCACTGCTATGGCAACAGGTACAAGAACAATCAATAGGGCCATTGGGGTGGACCCCGAAGGTAAAGCATTGAACAGTTTAGTGGATGTACTGGGAAGTAAATGCTTTAACACGGCCATTGTAACTACCGATGCCATTTTCGGGGCCACACCTTCTTCATTTTATGCACATCGAATAGAGCGGGATAATACTACTGGTTTGGTTGAGGATTTGAAGGGAAGTCAGTTGGACTTTTTTATTGCTGGTGGGAAAATGGAAAATGCGACCATTGGAAAGGCCTTCGACGAAAGGACATTGGATACATTCAATGATTATAAAGGACCTACGGCCGTGTATTTGGGCGATAATAAGGCGCCAAGTATGGAGAATGACAGGGGAAGCGTTTTCCCAATGGCCGTACAAAAGAGCTTGGATGTATTGGAGCGGTCCAAAGATCCATTTTTCCTAATGGTCGAAGCTGCACAAATAGACAATGGCGGGCATGCCAACAGTACCACGGATATTGTGCATGAGATGTTGTACTTTGACCAAGCCATTGCCAAGGCATTGAAGTTTGCCGATACCACTAAAAACACCTTGGTGGTTATCACTGCAGATCATGAAACTTCTGGTTTTGGTATTGTAGGTGGTAGTTTGGATGAGGGCTTGGTTCAAGGTGATTTTTTAACGGTAGATCATACAGGAATTATGGTACCACTGTTTGCCTATGGTCCACAAGCTGATCGTTTTAATGGGGTTTATGGGAATACCCAAATCTTTGAAAAAATTATAGAGTCGTTGGATTTGGAAAAATAAAAGGACGGTAAATCTCGGTTACCGCCCTTTTTTCTCGACCTAATTATCGAACGAGATCAAAACTTGAGCAAAAAATTTTAAATCAGATTCCTTTCTATCATAAAGGCTTTCTTCATGTTCTTGCGATCAATTTTACCGGTATCCCCTTTGGGGACGGAATCAATAAAATGTATTTCTGAGGGCACTTTAAATTTGGCCAAATTTTCCAGACAGTAGGTTTTGATCTCTTCTTCTGAAATTTCTGTTCCCTTTACAATAAGTGCGGCTCCACATTCTCCCCATTTTTCGTGAGGAATTCCAAATACCACGGCTTCGCTGATGGCTTCATGCTGTAAAAGCACACGCTCGACCTCTACGGGGTATACATTTTCGCCACCACTGATGTACATGTGTTTTTTTCTATCAACGATAAAGACAAAGCCTTCATCGTCCATGATGGCGACATCACCGGTCTTGAACCATCCATCCTCGATACTGTTTTGTGAAGCTTCATGATTTTGCCAATATCCAGGTGTGATCATGGGCCCTGAAATCCAAAGTTCCCCCGGTTCATTTCTATGAAGGTCTTTGCCTTCATCATCTACAATACGTAGTTGGACATAAAAATTCGGTTTTCCTATCGAACCTTGTTTTTTTTCCGCCATATTTTGATGTAGTGAGGTAAGGTTGGGGCCAACTTCCGTTAACCCGTATCCCTGCCGTATCGGTACATTTTTATCGTGATATTTACGTATCAAGGGCACTGGCATGCTCTCGCCCCCAACTATGATATAGTTGAGGAAGCCTATATCGGTAGTTTCAAATTTTGGAAGTTCGGCTATCATTTTAAGCATGGTGGGTACCCCCATGAAAAGGTCCAGTTTTTCGGTCACAATGGAGTCCAATATCTTTTCTGCATCAAACTTCTTGAACATGATGATGGTGCCACCATGATGAAGTACCGGCGTCAAGAGTACATTCCACCCCCCTGTATGGAACAGGGGCATGCAGTTCAAGGTTTTCGTGGCACTGCTTATCACCAAACTGAGTGCGGTATTGATACTGTTCCAAAACAGCATTTTATGGGTGTACATTGTTCCTTTTGGGAAACCTGTGGTGCCACTTGTATATAAAATAAAAATAGGATCCTCTTCAAGCAATTGCTCTGAAAAGTCGGGACCTTCATCATCCACAAAATGAATGAACGGAGCAATTGGCTCGTAGGTAGCCTTGTGTTTTAAGGCGTGTACATCATAACAATTTTCATCATACAACACCAACGAGGATGCCGAGTCTTTCAATAAAAATTCTACCTCTGCATGCGCTAATCTATAATTGATGGGTACCAAAATAACACCCATTTTTTGAGCTGCCCCAAATAATAGTACCTGGGTGAGGTCGTTCTCGGCAATGATCGCAATTCTATCACCTTTGCCAAGTTGATGCTTATCTTTTAGATAAAAGGCAATACTGTTCGCTGCATTATTGATTTGGGCATAGCTAAGGGTTTTGCCTGTTTCGGCATCCTTCAGTGCTATCTTTTCCGGGGTATAGCCCGACCATTTATTGAACCAATCAAAGGTGTTCACCATAATACTCTAAAGTTACAGTATAAAAGCATTTGCAGCAAAGGCCAATCCCCCACCGGAACCAATAAAAAACAAGGTGTCGCCCTCTTTGATCTTTTGGTTTTCCCATGCCTTGTGGAGTGCCATTGGAATGCAGGCGGAACCCGTATAACCATAATGGTGCATGACGGTATATGCTTTATTTTCAGGCACTTCCAATATTTTTAAGGTTTCTCTTATTGCATTAATGTTGATTTGTGTGATAAGGAACTGATCTACCTGTGAGACGGATATTCCCATATTCTCCGCTAGTTGATCGGCCAGCATGCTCCACATTTGCGGGTTGAGTTCGGGCGGGAATTTTTTTACGAACTTTAATTGGTGGTCTTTGTGGTCTATCACCTCGTGGTTGGAAGGATATTTGGTACCACCTGCGTAAATGCCCATCCAATCGGCATATTCCCCTTTTGAAATTAATTTTCCCGTTTGGTGTCCCTTGTTTTTTTCTTCGGTCGAGGTCATGATGACCGCTCCGGCCCCATCAGCAAAAAGGGTGACGGTTTTTTTATCCGTTTTGTCCAAATATTTGCTCATGCCATAAGCGCCGATCACCATAATTTTATGGAGCCCCCCACTTTTAATGTAATGGGCCGCAGTTTCGGTCGCCGTTACAAACCCGGCACAGGCCGAATTTAGGTCGAAAGTTCCTGCGTTCACAGCTCCGATTCTATGCTGAACCACCGCTGCTGTGGAAGGGGAGATATATTCGGGTGTATCAGTGGCTATTATGAGCAGGTCCAGCTCGGAAGCTTTCATTCCGGCATTTTTTAGTGCGGAATTGGCAGCTTTTTCACAAAGGTCGGCCGTGGACTCCCCTTCTTTGCACCATCTGCGCTCAAATATTTCTACATTTTCACGTAGCCAGGTGTCTACATCTTCACCCAGAATTTCGTTAAAATAGGCATTGGTGTAAATGTCCTCGGGAACATACATTCCCGAGGATATAATTTTTGCATTTTTCATCTATGCTATTTGAATGTTTTATTAATCCAAGTTCAATTTTGCTTCAAGTACATATAGTCCACCTGTTGGAGGAGCCGCAGTGAACTCCCTCATCTCCGTATTGAACAGATTGGTAGCGGCAAACGAGAGTGTAAAGTTTTTATTGAAGTGGTATCCAAAGTTGAGGTCGAAAGTTACAAAACCTCCCAAGGGACCGTAGTTGTAAGAATCCGTGCTTTTTGAATCTTCAACGATCGGCGTGCCCCTATAGGTGTACCCTGGCAAGGTTTCGGAAGCAATCTGGTAACTGGAGAAATAGTTGTATTCCTCTACCCATCTGCTAAATACGCCCCCAAAGAATTTATCTCCACTATAATTGACTCCGGCCCCAATTTTATTGGTTGGGGAATTGATCAAGAAATCCAAAAAGTTGACCTCTCCATCATTGTTGAAATCATTGTCCGTATCGTCCTCGTCAAAGGAATAATCGAAATAGGAATAGTTGGCCGTGGCACTCCATTTAGGTGAAATGCTATAGGTCAGCGATAGATCGGCCCCATAGGTGTTTACGCGTCCAAAATTGATATAGGTCGCGACCAATCCACTATAGAAAGCATATCCCGATTGTACTTCTTCAATCGGGGTATCACCTCTTTGTGTGGCCACTCCGATGACGGTAACAGGACTTAAGAAATCTTTATTGATATTGTAATAGGCATTGAAATCACCGTACAATTTAGGACTCAAAGATCCGCGATATCCAATTTCGTAGGTGTCCACTTTTTCCACACCTTGGGCAGGTACCACGGTTCCATCAGTTAAGGTGAAGCCATCGGAATTACCCAATATCAAACCGGAGAAAAGGTTTCCGTACATATTGATGATGGTCGGTGCTGCAATACCTTGACCGTAGGTAAATCGAAGTGTTCCCTTTTCGAACTCCTTCAAAACTCCAAACTTGGGAATCACATTGGTTCCGTAGATCTCATGGTTGTCTATACGGGTGGCTGCAATTCCGCGGAACCCGCTTCCAAAATCATAATCCAAATGCAGATAACCTCCCAGTTGGGCCACCTCGATGTCACCCCCTTCATCCAGTAAATAAGATCCCTTGCTGTTGGCCATATCCAATTGCCATTGCAGTCCGGTCACGAATTCCAATTTGTCATCAAAAAGCGTATTGGAATATTGCATTTCGGCATTCCACCGTTTGGAGTCATCGATAAACCGGGCAGCACTGGCATATGAAAATTCACCGGATGCTTCCTCCTCTGTTAATCCTGCATCTATCCCGCGATAGTATTGTTTGGTCCTTTCGTCGATGGAATAGGTGTCGTCCGTTTTACTAGTGGTGTAATAAGCTTGTGCAAAGAAATTGCGCGTTTTAAAACGCAACTGCCAAAAACTGATTCTCCAATCGATAATTTGGTTTCTTCCCACATTGGTCGGTGAAAGATAGGTACTGTTACTGTGTCCATATGTGGCGATAAGGTCTGTTCCTTCAGTAGGGGAGTAGTATGCACTTGCCTCCGTTTTGAAGAACCTTACATCGTTGTCCAGGTCATACTCGGGATACCCTTCCGTAACACCATCCAAGTTCCTATCGATATAAACGGAATCGGCATAAATAAATTCAGTGGCCTTTGTATACTCTCCGGTAGCTTTAAAGGCCCATTTGTCGCTTAGTTTTTTAGCTACTCTCAGGCGGCCCGAGTAGTATCCGTTTCCATCACTGTTTACACCTAAATTGGTTGCCACGGTAATTCCTTCGTGTCTCCTGGGGTCTTTGGTAATGGTGTTCAGCAATCCATTATGTGCATTGGGTCCGTACAGGGTGGCATTGGGCCCGAGTACAACTTCGATTTGTTCAATATCCTCTTTTACCGTTGTGGTCAATGGTCCCATAGGCAGTCCGGTGGCTATAAGGCTTGAGATTCTTCCATCTGCTACTTGAAGATTTTTGGAGTTGAAGTTGGAATTGAATCCACGGATGTTAAAAGCCGGGGTGGCAATACCTGCCCTGAAATAGTCGATACCCTTTTTTCGTGCCAACAATTCTGCTGGGTTTCCGGCATATTCGTTGATCTGTCTTGGGGATATGGTCACGATCGTGGCCGGAGAACTCGTTATTTTTTCGGCCTTTTTGGAGCCCGATACAATGACCACTTCATCCAAGCTCATACTCGCTTGTAGGGTGACATTGATCGTTGTTCCCGACTCTCCCAAAGTGATTGCTCTAGATACCGGTGCGAATCCAATGTAGGAGAATTGTACAATGTGCTTGCCCGGTTTTAAAAGTAGTTCGTAGTTACCGCTGGCATTGGTGGTGGTGCCTACACTAATTTCCGCGACATATACGCTTGCACCTTCCAAAGGGACTCCGTCCGCATCGGTAACGGTACCGGTTACAGCAACTTCTTGGGCAAAAAGTCCAGTGATGCCAAGAAACAGTACTAATAGTGTCTGTAATAGTTTCATTGTTTGTTTAGGTTTAGTTAATTAATCTATTTATGTGCTTGTGTGAATGTTTCTATTTCCTCGAGAACCTTGTTGGTCCTATCCCATATGATAAAATGACCGGCCCTTTCCAATACCTTGTGTTGAATACTTGGATAATCATTTGTCAGTCCTTCCATTAAATGGTCAACGGTAAGGTCCGGGTGCAAGATTTTATTGGGGATCAGGGCATCATTCTGTCCGAATAGAACCAGAATGGGAGCCTTTATCTTTTCAATTTGCAGGTAAACAGGCCCTTCCAGCATGGCTTTTATGCTGCCCACGGTCGTTTTGCAGTATTCTTCATAATATTCTTGGTCTTCTTTGATCTTTATTCTGTCCCGGTACATGAACTCTGCATCCTCCGGAAGTTGCATGCCATTAAAATTGATGTTGAAATTCTGTCTAATCTGCTCATCGGTCAGGTTGAGGTACAGGGACTCAGTGACCACTGCATCAAACCATGCGCGATCTTTTTCTGTGAAGGTCTCTATACCAGCTGGCGCAAGGAGTACCAGGTTTTTTAACCATGTCGGGTTTGTGACTGCCAATGTCATGGCAATCTGTCCTCCCATGGAATGCCCCATCAATACAACATCGGTCAATCCAAGTTCCATGACAAAATCATTAACGATTACTGCAAAACTTTCCATGCTTATGGTGTCGTGTGAAGTTTTGGTCTCACCGAATCCGGGAAGATCCAACGCGTAAGCTTCAACGTGATCCGGTAGATTGGACAAAATTTTATTGTAAGCTTTAGAGTAACTGCCCAGGCCATGGATCAAGACCCATTTGGTTTTTCCATTTCCAGCCTTTAGGTAATGGATTTCCAATTGTTGATCGGAAAGGTGTATTTTCTTTGATTCAATTTCTTGTCCCATACTGTTTTGAATAAAAGCCATGGTCAGGATTCCATAAATGCCCCATCTCCAAGACATCCGAATAAGTTTGTTAAGCAATGGCATGTTCGTTTTGTTTAGAGTTCATGGGTTTTATGGCGTATATAATTAGACCGACCGCTGTGGACAGAATCAAGGCGATTGCCGATGCAATGGCAGGGTTTTTCACTGTCATGCCCTCCATGTATGGTGTGAGTTCCAAATAGTAGACACCGAAGTGCGTGGTGATGGCCACCAGTGAAGCGACAATGGGAATCCATTTGTTCCGGGTTTTGGTGAAAATGCCAAAGAAGACTGGCACAAAAGCAGCGGAGAAAAATGCATATACCCCATTTTGGGCAAAAATTCCAACACTTAAACTTGGATTGATCAATTGGTCATAAGACAACAGAATGGCTATACCCCCCACGATTACGGTCAATACTTTGTTGATCTTCATTGGGGTCACCTTCAAATTGGCCATTTTGGTCAAGGGTATAACAAAGTCATTGGTAATAGTGGTGGGGATGGATTGTATCAAACCTTCCAATGTGGAGAGGCCTGCTGCCAATAGACCAAGGATCACAATAATGCCCACATAAACCGGGAACCGGTAAAGGACGTATGCAGAAACAATACCGTCCATATTTAGCTTGCTTCCATTGAACATTAGGTCAGGAAAGCTCAGACGGGCATAAATACCGACAAAGACAACGGAAAAGAAGAGTATCAATATAAGTACGGTATACAATAAGAATGCATTGACCTGTGAATCCTTCTTGATCAATAGGGACTTGGTGAGTATATGTGGTTGACATACTATGGCAATACCGACAATGGTGTTGCAAACGACTACCTCGAAGAAGTCCCTGAACAGAGGACTTTTTTCGTTAAAGGTTTGGGTTAGGGAAGGGTCTATCTCGTTTAACTTATTCATAAGCCCTCTGTCACCAGATTCAAACAACAGGTAAGCACCAGATCCTAGGAGCAAAACTGCCACAATGATCATTAATGTGGCCTGTACCGAGTTGGTATAGACCATGGTATTCGCCCCACCGATCATCATGTAGGTAAAAACAATAACCACGATGATGATTAGTATAGTGAGTTCGTTGGCGTTCAATGCTTTGGATACCACTTTGGTCATTCCAACACAGATCAATACTATAAAGGTTATGAGCAGCATGCTCAACAGTCCGAATAAAATCTTTAGAAATCGAGAATCATACCGCTTGCCCACCCAATCGGCAATGGATATGGATTTAACGTTCATCCCGTACTTTCGAAAGCGTTTGATAAAGATGATAAGGGCGGCATAGATTGCGAAGGGCATTACTACGCCGAAAGCGATAAAAGCACTTAAACCGTACAGTGCTATAAAACCAGGATTTATAATAAAAGTCGCGGCACTTGTTATGGATGCCGCCAAGGATAAGGCGACCGAAATGGAAGAGAAAGATTTGTTTCCTACAGCATATACTTCTAAGCTATCGGTGGAGGACCTTGACTTGTAAACCAAATAGAATAAAATGGACATGAATCCAATAAGAACAACAAGGGTGGTTATCTGGTAAGAGTCGGACATAATTTAAATATGGTAAATATGGTTGTTGTTAATATGAATAATCATTAAAATATGTAATTCAATTATGTGAAATTCGCATTTAAAGATTATTTTTTTTATTGAGAAAGAGTCTACTACTTTTAAGATTATAGATATTGACTTTTTGACTAAAAAACAGCTAAAATGGTATATTTTCATTTTTTTTGGCAAAAATGAAGGTAAAATGGGCGTTTTAAACTAGTTGAATACAAAAAAGTCAGTATATATAAAAATAGTGTAAGAAATTAAGAATCAGATAAAAAGAAATATTATAAAAAATAAGTCAATACTATAAAACATAAATATACTATATTGTCCGTCACCTTTTAGCGTTAGTTTTATCAAAAATTAAATTTAAATGGAGCGATTAAAGAATAAGGTCGCCATCGTTACTGGTGGGGCCAAAGGAATCGGAAAGTCCACCGTAGAAAAATTTTTGAACGAGGGGGCAACCGTGGTGTGTTGGGACATTGATTCTGATGCCGGAAAGACTTTACTGGATCTTTACAATGGAAAACCACTGTTCTTTCAAGAGGTGAATACGGTAAACAGGGAATCTGTGGACAGGGCCGTAACCGATGTTATGGCTACCCATGGGCATATTGATATACTGATCAATAATGCGGGGATTACCAGGGATGCAACCCTCAAAAAAATGACCGCTGAACAATGGAAATCGGTCATAGATGTGAATTTGACCGGTGTTTTCAACTGTACCCAGGCAATATCCGAACATATGGTCGCCCAGGGAAGCGGTAAAATTGTGAGTGCAGCCTCCATTGTCGGGCTTTATGGGAATTTTGGCCAGACCAATTATGTGGCAACCAAATCAGGTGTTATAGGAATGACTAAAGTTTGGGCCCGTGAACTGGGGAGAAAGGGGATTTGTGTCAATGCCGTTGCCCCAGGTTTTATTGCCACGGAAATGGTAGGTACCATACCGGAAAAGGTGATTCAGAACTTAGAGGAGAAAACACCTTTGGGGCGTATGGGAACCCCGGAGGATATTGCCAATGCCTACTTGTTTCTCTCCTCCGGCGAGGCGGATTTTATCAATGGAACGGTCCTGAGTGTAGATGGGGGATTGGTCATGTAATTGACATCTAGGGCAAGGGTCCGTATCCAGGTTGTAATGAACAAACAAAAGCATACAAATGAAACTTAAAAAATTTCAGGTATATACGGACTCTTTGTTACCCCATGAAGTCATTTTGCTCAATGGGGTCAAACAGTTTCAGGATAGTGAAAGGGATGAAATTTTCGACCTTATCCATTATAATGTCTGCAGTGGCAAACCTCCCAAGGAATTTGATGAGAACATCGATAAGAGAAAATACTCCCATTTGATGAATTGGATGGAATCCAAATTGGATGGATTCTGCACGGATCAGTATTATGAACGTCTCAATTATTTTGACATCCGTATAAAAACGGATACCATATCTTCCGACGAAGAAAAGGAGCTGTTGCAGCTCATAAAGCAATACGAACCCCATCACTTTCATTTTATCCGGTTTTACGAAGTGGTCAAGAACTACCTCATGTTCCTCTTGGTCCGGGTAAGACTCAACGATTACGAACTCATACACACTTTTGTCCATGACTATCACGATGATTATGTGAGGTGCAAGGAGGTAAGTAACCGAATGACCCAGGCCACCGTTGACATTGTTACCGATTACCACAACCTCAAGATTTCACCGAATTCCCTTAAATGGATTTCCTGGCTTACACGTTTATGGTCAGAGCCTGGCCTTGATGGATACAATAGGTATCAGACCCTGATTTTAATGAGCTATGTTGCCCTGCTCAAAGAGGATACCCTTGACGAAGTATTGGGCTACTATGGGGAATTGGAGCCAAGACTTGAGGACGGGTCTTATTATTCCAAAAAATTGTTGCTCAATTACTATGGGAACAAACAGCTTATCCTAATGAAATTGGGCCATTATGATCTGGCATTGTATTACGGCAAACTGTCCATTAGTGAACAGGGCAATGATTATATCATGTACCTGAACAATTACTCCTTTAACCTTTCTAAACTTGGCAGACCAAAGGAGGCCTTGGAACTGTTGATAGAAGCACGTCCTTTTGCAAGGCAAATGTCGAACAAGTACAACCGAACACTTTTTATCTCATCCCTGATGAAAAGCTATAACGATAATGGCCAATACCTGAACTCAAAGCGATATGCCGAAAACCGCTTGTCCATCTATGAGAAGGATATCTTGGAACACAATTGGAACAAATTTTTCAGAACATATATGGAGACACTGGTGCACTTGGAGGAGTTCAAGCAGATAAAAAAGACCATTAGACGATACAACCTCCTTGATAGGGAATCCCAGTTCGTTAAAAATTATGTCTCCTTTTCCTATTTTAAGTGGTACCTAGCCCTGGCCAACCACAAGGAAGGTAATATTACAGAGACCAAATTCCTTAGCGGTATACGTAAAGAAATAGACCGGTTAAGGGCTACCTACCAAATAGAGCCATCAGAGCGGGTGACCAGTTTATTGGAGGTGTCCATTAAGCGAACAATCCTTTAAAATTTGGTCCTAAACTCGGAATAGATCCCGTAATTTTGTGGCACAATCTACAGATTAATCTATGGACAAGGATTTAGGACGTTTACTGTACAATTATTTGCTGAAAACGGGCATGAACGAGGGTTTGGCATCCTATATCAATTTGTTTGTTCTTGTAGTCGTTGTGCTGGTGCTGGTTTGGTTGTTGGATATCTTGATATGGAAAATTTTGCGCGGCCTTTCCGTTAGATTGGCGAGAAAGTCAAAGAACAATTTTGATAACTTTTTGGTCACCCACCGTGTTCCCCGTTATGTGGCACATGTAGTCCCGTTGACCATATTAGTGGAGTTTGTTCCCGTTGCCTTTGCAGATTTTGATTATGCCGAAGGAATAGCTCTGAAGACCATCAAGATTCTTTTTGTATTCTTGACCTTGGTGATTTTCCGGAAGTTTTTTAAGAGCGTGAACGGATACCTCAAAACACTTCCCAAATTCAAGGATAAGCCTATAGATAGTTATGTTCAGGTGTTCATGATCTTTGCTTGGGTCGTGGGTATCCTGACCATTTTTGCGATTGTTACGGAGACGACCATTTGGAAGTTTTTTACCGCATTGGGAGCGGCCTCCGCCGTTGTCCTCCTTATTTTTAAGGACTCGATACTAGGTCTTGTGGCCAGCATCCAAGTTACTATAAACGACATGGTTCGTATCGGGGATTGGATCACTTTTGAAAAATATGGAGCGGATGGTGATGTGGTGGAAATCAGTCTGGCCACTGTAAAGGTGCAGAATTTTGATATGACCATAACAACGATACCCACCTATGCCCTGATTTCGGATTCTTTCAAAAACTGGCGGGGCATGCAGGTTTCCGGTGGCCGTCGAATAAAGCGATCGTTGATCATCCGTCAAAAAAGTATTCGTTTTTTGACTACCGAGGAAGTCGAACAATTAAAAAAGATCCAATTGGTAGAAGGATACATTGTCACTAGGAACGAGCAGATAAATAGCTATAACCAATCCAACCAGATCAATAAGGACCTTTTGGTCAACGGCCGCAATCTTACCAATTTTGGGGTTTTCAGAAAATACGTCACCAATTACTTGGAAAGCCATTCCGCCATCAATAAGAACATGACTTTGATGGTCAGGCAATTGCAACCGACAACGCAAGGTATACCCTTGGAGATTTATGCATTTAGTTCCGATAAAAGATGGGAGAACTACGAATATGTCATGGCGGATATATTCGACCATTTACTGGCGGCCCTACCTTATTTTTCGTTGGAACTTTTTGAACTTCCCGTGTCAAAGGACTACGTGCCCCATGATGATCGGTAGTTTATGGCATGGAGGCGGCCGCAAGCGCAATTTTTACCATATCCTTAAAAGTGGTCTCACGGGCATGGGCGGAGAGTTTTTCTTCCGTCACTAAAGAGTCCGATATGGTGAGAATGGTCAAGGCCCTAATATTGTATTTGGCTGCAATGGTGTATAGACCGGCTGTTTCCATTTCCACACAGAGAACACCATACTGTGCCCACAGTTTATATTCCTCGGGATCATCATTGTAAAATTCATCCGAAGAAAGTACGTTTCCGGCCTTAATGGGGATGTTGTTGTTCTGTGCATAATTGACCGCTTTAATGAAAAGATCAAAATCTGCGGTAGGGGAATAGTCCGAATTGATAAATCTAGAATTGTTCATCCCCGATGTTGTGGAAGCAGCCATGGCGAGAACCACATCGTTCAATTTAACGTCTTCTTGGTACGATCCAGCTGACCCGACCCGAATTATATTTTTCACTCCGTACTCGTTGATGAGTTCATGGAAATAAATCATGGCAGAAGGCATGCCCATGCCGCTTCCCTGTACGGATACCTTTTTTCCCTTATAGGTGCCCGTATACCCGAGCATGCCGCGAACCCTATTGTAACATACGGGGTTTTCCAAAAACGTTTCAGCTATCCATTTGGCCCTTAAAGGGTCTCCCGGCATAAGAACGGTTTCGGCAATTTCACCTGGTTTTGCTTCTATATGGGTACTCATGGAATTTTTTTATTTAATGAGTGATGGACCGGAAGAAGTTCCAATTCGAGATACGCCTAGGTCGATATATTGCTGCGCCGATGCTTTGTCCTTGACTCCACCGGATGCTTTGATTTCAGCCTTATCACCTACAATGTTTTTCATGAGCTTGACATCTTCCAGGGTTGCGCCTCCCGTACCGAATCCTGTTGAGGTTTTGACAAAATCCGCACCAGCCTCCACAGCCAGTATGCATGCTGTTTCTTTTTCTGAATCCGTAAGGTAGCAAGTTTCAATGATCACCTTGAGAACATTGTCCCCAATGGCCCCCTTAATTGCTGTTATCTCTTCTCGGACACTATCGTACAGCCTGGACTTTAACCACCCGATGTTAATGACCATGTCAATTTCATCCGCACCGTTTTTGCAACAGTCAAGCGCTTCGCATATTTTCGCTTTGGTTGACATGGCGCCGAGCGGAAACCCGATTACGGCGGCAACTTTCACTGGGCTGCCGCTCAGGTTTTCCTTGGCCGAAGATACGTGACAACCGTTAACGCATACGGCATAGAAATTATGCTCAAGGGCTTCTTTACATAATTTTTCAATGTCGTCAACGGTAGCTGTTGGTCTCAGGTTTGTGTGGTCTATATATTTTTCCAATGCCATACTAATGGTTAAAAAGCTGTTTGAGCTTAAAGATAGCCAACATCTCCGATCTATTTTTTCCCGCGAACGAACTTGCTATGGATTCTGCAGTTTCCACGATCAATTGTTTTAGTTTTTCAGAAAATTTTTCGGGATGGTCCTTGTAGAACTCCTTGAATTCTTCAAAATATTCGTCCCCATCTTTTTCTTCCCCTTCCAACCAGTCAAAAACAATCTCAATCTGATAGGCGGAATCCGTATGGAATTCATCTTCAAATTGATCAACTTCCAACCAATGTTGTCTGACATATTTCCGTAACCTTTTTACCTCGACCGGCCTTACATTGTGATCTGCCATTGCCACGGCATAAAATAACTTTCCAAGGTTTTGATAGAATTCGTTCCCTATTTTCTCAGAATTAAACATACCGTTACATTTTAGTTCATATTAAAATTAAGGCCAATGTCTTTCAATTTTTATGACATTGCTCAACTAATGTTTCTTCAATGTATCTTAGTTGTTCCTGCGGTCAACACTTCTATTGCTGCGCCCCCTGTTGCTGTTTTGGTTGTGATAACGTTCAATATTGTCATCATAATAATTGCGGACCCTTTCGTATCTGGCTCTACTTAAATTATATGAACGATACCTTGTTGGCAGAACATTTCTCCTTACCCATACACCGCCATCCAAATAAATATATACTCTTGTGGTCAGGTCATAATACATGTTGAACTCGGGAAAAAAAACGTACCTCACAGTTTCCACCCTGTTGGGGTAGAACCATGGAGGTGGAGGGTCCGCCAATCTATGTGATACGATTACGGGACCACACGCCTGAAATCCCAACAGGGCCAGGAACAAACCGATAAGTAAAACAACTTTTTTCATGGTCTTAAAATTTTATTCGGAAAGGTACCGCTCAATTGAAAGTCACTAAATGATCTTGATCAGTCCAAACCCTTGAAACCAGTGCAACAGGGCGCTGACCCCTGTCCCTAACTTATGGTTGGTAAAGGGCATCTGATTGATGCTAAGCCCCTTACTGATATTGGTCATGTCAAAAAAGCCTTGCCGGGACTATTTTTATGAGACCGAACAAGGATCTAGGTATGGCATTTACAGTGCAGATTATCCATAAAACCAAGGAGTTTTTTATCGAAATAGGTGACCTTTCCTATTTTGCCATCCGCTTTTTTAAACAGGCGGTAAGACCTCCATTTGAGTTCAAGGAATTGCTAAAGCAGTGTTATCAGGTCGGGAACAGATCCTTGTTGCTTGTAATGGCCACTGGCTTTATCATCGGCTTGGTGCTCACTTTACAGACAAGACCTACGCTCATAGAGTTCGGTGCGGTATCTTGGATGCCGAATATGGTTGGTATCTCCATTGTTCGCGAGGTAGGCCCCGTTATCACAGCTTTGATCTGTTCAGGGAGAATTGCCTCGGGTTTTGGGGCGGAACTTGGTTCGATGAGGGTAACCGAACAAATAGATGCGATGGAAGTTTCGGGAACCAATCCTTTCAAGTATTTGGTGGTCACCCGGATTTTGGCCGCTACCTTAATGCTGCCCCTCCTGGTCATATTCGGTGATCTCATTGCACTTTTTGGTTCCTCTTTGGTGGAGTTTACCAAAGGTAATGTATCCTTCAGGCTGTATTTCAATACCGTGTTCGAGGCCCTCTCTTATGGGGATTTGGTACCTGCGACCATCAAGTCTTTTTTCTTCGGTTTTGTTATTGGGCTAACAGGTTGTTACAAGGGTTATAATACCGGACGTGGTACGGCGGGTGTAGGTATAGCGGCCAATACGGCCGTGGTTATGGCATCCCTACTGTTGTTTGTTGTCGATTTTATCGCAGTATTCGTTTCGGATATTTTTTATGAACTATGAGCGAGGTAAAGGAAAAAATAGTGTCAACTGTGGATGCGGGAACAACTCGGGAAGTGGTCGTTCGCCTTCGGGATTTGTACAAAAGTTTTGGGGACAACAAAGTATTGAATGGTTTCAATATGGTTCTTCACAAAGGGGAAAACCTGGTGGTTATGGGCAAGTCCGGTTCGGGAAAATCTGTAATGATCAAATGCCTTGTAGGTCTCATGTCCCCGGATTCCGGGATTGTAGAGGTACTCGGTAAGAATATTGTAACCATGGATCAAGAGGACTTGGATGAACTGCGTTCCGATATCGGTTTTCTTTTTCAGGGCAGCGCCCTATATGATTCCATGACAGTCCGGGAAAACCTTGAGTTCCCAATGAGGAGGCACAAAGGAAGGTTTAAAGGGGTGAACGACACACTTCCATTGGTGCGGGAGGCACTCGAAAATGTTGGTTTGGCCCATACCATGGATTTAATGCCCGAAGAGCTCTCAGGTGGTATGAAAAGAAGGGTAGCACTGGCAAGGGCCATTATCTTGAAACCAAAACTGATTTTATATGATGAGCCGACCAGTGGTCTGGACCCGATTACGGCCAAAGAAATAATCGGACTTATGAGGAGCATCCAAAAAAAATATGGCACCTCCGCACTTATTATTACACACGATGTGGATTGTGCTCGCGTAATCTCCGAAAGAATGGTGCTATTGGTCGATGGTATCAACTATGCCGAAGGCACCTATGAAGAGTTGGTGGCAGCCACCGATCCAAAGATCAATGCTTTTTTTAAAAAATGATATGACAACAAAAACTCCAATGCAGAATTTGAAACTGGGCATATTTGTAGTGCTTGGCACTCTTTTGCTCATAGTTGCGGCCTATCTTATAGGTAACGGGCAGAGCCTATTTGTAAAAAAGTTTACGGTCAATGCTGTTTTCAGTAACGTCAATGGTCTTCAAGTTGGTAATAATGTACGCTTTTCAGGAATTGATATCGGAACCGTGGATGATATTGATATGGAGAACGACAGCATCATAATTGTCCATATGGCAATTGATAAAAAAATGCAGCAACACATTCGGAACAATGCCATAGCGACCATCGGTTCCGACGGCCTTGTCGGTAGCATGTTGGTCAATATAGTCCCAGGGACCGGTGATGCCCCACTCATACAAGATGGTGATCAATTGGATTCTTCGGGAAGGATTGCATCCCAGGATATGCTAAATACCTTGAACGTGACCAACGAGAATGCGGCATTGTTGACAGCCGAGCTTTTAAAAGTGACTCGGTCGTTGAACCAAGGAAAAGGGACTCTGGGCAGGCTGCTCAATGATACCTTGATGGGAAATGACCTTAAACTGACCATAAACAACCTAAAATCAAGCTCGGTCAAAGTGAGTGTAACCTTGGATCAAATTGAGCGGACCATGAAGTCGATGAATTCAGGAGATGGTGTGGCCGGTGTTTTGTTGTCCGATACACTTTCGGCCAAAAAAGTCAAGAGGATTATCGATAATTTGGAGAGGTCTTCCAACGAGATTACAAAAATGACGACCGATCTGAACGGTGTTATCGAAGAACTGCAGTATGGTGAGGGACTGCTTGGAACAGTCGCTACCGATACGGCAATGGCCAATCAATTGGCAAGGACCATGAATAATATTGAGGAGGGTACCCGGAAGTTCAATGAAAATATGGAAGCCCTAAAACACAATTTTCTTACTAGGGGTTATTTTAGAAAGCTCGAACGCCAGGAAAAAAAACAGGATAACAACAATAATTGAGGTCTCAAGATCGAATGATCATTCCATCCTCCATTTCAATGATTCTGTCCGTGCGCTTGGCAAAATCCTCATCGTGTGTAACCACCAACAGGGACAGTCCCTGTTCCTCCTTTAAATCTTTGAATATGTTGAAGACGTTCTCGGAATTATGACTGTCCAAATTTCCCGTTGGTTCATCGCCCATCAATATAGTTGGGTCGTTGATCAAAGCCCTTGCAATGGCCACTCGTTGTTTTTCTCCGCCCGATATCCTTGAAGCCTTTTGGTGTGCCAAATGACCAATATGAAGCATTTCCAGTTTTTTGTGGGCATTTCGTTCGATTTCTGCATGGGTTTTTTCTGCCAGCTTCTTGGCAGGCAACATAACATTTTCAATTACACTGAATTCGGAAAGAAGATAGTGGAACTGGAAAACAAACCCGATGTTCATGTTACGGATACGTGAAAGTTCCCGATGTGACTTCCCGGTGACCAATGTATTGTTCAGGTAAAGCTCTCCCGTATAATCGGTATCCATAGTGGAGAGAATATAAAGCAAGGTGGATTTACCGGAACCGGATTTTCCCATAATGGAAGCGAATTCCCCCTTTTTAACACCAAAGGTAATGTCCTTGAGCACATGGAAATCCTTAGGCTTGCGAAAATGTTTGTTGATATGTTTTGCTTCTAAAACTAAATCCATGATACTGTTATGTGCCCCTAATGATCTGAACGGGATCAATTTTTTTGGCTTTGTTGGAAGGTAAATACCCAGCAATGAATGTCGATATCAGCGCAAATGAGATTCCAATGATGTAAAAAATAGGGTTGAAGTTGACTGGATATGTGGTAATGGTCGGTAATGCTTCGGTCTCAAAAGGGGCATTGTCAATGAGGTGCGATAATCCCAATCCGATCAACAGACCAAGAATACCGCCCAATAGACCTATGATCATGGCTTGGGCCATAAATATGTACTGCACATCGTTGCCGGAGAACCCGGTGGCTTTCAATATGGCGATATCCTTCATCTTTTCATAGATCAGCATGTTGAGTATGTTATAGATCCCAAAACCGGCCACTATTAAAAGTGTGATCGAAACAGCATAGGTTATCAGGTTTCTTATGTTCGAACCTGTTTCAAATTGTGCATTTGCCTCGTTGATATCCACAGCTTTTATATTGAACTGTTTCTCCAGACTGCGCGCCATTGGTTCCGACTCGGCAATGTTCACTAATTTGATGTTGATATCGGTAACATAGTTTTCAGCTTCGCCCAGGATACGTTGAACAGTGTTCAAATTGGCAAAACTTTGGATATTGTCTATTTCTGCGATCCCGCTCTGGTAAATGCCCACGATTTTTAGGGGAAAAATATTTCCTTCAACGGTGCTTACCTGTACCCGATCACCAATCGAAAGGGACATCTTATCGGCCAGACCTGCACCAAGCAAAATACCATTGGTATTATTTTTAAGGGCCTGGGGCGATCCTTCCACAATGTTATCTTGAATGTTGGACAAACGGGCCTCTTCCATAATATCCACACCTATCAGGTTGCCTCCCAATTCTATGGATCCGGACAGGTAAAATATCTGTGCGCGCAATTGTGGTGTTGCTCCCCTAACATTCGGGTGTTTTTTTAGGTATCCCAAAATAGGTAGGGCGTTATGTATCTTTTTTTGGTTTTGTTTGGGCTTTATGGAATGTACAAGGTTAAAGGCATTCGAAAACTCCCGATATCTGGAAATTGGTTGGATGGGGGAGGGCCTGATCTCGTTGTACATATGTATGTGTGGTGTCTGGTTCAATACCAGATCATCCAACATGGCATTCAGGCCGGTCATAAAACTGACCAAGGTAATGTAGGCGCCTATACCAAAAGTAACCCCTAATGTGGCTGTTACCGTGGATTTCATTTTGGTGACCAAATGGGTTTTGGCTATGCTCAGTATAACGCTCCAATTAATCATGGCATGGGCTTATAAATGGCTGTTTTTTCATCGATTCCATCAATTACCTCTACCATGTCCAAGTTCTGGAGTCCCAAGATTACGGTAGTTTCGCCTTCATCCGTTATCACCGTGGAATCACCGATGAGGAACTCCTTTGGAATGATCAGTGCATCTTCTTTTTGGGAGATCACAATGTTTCCTTCTCCGGACAAGCCCGGGTACAAAACGCTTGGCGGGGCATTGAACAAGGCTTCTGCTTTAAATGTCTGAGACCGTTCATCCTTACGTGGATAAATTTTATCCAGGGTGGCCTCAAAGACCTCTGTGCCATATGAGTCAAGGGTGAGGTAAACTTTTTGGCCCAGTTTCAATTTCACGATGTCCACTTCGTCCACCAACAACTCAATAATAAATTCTTGACTTTTACCGACTGAGGCGACCGGTTCCTGGGTGTTGACAATTTCTCCAGGGTTTTTGTACAGTGCATAGACCGTTCCGTTGATCTTACTGGCTATGGTAAAATCGGCCGAAGCGGTCAAGGATGTCCTGTAGGTGTTCTCCGATCTTTTTAACTGCGTTTCCAGCTCGTTCTGTGTTTGTTCATATTTTCTATTGAGCAGGTTCAGGTTGTTTTGAGATAGTTGGTAAGCCAGTTGTTTTGAATCGAATTCCACTTTGGAACCAATATTTTGATTCCATAGATTTTTTTGGCGGAAGTAGTTGATGGAGTCGTTGTCCAATTTTAATTTTGCGGCCTTAATTTCATCCTGGATACTTGCTAAAACAGCTGCTCGCCCATCGTAGTTCTCTTTGGCCAGTTCCCAGGCCAATCTGGCATTTTCTGCGTTCAACGCTGGAGACGTATTGGTAACATGCAAGATTGGGTCGCCCCTTTTTACTATGTCTCCTTCCTCTACCCATACCTTGTCCAATATACCAAGCACATTGGAATAGGCTTGATATAAACTATCGGGCTGTACCGTGGCGGAGGCATAGACCGATTCGGTCAGCGACATTCTGGTAGGATAGCTTTTCTCTTTACTTTCACTGCAAGCAGTCAGGGCCATAAAAGCCATAAATAGATAAATGTGATATCTCATGGGATACAGAATCAAGCTGTTATCAAATTACAGATAAAAATGCGATTTGTCATATGAGATGTATCAGGATATGATCTTCGGACAAAATCGATATTATATTTATTCAAATTTATAGCCCTGTGCTGACCCAGATCATTGCACAGTATTTTGGTCCATGTTTCCTTTGCCATAAAAAGCTAATGATAATTTCTACTGTAATATTGTTAGTTGTGCTCCTGGTTCTTTGGCTGTTATTTATGCCTATACAGGTTTTTATCGATACCGATTCAAACAAGTATTATGCAAGGTTAAAGGGCTTGGCAAAGGCGAGTTTTGAACCCGACGAGAAGGAACTTTTAAAGGTGCGGTTAAAGGTCCTTTTTTATGAACGCTGTTTTTATCCCCTGACAAAATCCATCGATCAAAAAAAACAATCCGAAAAGAAGAAGGCTAAGCGAAAACGAAAACTGAGTTTTAAAAAAATGCTTCAATTGTTGAAGTCGTTCGAGGTAAAGCAATTTGATTTGGACATGGATACGGGAGATTATGTGGCCAATGCAAAAATGTATCCTGTTTTTGTATTGCTCAACCAATTTGTGGCTTCCTTTCATATCAATTTTGAAGATAGAAACAGATTGGTGCTGGATATTCGGAATAGACCTTACAGGATGTTGAAAACATTGTTTAACCATTAAAAATTAAGGTCATGGATTTACATTTTGAAGAATTATTGAACAAGGTGACAGACTTTATCAAATCTGAAGCCAAAACAGAAACAATTGTTGGAGAGCCCTTTGATTTGGGTGAATTCAAATGTGTACCGGTAATCAAGGTCGGTATGGGCTTTGGTTCAGGTGGAGGCGAAGGTATTGAAGGCAAATCCCGTAAGGGTGAAGGTGCCGGTGCTGGAGCTGGTATTGGTATTCAACCCATTGGATTTTTAGTGACCAAAGGGGATGAAATTTCATTCTTGGAAGCTGGCAAGACACATGGATTGGCAGCCGCATTTGAAAAAGTACCTGATTTGATCGAGAGATTAGTCAAGGAACGTAACAGACACGAAGAAGTTGTTGCGTGATTTAAGATTGCCTAATCGGTAAAAAACAAAAGCCTTCAAATTTTAATTTGAAGGCTTTTTCTGTGACCTGACTGGGGCTTAAATCCTAATTATAATCACTTGATATTCAAAAAGTTGAAATCATTTTTCTTAACCTGTGCACCGAATCGTTCACCAGTACACAATTACCATATAAAATGAACTTAATTGCCGATAAATGGTACCTAATAATTTAATGGCTAAAGTTATACTTTTTTTTGTTTTAATCCGGGATTTTATGCCTTTCAAGAAGTACTTTTAGCTATTAAACCGGAGGGACTAGAATCCATCTCTGGAAGGCCCAATAAATAAAGGGTTTCAAGCTTTCTAAAATTTTATGCTCACCGAATAGGTCACTTTTTACTAAATGGATATTAATGCATTGAAGCACAATTATATACGATTAAATTCTTGGGTAAACAAGATTATGCTGATTTTTGAATAAAAAGTCCAAAGAATACTGGGAATTCGCCATAGAAACAAGTAAGTCTTAAAGGGAACCAAACAAAAGTTAAAGAAGGATGGACAAATATACAGAAGCCCAAAGGAGGGCTTTTCTTTGAAATGACCAAATTTGTCATATTAATTCGGTTCCCAACTCAGATTATATACAGTACCTTACCTATGCTCAAATCTTTCCGGTGGAAGTGGTATACTATGTATGCCCGGTGTTCCCAGTTATGCTATGGAATTTTGAACATATTAAGGAATTAACGCTTCATTGAAAAATCAATTATGATTGTTATATTAAACATTTTAGCCATTTATATGTATATTTGTTTAATATAATAAACTAAAAATGATTGATTCAGTTTCAATTGGGGAGGTTAAAAAACTTTTGGGGAGCCTTTGTAGGCAGCAACGCCAAAGGTATGAAATGTCACAGACGGAACTGGGTAAAGCTTTGGGTATATCCCGTTATACCATCCAAAATTTTGAAAGTGGAAAAAATTCCACCTTGGATACCTTCCTGAAAATTGCCAAACACTTTGACCTGATGGACGATTTTTACAGGGCATTGAATAGTATCGCTGACACCAATAACAAGGAATCAATGTATTGATATGGCAAAGAACGATATTATAAGGGTTTGTCTTTTTGGTTCAGAGATCGGAAGATTGGGATACGATGTTGACAAACGTGCTTCCTTTTTTCAATACAGTCCCAAGTTCTTGGATGCCAATGTTTTTTCCCGAGTTTTTCCCTACATCTTCAAACGAATAAAACCGGTCCAAGTATTTACCAAATATCAAGGGGAAACCTTTCGCGGACTACCTCCCATGATCGCGGATTCATTGCCGGATATGTTCGGCAACATTATTTTCAAAGAGTGGCTGGAATCCACCAATCGGGATTTTCAAAAGATAACACCGTTGGAGCAGCTTACTTATGTTGGTAACCGGGGTATGGGGGCCTTGGAGTATAAGCCCATTGAGGAGATTCCAGATTCGACAACCATCGATATAGCGGAAATCGTTGAAGTGCTCCGAGAGGTTTTGGAATTGAAAAAGGGAACTTCTGGAAGGACGCTTGATGAAACATCACTTTTGAACATATTTAAAATCGGTACATCTGCTGGGGGGGCAAGACCCAAGATCTTGATATCGGAACACAAGAAAACAGGTAAGATTGTTCCCGGAGATATTCACCATAGCGAGGATTACCATCATTACCTTGTCAAATTAAACCTTAACGAAGATGCTCCGAAACAATACAATCGGGAGAAAGTCGAATATGCCTACTATTTAATGGCCAAAGAAGCCAAGATACATATGATGCCCTCCAAAATGATTCAGGGCAGGCACTTTGCTACCCTGAGATATGACCGCCAAGCGGGCTCAAAGCAGCATGTACTGACCGCAAGTGGCCTGACAGGGTGGGATTTCAAAAAACCAGAGGATTCAAGTTATGAAAACCTTTTCAAGCTGGCCCTCGACCTAAAGGTGCCGTATCGGGATATTGTTCAGTTGTTTCGAAGAATGGTATTTAATGTCATCTATGCCAATACTGACGACCATTTGAAAAACCATAGCTTCATCTACCAAGAGGAAAATGACTCGTGGGAATTGGCTCCTGCCTACGATTTAACCTATCCCCTTAACGTAAATTTGAATTATAGCAATGTGTCCAGAGCCCTTTCAATTAATGGTAAGCGTTCTGAAATACTGTTGGAAGATTTAATGTCTGTTGCCGAGACCCATGCCATCCGCGATGCTAAAGGTATCATAGAAGAAGTCCAACTCGCTGGTAGCGATTGGGAAGAAATAGCTGATGATTTAAAAATTCCAGTGGATGTTACTGAGGCCATATTAAGGGAGTTTTCTGAATTAATTTAAATTCGGTCTAACCTATCAGGATGATAGCCTTACGTTAATCTATAATCTACTTTTATTGGTTCTAGCTTCTTCAAGTTGTCTTTTTATCATTTTGGTGAATTAATACACTCTAAAGCAATTGGAAGATAATGGTACCAGCTACATTTTATGTTCATTGGGAGAAGCAGCTATTAATACCGATTAAATATGGGAATCAAGGTAATAAACAACTCTTGTAATTTTCTAAATTGATGATATCGATGGGCAAAAGTATTCCTTTGAAATCTTTTTATTGAAAAGCGATTTCTCAATCAACCACTTCAAAGAAAGTGATGTTTGTAAACCCGGCGCATGATGAATAAGAAAATGTATGCGCCCTTTTTTTTTGAGTATTCCAGCTTTTGGGGTAGAAGGTCAAATCCTATTAAAATGCTATTTGTCTTGAGTGACTCCAAATATGATGGCTGCATGGCCGCAGATGATACCTTCTTCTGGAAGAACCATACCCTTAAAACGGGTGTAACAAATGAAAACTGGGCGCTTTTTGTCATTATTTAAAAAATATAGGTGCGAGTTATATTGAATATAAGTGCGCCACATTAAAAATTAGTGCAAATACAATGGTCATACAAAAAGCGAGAGCGAGCACAAAGCTATTTGAACCTACATCATTTGTAAATACTATTGTGAAGAATCAAAAATTAATACGATTTGCTCAAATTTTTTAAATTGTCATTGCTGAGGCACTAGAACCTATTCTTGGAAATTCGAATAAACAAATGGTTTTGGGGTTTTCGAGATTTTATGCCAGCTGAATTGTACGACCTGTTAAATGAACTTGAGCGGCTTTAAAGAGCCGCAAATTTTTGTCCTAGGTGATAAGGATTGATAATTTAAAATTGCAGTTTTTTCTAAGTAGATGAATGATAACTCTTCTTTCAAACGGTTCGGTTTCCAATTGCTAAAGGTCCTAAACGATGAGTCCTCGGCTCCTGGGGAACAAATACTTATCCAAAGACAATGCCCTTAAATTAATGGTCTGCGTGGCCAAAGAGAATGTATGATTGATAAGACCTTTGATGGCATAAAATAAAAAACACCCTGCGCAGAGGGTGTTTTTTACTTAAATCAAGGTAACCTAGGTATGCAATTGATCACATCTTTAACCGCATAAAAAGTTCATGGGTATTGTGGTCCAAGCCGTCAATGGGATTTTGAATGGAGGTTTCATAGGCATATCCCAAATTGAATCCATTGCTAACGTTGAACAGGAACAGTCCGCTGATGCTCTCGTCATACCTGTAGCTTGCCCCGAACTCAAAGCGCTGGCCAAAGTCCAGGATTCCCGTCACTTCGACGGATAGGGGCGATGCGTCCACATACCGTAGCATCCCCATGGTCTTGAGGTCCAAGGTTTTTCCCAGCAGAAAGGTGTATCCCCCGCTCAGGTAGGCGTGCATTCGGTCCGTGCCCAAATAGGCATTGCCCTCACGTTCTTGCAAGCGGTCGGGGGTCAACAGCTTTGGTGCTGACAGGGATGCGAAATACCTGTCGTGCTTCAAATAGACCCCGGCCCCCACATTGGGGGTAAAACGGCTATCGTATTCCATCAATGATCCGTCCTGGCCCACACCATAGGTCACAAGACCTTGGGTGTTGGCTTCATAGGAGTTGGCACTTCCCTTGATGCCAAAGTAGAGCATATGTTCGTAATCCAATTGAATGTGGTAGGACACATCGATCGCCACCCAGGTTTGCTGCTCAATAAAGGTCTTGTCATTGAGGATGGAGGCGCCAAGTCCTATGTTTTTGCCCACGGGCATCCCAAAGATGGCACTCTGGCTTTCTGGAGCCCCTTCGATTCCCGCCCATTGGCTACGAATCCCCAAAGAGAATTCCGCAGCCTCGGAACTTCCCACAAAAGCGGGATTGTAAATGTTCATATTGTAGCGGTAAAAGGTGTAGTTGGGGTCCTGTTGTGCACTTGCCCACATGGAAAGTCCAAGGAACAGGGCCATTAGCTGTATTTTATTGATACGTTTCATCTGTCTTGAATGGTGTTTTTTGTTTTATTGGTGTTAATAGTTGATGAAAATCCAGCCTTGCAAGGGTGCGCTTCCATCTCCCAGGTTGATGATGTACATGTACGATCCCGCGGGTAGTTTCTCGTTCCTGTTCTTATAGAAGCCTTCCCAGTTGTTTCGGTACGATCTGGTGCCGAACACTTCATGACCCCATCGGTTGTAGACTTTGACCACATTGTTGGGGTAGTTGTCTATTCCCGGGATGACCCAGGCATCGTTGTTACCGTCGCCGTTAGGGGTAAAGGCCTGTGCAGGGACCAATGAGGGCTCCTCACTTGTTGGGAAAGCATCATCTGCATCCGGAACACCATCATTGTCGTCATCCTCATCAATGCTGTCTGGAATACCATCTCCATCGGTATCCAATGGCTTGCTGGATGCATCGTAAGGGTCGCTTCCTTCGGTCAATTCCATTTCGTCAGAATAGCCATCATCATCATCATCGGTATCTGCATTGTCGCCTATTCCGTCTCCATCGGTATCTATCGTCTCGGAAGCATCATTCGGGAAATCATCTTGATCATCCGGTATACCGTCGTTGTCATCATCGTTGTCAACGTTATCACCAAGACCGTCTCCGTCCGTATCGGTATCGGTAACCCCGTCATTGTCATCGTCCGTATCGGAATTGTCGCCAACACCATCACCATCAATGTCGGAATCCTCTTTCGGGTCATAGGGGAAAGCGTCCTCATCATCCGGGGTACCGTCATTATCTGCATCATTGTCGGCATTGTCGCCTGTTCCGTCACCATCGGTATCGGTATCCTCCGAATCATCCTTCGGGAAGGCATCCTCGGAATCAGGGGTGCCGTCGTTGTCATCGTCTTCATCGGCATTGTCTCCTTTTCCGTCGCCATCGGTATCGGTATCCTCGGAATCATCCTTCGGGAAGGCATCCTGGGAATCGGGAGTACCGTCGTTGTCGTCGTCTTGGTCTGCATTGTCGCCAGTTCCGTCTCCATCGGTATCAGTGTCCTCGGAATCATCCAATGGGAAGGCATCCTGGGAATCAGGGGTGCCGTCGTTGTCATCGTCATCATCGGCATTGTCGCCAGTTCCGTCGCCATCGGTATCGGTATCCTCGGAATCATCTTTCGGAAAGGCATCCTCGGAATCAGGGGTGCCGTCGTTGTCATCGTCATCGTCTGCATTGTCGCCAGTTCCGTCGCCATCGGTATCGGTATCCTCGGAATCATCCTTCGGAAAGGCATCCTGGGAATCGGGAGTACCGTCGTTGTCGTCGTCTTGGTCTGCATTGTCCCCGGTTCCGTCGCCATCGGTATCGGTGTCCTCGGAATCATCCTTTGGGAAGGCATCCTCGGTATCTAGGGTTCCGTCATTGTCATCATCCTCGTCTGCATTGTCCCCGGTTCCGTCGCCATCGGTATCGGTATCCTCGGAATCATCCTTCGGGAAGGCATCCTGGGAATCGGGAGTACCGTCGTTGTCGTCGTCTTGGTCTGCATTGTCCCCGGTTCCGTCACCATCGGTATCGGTGTCCTCGGAATCATCCTTCGGGAAGGCATCCTGGGAATCGGGAGTACCGTCGTTGTCGTCGTCTTGGTCTGCATTGTCCCCGGTTCCGTCACCATCGGTATCGGTGTCCTCGGAATCATCCTTAGGGAAGGCATCCTCGGTATCAGGGGTACCGTCGTTGTCATCATCGTCGTCGGCATTATCTCCTGTTCCGTCTCCATCGGTATCGGTGTCCTCGGAATCATCCTTGGGGAAGGCATCCTGGGAATCAGGGGTACCGTCGTTATCATCGTCTTCGTCGGCATTGTCGCCAGTTCCGTCTCCATCGGTATCGGTATCCTCGGAATCATCCAATGGGAAGGCATCCTGGGAATCAGGGGTACCGTCATTGTCATCGTCTTCATCGTCTTTGTCAGGTACGCCATCCCCATCGGTATCCTGGGCCGCATTGATACCCGCTGTGTGCGTGGTCGAGCTTAGTGCATCATCTTCATCCTTTACCTTAAATGAAAAGGAGGTATACGATGAACCATATTCTCCGTCTGCTGTTGTAAAGACGAGCAATGTCACATCGTCAATCATATCATTGGGCTTTACGGGAGAGCCGTTGTATTCCAATGTGCCTTTCGTCGGAAGTGAAATCACTTGTATGCCATTGAAGGTATCGCTCGGGTCAACATCAGAGAAGGTAAAATCAGTAGGTTTGAAAGCGTATCCTACATCTTGGGTTACGTCCAAGGTAATGTCGCCGCCTGCTGGAGCATCGTTCACATTGGTAATGTTCAATGTGGCCGTAACGGTTTCCGAGAAGGAAACGGCATCCTCAAAATTGTAGGTAAAGCTATCTGTTGCGGATTCATCGCCATTATGCTCGTAGCTGAATGTACCGTCAGCATTAAAGGTAAAAGCGCTTGCATGGGATGGATTTGAAATGATGTGATAAATTCTATCATCACCATCCACTTCCATGTCGTTTGTGGATACATCATCGCTCAAGGTGGCGTTTTCATCCAAAGTGAAGGAGTCTGCTACAGCTGTTGGTGCGTCATCCACTGCGGTAATGGATAAGGTAAGGGTTGCGGTTACCTTGGTGCCCGCATCATCCAGTTCATAGATGACGGCGTCACTTCCAAATTCATTCGCATTTGGAGTGTAGACAATTTTATTGTTTTCGTCCACCACGGCTGAACCTTTGGTTCCTTGTGTCGTAATGCTAACAGTTGGAGTGTTGTTGGTATCGTACACATCGTTGTACAACACATCGACCGGGTCGGATACGGTATCCTCATCCAATACGGCCAAGTCGTTCTTTGCACCGACCACCAAAGCAAGATCAAAAGGGCCAAAAGAGGCGGTTCCCGTGTTTCCGGCATTGTCCTTCGCCTCTCCATGGATGTACCATCCCGTACCGCCGCTGGAAAACGAGGTGGTCTTGGATTGACTGTTGCTCCAAGAGGACCATAGGCTGCTATCCGTTGCTGGAGGATTGCTGTCCTGAACCAATGCATAGCGTTGAACATCAAACCCACTTCCGTCATTTTCATCTTGAAAGGTCAACAGAATGTCGGTGTCGGTATCAATGGAGCCATTGTTCGGGGTGGCCGATAATGTAGGTTCGGTAACATCGTGAGTTATGGTCAATGTTCGGAAAAAAGGTTCTGACCAAACACCGGTACTGGTCTGTACACGCAGACTAATGATGTATTCTGCGGTTAGATTGTTATAACTTGAGAAATCCGTCATCTGGGTGGTGGAGTTGTGAATTTCCGTATCCGTTGGATTTCCTTCACTATCGTATACTCTTTGCGTCACAATCCATTCTTCATTGGAAAGCGTTCTTCCATAAGGGTCGATGGAGTTGTTCTCTATATTGATGTTCATCGAACCTGAGTAGGTAAACAGTGCATCAGGTTGAATGTTGAACTGTGCCACTGGCAAGTCTTCGTTGGTGGAAGAACTACTGCTGTCCACTAGGATATAGGCACTGGAAGGACTGCTCCAAACCCCCTGATGGTCTTGTACATTGAGCATCACCAAATATTCTCCATCCCCAACGGAATTCTTGTCGAACATTCCAGTATTCCAGTCTGCAGTGGATGCCGCATCCACGGGTTTCCATTTCCATTCGGTCTGGGCTATTCCATTGTTGGCACCACCATCCAAATCGTAAGAGGTGTCGTTGAACACGCCTGTGTCCGAACTGTAGGAGAAGCTAGCCACGGGCTTCCTGTGAAAATAAAGGGTGGTGGGGGAGGTGGGCAGGTCTTCGAAGGTAAAGGAGTATTTCCCGGGCTTTTCATAGAATTCCGGAACATCCTCCAGATAAAGATCGTTCCAGGAAACCCTTCCCTGGTTGTTGGGGAAGAAGGTCTCGTCATGTGTGATTTTCCATCTCCCGCTTGGGTAGCTTGCATTGGCGGTACTCGTTTTCATCTCAGAAGGGTCGACCGCTATCTCAACACTTGTTCCCGCAATGAAATAGTCGCCTTCGGTCACCGTAAGGAACTGGTATTGTTCATAAATATATTGGGCCATATCGTCCATCCAACTCGACCAGCTGCCCATATCTCGATTTACAAAAGTTCCTTGGTTGTTGTTTTGCTGTACAAAACGCTCGAACTGCACTTGGTTGCCGTTCAACCCCCACCCGATGTAATGGATGTCTTCGTTGATGGTTCGCATCAATATTTCGGCCAGATCCTGGTCGTTGTCAAAGTCTGCCACCTCTTGATCATCAAGGTTCACGTTGAATCGCATGGCACTGTTCCTCCATTGCGGCTCCCGAAGCACATCCTTGAATTTTTTAAGGCTCAATGAGGTCACTTCGATGTTCTTGAATGTGGCATAGGGCTGACTGTTGGAGAAGAATCCATAACTGCCTCCGATTTCCTCGGTTGCGGTGTAGTCGATGATCAATGCATCATCCATATAAATTTTTACGTTTTTACCGCTGACCACGATTTTAAAATGATACCAAGTCGTGGTCGAGTTGGGATTGAAAATAGTGCTTGAGGCATCTTGTAGTCCCTGAACATAGTGTTGCGGGTTGGCATTGCCATCGTCCCTTGTAATTTTGTACAAGCCCGATGCAAAACCGTGACCTGGAATGAACTCACTGGTGGTGAAGCCCCTTACGGCTCCCGATAGATTGAAAAGATAGGAACCCACAGGGCCATTTTTCATTCCGAAGGTTATCCCCATGTCATCGTTGTCGGAGCCAGAGGTAAAGGCAATGTCAGCTTCCAAGGTATAATTGGACGAATCAAAAACAGGATCGTAAAAACCCGCCATGTAGTCATTGTTGATTCTGCGGATGAATTTTTCTGCATCCACAAACTCCCAGGTCTCTGGGTTGTAGCCCCATCGTACCCAGTTATTGAAAATATCGGCAGCATCTTCCGAGTTGGAGGAAATGGTGGTTCGTTCAAAACCTTGCACGTAGAGTTTGTCGGCTGGGATACCCTTGCTCTCCAAGGCAGCACCTAGGTCTTCTTCGAAGGTATCTATATTTTGGTCGGTGATTCCCACGGTAAGTACCACATCAATGTTGGGGCCTTGTTGCACTTCCATATTGACCGTTTGGCCAAGCATGGAGTTCCATCCTAACCCAAAGAACAATAGTACTATGATATATGAATGGTGAAGGTTGATTTTCTTCATTTTGGTTGAATTTGTATTTGGAAATTGAAAAGGTTATTCAAAAAGGTTGCTGGTAATAGTCAATGGTCTTACCGAGTAATCAAACTTGAATTCTTCGTTGAGCTCTTTGCAAGAGGCACAAGAGGCTACATTGAAACCAGTTTTGGAGGATATGTTTTCCAAAAGAGATATCCCTGAAGGGTTTTTGGCCAATGTACAGGAGTACACATAAAGGGTTATGTCCCTGTTGGTGCTGAAATCAGATGAGGTCAGCTGCTGGTCCAGGACTTCGGCCGTGTACGCCATTTCCCCCATACTGATCGATGTCTCCGTGGATGGTGCAAAAAGATGGATGTTCTTTACACTGGGGTTCTCGGCCATCGCCTGCTTTAGGGTTTCGGCCAGGTTGGCAGCGGCATCGCTCTCGATCATTGTGACAGCAACGGGTAGGGACGCTATGAGTCCTGCGCGATTGGGAAAATCGGAATCCACGATCACCGCCTCGTCGGTTTGGGCAATGGATACGCTTAGCGTTAGCAAAAAGAAGAGCACGAAGCTCAACCGGATTTTTTGTTTAAAAAGATTTTTCATGGGTACGTTTGTTTTTTTTTGTGATTTGATTCGGTTCGGAAAAGGCACTAAAATTCCTGTCCGCTTGGATGCAGCTAATTTCCTTGCCTTGGACCTAGCTTTGGCTAGCTCCGGTTACCGAGGCTTGTCTGTAATGAATAAGTGAATGGAAAAGTATTTTTCTATGTCATGGGGCTAGGGAAACTTTTGTTGTTATGTTGAGAAAATAGTTCATCTTTTTGTGGGAACCTGAAATAAAAGCCGTATTATTTTTCTTTCATATGTGTAAGAAACGGCAATTCATTTTTCCTAGTATAAAAAAAAGTTTCAGAAATTGACATATGTCAATTTGATGTTATTTTCTTACATAAATTGCAGGACAACCGTAGAAAACACACCGGGAAAGATGAAAAAAATTCTTCTTATCCGAATCTGTTTCGGGGATATGTTGGGGGTGCCACAGGGGCGAAGGACTAATCTATTTCCTTCAATAGTCTGGATAAAGTCTCAGGTCTTATGGCCAGATAGGAGGCCAGGTGTTTGCGTGGGATTCTCTCGACAATTTGGGGTTTCATCTTTTCCATATAGTAGGTCAATCTTTTTTGGGCATTGGGGATCCTGGCCAAATACACCCTTTGTTCCGCAAGTATGTAATATTCCTCCAAAAGTATACGGTTAATGTGCCGCATTTCTGGAAAATTGTTCAAGCAATACTTATAGTCTTCATACTCCATATAATCACAATGGGTCTCTTCCAGGCTTTGGATGTTTTCTTGGCAAGGTTGATTTCTGAAGAAACCGGTAATCGAGGTGAAAACTTCGTTTTCGGTGTCCACCCAGGTCGTCAATTCCATCCCGTCGCTTTCAAAATAACCGCGAACCATACCTTTTTTGATAAGATAGAGACGATCGCAGACTTCTCCAGCTTTGCAAATGAACTGGTTTTTCTCGAAGTAACAACTTTTGATATGCTCAACCAGGTAGTTTTTTAAACTAGGGCTTAGGGGGTAAATGGAGTTGAGGAACAAAATGATGAAAAGATTTCCCTCTTTATGTTTATTCGGTAACATTTGATCAATTCGTTAGGTTTTCAAAAATAAGATTTATACTAAAAAATGAGCCATCTCTCATCTGGAATTCCTTTGAAGTATATGTATCGCAATATTAACTTTTGTAAGAAACCTTATCCTGACCGTAACCATCCGGTAAGCTCTTCGGTAAAAAAAACATTTTCTCGTGTTCACACGCAAAAAGATTGTATTGTTGGGAAGGGGCTCCATCCCATATGCTGTTTTGGTAAGCTCCAACAATGCCTTGGCTTTGGTGGTCAAAGAGCCCAGATCACCAATGTCCTGCTAAAGGAAACGTTTTGGGCGATAGGTGATATTTTTGGAACATCAAAGTATCCGATAATCCTTTAGAAATACCCAGGGTTTGAGAAATGACAAATACTTCTTGCAGATTTGCCATTCACCTTGACAATCTTTTCAATTTTCCATTAAGTCTTCATAGGCCATCAACCACTTTTCAATAGGTGCCAGCCATGACAATGATTCCTCGAAGGCCAAATTTCTGAACATCCAAGTTTATTCGGTCCATATTGTGCCCAGAAATACAATAAGAACGAGGTGGTGATGACATTTTTAAAAGGGTTCGATATATGGGTATATATGAAACCTTAAACCATCGATTATGAGAACACCGTCTTTTTTTGGGTATAGTCGGCTGATGTCCATCCTGTTCCTTTCATTATTAATCTCCTGTAGTTCTGGGGATGGAGAGGCACCACCCGAGCCCAACAGCAATCCAAATCAAAACCTAGATCTTGAACCGGAGCTCGAACCCGAACCGGAACCCGTAACACAAAATGATATCGGTGTGGTCGATGACGCAGTATCCGGATTTATGGCCCAGTATGGGGTTCCCGGGGTCGCCTTGGCCGTCAGCGTGGACGAAAAAATGGTCTATTCCAAAGGATACGGCAAGGCCAATGTGGAGAACGATATCGATGTGTCACCGGACCATCTTTTTCGGATAGCCAGTATCTCAAAGGTGTTTACGGCAACGGCCATACTAAAGCTTGTAGATGATGGTTTGGTGTCCCTGGATGAACCTGTCTTCGGCCCTGATGGCATATTGGGAGGTGATTTTGGTACAGCGGTGCTCACCGAGGATGAACTCGACATCACCGTGGATGACCTCTTGTTGCATGCTTCGGGCGGTTGGGGCACATCCACTGGGGGAGATCCCATTGATTACCAACCCAATCTTGGGGCTTCCGATTTTATCGAATATGTATTGAACAACTGGTCGCTGAGCAATGCCCCGGGAGAAGTGTTCAGCTATAGCAATATGGGATACTGGCTTTTGGCTCGAATCATTGAGGAAAGGTCCGGTGAACCCTATGAAGCATACCTCAAAGGGCTGCTTTCACCCTTGGGGATAAGTTCGTTCCGGGTAACGACCTTTCGGGAGGATGACCTCGGGGCAAATGAAGTACATTATTATGGCGCAGAGGGCGATGCACCATACATTTTCACGATTGCCTCGAGAAGGGATGGAGATGCCGGGGTTGTCATCAGTGCGCCCGATTTGCTCCGTTTTTTGTGCGCCATCGATGGGGCACCGGAGAGACCCGATATATTGACCCCTGGTTCGATCGCATTGTTGTCCGAGACCACCGAACTGTCCAATCTGGGAAGGGGTCTGGCCGTATGGCCGGAACAGCAATTGACCTATTTTACGGGAAGTCTTCCGGGAAACCGTTCGTGGATGATGATCGCTGAAAATGGACATACCGCCACCATTGTTTTGAACATGAGAAGGACGGATACCTCGGCTTTCGATAACGACCTGCAATCCCTTCTATTGAATATCGTGAAGGATGGAAACATTCCATGGCAAACCGATTTGAACCAGTTCTAGGTGGTTCGTTCAAAACAAATATTATGACTACAAAAACCTTAAAAATTAAACACAGCCTTATGAAAAGACCAATGCTAGTGGTGATTTCCTGTCTCTTGATTGTATTCTGTTGGGGAAGATCCAGTTCCAGAGCAGACGAAGTGGATGCCGAAGAAACCGGATATTCCGATCGGACCATTGATGAGGAGTTGGAAGATGATACGCTGGATGGCCGGGAATATGGGTTGTCTTCAGCGCTTGCACCTTCAAGCTCCACCAAAACACATCAACTAATAGATGCCCGGACAGGCCTTGTAGTGAACAGTACCGAATACCCCTCCAATTGGAATGTGATTTCCAAGCCTTCCTATACCATTGATCAAAAGCTGCCCACTTTTTTGATACAGATCACGGGCCCGGACCATTTGAATAGTTTCAATACCCCCATTGCATATCATGTCGATTACCAAGACCCACAGATGGCACAATTGATGTACAATACCCCCTATGGTAAAATGATCAGACCCTTGGCCGGTCCCCAACAGATTTTCAACGAGGAGGTAAAGGGCCGTATGGCCAAGAGTGGTTTTGAATATCTCGGGGAGCGTGAACAGCCCGAAGTGACCCGGTACCTCAGGAACAAGATCGCCTCCAAATCAGGGATGGACACCGCTCTATCGATCTACAATACCGAGTGGAAAAATTCCAAGGGCCAAAAGGCCATGGCAAGTGTATCGGTCATAAGCATGGAACAGCCGACCGTATCCGGCAACATGATGGTCTGGTTCTATACGGTCAATTACACCTTTGTGGATGAATCCGCATATGAAAAGACACTTGAACTGATGAAGGAGGCCACCTTCAGCTATAGGGAAAACCCACAATGGGAAGAATATGTGAACCGATTGGGGCAGCAAAGGGCACGGGAAAATCAAAGAAGGGCACAATTGGCAGCCGCCCAGCATCAAAACAGGATGCAGGCAAGGTGGAGCGCTTTCAATGCACATCAGGACAAAATGAAGGGGATTTGGGCCGCCCAGGATGCCAACCATGCTTCCTTTATGAACCGGAATTTCGGTGCAGGCAGCGATACGGGCCAACGCCAGTTCATCAATATGATCAATGAAGAGGAAACGGTGTACAATCCGCTTACCGGAAACAATTATCAAGTGAACGCAGGCTCCACGGAGTATTGGATGGACAGTGATGGGAATTACATCCGCAACGATGATCTATTCTATACCCCAAATGGGGACATCAATCTCAATAACCGCGAATGGGTCAGGGTCGAGAACGCCCATTGATGACATTTTTGAATAACCACGATATGTAATAAACCTCTAAACTCAAAGCAATGAAACAAGTTAAAATAATTTATGTGATCCTTGTCCTTGCTGTTGGCCTATCCTGTTCAACTGATAACGGCAATGAATCCCAAGAACAGGCCATCTTCGCAGGAAATTGGTCAGGAACCTATACGGGGGGCGACAGCGGAACTTGGACCGCAACCATCGACTCAAACGGCTCGGTGGAGGGGGAGGCCTTTTCCAATAATCTGCAACAATCCCTTCCCTTGAACGGCAGTATTGATACCTCTGGGGATTTCAGGGCCACGGTGGGTTCGGCGATGAATGGTGCAACATTTAAAGGTGCCTTTGCCTCAGATCAGGGCAGTGGCACATGGGAGAACAGCACGGACCAAATTTCAGGTAGTTGGACAGGAACCAAGGATTAATTTAAAAACGAGAACCGAATATAATACACCAAATATGAAAATTCCATATCAAAAAATTGTAATTGCATGGTTTGTTTTGGCGCTAACCATGGCTTGTAGCTCCAATGACAACGGGACCGACCCAATGACCGATGATGATTTCTCACAGACCGATGACGATCCTACACCTACAGACGATGATCCTGGCAGCGATGAAGGCTATGAAATGGCGGATGTTCAAGTGTTGTTGCCCGAAAATGCGGATGTAGATCTTACCAATGCCACATTGGCATCAATGGGTGCCGATTCCGATGTAGATGCCAGTGGGATGGGGAAATTGCCGTTCAACAGTGGTTCCGTTGAATCGGGATATCTGCTGGATGCGGACAACCACGTTTTACTTGCAGGTTTTATTTCGGGAGACAGGAAGGAAGTCTCTGTCGAGACCACCGCCGAACTGATGGTATACTATGCACTGGGTTATCACTTATTGCCCGAGAGTGGAAAAAGTGCTTTTTTGAAAAGTATAGGGCAAGTTCCTGGATTCCCAAATTTTGTGGGAGAAATTCGAACATTGTTCGAGAACAACCCACTTATGTACAGCGAAGGGGGTTATGAAGCCTCATTGCAGGCTTTCTTGGATCAAATAACGGCAAAACATTCGGTGGGCCTCGAAAACCGGATTTTTTTCAATGATGAAAATACCAAAAGCGGAGTGACTTTGTCAAGTGTCGATTCCACTAGGATAAAGTTGCAAAATTCCCTGGCAAGAAAGTCCAGGGTCGTCATTTACAAGAAGAGCTACAAGAATAGAAGCGGAGATCTTTTTGAGATACCAAATTATACCTCAAGTACCTTTGCCAATTTTAAATTGGAGTCGGGCGGCTCCAACGCCATACAGGAACTGGAAGTGGGGAACTCGCTCCAACAGATAAATGCGCAACAGGCATCTATAGACAATGCGATAGCAACAGACCCCATCCTTTTGCCGGTAGACCCTGACACTGAATTGGTGGCCGAATATGAAGTGGTCGTCATCGGTTCTGGTCAACGCAACACCGAAGTTAGGGGCATGACCGCCGAAGAACTGGAAATCTATACCGAAATCAATAAGGAGACCTATGTCATCGATTATTTTTTGCCCACCTTGCTTGATGTGGGCGGCAACAAATCATTGTTGCCACCATTTGGAAGTGACAAGGAAAATGCGCTTTACAATGCGGTACTTCCTGTTCTTGAACAATATCCCGATGTGATTGATGCGGTGGTGGAGAACGAGTTCAAGGAAGCCACTGAAATCTTTCTTCCCGCTCTGTATGAAGATGTCCGTTTGAGCAATGACCTAAGGGCCCTACTAACGGATGTGTACGCCATATTGTCCGGCAACGGAGACTTTCCGAATACGTTTATACAGACCCAAGAGTTGATCGAAACAGGTTATGAACGAACAAAGTACATTTTGGCCACAATCGATAAAAATATCAAGGCAACCAATTATTACGCCAATTTCAACGGTCTACGTACGACAGCCTTCAATTTTGAAAGTTGGGAGGTCAAGTCCATCGATGCCGTGGTGGAGCTGCAACAGGACAACGTTTCGCTCTGTCTGGGCGAGGCAACGGAACTGCGTGCAAGCGCAATTACAGATTATGACCCGGAAGTGGAGGACTTTGAATTCCATTGGAGCACTTCGAACGATTTTGGGGGAAGGGTCCAGGACATTGGCGGCGACCCCAACAATTTTGGAGTCTCCATTGTCACGACCAATAATTATGTGTCCTATATCAGTACCGCACTTGATTCCGAATTGGGCGGCGGGGACAACCTGGAGACCGTCACCGTGATATTGTATTTCCGAAACAAGAATACGGACGAACTCACCGAGGCCGGGAGGGACACTATGACCGTAAACAACAAAAAGGGCTGTGAGTCCTTTACGGTATCCATTGAGCGACAGCCCAATTTTAGGGAAACCTCAAGCTCAAGTCTCCTTTGTTCTGGCGGTCCCGAGTACCAAGCTTTTAGTCCGGTCCCATTTGCCGCTGAATTTGCCGCCGTGGATGGAGCGATTGGGTATAGGGGAGTCATAACCTCCAACAATGGCAACAAGAGCCCGGAGCAGGTTTTGAATACCGCAGATATTGGAGGAGGCATGTTAAGACTCAATCTGGGTGTGGGCAGTATCATTATTTATAACAGCTGCAATGAAACGGAGGCCCAGGCCTATGCTGAAGAGATTGTGGACAATTTGAATTCGCAGCCCGTAAGCGTTGAAATCACACCCATTTTTAATTAGAATATGTACTTTGTCGATGAAACCGTGCACCGGACTTTTAAATTACCCAAAAAGATGAATTTTTGTAAATTCCCCATACTTTCAATTGAAGTATGGGGAAAACCTTGCAGACAAAAGATAACCCACAGGTCACCGCATTCAAAAAAAATGACAGGCAGGCCATGCAAGAGGTATATGAACATACGTTTCCAAAATTTAGGAGCCACGTCTTCAGGAACAGTGGGAATGAAGCGGAGGCGAAGGATGTTTTTCAAGACGCCTTTGTTGCTTGCTGGAGAAATATCAAGGATGACAAGTTTGATGGCGCAGGAAGTGTTGAGGCCTACCTGTACACCATAGCCAGGAATAAATGGACCGACCACCTGCGTTCCGCACGGTTCAGAAAAACGGTGGGAGCGGAGGGCCTTTCCAAAGTGGTGCAAGAAGCGGGCGATGATTCCGGTGGGGAGCTGGACGATAAAAGGGAAACAATGCTTAAGGCATTGGATCAACTGGGAGATGCCTGTCAACAGCTTTTGGGTCTTTTTTATTACGAGAGAAAGACAATGAAGCAGGTGGCCAAGGACCTTGGGATTGCGGCCACATCTGCCAGAAATAAAAAATATAGGTGCATGGAACGTTTGCGTTCGCTTGCGGAACATATAACAAGGAATGGATAGGGAAGAAGCATATTGGACAAGGGAGGAGCAAGAGCTGTTCGAAAGTTGTCTTTTGGACCAGATGACACCTGCGGAAAAAGCCGGTTTTGAGTCAAGGATGGCCTCGGATCCGACGCTCAAGGCCAAGTTTTTGGAATTTAAGGCCCTTTTCGGAGCCATTGAAGAGGCTGGACTCCGCCTTGCCATGGACCATTTTCACGAGGGAGTTCAAGACGATGGAAAAGAAAGGCGACTTTCCACTGCCTCTAGAACGGTATATCGCATGGCAGCAGCAATAGCTGTGTTAATGACCTTGGGGGGCATATGGTATTTTTATTATCCCAATGACAATGAAAGGCTCTTTGCTGCATATTACACCCCCGACCCGGGACTGCCAACGGTCATGGGCAACAGTGACAACTATATGTTTTACGAAGCCATGGTGGACTATAAACAAGAGGATTATGGTACCGCCCTTCAAAAGTGGAAAGGCCTATTGCCGGGGAAAATGGACAATGACACGCTCAATTATTTTATGGGATCGGCCCATTTGGCCAAGGGTGAGGCCGATAAGGCCATCAGTTATTTTGACCGTGTGCTGGTGCACGACAGCACGCCCTTTCGGAGCGAGGCGGCTTTTTACAAAGGCCTGGCCCACCTTAAAATGAACGAGGTACGGGAGGCGCTCAAAAGTCTGGAGCATACCTCGGATGACAGGGCAAGGGAATTGGCACAAAAACTAAAGGACTGATCTGGCATGGGCAAAGGGTTGGTATATATTTTTGTTGGGGTTGCCCTTTTCTTGCAGACGGGCCTATATGCGCAACATAGGCATCCGGTGCTCAAACAGCTGGACAGCCTTATCTCAGTGGATGGGTTTGACGCTGCACAGCATATCATTGGAGAGGTCATTTCGGGGGAAACAACATACCCGTTCCTCAATGAGGGCCGATTGGTCTATCCCCTTGCCAAGTCGGAATTTTTATTGGACCCGGAGACGGAATTCCCAAAGGCACAGGAACTGTTGAAAATGATCCGATCGAACCATGAGGGGGATTCCATAGCGTATGAGGCACTCTTGGGACTGGGGCTGGCGCATATCGATCAAGGGAGCGCGGTTCAGGCCAAAGCGTACATCACACAAGCCAATCGATTGGCCGATGGCCTTGAGGATGCACAAAGAATGGTGGCCTCGGAATTTCACCTGAGCGAGGTGGGCTTGAAACTTGGGGACATGAACCAATTGATGAAACGGACCAACAGGGCCCTGCAGTTGATGGGGGAACATCCAGGAACACAGTTCCCTTTGGCACCCAGGATATTGAATTACAAGGGATCGCTGATGTACTTTACGGCGAAACCCGACAGTGCCGACTATTATTTTGAAAAGGCCATCCAGAGCATTGACACTTTGAACACCGATCCGGAACAGCGGTATTACCTGCCCGGTACCATTTATGGCAACTGGACCATGGTCAAACAGAGCGAGAATGATTTGGAGAAGGCGATGGCACTTACCTTAAAGAGCATTGCAAGTTTCAATGCATTCCTGGAAGGGACCCATAACCATCCTTTGACGGAAAAGGTACGCTTCAACCTATCGATCTCCTATCGAAATTTGGGCAGTCTGTACAATGATTTCGGCGACAAGGAAAAGGCCATCCAAGTGGCCACTTTGGGATATCACCATTCCAAAAAGCACTTTCTTCCCAACACGGTACAATATTTCAGTGCCGTATTGATGATGGGGGAGGCACACCTCTATGGGGAAGACCTGCAAAAGGCTCGAAAGTATCTCCAAGAGGCTGAGGCGTCACTGCAGGAGATACCGGGGGACAACTGGGCCTATGCCGCCAACCTGTATTACACCATTGCGGATCTTGATAAAAGAACGGGGGATCTCCTAAGTGCCATTGCGCACTACGAAAGAACATTGGAGGCCTACGGCAACAGCAATTCCGAGGAGTTTAGCCAGAACAGTATCTACGCCAGGGCGAATTTGGCCCAAAGCCTTGCCGAGAACGGACAGTTTGGCAAAGCGCAGGACCTTTTGGAAGAAACGTATGCCAAGGTGCTCGCCAGCTATGGGCAGCGGAGCCATCTGTCCAAAATGTTACAGCTTACCAAGGTGAGGATGTTCTTTTTAAAGGGTGATTTCGAACAGGCCATCCAGCTCTGTGAGGGTTTGTTGGAGGCACGTGGCGATCAGGACCTGCAGAACAGGCCCTATCTATGGGGTGAACGGACCGAAATTCTTTTATATCTGGCCAAGTCGAAATTGGGATTGGGGTCCCATTCCCAAAACCAGCTTGAGGCAGTGGCGAAAATCCTTGATCGGGCCATATCCCTGGTGGAAAAGCGAAAATCCCTGGTCACCTCCCAGGAAGGGGTGGCCAATTTGATCGAAAGCAGTCGCGAAGCCTTCGATCTGGGTAAAAAGGTCTATCTGAAGCTATATGACCAAACCGGGGACAAGGCCCATCTTGAAAAGGTCATGGCCCTTCATGAGTCCTCGATTTACAACCGTATCAGGGCGCGCTTGAACCTAAGGGGGGATGACATGATCCCCAAAGAAGTTCGGGAACGAGAAGGTCGGTTGCGAGAGGAAATAAATACCTTTTTTGATGTTGAGGATGACGAAACTCAGTTCAATGTGGCCATCTGGGATTCCCTCAGCAGAGGATGGCAGGACCATATGCGTTTCCTTCAAAAGGAGTATCCAAAGTACTATGGGATGCGGTACGCTTCCATAGTGGAACCCTTGCGGGACTTGGGGCGGCAAGTTCCGCCGAACACCACACTGGTGCGTTACTTCTCGGATGGTGATGATCGTTATGCCTACGTTTACCATAGGGGGGAGGCCGAGTTGGTGGCATTGGGGCAATCGGACGCAGCTTGTATATCCACCATTTCGGACTACGGGGCTGTCGGGGAAGAGCTTTTTGATTGCCTTTATGAGCTCTACCAAAGATTATGGAGGCCCTTGGAAGGTGTTGTCCGGACAGAACAGGTCATCATCTTTCCCGATGGGGAGCTCTTCAACCTGGCCTTTGAACTGCTCACACCAAAAAGGATACAATCCTATGCGGAACTGGCAACGGGCAGTTTGCTGGCCGAACATATCCTTTCATACAACTACAGCCTGTTCATGCTGGGCGAAAACAAGAAGGTCGTGGGGTACAAGGACGACTTCATTGCCTTTGCCCCTGAGTTTGACCAAGAAATGAAGACCCGGTATCAAATGTCGATTTCCGATTCGTTGTTTTTGGACAAAACCTATCTGACCCTGTTGCCGCAACCGTTCAGTACCGCATTGGTGAAAAAATTCAGCCGGAGATTCGATGGAAGTTCATTTTTGAACGAAAGGGCCTCCAAACCCTTGTTTATCCAAAATGCCAATGAACACAAGATCATCCATATTGGCACCCATGCCGAATCCAATAATGTGAGTCCCGAACTTTCACGCCTGGTATTCGCCAAGAATGTGTCAAACCCTTCGGATATCAACGACAATTACCTATACACCTATGAGATCTACAACCAAGACCTCGGGTCCAACTTGGCCATACTGACGGCCTGTGAGACAGGAAAGCCGACCTACCAGCCCGGGGAGGGGATGATTTCATTGGCGCATGCGTTTAACTATGCGGGCAGTGAAAGTGTGTTGACAAGCCTTTGGCAAATCGATGAAGAATCGAGCAGCCAATTGTTGGAAAGCTTTTACCGCCATTTGATGGAGGGCAGGCGCAAGGACGAGGCCCTTCGCTTGGCCAAACTGGAGTATCTGGCCCATGCGGAAGGTCGTACCCTGCATCCACAATATTGGGCGGGACTGGTCTTGATGGGGGACACCTCACCCATACACTTTACCCAAGGCAAACTTTGGCCTTTTGGAATCTTGGCGGGCTCATTGCTATTGATTTTGTTGGTTTTTTTCCTGGTAAAAAAGAAAAGCTCCCCAAAGGGAGCTGATCCAAACAAGAGCTAATTACCATTGCTGAAAGAATAGATTTCATCCCTGGTTGTTGGGGACATTGGGATTGTTGTCGTCAGGATCCTCGTTGGCGGGGACCCCGTCATTGTCATTGTCCACAAACGTGCCGTCCCTCCCCACGAAGAGCTGGAAATTTATGGGCAGGAAAGTGTCCATGACCTGATCATTGTATTCATTGCTCGGGGCCGAGGTGACCGAAATGGCGGAAAATGTGCCGCCGGCAAGATAGGTGGACCTTACCCAGACCTGGGCGGTTATGCCATTGAAACGGAGCAAGCGGGCCTCAAATTGGGAGGGTATCCCCTCGAAGGAGTTGTTGGCCGAGCTGATGCACAATACATTGGGGGTGCCATTGAAACCGTAGTGGGCGAACACCCCATTGATTTCATTGGCTATGATGGACCTGGCAGCGACCTGTCCTTGGAGTTGTGTGTTCGGAATCCATCGAAATACAACGGCATTGTCGTTGCGTACGAGATTGACACCAAGTGTCCCAGTCTGCGTGTCGGTCAGCTCAAAGGCAGAAAACCCTTGGGGATAGACAAATCCGATAAGGGGGTGTAGACTATGGACAAACTGTCCGCCCGGATTGTTCACTGTTGGCACTTGGGACAAGGGGGCCGGAATGGAATTGGCAAACTCCCAATAGATGCCGGTGAGCCCGGGGGCATTTTCACAAAGGCCCTGAGGCTCGGCATTGGCCAGGCCATTGTTGGAATCTGAATCCGAACTGCAGCCAAATAGGCATAGGGCAATCGTTGATAGGAATAGGGTTGGAATACGCTTCATGATATGTTTCTTTTTCCTAGTATCGAGGAAAAGGGGAAATGTCATCAGGATAGCTTTGGACTAGAAGAAATGGGGCGGGATGATGGATTTTATGCTCACCAAATAGGTCACCTAATTGTTAGGAATATGATTGTTGAACAGTTATTAATTTCATTGATTGCATAAGTCATGTTAAGCATAAGTATTACTATGTTCATCATAGATTTAATTGTTCAAATAATCTGTTCAAAAGTCAGCTTTGGTTGGAGGTACGATTATACCGTATATTGCCTCTGGTCAACATTTCAAATAGGAATCTAGAAAGATAAGTATACCACATATTACTGTTTTAGCAGTGATTTTTAATTATTGTACTAGTTTAACTAGAGAGCTCGGTAATAACAATTAAAATTACTGTTATAGCGGTAAAATTAATAATATTAATCACTTTTTAAACCTATTTGATAAATAAAACACTATATTTACCGCTAAAACGGTAATATATGGTTGATTTAGGTTTGCTGGTCAAAAAGCATCGCAAGAAAGCGGGGCTGACACAGCTTGAACTGGCCAATTTGGCCGGTATAGGCAAGACAACCGTCTTTGATATCGAAAAAAACAAGGAGACTGTTCGTTGGAGCAACATCCTTGCCGTGCTCCAGGTATTGAACATAGAAGTGGAATTTAAAAGCCCATTGACTGAAAACGGATGAGAAAGGCAGTGGTATATGCCCATGGAAAAAGGGCGGGTGTTTTAACGGAATTGTCCCAATCGAAATATAGGTTTGATTATGATGATGATTACAGTGGTCAGGCGATTTCATTGACCATGCCCGTTAACGAAAAGGGATTTGGTTTTGATGGGTTTCCTCCCTTTTTTGAAGGGTTGTTGCCCGAAGGTATCATGCTGGAAGGTCTACTTAGGATTTCCAAAATCGATCAAAAGGATTATTTCTCCCAATTAATGGCCACCGGTGCTGATTTGGTAGGCGCCGTAACTGTAAAACCTCTGGAATATGAATAGGTGCCCTATCACATATGAACCCTGTGGTACGGCTAAGTACAGCGCGAAAGGTCTTAAAATGATAGCGCCTAAATTAATAGGATTGAATGATTTGCCCTATACGGCATCCGAATTACGGAGAGAGGCGGCAAACAGGGCGAAGAAATTATCCATACAGGGGGTACAGCCTAAATTGAGTGCTAGTATTTCCGTGGTCGAACAAGAGTTTAAAATAGTGGATCAATTCGGAACCTACATCTTAAAACCCCAAAATGATATTTTTCCAGTATAAGACCGTTTGTGATAAACAAATATCATAGAAATATAAAAAACGATGTTATAGTCCAATTTTGACCAAGAGTTATATGATCTAAGATATGGCGTGGAACGAACCAACGCGTGGATGGACAGCTACCGTTCGCTTCTGAACAGATTCGACACAACCCCCGAGAGCTGGAAAGGATTCAACTATCTCGCTTTCATGGTCATAGCACTGAAAAAATTCAACAAAAAGAAAAACGAAAAAGTTTAAACCATTTCAATGATTACCAAAAGGTAACTGATTACCAATAGTAATCAAAAATAGTTAAATTTGTTGTGCCATCAATAAAACCTATCGCAAAATGAAAAACAAGATTCTTACAGTATTATGTATCCTATTCGGATTAATGATGATTAATTCAGGTTTAAACAAATTCTTCAACTATATGCCTATGCCCGAAATGTCTGAAGAAATGATGCAAATTATTGGCAGTTTTATGGCAATAAAATGGATTTTTCCGCTTGTTGCAATTATTGAAATCATTGGAGGAGCTTTAACAGCAATCCCGAAAACAAGAGCATTGGGAGCGTTAGTAATTCTACCTGTTATGGTAGGGATAATTGTCCATCATTTAGTACACGACCTATCAGGTATTGGAATCGCATTAATATTATTCGCAATCAATATTTGGGTCATTGTTGCCAACTGGAATAAATACCAGCCAATCATAGAAAGCGAAAAAAACCAAATAAAAGAAAAGTCCGAACCAATAAATAGTTAGTAGAGAATCCTTTGCAAAAACCCCTTTTCGATCTTGACTTGCTTTGATATACTATGGTTATCTTAATGTTGTCGACAAAAATCGCTTAATAATAGGGCAGTTGAGTTTTTCGGACATCGATCAAAGAGCCTTTACCCCAGGCCCTCGCCTACCAGAGCTTCCTTGAAGTGCCATATTGTCGTGAAGTCCAGCACCGTGGTAGTGTTGCTTTCATCTGCCCGCGAAGTGCTAGAAGCTGAGCCGGTCGTTGACTTGGTTCCCGAGTTCCAGGTCGCTCAGGTCATAGAGGTGCTGCTGGAAAAGTATCTTGACCTTGACCGAAAGGTCGCGGTGCGTTGCACCGCCGGTCCTGGGACTCGCCCTGTCGACCACCTTGACCTGAATACGGGAGGAGGTCAACCTTTTATTTTCAAGTGTTATTCTATTGGAATTGACAATAATGGTATGTTTATACCTGAAGCCATAACTCTTGTTTTACTTCTATGGACTATAGATTCCCAAAAACCATATTTTTTTGGCATCATCACTAACATATCAAAACTTGATTTGACAATCTCTTTTTCAATTACTTTTATTACAGCATCTGAGTTCACTTTCTTATAAAAATACGTAACATTTTCTAGACCTTTTTCAATATTCTCATAAGCTTTGTTTTCTGATTTTAGTTCATTTATTTTTTTCTCTACATAAAACACAGTGACTTCAGATTTAAGCTGGATGGCAACTCTCCTTAATTTTGCCAAAGTTCGTAAAGGTACGTCACTCATTACATCACAGGCAAAAAGAATCTTGTGTATTCCCGAAAATTTAGCATTTACAGGAATAGCCAATACTGGAAAATTTTTCATGCTGATTAAGGTTGTTGTTGGATTTCCCACTAAATTTTGTTCTAGTGATTTGGCTGACATTCCCATAACTAAAAATTTTGAGTTATATAATTTCAATATAGAATCTATTTCAAGTTCAAAATCCAAATAACTACATTGATACTCAACTTCAATTTTGAATTTATCGGATAATTTTAAAGCTTGTTTTCTTAATTTCTCTTTGGTGCTTTCAATTAAGGCGTCCATTGAGGTCGCCGATATACGCGCGTTAGAGGCGTGAATAGGCAACTTAAAAGCATTAAAAAGCACCAATTTTATATTTAATAGTTGAGCTAATGATGCTGAATACAGTACAGCATTATCTGATGTTCTGGAAAAATTTGTTGCAACTAAAATTGAGTACATAGTTTTGGTTAATAATGTTTAGTATGTAATTAATATTATCTCCACCACCAAGTGCTTCATATAAATCTACAACAGATATTAATTATAACCATCACTTATCTTTAGACTAAGTTCAGTCCACTTTTAGTTGAAGATTTACATCTCCGGAAAGAATGCATAAAGTCAATAACGGAAAGTGAAAATTTTTAACAAGTACGCAGCTAAAATTGCTGCACTTGCTGGAATAGAAAAAAAATTGCAACCTATACCCTTCGGGATACGTGGACAAATATCGGCTTGGACATGGGGTATCGATATCCGAAAAATCTCATCGGGACTTGGACATTCCACTGTTCAGGTAACTGAAAAACACTATGGCAAAAGTGTTTCCGAGAAAATATTGGATGAAATCAAGGCCAAGATTACAAAAGTTCAAAGCCCTTGACCAAAATCACTTTGGGAAGTACAAACCCCTACAGCTGTAATCGTCACTATTTAATCACACAGTTAGGGAGTACTTAAAATTGTCAGCCATGCTTTCAAGCACTAAAATCATATCCCTAAAGCGGCTTTTTTGTTCCTTGATTGGGACGGCTACATTTCGTGTGTCTTTAAATTGAAATCGTTTTATAGAAATTAAGGGTCTTTTTTTCCAATACCGAGATGATCTCTTTGCAAATATATCAATTCAATAAGCCCGATTTCCGGGTCTGTTCCACGTTCGAGTACCCTTACAATGATAAAGTCCCTGTCCTTTTCAGCATCCAAAAGGTTAATGTCCACATCCCAAAAGGTAGCAGGGTTTAAATGATCTTTGTTGAGCCTTTGCCTTTCCATATCTTATAATTCTAACAAAAATTTACTGATTTTTTAAGTGTTTGGCAATCCTGCTGCCCTGATTGAACATTGATTTTCTCGCTGTTCTTTTCTATCCCTTTCCACAAAAGAGCACCCCAAGGGTGCCAAAATCCCTAACTGTAATGCAAATAACGTGGGGTCGCCGTAGGAAAGTTGGTTTTTAGGCAAGAAAAAAAGAGGCTGGTTGTCCCTTTGTTCCTTGTTCTGGTGTTCCATATTATTTCTCTTTCAATCTTTTAAACCATTTCCTTGGGCTTCTGGACTGATGGAAAACGGAAATTACCGTAATCATGTCATCCTCGACCATATAATGGATCCCATAGGGAAAACGCCTGATGAACTTTATCCGAACGTCCCTGTATCTGACCTGATAACCAAGGGGTGTATTCAATATATCCGAATACCCTTCCTCCAGGCAAAGTTCAAAATCTACGGATAGACCCTTGCGGATATCCTCATACTGTAGAATCGCCTCTGCAATATCCTGATCGGCGGCTTCAAGAATCTGGAACTTATAGGTCATTCCTCAATTTGGCATTTCGTTTCCTTGATTCCTCCAGGGAATAATACTTGGCCCCTCCGCTCTTATGGTGGTCGATACGGCTATCGAGTTCCGTTTTCATTTCATCGCTCAACTCTATGGAGTCCTTGTCCTCTATTGAGTCCCAAATGTCCTGAGCAATCAAAATACGCTTGGCCACTGGCATTTTTTTAATATCCTGAATATCCATAACCTGATGTTTTATTGTCCTGTTTTCCCTTCATCCGTTGCCCCGCTTATCCGTACTTACCTGTAAAAATAATCCCCTGGATGCATTTGGGAATTTAGTGAGTTCCCCTTTTTGGTGACGTCGGAAACCTCTTTGACAGACAAATACTTGACAATAGCCCAAAGTTAAGCAATTAATGTTTTGGATACTTGTGTGTCGATAATTTAGACAATTAAGCAATTCTAAACTGAGGTAGCTTACAATAGGACCAAAATATTTTTAATAATGACCAACTATTACTGTTAGATTAAGAAACATCCAGTCTTTTAAAACTATAGTAAATACATTGACGCTGTTTCCATAAAAAATAGTTTACCGGTTTATGATATAAGAATATTGATAATCTCCTCCGGATAGGATTTTTGTGGGGTTGAAACAAAGCAATGTCCGGTAAATATTAATATCTCCCAAGAATTTAATACCTCAGACTTTTAAGGGTTTTGGTCTATTTGTATTAAAAAATAATATTTAACGGTTTCGCCCGGTTTCAATGTGACGAGGTGTGACTTTTTTTCGATATCTTTTGGAGAATCTTCAAAATCGTGGTGTGAGGCCATAGGTTCAATGCACACAAACGGATATCCTGGAGGGCTCCAAATATTGACATTCGGAAAATTCCCCAAAATCAAACTTATGTATGGTTTTTGGCCAGATTTGGCCAGACCAATTTTATTGATAACTGAGTCTTTGATGAAAATTCCAGTATTGGGAACCCTGTCATCATCAAGTCCAAGAGTCGTCTCATCTTGTAAAAAGGGGGCTACCGAATCTTTCAGAAGACTATTTTTAATTAGTTCTCTTTTGGCAGAAAGGGATTTATAAAAAAATAACTCATGTGTTTTTCTATCATTTGGTTGACCAAGTGACAGATTAAACCCAGGATGCCCACCGAGTGCAAAATACATGCTATGAGTACCGTTATTTGTGATGATATATTCGTTCAAGATGGTATTATCCGTCAATTTATATCGAACCGAAATTTTGAACAAAAATGGGTAGTTTTCGTGCAAAACCTCTTCATCGGGGACAAAACTTAATGTTGCCTCATTTTTAGATTTGTGCTTTAGGGCCATAAGACTCTGTTTTATGATTCCCATTTTTGGCATCTCGTATTTCACATTCCGAAAATAAAACTCATCGTCCTTGAATCTGACATTTACTGGAAACATTATAGGAGCCCTGTCGGTCCAATATTCACCATTGCCCTGCCATAGGTACTCAAACTCGCTGATTTTGCCTTTTATGCTTTGAAGTTCAGCCCCTTTTTTGCTAATTGATACTCTAATCGAATCATTTTCGAGCCAAAATACCTCAGAATCTTGGCCATAGACTGGAAAGAAAAATGTCAAAAAAATAAGTAAAAAACCCAATACTTTCAGGTGTGGTACTTTGCAATCCCACTTAACAGCCCTTTTTGAATTTGTTAGTTTCATCGTGTGAATGTATTAGTTCATAATAAGAAATTTAGCATAAGGACTGGAATTGGAAGCAAAAAGTAAAAAAGCGCAGACAAGCTGCGCTCTCATAAAAAACTAACTCAAAATCAACCTACGTATTATTTTTCACCATTTAAGTATTCAGACATTGCCGGAAATACCTCATTCATGAGTTGTTCACTCACCTTATCTGTATGATTACCGGTGTACCAGCATGTGCTATGTGGTATTTTTTCCTCTTTCAGCAATGTAGAGAAATAAACTGAACCTTCGAATAATCCGGGCATTTCGTCCTGATATCCACAGCTCAGCGCAAATTTTTTGAATTGGATTAAATTGTTTCTATATTTTTTTATTTTTTCTTCCAAATTTCCAAAACCAGCTACCCATTTCTTATGGATTTCTTCTACCTTAGTAAAATTACCATCAGGATTCCTTTTAAAAGGGAATGCGATTTTTAAAGGTTGTGAGAGATCGGGTGAGAAAGCTGACCCAAAGGCGAGAATACCAAATATACTCGTTACCTTTCGGTCATAGGATTTTAATTCTAGTTGCAAGGTTTCGGCAAAATCCTCATCCCTCACCTTTGCCATTTTTTTGGATAAATTCTGAACATGCACCAAGATTGAATCGTTCTGAAACATACCATTCAATAAAATATCATTTGCTAAAACGGCAGGGCTCATGGCATAGACCACAGAAAACACATCAGGATGCTTCAAACTGATGTTGATTGTGCCACCTCCCCCCATTGAATGACCAGTTATACCACGAGATTCCCGTTTTGCCAAAGTTCTATAATGGCCGTCAACATATGTCACGACATCTCTTACGATAAAATCTTCCCAATTTCCCGAAACCGGTGAATTGGTGTACATTGACCCTTCGAACAGGTTATGACCGTTCAGTTCTATTAAGATGAACTCTCGCTTTTCGCTATTTTTCATATAGCTGTAAAAAGCTTCCGTTTTGGGATATTCGCCAGCCTCAACAGTATATCCGTTCAAAAAATAGACCACTGGAAATAGTTCGCCCGAGCCTGAATAGGAAGGTGGTAAATAAACACCTATCTTTTGGATGTCATTTGTTCCTATTAAATTATCCTTGAGTGATGGGGCGGGAATTTCTACAAGTGAATAGCTACTATCTTGGTCCTGGGCTGCAAGGATACCGCTGACAAATAGGAATAGAATCAACAAACTTTTAATTTGATGTCGATTTTTCATATATCTTAAAATTAAGCGCATTTTAAATTTCAATGATAATTCAAAGGTCACCCCCGGTCTTTCAACTGGTCTTTCCCTTTGACCAAATCTGAATTATGTTTCTTTACCAAGGCTTGAATTTGTTCGATGATATCAAGATTGCTATCGGCAACATTAAATTTTTCAGACGGATCCACTTCAAGATTGTAGAGAAGTGGGGGATTATGTTCTTCTCGAGCAGGTGGGCCATAGGCACCTTCGGTAATGAAATGTGCTTTGAAGGCGCCCAATCTAACCGCATAGAGCTCATCGCCCCTATAATAAAACACTTCTTTTCTTATGCTGGGCATTTTTTCGAAAAGCGTTGGGCCCAGGTCTGTTCCGTCTATTTTTCGATCATCGGGCAATGGCACATTTGCCAATTTACTGAAGGTCGTAAACAAATCCATGGTGGTACCTATTTGTGTCACCAAACCAGGTTGTATTCGGCCGGGACCCCAAAAAATACATGGTTCACGCATACCTCCTTCCCAAGTTGAGCCTTTTCCTTCTCGCAAAAGTCCTGCACTTCCACCTTCTTCGTTCATGATGAGCCAAGGCCCATTGTCAGAGGTGAAGACCACAATGGTGTTTTCATCGAGGCCGTTTTTTTTCAGTTCGGCCAATATCTGCCCGACCCCGTGGTCAATCTCTTCAACGACATCCCCATAGATGCCCCTATTACTGGTACCCAAAAAATCCTTCGAGGCAAAAAGAGGTACATGTGGAAGATTATGGGCCAAATAAAGAAAAAATGGTTTTTCCTTGTTTTGCCGGATGAACTGAACAGCCTCTTCATTATAACGTTTTGTCAATGTGTTCTGATCAGCTGGTCGTTCCACTATCTCGGTATTGCGCATGAGGGGAACGTTGAAAGTGTTTATATCCTTTCTTTCTTCTGACTTCCAAAAATCAATATATCCATGAGCAGACCTAAATGGTATGATATTGTCCATGTCATTGCTGTAAGGAATTCCAAAATAGTAATCGAACCCTTGGTTTGTTGGTAGATACTCTTCTTTATGGCCCAAATGCCATTTACCTATACAGGCCGTTCTGTAACCGACTTTTTTTAATTGTTCCGCCATGGTTACCTCATTCTGCGGCAATCCATTGTGGGAATCGGGAAAAAGGACGCGGTTTACCCTGCTTGTCATCCCATTTCTGATGGGCAACCTCCCTGTCAACAATGCTGCCCTACTGGGGGTACATACGCTGGATCCAACATAGAAGTTCGTCCACTTTTGGCCTTCTACCGCCATTTGGTCCAGATTTTTGGTATGTATGGTAGGATGGCCGTATGAGCTCAGATCGCCATACCCAAGATCATCGGCAAAGATGACCACAAAATTCAAAGGCTTATCTTTCCCTTTCGATTCTTGGTCTTTCTCAGTTTGTTGTTCTGTACACGCTATTGTGAACGACAAGACTGAAAGTATAATAAAAATGTTTTTGCTCATGAATCTAATTATTTTTTCATTCAAATTGACTTTTTTATCTTCAATATTCCTACCTAAAGTTTGGGGTATTCGCTAAAATTTACTGACGAAGAAGCCTTTCAGCTGATTGTTAAAGATGGAAGAAAGCTTAGGTAGGCTGCCCATTAAAGTTGTCCACCGTTGCTTTTCTATTTTAACCTTTATTATAACATTCTGAAGACCCTTAAAATATTTAATACCCAGCATTTTGTTCCAGATTGGAATTGGCATCCAGCTCTCTTTGCGGAATTGGATAGAGCACATGAAATTCTTGGGCATTTTTTCCCCTTGCTTGAGCCCTAGAGATCATAACCCCGTGCCTAATCTGGTCTTCCCTTGCATTTCCTTCAAAATAGAATTCCCACTCCCTTTCACGTAAGATGGCATCCCGCAATGAGTCTTTGTTGAAACTTCCCAAAATCAAGGGAGTGGCCCCGGCCCGATTTCTGACCTCATTAATAAGGTCAATGACCTCTTGAGTGGGCCCGTTGAGCTCATTAAGCGCTTCAGCCCTTGTCAACAATATGTCGGCATACCTGATGACCACGATATCATTGCCAGCAGAAGGTCCTACCGCATTAGGGTCAAAAGGCAATTTATAGGGGTGTGATTGGTCATTGCCCAATCCCATTACAAGTTGACCTGTTGCTGTACTTTCCCATTCCGTTATTATGCGGCTGCTTCGTGTGTCTGTCGCCTCAAAGGAGTTTACAAAATCATCGAAGAGGTATGTGCGTGCCGCAAACACCGAATTGTTGGGAAAAGGCCGGGGATAATCAGGAGGAAAAATCAATGCATTCATGAACTGGCCTGCCCCGGCGGCATTCTTGGGAAGTGCCCAAATAACTTCAGCATTGCCCTCGTTCGATATATCAAAGACATCAGAGTAATTGGGCAATAAACTATAAAGCCCTAGATTCATGACATGTAGAGACATATCGGCCGCTTTTTGCCATTGTTTGGTATTTAGATAAAATTTTGCCAGGACCGACATGGCCACTCCCTGGGACGCCCGACCAAAAGCCATAGGCTCGGTCGGCAAAGTTGCAATCGCCTCTAGAAGTTCTTGTTCTATAAAAGCCCGTGTTTCTTCATCGCTAGAGCGTGGCAACAAAGGATCGTCAGTTGAAGACTGATAGAGCGGCAACCTGCCGAAAAGCTTGTAGAGCTCAGAATAGGCCCAGCCCCTTAAAAAATGGACTTCGGCCTCAGTTCTTTGCTTGTAATCATCCGAAAAAGAATCATTGTCCAAATTATCCAAGACTAAATTCGCATCACGAATGGAGCTAAAGTACACTATCCATACAGGAATTAACTGTCCATGGTTACTGTCCCAAGTGTAATCGATCAATGATTGCCATGCACTTTCAATCGACCCGCCGGCACCCCAGACTTCCCCAGCCGGCATGGTTCCCAAATAATAGGGGGACCAAGATTCATCATCCCCTGACCTGTGTGAATAACTATAAGCTGCATTCAACAGAGAATTGAGTCCTTGCTCAGAAGTAAAAAGTGTAGAGGGTGAGAGCTCAGAGAATACCTCCTCCTCCAAACGTTCTTCACAGCCCATCAAGCTTGTCAGCATTAAAATAAGGACTATTTTATAATGATAAGTTTTCATAATTGTAAATATTTTAATTGTTAGACCTAAAAGTTGGCAGTAAGACCCAACATGTAGGTTCTCGCCAAAGGATAACTACTATAATCAATCCTTACGTTACTTCTACCAAATGAATTTGCCTCTGGATCAAAACCTATATAATCAGTAATTGTAAATAGGTTCTGGCCAGTCACATAGACTTGAAGTGCATTTAAAAAATCAATATTCTGAACTGGCACGTTGTACGATAGCCGAACATTTTTCAATCTTAAATAAGAAGCATCTTGAATGGTAAGTGTATTGACTTTTCCTGCCCCGTACGCATTAGGATTTACCCCTGAAGGCCATTTTGTATTTGTATTTTGAGGTGTCCACCGATTCAATATTTGATTCGCCAGTCGGTTTCTTCTGAAATTTGCAGGATAAAGAGACTCTATTACATTAATGTTCAATAGGTCGACGCCGGCCTGGCCCTGAAAAAAGAAATCCAGCTTCAAATTTTTGTAAGAAATTGAATTTTGTATGCCATAGGTAAAATCAGGATAAGGCGTACCAATAATGCTCTGGTCTGCAGGTGTGATGGCACCATCTCCATTTCGATCTTCAAAAATTGGAAAACCGGGCTGGGCTGTCGGCTGCGCCGAATTGGCAATGTCGTCGCCTTCTTGAAAAATGCCGGTGACCACGTACCCATAATAGGAGGCAAGGGGGTCACCTTCTTGGATAATCGCCGTATTGCCCACTGCCTGAACACCTCCTGTAACGATACTTTCAATACGGCCCAAATCCACCACTTCATTCTTAATGGCAGAAAAATTCAAAGAAGTGTCCCATTTGAAATTATCGGTTACTATATTGGTCGAGTTGAAAAGAAACTCGAACCCACTGTTCTTAACCTCACCTACATTTGTCAATATTGAAGCATAACCAGACGCAAATGGCAAGGGAAGATCGAATAACAGGTCTTTCGATTCTTTTGAAAAATAATCCAAGCTTCCACTGAACCTGCCACCAGAAATGCCAAAATCAAGACCAACATTTAGCTGTTCGGTGGTTTCCCACTTAAGGTCAGGATTTGCAATACGCTGCGGGACGACACTGCCCGAAATCGTGCCACCAAACACCACGTTGGGTCCAGTGCCAAAGGTCAATTGCGATGCGTAGTTGCCAATTTCCTGGTTACCTGTCTGGCCCCAACTTGCTCTCAGCTTAAGCTGGCTGAAACTATCGGGAATAAATTCTTCTTGGTCTAGCTTATAGCCCAAGGCAAAGGAAGGAAAATAGCCCCATTTGTTGTTCTCTCCGAATCTTGATGATCCATCTGCCCGTATCGAGGCGGTCAACAAAAATTTGTCGAAAAGGTTATAGTTAACCCTCCCCAAATATGACAACAAAGTATTTTCTTCCTTGCCACTGGAGAGTACATCCGTATTGGTATCACCCAGGGCCAAATTGTTCGTTTTGATATCATCTGTCGGAAAACCACTGATATTACCCGAAAAGAACCTTGAACTGAACTTTTGAAAGGTGATACCGCCCAATACCGTAAGCGCATGATCTTCGTTAAAAGTTTTGTCATAGGTCATCGTATACTCGAACAGATAATTTGAACGTTCCAATACGTTGATGTTCGCAATACCACCAGCTGCTCCACCACGTATGGTCTGTGTGGTATTGTAAATGTCACGTCTTGATGTTTGCCTGTCGGTTCCGAAATTGAACTTTCCCGAAAGGTCTTCTGTGAAATCGTAGTTCAAAAAAGCACTACCGAAAGTTCTATTTGTCTCGCTCTCACTGATAATGGCGTTTATCAAGGTGACAGGATTGTTGACCGTAAGATTCGCGGATTGGCTAAAAGTACCATCGTCATTTAATATGGGTTCGGTAGGGTCATATAACAACGAAGAGTAAATGGGCCCTGCTTGCTCATTGGTATTGACGCCATCGACATTGTTGTTATCCTTGATCAAGCTTGTGTTGAAGTTTAGGCCAATCTGGGTCTTGTTCCCAATTTTTGTCTCTAGGTTTATTCTTCCGGTATATCTTTTTATACCAGAATTTTTGACAACACCTTCTTGGTCAAAATAGTTGAATGAGGCATAATAATTTGTGTTTTCGCTGCCCCCGCTCACGGCTAAGTTATGGCTAGTCAAAGGGGCCGAACGGAAGACCTCCTCTTGCCAATCTGTTCCTCTGCCAATTCTTGAAATGTCGTCATCATTAAAAACTGCTTCATTTCCTTGTGCAATGGACAGATCGTTTATGGCATCGATGTATTGGGAAGTAGACAACACATCAATTTTTTCGGCGACCGATTGAATACCGGCATAAACATCATAAGTAACATTTACCTTGCCCTTGCCTCCCTTTTTGGTGGTAATCAAGATTACCCCATTCGCACCTCTTGAACCATAGATTGCTGTTGCCGAGGCATCCTTTAAAATCTCTATGGATTCCACATCAGCTGGGTTCAGGGCATTCAACGGGTTTCTTGGGCTCAGGTTTTGGCTTACTTCGGCCACTCCGCCAGAACCAAGGTTGGGACTGTTATCAATCGGGAACCCATCAATTACATATAAAGGTTCATTGCTGGCATTCAAAGAGTTAGAACCCCTGATCCTAATTGCCAGTCCCCCACCGGGCGCTGAACTGGCCTGGTTTATCTGTACCCCGGCCGCCCTACCGAGCATCATCTGGTCGACCGATACGTTTGCCCCTGGGTTCATGTCATCTTGGCTCAATGATGCGACAGATCCTGTTAAGTCACTTTTCTTTTGCGTTCCATAGCCAACGACCACAATTTCATCAAGTGCAGCAGCGCTTTCTTGTAAGATGATGTTCAGGTTAGATTGTCCATTGACAGGTATTTCCTTGGTAGTAAACCCTATATACGACACAGTCAATACGGCATCACTGTCAGTCACTCTAATTGAAAAATTACCGTCAAAATCAGTCTGAGTGCCATTCGTGGTCCCTTTTTCGATAATATTGGCTCCCGCCAAAGGAACTCCTGAATCATCCGCTACAGTTCCGTTGACCGTAAGATCTTGAAATACAACAGTACTGGTGTCCAGTGACATATTGGTCGGGTCTTCAAATACTGTAACTTGTCTGCCTATGATATTGTAGCCTAGACCGTATTGTGCCAGAAAAGAATCCAGAATATCCGGCAACGTTACATTGTTCCGCTTAAGGGTAATCGAATTTTCGTTGGGCAAAATACCATCTTTATAAAAAAAGATGTACTCGCTATCCTCTTGTATTTCATCAAAAAGTGTCTCTAGATTTACCTTTTTAAGATTAAGGTTAAGTTTTGTCTGTGCATAGGTGTCATTTGCATTAAGGGCCGTTAATCCTATCAATATGTAGCAAAGAAATGACCTCATGAGGTTAGATGAAATGGACTGGTTATTTAATTTCTCCAAGGCATATGCAATTCTTGAGTAATTATTCATAATTTTATGATTCAGTTAGTTATTACTTCGGTAATACATTTACAACCGGCAGATGCTCCAACATCTGTCGGTTTTTGTTTAGTTGGTTTTAATTCATTGGCTTGGCGTTTTATAAATTTGTTGAGTGGTTATTAGTATGATTTTATCTGCTTGGCGTTCCATAGTAAAGTGATATGCTTTGCCTAAAGTTTGAATAACACTATATACATCTTCCTTTAAGTCAATTTTTCCAGAATAAGTGTCCTTACTCAATTGTTCGCCCTTGACAATTATTTCAACCCCATAGTATCTAGACAATTTTGTTGCTATATACTTAAGATCATTTTTTTGAAAGCTGAAGAATCCTTTCCTCCATCCAAAATATTCATCCATATTTACTGCATACTGTATATCAATTTCCTTGGTTGTGCTATTATAACTTGAACGTGTGCCAGGAGTTATTTTAAAAGATTTCCCATCATCTTTGGCATATGTAACCAATACACTACCGCTTTTAAGGACTGTGCTTGTTTTTTCATCTTCCCTATAACTACTAATGTTAAAAACAGTACCCAGCACCTCAACTTCCTGATTTGAAGAAAGCACTAAAAACGGTCTTTTAGGGTTATGAGATACTTCAAATATTGCTTCGCCTTCTAAATAAACCTCTCTTCTATCACCTTTAAAAACTACAGGATAAACCAATCTCGAGCCTGAGTTGATCCATACTTTTGTACCATCTGAAAGGGTCACATCTGTGCGCTTTCCATAGGGTACCAGGATAGTATTGAAAATAGGCTTGTCTTCATCTTTTAAGATTTGTCTATATTTTTCACCCGTTCCCACTTGTAGATCCTTTCCCGTTGGGGAATATTTTAATGTGTTGTTCTTTTCTTTTAGTTGTACTTTCTTTCCCTCGCCCAGCACCACAGTTACCTGATTACTCTTGCTAACGTCAATAAATGGCGCATCTTCATCAACAAAATCTTGTAAAGATTGTTCGCCGAGCATGTCAAAAACGCTGAAAACACCAAACAATATCACTATAGACGCCGCTGCGCCGTACAATAACCTAGCCCTTTGTTTAATCTTTCGATTTTCTCTCAGAATCCTTGCCGACCTAATTATGCGACTTTTGAGCTTTTCCCGCTCCGTATCGGATAGGGTTCCTTTGTTATTCAATTTCATAATTGTTTGGATAATCGGCAGTGGAAATTACAGCCACTGTATATATGTAAGAGAACAATTTCTGTTGTTTATAGACAATGAAATCTAATTATTTTTAGAAAAGTATACTTAATGCGGTCTTCCGGATTGTTTTTAAAGTTCGGTAAAATAACGTTCTGGCAGAAGCAACTGAAAGACCCATTTCCCTAGAAATTTCTTCGTAACTTTTTTCTTGATTAAAACGAAGACGGAGTATCCTTTTTTGATGATTGGTCAAATTGTCCATTATTCTTCTTAACCTCATCAATTGGGCATTCTCATTTTCTTCTTCGATAATTACTTCTTCATGTGATGCGACAGTCAAATTGGTGTTAGCTGTCATGTTGGTAATGTGTTTGAACTCGTTCTCTAGGCTCTTTAACCTATAATCATTGTGTTTATATAGATTTCTTTTAAGCGAAACGATTAAATAAGCCTCTATGTTGACCACATTTGACAATTTTTCACGGCACCTGTAAAGGTCTAGAAAAAGGTCGTGGATTTCATCTTGAATCAGCTCCCTGTCGTTAATGATTTTATACCCACAAGCAAATAGTTTGTCAACATGAAAGTTATATAGCGATTCTAGTGCCGATATGCTACCCTTCTTAAGATCATTCCAGATTTGAGTCTCTTCTGTTTTCATTAGCGTTACTTTTCTTTAGTTTCTTTAGTTTCTTTAGTGGCAGAGTTACCATTTAATTTTCGAAACGGAAAATTTGAATTTTTGCAGATTACGCTTGTTTTTTTTGAAGTTTATCGACAAAAACTCAACTAAAGTATAAAATATTTAGCAAATTGATAATTCATACAATTAAATACCCAATCTTTTGAAAGAAATGATATTCAGGCGTCAGCCTTCTTATAGGAAAATATGAGAAAAAGAATCAAGACTCCACTAAGCCAAATATACGACCTAATGCAGAGACATGTAAATGCAGTAATAGCTGACAGAATTATCATAGCTGAGCCGATTCGTGCTGGTATTCTAATTTGAAACAACACTTTTAAAATTGGAGAAGTTGAGGCAAATAATGTAAAAATCATTTATGTTAAAAATAAGCGCCAGAGTAAAAAAACTTAAAAGAATGTCTATAAAAACAGTTTTTCTTCCTCCTTATTAAAAGAGACAGTATGTTTAAAAGTCTGATCCCATGGAAAAATTATAGCAGGAGAATAAGGCGCGTATTGCTTTTGATTGTTATTTTAATAATCTTTTGTTTTTTTACAGCATCTTTTGGCCAAAAAAAGCCAAATATAGTTTGGATAGTATGTGAGGATATTTCTCCTTTTTTGGGGGCATATGGTGATTCAATCGTAAAAACTCCGAACATAGATAGTCTGGCACGTGAGGCAGTGCTTTTTACAAAAGCATATACCACAGCTGGGGTCTGCGCGCCGAGCCGATCATCGATAATCACGGGCATGCACGCCATTTCAATAGGAGCCCAACACATGCGCACTCTTTCAAGTTCCCCCTTTTTCATGCCTCAAGGCCTGCCAAGCTACTCAGCCGTTTTGCCCGATTATGTAAAGGCTTTTCCCGAATATCTAAGAGCCAAAGGCTATTATACAACAAACAACTATAAAGAAGATTATCAATTTGAAGAGCCTGTCACAGTTTGGGATGACAGTAGCCCTGCAGCATCTTACAAATACCGGCCCAAAAACACTCCGTTCTTCAGCGTGTTCAATTTGGCAATCACACACGAATCAAAGTTGATGGTCTCGCCCGATAGTATTCGGTATGACCCCAATGATATGAAATTGCCGCCTTATTATGTTGATACCGAAACCGCTCGAAATGACATGGCCGTCCTTTATACCCGTATCGAACAAATGGATCGAGCTGTTGGCGAGATTGTTGGTGGGCTAAAAAACAATAAAGTATATGACGACTCTTATGTGATATTTTTTAGTGACCATGGTGGATGTATGCCCTGGACAAAGCGAGAAATTCTCGAAAGGGGCACACATATACCTTTGATCGTGAAATATCCCAAAAACCGTTTTGCGGGCACTAAAGATGATAGGTTGGTCAGTGCGGTGGACCTGGCGCCAACCATGCTTTCCATAGCGGGCATCGAGCCTCCCGACCACCTTCAGGGAACCGCTTTTCTGGGACCTTTAAAAAAAAAGGAAGAAAGAAAATATGTTTTTGCCGCTAGGGATCGAATGGCAAATAAATATGACCGGGTACGATCTGTAAGCGATGGGAATTTCAGATATGTGTACAACTTTATGCCCGAACTGCCAAAATACCAAGACTTACAATACAGAAAGGGCATACCTACAATGAAAGAAATATTGGAATTGCACGAAATGGGACGTTTGGATAACCCAAATCTACTGGACTGGTTTGCAAAAAATAAGCCCACGGAAGAACTCTACCACACCAAAATGGACCCCAATGAGGTGCGCAATCTGGCAGATGAGCCCCAATATACGGCTAAAAAGAAAGAACTGAAAGAAGCACTTTTTGACTGGATAGCAGAAGTGGGCGACCTATCCTCGATACCAGAGAAAGAAATGGTATTCAACAATTGGTGGAAAAACAAAAAAGGACCACCTAAAACATCACCACCTAAAGTAATAAGGAACAAAAAAGGGTACACAATAGAATGTGGCACAAAAGGTGCCTCAATCGGTTATCGTATCGTTGAACAAAATAATCAAGCTTTAAATTCAAAACGTAGGACCGAAAGTTGGGATTTTGGTTTTACGATCGACCAAAATAAAACTGTTGCTTATGTTGATGTGCCCCAACCCTGGAAAGTCTATCAAGGTGAGACCATAAAATTGAAAAAGGGACAGACACTTTTAATCAATGCCCATAGAATAGGCTATTTGCCCAGTGAAGTAACATATACCCATTAGAATTCAAACCATAATTTTTACAAATAAATTAGTTTAATCATGAAGACAACCAATCGCTTATTTTTTGGAACGACATTCTTGTCGTTGCTTATGTTCACCTCTTGCTCAGATACATCTTTTGATGAAGCAAACTTAAATACAACTGAAAGTCTATATGAATCAGATAAAATACCGTTGCTGTTCGGGGACGAGTCTGAAGACATTCAATTTGATGGTTATTATGTTGGTGCGGACACCTTGCTTTTTGACCACCAGACCACCAGTATATTGGATGTTCCCCCTGTATATCCTGACATTATAACAAATGATGAACCCATATGGTTTGTCAATGGTGCTGGTACTGATGTGGCCAAGCAATATAAGAATATGGTGGAGATTGCAGAATTTACTGGCCGACCAGTTGTGGGTATTCATAATGGTACCAAAGAAGGAATAGCAGATGTCATTGAAATTATTTTACCTACTAATGAGACGGTGGAGGCAGCAATTGAAAAGAGCGTGCTCGAAATCATTGACACAGAGGAAAAGGTATTGTTGCTTGGGCATAGTCAAGGAGCCTATCACTTGGCAAGATCACTACGGTCATTGGAAAACCAGCTTTCTAACAACCAATTGGGACAACTAATGGTAGAGACTATTGGCGGTGCCGGTATGTGGTTCCCCAGAGGTCCACAGTATATCCACTATGCCAATCAAGGAGACAATGTACCAAAGTTTCATGGTGTGCTTACGCCTGGTGCTCTACCGGGAAATCGAAGTGTCATATTCACTTTTGATGACGAATGGTATGATATTCCACCAGAAATAGATACACCATTTATAAGGGTACATGCCCAAATTGTTTATTTGCGAAATCGACTGACTTTTGCTGAGGCCCGGACGTATGCCCCATTGTTCGGTCATAAAAAAATCAATCTGGATAATCTTTAATTGACTGAGAAATGAGACGATCAAAAAGTTTTATACTTCATACCGCCGCAATTACCATAACTTTTTTAAGCTCGGTGTTTTGTTTTGGACAGGGGAAAGTATTGGAAGCACAATCGATAAAGAGTGCCATTTTGGACAAAGAAATTGATTATACTATTTATTTGCCGGCCGGTTATGATGAATCAAAAAGAAGTTACCCTGTAATCTACCTGTTACACGGTTATGGGGGTGATGAAAATGTTTGGGTGCAATATGGTCTCATAGACCATTTCATGGATTCTGCCATTGAAAATGCCGAAATCCCCCCCTCGATTGTAATAATGCCTGATGGGGGGCAGCATTTTTACATAAACGATTTCCAGGGGTATTCAAAATTTGAAGATATGTTCTTTCAAGAATTCATCCCTATGGTCGAAAAAAACTATAGAATTAAAAAAACAATGGAGCATAGAGCCGTGGTTGGCAATTCAATGGGTGGCTATGGGGCCTTTCTTTATGGGGTGAAACACCATGATATGTTCGGCACCTGTGTTCCGCTCAGTGCTGCCATCATTTCGTTGGATCATCCGATGACCAAAAACCCTATGTGGAAGGGAATCGCGAAAAACCTATATGGAATGGATATGGATTCTCAAAACCCCTCCACTGGTCATTGGGATGCCAATAACCCCTTGAAATTGATCCAAACAATACCAAAGGGTCAACTGAAAACAAGGTTTTACTTCGATATCGGTGATGATGATTTTCTTTATTCCGGCAATGCCAAAGCCTATGTTGAATTACGAAATATGGAGGTAGAACACGAGTTCCGTATCCATGACGGTGGCCATGATTGGACATTTTGGAGGTCATCGATACCGGGTTTTTTAAAATTTATAGGGCAGGGCTTTATGAGGCAATAATGCTATAGGGTTGAGAGGGAGTTAAGTCCCAATTGGGCGGGCACAATACGTAATCTTCTTTTTCTATTATGTTGGAAAAATAACGCTTTGCCCAGGGGGCTTACTCTTTTTCGTTTTGTTGTGTCAAACTGATGTAACGGATAAAGGAACTCGGTATAGCTATGGTAGTTTACCCTTTTTTGGAATATTATCGAAGTAAGATGTTTTTTGAAAAAATGATAATAAGTTACTTACCGCAATCATATATACATTTCTTAATGGCCTCAACTAGTAGAATAAAGTTCAAAGTGTTCTATTACCTTTTTTGTTAAGTACCAACATTAGGAATTGATACATGACAAAAAAAATAATGGTTAAAAAATAAATTGTAAGGCAATTAGTATTTACTTCTTTTTCTCCTTTTTTGTCTTTTCACTATATGCAGAAAAGCAACAAGATTCGTTGATGGAAAAGAAACCCCGAAATGTGATTTTTATCCTGACAGATGACCATCATTTTGATTATATGGGTTTTACCGGTAAGGTACCATGGTTCGAAACCGCTAACATGGACAGATTGGCAGCTGAAGGCGCCTAATCTGCCCAATACTTTTGTTACTACTTCTCTATGTTCTCCAAGTAGAGCCTCAATTTTGTCCGGGCAATACTCACACACCCATACCATTGTTGATAATCAAGCTCCCAATCCTGGTAATCTAATCTTTTTCCTTACCTATCTTCAAGAAGCCAATTATCAAACAGCATTATTCGGGAGATGGCACATGGGCAGCCATACCGATGAACCTAGGCCAGGTTTTGACCATTGGGAAAGTTTTCACGGACAGGGAGTATACTATAATCCTCAATTGAACATAAGTGGAAAACGAAAACAACATAAAGACTCGACCTATATTACAGATTTATTGACCGAACATGCCATTGATCGGTTAAAGCACCGAGATAAGGACAAACCTTTCTTTATGTATCTGTCACACAAAGCGGTACATTCGGAATTTAAGCCCGCAAAATGGCACAAAGGTAAATATAAAGGCAAAAAAATTGATTTGCCTTCAACCTATGACCAAACCAAAACGGGTGAATGGAGGGATTTGAAATGGCCAAAATGGGTTGCCGAACAAAGAGTAAGTTGGCATGGGGTAGATTATACGTACCATACTAATATTGGTATACACGGATTTATACAAGCCTATTGTGAAACTTTATTAGGTGTAGATGGAAGTCTTGGTTCGGTCATGAAGTATTTGGAATCGGCAGGAATTGATGATTCAACGTTGCTCATTTATATGAGTGAATATGGATTCAGTTGGGGTGAACATGGACTGATAGATAAACGCCGTTTTTATGAAGAGTCGGTCAAGGTTCCTCTTTTGGTTAGATGTCCCGAACTTTTTCAAAAAGGAACTCAACCAAAAGCCATGGTTCAGAACATTGATATTGCTCCTACTATTTTGGCCGAGGCGGTCAAAAAACCTGATTATATGCCCGGGGTTTCCTTTATGCCGGTTCTGACAGTTGATTACCCTGCCGCAAATCGAAAAGAGGTATTCTACGAATACCATTGGGAAAAAGACTTTCCCATGACACCGACTATGTTCGGTATGCGAACCGACCAGTATAAATATATACGTTACCAAGGAATTTGGGACAGGAATGAATTTTACGATTTGCTAAACGACCCAGATGAAAAGCATAACCTAATCGGTGACCCTACCAAACAGGGCACCAATAAAAATATGCCTCAATCACTTTATGGATGGTTGGCAGAAACAGATTGAATGAAGATTCCTTTGAAACCGATATACAAACCGGCTTGGGGTGACTACAAGTACAAAAAGGAGGATTAATAATTTTAAACTTTACCGAAGTCATATGATAAAATTAAAACAAAGTGTCTCTATCTGCCTCGTTTTGTCATTGGCTGGTTGCCAGAACAGGCATGAAACTAAAACCGAATTGTCCACAATCGGGACGGAAGAACCCTCAACAGTTACTACCAAGAAAGAACCAACAATGGACACCCCTGACGGAATGGTCTGGGTCCCAGGCGGGAACTTTAGGCAGGGAGCCGTTGCTTCAGACAAAATGGCAATGCCCCATGAGCGACCTGCACATCAGGTTTTTGTGGATGGATTTTATATGGATATCCATGAGGTGACCAATGCTCAGTTTACCAAGTTCGCGGAAGCAACGGGTTACGTAACCGTCGCAGAAAGGCAGATCGATTGGGGGGAAATGAAAAAGCAGCTACCCAAGGGAACACTAAAACCACATGATTCCATTTTAAGGCCTGGATCGCTTGTCTTCAAAAAGATCAGGTCCACCCTGCCAAACCTGTATGATTATTCTCAATGGTGGGAGTGGAAAATCGGGGCCAACTGGAAACATCCAAATGGCCCCGACAGCACTATCGAGGGAAACGAGAACAATCCAGTGGTCCACATAGCTTACGAAGATGCCATCGCCTATTGTGATTGGGCAGGCAAAAGGTTGCCAACAGAAGCCGAATGGGAATACGCGGCACGTGCCAATAATAAAGATCTCATCTTCTCTTGGGGAAATGAGATTGAACAACTTGGGTCATATGCCAATACGTGGGAAGGTGTATTTCCTGTCGATAACACCAAAAAAGATGGTTTTGAGAGAAGTGCACCAGTTATGAGTTACCCCAATAATGATTTTGGCCTATACGATATGGCAGGTAATGTTTGGGAATGGACTAGTGATTGGTACAATACCAATTATTATAAGAGTTTGAAGGACAGCATTGTAATAAATCCCAAAGGCCCTCGGAGTGCTTACAACAAAAACAACCCCTATGCAAAGGAAAAGGTGATCAAGGGAGGATCTTTTCTTTGCAGTGCCTCGTACTGTGCCAGCTATCGAATATCTGCCCGGATGGCCACAAGCCCAGACTCAGGTATGGAGCACCTAGGGTTCAGGACGGTTTTATCCGCTGTAAAAACGAGAAAATCATCAATATATCATTCTAAAAAAAAATGATTAGAAGGGACTTAACGTAGGGATATTACGTTGAACGCTGTATGGGAAGAACCATTACAAACGATAATTTGAGTCACTATAAAGCCATAAGAGTCTGTTTATTGGTGGCTTAAATACGTTTTGCTATGCTCTGTTTTTTCCGTTTTGTCTGGTGTACTATGCCCGTTTTTTTTGCATTATGATTCGTTCAAACGTGATGGGCCCACCATGTATAATGCCATCATAAATAATGTAGGCAAATCAATATTTCTGTTTATTTTTTTATTGAAGTGATTTAAACTTTTTTTGTACGAGAGATAGGGCTTCTGAGATTTGTGTTACCATACTCAAATTTCATAGCCCATGCACAAAGTACTCGATAAAGATACTATAGAAATGGAGATAGTTCCGTACATACTTCTTTCCCAACTTGGTTTTCCATCGATAGCCCCGATTTCTGAAATTATGAATGCCATCCTATTCAAGATGAAGAGCGGTGGGTAAGGGAAGGAAGAGGCGCAAAAACAACCAATGTACTTTATCTGATCGATAGGCAGGTTTATGGGCTGGCTCGTCAAGTTTTTGTTTGTAATTCCCCTATTGTCAGGGGCGGACGGAAAAGTGACATAGGCATCCACAGATAGAAAATATATTCTTCCCTTTTAAAATGTGAACGGCATTATCGAATGTTTTTTGGGAATCCTTTGAATAATCCATTGGCAATAGAGGATATTTTTAATAGCAGTAGGCATTTATATTCGGTAGTTTTCGCTTCAACCTAATTTACCTTGAAATACTTTTTTACCAAATGATAGTTGTCGGTCTATTTTTGGATAAACCTGTTGGTGTAATCCTTGGTCACAATACCTTTTATGGTGTTGATGATGAGATGTTGTAGAATCTCTTGCTGGGTATATTTATCAAAAAGACTGGATCTACCAAAAGCGATAGCGTTCAAATTCAAAAAATACAGTTCACAAACCAATCTCAAGTTTACCTCATTTTGAACACAGCCCAATTTTTGTGCGTCGACAAAAAGTTCATAAATGGTTTCATTTACCAGGTCATTCCGAAAGCCGTTAAAGAGTTCATAGGCCTTGGGATAATATTTCCTTAGCCCAAATAGGAACGTGGGACTGAAATATTTTAAATGTTCGAAACCCTTTTTGTATATCAGTATGATCTTTTCCAGCGGATCTTTACATAACGCAATCTCCGGTCCTTGAATCTCCCTTGAATAACTTAGCAACAGATAGGCGGTACTCTCTTGAACCAATTCTTCTTTTTTGTTAAAATAATGGTAGATGGTCTTCTTTGATATGCCGAGCTGATTTGCCAACTCATCGAGTGTGAAGCGTTTGCTCCCAAATCGAGTGAAGTTTAAGGCGGAGCATGCGATAAGTTCGGATTTACTGATCATTTGGGCAAATTATTAAGGCAATATAAAGTTTACATATTTACGATGATAGCGGATATGATAAGGATCACCAAAATGATAAATGGTGCTAGGTCGTTAAGCCTTTTGTCTCGGTTCTTTCTAGACAAATATAATCGGTATTAAATTTCAATAGCTTTTTATTATATAGACCAGATAATGCCGGGAACCTTAAAATTCCATGTTCCGGCAGTTAACTTCCACCTTCTATGGCTCCATAGCCAAAGTTCCGGCGATTTCAAGATCACGTTTTCCAATGCCCCTGCATAGTCCTCTATAATCCCATTGGTTCTCATGGAAACGGGATTGTCCGTAATTAAACTAAAACGCAGTCCATAGCACCCTCTTCTTATTTTTTTGAAAGAAGGAAACAGAACAACTTCACCGGTTTTTTTTGCAAGCTTTTCGGCCCCTACGAAAAAAGCCGTTTCCCGATTCAAAAAATGGCACCAATGTTTGGCACTGATCCTGACAGGGCTTTGATCACCGATAATGCAATTCATCATAATGACATTCTTTCGTTCAAGGTCTATAATGGTCCTATATCCCTTGTTGGATTCAATGCAATGGACACCAAATCGCTCTCTGATAATTTTAAATAGGCCATTGAAATAGTGGTTTTTGATCGGTTTGTAAAATGTATTCGATCGGTATGGAAAAAAAAGGGGCAGGAATATCATCCATTCCCAATTTCCCTGATGGGCCGTATAAAGCAAAATATTCTTCTTCTCGCTTAAATAATGTTCAACCAAATCCGGATTCTCTATACGCAAACGTTTCATCGCCGACTTTTTACCGATGGTCAATGTCTTAATGGATTCGACAAGTATATCACAGAAATGCCGATAGAAGTCCTTTTCGATTTTTCTCCGAGTGATTGGTGGCTTTTGGGGAAAGGATTTTTTGATATTGTCCGATACTACATTTCTTCTATACTTCATTAGGTAATAGACCACTATAAACAACAAGTCGGATAACAAGTACAGAACGGGCATCGGCAGGGCCGAGATTGCATAAAAAGGCAAATACCTTATTTTGGGCAGCATCTTGTTTTTCATTTCATAAAATTTATAATTTCACAGGCAACAAATAATTGGTTTCCTTTTTCTAAGGGCCCACAATTTATTTTTTGATTCCTTTCATGAACATATTCAATGCGCTTTCATATTGTTTCTGCAATAAGGAATATTCGGTTTCCGTGATATTTATGGTGTCTTTTTTAATAATTACATCGTGCCGCAACCCTTGGAAGATTGCAATGAACAATTCGGAAAAATAAGCGATATCAAGATTTTGAAAATCTTGGGTGGCAATACCTTTTGCCAATATTTCACCCACAAGCCGTATTTCTGCTTTGCGAAAGTTTTCGAATAGGCGGGCGTAAACGGGCTTCAAACTGTTTATGGATTCCAGGTTCAAAGCATTGAGGTGCACAAATTCGCGAAAGTAGTTCAGTCGTTTTTCTAGGTAACCTTGTAATATTTCTTCTGCCGGAACACTCGAGGAAAGGAGTCCTTCAAACTCGTTCAAAAGTGTTTTATGTCCTTGACTTACTACTTCTTTGAATAGTCCTTCCTTATTGGGGAAGTAGTAGTACAGGGATGCTTTCGACAGACCTATATCCCCGGCAATCTCCGTCATGGTTGTTTTTTTAAGGCCATAACGGCAAAATCTTTTCTTGGCGGAATCAAGTATTGACAAAAAAATATCGGCGTCTCTATTTTTGACCATTCGACTATTATAGTTATAAAGTCGAAAATAGTGTTTATATTCGCAAAAGAAAAATATTATTCTTTTAAATTTTACAATAAGACCAATGCAGGAAAAAGGGCAGGATGACCATTTGTTTCTAAAGCATGCCATTGAAAACATGATGCCGGCCAATAGAATATTGGGGCTGGAAATCATGGAGATCAAACCTCGGTACGTGAGCATCAAAGTCCCTTTTAAGAAAGAATTTATAGGAGATTATCTGCAAAAACGATGGCATGGAGGTATTTTGGCGGCTATCGCCGATACGGCGGGAGGGGCTGCCGGAGCGACGACCCTCGATTCCTTACAGGACAGGATAAATACCTTGGATATGCGGATCGATTATCTCCATCCTACCGTTGAAGGGGATATTTTGGCCAAGGCAAAGATCGTTAAAAGTGGTAAGGCGACCGCCGTAGTGGACGTGGAACTTTTCCAAAGTGGACAAAAGGATCCAGTGGCTTTGGCAAGATGTATCTATAGCATATATAGAAATGGCTCCTAGACTTTAAATGATAAAGAATTATGCATAAAAAAAGAGGTATCTTAAAAAGCCTATAGGACATCCAAAAATTTCTTCCCATTAAATACGTATCCGTTTATGATCAAAAAATTTTTAAGCATTTCCCTTTTATGCCTTGTTTGCGTAGCCAATGCCCAAGAAATAAAACAGCTTAGTTTAAAGGAGGCCGTCACCTATGCACTTGAGAACAAGGCCGATGCACAAAAATCGAAGCTGGCAATTGAAAATAGTGAGTACCAAATCCAGGAAGTTCGTTCGCGGGCATTGCCACAGATCACAGGGAACGGTAGTTTGGTCTATAATCCCATTCTACAGACCAATGTGATCGATGGAAGTTCCTTTGGGCAACCGGGCACCATTATACAGGCAACTTTGGGGCAAAAATGGAATTCGGTCTTTGGTGTTTCGTTGAACCAGACCATATTTGACCAATCGGTTTTCACGGGTTTAAAAGCCGCTAAAACTACCCGTGAGTTTTATCAGATCAATAATCTATTGACACAAGAGCAGGTAATAGAAAAGGTAGCCAATAGTTATTATCGGGTATATCTACAGCGGTTAAACCTTCAAGTACTCGATAGTACGTTGGCAAATACGATCAAGGCAAAAAATATCATTGAGGGCCAGTTACAAAATGGGCTGGCGAAGAAAATCGATCTGGACAGGATCATTGTTAAAATTTCAAATCTCGAGACCCAACGGCTCCAGATAAACAATGCGTTACAACTTCAAGAAAATACCCTGAAATTTTTTATGGGTATGCCCATAACCGCCCAAATCGAAATTCCGGAAATCGAGTTCGAATTCAGGCCAAGGGAGGTAGTTTCATCCCCGGATACCGAGAATCGAACGGAGTATCTGCTTCTCAAAAAGCAGGAACAATTGCTGACCTACCAGAAAATGGCGGTCAAGGCGGAATATTATCCAACGCTTTCCCTGACAGGTGGGTACAACTATCTTGGCCAAGGCCCGGATCTTCCCTGGTTCAAAAAGCCGGAGGACAATGTATATTGGTCCGATTTTTCATCGATAGCATTGAGTTTGAAAATTCCCATTTTCGCTGGTTTTGGGACGCGTTCCAAAGTACGGCAGGCCGATATCGATCTGAAGATCTTACAAGAGGATATCAAGGATACCCAATTGGCCTTGGACCTTGATTACGAAAATGCCCGAACCCAAATAAACAATAGTGTTGCGACCATCGACAATCAAAACGAAAATGTCAGGTTGGCACAGGCAGTTTTGGACAATACCAGAAACAATTACGTCCAAGGTTTGGCTCCGCTAACGGATCTATTGGATGCGGAAAACGCCTTGACCGAGGCCAGGAACAACTTTAACACCGCAATTTTACAATACAAACTGGCAGAAATTCTGTTGTTGAAGGCCATAGGGGAATTAAGGACATTAACAAATTAATAAGCACGATGAAAAAGAACGTAATATACATACTTGTAATTGTAGTGGCATTGGCCTTGATCGCCTTTACCTTAATGAACAATAAACAGGAAAATCAAACAAAGACGGATATCGTTGCACAAAAAAATGCTAGCGTCGCCGTAAAAGTGGATACGGTAAAAACGGAAACCAGTTCCCTCAATTTTACCGCCAATGGGAACTTCGAACCCTTTAAGGAACTGGATTTTTCTGCGGAAAAGCCAGGTAGGGTCGTTAGGGTTTTGGTAGAAGAAGGCGATCATGTCAGAGTGGGGCAAACTTTGGCAATTGTGAGAAGTGAACAGGTATCGGCAGAACTGCACGCTGCTGAAGCTGCCTATCAGAATGCGGCCACAAATTATAAACGTTTTGAAAATGCCCTAAAAACCGGTGGAGTGACCGAACAACAAATGGACCAGGCCAAGCTGACCTTGGTTACCGCACAATCGAGACTGGAACAGGCCAAGGTAAATGCAGGGGATGTCAACATAAAAGCTACGATAAAAGGAGTTGTGAACAAACGTTATATCGAACCGGGTTCTGTTCTAGGAGCGGCAACTCCAATGTTCGACATTGTCGATGTCTCGAAACTGAAACTAAGGGTTACGGTCAACGAGTCCCAAGTGGCCAGTTTAAAAGTGGGCGACCCGGTAAATATAAAAGCCAGTGTTTTACCTGACAGGACATTCTCTGGAAAAATTACGTTTATAGCACCGAAATCGGATAGCAGTTTGAATTTTCCGGTGGAAATCGAGATATCGAACAATCCGGACAATGCCCTGAAGGCGGGCATGTACGGAACGGCAACGTTCACCTCGTCGGACCGGGAAAGCGAAAAGATACTGGTGGCCCCTAGAAATGCGTTCTTGGGAAGTGTAAGCAGTAACCAGGTTTTTGTGGCCGAGGATGGAGTTGCAAAACTGACCGACGTAACGGCCGGAAGAATATTCGGTGATAAGGTCGAAATATTGGATGGTCTGGACAGCAATGAACTCGTAGTAGTTACCGGTCAGATCAATCTACAGGACGGTTCCAAGATAGATATCATCGACTAGAACCGGACAATAACCTCTAACATTTTATTTCATACTATGAAATTAGCTGAAATTTCCATAAAAAGACCTTCATTGGTCATTGTGCTGTTTACCATACTTACCCTCGGGGGCCTGTTCAGTTATAACCAACTGGGATATGAATTGATACCCAAATTCGACCGAAATGTCATAACCGTCGCCACTATCTACCCCGGTGCCTCGCCCAACGAGATCGAAAATACCGTGACAAAAAAAATAGAGGATGCGGTTGCCTCTCTGGAGAACATCAAAAAAATAGAATCGCGTTCTTATGAAAGTCTTTCCACGGTTGCGATTACCTTGACGGATGATGCCAATGTTGATTTTTCCCTAAACGATGCACAACGGAAGATCAACGCTATTATCAGTGATCTGCCAGATGATGCCAAAACACCCTCCTTAAGCAAATTTTCATTGAGCGACCTTCCGATCATGACAATTGGTGCTAATGGCACGATGGATGAAATCAAGTTTTATGACCTGATCGATAAAAAAATTGCCCCTTTACTTTCCCGGGTCAATGGTGTTGCACAGATAAATTTGATCGGGGGACAAGAAAGGGAAATCCAGGTAAATTTAGATGCCGACCGACTTCAGGGATATAACCTTTCCATACCACAGGTCCAACAGACCATCCTGGCCTCGAATTTGGATTTCCCCACAGGAAATATTCAGACCAGGCAGCAAAAAATATTGATCCGATTGGCCGGAAAATATAAAAGCGTTGAAGAGCTGCGTAATCTAGTGGTCGCGGATCAAGATGGCATCCAAGTGAGGCTCAGTGATATTGCGGATGTTCAGGACAGTCAAAAAACACCCGAAAAAATTGCAAGGGTAAATCAAAAAAGTGCCATCCTATTGCAGGTAATTAAGCAGTCCGATGCCAATGCCGTGGCCGTAAGCGAGGATATATTGAAACGGATAGCACAGCTCGAGACCGATTATAAAGCCATAGACCTCAAGCTCAATGTCGCCAATGACAGTACTGTTTTTACCTTGGAGGCGGCCGATTCGGTAATCCATGACCTATTGATCGCTGTATTATTGGTAGCGATCGTTATGCTCTTCTTCTTGCACAGTTTAAGAAACTCGCTAATTGTAATGGTGTCCATACCCGCATCGTTGATAGCGACATTTATAGGGTTTTTGTTTTTGGACTATACCTTGAACCTAATGAGTTTATTGGGACTGTCTCTGGTGGTGGGCATCTTGGTGGACGATGCCATCGTTGTACTCGAAAACATTTACCGGCATATGGAAATGGGCAAAAACCGTGTCCGTGCGGCCTATGATGGTACCGCTGAAATAGGGGGCACGGTAACTTCGATAACGCTGGTAATCGTGGTCGTCTTTTTTCCGATCGCCATGAGCAGCGGTCTGGTGTCAAAAATCATTACCCAATTTTGTGTGACCATCATAATTTCGACTTTGTTGTCCCTGTTGGCATCGTTTACCATTATTCCTTGGTTATCGTCCCGTTTCGGAAAATTGGAGCATATCACTGGTAAAAACCTGTTCGGTAGGCTTATCATCAAATTCGAAACACAATTAAAACGTTTCACGAATTGGATCTCCGGTTTATTGACTTGGTGCCTGGATCATTATAAGACCACGTTGTCCATCGTTTTGGTTATCTTCTTTGCTTCGATTGCCTTGGTAGGGGCAGGATTTATAGGAGGTGAATTCTTTGCCGCATCTGATAGGGGCGAATTTTTGGTGCAGATAGAACTACCGAAAGATGCCTCATTGGAACAAAGTAATTTTATGGCCCAAAAAGCAGAGGCCTTTTTGAATACCCAAGAAGAGGTCAAGAGCCTTATCACTACCGTAGGCCAGACCAGCGAGGGCTTAGGTGCTTCACAGGCCACCGCTTACAAAGCGGAAATCAACGTTCAAATGGTAGATGAAAAGGAACGCGATGACGATTCTTATGTATTTGCAGCCAAAACAAAACGTCGTTTAGAGAAAATATTGGTAGGCGCCAAGGTGAAGACCGTACCTATAAGTCTTTTGGGAGTGGCGGAGGAAGCCCCGTTGGCCTTGGTCGTGACCGGGCCTAGTTTGGATAGTGCCATGGTCTTTGCCAGAAAGGCCGAGGCGGAACTATATAAAATTCCCGGGGCCACGGAAATCGAATTGTCCGTAGAAACGGGAAACCCTGAAATCAATGTTCAGGTAGATCGGGATAAGATGACCTCCCTCGGCTTATCGTTACAAACGGTAGGATTGACAATGCAGACCGCATTTAACGGCAATACCGATGGCAAATTCAGGGCAGGGGAATATGAATATGATATTAACATACGCTACAATAGTTTTGATAGAAAAAACATTGCCGATGTTGGGGATCTGATCCTTACGAACAATCAAGGACAAGAAGTAAAACTCTCACAATTCGCCGACATCACGGAAACGTTGGGCCCGAGCCAATTGGAACGCCGGGACAAGACCGCGTCGGTTACCGTAAAAGGTCAGTCCGTAGGCCGGCCGGCCGGTACGGTCGCGGATGAATGGGAAGCTGCCTTTAAAGATGTCGAACGGCCTACGGGTGTCAATTATGTATGGGGAGGGGATAAAGAAAGACAATCGGAAGGGTTCGGAACACTGGGAATTGCCATGTTGGCGGCTGTTATATTGGTCTATTTGGTAATGGTTTCCCTGTACGACAGTTTTGTGCACCCGTTCGTAGTTCTTTTTTCCATTCCGTTATCGTTCATCGGAGCTTTGCTGGCATTGGCGTTAACGAACAATTCCCTGAACATCTTTACCATTCTTGGTATAATTATGCTGATCGGGCTGGTGTGTAAAAACGCCATCATCCTGGTTGACTTTGCCAACGAAAGGGTCCGGTCGGGGGAAACGGTCAGGAACGCTTTGATACAGGCCAACCACGCACGTCTGCGCCCGATTCTGATGACCACCATTGCCATGGTTTTCGGGATGCTTCCCATTGCTTTGGCCTCAGGCCCGGGATCGGGATGGAAAAACGGTCTTGCATGGGTTATCATAGGGGGATTGATAAGTTCGCTTTTCCTGACCTTGATAATAGTACCGGTAATATATAATTTAATGGAAAAATTAGTGCATAAGTTTACCAAGGGAACAAAAACTGATTATGAGGAGCTTATGGTGGCCGATTACGAGCATAAAAAATTGGTAGATGGCTTTAACCCGGACCACACACTCTGATATGCTGGCCGTGTCCGGCGGCTGAGCTTTATCGACATCTAAAATGCTATGCCATGGTAGTCCTTGGTGCCCGCTTGTCAGAGTAGTGACCTCCTCCTAACCACACTTTATTTAATAATTGTCTTAAGAAAGCCCAAAGCAGAGCTTTGGACTTGCAACAAAAAAACGGACAAAAAGTTAAGCCGCATTTTTGATTTTACTTAAATTTTCAAATTCGTCGATCGTCATGTTCCCCAATGCGGAGTGTGTTCTGCTTTTATTGTACCATGTCTCTATCCATTCGAATACCGAGAGTGCGGCCTCTTTCTTGCCGGCATGCCGTTTTCTATGGATCAGTTCCACCTTGATGGACTTGAAAAAGCTCTTGGCAACGGCATTGTCCCAACAGTTGCCCTTACAGCTCATGCTCCGTTCGACACATCTGTAGCTTTCCAACAGGTCGACGAACTCTTGGCAAGCGTACTGGATTCCCCTGTCCGAATGGAAGACCGACCTTTCGGACGGGGGCCTGTTGCCCACGGCCATTTTCCATGCCGCTATCACGGTATTCCCCGCGCTCAGGTCGGTGCTCTGCGACCGGTGAAGATGCTTGGATTATACATCGTAATGGTCAATGACAATAATTAGCAATCAAATGACCTATATTGGTCATTGCGACCAAAACGAGGCTTCACTGGAATTCACCGACCCCACCTTGTTTTGATATTATCTTGGGTCATTTGGGCTCTTCCGGTGCTGTTTACGGTAGGATGTTGGGGATACGGATGCATTGCGCTTAAAGAACTTACTGAACGCATAGGCGGTGTTGAACCCGAGCAGATAGGCAATTTCCTTGATGGATCTCGGGCCGTTTAACAGTACTTTGGCCTCTTGCGTCAAGAGCTGCTGGATATGGTCCTTGGCCGTTCGGCCCGTATTCTTTTTGATGACCCTGGAGAGGTGGTCCGGTGTAACCCGAAGACGCTTGGCATAAAAACCTACTTGGTGCTGAGAGCTGTAATGGCGGGCGAGCAATTCCATAAATTGCAATACCAAAAAATGTCCGGCGGTGTGCATGATAGATGTCACAGGTTTTTCTTTTTGAATCAAACGGTCCAGTTCCCACAATAGCATATGGAGTCCATAGCGAAGGACAATTCCATGGACAGGGGAGGGAGTAGTAGGATGGATCTTGGCCTTGAGGATTACGAAGAGTTTCAACAACCAATGCAGTTCTTTGGTTTTAAGGTCCAAGGTACGGGGCTGTCGCTCCCAATACTTAAATAAGCTCATGGGCAATGCCCTGGAGGTATCTACATGAATCTGTTTTGAATCAAGGCCAACAATGCCCATTTCAATAGGGGAAAGGGATTGCTGGAGGAACCAATTTCTCCCTTGGGGCAGTAAAAGGAGTCGGCCAGGATAAAGCATCCGGGCGACTTGCTCAATTACTATTTGGATCCGCCCTTTTTTGACAAGAAACAGCAGGGCGTGCAGCCTGCCAAATTGGGTATGTACCGTACTTACTTGCTTGCTCTCCTTGATAAAAAGGATAACCAGCCCCGCTACCGGTTGCTTTCCATGGCTATCTGACCGTCCCAAAAGGTTCAGCGTTCTCCGATATCCATGAGCTTTGAAAACAATGTGCTGAGCGTTAGGAATAGGTTGCACAGCACACTGATGAACAAGAGCAGGGCCGGTTTTCCGGGATGAACACGTCTTGTGATACCTTCCGGATTAAAATGATCCACCAGTTGATCGTAACCGAACAGCTTAATGACAATCCAAATGGCACAGAGGTTGATGGCCATTAGGGTCACGGGCCAAAGGAGCTGCCATTTTCGTTGTGCACGGTCACGGGATTCCATCAGTTTTCCAGGCTAAAGGGTTCGGCCTCTGGCATGGGAGCAATGGAATCGAAATCGAGATTGGTCCGTTGTCGTATGAGAACCTGTGGGTTCCCAACTGCGTTGGGGATCGACAGGTCCCAGTCCTCATCTTCGATGACGGGGTCGGTGTCATGGGCCATTGGTTGCAGTGGCAACTGTTGTTTTGATGGTGAGGCGAGGCTATCCCCTAGTGGATAGTCGTCATAAAGGGTATCGGGCGTGCAGGCCACAAGTGTTGCCATGGCTAGTGCAAAGGTGTAAATGGAATGTTTCATTGTAATGGATTTTAATTGACCAATATTTGAATCGGTCCATGCTCACCCGGGTAATCTGAACCTTGTTGACCGCCGATGGTACGGAAGCCTTAAGGATTGAATTCGATGTAAAACTAGGGGTGATTCGGGTATCCGTGCAAGGGCTTGTTCGGTGATTTCCCGAAAAGGGCAGATGGTTTTCCTGAAATCGTCATGGTGGATTTTTAACAAGTATGTAAGTAAAAACGTACGTTTTATAGTATCTTAGGGAAATCCCGCTTTCATTTTTCATACTGGTAAAGAGCAGTAGGTACCAAAAGGATGGCAGTAGGATGGTTCCCCCGTATATTTTTATTGCCATGCAGCAACCGATGATTGGAAAACTGATCGTTTCCCTGTTCCTCATGGGCATGGGCACCCTATGGGCCCAAGATCCTACGGGACAGGTCGATTCCCTATTGGGACTGGAATATTATGTGCTGTTTGAACGGATCAGAAGCTCAGGGAAGGATACTATAGCCCGCGGTAGTTATCTGAAGGCCTATCTGGAGAAGGCCAAGAAAGAAAACAATGCCACCCAGTGGGTGCAAGGCTATAAAAACTACCTTCACCGTTCTTCTGGCAAGGCCAGGCTCGCGTATGCGGACAGTATGGTTTCCACCGCCAAATCCGTCATGGACACTGCCTTGATCGGCTCCACTTATCTCACCAAGGGAATTGTGTTCTACAGCGAAAAAGAGTACAAACGGGCCTTGGAGAATTACCTCTTGGCCGATGAGTACCTGGCCCGTATCGATGATGCCTACCTGCACCATAAGCTTCAGTACAATATCGCCCTGGTCAAATACTACACCGAGCATTATGATGAGGCGGTCGTTTTGCTCAACAAGGGACTAGGGTATTTTAAGGAGCACAGTGTGCCCGGTTACCTCAATTCCCTGTTGCTCCTCGGGCGTTGTCACCAGCAGATGGAAAATTATGGCCTGAGCCGTAAGGTCAATACCTTGGGGATGGAAGAGGGGCAACGGCTGGAATTTCACAGCTTGGACAGGTATTTTGTACAGTCCGAGGGCATCAATTATGCCCTTCAGGGCGACTATCCCATGGCGATAAAGTATCTGGACAGCGGTCTACAGTTGATACGGTACAAGGGCAACGATTTTGCCAATGAGGTATTGACCGGGTTTTACTTGGGACGCTGCCATTGGGCATCGGGACAACGGGAAAGGGCGGTGAGATATTTTAAGCAGGTGGATACGGTCTTTATGGAGCGGAACTATATCAAGGCTGAACTGCTGGGAGCCTTTAGTTACCTAGCGGAATACTACGGAGCCCAAGATAGACCTGATCTTCAGTTGGCCTATCTGAACAGGCATATTTCGGCCATTGATTTTTTACGGGAACAGCACCAATACCTGGATGATAGGGTCAAGCATGGTTATGACCTAAAAAGTATCCAACGGGAAAAACAACACATTCTCGGGATGTTAAGCGTCAGGGAGAGACAGAAAAACATCGGTGTTGGGGTAGTGGTACTATTGTCCATCCTGATGCTTTGGTTGGCTTGGCACTACCGACGTACCCGAAAGCTGTACCAAAAAAGGTTTGAGGCCATCCTTGCCGGGGAAAACCCACCTGCCCGTAAGCCGGAAAAAATCCATAGTGTTCCATCACATCCTTTGGATATATCCCGGGAGAAGATAGATGCCGTATTGGTCCGTCTGGAACGTTTTGAAGTCCGTCGGGATTTTCTCGACCCCAAAATGTCCGCGGGTAAACTGGCGGTCCTGGTCGAAGTGAACGGAAAGTACCTGTCCCAGATCATTACCCACTATAAGGGAAAACGGGTAACAGAATACATCAATGATCTTAGGGTGGACCATATCATTGAACAAATGAAAATAGATCAAAAGCTGGCCCGTTATAGCAATCGTTCCCTTGCCGGGGAAGCGGGCTTCAATAGTGAACGCACCTTTATCAAGGCCTTTAAATCCCGGGTGGGCATTACCCCGATGTTCTTTATGGAGCGGTTAAGGACAAAATAAAACAAGGGGTGGTAGGGCATTGAATATCAATGCTTATTAGGCCTAACCCTGACAGCGGGCCATAATACTTTAGTTGTTTCTTGGGCGTGTCCCTAGGGACCGGGCTTTCCGTTGCAAGGCCTGATGGCAAGGATTCAGGGCTTTTCACTGCAATCCCTCACGCGATGGAGGTTGGGAAAATTGTGTTGCCGAACAGTTGCTGCCTGCCAGCAAGAGGATTACCATACCAAATCAGTCCAAATAAATTCATATAAATTTGTTTATCAGTATGTTACTTGATTTTGAGTTCATTTAAGTTCAAATAAAATCAGCTATTTGCGTGCAAATTTTTTTACCTTTGATTAGGATGAATACCAATATAAAACTTTCTTTAGATACGCATAGGAAGAAAAAAGATGCTATTATTTTACGATTAACTCATTTTCGAAAAACAACTTCCATAAGCCTAGGTCAATCTATAAAAAAGGAATTTTGGGATAATAAAAATGAGAAATTAAAAAGAGCATTCAAAGGCACTTCATCATTTAGTAAGCTAAATATCAACTCTTAAAAGAAAAGACCAGAGGGGTCGATATAATTAATGAGCTGAACGAAAAGGACGAGCTTAATTTTTTATCCATTTTACAGCTTATAAAGAAAATGGACTTGCAACAAAAAAGTGGACAACAGATAAGAGTCATGCCGCTGATTTTTGGTTATACATTTCGTTTTCAAATTCCTCTATGGTTTTATAGTCCAATGTCGAGTGTATCCTCCTTCTATTGTACCAGATCTCTATCCACTGGAGTATCGATAGTTCCGCTTCGGACCTGAAGCCATAATTTTGATGGTACACCCATTCGACCTTCAAGCTCTTAAAGAAAGATTCCGCCACTGCATTGTCCCAGCAATCCCTTTTCTGCTCATTGACTGTACCACTGTACCATTATGTTCTTTTAGGATATCGGTAAACTCGTAATTGGAATATTGCGAGCCCCTATCGGAATGGAAAATAAGCCTGTCCGTGATATCCTTCGACCTTACCGCCATCTTCCAAGCGGGAATTATGGTTTCTGTAGTCCCCAAGGTCTTGCCCATCGACCAGTTATCAACAATAAGACTAGTGGGAATTTGAATACGGGTGCTTTAAAAAAGGTAGATTTTGGTGTTCGGAAGTTTCCTTTTTTAATACATCAAACAGAAAGCCAAACATTTTTTGGAAAAAACCATTCTAAAATTCGATCTATTTTATGATACTCACGAATATCAATAAAAACGTGTAAATCAATGAAAATAAACAAAATAAATCATCCCTTTAAACACTGGATTTAAAATACCATTAAGAATACTGTCAAACCAATAAATTTCGTTCAATCTGCTTCCAAACAAACTTTAATGATGACATTACATTAATTTAGTTATATACTACTAGAGGTTAATCAAAAGCATTCTAAAATGGGCCGTAAGTTTTACAAAAAACCCCACAACTGGCGTTGGCAACGATTTTATGGATTGAAGAATTCCCAGACTTCTTTGGAGGAAGAACTGGAACAATACCATTTAGACAAATCTGGAGGCCATGTCCATGATATGTACTGGAACAACCTAAGGGACCCTTTGGCCGCTTTGAATGGTTATATTCCCGGTTTCCACTGTTGTGTTGATTGCTATTATAGCGACATTGGAATGGGAAGCCAAGAGGATATCTGCGAATACAATTATCAAAGGGTGTACGAGAAGGTCATCAGCCGGGAAAGGACGGTTCAGAAGTTAAATGTCGGCGATAAGCTGCCTTGGGATTCAAGTCTACAAAAACTTCAAAAGACCTTGGTGCCGGGAAACCAAATCGAGGAAAGACTGCACTCCTATTTTAAGGATTTGAATAATCTACCAGACACTATGGACAAGACCGTGGAATGCCTACGAAAAGCGATTGGTGATCTATCAAATATTGAAATAATCAGAAAGGCGGTAGGCCAAGAACATGGGGAGTTTATTGCAAAGTGGTGCAGTTTGTTGTCCCCTTTTTGGTTGAGAGGTCCCGAATCTTGGACACCGGAAAGCGGAAAACACATCCTTGATCACCTTTTCACAGCATACGATGTACCCAGTTTTCTCAATAAACAATGGTTCCCAAATACCAATGGTGGCTTTGAAAGAAATTACATTCCCTTCAAGTGGATATGCTGGCACTTGATTATTGGACAAGGTGGAAGTCTTAAGAACGCGTCAGAATACTTTGGATGGAATATTTCCAATAAATTCCAGCACTTTCTTAAAGACGCACCCAACACCGATTACCCCATGGAATCATGTCTCTATGCAGAAATACGAAGGTTGGGAGGGAACCAACAGGACTTCATGCGCATTATGTACAGTCGTTCACTGGTGATTGACCCGACGGAACGGACGTCCGATGAGGCTTATCGCAGATTTTGGAAAAACACGGTGGTATGGTTGATTAGGAACCGAGAGTCAATAAGCGACGAGGAAAGCAACCTAATAATTGATTGGGCTCTTCATCGATATACTGAAGCGACTCGTAATGGTAATGAAGCGGAATTTACATGGAAAGGGAGGACGGTGAACAACGTGCTCGCGGCCAGCGAGGAATATTTGGCCTCCCGATACTTGCCCTCATGGGTAGGATACCAATGGGAGGGGCATTATTGGGATTGGACCTTTACGGACGGGAAGGACAATATATGGGATTTTGTGGAACTGACCAACGGCAAACAATTGTATGAAGAAGGACGGATTATGCGCCATTGTGTGGGAACCTATGCAGGAAGGTGCGCCTCGGGCACTTCGGCAATTTTCTCCCTGAAAAAGAATGGAAACAGGGCCATTACAATCGAGATAAGTCCAAAGTTCCGCATATTGGTACAGTGCTTGGGCAAAGGCAACAGAAGACCTTCGGAGGAGGAATCCAAAGTGACCAAGCAGTGGTTGTCAAGTGTCTGTAGCAAAGATTTATAGGGAAATTTTCCACTTAAAAGATGACATTTGCTACATTTGGTTATATACCATAAAAACAAGATGAAACCAACCTTTTCCACTCTTCTAGTCATTCTCCTTTTTAAATGGTCCGGTGCACAGGAACTGCCCTTGGATAAACTTGACGAGGCCATAGCCGTCTACACCTCCAAAGTTGAAGATGCAGCCTTGTTGAACAACTGTGGCCATGCATTTGATGGCCCCGCCTTTCTATTGAAACAGGCGGAGAACAATTGGCTTGATTTTGCACTCTATATCAGCAGTAATTCCAAAAGCTCCATCGGCAGGGAAATTTACAGCCGATACGTCTTGTTGGGCCAATTGGACAACACCCATTTTGCCAAGGAAAAGGTCGAGGAAATCCTACAAAAAATCTCAAAGAACGTTTCCCGTAAAGGGATAAACTACAAATTGAGCATACTTAAATCGGATGAAATCAATGCTTTCGCCACTCTTGGTGGCTATCTCTATATCACTACCGGACTATTGGACTTTGTGGATTCCTATGACGAACTGGCCTTCATCATTGGTCATGAGGTTGCCCATGAGGACCGATTGCACACCCAGCGTAAAGTGACCAAGCTCACACTCTCCACTGATCTAGGGGATATGACCCGAATGGAAGGTTTTGCGGAAATAGCTAGTAAAATCAACAAAACACTGGCCCCGCCCTTTGATCAAATTGACGAATATGAGGCCGACAAAGTCGGCTTTGAGCTTGCCAAGGCCGCAGGTTACGATGTGAACCGGTTTGCGGATTTCTTCAAAAAATTGGAGCGATATGAAAAACAGGATTTGCTAAGAAAGCTTACTTCGACACACCCCTTTGCAGAACATAGAAAGAACTGCATACACTCCTACATAGACAACAATAGATAAAAGAGATGTATTTAATTTACAATACGCGGTCGATACCCCTTGAGCCGGGGAAAAAGCTGACCATTGGAAGAAATGGACACGGTGCGGAGATTGAAGTGGACGGTGGAAGGGTCTCCCGGGAGCATGCCCAAATTGAAAGAAGATCAGAAGGGGTCTTTATCATCGACTTGGAGAGTGCCAATGGTACCAAGGTGAACGAAAAACGCTTGCAGCCCAATGTTTGGTCAAGTTTGAAACCAGGGGATATGGTCAATATCGCTTCTTTAACCTTTTACCTTTCCACTGAAAAACCTACCCAAAAAAAGGAACAAGAAGAAATTGAAAGACAAGGTCCATCCGATTTCAAACAAAAAATAATGGCGAAAGGGGTTTTAAAAGTTGGACGCCAAAAAAGTAATGACCTTGTTTTGGAAGACCCTACGGTGACCCGTGAACATGCCCTGCTGTCATATTCCCAGGGAAGTTTTTGGGTTGAGGACCTAGGATCCACCAATAAGACCTATCTAAACGGAAAAGAAGTAAAGACCAAGACAAAGCTGAACGACAGTGATACTATCACCATATCCTTTTACAGCATAACACTTGGTAATGGTCCCAGAGACCTAAGAAAAATCAAAAGTGCCATTATGGCCCGTGCCATCCAAAAAAAATACCCGAACAACAAAATCGGACTCCAAGATATGTCACTGGATATCCATCAATCCAAGTTCGTGGCATTGATGGGTCCCTCAGGTTGCGGAAAATCAACTTTATTAAAATGTCTCAATGGGGAGAATCCCGCCACTTCTGGGGAAGTACTGATTCATGGACTTTCGCTGGCAGAAAATTTTGGCTTAATCAAAAAAAAGATAGGATACGTACCACAGGATGATATTGTCCATAGGGAACTGACCGTTTACAAGACCTTGTTCTATGCCGCCAAATTGCGTTTACCGGATGATACGACCAATGAAGAAATCAATGAAAGAATAGACAAGGTCATCTCCGATCTAAATCTGGACCAAGACAAAGAGAAAGATATTCGGACTATAAAAGTAGGTAGTCTATCTGGCGGTCAACGCAAGCGTGTCTCCATTGCCGTGGAACTTTTGACCGAACCTACCATCCTCTTTTTGGATGAACCCACCTCTCCACTGGATCCTGAAACTATAGAGGGTTTCTTGACCAGCTTAAAAGAATTGGCACACAATGGGACTACTATAGTCATGGTCACCCACAAACCAGAAGACCTCAGTTATGTGGATGAGGTCATATTTCTGGGAGTACAGGGGCATTTGGTCTTTAAAGGATCAGCGGATTTATTGACAGCCCATTTTGAAGTGGGCAATATTGTAGAGGTTTACAGCAAAATGAGCGATTTCGAGGTGGTTGGTAAGTTTTATCAAAAACCGCCCAAGCAAAGTGTGCCTAGGACGATTAACCAGGAAATCAAAAAAGAGCGGAAAGACTCCCATTGGCTGCAATTGTTTTGGTTGATTTCCAGGTATTTCAGAATCAAGGTCAACGACAGGGGGAACCTCGGACTTCTCTTGGCACAACCTGTTATTATAGGTGGGCTTGTTTGTTTGGTCTTTGACAAGTTCCAGATAGGGGTTCTTTTCTTGATGGCCATTTCAGGGATTTGGTTCGGAGTCAGTAATGCCGCCAAGGAAATTGTCGGGGAACTTCCCATTTACAAAAGGGAGCGCATGTTCAATTTGGCCATCAATACATATATTCTTTCCAAATGGGCGGTTCTTGCGCTCATCGCACTGATTCAGACCCTAATTTTTGTGGGCATTGTGTATGTTAACTTTAAGTGGAACTCCCACCCCGACTTTGAAGAGATATTCCTTCGCTCGTTTTGGGGAAGCGCGGCATTCATGTTCTATATCTCCGTTTCGGCGTCACTCATAGGGCTTTGGCTCTCAGCGACCTTCAACAATACTGAAAAGGTGATGACAGTGGTGCCCATTGCATTGATGCCACAGATTATGTTGGCAGGGGTAATGACCAAAATAAACAATATCCTTGTGGAACTGTTGAGCTTTTTCACTTTGGGAAGATGGGGCACCGAGGGATTGGCACGGGTACAGGACGGGGCATCCCCGAATTTGGAAGGCACTGTCGATACCACACAATCCGTAATTGCTACAGTGGCACTGCCCCCTCCTGCCAACGGGGTACGGGATGCCCCTTCCTCAGCCCTTCGAATATTGGACCTTTATAATGAAAAACTGGTGGACCAAGGAAAATTGATAGGAAGTCTCTTTGATGGGTTTGATAGGAACCTTCTGGCCATCGCCATTCTCAGCATGCTTTTTTACCTGCTGATTTTCGTATCACTTAAAAAGAAGGATGCCCTATGAAAATAACAACCGAAATAAAGGCAACAGTCCTGTTTGCCGTCCTTTCTGTCATTATCTCATGTGCCAAGAGACCGGAATTCGTGGCCATCGACAACATTGCCATTTTGAATTCCAAAAATGACACCCTTATGGTAGGGATGGACTACATTGTTTACAACCCAAACAATGTCAGGACAAAATTGCGCCAATCCAGTATGGAAATCTACTATAGGGACTCGTTGGTGGGCAATGGATTCCTAAAGGAACAGATTGCGCTAAATGCAAATGATACCATAGGAATCCCTGTAAGCTGCAAAATAAGCCTAAAAAGGTTAAGCACATTTTATCCCGAACTGCTTACCTCGGACTCTTCGACTTTTGAGCTCAAGGGAAACGGAAAGGTCAGCTTTATGTTGAACTCTTTCAGTATAGGATTGGATGACCAAATTCATCTTAATACCAAAGAAGCTATTCTGACCCAGATTGAGCAAAACTTGGACTATGGTAAAAATTTTAAGTTACGCTCCATATCCAGTGACAAGCTACCTTCTTTAAGAAAAACGCAACTCAGACTCGAAATGGAGGCCATCAACCAAATGCCCATTGCATATCAAATCGATAGTTTGGAGCTGGGCTTTTATCTAGATAAGGCTAAAGAATCCGTAGCACATTGGACGTTGGAAGAACCATATGATCAGAAACCCATGGGGTCACAAATAATTCCTTTACAGGTTACCTTGAACAATCTGGACTTGTTGAAACAAATGAAATTCTCTTGGCTGACCGATCAAAAAGTGAATTTTGTTATTTTGGGGGAGGCACAAGTACTTATAGAGGGGTATAGGTTCAATGTGCCCATAGAAGACCTGCTTGAAATAAGTTTTTAAGAAAGCCTTTTGACCAAATGACTGACCAAGAACTTTTAAGCCAGCTAAAATCAGGTAACGAGGAATGCCTTGGGCAGTTATATGCCCATTTGGGGATGGTAAAAAGCTGGATTTGCAGAAACAATGGGAACGAGGAAGATGCGCTCGATGTGTTCCAAGAAGCGATAATCGTCTTTTACAAGAATGTCATATCGGGAAAATACGAGCAAAGAAGTAAAATAAGCACATACCTGTTTGAAATTTCCAAAAGACAGTGGCTTAACCAACTCAACCGAAGAAAGCGCCACGAGCAACCTAGGGAAGCCAATGGTTTTGAAAGCAAGTTTGAAGAAGAACTGATATATGAGGTTACCCACCGAGGGCCCAGATTAAAGGATTATTTGGGCAGGGCCATGTCACGCTTGGGGGAACCGTGCAAATCCCTTCTGGAAACCGCTATTTTTTTGGGCATGCGCATGGAGGATATCGCCGAAAGGTTCAACTACTCAAGCGCCCGGTCGGCAAGCCAGCAAAAATTAAGATGTCTCAAAAAGCTAAGGTCCAGCATTTCGTACGAGGACATAATCGCTTTAGAACAGTAAAATGATAGAGGATTTAAAGTACATAGCATTGATAGACAAGTACCTTCGAGGTACACTGGCCCCATCGGAAAAAGATGAGGTAGAGGAATTAATGCACCACAATCCCGATTTTGCCAAAGAGGTAAGGGTCTATGAAAAAATATATGAGGGAATAACCAAGAAAGAAAAGGCAGAATTAAAGAACCGCTTACGAAAGTACTATAAAGAGTATCAAGAAAACCAAGAAACTCCAACTTCAGACCGACCAAACGGAAGATATCGAAGACTTTTCATTTATAGTGGGGCAATAGCAGCCTGTTTGATAATCGGTGGGGCCATTTTACTGTTCAATCAGTACGGCCCTTCAACATCAAACACCGAACCCACCGTGGTGGACGTGGATACAACATCCACAATGAAGACCGATTCCATTTTTGATCTGGATGAGGGAAAACTGGTCGAAGAAAACAAGCTAGATAACCCAGATATTGATAGAGTGCAGGATAATGACAATCTGGTCAATCGAGAGAATACCGATGGTTTACAAAAACACGACAGTGTTCAAAATCCCAACACAGAGAGCGAGGTACAATTGGCTATTGGTGGTTACAAAACCCTTCCAAGCAGAGCGGTAAGAAAATATCAATCCTCTAGGTCCCTTTCCTATACTTTTCATGACGGTGTTTTCAAATTGTACGGTCGTCCATTGATGGGGAAATTGGAAGCCCTGTCCCTTAGGATTTTAAAGAACAAGGAATCTGGCTATTTTCTTAAGTATAAAAACGACTACTATGATCTGGAAAAAACAAAACGGAGGTTACCGTTGATAAAGGTTGATGCAAAGCGCAACAACAAGGGGGTGAATACACTTTTCAATAGACCCATTAAATCAGTTCCATCCCAAGAAGAGGTAACCGTGAACATTGTTGGCGTCCAAAATGCTTCAACTGTCCTATCGGAATTGTTGGTTAGGTTTGATAATGACAATAGTGGAGAACAAACATATTTTTTCAATAAAGAAGAACGGCAGTTGGAACTTATAATCCAAGCCGATCTGGATTTGGAAAAGGCAATGGTATACCGTGTGGAAGAAGCTGGACGATATTACTATTACCTGGTCCAGGACAGTCAAATTTATGCTTTGGATGAAGATGCAAAAGATGCGACGCCCTTAGTTACCGTTGATATTACCACGAACAGATTGGCACGCCTTTTTATAACAAGGGAACCCATAAAAACAGTAGTTTACGAAGAAAGATAAATGGGAATGGAAAAAAGAGACAAAATCCTTGCCCCGGCTCTCGTTCGCGGAAAATGGGGATATATCAATAAAGCGTGCGATTTTGAAATACCGCTCCAATTTGATAGGGCCTTTGGTTTTTATGAAGGCTTAGCGAAGGTAGTGCTTGGAGAAAAATGCGGCTTCATAAATACTGTGGGAGAATTCGTGATTCCTCCCATTTTTGACATAGATGGTTCCTATAATTTTTTTAATGATGGTTTTGTCAAGTTAAAACTAGAAGAGAAGTCCTTCATAGCAAATACAGATGGAGAAGAAATCGACGTAAATAAATTTGAAGAAATTTATGGGTTTTCAGAAGGTCTGGCCGCGGTCAAAACAAATGGAAAATGGGGATACATCAATAAACTTGGCGAAATGGTCATACCCCCAAAGTATAGCACTACCTACGAATTTCAAGAAGGTTTGGCCGAAGTCGAATTAAATGGGAAATGGGGCTACATCGACAAAATAGGTAACGAGATCATTTCTTTAAAGTATACCGATGCCTCGGAATTTTCAGAAGGTTTGGCCCGTGTAGAATTTGGAAACGGTTATGGTTTTATAGACAAGAGGGGCAATGAAACAATTCCTGGCAAATATGAGCATGCCAGTATATTTTCTGAGGGCAGGGTTGCCGTGGCGAAAGATAAATATTGGGGATATCTTGATGCCCAAGGAAATCCCATTACTGAATTTAAATATAATGAGGAACCCCCATTCCATTATGTGCTCAATGAACCCCAAGCTTTTTCTGAAGGCCTGGCAGCGGTTCAATTCAGTAACAAATATGGTTTCATCAATAGAGATGGAATCGAGGTCATACCATTCAAGTTTTCTATGACTCATGGTTTTAAAGACGGGTTTGCTTTCGTTGTAAATTCCCTTGGAGGCTTTATAAATAGTTATGGGGACGAGGTAGTTCCTTTAAGGTACTGGGAAGCCAAAAGGTTTTCCTACGGTTTGGCCCCGGTCAAATTTGAAAAAAAATGGGGCGCGGTCAATACCGACGGCGAAGAAGTCATTCCTATAAGCCTTGATTATTTGGGAATTTTCAGAAAATGCAGCTCACCCTTTGAACGGATAAAAGAATAGAAGTCGTAAAAAAAAGATGATATTTTCATTTTATGGTTATACATGTATGTAAACATGAACCAAACAGAAGATGAAGACCTTAAATTACATAAGCTTTAAATTACCCCCACTTTTATTGATTATTTCCTTCCTATTCTGGTTCCTAATATCAGGGATGAAACATGGATACTCCCAAAATGCACAAGAACAACGGTCAGTCATAGGATTTCACTGCTCTTTTTTCGGCAGACCAACAAAGTTGGTTTTGGAAATGGAGTTGGCCATAAAAAGATCGGAACATGAAAAGATCCGTGAGCTGCTTTTCTCGAATGATACCGGAAAAAGATATTTGGCGGTAGTGCTATGTGAGGCATTGGAAGAACAAAAAGTTATCAAATTGACCAATTTGGAGAAAGTCTACGTTAAAGGTCTCTATGATTCGGAAAGCGAGGTATCGTTTTGTGCTGGTTGTGCATTTTTCGAATCGCACAGTTTTAGGGACTTGCTCGGAGAGCATACCCGGTTTGGTGAAGAAGCCAGGAAATGGGCTTTCAAAAAAGTAAGTAGATCAAACTCTAATTATAACCATCAAAACTGAAATAATGAAAAAATTTGTTTTGATAGTATTCTTAATGGCCCTCGTTCCAAACATAGCCATGGCCAAAAGGGTCAGGGGTCTTTTCGGAAAAAGCGAACGCATAGAAAAAATTATGGATGTTGACATAAAGGGTTCGAATGGGGAAGATCTTTATTTAGGATATAAGACCACTTCCCAATTCTTCTTTATGGGAGTCTACATAAAGGATGATGGCTACGTTTTGGGCATTAAAGGAAAGTTTGGATCGTACTATCCACTGGATAACCAACAACTTTTATCCTTTCAAGAAAACGGTAGTCTCCCGAATCCTCTGCCGTCTTACGAAATACCATTTACGGATTGGCTATGGGGTTTTTCTCTTTGGATATTAATGGTAATATTGGCGGTGATTTGGTTCTTTCCAAAAAGCGGAAAGTCCCTTTATGAAAGGGGTTGTACATACTATTTTGGAAAAAATGTCAAAGTAGACTATTCCAAGGCTTTTGCATACTTTCAAAAATCGGCAAAAAAGAAATATGCCCCGGCGATATTCAATTTGGGAATCATGCACCTCAAGGGCCAGGGAGTGCCCAAAGACAATCAGAAAGCCGTTCCGCTATTTGAACAAGCATCGGATATAGGAAACACCAATGCAAATGTGACATTGGGCAACCTCTACTATGAAGGGGTGGAAATTCCGAAAGACTTGGGCAAGGCAAAGGTATGGTTCAACAAAGCTTGTGGACAAGGCCATGATGGGGCATGCAAAATGGTGGCTCATATCCAAGAACAACATTGATTTTTAGTACATTTAGGAAACGACCGAACAAACAACAAAAAACCTATGAAACTATCACATTATGAGTGGGACCCTGAAAAAGACCTAATCGCGGAAGGTGGATTTGCCGAGGTTTTCAAGGCACGTGATTTAAATACCGAAGGCAGGTATGTGGCACTAAAGATTTACAAAGAAGCCGTATCCAGGGGTACACAAGGGAGTACGGGACAGAAAAAGTACAGTCTGGAACAGGAGTTCTCCAAAATTGATGGGCTTTCTCATACGCATCTGATCACTTATTATGATCTCGAGTACATTGTCCACAAAGATGCCATGGGAAGAAATGCCAGCTATCCAGTTCTTATTATGGAATATGCTGGGGAGGGCACCTTAGCCCAGGCCATACAAAAAGGCCTGTCCCTAGAGGATTCCGAAAAAATCATTTTGGAAGTCGCCCAAGCCGTGGATTATCTTCATGGACAGGGTATCATTCATAGGGATTTAAAGCCTGGCAACGTTCTTTTCGGCAAGGATAGAGGCGGAAATAGAGTTTCCAAAATAACGGATTTTGGTATCAGTCAAGATGTCCTATCCGAAAAAACCATCCAACAGTCCATGACCGAGGGGGTAGGAACACCCCATTATATGGCCCCTGAGCAGTTCTTCAAAAAGAAGTTTGGATTGAATGGTGAAATCGGTGAACGAACGGACGTTTGGGCCTTGGGAATCATGTTTTACAAGATGTTGACGGGTAAACTACCTTTTGGTCATGGCAGTAAGGACTATGAACTGACCAGGGATAGTATCATTGGTGAAGAACCGGATTACTCAGAAGTACCAGAAAAATATAAAGCCATTTTACGAACCAGTCTTGAGAAAAATGCCATAGATAGATTTTCCTCTGTCTCTGGCTTCGTACGTGCGGTGAACGGAATCGATGATGGCGAGGGCACCATTTTTATTCCTTCAAATATATCCAAGGACAAAGGTAAAAGGAAAAAGGTCTGGCCTGCCCTGATAACATTCTTTTTGGTTTTGGGACTGGGCTTCGGGGGCTACGCTTTTTATCGCTCCAACAAGATAAATACGCTTTTGGCAGATGGGTGGAACCTTTATAAAGAAGGCAAATTCAAAGAGGCCTATGACATCTTTATTAAGGCCTCCGACTATGGGTCCGGAGAAGCCTTTTATTTCCTTTCCAGATTCAATCAAAATGGGTACGGGACAGAGGTCGATTACGAAAAGGGCTTTGAATATGCGGATATGGCCATTGATGCAGGATATGACCTGGCGAACTTTAATCATGGATGGGCCTATCAGAACGAACTCGGTGTGGATATGGACACGGTCGAGGCCAAAAAATTCTATGGAAAGGCAAAGAACAGCATTGTGACCTTAAGCGATGATGGCAACCCAGAGGCTCTAAATCTAAGGGGGTTAATGCACTTTTTTGGTTTTGTTATGGAAAAGGACGCGAGTAAGGCAAAACTGTATTATGAAAAAGCTTCTAGTAAGGGCCATCCAGCTGCAATCGAAAACCTAGCAATCCTCAATACGTCTGAAAAAAATTATAAGGAAGCGTTCGAGGGGTATGAAAAATGCGCGTCCATCGGCAGGTATTCTGGATATCGGGGCATGGCAAATATGTACAGGTTTGGTCAGTATGTGGCCAAAGATACTGTGAAGGCTTTGGAACTATTTACAATCGCTGCTGAGAACGAGGATATTATTTCCCAATTTAATCTGGGCATTTTCTATAAAAATGGAGTATTGGCTAAAACGGACCGCATAAAGGCAATACAATGGTTGACCAAAGCGGCAGATAAAGGACATTTGGGAGCTCAAAATGAATTGGGCACTTTATATTTCACCGATAAGAATTATCGAGAGGCCAAGAAATGGTTCCAATTGGCGGCCGATAAGGGAAATACGTTCGGAATGCACAATATGGGTCTTCTACACTATTATGGACGGGGTATTGCAAAAGACATAAAAATTGCAAAAGGTTGGTACCAAAAAGCCGCTGACAAAGGGTATGCCAACTCACAATACATGATGGCCAAAATCCTTGAATATGGGGAAGCGGATGGAACCGTAGATCTGCCCAAGGCAATAAAATATTATGAGCTTGCTGCTGGTCAAAATCAAGGTTCAGCTCTTTACGCTTTAGGCAGATTATATTATGAAGGAAAAGGAATAAACAAGGATTACGAAAAGGCCAAAGATTTTTTTACCAAATCAGCGGCCCAAGATATTTTAGCTGCAGACTTCATGTTGGGCACTATGGCTGAAAAGGGTTTGGCTGGGCCTGTAGACTATTTGGAAGCCGAAAGAAGGTATCTCAATGTAGCTACTAAAGGCCATCTCGAAGCCCAAATAAAATTGGCTGACCTGTATTACGACCTCAAGTTGGGCAAGGACAAAAAAGGAAATGCTACCCCGTGGTATTTGAAAGCCGCAGAAAATGGGGACTTGCACAGCCAATACAGGGTGGCGGTGATGTATTACAATGGCAAATATTATTACGCTGCCAAAAAATGGTTCCAAAAGGCGGCCGATCGAAATCATGCCAATGCGCAAAGTTATCTCGGCTATATGTACGACAGTGGCCTCGGAGGGTCTAAAAACATGAAACGGGCTTTTGAACTATATCAAAAGTCTGCCAAAAATGGTGATCGAGTCGGAATGTATAACCTGGCCTCTTGTTACTATAGTGGCCTTGGAACCGGAAAAAACACCTATCTGGCAAAAACCTGGTTTCAACGATCTTGTGAAAAGGGGTATAAAAAAGCCTGTGATTGGGTTGTTAAAAAATATTGAAGAAAATGGAAATTCAACTACCGGTCCGTTGCAATGAAATAGGCAGTAGGGAATCAAATGAGGATACCATATACCCTGCAATTCCAACCAAGGATTCCCGTCTGTTCATGGTATGTGACGGTGTCGGTGGCCAGGCCAAAGGTGAATTGGCATCCCGTCTGGTATGTAACGAAATGGCTTCCTTTATCAAAGATAACCCTTCCAGGGGAGTGCAAGATCCAGCCTATTGGTCGAAAGCCCTAGAATTTGTGGAAAATACCTTCCGTGAACATTTAAGAAACTTTCCGGAATCAAAGGGCATGGCAAGTACATTGAGTCTTTTGTATATATCAGGCCAAGTTGGAAAAGTGCAGATAGCTTGGTTAGGTGATAGCAGGATATACCATATACGTGATGGAGAAGTGCTCTACCGCACCAAGGACCATTCAGTTGTGGAGGCAATGTTGGATATGGGAGAGATTACGCCGCGGGAAGCAAGGAACCATCCCAAACGGCATATCATTACGAGGGCGATCAATGGCCTGAACCCATCCAAAGTAGATGTGAAAACCATCGAAAATCTTCAAGAGAATGATTTCTTTATGCTCTGTTCCGATGGAATCCTCGAGAATATAGACGAGGAAAAAATTGGAAAGTTGTTTAAAAAGGAAATTCCTGTTGAGAAAATATCAGCAATGATAACGGCCGAGGCAAAGGGAAACACGAAGGATAATTACTCCTTTTACCTAATAAAAATTGATAAGATATAGGTACTGCTTTGAGCCTTAAAAACTTCTATAGAAAATTTGAACGGATGAAAAATACGTATTTAAAAAATTCAGTCCTTATAATGATAGTTATGTTCCTTGGTTCCTTTGATTACCCAGTTGAACAACATCCAATCAGTATTAAAAAGAGCGGCGATTCCATGGAACTGAATACAGAAGGATTGTACTATGCAGAGTTCTTTGACTATGTCTTTCGGGGGCATTTTGAAAACATTGAAATGACCAGGGAGGACATGGAATTCCTATCCATATTCAGTCAATATCTAAGGGCTTTTGGAAAGCAGTGCCCTCAAGCACTACCCTATGATAAAGTTGAGATTATGGAAGATGTTTGCGTTAAGGAACGAGTCAAAACCGATGTTTTCGGGGTGGAGACGGATAGGATATGCGTGCAGTGGGAAACCGTTGGTACAGGAATCTATGCACGTCCTCAACTTTACGGGGCTTATTTGACCGTTCGTGACATACAGAACAGCGATGCACTAAAGACTACTATTGAGATTATGACCGATCCCAACGCCATGGGAAACACCGTTGATATGGCCCATAAAGCCAAAGGTCTGGCAACGGATATGACCATGATCTTCAATCTTAATCCCTGTTCCAGTCCCTCTATTGAGCGCCTTGAAGAGAATTTGCGATTGTTTGCACTGGACCGGCCGGCAATTCGAATGAAGGAGCGCAGCAAATATGAAAAAATGAAAAATTCAGGAGGGCCAAGTGGTGACCAAGACTTTGAAAGATTGATAGACGACCTAGTGGACGACCAGGCAAAAACTTGGGCATTCAATCGTTACGTTCCAAACAGTGTATCCGGTGTAAAAAAATATACAAATGCCAGAGGAAGACCCACAGAGCTGGTCGCAAATTACAGATACAACGGGTTCAAAACCAACAGTCCAGGAACTGTTAGGATCACCTTTGAAAAAGGTATTCCGAAATGTATCTATTTCTCCGATTTCCCGAATAATTGTAAAACACCAAATGCATCCATATTGGCTTCTTATGCGAAAGGAGAATATTCCAGGTAGATTTTTTGTGGAGATTCCTTTTTTAATGAAATTTATGAATATACTCCTATGGTTCAAAACATGAAAACCTGATTGAAAGAACATCTATGCCTCCATCCACTAGCAGTTGGAGAATGATATGAATGATATTCCCATTGGTTTTGGGAAGCAAAAAGTGAAAAAGAATCAGGATATTTACTCAAGTTTTAATGTAATGACTATCTGGTTTTTCTCTTTTCTTAAATCAAATTTTGAATTCCTTGAGAAGGTGACCATTATTCTCCATAGACAAAAATAGACCATACAATTATGGATATACTGGAAAGAACAAAAGACTACGCTATCAGAAAACATAAAAGTGTAAATCAAAAATATGGCGAGCATGATTATGATTTTCATTTAAACATGGTGTTTGAAACAGCTTTGAAATTTATACACTTGATAGAATTTGATGAACGGGAAAATGTATTGGCTGCTTGTTGGGTACACGATATTATTGAAGATGCAAGAGAGACCTACAACGATGTCAAGAGGGAGACAAATGAAACAATTGCTGAACTTGCTTATGCCTTGACAAATGAAAAGGGACGGACCAGGCAGGAGCGGGCCAATGACAAATACTATAAGGGAATCAGAGAGACCAAAAATGCTTCATTCATAAAGTTTTGCGATAGAATTGCCAATGTAACTCATTCAAAAAATAATGGTTCAAGGATGTTTAAAAAATACAAAGATGAGAATGAGGCTTTTACAACCAAAATATTTGTTCCTGAATGCGAAGAAGTCTCTGAATATTTAAAAAAAATATTGGAGGAGTAGTATGATATCAACTATGGAAAATAACGGAACACTCACCTTTTTGTTTAAGATTGATTTTTTTAAGCTTTTTGGTTTAGTTCTACAAAAACGGTAAAAGTTGACGTTAAGGCTATTTTAAGATCATATTTTCTTTAACAGTTATCGTGAAAATGAAAAACAGCAATGTTTTATATCGTAAAGGACTCGCCGAATCCGTTGAAATCTTTCCTTTTAATGGAAAGGTGTGTATAAGGGGGAACAACCACAGTGGTGAGCATTTGTTATACATCCCAAAGAATAAGGAAGAATATTAGTTGAAAAACCTGAGGTAGAAAAATCTTCTAAAAAGATTATTTCTATGGATAAGGAAAGAGAAATTGTCCCAAAAGCAACGGAAGGAAAAGCTTATTGCACTATTAACCGAAGCATTCTTTTACAATGACAAAAATCCTATGGTAGACATTCATTTCTTTTTCAAGAAGTATGAGGTTAAATTAGACGAGGAATATTGGCCAGATTCGGATAGGTTTTAAAGGAATATTTCTTAGAAACCTTACTCAAATATTTTTAAACCTTACACAGTGTTGGAGTCGTTCGTACTCACCTAAGAATTGAACTTCTTTTTGAAGTTTTTTAAAAGACTTCTTGGTCCGAAGAATTTAAAGGAATCTGCTGGTTTTTCACTCCAGTCTTTCACAACGGGCGATTTAAGGAACGGTTCTCCAATAATTACTACTTTCCCAAAGTGAGTCTCAATTGCGGTTTCTTTCGTGGTTTCGTAAATTCACCTTTTATGGGACATAGCTTCTTAAAGCTAAGAAGAAGTTAAAGAATGTAATAGATGATGTGATACTTTTTCAAAATATACTGCAAAGAGTGAAAAACATCAAAACAGACCAGTTTTTATCAAAAAAACCAAGTTTTATTTGAAACCAAAATTGCGTGCAAATTGCGTGCAGATGAAAAAAGCTTCAAAAGTCATAAACTCTTGAAGCCCTTGTAAACATTAGTGTAGAATACCGGATTCGAACCGGTGGACTCTTGCCTTCCAGAAAAGGGGTATGCTTCGATGAAAGGATTGGTTACTGGCGATGGTTCACTTGGAATTGATCGACTCCAACACAAAATCCGCTCTTTCCTGAACAGTAACCCTGGGAACCTCAATTAGGTCATATTGGTAGCCCCGATAGGTCTGGATCATTTTGTTGTAGGTGAACACCGATTCGTTCCAGTCCTGTGTCCGCTGGGCATCGGTATGGTAAATGTCCTTCCAAGGGGGCAGGATAAAGACCTGGGGATGGTATCTGCGGGTTTCGGCCAAGCTTTTCATTTCCTGGTCAATGGGAAGGCCTTCCAAAGCGGCATAGCAGAGGGCGTCCAAAAAGCCGCGGTCGAAAAATACGGGCTGATCGGTCCTGACGTCATGGAGGGTCTTTTCAAATTGGGCTTTGCAACCCTCGAACATCAGCTCCATATACCGTTTTCTATTTTTCCAGGGCAGGGCCTCCCCGTCGATGGCCTGTTGCGCCTTGATCAATTGGCGGGCCGTTTCGGGCACGACCTTAAAGCCGCGTTGACGTAGTTCCTCCAAAAGGGTGGTCTTGCCCACGCCAGGGCCTCCGGTAATTACATAAAACGGAAGGTGGTCTTTGCTTCGTTTCAAGGGTAGGGAATTTGGTTTGGTGTTGTCACTGTTATTTCGGGCTGCAATAATACAAACTTTCATGAAATCCAAAACTACTTGGGCAAGCTTTGGAAATAAGGGTTCCATCAATAGGTGGCCAAAGCTAAACGTCGCAGCCTGTTGCCGGACAAGGGACGGCATAAAACGGTTCCGTTGGTTTCTGCTTGTAGGGGAGGGGACATTTATTCCGTTTCCTTGCCGCTCCACAGCCTGTCTTCCGTTTGGTGCATCCGGCACATATTGTTTAACCTTAAATCATTGATTATGTATTTGAACAGATTACAACAGGATGAGGTCTTTGTGCCAGTACAGCTAAGACCTTTGGAAGCATTGACGGGAATGCCCAACAGAAAGGGGATGGAGCGGGCCATTGTGAGCAATGAGAAGATCGTGAACGTGGTATCCAAGCGCTACGGGCATATCCCCAATGAACTGTTTTTTGGGAAAGCCGAGGAGCGGGTCATCAAAACGGGACTGGCCTACCGTAGGCAGACTATCAACCGGGCCGATCGTAGTTTCAGTATGGACTTTATCCTTACCGACAGTTCCCAGTTTTCCGTGGGACAGCGGGAGGATACCATACTGCCCATGCTGCGCTTTACCAATTCCTATGATGGGAGCGAACGCACATCGGGACATTTTGGATGCTATCGCAAGGTGTGCTCCAATGGACTGCATGTGGCCCAAACGGAGATCGGTTTTTCCATCAAGCACCACAAGCGTTGTGTGAACTTGATCATGCCCGAGCTGGAAGGATTGTTCCGTAAGTTTATGGACAATGAGTTCTACACCATCTCCGATAGGTTCCATCAATTGATGACCGTGGAGCTATTGGATACCAAGGCCTTTGTGAAAGAGGTGCTGGATCGGACCAAACTCTTCCGTTATGAGTGCAGTGATACCAATGACGATCCCTCCAAAAGGGCCCGTGAGGTCATCGAGGTCCTAGATCGTGAAGCCGTGTTATTGGGTACGACTCCCAACCTCTGGTTGGGCTATAATGCCTTTAATGCTGTATTGCACGGTAGCCTCAGAAGAAGCTTTTCACGACAGGAACGTTTGGACAAACAATTGTTCGAGACGGTTTGTGAGATGGTCTAAAGGCCAGAAAGGGCCGCTCCGGTGCCCATAAACCGGAGATTTTTGATGAGCGCGGGGGTAGAGATAAATTTTATTAGAGTTGTTAATTTATTATTTAGAATATTATCAATATTAATGGTTAAAAATTGGGTTGGTGCTGGGATTTATAGATAAAGATGTTTTCTGTTTTAAAATAAGCTTTAATCTAAACTAAGGCATTTTTATCCAAGCTACTGAATAGTTCGGTTTGTTTTGTGTCTAGAATTTCGATTGGTATGGTACCAATCTTATATTTCTGTTTTTTTAGTTCTGCTTTGAAATTTATACAATACTTAGAAAGCTTGGTTATTAATTGATTGTTCATTATATTTACTTGTTCATTGTCACTGAACACACAAAATAAATGAACACACATGGCCATGTATCACAATAATGATTTTGTTTATGAAGCAGTCGCGAACCTAGAGAACGTCATCGATGTTCCAATAGATATTGAAACGAATAGGGGGCAATATAATGCGATATTAAATATAAAGGATATTCAGTTCATAGTAGAAGCTAAATCAACTATGAGAACCTCCAATCAAGGACTTGTATTATCAAAGTTAGAAGAATTGAGAAGCATGAGTAATAGGCCAGTAATATTTATTGCAGATTATATCTCAAAAGCAGGAGCAAGTCAACTAAAGGAAAGAGGAATTAACTATATCGATGCAGCTGGGAATGCTTTCATAAGTAACGGCGATTTAATGATTTTTGTGGAGGGCCGGAAAAGAACCTTTAAACACCACACTAATCAATCTCGTGCTTTTCAAGAAGCAGGTATAAAAACCATTTTCCATCTATTAAACGAACCTATAAACTTACAGGATTCCTACAGAGAGATAGCTCAAAAAGCAGATGTGTCATTAGGTTCTGTAAGCAACGTAATGTCTGAGCTTGAAGATCTTAACTTTATTTTAAAAACAAGATCAAAAAGAGTATTGAAAAATAAAAAAGAGCTTTTAGAAAGATGGGTGGTAGCTTACAACGAGGTATTGAAACCTAGAATATTAAGGAAAAGAATGAGGTTTATTGATAGACTTTCTGAAAATGAATGGAAGAGTTTAACATTAAAAACAACATCAGATTTTATTTATGAACAGGCAGAGCAACAAAATAATATACTTTGGGGTGGAGAGCCTGGTGCTTCCATTCTAACAGGTAGACTAAGACCAGAGGTCTTTACCTTATTTACAAATTATGAAATTCCTCTAATTGCCAATCAGTTAAGACTAGTACCAGACTCAAAAGGAAAAGTTTATATATATAAAAAGTTTTGGAATGACTCATCTGTAATAGGCAATGCAGCCCCGGCATTATTAATATATGCAGATTTGATCAATAGTGGCCAGGGCAGAAACATGGAAATAGCGAACCAAATATTTGAAAATGAGTTACAGCATATCCAGTAAAAAGTTCAACCATCCGCTATTAAAGCCTATTCTTCAGGAATTAACCGACTATTTCAAGGCTTCGGGTATTTCCTTTTTTGTCATTGGGGCAACAGCGCGGGATATTATTATGGAGTTACACGATGAAAGTTCCGGACGTTTAACTCACGATTTGGATATTGCCATCACCATCAACGATTGGGAACAATACAAAACAGTTGAAGAAGGTATCACCCAACTACCTAATTTTACTAAAGACCAAGACCAAAAGCAACGCTTCCAATATTTGGGAAAGTTCGATTTAGATATCGTTCCTTTTGGTAATATAATGAAGGAAGACGACAAAATCTTTTGGCCACCAGACGAAGAGTTTGCCATGTCGGTACTTGGGTTTTCTGCCGTAAATGAGGCGTCTTTAAAGGTAAGTATTGATGAGGATATCAATATTCAAATTGCATCCTTGGCAGGTATAGGGCTCCTAAAAATAGTAGCTTGGAAAGACCGAAATCATAAAACGAATAAAGATGCGGATGATATCGCTTTTATCCTGCAAAACTATCTGGAAATTCATCTGGACGAAGCTATAGAGCACTATGATGTTGTATATACAGATGACCATACCATAATTAAAGGTGGTGCAGCCTTATTGGGGATACACATCAATCACTTGTTAGATAACTATCCAGAGGCTAAACAAAGCATCAAGGAGGTGCTTTCAATTGAAGTGGATAAAAAAGAAGAAAGCAGACTCATCAATCAAATATTGGAAACCCATAAGACTTTAAACTACGATGAGGTTTTAAAAAGTATAGATAACTTAAACAACCAAATAAAAATATAGTCAATCAATGGCAACAGAAATAAAAGAAAAAAAGTAAAGTACCGTATTAGAGGATAACCAATTACTCTGTTTATAATAGGATGTTCAGACATTCCTAAATTCCAAATCACATTTCATGATATAGGATATATGAAATGGTGGCATAAAGGAAAGATTTCCTATGAAAGCTTTGTTTAATGTTATCTTGGGGGAGACGTAAATATAACCAATTGAAATTCAATAACATTGAAGTAAAACCATAGGTTTTTGGCAGGTAAACCATAGATAGATGAATTCCACGGACAATGGTGTCGTTTTATCGATTGAAAAACAAATATCGTTAACTGTTGATAGGCATTTTAACCCACATTTATTCTAAGAAGGAGTCCTTTTTATAGGAGTGCACTGGTACATAGGTCTGGATGATATAGGGGGTGATCTTTCGCAAGGTTTCGTCATTGGTCGGATGCAGTCCCGGAGCCGTAAAATATTCAATTTCCCCATCCTTGTTCTTATGGTACCATAGTAAGGGTTTATCATCCTCCGAAAAGAACTGCGTTGCCATGTTGACGTCCACTTTTTTAAAATGCTTCAGCTTTGTTATATCCATGGGCTCCACCTTGGTTCCAAACGAAGAATAGGGTTTGGTAGTACAGGGGACTTCCACATATATGGAGTCGGCCCATGCCATGCATTGGTTTTCAGCCTTTTCACCTGTGGAAACTGTAGTGTTCCCATATCGTATCCCCATCACGATCGCCAAAACCAAGGAAACGACCACGAGGATGGGTATGGTCCATTTTGTGGCAGGGACCGTTTTTCTTTTTTTTATATAATCGGCATAATTGTCATAGCCTAGATATTTACAGCATAGATCCACACTCTCCGCTTGTGGGGCACCGTACTTCTTTTTTTTGTTGATATACCTGTCATAGGCCCTCTCCAAGGTTTTTGAACTCAAATCGCTATGGTCGCTGATATGACTGGACAATGCAAACCTAGAGTGGGAAGCATGCTCCGTCTTCGCTTTTTCAAAAACCTTCCGAACGATCTCTGCTATATATTTTTCATCCATTGGACTAAAAGTACAAATTTTAAAAAGGCAAATCATATTACTGAACCCTTCCGAACCCTTGATTTTATTGGTGTCTAAAAAATGTCCAATACAAGTCCAACTGCTGTCTGCAATGTAAATGAACACTTCAATTTACTTTGTCGCAGAAAATGGATTCCGCTATGTGTTGCTGACATGGCTTTTCTAGAAAGTTCATTTTTATGGGATGCTGTAATGCGGCCTGTAAGGTCCATTGGAAAGTAACCTAAAGGGTCGCTTACAGTTTCCACTTTCCAAAAATAGCAAAGGAGTACTCCAAAACTCACGGGTGGCTGAAAAGCAAAAACGCTCCGGAAGATTCCGGATGGCCACCTCTTTGTTTCTTTGGACAAATACAACCAATTATAGATCGGACTGCACGGGGATTGTGTTCAATGATCGCGAGTTCAATATTCCTGTGCTGAAAGATGTCTGGGACGAAGGGAAAAAGCGTATCAAGGCACGCAACTTTGCTATTTTTGCCCCGACCGGGGAAGGGAAGTCCTTTTTGGCCAATAACATGCTCCGTCAATACTTTGAGGTGGGGGTCCGGCTGGTCATTATCGATCTGGGCGGTTCCTACACCAAGTTCGCGAGCCTCTATCCCGGACAGAGTACCGTGCTTCGTTATGAAAACGGTAAGAGTCTTGGCATCAATCCATTTTATATATCGAATCGTGACGATGTGATCCCAGAACGCTTGGAGGATCTTTCCCTCTTCCTTTTTGAGCTAATGGGGGCCGGTACCACACCCCAAAAGGAATGGTCGGTGGCCTTGAAGAAACTATTGCTGGCCTACTATAAGGAAAGCCAAATTGTTCCACATTCTTTGGAAGGGTTCTACAATTTCGTCAGCAAACATCAAAAGGACCTACTGTCACGATTGCAGATCGATTCGGAATATTTTAATGTCAAGGGATTCCTGCACATCCTTTCGGAATATGTGGGAGAAGGACTCTACAGCTTTCTTTTTGGCGCCAATGAAGACCAGTCCTATCGATTGGAGGATAAACGGTTGATCGTGTTCGAACTTGATGAAGTAAAGGACAACAAGGAGATTCTCTCCGTGATGCTCAAGCTCATCAAAACGGCCATCCAACGGACCGTTTGGAGGAATAGGGAGGAGCGGGGCATCATCCTCTTTGATGAGTTTGCCAAACAGCTCAAGTTCGACAATGTGTTGGAAAGCGTGGAGTTTTATTACCAGGCTATCCGGAAACAGGAGGGGGCAATTGGCATCATCCTACAGTCCATCAACCAACTGCCCCAGAATTCAACCTCGGCCAGTATTCTGGAGAATACACAGATCATTTATAGCCTTAGAAATGAAAAAGGCTATGCTGCGCTCCAGGAAAGACTTCAGCTATCCGCACATGACCTGAATCAATTGAAATCCATCAGGAACCATCTTTCCGGACATCCTAAATACACCGAAATCTTTATCAAGATTGGAAAGGAAAGCAACATCTTCCGCTTGGAGGTGCCCCCAGAGGTCTATGCGGCCTACCTGACCGAGGGCCCGGATAATGAGTCCATTATGGCCCTGTACGAAGCATATGGTGATATGGAGCAAGCCATCAAAGCATTTATAAACCTAAAAAACAAGGAAGAATGAAAACAAAGGAGAATCAAAATAGTGGAAAAATGAGCCTATTAATAATTGTGGTGTCCCTGTCCTTGGCAATGCACTTGCCCGGCCGCGCTACGGCCCAGGGGATGCCGGTATATGACAATACCAACTTTATCACCTTGGGCAAACAGATCATCGAATCGGCCAAGCAGACCTCCGAACTCTTGAAGACCGTGGAATTTTTACGGGAACAAAAAGAGCGTATCGAAAAAGTCAACGATGTCATCAAACAATTAAGGGCGGTCCGTGAACTGACCCGGAACCACCAACGCCTTTTCGATCTGGTGCGGGACGATCTGCGGGACATTCTCGACTCTCCCCATATCCGTCCAGAGGAGGTGGAATACATTTCCGATGCCTTCAATGCCATCATCGAGCACTCGCTGGAAGACGTGAAATTTGTGGAACACATACTCTCCAGTGATTTTTTGAAGATGACCGATGCGGAACGGATCAGGGTGCTCAAGGAAAAAGAAGTCCAATCCAAGGAAATGGTCGGTGAGGTCCAGCGCAAGGCCAAACGATACCGGGACATTGTTTCCTTTCGGGAAATGCAGGAGGCCATCAATAACCGTATAACAACCCATTGATCATGGCCGGCGTATTGTTAAGTATCGGACTGGAATATGTGGATGCGGTGTACAGCACCATCACCGGAAGTGATTTTTCCCAGTACACCATCACGGGCATGAAGGCCTTGGCCCTGTTGTTCTTTTTGATCAATATCATCAAAAAATACAATGAGGGAATAGCGGCACGCGATGGACATACCTGGGGGCTGACACCAACGGAACTGGCAAAGAATTTTGTCGTGGTGCTGTTGGTGTTGTTTTCCGATCAGGTGTTGGATGCCTTTGATACCATCCTGGTGGGCATTGAGACCCAATACCGCGGCACGGCACCGGATCTGTTGCCCCTGCAGTTGCAGGATATTTCCATTGAAGAGGATGCCGGATTCATGGACGCTGCACGAAAGGGGATGGCGCTGCTTTATGAGGCGCTGGTCAGTCCCTTGTTCGGGATGCGGCTATTGGCATTTATCATTAGTGTGTTCCTCTGGCTGCTGGACCTGTTCATCTATCCGATGTTTTTGGCGGAACGTTTTTTTCTCCTCGGCATCATGCGTGCCTTTTTTCCCTTGGTCATCAGTTTGGCGGTTTTTGAGAAGTTCAGAACCTTGGCCTACAACTTTTTTAAGCTCTATGTGGCCGTTTACATGCTGGTACCTGCCTTTTTTCTCGTGAACATTTTTATCAATGCCCTCTATGGGGAGTTGACGACCAACTTTTGGATCAACCTTTTTGGTACTAATTACGGGAGTTCCGTGTTTGCGCCTTTGGTGGAACTGGGCACCATTGGCTTTATCGTCTTTTTGAAATTCAAACTGTACCGAAGGGCAACTTCTTTTTCACTCAAACTCTTCGGTGCCTAGTACCGGATCAAACCTAAAATAATATGAAAACAATGTATAAAAATATATCTGCAATACTTCGGACCAATCGTTTTGTGGTCCTGACCGTGGTCATGACATCGACCCTCTGTACGCTGGGTGCTGTGTTGGTGGCCTATCAAATGTATCAGGAAACTAGGACGGGAAACTTTGCCATTGGAACGGATGGTTCCATCATTCCATTGAAATGGACGCTCCAACAGGAAAACCGTGAGGTGGAGGCCTTGGCCCATATTGAACAGTTCCATAGGTACTTTTATGGTATCGATGCCAGTAACTATCAAAAGCATTTGGAAAAGGCCCTATGGTTGGGGGACAGTTCTGTGGACAATGTCTACCGGCAAAAAAAGGCCGATGGGGTCTATAACCGGCTCTTGCAATATTCCTTGGTCCAAAAGGTGCTGTCCGTGGAAACCGATCTTTTTGGGGAAGCAGGTGCCTTCTCCTTCAGGTCCCGGGTGATTTTTGAAATTGACAGGGGTTCGGTAACCGATACCTACGAACTGCAGACCTCAGGTCAACTTCATATGGTCGACCGACACTTTCCCAATAATCCCCATGGACTATTGATCACGGCCTATTTTGAAAATCAATTGAAAAAGGTCAATGACCTATAAAGACTTCTGCTATGAAACTGGATAAAAAGAAAATCGTTTTTGGGATCGTCATTCTGTTGGTCCTGGTATTTATGGTAGTGTATGCCATGCTCTTCCTTACCGATGGAGGTGATTCCGTGGAACCATTGAAGCAACCCTTGGTACCCGCTTTGGAAACGGCCCAAAAGGAGTATGCCTCCAAACTGGAGGCCATTGATGATCTTAAAGAGGTGAAGACGACCAATGCGCCAAGTATCTATGATGAGAAGTATTTGGATACTACAGGGGTTTTTGCCCCAGATTTTATAGATAGGAAGAAGGCGCGGATTGTGGACAGTATTTACAGCTTGGGGCGCATTGATTATACACAGGGGTCCTATCGGAAACCATATAAAGAAAATGACGTAAAGGTCAATGCCCATGTTCCTAAGGAATCAAACGAGCTGGTGCATGGATCTGAACAAAATGAAAGCACAATACCTACCTTACCTGAAATGGCCTTGGAACAGCAATTGTTCTTTGCTTCCGATCCCCGACCCGATGTAGATGATCGGAATGACATGGTTATTTCGGCGGTGGTAGATCGGACACAGACAGTCAGGGCCCACGACCGATTGGAAGTCCGACTTCTGGAAGAGATGGTCATTCACGGTAAGGTCGTGCCAGAAGGTACCATCGTTTTCGGAATCGTGGGCTTTCAGCCCAATAGGATGGTACTGGATATTGGGAATATTGACCATATTCCCTTAAAGTTAAGGGCATATGACTATCGGGACGGGCTGGAAGGTCTCTATATCCAGAATTCCCTTAGGGCCGAACTGTCCAAGGAAGTGGTCGATGATGTCGTGGGAGATATCAATGTACCGGGGGTCCCCCAGGTAAGGGGCCTGAAAAATATCTTTCAACGCTCCAACCGTCAGGTCAGGGCCACCGTAAACAGAAACTATAAAATCCTTTTAAAAATAAAGCCTTGATATCTCGTTTGAACCGGGGTCTTTCGGGCTTCTAAAACCATTTCGTCATGAAAAATGCAATCATCATTGTTGGGATGTTACTTGCCGTTGCCTCCCAAGCCGCCAACAATACAACCTTGGACACCATTTATGCCAATGAACATATGAACATGGCCCTGTTCTTTCCCGCCAAGATCAAGCAGGGCATCGTGGGCAACAACAATTTCGCCTTTACCTATAATCGGGAAAAAGGACAGACCTTGGGACTATTAAAGGCCGTTCCGGGTAAGGACAGCAATCTGCTGGTCATTACTAAGGACGGAAGTGTCTATTCCTTTATGGTCCGTTATGCCGAAAAACTAGAATATCCGAATAGATTTATTGGATTGGAGGAACGCATCGGGACCGAAGACCAAGGGGTAAGGGAAGATGCCCAACAGGAAAGGGTAGCCCGGACTTTGATTGCGGATTCCTCGGAGGTTCTTACCATTAGTGACCGAAGGTTTCAGGTCTCTTGTGAATCACTCTTGCAACTGCCCGAACGAAAGCATTCGGTCAAGAAAAAGCAGGGGCTCTCATTGGCCGTAAAGAATATGTACCACATGCAAGACGAGGTGTATGTCCAATTTGAAATAGCGAACCATTCGGGTGTCCGGTTTGATTTTGGAGACTTGGAACTGTTCAAGGTCAGTGGTAAAAGAGGGAGGAGGGCTTCTTATCAGGAATTGGAACTGCTGCCTTTGCATGGACATAATGTCCCTGTTAATGTTATGCATGGCCAAACGGTTCAATCGGTCTATGTTTATCCAAAATTTCATTTGGACAAAGGGGAGAGGCTGAAGGTCAACCTTTCTGAAGCGGGTACATCGAGGCTGGTTGTATTGTCCTTTAAGTAAGGTATTAGATGTTTTAAAGCTGGTTTTTAATACCAATTTGATTGGTACAATTGTTGATCGAAACGAGACTCCCAAATAAACCTAATGGAATGTGGTTATCAAGACACTGGGCAATTTTAATTTATGAATAACTAGCTATTCCTTAGTTATGTAGGGAAATTTTATGGATTGGTCGATTCATATAGGTATTTTTTGTTGATATCCATATATTTACCCTCCCCCGATACAACAGTACATTTATGAAGACAAGAAGCGCAAACTACAGGCTGTCCGATAGTAGGCTTTGGCAAAGGATAAATAGGGATTTCGGTGATGGAGGAGGTATCTATGAGCTTTATTGCATGTTGCCAAAAACTGAAATTGTAGCAGTAAAGCAAATGCACAAAACAGATGCTATGGGGACGCTGTACATTGGTCGGGCCCAGAAGTTCTGCGATGAAGTCATTGAACTCAAAAAAGCCATGGCCCCAGATGATTCATCTTTAAACCATGAAGGTGGTGTTAGGTACATGGATTCCGAAACCCTACAAGAAAAGTATCCCTATGAACATCTCTATGTCGAACTCCATGGCACTGACAAGAGCGTGGAAATGGAAAGTGAGAAACTGAAATCCTATGTCAAGGAATTTGGTGAATTACCACCTTTAAACATGATGTCTTGAAAGAGCATTAACCCGTAGTTTAAGTAATGCCGAAAAAGAATATGTAACGTTTGTAAATGTAGCGCATTAAGATTTCATTCCTTCCAACGGCTAACCTCTACATGTTTACGTCCTTTTTCCTATATTCTTATAATTTTACATGGATATGAAGGATGGACCAAAAATAGACAAGGATTCTTTTATAAGGGATTGCAACCTTAGTGTAAGAACACAAAATGTGCTCTACAACAATGCAGAAGCATTTGGGGTTGAACGGGCCTCTTGGATCATGTACAGCAATCTTAAAGTTTCAGATATTGGTAAACTTTCGTTGCGGGTTATCGGTGGTTTTAGGAATTGTGGCACAAAAACACTTTCTGAAATTAAGGAATTATGCAGGAAAGCAGGAGTGGAATTAAAAGAATGACCTAACGAATGGAAATAGTACTAAGGTACATCTCAAATCAATATGAGGTGCTTGGGTAATGAGTCAGGCCAAAGGTATTTCTAATGAAAGGCCTGAAAAGAACAGCCCGCCCCCGACAACTGACCCGGGTAAATGAATTCGTTTTTCCGGTTACGGGTTGGCAGGCTGTCATAATTATGAAACTTCAAGATGTCTTGTAGTGTCTATGATTTGCTCCCAATGGGATGCAGCCCGAAACTAAAGGGATAGTGAAGATTCTGCAACTAAACCAACATATATTCGACGAAAGAATCCATCAAGGGAGAACAGGACGGGCAGATTTTTAAGAAGAACTTGGTTAGCCCCCATTTTTGATTTACGGGTTGCCAAATCGACTGAGGCTTTGCACAAAACCCTGATCGTGCAGTGAGGGGCTCCTATTATCTTTTCAAGCTATAAGCAACCTAAACAAGATCCCACCATCTAAAGAAAAAACACCTATGTTACGCTTTCGATTTTCATTGTCATACCTGTTCCTTTTCAGCTTGTTGTCCATTCTTGGATGTAGTTCTGATGACGGTTCCGATATTCCCTTGGCCGAGAATACCTTTGAGGCCCAAAAGGACGATGTCCTATGGGAAGGCAGCACTGAACTGCAGCTGATGGAGAACGGTACCCTGGTCTTCTTGGCCAAAGGGGAAGGGCTCGACAATGGGGTTTTGATGGTCAAGGTGAAGTTTGAAGATGAGGGCAGCTATACCGTGGCCAAGGAAAATGGTCTATACTACGATACCCTAGGCGGGGATGCCATTGTGGCGCAATATACCCTACAGGAACCCGAAACAGCCACCTTTATGGTGGAGTCCTATGACCAATCCAGTAAAACCTTGACCGGTAGCTTTGAGCTGGATTTGGTTCCCGAGGCCCAGAATGGCAAGAACATTGAATATGTGCTAAGGATCACCGAGGGCAGGTTTAAGGGAACCCTGACGGAAGTTCCTTAGACAGCTTGATTCGCGTTTATAAACCGAATACCCATGGTATGGTGGGATACCCTAAAACATATTTTTCCGAGGAACATTATAAATTTTGATGCCCTTACCGAGGTAAAATGAACATGTTTTTATCTTTTAGCGTGGAATTTTGAAACCTTGGCCTGTTTTTACCATTCCTGTAACAATGGACCCTAAAAATTAGGGTTCTTTGTAACATAAAGGGTAATGGCAAAAAGTACATACATCTCGGAAAATCTCAATGAAGATCGCATTGCATTGTTGAAATACTTGGAAGACCTTGAAATCCTGTACTTGCATTTAAAGGAGTTGACGGTCCAATTGCCATAAAAATTGGCGGGCAACAGCCATGAATTGGTGGAAAACCTATATCGACATGGACTGCTCAACCGCATAGCACGGAATTGTATTCCAAACCCAATAACGCCAACCTAAATGTCTTTGCCACCTTATTCAGTTCCTATAGTACCATAGCTTATTGGTCTACTCTGTATTATCATAACCTAAGGGTGCTATCTCCAACTACCATTTTGGTTAAAAAAAACCTATTCCGAAGGAATAGTTTACAGGGATTCATCCAGTATGCCAAGAAACTGGTCAATCAACTATAGTCTTATGCATGGTGGCCCCTCATAAAAGATGGTTTGTAAGTGAATGGAAACTGGGATTGAATGTCCCCAGGGAGGATTTGTTACCAATGGCCGAACCCCAAAATTAAATGATATTACAAAAGGAGATTCCCAAACATGGAAAGTGCCCCCTGATACTGTGGTGGTGGACTTGTCTTGGGACACTTTCTGTCGGTGTTTTTTGAATACCTGTAAACCTGGAACTTCCGGTAATCCCCATTTTTCATCACTTCAAATAGCCGTTGTTTTTTCCGTTGCTCCCATTCCTTTCGCATTTCCCGTTCTTGATTCCCTTGCCCAAGCCGTCCGTGCTTCCTTTTTGACGGCAAAACAACAACATCCAGCCTTGCGGGCGGCATAAAGCCGCTACGCTTTTTATACGCCCTTGTACAAGCCTGGAGGTTGTACCGCGATCAGCAACAAAAAGGATACGTGACGGCCCTATGGGAAGTAAATCATTTAAACCAAGAACGATGAAATCATACGAAAACAATAAAACGGGAGCACTTCAAAAGTTAAAAACAAACAAAAAGGAAAACGCTCTGGATATAATAAGTAAATCAGTTTTCAACGCCCTGACGGATAGGGCTCCATATAATTCTAATCTTTAAATTTTTAATCATGAGTACATTGAGAAACAAAGTCCAATTGATCGGGAACATCGGAAACGATCCCAAAGTGGCCGTACTGGAAAGCGGGAGCAAGACCGTACGCTTTGCCATGGCCACCAACGAGTATTACAAGAACGCCCAAGGGGAAAAGGTACAGTCCACCCAGTGGCACAACGTGGTCGCCTGGGACAAAAGGGCGGAGGTCATCGAACAGTATGCCCACAAGGGCAAGGAAATCGCCATCGAGGGCAAACTGGTATCCCGTAGCTATACCAATGACATGGATGTCAAGGTCTATGTGACCGAGATTGTGGCCACTGAGATCCTGCTCTTGGGAGGCAAGGAATCCCAAGAAGCCGAGTCAACCCCCGAAAAGGGAAAAGGCCAAAAAACGGTTTCAAAGTCCAAGAACCCCAAAACGGCAAAGACCGCCTAATACGGTAAGGCCGATGCCTTAAGAGGGTGGGCAGCTAAAAACTTCCGCCCTCTTTTTTTCATCAGCACCCTAATACCATCATCATGGGAACACAAGTCAACGAAATCCATATCCGATACAAAGAACGCATCCCAGCCCCCTTTTGGAAACAGATCAAATCCTCCAAGGATGCTGCGGAAATGCTATACCAAACATGGAATACCGATACCATCGCCGTTCATGAATCCTTTAAGATCGTCCTGCTCAACAACAGCAATAAGGTCAAGGGCATTTACCAAGTCTCACAGGGAGGGATAACGGGCACCCTAGTGGATCTGCGTATCCTCTTTGCCGTAGTGCTCAAAACGCTCTCCGTGGGAATCCTGCTCGCCCATAACCACCCCAGCGGAAAACTGCAGGCCAGCCAACCGGACAAAGACATTACCCAAAAAATCCAACGGGCGGCCAAGCTCTTCGATGTCAAGGTCCTTGATCATATCATTATCGCCCCCAATGGGGACTACTTCAGTTTTGCCGATCAAGGGGTGTTATGACTGCGGGAACAACCGCACTATGTAAGCTTAGGGAATCATATCGGTTCCCTTTTTTATTGAAAATGTGCAACTTTCGGAGGGTTTACTTGCCTATTCGCCAAAACCAACCTTTCCAACCTCTTAAAATTCAATGTTCCGACCTCCCTCACCGTAAGGGCCTATACCTTGGGATAGGTAGGACGATTTCCCCGTGTGCGCGGGGAAACGGAATAGCGAGAGGGTAGCACGCCAAGGCGGTGCTACGTATCCCATTTGCTTCGCAAAGCCCATAATAACAGAGGGTTTCAAGAATGATGGTGTATATGCGACATCCGTGATTTGCTGTAAATCCTTTTGAAACACCTGAAAAGATTGCAAAAAGTTGCAGCAAAACATGAAGCAGAAAAGCAAAACATATCGATTCTCGGCCATCAATATTAAAAAGGCGGTGGCCAATAGGTTCCGTAATTTCTCTAAAAAAACGGCAAAATCCCACACGGAAACCTTAATAGCGGTCATGGACTTTTTTGAGTGGCATGGCTTTGTTCCTACGGACCGCATGTATCAAAGTGTCTTGCAGGAAATCATCAAAAACCAAAAACTTACCGAAACCTCCATTAAACGCACCGAGGCCTCCATCGCCATTATCCGGGATATCGAGATCACACAGACCAAACCCACCAATGCCATTTTGGAAGTTTTATTGGAACAAAAGGCCAAACACGAAAAACCCAAAGTGGAACCTGTACCCCAAAAACAGGAACCACGGATTGAGATTACCGTTCCCAAAATCCGTTACGAACGCCTCCAGGACAAATTGGAAATGCTAAAAAAGGAAAGCCAATATCTTATGGAACATACAACGCTTGTAAAGCCCTCCTTTGGTAAACCTTTCCTGCGATTGGATATCACCGAGGGGGAGCTGGAAAACTATAAACGTACCCTTCAAAATCTATGACCATGTACATCACTATCACGGCACAGAAAATCGGCAGAGGTTTCGAGACTTATCACAGTAGCGTCCGGGACTATGTGGCCTATTTGGAAAAAGAGAACCAAGATTTGGAACCAGAGGAACAGGAGACCTTTTTTGACCAAAAAGAAGATAAGATTCCTCCTGAAACCGTCATATCGGAAATTGATGGCAATACCGCCAAACTCAAGAAGCATGAACCTAAATTCTATTCCATCGTGGTAAGCCCAAGCCAACGGGAACTCAAACAGATCAGCAATAATCCAAAAGCGCTTAGAAAATACACCCGGGAAATCATTAAGGATTATGCCGCATCCTTTTATCGTGATAGAACGGTCACTGTAGATGATATCAAATACTATGCTAAAATCGAATACGAACGCAGCTTTCGGGGCTTTGAAAAGCAGGTGCAGGAAAATGTCCCGTACCGCAAACAAATCGCCAAACTCCGAAATGACCTGGCCAAGGTGGAACGGGGTGCACTACAAGGCAATTCAAAGGTCATTCAACAGGAAATCCAGCGCCTGACCCAAGAGGCTCCCCATAAGATAAAAGGCCAAATGATCGTAGAGGGGATGAAAAAGGAAGGGACACAATCCCATATCCATATTATTGTCAGCCGAAAGGATGTGACCAATACCTACAGCCTGTCCCCAGGGAGCAAGTTCAAGGCATCCGAAACCACCCTACAGGGTAAAAAGGTCAAACAGGGTTTTCACCGTGATCAATTCTACCAATCCGCAGAAAAGTCCTTTGATCGGATGTTTGCCTATGACCGAAACTTTATGGAAAAATATGGCACGAAAAAGCTATACCGACAGGATCCCAAAAAGTTTGTGGCCCTTTTGTTGGGATTGCCGAACAACGAAAAGCAACTGGCCCTAAAACTATTGCGCAAAGGAGGAGTAACCATCCCCAACATCCCGACCAACAAGGTGCAGTTGGCCTATAAGACCCTGATGAAGCTCAAACAAGGTGTCGAACAGGCCATCCGATCAGGGGGCATTGAAATCTAATATAATGTTGACTGCTTCCATTATACATATTGTTTTGCTGGTGCTTCTATTGGGAAGCTTGATTTCTTTTCTTTTGGTCAAGTACTTCCGTTATGGGTTTATCGGGTCTTGGCTGTTGGTTCTTGGAGTGGTGACAGCTCTTTTCTTTCTATTGGAAATGAGTGATTTCCTAAGGGTAATGCTCTACCTATTGTTGCCTTGGGCGTTTATCAATTTGCTATGTTATGTTTTCATCCCAAACAAGGAAGCCAATACCATTGATAAAAAATATCGATTGGTGCTGCAGACCAAGGGAACCAAATTGGTATTGTCCAATATCCGAAGGGGTATTTCCATTATCGGGGCAGCGGGCAGCGGAAAGACCGAAAGCATCGTCCTCAACCTTTTTCAACATTTTGCGGCCCATCGCTTTTGTGGGGTGATGCATGATTACAAGAACTTTGAGATTACCGAGATGGCTTATCCGTTGTTTAAGGGCACTGACCGGAAATTCCATATCGTTTCCTTTGATCCCATTTACCAACGGGTCAATCCCATTGCGCCCCGTTATTTGCCCGATGAGGAAAGTGTCCATGAGATCTCCCGGGTGCTTTTGGAAAATCTCTTGGAACTCAAGGAAAGTGGTAGTAGTGGTACCTCACGTTTTTTCCAGGATGCCGTGGAGGGCCTGATAGGAGGGCTGATCTGGCGGTTGAAGGAAGACTTTCCCGACTATTGCACCATTCCCCATATGATTGCTCTCTACCAATACCTCGATACGGAGCACTTGGTACGTTTCTTAAGTGCCGACCTGACTTCCAAGGCCATGGCCGATGCTTTTATCAGTGGGGTGGACTCCGATAGACAGACCGCCGGAGTGAAAAGCACCTTGGCCAATGCCTTCAAGAAAATCAGTACCCGGAAGATATTTATGGCGCTCTCAGCGGATGAGGTGCCTTTGGATATCAATAATCCCCAAAACCCCTCGGTCGTGTCCATTGTCAATAATCCAAAAAAAGAGAGCTCACTTTCTCCCGTCATTGCAACGATCATCCATACCATTTCCAAACAGATGAGCGAGCGGAACCGATTGACCTCCTTTTTTCTCATTGAAGAGGCCTCCACCATTCGCCTATTGAACATGCACCGGATTCCGGCGACCTTACGGAGCTATGATATCGCGACGGTCTATGTATTGCAGGACAAGATTCAAAATGATATGCTCTACGGGGACAAGGCCAGTAAGGCCATACTGAGCAATCTGTCCTATCAGTTTTTTGGCAAGGCCAATGATCCCGATACCGCGAAATATTATGAGCGCTTTTTTGAAATCGTAAAAAAGCAGTCCAAGAGTGTGAACAAAGGTTATAACCTGAATTTTGATACTCGAGTGACCCAAAGTGAACGGGAAGTGACCAAGACACGGGCCGATGCTTTCTATGGGTTACAACAAGGGGAGTTTGTAGTGTTCTTTGATGGGAAGGATAAAAAAATACGCTTTAAAAAGCCAGTGATATCAAAGGAGCTGCCTCAACCCACTCCAAAAACGCCCGAAGAATTAAAATTGAATTTTGACCGAATTCATAAGGAGGTCAGGTCAATGATACCGGAGTGAAATCAGCACCTTTCATAGGGATTGTTAATCCATCCTTTGAGATTCTTTCACAGTAAATAAACAGGTCTTTTCTTACCAGTTATACATATATATCTTACATTCATATAATTATTTCACCACTAGCTTTCCTTAACCTTTAACTTATTGAGTTATAAATCCGATTATCGGGCCTATAATATGTTATTCATTTAAAGAATATTTTAAAATTCTCTTAAAGATTACAACCATGAAACAGCGAATCCTAACAAGTGTATTGGTTTTGGTTATATCCACTGCTAGCGTTTATGCCCAAAAAGTGAAGAGAAAATGGTATATCATAAAGGATGCAACTGATCTGTACTACAGTAATGGTGAAAAAACCAAAAAGAAAATAGTCAAAAACATATACCTGGGTGAGAACAACGAGCTCTCATATGATACTGACGACCATTATGAAAAAAAGGAGATTGAATCATTATTGTTACCTAAATACAAGAAAGCCGACGTCTTTCAGAAGGAGAATGAGCTTAGAGTTTATTTTAGGCCAATTCCGGAGAACGGCAAATTAAAATTACTTGAAAAGTCCAAAATAGAAGAAAAAAACGCAGGAGGGTATTATTTTTACGAATTGAAAGAACGCACATCTAGAACCTTGGATTATCGAGGTTTTATCATGGGGGCGGTAACAATCCCCTTTAAATACTACTTGGGTAGCAAGGACAATGATAATGACGCTGGAAACCTTTCTGCAAATTTTAATATAGGTACGCACCTTGGATGGATATTCTGTGGTAAAGAGCACTTCTATTACTATGCCGGTCAAAAGAAAAGTGTTTTTAGTGAACAATCCATAAACATTCTTTTCAACACTACTCTAGTACCGCTCAATGCTGAAAACACAGAGCCAGATATCGATAACAACACCAATGTCATAATGCCATCTTTTGGGTTGGCTTATATCTATTCATTTAATGGTTTTGAGATCATAGGAAGTATTGGCTATGATATTCCCTTGGGTTCAAATGCAAATACATGGATACATAAAGGGTATCCGTGGTTAGGTATAGGCTTCGGTTTTGGTATTTTCTAGATTATTCATAGAAAACATCGAATTACAACGAAATCTATACGATTTAATTTGGATAAGGAACTTAAACATTCAAATCTTAAACTACTTGAGTTTTGAAAAGCATACATTTTCAAACGAATCTGAAATATCCTCAATCAGCGACATTTTCATTAAGTATCCCACTTAAGGACAGCCTTATTTCCATTTTGATTTTCTGATTATCCTTAGGATACTTTAATTTACCGAACGAGTATTATTAACAAGGACTTTTTCCCTAACTTGTGCAATACGGTCATCTACCAATGCGCTTTTCGGCTGCTGTTTTCTATTGCTCCAGACCTATTTATGCATACAAAATTGTGGTAGCTGCCTACCGTTTTAAGTAATTAAAAACAAGAATTATGAATCAAATAAAATGGTTTGAAAGAAAATTTGATTTCTCGTATGAACAGAATATTTTCCCTTCTATTGTGGAGCGACTTGAAGGAACATCAATCCGAATAAAATCAAAACTGGAGACCATTCCATTTGATTTACTAGAAACCAAAAATGGTGGTAAATGGTCCATTAAAGTGAATGTTGGACATTTGAGTGACTTGGAACCTTTATGGAAAATTCGACTGGGTGAGATATTGAATGATGAGGAATATCTAAGTTCTGCTGATCTAGAGAATCAGAAAACCGAAATTGCTCTACACAATAATAAGTCTATAGATGACTTAATTTTTGAATTCGAAGGATTAAGGAAAACAACTTTAGAGCAATTATCAAAGCTAACAGAAAAAGATGTTTACAGAACCGCCTTACACCCAAGATTATTGCAACCAATGCGAATAATGGATTTGTTTTTGTTTGTTGCCGAACACGATGACCATCATTTAGCAAGAATTACGGAAATAATAAGGGCACATGACAATGATATAAGCAGTGCAAGCTTATAATTATTGGAAATAAGACATTTATAAAGACCTATTATAGGCTTTTTGTCTTCTGGTGATTTTAGTTTTAATAATGTATGAAATATCAGTCATAGAATAGTAAAAAACATCAATATGAATGAAAAATCATTCAATACTTTTTGATGCTCTACCATACTAGATAAAATCTTTTTACCTCACAACTCATATTTTCCCTCAAGTAAACTCATATCATCATGTAATTTCTTGTCGATTACCTTGGCATATATTTGAGTTGTCTTTAAGGATTGGTGCCCAAGCATCTTGCTGACCGATTCAATTGAAATCCCATTGGACAGTGTTACAGTTGTCGCAAATGTGTGACGAGCCAAATGAAAGGTTAGCTTCTTTTTAATCCCGCAACAAGAAGCAATTTCCTTTAGGTAGGCGTTGGTCTTTTGGTTGCTGACAACTGGTAGTATTGTTTCTGTACCCATGATTTGCGAATGGTCTTTATACTTGAGCAATATTTTTTCCGCAATGGGGAGTAAGGGCACTGTGCTCAAAGAGTCTGTTTTCGCCCTTTTGATTTTGATCCATCGTTTGCCACCAATACCATCTACTATGTGGTTATTTGAAAGTTTTTTGACATCTACGTAGGCCAACCCAGTAAAACAACAAAAAACAAAAACGTCCCGTACCTGCTCTAAACTTTTTGACTCGGGTTCCGTTTCCATTATAGCCCTTAGTTCTGCTTCGGTCAGAACATCTCTTTCCACTTTTTTCCATTCGGCCTTCCAATAATAGAAAGGGTCTTTTTTCACCCAATTATTGGCAAAGGCCATCCTCATGATTTTTTTGAAGTTGACAACATATTTGGTAACTGTATTTTGGTTACCAACTTTTTGGGTCTTTAAATAATGATGAAATCCATTGACGAAGTTTAAATCCACCTCCATAACATATAGGTCGGACACTTTATATTCCTTTTGGATAAAGCCGGCAAGATGGTTCATTGTGCGTACGTGCCTGCGGTAAGCTCCATAGGAATAGTCAGATCCGATCAACTCTTTGATCTGGGCATTGTGTTCTTCATAAATGGCAAGGAGTGTTTTATGGGCAGTTCCTTTGCCCAGAAGTTTGTTTTTGATGGTCTCGGCATTGAAAGGTTTCTTTTTGACGACCAGCTTTGAATGGATTTCATAAGCTTTGGATTCTAGCTGGTCCATGTAGTGGTTCAGCTCTTTGGCCTCCTTGCTCGAGCCTTTTAACCTTCCTTTGTTGGAACACCATTTTTCGGGACTTGTTTTTCGTTTGATACTGAGCTCTGCCCGATGACCGTTTACGGTAATCCTGAGATAGATACCAGCTTTTCCGGTTTTGTCCAATTGGGCCTTTCTGAGATAGTGGATTAAAGAGAATGTTTTTGTTTCCATTTGTCATCGATTTGCTGATTCAATTTTGTTCCGGAACATTTGAAAAAAAATGTTCGCAGCGTTTTTAACATTGATCAGGTGCCATTTTTGCGGATTCTAAAACCGTTCACCGAATCGTTCACCGCGATATATGGTACTATTTGATATCAAATGAAATCAATAAAAACAAAAAAGTCTGTAAATCAACGATTTACAGACTTTTTGAATTTCCTTAAAACGGAAAAAGTGACCTGACTGGGGCTCGAACCCAGGACCCTCTCCTTAAAAGGGAGATGCTCTACCAACTGAGCTATCAGGTCTCCTATATGTGCCCAGCTGTTTGGCTAAGCGGGTGCAAATATAACATCAATAATTAATTTTCCAAGGTGAATTAATGATAAATTTGTGTTTTTTTGAAATCGATTAAAATTCTAGAAGATGAAAATAGTTTTGATGGGATATATGGCAAGTGGAAAGTCAACGGTTGGAAGGTTGTTGGCCAGTCAATTAGGAGCTCGTTTTGTAGACTTGGACGATTATATTGAAGCGTCTGAAAAAAAATCGATCAAAAACATTTTTTCCGAAAAAGGTGAAATCTATTTTAGAAAATTGGAGCATCAAATGCTCAACGAGGTTCTGGAAAGTGACGAATCCATAGTCTTGTCAACCGGTGGAGGCACCCCTTGTTATGCCAATAATATTCAAATTATTCTTGAAAAATCCGATGGCTCCGTTTATTTAGGGATGACCATTCCACAATTGGTCGATAGAATTTCCAAAGAAAAGGAACACCGTCCCTTGGTTAAAAATATTCAGGACCAAGAACTTCCCGAATTTATCGGAAAGCATCTTTTTGAGCGGATACCATTTTATGCCCAAGCAAAATATAAGGTAGACGGTAGCGGAACAGCGGAAGAGGTGGTAGCGGAAATAAGACGTTTACTCTAGGTATACCGCATTGTTTTTTGTTTCGAACACCACCTTTATGTGCTCGTTTAAGGAGGTGGATAGGGAAATTCCCTTAAAATCTGCCTTGATCGGATATCTTTTATGGTTCCTATTGACCAGCACAGCCGTTTTCAATTGCTTGATCGGTGTCTTTAAAAAATGGTGTGTCCCATAAATGAGAGTGGTACCGGAATTCAGGACATCATCTACAAGTACAATGGATTTATTCGTGTAATCATCAAAGGAAAGGGAAGTGGTCACTCCACTTTGTAGGGGATTTTTTTTATCCATGTCCACTTTGCAAAAAACAATTTTGGCATCCGTTATCTTATTGAGCACGGCGATAATTTTTTTGGCAAAGCTCTCCCCGCCGCCATTGATTCCTGCAACTACGATTTCTTTTTCGTCCACATTGGTTTCATAGATCTGGTAGGCGATACGTTTTGTAATGTGCTGTATTTGGTCGTGGGATAAAATGCGGTTTACCATAGTGTTCGTTGCTTGATTCAAAGATATAAAAACAGTTTATTCCGGCTCGTCCAAAAAATCATCCAAGTCACGCCTGTCCTTTTTTGTTGGTCTTCCAAGGCCTTTCTTTCGATAGTGTTTTTTGGCATATTGGAGCAGTTCATTGTGCTCAAACGCCTCTTTCGGGGTGGTGTCCTTGCGATATATGTCCACCAATTTAGCCCCTACACGGCTTTCCGGAAGGTCGAGTACCGTAAGTTCATAGTCGATCTGATTCTTTCTCACGGTAATCTTGTCCATAGGAAAAACATCGCGAGATGCCTTTACTGCACTGCCATTGACTTTTACCTGTCCTTTTTTTACGGCATTGGACGCAATGCTACGTGTTTTAAAGTATCTGGTGCACCAAAGGTACTTGTCTATTCGCATGGTCTTCGCAATTCTTTGTTAATGGACAGAGCAAAAATAACGGAAAATTGTATCTTGCGCGCCTAAATATCAGACTTGATGAGGTACGGAGTATTTCTTTTTTTATGTTTTGCAGTAACGCTCATATCATGTAACAACGATGATGACAACGGTGTTATCGAGGTGCCGCCCAGCTTGCTGAGCGATGTTTCGCCAGAGGACGATGAGACCATTAGGGAGTTTTTGAGTACCCACTTTTATAATTATGAGGATTTTGCGACTCCGCCCGAAGGGTTCGATTACAAAATTGTCATAGATACCATTGCAGGGGACAATGCCAACAAACGCTCATTGATGGAGGATGCCGAATCCTTTACGTTAAATGTATCTTCAAGTCATTTGGGATTGAGTGCCGGGGAAGAGGATATACCACATACCTACTACTATATTGAAGTAATGGAGGGTGGCGGTGGAAGCCCGACCTATGCGGATTCCACATTGGTAAGATACCAAGGGTCTGCTTTGGATGGCACCTTGTTCGATGAAAGCCAGGACTTTACTTGGCAAGAACTGCCTTCTACTTACCGTGGCTATGGGGACGGTATTTCCAAGATGAACGCTGGATCACCTGGTCAGATCATAGAAAATCCCGACGGTACTTATGATATATCCGATAGAGGGATGGCCATTTTGGTACTGCCTTCAGGATTGGCCGCATTTAACAGAAGTGTGGGTGCAGCAGGCACGTATGCTCCTGTATTGTTCAAAGTTGAATTGGGGCTTTATGTGGAAGATACCGATAGTGATAATGATGGAATTCCTTCCATAATGGAAGACTTGAACAACAATAGATATTTGTTGGACGACAATACGGATGCTGACAGTGAGCCTTTTAATGCACCTCCAAGTCCAAACTATAGGGATGCGGATGATGACGGTGATGGAGTGTCCACCAGAAAGGAAATTTCCGATGATGACGGTAACATTATATTCCCTTATCCAGATGCCGATGGTGATGGTGTTCCCGATTACTTGGATCCAGACAACTAGTAGTGAAATTTATATCGATAAAAAAAGCCCCGCTGATTTCAGCGGGGCTTTTTCATGTAATAAAAAAAATAAGTTTTACAATTTCAATGATGCTGCAAAGATGATCTGTGATGGTCTTGTATCCACTCTACCGGATATATCGGTAATATTATTCCCTATGAACCTTGCCTCGTTTTCAGAGAACCCTCGTTCATAGCGCACATCAAGTCCCAATCTGCCTAAATTGACACCAACTCCGGCATTTAAACCAACAGTGAAGTCATTTTCGACATCTTGCGCATCCAAATCGCCCAAATCGTTCTTTAGGGTATATTGAAATGCTGGACCTGCGAAAATATGCAATGGACCAATCAATTTATATCCTAATAGCACTGGAAGATCTAATTTGGAAACATCATAATCTTGGGAATCCCCACCTACATCATAAGAACTCTTGGTCTTGGAATAAACCAATTCCGGTCTCAAATAAATTTTTGGAAAATCCAATTTGCCCCAAATCCCAAAATGGTATCCGGTTTTTCCTTCGGCGCCTTCAACAATATCCTGTCCGCCGTCGCCTACGGAGCTTATCAAATCACCATTTTTGTTGTAGGATAGACCAGCTTTTACACCGAAGCCCGAGCCGCTCTGGGCCATTGCTGCAGAACCGATAAGAGCCAATACAGCTACTAGAAAAGTTTTTTTCATAAGTGTTGTTTTAAAAGGTTGAGAATATTCCAAAGGAATATCCTATTGAAACTATTTACGCTTCAACACTTTTAAAACGGCTGCTTCTATGGCTTTATTGTTCAGTCCGTACTTCTCCATCAATTGGTCTGGTGTTCCACTTTCACCAAAAGTATCCTGTGTTGCCACAAACTCCTGTGGGGTAGGGTGGTGGGTAGCCAAAACACGGGCGACACTTTCTCCCAGGCCTCCCAGATAATTGTGCTCTTCGGCGGTCACCACACATCCGGTTTTTTTAACGGAGTCCAAAATGGCTTTATCATCCAAGGGCTTAATGGTGTGAATATTGATCACTTCGGCGGATATACCTTGGTTTTCCAAATTTTCGGCAGCCAACAAAGCTTGCCATACCAAGTGTCCTGTCGCCAAAATGGTGACATCGGTCCCTTCGCTCAGCATCAAGGCCTTACCAATCTCAAAGGTTTGGTCCACGGGTGTAAAATTCGCCACTTTTGGCCGGCCAAACCTAAGGTAAACGGGTCCATGATGTTCTGCAATGGCAATGGTCGCCGCTTTGGTCTGGTTGTAATCACATGGATTAATGACCGTCATTCCGGGCAACATTTTCATCAAGCCGATATCTTCCAATATTTGGTGGGTAGCCCCATCTTCACCAAGGGTCAACCCAGCGTGGGAGGCACATATTTTCACGTTTTTATCCGAATAGGCGATGGACTGTCGTATTTGATCGTACACCCTGCCCGTGGCAAAATTTGCGAAGGACGAGGCAAAAGGAATTTTTCCCCCAATGGTCAATCCGGCCGCAATACCCATCATATTGGCCTCGGCAATCCCTACTTGGAAGAACCTTTTTGGGTTTTCCTCTATGAACGTTTCGATCTTCAATGACCCGATGAGGTCGGCACAAAGCGCCACTACATTGGGATTTGTTCTCCCAAGTTCTGTCATTCCCGCACCAAATCCGCTACGTGTATCCTGTTTTCCTTGATCTGTATATTTAGTCATTGTATATTGTTCTTTATTAGTAATCGCCTAAAGTTTCGGGGTTTTGCTCCAATGCAATGGCCAATTGCTCATCGCTCGGTGCTTTTCCGTGCCATGCATGGGTATGCATCATAAAATCAACGCCGTTGCCCATTTCAGTGGTCATGACCACGCAGACGGGTTTTCCTTTTCCGGTTCGGCTTTTGGCTTCATTAAGGCCGGCAATTACCTGCTTGAGATCGTTACCGTTCTCGATTTCGAGTACATCCCATCCGAACACTTTAAACTTTTCTGCAACATCTCCCAATGGAAGGACATCTTCGGTACCACCATCGATCTGTTGGCCGTTTCTGTCCACCGTGGCAATAAGATTGTCTACTTTGTTACCAGCAGCAAACATGATCGCTTCCCAATTTTGGCCCTCTTGGAGCTCTCCATCTCCATGGAGGCTGAACACTAGGTGATCGTCACCGTTCAATTTTTTTGCCAGTGCCGCACCAATGGCCACGGACATTCCCTGTCCCAAAGAACCGGAAGCCACGCGGATTCCAGGAAGACCTTCGTGAGTGGTAGGGTGTCCCTGTAAACGCGAATCGATCAATCTGAAGGTGTTTAATTCTTCGACGGGAAAGTATCCTTTTCTGGCCAGGACACTATAAAATACGGGGGAAATATGTCCATTGGATAGGAAAAATAGGTCTTCACCTATTCCATCCATATCAAATCCATCCTTTAGGTCCATTATCTCGTTATATAGCGCAACAAAAAACTCGGTGCAGCCCAATGATCCACCAGGGTGTCCCGAATTAACCTTGTGGACCATTCTTAAAATGTCCCTTCTTACCTGTACTACCAGGTCCTGTAATTCTTCCGTTTTCGGCATTGTGTGAATATTTAGATATCAAATGTAATGGCATTATCGGTAGAAAACAAGTCAAGTACCGGCACGTAATCTATTGAATATGTTGGGAAACTTTATTTTTTTGTTAAGGATGAACGATACAGAGTTGGTTATATTTGCGGTTCTAAAACGAACAATTGGATTTTACCTTAATACAAAAGGACAGTAAGAGCAAGGCCAGGGCAGGTAAATTGACCACCGATCACGGTGATATTGAGACCCCGATATTTATGCCCGTTGGTACAGTGGCATCCGTAAAAGGGGTGCACCAAAGGGAATTAAGGGACGAAATAAATCCCGATATCATTCTGGGCAATACCTATCACCTTTATTTAAGGCCGAAGACCGGAATCTTGGAAGAGGCCGGTGGGCTGCATAAATTTATGGGGTGGGACAGACCGATTTTGACCGATAGCGGCGGATATCAGGTATACTCCCTTTCGGGTAACCGTAAGATAAAGGAAGAAGGGGTGAAATTTAAATCGCATATCGATGGCTCACGACATGTATTTACCCCTGAAAATGTAATGGAGATACAGCGTACCATAGGTGCGGATATCATTATGGCGTTCGATGAGTGTACGCCTTACCCCTGTGATTATCAGTATGCCAAACGTTCGATGCACATGACACATAGGTGGCTTGATCGATGTATGAACCATTTGGAGACGCTACCTTATACCTATGGTTATTCCCAAAGCTTTTTCCCCATTGTCCAAGGGTCCACTTATAAGGATTTGAGGAAACAGTCCGCTGAATATATAGCATCGGTAGGAGCGGAAGGTAATGCCATTGGAGGGTTGTCCGTTGGGGAACCTGCCGAGGAAATGTACGAGATGGCCGAATTGGTCTGCGATATACTGCCGGAGGATAAGCCCAGATATCTTATGGGGGTAGGGACTCCCATCAATATTTTGGAGAACATTGCCTTGGGCGTGGATATGTTCGATTGTGTGATGCCGACACGAAATGCAAGGAACGGTATGCTGTTCACCGCACACGGCACGATCAACATCAAAAACAAAAAATGGGAGAACGATTTTTCCCCTATAGATGAAATGGGCATCACTTATGTGGATACCGAATATTCAAAGGCCTACTTACGACATTTGTTCGCTGCCAACGAATATTTGGGCAAACAGATCGCCACAATTCACAACCTTGGTTTTTATTTATGGTTGGTACGTACCGCAAGAGAACGTATTTTAGCCGGAGATTTTTTGGAGTGGAAGACCAAGATGGTCGACCAAATGGATAAAAGATTGTAATGTTCACCATACTCGATAAATATATCCTAAAACGTTACTTGATCACCTTTATGGGGATGCTATTGCTGTTTGTGCCCATTGGTATCATGGCGAATTTGGCCGAAAAGATCGGAAAGATCATTGACAACGAGGCGCCATTGGCAGAGGTAATAGTATTCTATGGTAACTTTACCCTGGTAATCGGAAATCTGCTATTGCCCATATTTTTATTTCTTTCCATAATTTTCTTTACCTCCAAGCTGGCCAGTAACACGGAGATCGTGGCTATTTTAAGTTCGGGAGTTTCATTTGGCAGGTTTTTAAGGCCTTATTTTGTGGGAGCCACCTTGGTCGCTATTTTAATATTTATGATGGGGATGTTCATAGTCCCCCATGCCAGTATCGGTTTTAACGAATTTGAATACAAATACTTTAAAAAAGGCAAGAGGGACAGGGTTACAGAGAATATTTTCAATCAGCTGAACGAACAGGATTATATCTATGTGAGCAGTTTTGATCCCAATCGCCAGATAGGGTACAATTTTACCTATGAGCATTTTGACTCCATAGGTAAATTGGATTATAAGATTTCAGCGAGTAATATTCGTTGGATAGAAAAGGACAGTATATATAGATTGACCAATTACGAAAAGAGGGAGGTGCGCAACGAGACGGAATATATCAATGCCAAGAGGAGATTGGACACCGTTTTCTCTTTTCAGATCGATGACCTGACCCCTGTTTCATATGTGGCGGAAACAAAGAACCTTTTTGAACTCAATGAGTTTATCGAGGATCAGCGTAGAAAAGGGGCATCCAATATCAATGCCTATGTTTTGGTAAAGTACAAGCGTTGGGCACTTCCCATTGCTGCCTTTATACTGACGGTCATAGCGGTTGCCGTGTCCTCCGTAAAACGTAGGGGAGGTATGGGGCTCAACCTGGCATTTGGTATAGGTGTGGCTTTTGTGTACATCTTTTTCGATAAGGTTTTTGGGACCTTGGCGGAGCAATCAGGATTTTCCCCGTTGCTGGCCGTGGTGATTCCCAACCTGTTGTTTGGCGTTTTTGCCGTTTATATGCTAATGAAAGCCAAGCGCTAGATCATCATTGTCAATGTATCGTATTGACGTTAAAAGACTTGTATATTTCATGTGAGTATTCCATAATGTTATATATTTGTCCCCATTGTTTTTCGTGAAAATAAAAGACTTCCCATGGAATATCTAGAATTTGAACTCCCTATCAAAGAACTTGAAGATCAACTTCAAAAATGTATGGTGATCGGGGAAGAAAGTGATGTTGACGTTACAGAAACTTGCTCGCAGATCGAGAAAAAACTAGCTCAGACCCGAAAGGATATCTATAAAAACCTTACCGCTTGGCAAAAAGTTCAATTGTCAAGACATCCCAGTAGACCATATACCATGGACTACATCAATGCCATTTGTGGGGACACCTTTTTGGAACTGCATGGAGACAGGAACGTTAAGGACGACAAGGCGATGGTCGGCGGACTTGGTAAGATAGGTGAGCAGAGCTATATGTTCATCGGTCAGCAAAAGGGATACAACACCAAAACCCGTCAATACCGTAATTTTGGGATGGCCAATCCCGAGGGATATAGAAAGGCCCTAAGGTTGATGAAATCCGCCGAGAAGTTCAAGATTCCCGTGGTATGTTTTGTGGATACTCCAGGGGCATATCCAGGTATTGAAGCAGAGGAACGCGGACAGGGAGAAGCCATTGCCCGAAACATTCTGGAGATGACACGCCTTAAAGTGCCGATCATCGTGATCATTATCGGTGAAGGGGCCTCGGGCGGTGCATTGGGTATCGGTGTTGGGGATAAAGTACTTATGTTGGAAAACACCTGGTATTCGGTAATCTCACCAGAATCCTGTTCTTCCATTCTATGGAGAAGTTGGGAGTACAAGGAGCAAGCCGCCGAAGCGTTAAAATTAACGGCCACCGATATGAAAAAGCAGGGATTGGTAGATGAGATCGTCAAGGAACCACTTGGCGGGGCACATGCCAACCGTGCAAAAACATTTGAAACCGTTGCCGATAAAATTTCCTCACATTTTGAAGAGCTCAAAAAGTTATCACCAAAAGAATTGGTGAAAACACGCATGGAAAAATATGCGAACATGGGCGTTTTCAGTGAATAATTCTTGATTATCAAGGGTTGGTCTATTTTATTAGGTTATATCCTTGATTTTTTTTATGTTATCAACAGGTATTTTAAGTTATCAACATATGGAATGTTGAGTACCTGTGGAAATCGCACCTATCTAAATTAAAGTTAACTAAAGGTTAATTAGCTACTTTCGTATTCATGGAAAAACCTAGCCCCATCATAGGACATAGAGTGGACAAATCTGCCCTTATCAATCTTGAGAAAGGTAAAATACCACCTCAAGCTGTTGATTTAGAAGAAGTTGTGCTTGGGGCTATGATGATTGACAAAAAAGGTGTCGATGAGGTAATCGACATTTTGCATCCTGATGTTTTTTACAAGGATTCACACAAGTACATATACGAGGCCATCTTTAAATTGTTCGAATCATCCGAACCGGTGGATTTATTAACGGTTTCTTCCCAATTGAAGAAGGATGGCAAGCTGGAAGCCGTAGGAGGTGATTTTTATTTGATCAAACTCACCCAAAAGGTAGCTTCTTCTGCCCACATTGAGTTCCACGCAAGAATCATCCTTCAGAAATATATTCAGCGGAGCCTAATCAAAATATCCAACGATATAATCGAGGAAGCCTATAGCGATGCAACGGATGTATTCGACCTTTTGGACAATGCGGAAGCAAAGTTGTACGAAGTGACCCAAGGAAATTTAAAACGTTCCGCGGAAACCGCCCAAAATTTGGTGATTCAAGCTAAAAAGAGGATCGAAGAGATTTCCAACAAGGAAGGTTTGAGTGGAATTCCATCAGGTTTTGATAAGTTGGACAAGCTTACCTCTGGATGGCAGCCCAGTGATCTGATCATTGTAGCCGCACGTCCAGGTATGGGTAAAACAGCCTTGACGCTTTCCATGGCACGAAATATAGCCGTTAATTCGGAAATTCCTGTAGCATTTTTCTCTTTGGAGATGTCATCTGTACAATTGATCACACGTTTGATCTCTTCGGAAACTGGCCTTTCCTCAGAAAAGTTAAGGACAGGAAAGTTGGAGAAACATGAATGGGAACAGTTGAACGTAAAGGTGAAGACCTTGGAAAAGGCCCCATTGTTCATTGACGATACTCCTTCTCTTTCCATTTTTGACCTTCGTGCCAAGGCAAGACGATTGGCATCCCAGCACGGCATTAGACTCATTATTATTGATTACCTGCAATTGATGACGGCTGGAGGTAGTCAAAAAGGAGGTAATCGTGAACAGGAGATTTCTACGATTTCCCGAAACCTTAAAGCTTTGGCGAAGGAATTGGACGTACCCGTGATAGCACTTTCACAGTTGTCAAGGGCCGTGGAGACCCGTGGTGGCAGTAAGCGACCCATACTTTCGGATTTGAGGGAATCCGGGGCAATTGAGCAAGATGCGGATATCGTATCATTTATTTATCGACCAGAATACTACAAAATTGACGAGTGGGACGACGAGGAGCGCACGCCTACCCAAGGTCAAGCTGAGTTTATTGTGGCCAAGCACCGTAATGGTGGTTTAGAAAATATTAGGTTAAAATTTGTGGGCGCTCTGGGTAAATTTGATAACTTGGATGACTTTGACTCCCCATTCGAATTCCAATCGAAGATGAATGCGGACGAAGACAACCCCTTTGCGACACCAAATCTTCCGAGTGCGGACGACGCTTTTGGTAGCGCAATGAACAGTGATGATGACCCAGATGATAATGACGTGCCATTTTAAAAATCCACTTTCTAAAGTGCCATTTCGAGCAAAAGCGAGAAATCTCACCTTCATTTTTCTATTGTTTTTTTTTATTAAAACATCCGCCTCCGTTATCCTGGTTCCCATGGATGATGAGGGGCAGAAAAATCATTTAAAGGCATATGGGATTACTTATTGGGTATTGTCCAAACAACAAAAGGTACAATGGTTGCTCAATTACAGGGGCGGCTCCTTTTTATTGCCCGATGGTGATGCCATACGTAAAGAATGCCAAATAAGAGGGGTTTCTTTTGAAGTACTTTCTGATGGACAGGCCAATCAGATTTTGGATGAAATAAGCAGTCCCTCGCAGAACCAGGATGCCGTAATTTTGGAAAAAGCTCCTAAGATAGCGGTCTACTCCCCCAAGGGTAACCAACCTTGGGACGATGCCGTTACCATGGTGCTTACCTACGCAGAGATTCCCTACACCACCATTTATGATACGGAAGTACTGGGCGATAAACTGGCCCTTTACGATTGGTTGCACTTGCACCACGAGGATTTTACAGGCCAATATGGACGTTTTTATGGACATTACCGTGCGGCTCCCTGGTATATCGAGGATAAGGCGAAAGCTGAAGAGCTGGCCCAAAGTCTTGGATACGCTAAGGTGTCCGAGGAGAAGTTGGCCGTAGCCCTTAAAATTAGAAATTACGTGATTGGTGGTGGGTTCATGTTTGCCATGTGTTCCGCTACCGATAGTTTTGATATTGCCCTGGCGGCCGAAAATGTGGATATCTGCGAACCCATGTTCGATGGCGACCCATCGGACGCGAACTACCAGTCCAAATTAGATTTTAGCAATACATTCGCCTTTACCAATTTTACCCTGGAACGCAATCCCCTTCGCTATGAATTCTCATCGATAGATATGACCAACAAAAGGGCTAATGTGCCCAAAGAGTCGGACTATTTTTCATTGATGGAGTTTTCTGCCAAATGGGACCCGGTTCCGACCATGTTGACTCAAAACCATACAAGTCTGGTCAAGGGATTTATGGGGCAGACAACCGCTTATACCAGGGCACAGGTAAAACCGACCGTGATGGTATTGGGAGAGAACAAGATCAATGGGGAGGCTAGATATATCCATGGCATAAAAGGGAAGGGTTTTTTTACTTTTTATGGTGGACATGACCCTGAGGATTATCAGCATAGGGTAGGGGACCCCAAAACGGAACTGGAGCTTCACCCCACTTCGCCAGGCTATCGATTGATCTTAAACAATGTGTTGTTCCCTGCTGCCCGTAAAAAGAAGCAGAAGACCTAACTCAAATGATTTTTAAAGAACTCAACGGTTCTTTTCCAGGCCAAGTCGGCCGAGGCTTCGTCAAAACGAGGTGTGGTATTGTTATGGAACCCATGGTTGACCTCGGGGTAGAAATGAACCTCATAATCCTTGTCGAGCTCTTTTAATTTAGCCTCGTAATCCTCCCAACCGGCGTTTACCCGTTCATCCAAACCAGCATAATGAATCAATAGGGGTGCGTTGATCTGTGCTACCTCCTCATCCGAAGGTTGGCTTCCGTAAAATGGTACGGCCGCTGCCAAATCAGGAACTTTTACGGCCATCATGTTGGATATCCAACCGCCAAAACAAAACCCCACCACACCTACTTTTCCATTACAATCCTCATGGTTTTTGAGATAGTTATAGGCGGCTATAAAATCTTCCAACATTTCGTTGCGATCTCGTTGTCGTTGTAGCGTTCGGCCCTCATCATCGTTTCCGGGGTACCCTCCAAGTGGTGTGAGGGCATCCGGGGCCAAGGAAATAAAGCCTGCTTTTGCAGCTCTGCGGCCAACATCCTCAATGTAAGGATTGAGGCCACGGTTTTCGTGTACCACAACGACACCTCCCATTTTTCCGTTATGGTCTTTAGGCTTGGATAGCAATCCTTTGATCTCACCACCACCATTTGGTGAATTGTAAGTGATGAATTTGGAATCCAGTTCCGGGTCGTTGGGTGATACGGTAAGGGTGTCCTTATAATTGGGCATTATAAAGCTCATCAACGAAGCCATGGTAATACCTCCAACGGCGTACATGGAAAGTTTTTCCATGAACTCCCTACGGTCTATCTGGTTGTGGGCATATTTATCGTACAGGTCAAAGACCTCTTGTTTAATGTCATCTTTTTTTAAGGGTGCCATAGTGGTGTTGCTTTATAGTTCGTCCCTTAAGGTACAAATTTTATAATAGCAAATCACTTAGCGTGAGCAGGGTAAGGCGCTGCTTGGGTTGTTAGAGCAGTTTTTCCAATATGCGCTCCACACCAAAATCGTCGTTGCTGGAGGTGGTGTATTTGGCGGTCTTCAGCACATTGGGATGTGCATTGGCCATGGCAAAACTGTAGTCGGAAAGCTCCAACATTTCCAGATCATTGTTGTAATCCCCGAAGACCATGATTTCATTGGAGGCCACATTATATTGGTCCATTACCTTTTTTAAGGCGTATCCTTTGTGTGCATCCATATCGGAAACATCCACCCAATTGGCACCGGAGACTTTTACTTTTAGGTCCCCTTCCAAATGTTTTACATTGGGATAAATGTGCTTTTCGGAATTTTCAAAATGATAGATGGCGATCTTTAACACCTCTTCATCCACCTCCTTTTGATCATCCACAATATGGAACTCGGAATAATATTCCTGTAGCATCTCCAAAAATTCATTGCTATCGCCCCCTACAAATGCGTTGTTCTGGCAACAAAGTACGGGATGTACATTTGGTAAAGGCCGAACGGTGTCCAGGATTCTGTCGACTTCGGTTTTCCCGATAGGAGTGGTCAATAGGGTTTTTCCCTGCTTTTTGATCAGAGCCCCGTTTTCGGCGATCACAAGAATTTCATTTTTGATGGAGTCCAGTTTATCCACCATGCTATGGTACTGTCTTCCACTTGCCGCCACAAAGGCGATGTTTTTCTTTTTGAGTTCTTCGAAGATTTCAAAAAAACGTGGACTCACCTCGTGTTTGGAATTTAAAAGTGTTCCATCCATGTCGGTCACCACCATTTTGATTTGTGAAAGGTCCATTCCAATAAATTAAGCTGTAAAGTTATTTGTTATTCATGGAACTGGCCTGCTGTTTTGGTAAACTTTATATTAATTTCGGGGAAAGAAGGTTTTATTACATGAATTTTTATCAGACAGAAATACGCCTGCGACCGTATTCCAGAGGTTTTCATTTGATCACTGAAACGGTAATGGATGCCATACCGGAACTAAGTGAGATAGATAAGGGTTTCCTGCAGGTTTTTATAAAACATACCTCGGCCAGTCTTACAATCAATGAGAACGCCGATCCAACGGTAAGGACGGATTTCGAAAGCCATATCAACGAAATGGTCCCCGAAAACAGACCCTACTATGTGCACAATTATGAGGGTCCCGACGATATGCCTGCACATATCAAAGCTTCATTGATGGGGGCCTCTGTTCAGGTTCCCATAACAAAAGGCCGACTTAATATGGGAATTTGGCAAGGGATTTATTTGTGCGAGCATAGAAACCATGCCTCGGGAAGGACATTGGTGTTGACCGCCTATGGTCTATAGGAGTGTGGCATTAGATGCTTTATCCCCGATGGGGGTACTAAAAACAAAAGATCCCGCACAAGGCGGGATCTAAATAAGCGGGGTAAGTTTATATTAGCTTTTTATTTTACTTTCTCAACAATTGCTTTGAAAGCATCTGGGTGGTTCATGGCCAAATCGGCAAGAACTTTTCTGTTAAGTTCGATACCATTGGCTTTTACCTTGCCCATAAATTGAGAGTAAGACATTCCGTGCATTCTGGCACCCGCGTTGATACGGGTAATCCATAGGGAACGGAAAGTACGCTTTTTGTTTCTTCTGTCACGGTAAGCATAAAGCATTGCTTTTTCTACCGCATTTTTGGCTACTGTCCAAACGTTTTTACGTCTTCCAAAGTAACCTTTGGCTTGCTTCATCACTTTTTTTCTTCTAGCTCTTGAAGCAACTGAATTTACTGATCTTGGCATAATGTGTCATTTTTTTGTAGCAGGCGTCCCAGTTATTGGGAACTTTGAAGGGCCCGACTCCATGGTTAATAAATAATGTACCTGTCGAACAATTATTTTAAACGTAATTGTTCTTTGATGTTGTCCTCGTCCGCTTGGTGAACCAAGGTAGAGTGGGTCAACTTCAGCTTGCGCTTTTTCGATTTTTTAGTCAAAATGTGACTCTTAAAAGCGTGCTTTCTCTTGATTTTACCAGTTCCTGTCAGCTTAAAACGCTTCTTGGCACTGGATTTTGTTTTCATCTTAGGCATTTTCCTAGTATTTAACTCCGCTTATTGTTCCGGACTGTGTCCGGTTTTATTTTTTACTCGTTTTTGGTGCGATGAACATGGTCATACGCTTGCCCTCCAATTTGGGCATTTGCTCCACCTTACCAAGATCTTCTAGTTCTTGGGCCAATCTGAGCAGTAATATTTCACCTTGGTCTTTATAAACGATGGATCGTCCTTTAAAGAACACATAGGCTTTAAGTTTGGCACCATCCTTCAAGAATTTCTCTGCGTGTCTTTTCTTGAATTCATAATCATGATCGTCCGTCTGCGGTCCAAACCTGATTTCCTTCACAACAACTTTACTTGCTTTGGCCTTCATGGCCTTGTCTCGCTTCTTTTGTTCGTAAAGGAACTTTTTATAGTCCATTATTTTACAAACGGGAGGTTCTGCGTTTGGTGATATCTCCACCAAATCCAACTCCTGTTCGTTGGCTAAATCCCTAGCTTTTGAAATGGGGTAAACGCCCATTTCAACATTATCGCCCACAAGCCTTACTTCCCGGGCCTTTATTTTTTCATTGATATTGTGAGGGTTTTTGTTTTCCCTCCTGGGTTGGGGTCTAAATCTTCTTCTAATTGCTATGACGTAAACTTTTTAATTAAACTTAATTTTTAGAACGACTTTAAGGTACTATTTATTTCAGTAGTTACCAAGTCTGAAAATGCATCTACGCTCAAACTGCCCAAATCATCCCCTCCATGGCGCCTTACCGAAATGGTCGCGGACTCTTCTTCTTGTTCCCCCACGATGATCATGAAAGGAATTTTTTTGAGTTCCGCCTCACGGATTTTTTTCCCTACAGTCTCGTTCCTGTTATCAATGAGCGCGCGAATTTCGTGATTTTCTAATGAATTCAAAACTTTTTCGGCATATTTTTCATGTTTCTCACTGACGGGCAGAACGATAGCTTGTGTTGGAATCAGCCATAACGGGAAGTTTCCTCCGGTATGCTCTAATAACAAGGCCACGAATCTTTCCATGCTTCCAAAAGGTGCACGGTGGATCATTACGGGCCTGTGGAGTTCATTGTCGCTTCCTTTATAGGTAAGGTCGAAACGTTTTGGCAGGTTGTAATCTACCTGTATGGTTCCCAACTGCCAGTTTCTTCCAAGGGCATCCTTAATCATAAAGTCCAACTTGGGTCCGTAAAAAGCGGCTTCACCACTTTCCACTACATAGTTGAGCCCTTTCTCCTCAGCAGCACTAATGATGGCCTGCTCGGCTTTCTCCCAGTCGTCCGTGTTACCGATATATTTGTCGGGATTTTCAAGGTCCCTTACAGAAACCTGGGCGGTAAAATCTTCAAAGCCCAACGAGTTCAAAACATATAAGGTAAGGTCTATCACATTTTTGAACTCATCGTTCAATTGTTCGGTCGTACAGAAGATGTGCGCATCATCCTGTGTGAATCCCCTAACCCTGGTGAGACCGTGCAATTCCCCACTTTGTTCGTATCTATAAACCGTACCGAATTCAGCATAGCGCTTGGGTAAATCCTTATAACTGAACGGATGGCTATTGTATATTTCGCAATGGTGCGGACAGTTCATTGGTTTCAACAGGAATTCTTCATCCTCTTTGGGTGTATGGATAGGTTGAAAGCTATCCTCTCCATATTTGGCATAGTGGCCAGAGGTTACATATAGTTCCTTTTGACCAATATGAGGGGTAACGACCATTTCGTAACCCGCTTTCTTCTGTGCTTTTTTCAGGAACTGTTCCAAGCGTTCGCGCAAGGCAGCTCCATTGGGCAACCAAAGCGGTAGACCTTGGCCGACCTTTTGTGAAAAAGTGAAAAGTTCCAGTTCCTTGCCGAGTTTTCTGTGGTCTCTTTTCTTGGCTTCCTCCAAAAGATGCAAATACTCGGTAAGCTCTTTTTGTTTTGGGAACGAAATACCGTACACACGAGTCAACTGTTTGTTGTTCTCGTCACCTCTCCAATAGGCACCTGCAACACTTAAGAGTTTGATCGCTTTGATTATTCCCGTATTCGGAATATGTCCCCCACGGCATAGATCGGTAAACGAGCTATGGTCGCAAAAGGTAATGGTACCGTCCTCAAGATTCTCGATCAGCTCCACCTTATATTCGTTTCCTTGTTCCTTATAATAGGAAAGAGCATCGGCTTTGGAAACACTTCTCATTTTATAATCGTGCTTGCCCCGGGCAATTTCCAGTGCCTTTTTTTCGATTTGCGGAAAATCCTTTTCTGAAATGGATCGGTCTCCAAAATCAACATCATAATAGAAGCCGTTCTCAATGGCCGGACCAATGGTGAGTTTAATACCAGGATAAAGCTCTTCCAATGCCTGGGCCACCACGTGGGAGGTGGAGTGCCAAAAAGCTTTCTTGCCTTCATCATTGCTCCATGTATATAATGTGAGGGTGCCATCGCTGGTCAAAGGGGTTACTGTTTCCACAACGGTATCATTGAATTTGGCAGAAATAACATTTCTGGCTAATCCTTCACTAATGCTTTTAGCGACCTCCATGGGCGTGGTTCCCTTTTCAACTTCTTTTACAGCACCATCTGGCAGTGTGATCTTTATCATGTTCGAACTTCTATTTTTTATAATCGAGAGGACAAAGATAATACCTTGTATAGATGCTACAATACTTCCCTTATATATAAACACTTTTTTTCTGTGATGAATAAGGTATATGCACTTCTTTTCCGGGTTGAAGTAAAATGAAAAAACAGGTGGTTTTGAAATTTTAAAAAAAATCGTATTTTTATCTGCTTTGTTTTCAGTCAATTGAATGCAAATTGGACAAGATGTTGGGAAATGCTCTTGTTTATTGTTGAAATGGTGTTACATTTGCAGCCCGAAAAACAACAAAGGCTTTGTTTTTTGGCAAGTTCAGAAGCTTATTGACAAACAGTTTTGACGAGTTGGAAAGACTGAAAAAAAATATTTAAAAAAGCATTGTGTAATCAAATAAACCGTTTTACATTTGCAGCCCGAAAAACACCAAGGTGTTTAGAGGGAAAGTTCTTGTAAAATGATTGTTTTTTGAGGTCAAGAAAATGTTTTGATTTTTTTCAAAAAAAGCTTGCCAGTTTAAAAAACAGTTGTAAATTTGCACCCGCTTTACCGACGAGGTAATGTGGTGAAAACCGAGAGAGGATAAATGTTGATGAAGATGTTTCGGTTTTAAGAATAAAGAAGTTCATATACATATTGTAACGACAGCGTAGAATTAAGAACAAACCATTTTGATGCGAGGGCTCGGATATTTCGGGTGTCGGACAGACATTCAAGGAAATACAATGAAGAGTTTGATCCTGGCTCAGGATGAACGCTAGCGGCAGGCCTAACACATGCAAGTCGAGGGGTAACAGGGAAAAGCTTGCTTTTTTGCTGACGACCGGCGCACGGGTGCGGAACGCGTATGGAACCTGCCCCTGTCAGGGGAATAGCCCAGGGAAACTTGGATTAATGCCCCATAGTATCGGGATATCGCATGATATTCCGATTAAAGATTTATCGGACAGGGATGGCCATGCGTACCATTAGTTAGATGGTGAGGTAACGGCTCACCATGGCAGCGATGGTTAGGGGCCCTGAGAGGGGGATCCCCCACACTGGTACTGAGACACGGACCAGACTCCTACGGGAGGCAGCAGTGAGGAATATTGGACAATGGGCGGGAGCCTGATCCAGCCATGCCGCGTGCAGGATGACGGCCCTATGGGTTGTAAACTGCTTTTATACGGGAAGAAACGCACCTACGTGTAGGTGTCTGACGGTACCGTAAGAATAAGGACCGGCTAACTCCGTGCCAGCAGCCGCGGTAATACGGAGGGTCCGAGCGTTATCCGGAATCATTGGGTTTAAAGGGTCCGTAGGCGGGCCTGTAAGTCAGGGGTGAAAGTTTGTGGCTCAACCATAAAATTGCCTTTGATACTGCAGGTCTTGAGTCATGGTGGGGTTGCCGGAACATGTGGTGTAGCGGTGAAATGCATAGATATCACATAGAACACCGATCGCGAAGGCAGGTGACCAACCATGTACTGACGCTGATGGACGAAAGCGTGGGTAGCGAACGGGATTAGATACCCCGGTAGTCCACGCCGTAAACGATGGATACTAGCTGTGGGGACTTCGGTCTCCGTGGCCAAGCGAAAGTGATAAGTATCCCACCTGGGGAGTACGTTCGCAAGAATGAAACTCAAAGGAATTGACGGGGGCCCGCACAAGCGGTGGAGCATGTGGTTTAATTCGATGATACGCGAGGAACCTTACCAGGGCTTAAATGCAGGCTGCATGGGGTAGAGATACCCCTTTCTTCGGACTGCCTGCAAGGTGCTGCATGGTTGTCGTCAGCTCGTGCCGTGAGGTGTCAGGTTAAGTCCTATAACGAGCGCAACCCCTACCGTTAGTTGCCAGCATGTCAAGATGGGGACTCTAACGGGACTGCCGGTGCAAACCGTGAGGAAGGTGGGGACGACGTCAAATCATCACGGCCCTTACGTCCTGGGCTACACACGTGCTACAATGGCCGGTACAGAGGGAAGCCACCCCGCAAGGGGGCGCGGATCTACAAAACCGGTCACAGTTCGGATCGGGGTCTGCAACTCGACCCCGTGAAGCTGGAATCGCTAGTAATCGGATATCAGCCATGATCCGGTGAATACGTTCCCGGGCCTTGTACACACCGCCCGTCAAGCCATGGAAGCCGGGAGTGCCTGAAGTCCGTCACCGAGAGGAGCGGCCTAGGGCAAAATCGGTAACTAGGGCTAAGTCGTAACAAGGTAGCCGTACCGGAAGGTGCGGCTGGAACACCTCCTTTCTAGAGAAAGAGACGCCCGGATGTCCGGGTCCTGCACGAGGTGGTTGTTACGTTTTGCGCTGTCGTTTATAATATGTTACAAATACTGGCGATAAAAGGCCAAGACAGTCTCATAGCTCAGCTGGTTAGAGCGCTACACTGATAATGTAGAGGTCGGCAGTTCGAGTCTGCCTGAGACTACGATGAAAAAGTTCATTGAGTACTGAAATTAGGAAATTCT
>NZ_JARFVA010000006.1:0-237500 GCF_029194005.1 Flagellimonas okinawensis | reverse complement strand
TGTTGGCAAGATCCACGGCTTCAATCTTTAATATATTTTCGCCATCTGTCAAATCCAAGGTATTCAGGTTGATTTCGTATTCTTCTTCAGTTATCTCTTGTAGCAGCAAATCATTGATATAGGTTTTAACAGAGGTGAGTCCCTCGTTATCACTGACATTAAAGGTGACTGCGTTAGTGTCCCCACCTATAACCTGACCATTGGTCAAGGAGACCTCGGTAATTGCAGGCAATTCGTTGTCTATATGAATGATCTCCTCTTTAGAGGTTTCATTGCCCGAAGTATCGGTAACGGTGATTTTAAGGGTGTAATCCGTAAATTTTCCGGTTAGGTTGTTTTTGGAAGCGTAGTTGGAAATATCAATGGTGATTTGATAGGGAGCCATTGTGTCCTCGCCCACTTTTTCATTGTTCAAGAAGGCTTCCACTTTGGCCACTCCACCTGCATCCGTAGCATCGATATCCACCACGATCTGATTACTGAAAACAAGGGGCTGGGTTGTTGTTCCGATAGTGCTTCCCGGTATGGTAAAGTCGACTTCGGGAGCAACCACATCCGGTTCCGGTTCCGGGACTGGATTTTCGGAGTCTGAAGAGCATGATAAAAAAATGAAGAAAGCACTTAATAGTAGTTTAAATGCATGTTTAGTTTGAATGATCACGAAAATATTTTGATTAAATCTCAATTGCATATTTGAATGGTTGATATTTTGTTTCTACTTTATAGCTAATAATTACAAATTATTGAAAGGCTAACAGGATATTATTGAAAGATGAATTCCCTGTTCGGACTATTGAAGTTGCCAGTTCTCGAGGCAAAAATCAATTGGTACCAATCTGTGACATCCAGTACATTTTTTTGATCTTTTACTACTTGATTTATATAATCCTCATAGGTTAAAATAGATTCGTAGGATAGTAGTTCGACTGATTCTACCTTTATGCTGTTGGATTGTTGAGCTTCTTTTACAAAATGATTGATGACCTCAGGTAATTCTGGGATTACCACATTGGTAGATGTTTTACTATTAAATGTAATGTACCAGTCGTAATTTAAATTGTCAAAATCAATACATTGCATGCGTCCCAAAATATGTTCATCGCCTTGAATGCTTACTTCGACAATGCTATTGTTGTTGGAATAATTTAGGGTCAAATTAGGTATTGTATAATTTGCCAAAGGCAGCCCTTTACGTTGTGTATAATACTTTCCAAAAAGTAAATGATGGTTATAACTATAAAAACTTGTGTTCAATTGATAGTTATTGGCAATACCGGTCCCACCGATAAATGTTGAATGGTATATTTGATGAAAAAGTTTGTTATCAGCATCTTGTTGGGATTTAAATCCGTTGATGATCAAATTGGAATATTGGTCAACTAATGATCCTGGTGCTTCAACAACAAGATTTCTTGTTTCCACACCATCTGTAATGAAATCATTCTTGTCAAGTACAAAATTACTATCGATAGGTCTGTCTACTATGAGGTAAGAATATCCTTCAGGAACATTGGACTGGTATGTTTGGTAAAAGTAAAACGAGTCAAAATCTTTGGTTTGGTCTCCTATTGAAGAGGCTGCCAGGCTAATATAGCCTTCTGCAGTAATTAGCGAAGAATCGTAATTTGCAGTTGAAAGAAGATATGCCCCACCTTTGCCTATTGTGTAATCCCCAGCATTGAAATTTATCGCTGGATATTCGTATGAGTTTCCAGCATTAAACCTTTTCGGTTCTGGTAAGTTGATGACCCCCGGGTTGTTTCGTGTTAAATTTTGATGGGTCGATATACCTGTCATACCTCCATTATCCTGCAGATAAAATGTTAGCATAAATTCATCTGTATTCGTAAACTCTTCTGGGGAGCTCAAAACAATTTGCCTATCATCTCTTGACATTTCCTTATAGGTAACAAGTGTGCCATCCATTTTGGAAATGAAAACAATAGGTGTGACAATAGCAGGGTGTATCCTATCTTCTGGTATGTTAATGGTTATCAGTTTTCTTTCAATATCGAAGGGTGTTTCAAATGTGGATATATTGGAAAGCTCATCCATGGCGACTATTCTCAAGATATTGGCTCCCACTGTAAAGTTATCGGGAATAAAATCATATGTTGGGGTTGCACCATTCTCAAACAAGGCCAAACTCTGTTCTCCTATCAAAAACTCAACGGATTGGACAGTTGAATAGGAATCGCTTATATCGGAAGTAATCGAAATGGGGTCATAGACCTTATTCAATTCCGTATTGAGATTAATTTCTGGCCCTGTGTTGTCCGAAATAAAAACCACTTCGTATGTGGCCGTATTATCGGCCAGATCTATGGCCTCTATACGGAATGTATTTTCGCCATCGGTCAACCCCAATGTATTAATGTTCACCTCATAAACCTCTTCTGTAATTTCTTCCAAAAGGGTGTTGTTTAAAAATGTTTTTATGACGGACAGGCCTTCGTTATCACTTACGCTGAAAGTGATTGAATTGGAATCTCCTGCAATGGCTTGACCCTCGGTTAGAGAAACCTCGGTAATCGCAGGCAATTCGTTGTCTATATGAATGATCTCCTCCTTAGAGGATTCATTGCCCGAAGTATCGGTAACGGTGATTTTAAGGGTGTAATCCGTAAATTTTCCAGTTAGGTTGTTTTTGGAAGCGTAGTTGGAAATATCAATGGTGATTTGATAGGGTGCCGTTGTGTCCTCGCCCACTTTTTCATTGTTCAAAAAGGCTTCCACTTTAGCCACTCCACCTGCATCCGTAGCATCGATATCCACCACGATCTGATTACTGAAAACGGGTGGCTGGGATGTTGTGCCGCCTGTGCTTCCCGGTATGGTAAAGTCGACTTCGGGAGCAACCACATCCGGTTCAGGTTCCGGGACTGGATTTTCGGAATCCGATGAGCAAGAAAATAAAACAATAAGGCTTGTTAAAGCAACAATGGTTAGTTTAGGTAATTTCATTCTGGTATTTTGTTTGTACCTAAATCTATTGGATTTCCACAAAAAATCACCTATGAAACAGGGAAAAAAGTAAGAAAAATCGTTAAAACACTGTCAATTAGCTTACTGAATATATTCTTGTTCCAAGTTATTACCGGATGTGACCATCAAACCAAATAGGCAACCCCTATTCCAAGAATGATAACTACCAGTTTCCTTAAGTTAAAAGCGTGTCCTTGTGCACTTTCAAATAAAATTATAGTGGAGATGTGGAAAAAAACACCAATGGCCAAGGAGGTCAGTAAATGTCCATGATCGTTCATCCATGAAGATGTGGATATGTAGCTGCCCAATGGTGTCATCAAGGAAAAAGCACCAATAAACAATAGGGTAGTGGCAAGCTTCATCTTGGAATTGATCAAAAATATACTCAGAATGATGGCAATAGGGATCTTATGTATGATAATTCCGTAAAGTATGGAATCATTACCATGAATTGGAACGCCCTCTACCAATGCGTGGATGCATAAACTTAGAAATAATAGGGTAGGGAATTTGTTTTCCTGTAAATGTACATGCATATGCCCATGTTCTGCGCCCTTGGAGAAAAACTCCAAGAATACCTGTAACAATATCCCGCCCAAAATATAAAGCGCTACGGTTTTAGGTTCATGACCGTTGTAGACATCTGGGAGGAGCTCAAAGAAGGTCAAGGACAACAAGAATGCGCCACTGAAGGCCAAGAGCAGTTTTATATTGTCGTTGTTCTTTGGTTTGGTAAACCAAACAAAGCCAAACCCTGTCCATACGGCAATAATCGGAATGATATAAATAACAACGGAAGGAAAATCCATAGGCGGAATTAAAGGAGCAAAAATAACCTATTTTTGTGGAAAGTTTTTATGATTATATGGCAGGGAATTTTAAGATGATGGCCAAGACCCTTTACGGATTCGAACCTATTTTGGCCAAGGAACTCCGTAATCTGGGTGCAGGGCATGTGGAAGAAGGTGTGCGTAACGTAAGTTTTGAAGGGGACACCGGTTTTATGTACAAGGCCAATCTATGCTTAAGGACGGCATTGAGGGTATTTAAGCCGATCAAGACTTTTCGGGTATTCAACGAGAAGGACCTTTATAGGCATGTTTACGAAATAGATTGGACGGAAATATTTGATGTAAGCAAAACCTTTGCCATTGATAGTATAGCCAATACCAAGGTGTTCGATAATTCCATGTTCGTTTCTTTAAAGACCAAGGATGCCATAGTGGATAAGTTTAGGGATGTGGTAAGAGAGCGCCCCAATGTAAGGACACAGGACCCCGACATTCGGATAAATATCCATATTTACAACAATACGTGTACCGTATCATTGGATAGTTCGGGCAACTCCTTGCACCAGAGAGGGTATCGTATTTTAACCAATATTGCACCAATAAACGAAGTGTTGGCGGCCGGACTCCTGCTACAAAGCGGATGGGACGGACAAACGGATTTTTTTGACCCCATGTGTGGTAGCGGAACGTTTTTGATAGAGGCAGCCATGATTGCATGCAACATCCCTGTGAACATTAATCGGGAATCCTATTCATTTATGCACTGGAAGGACTATGATTCGGAGTTGCATCATAAGATTGTGGATGCCAGTTTAAAAAAGGTAAGGGAATTCCATCATAAGATCATTGGATATGACAAAGCCCCATCAGCTGTTCGCAAAGCACAAGAAAATGTGGATCATGCGAACCTTTCCGATTATATAACCGTGGAGCGAAAGGATTTCTTTAGAGTGGATAAACCGGTGGAGGGCAAGTTACACATGTTGTTCAATCCACCCTACGGGGAACGATTACCGATTGAGATGGAGATTTTCTATGGAAAGATAGGGGATACCCTAAAACAGGTTTATCAGGGAACGGAGGCTTGGTTGATTACCTCCAATCTCGAAGCTCTAAAGCACGTTGGGCTAAAGACATCAAAAAAAATAAAGACCTTTAACGGTAAGTTGGAGGCCAGATTGGTCAAGTACGATATTTATGAAGGAAGCAAAAAGTTCAATAAGGAAGAAACAACTTAGTTGTATATGCAACAAAAAAGTGTGACTTTGTCCTTGAAAGGGTTTGGTTCAAGCTAAAAGAATTGTTTAGATTTGGTGTGTGTTTAAAACACGACTAACTAACTCAACCAAATTTTATAAAAGGAGTCCCTGTGGCTCCTTTTATTATTCCGACCAAATAGCAAGTTCGTTACCGGACGGATCGGTGAAATGGAACCTTTTTCCACCGGGAAACTCAAAAATTTCCTTACTGATCTCTCCTCCCGCGGCGATAACTTTTTCCCTTATTCCAACCAGATCACTGTAATAAAGTACTATCAATGTTCCATTGACAATGGGCTCTGGGCTCAATTCAAAACCACCTGCAACACCACTTTCAGAAAATGAGGTGTAACTCGGGCCGTAATCGGTGAAGGTCCATCCAAATGTTTGACCGTAAAACCGTTTTGTCTTTTCAAGGTTCGTGGCCTTAAATTCGATATAGTCAATGGGAGCGTTCATCTTATTGGCCGTTTTCTTTTTCTTTCTTTTTTGATTTTTTGTAAAGTGGGATAAAGTATGAAATGGAATAATTGTAGTTCACGCCAAAATTACTTCCATCGGTAACTTTATTGAAGCCAGGTATCCACAGGTTCGGGAAATCTTCATTTTCTGAATTGGTGATCAAAAAGCCTAGTCTAGCGCTCATCCCAACAAAGATGTTTGCAAACAACTCCACTTTTGCACCGATCACAAACTCCAACCAAGAAGCCGATAATCCTGTAAATTCACGATTCGGGTTTTCACCTGGTAAAAAATCAGGGTTGAAAAATTGATTGGTCTCATAAAGGCTATAGTCGTTCAGGGTCTGGTTGAACGTGGCAAATCCATAACGTCCGCCAATGGTTATCGCATTGTTCATGCCATACCAGTTCTCATAGGTGTTCATGTCCACTCCGGCCTTTATATAACTTCCAGAAGTTTCGTAATCGTACAATAACGTATTGTTCAGGTTCTCATCCTGCCGTTTGGTTTCGTTGCCGATCTCGGCCGCGAGATACAACTTGTGGGTAAGGCGAAAGTCCCCGACCAATTCGAGCCCGGTGTAATCCTCATCCACAAAAGAAAGCACCAATTTGCTGATATCCGCCCCAACACGAAGTCCGTAACGTTCCTTGTACTCGACCGTATCCTTTTGCGAAAGGTCTATCGGTTCATTTTGTGCTTGTGCCATAATGGGCAACAGGCAAAGAAATATACTAATGAAATATTTTGACATGGATGTTATCGGTGTTTTCTACGTTGGGTTGAACAACGCTAATATCTTGAATCCAGTTTTCTCCGCCCTCTGTTACCGAGATCGAAATGTTGTTGTAGTTGGTAACGAATCCGCAGGCCCTGGATATAAAAGCCTCTCCCAAATCATACGAAATGGTCAGGGTATCTATATTTCCAGTTTCCAGTTCCGTTTCACTATCATCCGCCGAATCAGAAATAATTTGATACATGGTCGTTGTGGCATTGCTTCTTAGCGGGACCAAAATCGAATCCGTGATATTGGACCTGTCACCGAAAGCTCCTAAATAGGAATCGTTGGTGATCACACTGTCAATATCCATGTTGATCACGCGGATAGAGGATACCGTTTTAAAAGCGGTAGTATCCTCATTATCATAAAAACCGATGACCAATAGGGGTGTGTCCCCGTCAATACAGATATCGTCCTTTTCACAGGATGATATGTAAAATAACATGGAGGCAATAAGTAGGATGGGGATTATCTTTTTCATTCCGGTTACCTAAGGGTTTTAATTCGAAAAACTATACCCGTTTTTCCAAAAGTACAACATTTTCAACGTGATGGGTCTGTGGGAACATGTCCACTGGTTGCACCTTTGTAACAGCGTACATTTCTTTCATCAGTGCCAAATCACGAGCTTGTGTCGCGCTGTTGCAGCTCACATAGACTATTTTTGACGGTCCCACCTGTAATAATTGCTCAACCACCTGTTTATGCATACCGTCCCGTGGAGGGTCGGTTATGATCACGTCTGGTTGACCATTGGCTGCAATAAAATCATCGTTGAACACATTTTTCATGTCACCTACATAAAAATCCACATTGGAGATATTGTTGTGCAACGCGTTGGCTTTGGCATCTTCAATGGCTTCGGGCACGGATTCCACACCAACGACCTTTTTGGCGTTTTTGGAAACAAATTGGGCTATTGTTCCCGTTCCGGTATATAGATCATATACAAGTTCATCACCTGTGAGTCCGGCAAATTCCCTGGTCACTTTATAAAGTTCATAAGCTTGGGCGGAATTGGTCTGGTAAAAGGATTTTGCATTGATCTTGAATTGAAGCCCTTCCATTTCCTCAAAAATATGATCTCGACCCGCAAAGCAGATGACATCTTGATCATAGATGGTATCGTTTCCTTTGGAATTGATCACATATAACAAAGCGGTGATCTCGGGAAAAGTTTCATCTAGATGATTGAGGAGCAGTTCCCTTTTTTTGGTGTCTTCCTCAAAGAATTGAACCAGTACCATAATCTCACCTGTTGATGATGTGCGGATCATCAATGTGCGTAAAAGCCCTTCTTGTTTTCTGGGATTAAAAAAGCTTAGGCCGTTCTGGTTGGCAAACTGCTTTGTTTCCAAACGTATGGCATTGGAAGGATCTTGTTGCAGATGACATTTTTTAATGTCCAATATCTTGTCCCACATACCTGGGATATGGAACCCCAAGGCATTTCTATCCTCAATTTCGATATCAGAATTGATTTCCTCCGGGGTCAACCAACGGCTATCGGAAAAGGAGAACTCCATTTTGTTCCTGTAGAAATACTGTTCTTTGGACCCAAGGATAGGAGTGGTCCCGGGCAACTCAAGATTGCCTATGCGCTTTAGGTTGTTCTCTACCTCTTTTTGTTTGAAGTAGAGTTGGTGCTCGTATCCCATATGTTGCCATTTGCATCCCCCGCAAGTACCAAAGTGCTGGCATACCGGTTCCGTTCTTTTATCGGATAGGGTGTGGAATTTGGTGGCAACCCCCTCAAAATAAGCTTTTCGTTTTTTGGTGGTCATTACATCGACCACATCACCGGGTACGGCATTGGTCAAGAAAATAACCCGTCCATCCGGAGCTTTCCCTACGGATTTTCCCTTTGCTCCGGCATCGACTACCTCTACGTTTTCAAACGTTTTTCTCCTTCTGTTTTTACGCATGCCGCAAAAGTAAGTTCTTTTTGGTATTTGGCAGAATGCAGCTTCTTAAATTGCATCTAAACTTTCGAATAATGGAAGACGAATCACTTTTAGAAAAATTACGTTTTCATCAATTAATTTGTAATTTGCGGGCACTCCAAGGGATGATTTCTCTCCCACGCTGCTTTTTCGAGACTTCGAAAGAATAAAGGTACAGTAGGAATGGTTATTTTATCAATTTTAATCATTTAATGAAATGGCTGTTTTAGAGCATTTAACATCGCAGCAAGCGATAGATTTGGAAAACAAGTACGGAGCGCACAATTACCATCCACTTCCTGTGGTTTTGAGCAAGGGAGAAGGTGTATATGTGTGGGATGTGGAAGGGAAAAAATATTATGATTTTCTCTCTGCATATTCTGCCGTGAACCAAGGACATTGTCACCCTAAAATTGTTGGGGCCATGGTGGAGCAGGCAAAAACGTTGACCTTGACTTCACGGGCATTTTACAACGATATGTTGGGAAAGTATGAGAAATATGCAACGGAAACTTTTGGTTTTGACAAGCTATTGCCCATGAACACAGGGGCTGAAGCAGTGGAAACTGCCCTGAAGGTTTGTAGAAGATGGGCTTATCAGAAGAAAGGTATTCCAGAAAACCAAGCCCAAGTAATCGTTTGTGAAAATAACTTTCATGGAAGGACGACCACTATTATTTCTTTCTCCAATGATGAAGTGGCAAGAGAAAACTATGGCCCATACACCGAAGGGTTCATAAAAATCGAATACGATAATTTAACGGCTTTGGAGAACGCACTTAAAAGTAATCCGCACGTAGCAGGTTTCTTGGTGGAACCTATCCAAGGTGAAGCAGGGGTGTATGTGCCATCCGAAGGTTACTTGAAAGGTGCCAAAGCCCTTTGTGAAAAATACAATGTACTTTTTATCGCTGATGAAGTGCAAACCGGTATTGCCAGAACGGGAAGGTTGCTGGCCACTTGCGGCAATTGTAGCTGCGCGGACAAAAATTGTAGTGGAACACCGGATGTGAAACCCGATATCTTGATTTTGGGCAAGGCCCTTTCGGGTGGCGTATATCCTGTATCGGGCGTTTTGGCCAATGACGATATTATGGAGGTGATCACACCGGGAAGCCACGGAAGTACCTTTGGTGGTAATCCTGTGGCCGCTGCCGTTAGTATGGCCGCTTTGGAGGTTATCAAAGATGAAAACCTAGCTCAAAATGCCGAGGAACTTGGTGAACTCTTCCGTGAAGAGCTGAACAAGTTTATTCCTACTTGCGACCTTGTGGTCAAGGTGCGGGGTAGGGGATTGTTGAATGCCATTGTGATCAATGATACCGAAGATAGTTCCACTGCATGGGATATTTGTATGGCCTTGAAGGAAAATGGTCTGCTGGCCAAGCCAACACATGGCAACATTATTCGATTTGCGCCACCTTTGGTCATGAACCGAGAGCAATTGATGGATTGTGTTTCCATTATTATCAAGACCCTAAAGGATTTCTCTAAATAGAATCTATAAAAATGGCGGTCCTTTGACCGCCATTTTTTATTTATAACATTGCTATTGAAACTTTCTTTAGGAAACGGCAGGCTCTAATAGTTTCAGCTGTTTTTTATATGCATTAAAGCTGGCTTCGATACCGATGGGCAAGGTCGAGTTTTGTGGAATATGTCCAAAGCTCATCCCATATACCGCAGGTATGCCCAATGGCCCTATTCGGTCCATGATCACTTCCCTAAGAGTGAAATTGTCCGTTGTCCGTTTACGGTCACAACCTTTGCAGACCCCGAAGATAATTCCTTTTGCCTTAGTAAAACTTTCAACATCGGTAAGTTGGGTGAGCATTCGGTCTATGCGATATGGGGCTTCTTCCACGTCTTCCAAGAAAACGAGCTTGTCCGTAAAATCTATTTCATAAGGGGTGCCGATCATTGCGGTTACCAAGGATAGGCTTCCGCCAACAAGTTCGCCTTGACCCGTTCCAGCGTGTATGGTATACCGATAGTATTCACTGTTGCGATATTGTTTGGGATCCCGCAAAATGGCATTTTTAATGGGCAGGGTTTCCTCTGGTTCCATCAAGACTTTTTGAAAATAGGATTGACTGTATTCATCATCTAATGTGCTTCCAACTGGACCGTGAAAACAGACAAGGCCGGTCTTTTTGTAGATGGCATTGAGCAATGCAGTAATATCGCTAAAACCAATAAGTGCCTTTGGATTGTCCAAAATCGTGTCGTAATCCAACATATCCAAAATGCGGGTGCATCCGTAACCGCCCCTGGCACAAAGAATGGCATCGATTTTTTTATTGGCGAACATTTCGTTCAAATCCTTGGCCCTTTCTTCATCCGTATTACTGAAATAACCAAAATTCCCCTTAATGCGATCAGTGTAATAGGTTTTGAACCCCATCTTTTCCAAGGTGTCCACTGCCAGATATAGTTTTTCTTCCGCAATGGCAAAACCGGGAGCGACAAGACCGATGGTGTCACCGGGATTCAATTTTTTAGGTTTGATCTTTGTGTTGAGTTGCGCTAAAGGTTGGTTTCCCCAACTGGTTTGATGCAATAGTGTTGCAGCACCAAGAACTGTTGCCGATTTTAAAAAGCTTCTTCTTTTGGACATTTTATGGGATTATGCAAAGCAAGCATAAAAATGCACAAAATTTAGAATAAAATCATGCTTTAATCACTGTTTCTTTCTTCCCTGCGCAGTTGCCTCTGAATTTTTCTTATTGCGGACTCAATGGATTTTTCAGGTTCTATGATATTGTACTCCCCCCAAAAGTTCGGATCGGAAAATCCTGAGGCCTCATCACTTAAAATTATCGATTTTTTGATGCGTTCACGAAATCGCGGTCTTTCGTCACCGGGATTTTTTTCCCAATCGGTAATCGCCATTTCCGCCGTCATGCTGTATTGGGAATTGAACCATTTGTCCTCCCAGTCTACTTTGAACTCCATGAATACGCTACTGTATCCATAATACCATTTTCCATCTTTTTCCCTATAATCCACGCGATAGGAAACTTCAGTGGGCCAAACATCTACCTTGGCCGGTTTTCTTCGCACGAAAAGCTCGGCCGCTTTTTTTCGATCGGTAATGTTCAAAGAGAAAATGGCGCCCGTCAATATCTTATGCTCTACATCAATATAGAGTTCACCTTGATATAAGGGTTCCAATATGCCCTCATATTGTTTAAAACGGATCACATAGATCAACTGGTCGTTGATCCGTGTTGAACGGTCAAAAACGAATTTATAGTTCGAGAGGGATTCCTCGGAAAATATGTACTCGGGATATTTCATCATATCCACATAGAGCGTATTGTAGGGGCCTCCCTGTAATTTTAGCGCCACGGTGTCCAATTTGCTGTAATCGGTGCTCTTCCTGGCCTTGTATAGTTCGACCGCGTCGTCCCTGGAAGCATTGTAGGGCGTTTTATACACATTGACCACAGCTTCTGCCAATGATACGTTTCTCCTTCTTCTTTTAATGGTTTCCCTATAAAATGCCGTCATTAGTGCAGGGTCGTCAAAATAATTATCATCCCTGTTCTTTAAGGTTTCCTTTACCAGGGCCAAGGCGTCCTTGGGTGCATTAATATTGATCTCTGAAAGCTGTGTCACTGAAATTTGCAAGGTAATTTCGTTGCCCTCCGGTTCTAAACTGGAAATGGGTACCATTTTGGTCTTGTATCCCAGGAAGGAGACAATAAGGTTCTTGCTCAAATGTTCCTTGGGCACTTTTAGCAAGAAATTGCCCTCCGTATTGGTGATGGTGCTAATATTGGTGCCTTCAACGGAAAGGGTTGCAAATACCAAGGCCTTGTTACTGGATTCCTCTTTTACCTCTCCACTGTATTCATTGTAATCGACCACGGCCGTCTCTTCTTGAAGGGCATTCGAAGCTATGGGCAATAACAGTGCAATGGTACTTAGTACCGAAAGTATTATGTTCTTTGCATTCCTAATTGGAACCGATGATGGGGTTTTCGATGTCATATCCGCAATTTTTCCTAGTTACTTTTAATAAATGTACAAAAAAATGGATATAGGAATCAATGCCATTTTAGTTAAAAAATGGCCTTAAACACCTTAAAATCATGGTAAATAGGCTAATCTACCATGAAAAGTGCATTGGCAAAAAACAATTTTCCATTTTCCCAGAATCCACGGAACAAAGGATTGTCCACCATGTAGATCACTTGTCCGCGTCCATGGTTTTCCACCCCGAACACCAAGGATTCCGATATGCGCTTTTGCGCTTCGGTTCCTGCAAAACCAGAAAATGGCTTGGTATTTCCTTCTAGATATACCGCATTTCCATTATCGAGATATTCGAAAGCACTGCTGCCCAATTTAAGGGAGAAATAGTCGGACCCATATCCGTAGGCCAAGGGGTTGGTATTGTCCACTTTGGTCTTAAAGATTGCACCGGTAATGGCCCCTTTGATACGTTCTCTTTCCCAATCTTTGTAGGGTTGTGGTTTGTTGTCTCCGGAATCCTTTTCCAATTGCTTTCTTTTTATCCCAAATCCTTTTTCACCGTCCAGTGCATCAATCGAGCCTCCCATGGCAATGATCTTACCTCCTTTACGCACCCAATCCTTAAGATTGGACAATTGTTCTTCGTTAAAATGGTTGCCGTATCGTCCATCGGGCAGCACCAAAATTTGATATTCGTTCAAGTCAACCCTGTTGGCATAATCGTCATCGATCACGGTAAGTGGATAATTCAATTGTTGTTCAAAAAAGTGCCATATCTCCCCAAAACGAAGTGTTGAGGTAGGGCCTCCCGATAAAACGGCCACTTTTGGCTTGGTTATCATTTGAATGGACGAAGAACCAAAATCTTTTCCGGAATCCACAAATCCAGTAGTCGTGGAGGTCAAGTCTTTTTTGAAGTTTGATGCTATAGTCTGGAGGGACTGGATAAAATCCTCCTTGTTTTCGTTATCTCCCTTGGTGATGATCAACGTACCGCGTTCAAAGGATTTTCCTTCAATACTGAATGGATGATCGGTTTTTCTGACCCGGATTCCCTCTTTGAGCAATGCTGCCAAAAAGCGTGCATCCTCCATACTGTTCCAATCGGTCAAGTAGGCATAGCTCCCGGTTGTGATATTTGTCCTAGCTTGTGCTTGCTGTGGACCTTGTCCGGAAACCTTGGATGTCGAGGCTATGGCGTCCAATCCATAGGCATAGGGCAGGGACCATGCAGTAATGTCGTAGGTCAGTGAATCAGAAAGTTTGGCATTGGGTTCAAAAAGTACTTTGACCAAAGTGCCTTTGGGCTGATCGGTCGATACTACCATCCCGTTCTTGTCGATACTTAGACTCCCACTGCTGCCCGATGTGTAGCTGTGCCCGCGATAGGAACCGCTGGATAGGTCCCCATACTCAATATTGTGCTTGTCCAAAAGTGATTTTAGGGCATTTATTTTATCGTTATCCCCTTTCAGAACGTAGCTCTTGTACTTGAATTCTTTGTTCTGGTGGAACTTTCTGAATTCCTCGTTCAATTTTTCGGCATTTTGTGAAGATACCTCTACCGTGGAAAGCCCGGTCGTGAAGTGGTGGGCAATACGGTCCTTTAAGGTAAGTGTGTCACCGATCGCTGTCACAATGCCCAAACCGGCTTGCCCACTGCCCCCTTGCTCGTAGGTCATACCGATGGCGCCATTGTAAATAGGATAGGTGTCACCATAGCTTGGATACAACAAATCAAAGACCTCTTTGGTAAAATAGAACCAACCATTGGCATCGAAATACTTGGCATGGTTACGGCCCAAGGTTACCTGGAAATCACGCTGGAAATCCGTAATCACTTCGTGATAAGGCTCCGCAGCGGGCGCAAAATAATAAGGGTTGTTCACTCCTTGCTCATGGAAATCGACATGGATGTGCGGCAACCATTGGTTGAATACTTTCAAGCGCTGTTGGCTTTCAATTTGGGTAAGCCAAGCCCAATCACGGTTAAGGTCGAACATGTAGTGGTTGCTACGTCCGCTCCACCATCCTTCGTGGTGTTCCTTGCTGTTGGGGTCGACTTGGAAAGGTGTGTTCTTATATTGATTGTACCAGTTACTGTACCTGTCACGTCCATCGGGATTGATGCAGGGATCCATGATCACTACGGTGTTATCCAAATACGAGCTCTTTTTGGTCAAGAGCTCATATATTGTTTTCATGGATGCTTCCGTACTTACACTTTCGTTTCCATGAACGTTGTAGCTTAACCAAACAATGGCCTTGGAACCACTTCCAGTTCCATTGGTATCCTTTAAATGCTCCTGACGGATATTTTCCAGGTTGGAAAGATTCTCCGCGGAAGAAACGTAGGCCAAAATAAGAGGCCTGCGCTCATTGGTCTTTCCGTAAACTGTCAGTTTTACCCGGTCCGGAGCGGATTCGGCCAAATATTCGTAGTAATCCACGACTTCATGGTGACGGGTAAACTGTGTTCCAAGTTCATACCCCAAAAATTCGGACGGGGACATCAATTGTTGTGCGGAAACGGAAAAGGAAACAAAAAGAACGAGGGAAAATAAAAATTTGGTCATGCTTTGGTTATTAATTCGACCAAATCTACTAATAAATTGTCCCAGAAACCTAATTTTATTGGCTAGTGCTGGTTAAAATTGCATAAAATTCAATTAACGTATTTTTAGGAACAGAAAAAAAGAAGAGACTTATCTTTGAACACCTCATTACAGTTTTAATGGAAGTAGAATGTATACCCTTTAAGGAGACCGGTTATTTTTCCCGATTAATTTGTGATTACCTCGATCAAAAAGAAACATTGTCCCCCTTTTATAACAGGTACCCGAAACCTGAAAATTTCGGCGATCAAATCAAGGAGAAGGCGGCCAATTATCCAAAGTCCAACCGATCGGTACTGGTTGGTTCTCTGATCGAACAGTACAAAGGGGTAAACGTTTCCAAGGAAACACAAAAAAATATCGATTCCCTGGGTTCCGAAAATACCTTCACGGTGGTTACAGGTCACCAGTTGAACTTGTTCACGGGTCCGTTGTACTTCCTGTACAAAATCGTTTCCACCATCAATTTGGCAAAAAGGCTGAACAAGCAGCATCCCGATCAACATGTGGTGCCCATTTATTGGATGGCGAGCGAGGACCACGATTTTGATGAGATCAATTACTTCAACTTACACGGAAAAAAGGTGCTTTGGAACAAAAAGGCAACAGGTGCGGTAGGAAGGTTGCCCACAGATGGTTTGGATGAAGTGTTTGAAATTTTTGCATCCGAGCTGGGCAATTTGGGGTTGACAGATCGATTGAAGGACCTTTTCAAGGAAGCCTATCTTGGCCATGCAACCTTGACTGAAGCTACCCGTTATTTAGCAAACAGCTTGTTTGGAGAAGAAGGTTTGGTAATTGTGGACGGCGATGACAAAGAACTCAAGAAATTATTGGTTCCCTATGCCAAAACCGATATTCTAGATCATACGCCTTTTGAAGAAATTTCTGGAACCATCAATAAATTGAGCAAACTTTCCACGGATTACAATATCCAGGTCAACCCAAGGGAAATCAATTATTTCTATTTGAAGGATGGGCTGCGAGAACGGATTGTTCTAAAAAAAGGAAAATACCACGTCATCAATACCCATATTGATTTTACCGAAGAGGAGCTTCTTGATGAATTGGAGGCATATCCCGAGCGTTTTTCCCCAAATGTGGTGGCACGTCCCTTGTACCAAGAAGTTATTTTGCCCAACCTGTGTTATATTGGCGGCGGCGGCGAATTGGCCTATTGGTTGGAATTAAAGGCCTATTTTGAGAAGGTAGGGGTGACCTTTCCTATGTTGATGCTCAGGAATTCAGTATTGCTCATCACCGAAAAGCAGTCGGAAAAGGTCGAAAAAATGGGACTTACTGTGTCACATCTGTTCATGAAGCAACATTCGCTGATCAATAAAAAGATACGTGATATTTCCAATATAGATATTGATTTTTCACCACAGAAAAAGCTCTTGGAGGAGCAGTTTCAGCAAATGTACGCGTTGGCCGAGAAAACCGACAAGAGTTTCTTGGGTGCGGTCAAAGCCCAGGAAGTAAAACAGAAAAAGGGATTGGACAATCTTGAAAAAAGGTTGTTGAGGGCCCAGAAACGCAAATTAAAAGATCATGTGGTCCGGTTGACCGATCTTCAGAACGCGTTGTTTCCCAATCGATCTTTACAAGAGAGACAACTCAACTTTTCGGAAATCTATTTGGAAATGGGGGATGATATGATACCCTTATTATTGGAAACCTTAGATCCTTTTTCGCAGGACTTTACCATTCTAAAGCACTAGAAGGGCACTTTATATTGGCTTAAACTTCCGGAACATTACTTTTTTTAAAAAAAAATATGGATAATTAGGTAGGGTATATGCTTACCCAGTTGTTCTATAATTGAAAATTGCTATGAAAAAGTAAATATTTTGAGTTAATTAACTCATATGTTTAGGTTGGTTTTGATTTTATTGAAAAGCCCCGGAGTGGTTCCCGGGGCTTTTTGTTTTATGCTTTCAATGTAGTTTAGTTTGGACTAGAACAAATCCTTGAAATGGGATTTAACCTCGAACAGCGTAGCTTGCTTCATGGTATCGAACCGAATGTCCGCATGGCCGACTCTTTCTTCCGGACCGATCCCAACACTGTGAAAATTCCCCGCCTTTGCTGCATCGATTCCTTTTTCGGCATCTTCGAATACAATGCAATTATCCGGGCGTAGCCCAAGTTTATCGGAGGCAAACAGAAAAATATCTGGTGCGGGTTTGCTTTTGGAGACACTGTTCCCATCTCCGATGACATCGAAAAAATGAACGGCATTGAGTTGTTTCAATACCTTGTTTGCATTCTTGCTGGCACTGCCTAGGGCAACGCTGAAGCCTTCCGACCTTAAATGGGTGAGGAGTTCCCTTGCTCCGGGCAAGTAATCTTCCGGGGTCATATCATCCAGGCTATCCACATAAATGTCGTTTTTCATGGTGGCCAGTTCCACAATGGTCGCGTCGTCCAAAGAAACCCCGTTATGGTCCATGATCACTTTTATGGAATCCATTCGGGAAATGCCCCTTAGTTTTTCATTGAGTTCACGGTCAAAATGCCACCCTTGTTCATCGGAAAGTTTCTTCCACGCGGCATAATGGAGTTCGGCCGTGTCTGTAATCACGCCGTCCAAATCAAAAATGAATCCCTTAATCATGGTCGGTTCAATTTAGGACGCAAAGAAATGAGGAAATCAATTAAGAAAAAAACTATATTAGGCTATGTAGTTTACAAAACAATTTGTAACGTGCCTAGCGATCTTGGGGCTTGTTGATAACCCTTGGAATTACTTTCAGGAAAAACTTGTCTTAAATATCCTTTAAAAGATACTTTTGCAACTAAAGCAAATTGCTATTTTTGCCCATGCAGAACAACGTACTCATCCTAGACTTTGGTTCCCAGTACACACAATTGATCGCTAGACGCGTGAGGGAACTCAACATTTATTCAGAAATAAAGCCGTACAACAAATTGCCCGAAGACCTATCGGAGTATAAGGCCGTTATCCTATCGGGTTCCCCGTCTTCGGTGCGTTCCGAACAGGCTCCACATCCAGATTTGTCAGAAATCAAAGGCAAGAAACCGCTATTGGGAATCTGCTATGGTGCACAGTACCTATCCCATTTTCATGGGGGCAATGTGGCACCATCGGCTACCCGGGAATATGGTAGGGCCAATTTATCCTTTGTGAAGGAGGGTGAGGAGTTTTTGCAGGGAATTGGGGAAGGCAGCCAAGTTTGGATGAGCCATAGCGATACCATAAAGGAACTTCCTGAAGGAGCTGTGCGTTTGGCCAGTACTCATGATGTTGCCAATGCAGCATATAAGATCGAAGGCGAAACTACCTATGGGATCCAGTTTCACCCAGAGGTGTACCACACTGCCGACGGAAAAAAACTGTTGGAAAACTTTTTGGTCAATATTGCAGGTTTAAAGCAAGATTGGACACCCGATGCCTTCGTGGAGACGACCGTGGAGGAGTTGAGAAGGGAAATCGGTGACGAAAAGGTGATATTGGGCCTTTCTGGAGGAGTGGATTCGAGCGTAGCGGCAATGTTGTTGCACAAAGCCATCGGCGACCATCTCTATTGTATTTTTGTAAATAACGGTCTTTTACGAAAGAATGAATTCGAGAGCGTATTGGACCAGTACAAGCATATGGGGCTGAACGTTAAGGGAGTGGATGCTTCGGCACGCTTTTTGGATGCTCTTAAGGGAGAATCGGACCCGGAAGGAAAAAGAAAAATTATCGGAAGGGTCTTTATCGAGGTCTTTGATGATGAGTCACATAAAGTAGAAAACGCAAAGTGGTTGGCACAGGGGACCATTTATCCGGACAGGATCGAATCTGTTTCGGCAAGTGGCGGCCCATCAGCGGTAATCAAAAGCCACCACAATGTAGGAGGACTTCCCGATTATATGAAATTGAAGGTGGTGGAGCCCTTAAAAATGTTGTTCAAGGATGAGGTTAGGCGAGTAGGGGCCAGTATGGGAATGTCGGAATCCATTTTGGGCAGACACCCCTTCCCAGGTCCAGGATTGGGCATTCGGATATTGGGTGACATAACTGCTGAAAAAGTGGCGATACTGCAAGAAGTGGATGCCATTTTTATAGACGGATTGAAAAAATGGGGACTTTATGATAAGGTCTGGCAGGCCGGAGCCATGCTTTTGCCCGTAGATAGTGTAGGAGTTATGGGAGATGAGCGAACCTATGAAAAATGTGTTGCGCTAAGAGCCGTGGAAAGTACAGATGGTATGACCGCCGATTGGGTGAATTTACCCTATGAGTTCCTACAAAAGACCTCTAACGATATAATAAATAAGGTTAAAGGCGTTAATAGAGTGGTGTATGACATTAGCTCAAAACCACCTGCAACTATAGAATGGGAATGAAAAAAAATATTTTACTACTGGTTTTTACCATGGTCTTTTTCTTGGCCATGGTGCCGGTATCTGCACAGAATTACGCTACACATGCCGTAAAGGATGGGGAAACACTTAAAAGTATTTCCCAAAAGTACCGGGTCACTCCATACAGTATTCTTCAAGCGAACAAGGAAATCAAGAGTGCATCTGATGTTAAGGTGAATACCATTCTTATTATTCCCTTGACCGGTAAACCTGTTGAGGAAAAAAAAGAGACCAAGAAGGAAGAACAGGAAGAAGAAATAAAACCGATTCGGTTCACCAGGCACCGGGTCAGGAGAAAGGAGACCCTGTTTGGCCTGTCTCAAAAGTACAATATCACCGAGGACCAGTTGAAGCGATACAACACCAGATTGTATTCTGAAACCTTGGACAAGGGAATGGTTCTCCAAATACCTGTTTTTCCAGAAGTCGATCCTGAAGAGGAAGAAGAGTTGGATTTTGAGGAATATACCGTTCAGCCCAAGGAGACCAGATGGAGCATAGCCCATAAATATGGGATTAGTGTTGACAGTCTTTTGGTGTTGAACCCGGAATTGGACAAGAACACCAATTACCTCGCTGTGGGAGAGGAGCTGAAATTGCCACGCCCGAAGGGGGATAGCCTAAAGGACCAAAAGGTGGAATTGTTCACATCCTATACCGTTCCTCCGAAAATGACCTTGTACAGTTTGGGCAAACAATATGGCATACCCACGGACTCCATTGTCCGGTTGAACCCCGAGATCATGAAGGCAGGCGGTCTAAAGGAAGGAATGGTTGTTCGCCTTCCCAAAAAGAAGAATGATGAAGGGGAAGTGAATACCGAGAACTTTATTTTTTATGAGGTAAAGCCAAAACAGAATATTTTTAGGCTTACCCAAAACCTGAAGATCACGAGGGATGAACTCTTCCGATTGAACCCAGCCCTTGAAAATGGCCTTAAAGCAGGAATGGTACTTAAATTGCCAAAAGAAAAAGCGGACGAGCTGGAAGTAAAGAATGCCCTTGTACTCGATAAAATCAACCTTGTGGACAGTATCAACGTGGAGAACATGCCTAAACTGGTCTTTATGTTGCCATTTAGATTGGACAAGGTAAATGTATCCGACCCCGAAAAGGCAAAGGAGCTGATAAAAAACCGTAGGGACCTTGCCCTGAGCCTTGGGCTGTATACAGGAGCCATGGTGGCATTGGATTCCATTAAAAAATTGGGGGTGTCGGTAGATGTAACGACCTATGACACCCAATTGGATCAGGCAAAAGTCAAGGAAATCCTGTTCAGGGAAAACCTATCAGGGGTGGATGCCGTAATCGGACCCTTGGCCTCAGGGCCCTTGGATGAAGTGGCCGTTCAGGCTGCATCAAAAAATATTCCGGTCATTGCACCTATTTCCTCAGATAGTAAATTGAGTCATAGCAATGTGTTTTTCTCCGTACCGCGAGAGGTGGTCATGCGTGAAAAAATGTTGTCCTATATGGAGAAGGTCCATCAGGATGAAAATATCATCATCATAGCGGATTCCACGCACCAAGTGGCACTTGATTCAATATTGAGCAAGTTTCCCGGGGCTCAAATAGCCAAAGTAATCGAGAACAAATCATTGCACCTGGACGAATTTCTTCTACAACTCTCAGAGGAAAAGGAGAATTGGGTGTTTTTGGAAACAGACCAGCCCAATATGGTGGCGAGTGTTACTTCTATATTGAACTCCGCAAATACGGCGGCCATTGGTTCGGATGAATCGGAACGAATGGATGTTCGTATGTTCACTACTAGTTTTAATGCGGCTTTCGATGATGATGCCGTTTCCAGAACCCACCTGTCCAATCTAAAATTCACCTTTCCCACATTCTACAAAGAGGCGGGAAGCAATACTTTTATAAAAGCATACAGTAAAAAGTACAACGGTGTTCTTCCGGATAGGTATGCCATTAGGGGATTCGACCTTACCATGGATGTCCTCTTGAAACTGGCCTACAAGAAGAATCTCTTTGAAACTTCAAAATATATTGGATTGACGGAGTATGCCGGAAATGGATTTGACTATTTCAATGATTGGACCTCCGGTTATTTTAACAGGGCCTGTTATATCATGGAATATGATGAACTACAAATAAAAGAAGTTGAGTCCAATGACAGCAAAAGTAACCTATAACGGCAACCTTCGTACAACTTGTGTCCATATCCGCTCTGGTAGCGAGTATATTACCGATGCCCCTGTGGACAACAACGGCAAAGGGGAAGCTTTTTCGCCTACTGATACCGTTGCGACCGGATTGGCCAATTGCATGATGACCATGATGGGTATCAAGGCACGGGACCTTGACATTGATCTAACAGGTGCCACTGCTGAGGTCACCAAGCATATGGCGGCAAACCCAAGGCGTATTTCCAAGATAGAGGTCAAGCTCGAGATGCCCGCATCGGTTTCCGAGAAGCACAGGAAAATACTTGTACATACGGCAAATACTTGTCCGGTGCATTATAGCCTGCATCCCGACATTGAAAGGATAATCGATTTTAATTGGGTAAGGTAATATCCATAGGGCTCATTTTTTTGTTCGGTTTCCTTGGACTTTCCCAAGAAATCGAAGAAGGAGTTCCATGGAACGGAAGTACAAGGCTCACATGGTCCGACTACAAGGGAAAGGTTCCACCGGCGGATGAAGCTGCTGCCACCACCGCGAGTGGAATCAGTTACACCTATTCCGCCAATTTATTGCATCATGAGGTAAATCTGGATTTTGAGGTGAACGCCTATTTCTATCCCAACGAATCTTGGTACAAACCACAGTTGTGCGATGAAAATACCTTGGCGCACGAACAACTCCATTTTGATATTACCGAACTTTTTGCCAGAAAAATGAGGGATAAGCTGCGCAGAACTTCATTTTCCGATGATGTGAAGGCTGAAGTGCGAAAGATCTATAGGGATATCTTGAAGGACCTTCAGGACTATCAGGAGAAATATGACTGGGAGACCAATTTTTCCAGAAACCGGGAGAAGCAACGGGAGTGGAACCAAAAGGTTGCAAATGCCCTCAAGGAAGAAAGTTAGTATTGGAACTTGTCCTCGAGTTAATTATTTGATTTCTTCATCTACCCTTTCTTTCATTTTGCGTCCATTTTTAACAACAGATTTGGCCATACGCCTGGTGCGATAGCCATAAGTGAGCTCATGGTCGACCAATTGGCGAAACTTTTTAGTTGTCAATTCTTCCAAAAATTCATTGATATCGTAAGGGGTGAGGTAGCTTGGATTGTCGTTGTCAAAGGGTCTAATGGCATTGACATAATTCCCATATTCTGTATTGTACCTTTTAGATAGCTCAGCCTGTACTTTCATGTCCGTGTAGAATTCGGACAGATCTTTTCTTAGGCTATCATTGCTTATCAAACGTAAATTACCCGTACTTACCAGTTCTTGGTAGGCCTCGTCGTCAACCAGATAAAAGCCGCTAAATGATGCAGCTCCCTTGGTGATGGTATTGATAAAATCAATGGTGTCCGAAATGGCAAAGGGTTCCTCGATATATTTTTTGGCAAATAATAGGTTTTCAATCTTTTCGTCGAATTGGTCCACATAAATACGCTGGGTATTGTAAGTCAGGTTTTCCAGGTCGGTCGATATGGAGAGAAGATAATTTTTTTCGAGTTGGCTATTTTTTCTTTCCTCGTTCCAATTATTTATTTGAAGTGCGATCAATATCCCTATGACCACTAAGATGATTTCTCCAAAAGCGTAAATCAGGTATTTACTGAATTTATTTTCAACCAATAACCGGTGCCTGATTTTTCTGAAGAACTTGATCATAGCTTAAAGTTTGTTTAAAGTGGTTAAGATAGGAAAACCGGTAGCCTTTAAAAAGATCACAACTTAATATGATCGGATTTGGCAATGGTAAACCCTTAGTCCCTTAATTGAAAAAGAATTTCCATTGTCTCAATATCCGGAGCCTCCAAGATTTCATAAGCTTCGGGAATACCCTTGGCCAGTTTTGATTCTCCAAAGGATTGTGCCGACTCCTTGGAATCCCAAATATATACCCCACCATATTGGCCAGGCTCACTTAACTTGACATAATATTTCTGTAAAAGTCCAGGGGTGGCCTTGAACTGTGGTTCCCGTTCCCTGGCTTTTTCCATCAACTTATCCATGTCCAGAGAACTTTTTAGCTTAATGATCTGAAGTATCATGTGTGTGTCCTTATAAGGTTTTTAAATAATCGATACTCTCTTTTAGGGCAACTTTGGGGTTTGCCACCACATCTTGTTCAACAAAAAAATGTTTTACACCAGATTTTTGGGCGGCATCAACAATCGCTGGAATATCCATGGCCCCTTTTCCTACCGAAGTCATCAACGGGAACAGTTCGATCCATTGATCGGATGTTCCTCCATCTCCCTTGAAAGTGGTTATTTCCTTCATGTCCTTTAAGTGCATGGCGATATATCTATTTTTATATTTTTTTAGATATTCCACGGGATTCGCCCCTCCGGCAGTGGTCCAATAAATATCCATCTCAAAAAATACAAGCTCGGGGTCTGTTCCGTCCAAAATGATGTCCAGGGGAATTTGTCCATCCATGGGGTGGAGACCGTATCCATGATTGTGGTAAATAAATTTAAAACCTTCCTTTTGGGCGTTCTCACCAATGGTGTTAAAGGTGTCCGCCATTTTTTTATAATCATCCAATGAGGTTCTTAGGTCCCCCGGAATGGCCGAAATCCCCAAACATTCCAAGCCCAATGTCCGCACCGCCTCACCGATCTCTGGCATCTTGTTTTCAAGGCTGACCAGATCAATGTGCCCAGAAGTAGCTTTTAGACCGTAATCATCCAATAATTTTCGGAACTCTTTTGCCGTTCTTCCATAGAACCCACTTCCAGAGAACCCCAAACTTGGGGTAACGGCATCCCAACGTTCGTGGGCGGCGGCAGAACTGAAGGGGTAGGGACCATAGATTTCGATTTCTTTGTAGCCCATGTCAGAGAGCAACTTTAAACTCCCGGGTAAATCCTCCTCCAGTAATTTTGGGAGTGAGAACAATTGGATCCCAATGCTTTCTAGGTGGTTAGTGGGTGATGCACAGGCGCCCAATCCCATGAGCATGGTAGCACTGGAGGCAAGGGCCGTATTTTGGATAAATTCTCTTCGTTTCATGTTTGTTCAGTTTGGTTATGGTTTTTATATTGGTTTGTTCAGGTCCATTAGATATCGCACCTTTCAAAGGCATCTTTCAGGGCGCCTATCTTATCCTCCCAGGTAACAATGAATTCCTGTGCCACGTATCCTTTAAAGCCTGTTGCGTGGATGGCTTTTATAATGGCCGGATAGTACAGTTCCTGGGTTTCGTCTATTTCGTGTCTACCAGGAACACCAGCGCAGTGGTAATGTCCAAAATAGGGGTGGTAGTTTTGAATGCTCCTGATGATATCACCTTCCTGAATCTGCATGTGGTAGATGTCGAACAACAATTTGAAATTATCGCTTCCCAAATGTTTGCAGAGTTCAACGCCCCAAAGTGAGTTATCACACATATAATCCGGATGGTTCACCTGATTGAAGAGTTCCATTTGGATGACCACGCCATGTTCTTCGGCCAAAGGCATTATTTGTGAAAGTCCATCCACACAGTTTTGCAGTCCCACATAGTCGTTCATTCCGTTCCGATTGCCACTGAAACAGATCAGGTTGGTGTAGCCTGCTTCGGCCACCTTGGGAATCATCTCCGTGTAGTTTTTTATAAGCTGCTCATGGTATTTGGGATTGTTCCAACCCTCCGTTAGAGAAATTTCAGCGCCATTGCACATAGAGCAATGGATGCCGTATTTTTTAAGTGTAGGCCAATCCTTTGGACCTACCAGGTCAATCGCTTTTATGCCAAGTTCGTTGAGGTTGCTTAAAAACTCTTCTAAAGGGATATCGTTAAAGCACCATTCACAAACACTATGGTTAATATTGTTCTTAAGAATAAAGTCTTTGGTCGAACCCTGGCCATAAGCCATGGCAGATGTTGAAGCCAGACCTGCTGAACCGGCGGCGGCCGTGGCTATAAAATTTCTACGTTTCATTGTGTGGATTTGTTATTGGAAAGATAGTATTTTAGGCCTAGATATGGAAATACGACCCGATTCAAAACAATTGTTGGAACTGGCACATTATAAGATGCCGTTCGGTAAATTCAAGGGGCGGTATCTTGTGGACCTGCCATTGCCCTATTTGGTCTGGTTTAGGCAAAAAGGTTTTCCCGAAGGGAAATTGGGCGGTTACCTAAATACGATGTTAACGATCAAGGATAACAACCTGGAACCCATCATTAGAAAGTTGCAAAAAGATTTTCCTAGAGAATCTACCTGATTTTTGCCCAGCAATTAGTAATTTTACGCCCCGTAATAGAAAGATCAATATGTCAGATACCAAGTACATTTTCGTTACGGGAGGCGTTACCTCTTCGTTGGGTAAGGGAATCATCGCCGCATCCTTGGCTAAACTACTACAGGCCAGGGGATACCGAACCACCATCCAAAAGCTGGATCCATACATTAATGTTGACCCGGGAACCCTTAACCCGTACGAGCATGGCGAATGTTATGTGACCGATGATGGAGCGGAAACCGACCTGGATCTTGGCCACTACGAACGTTTTTTGAACGTTAGGACCTCCCAGGCCAATAACGTCACCACTGGAAGAATTTATCAAAGTGTCATCGAAAAGGAGCGCAGGGGTGAATTTTTGGGCAAAACTGTACAGGTGGTGCCACATATTACCAACGAAATAAAGGAACGTATCCAAATTCTTGGAAATAGCGGGGAATACGATATCATAATTACCGAAATCGGTGGAACCGTAGGTGATATTGAATCCTTGCCCTATATTGAGGCCGTGAGACAATTACTTTGGGAATTGGGCGAGCACAATGGAATCGTTGTACACTTGACCCTTGTTCCGTTTTTGTCCGCTGCGGGCGAATTAAAGACCAAGCCTACCCAGCACTCCGTAAAAACCTTAATGGAAAGTGGGATCAAGGCCGATATATTGGTTTGTAGGACAGAGCACCATATTTCCGAGGACATAAAGGAAAAATTGGCACTTTTCTGTAATGTAAGAAAGGAGGCGGTCATACAATCCATAGATGCCTCTACCATTTATGATGTCCCCTTATTGATGCAAGAAGAAGGTTTGGATACCGTAACCTTGGAAAAATTGGCACTTCCAAATACCACCGAACCAAACTTGGACCAATGGAAAGAGTTTTTGCAACGTCACAAAAACCCAAAGGACAAGGTAGTGATCGGTTTGATCGGCAAGTATGTGGAACTGCCAGACTCGTACAAGTCCATTCAAGAGGCATTTATACATGCAGGGGCCGCCAACGAAGTGGATGTTGAGGTCAAGTCCATTCACTCAGAGCACCTTTCCGATAAAAACATTGAAAAGAAACTTCAGGGCTTGGACGGTATCCTAGTGGCCCCCGGTTTTGGAGAACGAGGAATCGAAGGTAAGGTGAGTGCGGTCAAATATGCACGTGAGAATAATATCCCTTTCTTGGGTATTTGTTTGGGCATGCAAATGGCCGTAATCGAATTCGCCAGGACCGTGCTGGGACTGGAAAAGGCCAATTCCACGGAAATGGACAAAGGAACACCGGACCCAGTGATCAGTTTAATGGAAGAACAAAAGAATATTACTGATATGGGGGGTACCATGCGTTTGGGCAGTTGGGATTGCCACCTCAAAGAAGGTAGTTTGGTCAGGGAGGTATATGGTTCTTCCGATATCGAGGAACGCCATAGGCACCGTTATGAGTTTAACAATATCTATAAGGAAAAAATGGAGGATGCCGGATTGGTCGCTTCAGGGCTCAATCCAAAGACCGGCTTGGTCGAAGTGGTCGAGATTCCTTCACACCCATGGTTTGTTGGCGTACAATATCACCCTGAATATAAAAGTACGGTGGCAAGTCCCCATCCTTTATTTGTAGGGTTTGTTAAGGCCGTATTGGACCATAAGCAATAACAAAACAATGCCAGTTTGGCATAAAACGTGGTTTTGGGCATATATTTGCTCCCTGGAATACCACATTAAATAGTTCTACTAAATACAATTCATGGAAGAAAAGAAGCTGGATATTAAATCCATTATTGGATTTGTACTGATTTTTGGAATACTGATTTTTATGTTTTACCAAAATCAGCCAACGCCAGAAGAGTTGGAAGCTCAAAAAGCAGAACAGGCCAGGGTCGAGGCCGAGGAGGCAAAAGTGGAAGAAGAGGCCAAAACTGCACCCGTAAAGGAATCCACAATCATAGACCTTAACGATTCCACTGCCGTGGCCCAATATAAAGGAACGGTGGGAGCCTTTGGTTTTACACAGACGGCCGAAGGGACCACTGTGCTGGAAAACGAAGTGCTTAGCTTGGAAGTGTCCAATAAGGGAGGGCAGATCGTAGAGGCGGAACTGAAAAACTTTGTGACCCATGATTCCGTTCCCGTTTATTTGGTAAAGGATGGCAATGCCAATTTTGCGCTGAACTTTACAACTACCGATAATAGGGTGTTGAGTACTGCGGATCTTTATTTTGAGCCTTCGTTGACCCAAAGTGGTGACAACAAGGTGCTTTCCATGAAGGCCAAAGTGGCCAACAACCAGTTCTTGGAGTATCGTTACGAAATGAAGCCGGATGAATATTTGGTGGATTTTACGGTCCGCTCACAAGGTTTGAACGGTGTCTTCAATACGAGTAAACCTGTTACCTTGGAATGGGACCTCAAAGGGATCCGACACGATAAAAGTGTGATGTATGAAAACAGATATACCCGTTTGACCTATAACCATGATGATGGAAATATCAGCAAACTTTCAGAGAGCAGTGATTTTGATGAGGAAACCGAAGTAGATGTCAAGTGGTTGTCCTATCGACAGCACTTTTTTAGTTCCATATTGGCAACGGACGACCATTTTAAAACTGCCGATCTCACTTCAACCAATCTTGTTGAAGAGGAAAGTAAGGAGCTTGGATTTACAAAAGCCTATACCACAAAGGCTCCTTTGGAGTTCCAAGGTGGTGAGCTTTCCCAAAACATGCACTGGTATTACGGACCTACGGATGTAAAGGTACTCGACGATTACACGGATCTTGGTTTGGTGGAGTCCATACCCTTTGGATGGGGAATCTTTGGTTGGATCAACAGATACGTCTTTACACCGTTCTATACGTTTTTAAGTTCGTTCCTGCCTTACGGGATCGCAATTATAATCATGACTATTTTGGTACGATTGGCACTTTCGCCGGTAACCTATAAGTCTTATCTGTCACAGGCCAAGATGAAGGTGTTGAAACCTGAGATTTCGGAAATCAACGAAAAGTACAAGGACAATGCCATGAAAAAGCAACAGGAAACCATGAAGGTCTACAACAAGGCCGGGGTAAGCCCCATGAGTGGTTGTGTGCCCGCATTGTTGCAATTGCCCATTTTCTATGCGCTTTTCATGTTTTTCCCGACATCTTTTGCACTGCGCCAAAAGTCATTCTTATGGGCAGAGGACCTATCTTCCTACGATACCATATTCGAGTTGCCGTTTACCATACCATTTTATGGTGACCACGTGTCCTTGTTCCCTATTTTGGCATCTGTTGCTATTTTCTTTTATATGCAGATGACCACAGGACAGAGCATGCAGATGCAGCAACAACCAGGTATGCCCAATATGAAGTTCATCATGTACCTATCACCGATCATGATGTTGTTCTTCTTTAACAACTATGCAAGTGGTTTGAGTTTGTATTACTTTATATCCAACTTGATCACCATATTTATTATGTTGGCCATTAAGAACTATATCTTGGATGAGGATAAAATCCATGCCCAGATTCAGGAGAACAAGAAAAAGCCCAAAAAAGAGAACAAGTTCCAGCGTAAGATGCGCGAAATGATGGAACAGGCCGAGGAGCAAAAGAAGTCTGGAAAAAGATAGTCCCTTCTTACTTTTTGGTTAAAATAAAAAACTCCCTCAAGATTGCCTTGGGGGAGTTTTCATTTACAGGTTTAGTTTGGAAAGATTTGGGACTCCAAAGATGCAGCATAACGTACAGTAAACAAATTTAAAGTTGTCAAAGCCATACTTTCTGTGGGTAAATAATCGGTTATTGATGTGTCATCGATGAACGGTAATCCCATATCGATAAAAAGCCCCCTCAAACTAAATTGAGGGGGCTTTTACAGTAAAGATATAATCAAAAACGAGTTAGTTTGTTGTGTCCGGTATCAGTACGGTGTCCACTACATGGATAACTCCGTTGATCGCTTGAACATCTACAGCATCTATCCCGATGCCTGTATTTCCTGCCCCATCCGTAATATCGGCAATGTTATCGCCTGTTCCAGGTAGGTTGATGGTAATCATGTCCCCTTCCAAAGTGGTTGCTGTGGCCCCATCACTTAGGTCGCCGGAACGTACGTTTGCTCCTGCAACCACGTGGTGCTGTAGTATTGGAATCAAGTCGGCTTCTGCTGGAATACTGGCCAAGGCATCAAATGCAGCATTGGTAGGAGCGAATACGGTGAACGGATCGCTTCCTGCCCCATCTTGTGCCGAAAGCACACTGACAAAATCCGTACTTGGGGTCAGTTCAGTCAAGGCTTGTACCAATGTTGAAAAATTTGGGTCGGCAGCAGCAAATGTTACCACGGTGGGTAGGTCGATTACAGCATCTACGGTATGGATGACCCCGTTACTCGCAACAATGTCAGCCATAACTACACTACTGGTTCCATTTAAGGTAACACCATCATCTGTATTGATATATAGACTTAGGTTTTCATCCGCGGCATATTCAGCTGCCGTGTTCACATAGGAATTCGTCAAATCTGATGAGAACGCTGCCGCTCCAACAACAACGTGGTTGGACAGGATGTCATTTAAATCATTGGTATTTGGGTTGGTAAACGCACTAAAGGCATCATTACCTGGAGCGAACACCGTAAAAAGTTCCTCTTCGTTGGAGAGCAGGTCGGTAAATGTTGTATTTCCCCCATCGGTCAATGCACCAACCAAAGAAGAAAGTCCAGGATTGGCAACCGCATGGTCAACTATGTTGGGAATATCGATTACCGCGTCTACAACGTGTACAATACCGTTCAAGGCTTTTACATCTGGTGTAACTACCGATGAAACACCGTTGAACGTTACTCCGTCAGAGGTATTGAAAAACAGGCTTACATTTTGGTCACCGGCACCTGTAGCCAAAGTACTGGTATATCCGGAACCAAGTCCGGTCAAATCCTCGGAAGTCACCTCACCACTGATCACGTGGTTTAGCAGCACATTGGTTAATACGTCAACAGGAACATCGGTCAATGCTGCACCGTCAAGGAAGGTTTCAAAGGCTTCATCGGTGGGGGCCAAAACTGTAAATGGTCCATTTCCCCTAAGTACGGTGGGTAAGTCTCCGTTGGCAGCCGTTAACGCAGCGACCAAATTTTCTAGGTTTTCGTTACCAATGGCCAAATCTGTTATAGGTACAAGAATTATGTCCGCCAATTCGTCCAATATAGCTTGCGGCAATAAAACTTTATCTATAATATGAACGACTCCGTTGGAAACTTCAATGTCCGCTGAGGTTACTTCAGCAGGTACATCCGTGGCATCTTGGATAAATACGCCCCCCTCTGTGGAGACTTGCAAAGTGGAACCTTGCACCGTCGTCAAGCTCATTCCGTTACTTAAATCGGAGGAAAGGGCAGCTTCACCCACCACATGATAGGTCAGGATAACGGCCAAGAGGTCTTGTAGTTGTTGGGAACTAAAGTCGTCCAAGGAATCAAATCCATCCAATTGGGCCAAAAGGTCGTTGAACGCTTGGTTGGTGGGAGCAAACACAGTGAAGGAACCTTCGCCATCCAATGTGGCCACCAAGTCGTTGTTGGGACTTTCGTCCGCTTTTTGCAATGCGCTTACCAAGGTGCTCAATTCGGCAGTTGCTTGGGCAGCATCCACGATGGTCACCGTTTGTTCTGGCGGTGGGGTTCCATCGTCGTCATCTGAACAAGACGTTAGACCAAATACAAAAAGAAGTAAAGTCAGTCGGGTAAAATGTTTTAAAGCTTTCATTTGATGATAGATATTTGTTTAACTATTTAAAACTATTATTAAACAAAATAAAAACAATAATGTTTAACATATTTCAATAAAACTTTAACAAAATTAAAAAATGGTGATCATGGAGCGGATAATCCATCCACTTTTCCTTTATGAGATATTTATCATTTTAAATACAGGTCAATTCGTATTTTTGTACCCTTAATGCATTGCAATGAAAAAGGTTGTTGTTGGACTTTCTGGAGGCGTTGATTCAAGCGTGGCTGCATATTTGCTCAAAGAGCAAGGATATGATGTTATTGGTCTGTTCATGAAGAACTGGCACGATGATTCAGTGACCATTTCAGAAGAGTGCCCATGGTTGGAGGATAGTAATGATGCCCTGATAGTCGCAGAAAAACTGGGCATACCTTTTCAAACGGTAGATCTGAGTGCCGAGTACAAGGAACGAATCGTGGATTATATGTTCAATGAATATGAACGGGGGAGAACACCGAATCCCGATGTATTGTGCAACCGCGAGATCAAGTTCGATGTGTTCATGAAAATTGCCCTGCAATTGGGTGCGGATTATGTGGCAACGGGCCACTACTGCAGAAAGGGGACCATTCAAAACGAAGATGGCACGGAAACCTATCAATTATTATCCGGAGCGGACCCCAATAAAGATCAGTCCTATTTTCTTTGCCAACTCTCTCAAGAGCAGTTGTCCAAGACCTTATTTCCCATTGGTGAACTATTAAAGCCAGAGGTTCGCAAAATTGCGGCCGAACATAATCTGATAACTGCGGATAAAAAGGATTCCCAAGGACTTTGCTTTGTCGGTAAAGTACACTTGCCCGAATTTCTGCAGCAGAAGTTAAAGCCCAAAAAGGGTGTTATCGTGGAGGTCCCGAGCGACGCGGCGCAGTTTTCTGTACCAGTTCCAAAATTTGAGAGCGACAGGGACAAATTAGTTTTCCAAGCTGAAAAACCGGTGTACAGTGAAACGGATGGAAAGGTGGTAGGCGAACATCAAGGGGCACATTACTTCACCATTGGACAACGGAAAGGATTGAATGTTGGAGGAACAAAGGAACCCCTGTTCGTAATCGATACCGATGTGGAAAAGAACATTATTTATACAGGTCAAGGGAAATCGCATCCCGGACTTTTACGCAATACCTTGTTCATTAAAGACGATGAACTGCATTGGGTACGTCCCGATCTGGCCCTCAAGGTAGATGGGAGTATGGAGGTCATGGCACGAATCAGGTATCGTCAACCGCTTCAACCCGCTACCCTCTATAAGGTCGAAAATGGACTCTTCGTAGATTTTAAGGAGAAACAATCTGCTATAACGGAGGGACAATTTGCCGCTTGGTACCATAATGAAGAATTGATCGGTTCAGGAGTTATTTCATAATCGGAAAGCTGTTTTATTTTCTTTATTTTGTCCATAACCTGAAGACTATTTTCATGCAAAATAAAATCACACAACTTTTTGGAATAAAATATCCCATAGTACAAGGCGGAATGGTTTGGGCCAGTGGCTGGCGTTTGGCCTCCGCAGTATCCAATGCCGGTGGATTGGGACTTTTGGGAGCAGGTAGTATGTATCCCGAAATATTGGAAGAACATATTGTCAAATGTAAACAAGCAACCGACAAACCTTTCGGTGTGAACGTTCCCATGTTATATCCCGATATTGAAAAGTTGATGGATATTATCTTAAAACATGAAGTGAAGATTGTGTTTACCTCTGCAGGGAACCCAAAAACATGGACCAAATTTCTTCAAGACAAGGGAGTCACAGTGGTACATGTGGTGAGCAGTGTGAAATTTGCCCTTAAAGCTCAGGTGGCAGGTGTTGATGCTATCGTGGCAGAAGGATTTGAAGCAGGTGGACACAACGGGAGGGATGAAACCACCACGATGGTCTTGATTCCTTCTGTAAAGGAAAAAATACAGATACCACTGATTGCTGCAGGAGGAATTGCCACAGGAAGGGCCATGCTGGCCGCTATGGTCTTGGGAGCTGATGGTGTGCAAGTTGGGAGTAGATTTGTGGCATCTCCAGAAGCATCCTCGCATGAGATGTTCAAAAAAAGGGTTGTGGATGCACAAGAAGGTGATACCCAGTTGACCTTAAAGGAGCTTGCTCCGGTAAGGTTGCTGAAAAATAAATTCTACCAGGATGTGCAAGAAGCCTATTCCAATGGCGCCACCAAAGAAGAGTTGATATCACTTTTGGGGAGGGCACGGGCCAAAAAAGGGATGTTCGAAGGTGACATGGAAGAGGGAGAACTTGAAATAGGTCAAGTTTCCGGTCTTATCCATGAGATCAAACCAGCAGCAGAGATTGTTTTGGATATCATGGCGGAATTCCAAGAAGCCAAGGCAGAAATACAAGACTATTAGTACTTTGCGTGATTAGTTTAAGAAACTTTTAATATATTTAACCAGCGCAATGAGAACACTAATCCCCACACTACTCTTTTTTGTGCTCGCCTCGCATTGCCATGGGCAAGTGGAGCGGGACAAAGCACTCCATTTTCTGGGAGGAAATCTATTTGGCCTAGCTGGAGCAGGAATCGCCAAACAGGCTTCCGATGGTAACCGGATCTGGACTTTTGTTGGTTCAGTAGCAGGAAGTACATTGATTGGTCTGGCCAAGGAGACCGTGGATGCTGGACAGCGCGATAATGGTTGGGACAACGATGATCTCGCTGCGACGATTTTGGGAGGGGTAACCGTAGGGGTAACCATTGATTTATTTGCCAAAAAGGATGATCGTAGACGTTTACGTGGGCGTTATTCCAAACTTGATGTCCAAAAGAAACGACATTTTTATCAGCCGCGAACAGAATTTGTTGTATTGGACGGTAAACTGCCCTCTTTGAATACATTGGGACTTTCCAAGCAGATGGTTACTGTTAAATAAGCCCCCTTGCCTTAATTTCCAAATATTTGTTGATCGTATTGATGGTCAGTTCCTCTGGCTTCGTTAAAATAGTCTGTATGCCATGCTTTCTTAGCTCGTTGACGATAAGCTTCTTTTCGTAAATGAATTTTTCGGCAATGGTCTGTTCAAAAATCTGCTGCACGGTTTCCGCCTTTTCAATGGCAAATGAATTCAGTTCAGTGTTTTCAAAGAAAATGACAACCAATAAATGCTGCTTGGCGATGGCCACAAGATAGGGGAGTTGCCTGTGCAGGGCATCCATGGTTTCAAAGTTGGTGTATAGCAATAATAGACTCCTTTGGTTCAAGTTGCGCTTGACATCGACATACAGCCTACTGAAATCACTTTCAATAAAGTTAGTGTCCAAATTGTACAGGGTTTCCAAGATCAGGTTCATCTGGGAACTGCGACGATCGGCAGCAACTCTGTTCTCGATTTTATCACTAAAGGAAAACATACCCGCTTTGTCCTGTTTTTTAAGGGCAATATTGCTAATGACCAAGGTGGCATTAATGGCGTAATCCAATAAACTGAGACCATTGAACGGCATTTTCATTACCCGTCCCTTGTCTATTACGGAATAAATGGGTTGCGATTTTTCATCCTGATATTGGTTCACCATCAATTGGCCCCGTTTGGCCGTAGCTTTCCAGTTGATGTTGCGGATATCATCACCCAGCACATAATCTTTGATCTGTTCAAACTCCAATGTATGGCCGATTCGTCTAATTTTTTTTAAACCATATTGGTTCAAACGATTGCTGAAAGCAATGAGGTCATATTTTTGCAGCTGTAGGAAAGAAGGATAAACAGGGACCTCCGCGGCATTTTCAAAACTGTATTTTTTTGCCAAAAATCCAATGGGTGAAACCGCAAAGATGTTCAATGTTCCAAATTGATAAACCCCGCGTTGCGTCGGTCTTAATTGATAGGAAAACAATTTGCTTTTACCACTGCCAAGGGTGCTTCGAATATTGAAGTCCCTTTTTTGAAACTGAAATGGAATCTCATCGATCACCGATACTTGTACCGGAAACAAATAACCATTGACTATTTTGATCTCAACCGGATTTTCGTCGCCATTGGAGAGTTTGTCCGGCAGCATGCGATGGCCGTTTACCTTTCCCTTGGAGGCAAAGAGAAGCAGGGCGTCAACACAAAGTAATAACAGTAAAATTACGAACAGCAACTTTAGTGTCCCGAATAGATTGGGGACCATATACGATATCAAAAAGCCTCCGATCACCAAGGTGAGCGCAATGAAAAATCGCTTTTGCAGATATATGGGTCTAAAGAGCCTTTTCACGTTTTATCTTGGAATTTCTATACCGTCAACGATCTGTTTAACCACCTGTGCAGCGGTCAATCCTTCCATTTCACGTTCAGGGGTGAGCATGATCCTGTGCCCCAAGACCGGGGCTGCAATGGTCTTAATATCATCGGGTGTGATAAAATCCCTCCCGTTTATGGCCGCCAATGCTTTTGATGCATCCATAATGGCAATGGAAGCCCTTGGTGAAGCACCTAAATAAAGGTTGGCGTTGGTCCGTGTATTGTCCACAATGGAGGCAATGTACCTAAGGAGGTTTTTTTCCACAATGATTTCCTTAATGGTGTCCTGGTACACTGCAATTTCTTCAGCCGAAAGCAAGGCACTGACCATGTCCTCTTCGTTCTTGTTCTTTTGCTGATGTTTACTTTCCAATATTTGGATTTCTTCTTCCAGCGATGGGTACTCCACATTGATCTTGAACAAAAAGCGGTCCAGTTGCGCTTCGGGCAATCGATAGGTGCCTTCCTGTTCGATAGGGTTTTGTGTGGCGAAGACCAAAAAAGGTGGTTCCATGGCATATTCAATGCCGTCCATGGTAATCTGTCTTTCCGCCATAGCCTCAAAAAGTGCTGCTTGCGTTTTCGCAGGTGCCCGGTTGATCTCATCGATCAATATAATGTTGGAGAACAAGGGACCTTTTTTAAATTGGAACTCAGAAGTTTTGACGTTGAAGATCGAGGTGCCCAAAATATCACTGGGCATAAGGTCCGGTGTAAACTGGATACGACTGAAATCCACGCTCATGGTCTTGGCCAATAATTTGGCAGTGACCGTTTTTGCAACACCGGGTACACCTTCGATCAATGAATGGCCATTGGCCAAAATGGAAATGATCAGTAGTTCGATCATATCCTGTTGGCCAACAATGACCTTGCCCATTTCCTCTTTTATTTGTGAAACAGCGTTTTGTAGCTTGCCCAGGTCGATTCGAGAGTTGAATTGCAACCCATCTCCTTGTGGTTCTTTTTCTTCCATTTGTTACTGCTTAAATGCGGTTATTCTTTTGTTCAGCTCTATGCTATCCTTTTCGGAATGAAACTTTTTGTTCTTGAGCTCTATGATGAAATTTATGATGTTTTTTGTCTCCGTGATACCTTTGCCCGCCCTGGCCGCCAAAACTTGAATGGTTTGGTCGTTGAGCTGGGCGGTTTCTATATGATATTGATTTCTTAGGTGGGCCAGAAAGTAATTTATCTTTTTCTGGATCAGATCCGAATAATCTTTGTTTTGATGATATAGCGAACCCACGGCTTGGGCAAATTCAACCGATGAATTTTTAAGGGGCTCTATGACCGGAATAATCCGTTGCTCTCTTTTGCCCTTGAAAAGGACAAACAACAGCAATCCGCAAACAGTGATGTAATAGGCCCATTTAAGTGCTCCCTGTTGGAGAACAAAACGCATTGGTGAATCAATGGTCCTACGCCCCGCTTTTTTATAATCATCCCAATACAGTACATCCCTTTTCTCCAAATAGGAGAACGTATGGGCCACATAGGACGAATTTCCCTTGAGCATATAATAGTTGGAATAGGCCTGTGGCGTGGTACTTAGAATAAAGTCGCCTTTTCCGAATTGCACCTTGATCAGATTGGGTCTTGTGATTTGGACATTGGACTGCTCTTCCAAAAAATTCTGTTGTGTATAGGAAATGTTTCCCAAGATGGTGGTGTTTAAAGAATCTACGCTGGTAAAGTGTGCGTTGAATACCCCTCGGGACAGTTCAAACTCTTCATTCTTGAATCTATTATGGGTAAGGCTAAGCTGGGCCGACCCCTCTTTTAAAGAATAATCCGAATTTATTGCAAGGTTCAAGGTGTCCATTAATTCCCATCCAAAGCCGGAAGCAGCTATAAAAACAGTATTTCCTCGATCTACATAGTCCAATATCTGATGGGTTTCCTGAGTGTCCAGATCCACATATTCGTTAATGAACAAATAGTTGGAGCGTTCGGTCGAATCCCTTTCCAAAAGAACATTGTATACACTTTCCTGTACCGTCTCGATGCCATCATCGGGAAACAAAGAGGGCAGTTCGTTGTACAGGACATAACAGCCAAAAGGGATTCTATCTACGGCAGTGTAAGATGGGTTCCAATTAATGGGTCTTGGACGGACAATTTCGGTAACAATGATGCCCAACACCACCAATGCGAATATCCATATGACTATTTTGGCTTTTCTGTCCATGGTTATTTCTGTATGGATTTTTTAACGGCATCGAAATGCAAGTTGGTCTTTGCATAGCCATTTTTGTCAATGGGCTGCTCACCGTACCAGATGTTCTCGTAGAGGTAAGATGCATTTTTAAAGGAAACTTGCAAACTAGTTTCCTTGATTTCACGCTGATAGTCCGCATTTGTCTTTTCAAAATGCCATTCTATTAGGTTCTTTTGCGAAAGTATCTTTAGTACCTTGAGAAATTGATAACGGACCGCAAGCCGAAAGTTTTCATTCCTCAGCGCCTCCTGCATGAGTGAATCCAAATCGATTTCCTCAATATGTTCTTCTGTAAAATCTATACTGTCAATGGTCTTGGCCTTCTTGGTGAAAATAGCGCTGAACTTTTCATTGACGAACAAACGGACCACCAAATATATGGCCAAAGTGCCTATCAGAACATAGATGATATACTCCAGTATGAGAAGTGTTTCCGGAGAAATTTGAAATCCAAAGGTGTCGTTGAGTGTATTTAGGAACCATCGTACAAATCGACTGAGCAAATTGGCGGATTCACCGGTTTTTACCTCATAGTTGAATTCCTCCCCCGAGTACCGTTGGTTCAGATCCCCATCGATCGCCCGATCCGTCAGTACGGAATTGCTATCGGTCGGTATCCGAATGGAATCGTTTTGGGCCATCCCTGTGATTCCAATAAAGAAGAACAGTATGTGGAAGTATTTGATCATTGATCCGATTGGCCTATTTGGTCTATTTTGCTTCTGGTATTGATGTTATAGGTTTTCTCGTGCAAGGCATAGAAAAGAATTCCGTTGACAAATTGTGATAGGCATTGGGCGTAGACCATTAGAATGAGCAACATGCACAATCCAAGGGTGTAAATAACGGTCGATACCACGGAATTGGTGATGTCCACATTGTTTTCCACCACATGGAAAGTATAGATACCAACTAGTATGGACGGTACCAATAATATGATAAAAGCCAAGATTCCATTGAGTAGGCCCAATATAAAATTGACCCCTACGGATCGCCAAAAATTGTCAATGACCAATCTCCATCCTTCCCCGTAGCCCTCTACAACATCCTTTTGTTGGCTGAGCATGCTAAAAAATGAAACCCCGATCCAGGCCGTTAGGGCAAATTGCACAATGTACTGGGCAAACATCCCCAATAGGGGAATGAAGGCAAATATAATGGCCACGATAAAAAAACCAATGTAAACGGGGATCAACAGGAGAATAAAGATCAAGGTTTTGCCCAAATTGTTCTTCGTATGGTCCCAAACCTCCTTTTTATCAAAATCCAGGCCTTTGTGTTCCTCATATTTTATAAGGTAGGATGAGCTCAAACTGAAATTGAGTCCCGCAACAAACAAAAAAATCAGGAAGAATAGGATACTTCCGGTCAAAATATAGGCCCAAAAGGTATCATCACTGGAGGCCGATGACCCTACACCATAGGCATTGGTGCCTTGGGTGACCATTCCAATAAAACCTGATACCAATAAGTAACTGGTGATCAAAAGGCCGATCAAAAAAATACCATTGTAGCTTAAAAATACGTTGGTGAATTTTTTGATGTTCTGTCTCAAAAATTCAAAATATACGGAAAGGATATCACCAAAATCACGGTTAATCCGAAGTTCAATGTACTTGTCCTTCATGTATTTTTCGGTTTAGTAAGATGGGGTAAATGATATAGTAATAAACGATCAACAATAATGATCCTCCAATAATGGAATAGGCCAACCAATCCGGCATGGAGGCATACCTGGTAATGAACCCTTCGATAAATCCGGCAATGATAAAAAAGGGAATGGTGCTGACCACTACCTTGAGTCCGTCCTTGGCACCTTTCATAAAAGAAACCCTCCTGGAAAAGGTCTTGGGAAACAGAATACTGTTGCCCATGATCAATCCCGCACAGCCCGCTATTATAATGACTGAGATTTCAATGGTGCCATGGAGCCAAATTTGCCTGTTTGCCTCCAAAAACACTCCCTTGGTGTAAAAAAATGTGATAAAGGCGCCCAGCATCACACCATTGCTAAAAAGTATATAACCTGTGCCAATACTCGTGATCACCCCAAAGGCAAATGCCAAAAAGCCAACCCGAATGTTGTTGATGGTAATGCCTAGGAAAGTTCCAATTTCACTACCACTTTTGTAGATGGCCGTGGGTTCTCCCTTGGCAATATTGTTCAGGGTCTCGTTTACATAACCGTCCCCCAGGATCAATCGCACAAAAGATGCGTCGTTCATGGCCGATAGCGAACCGATTGCTGTAGCGGAAATAAAAATTAAAAAGGCGATCAAAAGGGTTTTGTGATATTGTTTGAAAAAAAGTGGGAACTCCCTTATCCAGAACTTTACGATGCGGTTGCCCGATTCTTTTCTGTTCCTGTAAATTTTTTGATGCGCTTGGGATGCCAGGGAGTTCAAATACAATAAAGTCTTGCTTCCGGCATAATAGGTTTGTGCATAGGCCAAGTCATTGGTAAGCTGTATGTAGCCATCGACAAGGGTGTCAGGGTCGGTTTGTGAACCTGATGCGATTGCTTTTTCAAATGCAATCCATTTTTCCTTATTTTGCTTCACAAAGGCAGCTTCGCGCATATGTGGAATTTTCCTTGAGCTAAAATTACGTTTATATGGAGAACCTCCAAATCAATACAACGCAAAATGTCAATTTAGATTATAAGATAGTTGGGCTCGGTGAGCGAATTGTTGCTTTTTTGATCGATGGTCTCATACTGTATCTTTACGCTTATCTGGTGAATTTGTTGAGTAGTGCTCTGGGTTATATTTATGAGGATACCTGGACCCAGAGAGGGCTTGCCGCCTTAATATTTTTGCCCGCCATGTTCTATTCTTTATTGATGCACAGTCTGTTCAATGGAAGGACAGTCGGAAAAATGTTGATGAAAATGCGCGTGGTGAGATTGGACGGCACACCCGTACATTGGAGCAATCTTTTGATACGGTGGATGCTGAGGCTGGTCGATATTTGGATTTTTTTGGGCTCCATAGGTATATTGAGCATCCTGTTCTCAGAAAAAAGACAACGTGTCGGTGATGCAGCAGCGGGCACTGTAGTGATCAGTACCAAGCAAAGGACCAAAGTGTCCCATACCATTTTGGAAGAGGTAGAGGAAAGTTATGAACCTCAGTTCACCAACGTGACCCTTTTGACGGACAAGGATGTACGCTTGATCAAAGAAACCTATCTGATAGCCCGTAAGAGTGGGGATTTTAAAACATTGACCGCATTACGGGTAAAAGTGGACAGTATATTGAAGACCAATTCCAATCTTTACGATGTGCAGTATATTGACACCGTGCTCAAGGACTATAATTATTATACCCAAAAAATGTAATGATGCTGTATTTGACCATAGATATTTTGGGTACGATCGCCTTTGCCATCTCCGGTGTTTTGGTCGCTATGGAAAAGCGGCTGGACCTGTTCGGGGTATTCATTATCGCTTTTGTTACGGCCATCGGTGGAGGTACACTCAGAGATCTGTTGATAGGCAACACTCCCGTGGGCTGGATGCAGGATCTCACTTATGTGATCACCATATTCATTTCGGTGGTCTTCGCCATCATTTTTGTAAACAAGCTCAAATACCTTCGCAGGTCCTTGTTCCTGTTCGATACCATCGGTATCGGTCTGTATACCATGGTAGGGGTGGAGAAAGGGCTGGAAGCCGATCTCTTGCCGGTGATGTGTATATTTTTAGGGACTATGACCGCTTGTTTCGGAGGTGTGATACGCGATATACTCTGTAATGAGATACCTGTGATCTTCCGCAAGGAAATATACGCCACGGCATGTATTCTTGGTGCACTCAGCTACTTCTTGATCATACAGTTTCCGGTCAAGGAAGAATATGCCTATATCGCAGGTATCCTGGTGGTGATACTTTTGAGATTATTGGCCGTTCGTTTTCATATCAGTTTGCCCAGTATTTATAAAGAGCGGGTGCATTGATCGTTTTGATAACCTATAATCAATATTGCTTAATAGTTGGTTAACGCGATTAACTTCCCGTTAATCATTTTTACTTTTTTGTTAGCCGGATTCCTTCGGCCATACCTCTACTTTGCCCTCGAGCAAATAAAAACAACATTTCGATTAGGGTGGATTTCAGAATCCATTCTATTGAAAAACCATCAACTAATCAGGTATGAGAACATCACAATCACTAATCATTACATTTTTGGTATTGATTCCGTTTATCGGAATCGATCGGGCCAATGCACAGGGCTGTGTGGCCATAAGACATTTTTCCTCTTGTGTGGGAAATACATTGGAAAACAATTTATTGGGGCCGGGAGATATTCAAATAGGAAGTAATTACCGGTACTTTAAGTCCTTTCGCCATTTTAGGGGAACAGAGGAAGAACCGGACAGGGTTTCCAATGAGACCGAGGTTATCAACCATTCACATTCCTGGGACTTTTTTTTGACCTACGGGATATCGGATAGGTGGTATGCAAGCATTACCATTCCAACTGTGATCAATACACGATCTTCCTTGTACGAGCATGGGAGAGATGAGCGTAACACTACCTTTTCAAGGGGATTGGCCGATATTCGGGTAGGAGTGGGATATTGGCTGTTCGATTTGGAAAAACACCAAAATGGAAATTTGGCCTTGGGACTGGGGGTCAAGTTGCCCACGGGCAGCTACAACGCCTCCGATATTTTTTATAATGTCGGCCCGGAAGGAGGTCCTCAAGTAAGACCGGTGGATCAGAGTATCCAACCTGGGGACGGTGGTTTTGGAATTACCCTGGACTTTCAGTTTTATCAAAAAATTGCCGACCAGTTCTTTGCGTACGGTGGCGGTTTTTATTTGATCAATCCACGAGAGACCAATGGCACAAGGACTTTTAGGGAAACTCTCAGCCCAATATTACAGAACGAGGCCATTATGGCAGTTCCAGATCAGTTTTCCATTCGTGCTGGGGTAAGCCATAGTTTGAGCAATACCATCTCCGCTTCATTGGGGGCCCGCTACGAAGGCGTTCCGGTCAAAGACCTCATGGGTGGGAACGAAGGCTTTAGAAGACCGGGCAATGTACTTTCCATAGACCCGGGCATTGCCTTTATGAAGGATAATTTTTCCTTGAATCTTAACGTGCCCTTTGCCGTGAGAAGAGAGCGACCACAAAGTGTCACCGATTTACAAACTGAACAAATGACCGGAGAACCTAGAATGGGCGATGCCGCATTTGCCGATTATTTGATCAACGTCGGGGTTTCTTATCGCTTTGCCCGACATAAAGTAAAAGTGGACCCAGAACTTATGAACGAATTCAATAATTAAATTTCTTTTGAACATCGATGCATAAAACGATTATTTCCCCCATTCAAAGTTTATTGTACGTCAGCCTTTGGCTTCTCGCTTTTCAAGCAGTGGGGCAGGAAAATTTAAAGGGAAAAGTGGTGGATGCCACCGATGGACAACCCTTGATCGCCGCACAAATATTACTGAAACCCCGCGATGCAGGAACCTTGACGGATGATTTTGGCAAATTTGAGATCAAAATGGATGCCAATGACCAACAGATCATCGTCAAATATTTGGGGTATGAGCCATGGCAAGGGACTTTGACGGGCAGCTATGATCTTGGAACCATTGCGCTGAAAAGATCGAATACCACTTTGAACGAGGTAATTGTAAGTGCATCGCCCAAAAATTTTAAAAGTAGGTTTAAAGGGAGCAATTTTAGGATCGATCCCATTTCATTGAAGAATATCAATCCACTAAGCACCGAAGAGGTACTGCGAACCATCCCGGGGGTCAATATTGTCGGGGACATGGGACTGTCCAACCGACCGAACATCAGTATACGGGGTTCTTGGGGCAGGCGTTCCAAAAAGGTGCTGTTGATGGAGGACGGCACCCCATCCGCTCCTGCTCCCTATATAGCACCAGGAGCGTACTATAACCCCGTTAGTGATCGAATTGCCTCCATTGAGGTGTACAAGGGAGCCGATTTATTGCGGTACGGTCCCAATAATATGTACGGAGCCGTAAATTATATTACGGCCTTGCCACCACAGAAACCTGCCCTTCGACTAAAGTTGACGGGAGGTCAGCGGAACTATACATCGGGCCTGTTTTCCTATGGGGGTACCTGGAACGACATTGGGGGATTGGTAGAAGGTGTTTATAAGAAGTTTGATGGGTTTACCGATAACTCATCTGTCGAGATATTGAACCTAAATGCGAAGATATTTGCCAAACTTTCCGAAAATCAATCCCTTTATTTCAAGCTTAGCGGACAGTTTGAGGACAATCAGGCCTCCTTGAGTTCACAAACCCCTTTCACTTTTGAGATCGATCCGACCCAAAACCCATTGGATGCCGATCAATTTATCATGAGGCGTTATGGTGTGGACATTATCCATAAATGGCTCCCGAACAAAAAGGTGAGCTTTACCACAAAAGTATATGCGTCCGATTTTGAAAGGGATTGGTGGCGACAAGTTACCACCAAGGTTCGTGCATCCGAAGTGCGGGATTATGTGGGCGATGAAATTTTTAATGATAGATATGGATATTTAGCAGGAAGAACATTTGATGAAGAGGATTATGTCATCGTTGGTCGGGTGGAAAACGGACTGGAACGTACTGCGGACAGTCGTTGGATTTATCGTGTTTCCGGAATCAAGGAAACCGTAAACGTAGATTGGGAGGCCTTTGGTGCTCCAAGTGCGTTCGAGGGCAGCATCAACCTGCACCGTGAAACCTTCAAGGATGTTTTCTTGGAGGCGGACAATTCCAGATGGGCCAGGTATGGGACGGCGACCAAAGATCTGTGGTATCGGTTGTGGTCGGCCAATGGATATATCCGAAATGAGTTCCATTTTGGAAAATGGGGAGTGACACCTATTCTTCGTTTCGAGCACGTGGATATGTTCCGGCAGGACCTTTTGGCCTTGTCGCAAAATCCTGATTTGGAAAGTACCACGGAAGGCAGGGAGCCCAATGTTTACAATCAATTTTTGCCTGGAATCACAGTAAACCATGATTATGGTGATGGGGAATTTTACAGTAGTGTGTACCAAGGCATGATAGCCCCTTCCAAGGTTTTCGGTTTTTTGGTGGAACAAAACGGCGTGGTCACCAATCCTATGGAGGGGCAAAGCATAAATATTGCCCCGGAGTTGAGCTGGAACAAGGAAGTCGGCTGGAGAGGTGGCCTGTTCAACAATGGTATCCAAGGGCAGTTGACCTACTTCCATAATGCCAGTAGAAACTTTTATGCTGGAGGCCGAAATGAAGTGTTCACAGAGTTGGGGGAAATCAATGTGCAAGGAGTGGAAATGGCCATCAATGCAGAACTTTTGAACGTAAATGGTCATCAATTACACTTTTTGGGCAATGTGACCTATATGGATTCCAAGGTAAAAGCCGGCAAGTTGGAGGATAGAGATCTCTTTTCGCAGGTCATCCATAGTGCAGCCACCCAGAACGAGTATGTGGATAAGGTAAACGCAAACAGGAATGCGTATGAGATTTATGTGGACAATGGGAACGGAGAAGTCTTATTGACCGACCAAACCGTGGATTCTTCACAATTTCCAAACATTACAAGGAGCGTCATTACCTATGGCAATGAAGGACTTTCAGATTCAGAGGCCCCGTATACGCCCCAAATCAATATGAGCCTTGGCTTCAATTATGATTGGAACCGATTATCGAGCGGATTCAATGTGCACCACGTGGGCAAACAATACACCGAGTTTCACAATTTCAAGAACGAATCCGCAGATGGGGCCATTGGAAGATTACCGGCATACACTACCATTGATGCTTTTGTGAACTATGACCTGGCCATCGGCGGTAAAATCGATGCGACCATTTTTGTAAATGGAAAGAACATCACGGATAGGGTGTACCGCGCTTCGAGATTGAACAGGGCAACTTCGGGTGTATTCGGTGGTGGTTTTCGTCAAATCATCTTTGGAATCAACATGAAAATTTAAAACATATGAAGCATTCAAATCCAACCGGAAAAAATCGTTTTATCGCCATCACTATCGGTTTGGTATATATTTGGTTCGGGGCATTGAAATTTGTTCCCAACTTGAGTCCGGCAGAAGATTTGGCAAAAAATACCATTCGCCAGCTCACTTTTGGGGTCATTCCAGATGAGGTATCCATCATCCTACTTGCCTTTTGGGAAGTGGGATTGGGGCTTTTGTTGATGTCCGGTCTTTTTAAAAGACAAGCTATCATTTGGGCCTTGGTTCACATGGTTTGCACATTTACCCCGCTTTTGTTTTTTCCCAATGATGTTTTTGGCGAAGCACCCTTGTCACTCACTCTGGTAGGGCAGTACATCATGAAAAATATCATCATCATGGCGGCCCTTCTTTCCATTTACGAACGAAAACAGCAGTCCAAAAAGAAAGATGTGCCCATAAAAAATCAAAAGGAAGGTTTTGCCTATAGAATCTCATTGGGTAGGAACCGCTTCAAAAAGGCATCGTAATTGATTCTGGTTACAATACTTCAGCCTTGAGGATATAAACATTTTGCCAAGGCCAATCCCCATCGCCAACGGGGACACTGTTAATGGCATCGACAACATCCATCCCTTCCACAACACGTCCAAATGGAGTGTAGGAACCATCTAGGTGGTAGGAGCCCGGATTGGTGACCACAATGAAAAACTCATATGGGGAGGCAAGCTTATGGGGGTTGTCCCTTTCACTGCTTGGCATGGAAATGGTCCCACGGTGGTGTTTGTGGCCCTTTCTGGTATCCGGTGGAAGCAGGTACCGGCCAATATCACCGCGTTTACGTGCTGTTTTACGGTCGTCCGAATTGCCCCCCTGTATGATGAAATCCTTTACGACCCTGTGGAACTGGGTGCTGTCAAAATATTTTTGTCTCGCCAAATAGATGAAATTGGCCTTGTGATAGGGAACATCATCGTAAAGTTGAACGGTAAAGCTGCCCATGGTAGTGGTAATTCTCACTTTGTCCTTTTTGACCTTTTTGGCATAGTCAAAGAAAAAATCTATGGCGTTTTCCTCTGTTAGTAAAAAGGGCTCTTCCTCTTCGGCCAACTGGGTGGAATCCACTTCTATTTCAGGTGTCGTGTCCTTGTTTGCAATATTTTCCTGAACTTTGTCCTTCTCCTTTTTAGGGGATTCTCCACAGGAAACGAATAAAAAGAGTAGTATAATTGTAGTTAAAGCCGATTGTTTCAACAACATGGATTTTAATGATTTTTGTCAACGAGCCTTAAAATTAAAAAATCTACCACTACCCGGCGAGGATTCACACAACAAAATGTCTCCAGAGCTACGTATCCAATGGTTGAGGGACAATAGGGTAGAAGAGGCAAACCCTAGAAGGGCAGGTGTAATGGCGCTCTTTTATCCGGATATGGAGCGCGAGACCAGATTGCTGTTGATCTTGCGAAAGGTGTACCAAGGAGTTCACTCTAACCAAATCGGTTTTCCGGGGGGCAAGGTCGAAAAAATTGATCGGGACCTTATGGATACCGCTTTGCGGGAAACCCATGAGGAAGTAGGGGTGCCGCCCTCCAAGGTCGAAGTGATCAAAGAACTCAGTGATGTGTACATTCCTCCCAGCAATTTTTTGGTGAGACCCTACATCGGGATCTATCCAGATCCGCAGCCCTTTATCAAGGAGGACAGCGAAGTGGAGAGCCTTGTGGAGGTATATCTCAGGGATTTTTTGGACGATTCCAATCATATTCAAGAAATTTTGAGCACTTCCTATGCAAAAAACATTAATGTACCGGCCTTTAAATTAAACGGTTACACGGTCTGGGGTGCTACGGCAATGATGTTGAGTGAGATCAAAGAGCTTTTACGGCAAGTGCTTTAGCGTCTATTTTGTAAATTTGCAGTTAACAACCAACACTACATATGGGCCTTTTTAAGAAAAATCCTTTTGGTCATATTTTATTTTTAAAACGATGGCTGATCCGTATTGCTGGCATGATGACCCACCAGCGCTACAAGGGTTTCAATACCCTCGAGATAGAAGGTTCACAGATTATAAGGGACCTTCCCGAGAACAAGGTGCTTTTTGTCAGTAATCACCAAACCTATTTTGCCGATGTTGTGGCCATGTTCCATGTTTTCAATGCGAGCTTGAAGGGAAGGGACGATTCCATCAAAAATCTCGGTTATCTATGGAATCCCAAACTCAACATCTATTATGTGGCTGCCAAGGAAACCATGGGCAAGAGTTTGTTGACCAAGATCTTGGCCTATGCAGGCTCCATTAGTATCGAAAGGACCTGGAGGGCGGATGGACAGGATGTAAATCGCCAGGTGAAATTCAGTGATATCTCCAATATCGGAAAGGCACTGGACGATGGTTGGGTGATTACCTTTCCACAGGGCACCACCACACCTTGGAAACCACTCCGAAAGGGTACGGCACATATCATAAAAAAATACAAACCTATCGTGGTCCCCGTTGTAATTGATGGTTTCCGACGTTCATTTGATAAAAAGGGGCTTAGGGTCAAGAAGAAGGGCATCCTTCAGTCCATGCAAATAAAAGAACCCTTGGATATTGATTACGACAATGAATCCATTGATGCCATTTTGGAGAAACTGGAATACGCCATCGAGCAGCATCCATCATTCCTCAAGGTGATCCCACAAAAGGAATTGTTGGCCTATGAAGAGGAGAACCAAAAAAGAAGATACAGCTATAAGGGAAAGATCGATGATTAGACCTCCAATCTTTTGAGGTCATTGTAATTCTTTCTGAGCCTTTTTAGCAGGATTCCATAAAGAAGTTTATAAAAGAGCCATATCAAGAACAGGATCGCTGCTGTAAAGATTATGGATATACCGATCACCATGGCCCAAAATGCCATGGTATTGCCATCTTGGGAGGCTGCTTCCACAATTTCCTGTCCCTCCTGGCCATAGAGTAGTACCCCGTACATGTTAATGATCAAGTAGGTGGTGAAGATGATCAAGTTGAACCAAACATATTGTGTAACGGTGCGTTTCACATTTAATATGGTCTTCATCAAATTCTTGGACGAATCGGTAAAGGATATTTTTCTGTAATTGGTGTAGAACTTATAGATAAAGTAAAGGATGATGGCATAATTGATCACATTAAGGGCCATGACCACTTTGTAGATGTGCATGTCCTTAAGTTCCTGCATGGTATCCGGTCCACTAAAAACAATATTGATTCCCGCCCAGAAGACAAACTCTATGATACTGATATAAAAAATCCATTTTACTATGGACGATGACTTTTTCTTGGTCATCGGGTATATTTGCTCATAGGACAACTTGGGAAGATTTGCTTCCCGCTTCTGCCAATCCTTTTTCAAGAGCTCCAGTTCATCCAACATAATCACGGATTTAATATGGTTTTTAATTTCGTTTTCACCCTGCTCATTTTCACTCTCGCATTTACCTCTGAAATTCCCAAAGTTTCGGCTATCTCGGAATAATCTTTGTCTTCCAGATAAAGAAAGACCAAAGCTTTGTCGATATCGCCCAGTTGCTTAATGGCATCGTACATCAGTTTTAATTGTCGTTCCTCCGTATCATCATAGTCGGTGGCCTTGATCTTATAGAGGACCGAATCAAAATCCTGGGTCTTTACCCTTTTCTTGGATTTCCTGTACAAGGTTATTGCAGTGTTCAGTGCAACACGGTACATCCATGTACTGAACTTGGCATCTCCCCGAAACTTTGGGTATGCTTTCCAGAGTTGTATTGTAATTTCCTGGAACAAATCGTTGTGAGAGTCCTTGTCATTGGTATATAGACTGCAAACCTTATGGACAATGTTTTGATTGTCCTCAAGTTCCGTCACAAAACGATGTTCCAGTTCTTTGTTCACTAAATGGTTGGTAAGTTTGCTTTACCCATTAGTAGGGTCAAGAAAGCTTTTGTTACAATACTGAGTGAAAAAAATTATTTACGGTAGTCCAAAGCGGGAGGTCGATTTCCCAACATAGGAACATATTTAAAGTCCTTGCCTCTTCTTTCTTCCAATTCCTTTTTAGCGGCTTCCACGGTTTTGGGGCTCTCAAAAATGTCCATTGCTGTAAGCGCTATGGTTTTGGCCGCTACCATCATTCCCTTGGAACCAATGCTCATACCACCGGCGGCAACTGCTTGCCAGCTGTGTGCAGGTGTTCCCGGAACCCAGGTCGCAGTTCCAAGTCCGGCTGTTGGGACCGTATAGCTTACGTCGCCAACATCTGTGGAACCTCCGGCTTCGGCGGTTTCTTTATACGGTTGGATTTCTGCTGCAGAGCTTATTTCCGGGGCATTTTTGCCCAAGGTTGCCGATATTTTCTCGGCAAAGGCTTTTTCTTCTTCATTGTAGGCGACCCCACCTACTTTGACCAAGTTGTCGTACATGATCTTTTGTACCGTAAGGTTGGGCAACAATTCATGCGTGCCCCCGATCATTTCGTATTCCATGGTAGTGCCCGTACCCATTGCAGCACCTTCGGCGGCTTTTACTATTCTATCGAACATGTCTACGACCACATCCCTTGTATTGTGTCGGGCATAATAGTAGACCTCTGCAAAATCAGGAACCACATTGGGGGCCTTTCCACCATTGGTGATCACATAGTGAATCCTTGCATCTTCTGGAACGTGTTCCCTCATCATGTTCACCATAGCGTTCATGGCCTCTACGCCGTCCAATGCCGAGCGTCCCATTTGTGGCGCAGCGGCCGCGTGGGCAGATACACCATGGAACCTGAATTTAGCGGATTTGTTGGCCAGGGCCGCACCAGCGTTTGCGGCATTTGCCGAACTTGGGTGCCAGTGAAGGGCAACATCAACATCATCGAAAACGCCTTCGCGTACCATATATACCTTACCGGAACCACCTTCTTCCGCAGGACATCCATAAAAACGAATGGTCCCCTTGATATTGTTGGTTTCCATCCAGTTCTTAACTGATATGGCAGCGGCTGTGGATGCTGTACCGAACAAATGGTGTCCACAGGCATGACCTGCTGCTCCACCTGCCGATTTTTTCTCTGGAACGGCCTCCTGCGATAAACCTGGAAGGGCGTCGTATTCGCCCAAAATGGCGATCACTGGGTAACCGGAACCAAATTCTGCCTTAAAGGCGGTGGGAATACCTGCGATACCCGCTTCGATGGAAAAACCTGCATCGGATAAGGTTTCCTGTAGGATGGCAGAGCTTTTCTCTTCCAAATATCCCATTTCGGCAAGATCCCAGATATCATGGGCTATCTTACTGTATTCTTCGGATTTTGAGTCGAGCTGTTTAATGACGTCATTCTTCTTTTTTTGGGCATGGACACCCATTGTGCACAATAGGAATAGCACACCTAACGGGAGAAATTTTCTCATTGGTTGAAGTTTTTTTGAGTTAGGCTCTAAAGATACAAAAAAACCGACCCTGCGATGGGTCCCGGTGAACGGGAATACGTAAATTTGACGATATGTCGAGAATGAACATTCCTCAATCCAGTTTTCCAAGGGTCGTTATCGTCGGCGGCGGTTTTGGAGGCATTGCATTAGCCAAGAAGTTAAGTAAGAAAGATGCCCAGGTCGTCCTTTTGGACAAGCACAATTACCATAATTTTCAACCTTTGCTCTATCAAGTATCCACTGGTGGACTTGAACCGGATTCCATTGCCTATCCCATACGCAAGGTACTCCAGGGATACCCTAATTTCTTTTTTAGGTTGGCACAGGTGCTGGAGGTTAAAACGGATACCAAACGGATCAAGACCAATATAGGTGAGATCTTTTATGATTATCTGGTGATCGCCACGGGTTCTGAGACCAATTTTTTCGGGAACAAGGGCATTGAGTCCAAGGGTATGGCCATGAAGACCATTCCTCAATCTTTGAACTTGCGCAGTTTGATCCTGGAAAATTTTGAGCAGGCACTTTTAACGGATGACCTCCATGAGCGGGATGCCCTTATGAACTTTGTGATCGTAGGAGGTGGACCTACAGGGGTGGAATTGGCAGGGGCCCTGGCCGAGATAAAGAAGGGGATATTGCCCAAGGATTATCCTGACCTGGACACTAGGCGGGCACAGATAAACCTAGTGCAGAGCGGCGATAGGATTTTGCCGGCGATGAGTAGTAAGGCTTCCGAAAAGGCAGAAAAGTTTTTGGAGGAACTGGGTGTGAATGTATGGAAGAATATCCGGGTTGTGGACTATGATGGCAAACGGGTCACAACCAACACCAATACAATTTTTGATGCAGAAACCTTGGTCTGGGCCGCAGGTGTAAAGGCAGTTGGACTGAAGGGTCTGGACAGTGAGGAACTTTTAGCTAGGGGCAATCGGTTAAAAGTTGATGAATACCATCAGGTAATGGGCGTAGATCATGTTTTCGCTATTGGTGATGTGGCCCAGATGGAAAGCGAGGATTTTCCACATGGTCACCCCATGATGGCACAACCAGCGATTCAACAAGGTAGAAATTTAGGCGACAACCTTGTTAAATTGATAGATGGAAAGCCAATGCGGCCATTTGTTTACAAGGATAAGGGAAGTATGGCCACCGTGGGAAGGAACAAAGCGGTCGTGGATATGCCCAAGTTTAGGTTTCAAGGGGTGTTTGCATGGTTTGTATGGATGTTCGTGCATCTGTATTTCCTCATAGGATTCAGAAATAGAGTTGTTGTATTTATCAACTGGGTGTACAATTATATTCGATTTGATCGCGAGGCAAGATTGATTATTCGTCCCTTTAAAAAACAGAACAGGGTAAAAAAGGATACTTTAATGCAAGACTGATTTAGTTTGTTCTGCATCAACTATCCAGGTTAAAATTTACCCAATGATCATGGTGAATCGGCTGCACTTTGGTACATTGTAGTAAAACACTTACCATGTTCAGATTAAGCTTTTTATTCACACTGGCCGCACTACTGGTTTTTGGTATTGAAGGATGGGCACAATATCAATCAGGTATGTCCAAAACATCGGAACCCCCCATATATATTGAAGGGTTCAATTACCCAAAATTTGATGAACTGTCCCATTTTGCCTGGTTCAATGTCAATTTTAAAGTTGTAAAAGGGACTGAACTGCAAATAATAGGCGAACACTACAGAAGGTATTATGCGGACAGATTTAAGTTAGGGGCCGGTTTTAGACAACGATTAAACGAAAAATCAAATATTTTTGGTGGTTACCAAAAGGAATGGGACCTGTACAATGAGGGCAGGGGATACCCTAATCCAGTACCTCGTGAAGAAATATATTTTGGCGTGCAGCATCAAGTTAAGGAGAATATGTTAATGGATGTCAGGATGGTCCAACCTACTTTCCAATCAGATTTTTATAGTATCGGGCTCGAGGGGGTTAAGACCCGACTGGAAATGGGTACCCGGCTCAAATTTTAAGCATTTTATTTTCTCGGGTGGAAATCTTTGAGGACCTTGGTCAAATGTTTACGATTGACATGCATGTAAACCTCGGTAGTGGTTATGCTTTCATGTCCTAACATTTGTTGAATGGCCCTCAGGTCTGCACCATTTTCCAATAAATGGGTAGCGAAAGAATGCCTAAAGGTGTGCGGGCTTATATTTTTGTCCAGGCCAATGGTCTCGGCCAACCTTTTTACAATGGTAAAAATCATGGCGCGTGTAAGCTGCTTACCTCTCCGGTTTAAAAAAACATAATCTTCATGCTCTTTTTTTATGGGCAAATGGACCCGTACCTCTTTCCTGTAAATGTCAATGTACTTTTGGTTTACCCCACTTATGGGTACAAAGCGCTGCTTGTTCCCTTTTCCCGTTACTTTAATAAAATCCTCATTAAAATAAAGATCGGAAAGTTTTAGGTTGATAAGTTCGGAAACGCGAAGTCCGCACCCGTACAAGGTTTCTAAAATGGCCCTATTGCGTTCACCCTCGGGCTTTGACAGGTCGATTGCCGTGATCAATAGATCGATCTCCTGTTCGGAAAGTGTGTCGGGCAGTTTTCTCCCGATTTTGGGTGTTTCGATTAGGTCCATGGGGTTGTCTTCCCGGTAATCCTCGAAAACCAAATAGGTAAAAAAACCCCTTAGCCCTGATATAATACGTGCTTGCGTCCTTGGGCTAACAATTTTGGCAATATCGTAAATAAATTGTTGAACCGTTTCCCTACTTATTTCCATTGGTTTCTCCTCAATGGTTTGCTCCTCCAAATAATTGGCAAGTTTTTCAAGGTCCATGGTATAATTGGAGATGGAGTTTAGGGATAGCCCTCGCTCTATCTTAAGATAATTTTGATAATCCTTTATTGCTTGCTGCCAGTTCACAGCATCAAATATAATGACAATCCTGTTTGGAAGTTGGTTCGAAAACTGCATTGGTCAACTCAAAATACCATTTTATCAAATGGGATAAATAAAAGGTATATGGATTGCATACTTTCCACAAATCAATTGGACTGATGAGTGATTCTAGAAAGTTGAGACCGTCTTTTAATAAGAAAAATATTTCAAACCACACTTTTTTTAAAGCAGCTGCGTTTTGTTGTTAGTAAAATTTTAACAATGAAGAAAAAGACATTCTTTTTGGCAATTATAGCAATGGTTGCCTTTAGTTTTTCGTCCATGGCTCAGCATGTGGACCGTACCAGTTTTAAAGCAGGTGTTTTTGCAGGGCTTCCTGTAGGCGATGCTGCGGATTTTTCAAGTTTTAGCCTTGGGATAGACCTTGGGTATCATTGGTCCGTTTCGGAAATGGTAGATGTGGGTATTGCATCAGGATTCTTAAACTCCTTCGGAAGTGACGTGGAATTTACCGACGGTCCCATTACGGTTTCCGGAAATTTTGGTGACATTCAGTTTGTTCCAGTAGCGGCAGCTTTTAGGCTTTATCCCAACTACAATTTTAAACTAGGTGGTGATATAGGGTATGCTGTTGGTATTAACGAGGGCAATGAAGGTGGATTTTATGTTAGACCCATGATAGGGTACAATATAACTGGAAATACAGAGTTGAACGTTTCCTATATCAATGTGAGCAATAATGGGAGTTTCTCGGTTGTTGCTTTGGGCTTATTGTTCTTGTTTTAATGTACGTGCATATCACATAGCCGAATCTTATTGAAGATCGTAATTCCTAAAAGGCTTAAAATAATATGAAATATGGGCGGGTATTCCCGCCCTTTTCTTTTTGTTGTATTTTTGATGGTATGAAGCTAATGATCATCAACGGACCCAACCTGAACCTTTTGGGAAAACGCGAGCCGGAAGTGTACGGTAGCGTTACTTTCGAGGAATACTTTGAGCAACTTAAAAATAAGTTTCCGGATGTGGAACTGGAATATTATCAGTCCAATATAGAAGGAGAACTTATAGGTAAAATACAGGAAGTTGGTTTTCAATATGATGGCATTATTTTAAATGCAGCTGCTTATACCCATACCTCTGTAGGTATGGGAGATGCTGTTAAAGCGGTTGAGACTCCCGTTGTAGAAGTGCATATTTCCAATACCCACCAAAGAGAGGAATATCGCCATGTGTCTTACATATCTTCAGGGGCCAAAGGTGTTATCCTCGGATTTGGCCTTCAAAGTTATGATTTGGCTATCCAAAGCTTTTTAAACTAAGTTTTTTAGGTAAATTTTGTCCGCATAAAATGTACCGAACGGCAGGAGGGAGGCTATAAAAAGGATAATGAACCTTTTGAGCTTCCATTTTCTTTCCCAGCAAAAAATTATGGCCACTACAACATATAGAATAAACAATATTCCATGCGCCATACCAACAACTTGGTTGGGTTCAGGAATATCTGCCCAATGCTTTAACGGCATGGTCATTCCGAAAAGGAGTAGATAGGAAATACCTTCCAATATGGCAGTGGCCCTAAAAATTTTCAGCATACCTTATAGGTGGATTACTTCATCATAAGCGTCAGCAACTGCTTCCATAACAGCTTCGCTCATTGTTGGGTGCGGGTGAACGGCTTTCAATACTTCATGTCCAGTGGTCTCCAATTTTCGAGCGACTACTGCTTCGGCGATCATGTCCGTTACACCGACGCCGATCATGTGGCAACCCAACCACTCACCGTATTTGGCATCAAAAATTACTTTTACGAAACCATCTGGGGTACCTGCTGCCTTTGCTTTACCACTGGCTGAGAATGGAAACTTGCCAATTTTAAGGTCGTATCCTTTTTCTTTGGCCTGCTTTTCGGTCAAACCAACGGAAGCGATTTCAGGGATGCAGTAAGTACAGCCCGGAATGTTTCCGTAGTCCAACGCCTCCACATGCATTCCCGCAATTTTTTCCACACAGAGAATTCCTTCTGCTGAGGCAACGTGTGCCAATGCCTGACCCGGGGTAACGTCTCCGATGGCATAATATCCCGGTATATTGGTCTGGTAATAATCGTTGACTAATATTTTGTCCCTATCCGTGGCGATTCCAACATCTTCCAAACCAATGTTCTCGATATTGGTTTTAATGCCCACAGCGGATAGTACGATATCCGCCTCCAAGACCTCTTCCCCTTTATTGGTTTTTACGGTTGCCTTTATGCCATCACCTGAAGTGTCGACTTTGGTAACCTCGGCAGAAGTCTTGATTTTTACACCTGACTTTTTAAAACTGCGTTCCAATTGTTTGGAGATATCCTCGTCCTCAACAGGAACGATGTTCGGCATATACTCTACAACAGTTACCTCGGTACCCATGGAGTGATAGAAATAAGCGAACTCCATTCCAATGGCGCCACTACCTACCACGATCATTTTCTTAGGTTGTTCTTTCAAGGACATTGCCTCGCGGTAACCGATTACTTTTTTTCCATCTTGTGGAAGACTGGGCAGCTCACGGCTACGGGCACCGGTAGCGATAATGATATGATCGGCAGAATATTCGGTGGTTTCACCACTCTCGGTCTTTACCTCGACCTTTTTGCCGGATTTTACCTTTCCAAATCCATTGATGACCTCGATCTTGTTCTTTTTCATCAAGAACTGGACACCTTTACTCATTCCCTCGGCAACACCACGGCTTCTTTTTACAACCGCTTCAAAATCATGGTCAACGTCCTTGGCACTCAATCCATAGTCTTCGGCATGTTTCAAATATTCGAACACTTGAGCGGATTTTAGAAGGGCCTTTGTTGGGATACATCCCCAATTAAGACATACACCTCCTAAACTTTCTTTTTCTATAATGGCTGTTTTGAAACCTAATTGTGATGCCCTTATGGCGGTAACATATCCACCAGGACCACTTCCCAAAACAATTATATCGAACTTGCTCATTAGATTTTGATTTTAGTTGTTAGATTGAAAATGTGCCATCGATTGGCAGCTGCAAAAGTACGGAAATCAATTCCCATTTCCCAAGTTGAAAAAAATCAATTGTGGATTAGTTTGTGAAATGTGGGAACGGCGCTATTTAGCGTAAAGAAAAGACAGCCGACACGTTTTAATCCTCGGGATCAAAATCAATGCTGATGGAATTGATGCAATATCTTTGGCCAGTGGTTTCTTTGGGGCCATCGTTGAAGACATGCCCCAAATGGCTTCCGCAGTTGGCACAAACGGTTTCTGTGCGAATCATACCGTGGCTAGTATCCCGAATGTATTCAATGGCGCCTTCGACAGCTTGGTCAAAAGATGGCCATCCACAACCACTTTCGAATTTGTGCCCACTTTCAAAAAGTTTGGCGTTACAGGCCTTACAATGATAGTCACCGTCCTCAAAATGCAGGTCGAACCTTCCCGTGTAGGGGCGTTCGGTACCTTTTTGCCTTAAAACATAATATTCTTCGGCAGAAAGCTCTTTTCTCCACTCCGCCTCGGTTTTGTTGATGCTATATTTTTTATCCATTGACTTTTTTGGGGCAATTTATTTGTTGTAAGGGATAAAATCAAGTGCGGCACCATTGATACAGTGCCTTTTTCCCGTGGTGTTGCTGGGGCCATCGTTAAAAACATGGCCTAAATGACCGCCACAGGTTGCGCAATGCTCTTCGGTGCGGGCCACACCAATTTTATAGTCGGTATCAAAGGCCACATTCCCCTCTATTTCCCGGTCAAAGCTGGGCCAGCCCGTTCCCGATTTAAATTTGTGTTCACTTTTAAAGAGTGGGGTCCCGCATCCTGCGCAGACATAGGTCCCTTTTTCCTTGTTGTCGAGCAATTCACTGGAAAATGCATTTTCCGTAGCTGCTTTTCGGAGCACGTAATATTCCATATCAGTAAGTTCAGCCCGCCATTCAGCATCCGTTTTGTTCACTTTGAACGTTTCTTTCCCGGTCTCGTTATTGGCAGATTCCTTTTTCTCTTCCTGTGATGTTCCCTTGCAACCTGTAAGTATTACCAGTGCAAATAATAGCAATCTTTTTCCCATGCTGTGATTTTTTAACTCTTTAGACGAGACTGAATGGAAATCCTTTCAAAAAGATTCCATAAAAAAAGTCCCATTGCTTCCAACAGGACTTAAGATACTATTTTTGAATGGATTTAGTCGATATCCAACTTCATGATCTGACTCTCGCCAATATTCAAGGTGGACATCACGCTTTCGATATTGCTTGCATCAAAATCTGGTGATTCTGCATATTCGCTTGGTACAAATACAATACGGAACAATTGGTTGTCTGTAAAGTCTGTGCTCAAATTCGATAGATCGAAATTGCCATCGATGAACAATTCAAGGTCGACAAATGTGTGGGCAAATACATATTGGATGGTTCCTTCGTTCAGGAAGTAATTTTGGGGTATTTGGGTCCATGCATCTGCAGTGGAACCATCGTTTAGGTCGATTACCCCATCGTGTCTATATACCAGAACGGCATCCGATTCAAAAACTTCAAAGTTGGTGACATCGGAAAAAGTGATCAAAGTACTAAAGAGATTGGCATCAAAGTCGTAATCAAAGTTTACCCCCTCAACTTCTACTACCTGTCCCTGTATACCGTCCAGGCCGTCCTGGCCATTTAGCCCATCCAGCCCGTCGAATCCCGGAGGTCCTTGCGGTCCTTCACATGCTGCGAAAACTAAAATGATTACTGCCCCTAGAATTGTACTAAATTTATTCATGATTTTTGGAATTTGATTTGTGTTCAATTTATATGTCAACGTTTAAAAATCAAAAAGCGTTCCATTTTTTTAAAAAAATGATTTAATTGATCAAACCGATCGCCAAAATCGGATTCTTGCCCAAAGATCCTTATTATTGTATAGTACTAAAACCACACATATGTCCAAGGTAATCCCGCACAGTTTTTTTACAGATTTTGATATCGACCTTTTTAAAGGTGGAAAACACTTTAGGCTCTACAATAAGTTGGGTTCCCACTTAACGGAGGTAGATGGTGTTAAAGGAACCTATTTTGCCGTGTGGGCCCCCTCTGCCAAGTCGGTCAGTGTGGTGGGTGATTTCAATTATTGGAATGCTGGGGAGCACCAACTCAATGTTCGATGGGACAGCAGTGGTATCTGGGAAGGATTCATTCCGGGAGTGGACAAGGGAACCAAGTACAAATACAAGATACATTCCAATAACAATGATATTTGGACGGAGAAGGCCGACCCCTTTGCGCGTTATTGTGAGCAACCTCCACAAACAGCTTCCATAGTTTGGGACGATAACCATAAATGGAAAGATGATCAGTGGATGGCAACGAGAGAAGGAAAGAACGGTTTGGACAAGCCCTATTCCGTCTATGAGGTTCACTTGGCTTCTTGGAAAAAAAAGAATGGCTGGGAATCGTTGAGTTATCTGGAGATGGCGGAACAATTGGCGGATTATGTTGAAGAAATGGGGTTTACCCATGTGGAGTTCATGCCGGTAATGGAATATCCCTACGACCCATCCTGGGGCTATCAAATAACCGGATATTTCGCCCCGACATCACGATTTGGCAAGCCGGAGGATTTTAAAGTATTGGTGGAGGCCCTGCACCAACGTGGTATCGGAGTGATACTGGATTGGGTGCCTTCCCATTTCCCCGAAGATGCACATGGGCTGGGATTTTTTGATGGCTCTCACCTCTACGAACATCCTGATCGAAGAAGGGGCTACCACCCCGATTGGAAAAGCCTCATCTTTAACTATGGTAGAAACGAAGTGCGGGCTTTTTTGATCAGCAATGCCATTTATTGGCTTGATCTATACCATGTGGACGGATTACGGGTGGATGCCGTGGCATCCATGTTATATTTGGATTATTCACGTGAGGATGGTGAGTGGGAGCCCAATATGTACGGCAATAATGAAAATCTTGAGGCCATGTCCTTTTTACGGGAGATGAACCAAGAGGTATATGCAAGTTTCAAAGGGGTGCAGACCATTGCAGAAGAATCAACGGCCTTTACAGGTGTTACCAAACCTGTACATTATGGGGGGCTTGGTTTTGGCATGAAGTGGATGATGGGTTGGATGCACGATACCTTGGAGTTTTTCAAAAGGGATCCGATCCACCGTTCTTACGATCTTAACATGATCAGTTTTAGTCTTACATATGCCTTTACGGAAAACTTTATGCTCCCTTTTTCCCATGATGAGGTGGTCTATGGCAAACAATCACTTCTTTACCGAATGCCTGGGGACGAATGGCAAAGGTTTGCCAACCTGAGGTTGTTGTTCGGGTATATGTTCACTCATCCTGGTGGAAACCTGTTATTCATGGGAGGGGAGTTCGGACAATCTTCGGAATGGAACTTCCAAGAGAGCTTGGATTGGCACCTGACCCAATATGATCTTCACTCTGGGATACAGGAAGCGGTAAAGGATTTGAACAAATTGTACAAGGCCCAACCCGCATTGTACCAAAAGCAGTTCGAACCCGAGGGGTTTCAATGGATAGAGTACAACGATACGGAGAATACCGTAATCTCGTATATTAGAAAGGGCAATGACCCAAAGGATGACTTGATCATTGTTTGCAACTTTACCCCGGTGCCACGGGAAAACTATAGGTTGGGCGTGCCCAAGTCCACCAACTTGAAATTGGTGTTCAACAGTGATGATAAAAGGTATTCGGGAAGTGGAGTGGGCAAAAAGACCATGAAGCCCTCGAAAACCCCATGGAACGGTCAAGAACAGTCCGTATTGGTGAACCTTCCACCTCTGGGGGTAGTGGTTTACAAATAAACGGGCTACTAAAACGATGTAGTTGATCGCTTTTCAAAACATATTTTTATTTATTCAGGCTTTTGTATTTCTTTTGTGAGCCTCAACTGATTACAGATGATTACCAATACGGAAATTGCAAATAGAGGGAATCAGTTCCCCAACCATATCGTAGACTTCAAACAGGAAAACGATAAAATATACTTTACCACCCAGAACGGGGTGATACTCCAAGTGACCATTTTAAGGGATAGCGTAGTGCGGTTCCGATATGCCACGGAATATGTTTTTGAACCTGATTTCTCCTATGCCATCAGTGAAGATGTTAATTTAGGCTACAACGAACTCAGTGTCAAGGACGAGATTCCAGAATACGTGATCACCACTTCCAAGATCAAAATATATATCAACAAGGCGGACCTCAAAGTGCAGATCGTGGACAAGAACGATGTGCTCTTATGCGAAGACGAACTGGGCTTTCATTGGGAGGAAAATTTTGATTATGGAGGCAATGTGGTAAAAATGAGTAAAGTATGCCATTCCGGTGAAAGCTATTACGGAATGGGGGACAAGGCTTCACATACCAATCTAAAGGGCAAAAGAGTGAACAATTGGGTTACCGATTCTTATGCCTATGGCAAGGATCAGGAACCATTGTATAAATCCATCCCATTTTACATAGGACTTACCCAGGGCAAGTCCTATGGGATATTTTTTGACAATTCTTTCAGTACCTACTTTGATTTTGCCGCTGAAAAGAGAAATGTCACCAGTTTTTGGGCCGATGGGGGTGAGATGAACTATTATTTCTTCTACGGTCCAAAGATGTACGATGTGGTGGAATCTTACACCGACTTGACCGGTGTACCTGAGCTTCCACCTTTGTGGGCATTGGGTTTCCATCAATCCAAATGGAGCTATTATCCAGAGAAAAAGGTGAAGGATATTGCAGCTTCATTTAGGAAACACAATATTCCCTGTGATGCGATTTACCTCGATATCGATTATATGGAAGGGTTTCGATGCTTCACTTGGAACAATAAGTATTTCCCTAATCCCAAAAAAATGATCCAGGAATTGGAGGAAGATGGATTTAAGACCATCACCATGATCGATCCCGGAATCAAGATAGACCGTGATTATTGGGTGTACCAGCAGGCCATGGACAATGGGTTCTTCTGCAGAAGAGCGGACGGCCCACATTTTAAGGGAAAAGTATGGCCCGGTGAATGTAAGTTCCCCGACTTTACCAATCCGGAGGTACGTGAATGGTGGAGCGATCTTTATAAAGAAATGATCGCAGAAATGGGCGTAAGTGGTGTGTGGAACGATATGAACGAGCCGGCTGTGATGGAGGTGCCGACCAAAACCGCCAATTTGGACGTAAGGCATGATTATGATGGGCACCCGTGCAGCCATAGAAAGGCACACAATGTTTATGGTATGCAAATGGTAAGGGCCACCTATGAAGGCGTTAAAAAGTTCATGTTCCCCAAAAGGCCCTTTGTACTTACAAGGGCCGCATATTCCGGTACCCAGCGTTATTGTGCCACTTGGACAGGGGACAATGTGGCCACTTGGGAACATTTGTGGATAGCAAATGTGCAGATGCAACGTATGTGCTTGAGCGGATATTCATTTGTAGGTTCGGATATCGGCGGCTTCGCCGAACAGCCCAATGGGGAACTTTTTGCCCGTTGGATGCAGTTGGCAGTTTTCCATCCATTTTGCAGGGTGCACTCCAGTGGCGATCACGGTGACCAGGAACCATGGTCCTTTGGTGACGAGATTACCGATATCGTTCGGGAGTTCATCGAATTAAGGTATCAATTGTTGCCCTACCTGTACACCATGTTCTACAATTACATCAAGGAAGGTTTTCCCATGTTGCAATCCCTGGTTTTTTATGACCAGGAGGACCCTCAGACTCATTTTAGAACGGATGAATTTATTTTTGGAAAGCAAATGTTGGTCTGTCCCGTACAGGAACCCAATGCTCAGGGAAGGCGAATGTATTTTCCAAAAGGGAACTGGTACAATTATTGGACCGATGAATTGACAGAAGGCGGGATTGAACGCTGGGTGTCGGCGGAAATACACCGAGTGCCCTTGTTCGTGAAGGAAGGGGCCATGATACCGAAATATCCGGTGCAACAATATGTGGGCGAGAAGGAGATCGAAAAGCTTGCCATTGATGTCTACTTTAAAGAAGGTACGGAAAATTCCGAGGTCTATGAGGACCAGCAAGAGGGCTACGACTATAAAAAGGGCCGCTATAGTTTGAGACGTTTCAAATTGACGGGCAAAGAGAACGAATTGATAATCCAACAGTTCAAGGATGGGAACTTCATCACTTCCTACGATAATTTCAAATTGACCTTCCATGGACTTCCGTTTACCATAGATACCGTGGAGGTAGACAACGAGGAAGTGGATTTGAAGGATATCAAGCTCAATGGCAATAACTCCATAGAGGTGGCAAAGGATTTCACGGAACTACACATATTCGGAAAATAAAAATTCGTAATTTACCGATACAATAAACACAAAATACCATATGAAAAAGCTTATCCTTACGTTGCTTGTGCTGGGAATGGCCGTGGCTTGCAAGACCAACCCATTTACGGGCAAGAGTACACTCAATTTTTATGATAATAGTCAAATGTTCCCTATGGCCTTCTCTCAATACGATCAGTTCTTGGAAGAGAACAAAGTGGTCAAGGGAACGGCAGAGGCCCAAATGATAACGAATGTTGGGCAACGCATTGCTTCTGCAGCGGAACGTTGGTTAGATGCCAATGGGTACCCCGGATATCTAAAGGATTATAAGTGGGAGTACAATTTGGTCGATGATGAAACGGTCAATGCATGGTGCATGCCCGGAGGGAAGATCGTATTCTATACGGGAATTTTGCCCATTGCCCAAAACGAGACAGGTATAGCAGTGGTCATGGGACATGAGGTTGCACATGCCCTCGCCGATCACGGTGCCCAGCGAATGAGTGCCGGGACATTGCAACAGATAGGCGCGGTGGCAGGAAATGTTGCCATCAAGGATGAGCAGACCAGAGGCTTGTTCAATCAAGCGTACGGCGTTGGATCACAGATAGGGGTTATGCTCCCATTTAGCAGAAACCATGAAACCGAAGCGGACAGGATCGGGCTTCAGATCATGGCCATTGCCGGTTATAATCCCGATGAAGCGGCCAAACTGTGGCAACGTATGAAAGCTAAATCAGGCGGACAGGCCCCTCCGGAGTTTTTGAGTACCCACCCGTCCAACGATACGCGAATCAGTAATTTGACCGCTTGGGCCCCGGCCGCAAAACAAGAAGCTCGTAAATTTGGGGTAACTTCCTTCAAGTAAATCGATAAAAAGTAACAGTACATGTCACTTCGAAACAGACGAAAAATCCAATCGACACCATCAAGGGTTTTTCAAAAGGGATTCGAAGTGGCATTTTTTTGTGTTTAGATTATGGTACAGACAATGGCATTGAAGGGAAGCAAAAAACTATTGAATGCCTGGGCATTTTACGATTGGGCCAATTCAGTGTACAGTCTGGTCATCTCATCGGCCATATTCCCTCTTTTCTATGGCTTGTTGTTTAGAACGGCTGGTATAGAACAGGTTACCATCTTTGGTGGTGAAATCGCAAGGGCCCCACTGATCAGTTATGTAACCTCCCTTGCCTTTGTATTTATCGCCATAGTGACACCCCTGATTTCCGGAGTGGCGGATTATTTGGGAAACAAGAGGATTTTTCTCAAGTTCTTCTGTTACCTAGGCGCTGCCTCATCCATTGGGTTGTACTGGTTTTCCCTGGAACACATTTATTTTGGACTTACCTGTTATTTTTTTGGACTTGTGGGCTTTTGGGTAAGTTTTGCCATCAATAACTCCTATTTGCCGGATATCGCCTATCCCGAACAACAGGACAGAATTAGTGCCAAAGGTTTTTCGCTTGGTTATGTGGGCAGTGTTATCCTGATGGTCTTCAATCTTTTTATGGTGATGGATCCCGATTTTTTTGGCATTACCGATAGTGTAGGGGAGGTCGCCGAGATCAAGGCTATGAAATATTCTTTTATTTCTGTCGGTATTTGGTGGGCCGTTTTCAGTCAATACACCTTTAAGCATTTACCCAAGGGTTACAAGCGCCAGGGGGAACGTCACCACATTGTATTGAACGGTTTTAGGGAGTTGAGGTCGGTATGGCACCAGTTGGGGGAGAATCGAAGACTCAAAAGGTACCTGGGCGCATTTTTCACCTATAGCATGGCTGTACAGACCATTATGCTAATCGCGACCTATTTTGGCGAGGAAGAGATCGTTTGGGGCTCCGACGATGAACGGACCATGGGATTGATCATTAGTATACTCCTCATTCAGATCGTGGCCATTTTAGGCGCAACCGTTACCGCGTGGGCCTCCAAAGCTTTTGGTAATATAAGGACCCTTGTGGTGATCAATGTCATTTGGGCCTTGTTGTGTGTATATGCCTATTTTTTACAGACTCCCATGGATTTTTATATTGCAGCGGGATTTGTAGGGGTTGTAATGGGGGGGATACAGGCACTGTCACGATCGACCTATTCCAAATTTTTACCGGAGACTACCGATACCACATCATTTTTCAGTTTTTATGATGTCGCCGAAAAGATAGGCATCATCATAGGGACCTTTATGTATGGAATTATTTCCCAACTTACGGGAAGCATGCGCAACAGTACTATCTTTCTTGGGCTGTTTTTCTTGATCGGTATATGCCTTTTATTACGGGTAAATAAAGTGAAGACATCTAGTTGATATATAAAAAGGCCCTGAGATTCCCAGGGCCTTTTCAGTCTTTGATTGATGATAAACTCGGTATTATCCTTTGGTAATATCCCCAGAACCTGAAGATTTGGAATTGATCTTTTTGGGGTTGCCGCGATAATGGATATCGCCGGAACCTGATACCCTGGCGTCCAAGGACTGATTTGCCGTTACCCTGATATCGGCAGAACCTGAAACAGTTGCCTGTACAAAATCAGCTTCAAGGTCATAGGCTTTAACGTCACCAGAACCGGAAACCGAAACCGAAAAGTCGGTCGCCCTGCCCGATAGGTTGATATCGCCCGAACCGGAAAGGGAAGCATCCAATTCATCGGCTTCGATTTCAAGTGTCACATCGCCCGAGCCGGACATGGCCGTACTGAAGCGGTCTGCTCGGATAGTGGTTTTCCCTACAAGATCGCCCGAACCTGAAAGGCTCGCCCCAGTGATGGATTCTATAGGTACCGTCACATAAATGCCCTGGTTCCAGTTAGAGGGCCTTAGGTTCATGCCTTTTTCCACCTTGATGACCAGTTTGCCGTTCTTCACCTCGGTTTTAATGTGTTCCAGTAAATTGGACTCTCCTTTTAGGGTGATTTCTCCCTCGGTGCCAGCAACCAATTCTACATCGAACCATCCAGCCATGGCAACTTCGTCATAGTCGCCAACCGAGCGTTCAATGGTAACAACATCACCGTTGCCTTTTACTTTTCTTCCCCATTGTGCGCATGACATTGTGATCATTCCCATGGCAAGCGTAAGTGTGATAAATTTTTTCATGATCTTGTGTTTATAAATTGATTTTGATTTGATGTTAATTCTTATAAAATGATATGCCCCCGTAATCACTGGTGATGCTTACCCTGTTTCCGGAGTTTGCTTTACCATAATAACCACTGTAATATTTCTCGGTGGATCTTTCCTTACTGATGTTGATCTCAAAATCTTCCTTGCCGCTCACACCGGCATATTCGGTGGAAATTTCAAAATCAAAGTGGTAGTCAGGGTCATATCCTATTTTTATCCCGGTATAATCCGTTCTGATCTCCACATTTCCAGCATCGGGAGCCAAGCGGTCTATTTTTATGGAACCGTAATCACTGGTAATCGAAACATTTCCGTGGACATCGCCCAATTTTACGCCTATATAATCTCCGTTTCCATCCACATTCTTTACATTCCTAACGTCAATGGAACCATAGTCACTTGAATATTCGAGGTTTTCCATCTCCTGGACAACCCCATTGGTATAGTCCGCCTTAATGTTAAGGTTGCCCGCTTTTTCTATGGTGAAGCCCGAGTAATCGGCTATAATATCCGCACTGTTCACATAATCAAATGTAGAGCGCGACGTATAATCGAATCTTAGCTCGTTGTTGCGACCACGTAGTTCCCCGATTTCAAGTTTTCCATAATCACAGCTGATTTTTGCATGGCCGTCGATACGGTCCAATATAATGTTGCCGTAATCGTTGCTCAGGTTAACGCTGTTCTTTACGGGAAGTTTAATGGTGTAATTTACTTGTACACTGACTTTTTTACGTCTTCCCCAGCTCCAGCCCCAGCTATTGCTGCGGTCTCCAAAACGGGTCTCTGCGGAAACCATACCGGCACTGTTATCGAAATCCACATCGATCTCGTCCAGACGTTCCTTGACCCGGTCCTCATCGTTGCCATTGGTTTTTACGTGTACCTCAATAAGTATCCTGTTTTCGTTCCATGAAGTAATGTTCAGGTTGCCATAGCTGTTGTTCACTTTCAAAAGTGCATCGGAATTCACGTTGAACTCCCGTTTAATGGTTTTCTCCTTGGTATACCTGCCGTTTAATTTGTCATTGTCCACATGTGCGAAGGTGACAAGGGGGAACAAAGCCAAGGCGAAAAAAATGGATTTAAATCGTAAAGCTTTCATCATTCTGTGTTTTTAAATTCTTGATATTTTCAATTTGGCTCAAAACTTCTTTCAATAGGTCGATCCGTGTTTGGAAGTTGGTGATCATGGCACTCAGGATAATCTTACTGTCCCCGCCTTTCACCAAGTCCCTCTCAAGGGATTGGTAGTCCTTGTCCAACCGTTGCAACTGTACCAAGGTGTCATCTACCAATTGGGCCGTTTCCGGGGTCTTCTCATCTTTTAAGATCTCTACTTGTTCCTCGATAAGGTTGGCAAAATAGAATTCTGTCTGTGATACCTCGGGGGCTATTTTTACGACCTGCTGTTTGATACTCGCTCCTGGTCCGAAGGCCTTATAGCCCAAAAGAACTACCAAGGCAATGGATGCGGCAATGGACAAAGGTCGCCACCAGGAAACTTTGGCCTTGCCCATGGTAATCGTGCCTTTCTCCCTGTTCAATTTTTCCAAAAATCGCTGCTGATGTCCGCCCTGTGGTTCCTCCACATCGAACTCCCCTTGGAGTCGCTCGAACAGATGATCTAAATTATCCTTCTTCATAACTAAACATTTACGGTCAACTTTTTTCTCAGGCTTTGTTTGGCCCTCGAAATCATGGTTCTACAATTAGCATAGCTAATGTTCATTATTTCTCCTATTTCTTCGTAATCGTATCCTTCGATCAAATGTAAGGTCAAAGAAACTCTGTAATTGTCTTTCAAATTTTTCATGGCTTCCATCACTTTTTGAGCCTTCAGTTCCGTATAACCATTTCCATCCGAAGCAACTGCATCATTGTCTTCGACCTTGTACATTACATCATCCAGGTCAACAGCACGTTTTTTTTGCTGCTTATTGTAATGATAGATACTGTTATTGATCACAATCCGCTTCAACCATGCCCCGAAGGTGACGTCCCCTTTAAAGGTATGCAGTTTGGTGAATGCGCTCAGGAACGATTCCTGCATCACATCTTCGGCTTCAGCTGTATGTTTTACAATCCTAAGGGCGGTGTTGTACATCGCTTTGTAATAGCGGTTGTAAATCTCTAGCTGTGCGCTCTGTTTCCCCTGCTTGCACAATTCGAGCAGTGTATCAATATGTTCATTTTGTTGGCTCAAAAAATGATTGATTTGTCTTATAGATTACCCAATTTACCATTTGTTACACTTTTTTCTTAAAATTTGATTTTTAATGGCACAGGAATTGCCAATTAATGGGTGAGAATTAGCCTTTGAGCCGTTATAAATATTGATTTATAGGGATTTGTGAAGGTATGTGAGTAGAATAAAAATGTTGGTCGGATGTCAACTCTGACAAAATGACCGAAAAGATGATATGGGAGAGATGAAAATTACCAAATTTGACAATATAGACCTACAGGGATTGGATGAAGATGCGGAATTGATACCGTTATTGACCCCTGAGGACGAAGAACAGATGAACAAGGAGAGCTTACCGGAGACTTTGCCGGTACTTCCCTTGAGAAATACGGTATTGTTCCCTGGTGTGGTTATTCCCATCACTGCCGGGAGGGACAAGTCCATCAATTTGATCAAGGATGCCAATAATGGCACCAAGACCATTGGTGTGGTAGCCCAAAAGGACGAGAGTGTGGAAAACCCCGGTCCGGAGGATATCAATACCATGGGTACAGTGGCCCGTATCTTAAGGGTATTACAGATGCCCGATGGTAATACCACTGTTATCATACAAGGAAAAAAGAGGTTCAAGATAGATGCCATCCTGACCGAGAAGCCATATATGACCGCAAAGGTGAGTGAGGCATCGGAACAACGTCCAGACGAAAAGAGCACGGAGTTCGAGGCTATCATAGATTCCATCAAGGAGCTTGCTTTTAAGATTATCAAGGACAATCCGAACATTCCGAGCGAGGCCACTTTTGCCATCAAAAATATCCAGAGCAATTCGTTTCTGATCAATTTTGTTTCCTCCAACCTCAATCTTACCGTTAGTGAGAAGCAACAACTTTTGGAGATGCCCAATTTACAGGAGAGGGCATTGGCCACCTTGAAGTACATGAACATGGAACTTCAAAAGCTGGAACTTCGCAATGACATACAGAGCAAGGTGCGTAGTGATATGGACCAGCAACAACGCGAATATTTCCTTCACCAACAGATGAAGACCATCCAAGAGGAACTTGGAGGACTCTCATATGAAGAAGAGGTGGACGAAATGAGCGAAAAGGCGAAAAAGAAAAAATGGAGTAAAAAAGTTCAAGAGCATTTTGAAAAGGAACTTTCCAAGATGCAACGGATGAACCCACAAGTGGCCGAATACTCCATACAAAGGAATTATCTGGACCTGATGTTGGATTTGCCCTGGAACGAGTTTTCCAAGGATAAGTTTGATCTTAAGCGCGCACAACAGATACTGGACAGGGACCATTATGGGCTGGAAGACGTAAAGCGTCGGATTATAGAATATTTGGCGGTCCTGAAATTGAGGAACGATATGAAATCACCGATCCTTTGTTTGTATGGACCTCCGGGAGTAGGTAAGACCTCTTTGGGGAAATCCGTGGCCGAGGCCCTCGGCAGGGAGTACGTACGCATGTCCTTAGGAGGATTGCGTGATGAGGCGGAAATCCGGGGACACCGTAAAACCTATATCGGCGCGATGCCAGGTAGGATCATTCAAAGCTTGAAGAAGGCAGGTACATCTAACCCGGTATTCATTTTGGACGAGATAGATAAACTGGCCAGCAGTCATCAAGGTGATCCATCCTCTGCTATGTTGGAGGTACTGGACCCAGAGCAGAACAGCGAGTTCCATGACAATTTCCTGGAAATGGGCTATGATCTGTCCAAAGTCATGTTCATTGCCACTGCCAACAATCTATCCACCATTCAGCCTGCGCTGCGAGACCGAATGGAGATTATCAATGTGACTGGATATACCATAGAGGAAAAAGTAGAGATTGCCAAACGACACTTGTTGCCCAAGCAGTTGGAGGAGCATGGACTTTCCAAAAAGGACCTCAAGATAGGTAAACGCCAACTAGAAAAAATTGTTGAGGGCTATACCCGGGAATCCGGCGTAAGAAGCTTGGAAAAACAGATAGCCAAAGTGGTAAGGTACGCTGCCAAATCCATCGCCATGGAGGAAGAGTACAACGTTACCTTGACCAACGAAAATATTGAGGAAATTTTAGGACCAGCCCGATTGGAGCGGGACAAATACGAAAACAACGATGTTGCCGGAGTGGTGACAGGGTTGGCCTGGACCAGTGTAGGGGGTGATATACTGTTCATTGAATCCATTCTGTCCAAAGGAAAAGGTACCATGAACATCACCGGTAACCTGGGTAAGGTCATGAAAGAATCGGCAACTATTGCCATGGAATACATTAAGTCCAATGCCGATGAATACGGTATCGATTCCAATGTGTTCGACAAGTACAATGTACATATTCACGTTCCGGAAGGTGCAACGCCCAAAGATGGTCCGAGTGCAGGTATCACCATGTTGACTTCATTGGTTTCTCTATTTACCCAGCGCAAGGTGAAGAAAAGTTTGGCCATGACAGGAGAGATTACCCTAAGGGGCAAGGTACTGCCCGTTGGTGGGATCAAGGAAAAAATACTTGCAGCCAAAAGGGCCCGTATCAAAGAGATTATTCTATGTGCCGACAACAAAAAGGACATTGAGGAAATAAAAGAGGAATACTTGAAAGGACTTACCTTCCATTATGTAACGGATATGAGCGAGGTCATTGACCTGGCCATAACCAAGCAGAAAGTTAAAAATGCGAAAACGCTGTAGCTGACACATGTCATAATTCGATAATGTCTTTTCTGCCTATTTTTGGTGTATGGGAAAAATAACGATAGCAATTGATGGATACTCCTCCACTGGAAAGAGTACCATAGCCAAAAGGTTGGCATCGACCTTGAACTATATTTATGTGGATACCGGTGCCATGTACCGAGCGGTAACGTTGTTTGCCTTGCAACAAGGGGCAATCAACGATAAAGGGGAAGTGGATGAACCGACCTTGATAGGGAAACTATCCGATGTGCATCTAAGCTTTGTTCCCAATGAAGAAACCGGTCGTTCCGATATGTTTTTGAACGATGAAAATGTTGAACGGGAAATTCGATCGATGCGTGTTTCAGGTTTTGTAAGCAAGGTAGCCGCCATTAAGGAAGTCAGGGAAAAGCTGGTCAAAATACAACAAGAAATGGGTAAGGACAAGGGCATTGTTATGGATGGTCGTGACATTGGCACCGTGGTTTTTCCCGATGCGGAGTTGAAACTGTTCATGACCGCTTCTCCCGAGACCCGAGCTGCACGCAGATATAAAGAGCTCTTGGAAAAGGGTGAGGAAGTGACCTATGCCCAAGTATTGAAAAATGTGGAAGAGCGCGATCGTATCGATTCAACACGGACAATTTCACCGCTGACCAGGGCCAAAGACGCCATTGAATTTGATAACAGTGATATGGGGCTGGAAGAGCAGTTTGAACGTATTTATGACTTTTCCCAACGGGTAATCGCGAAGAGCAAAGGATAATCAGAACGGCCTTGGATTGATTGGTCTAAAGTGCGCCCATAAGTTCAAAGCAAAGTTCGTCAATGTGTATCATTGGGTCACCAAGCGCGGAAACGTTGGAAAGAATAATCACCCCATTTTTATTATCCGTATCCATGACCATACAGGACGTATAACCCCCTGTTCCACCATTGTGCCAAATCCAATTTTCGCCAGATGGCCCTTTTCGCATGTGCCATCCCAAACCAATACTGGAAGTTTCGCTCATAGTATGCGTCACGGTTCTGGTCAAGGCCAAAGTTTTGTTGTCATTTTCAAATTGTGCCAAAGCAAATTCGGATAGATCTTCCACTGTAGAAATTAAATCCCCTGCACCCGACAGCGAGGCCAAATTCCAATTCTGTACCGGTTTCCCCTCGGGACTTTGTCCTTGGACCAAAAATACGGATACATTTTCGCTGCCGATCGTGCTGTTGGGCATATTATATTTTAAGAATATTCTTTCTTGGAACAATTGGTTCAATGGCTGTTTTCCAATCTTTGATAAGGTATGGCCCAAAAGTCCAGCTCCTACATTTGAATACTCATATGTGCCATCCTCATCAAAGGACAAATCCATTTCATTGCTCAAGTAATATTCAAGTTGGTCTACATCGTAACTGGAAAATGGGTCTAGGTTACTAATGTCAAAGTCAAGGTTCGAGGGCATGCGAGGCAGGCCAGAAGTATGGTTTGCCAAGGTTTTAAAAGTAATCTCTTGGCCATTTTTGAACTCAACATCATAGAATGGGTTTATAGGATCTTCAAGTTCTACCTTGTTTTCCAGAACAAAATCCGCAAGAAGTGTACTAGTGAATACTTTGGTTATGGAACCAATTTCAAAAGCATTTTGTTGATTTTGAACGGTAAATATGGTGTCGTTCCTTTTTTCTACACCGTAGAACTTGACTTTGCCATTTTCAATAAAAGCAAAGGCGAGTTGGGTATTGTCAGGGAATACCTTTGTATGCTCAAAGATCAGTTCTGATTGTGATTTTGCAATATTTGTTTCAGCAAGGTCTTGGTTGTTCACAGGGGTTTTTGTTTGTGAATTGCCACAACTGTACAACAATAAAGCAATAGGTAAAATAAATAGGATTGAATTTTTCAAGGTTGTTCGTTTTGATATGTGCATACTTTCTTGTTTTGGTTTCTTGTGCCTACTAACCCCTAGGAATGTCGGTTATAATTTGGACGCCTTACATTAATTATGATAATCTTTCATAATCAAAAAGGCGCCCATGGGACGCCTTTTGTTATTTTGCCAACTCGCTCCCGGCTGGGAACGGACTGACCGATGTTATAAATTAGGAATTACCAATACCTGATCGGGATGGATCACGTTCGGATCCTTCAGGATATTGGTATTCGCATCAAAAATCTTGGTGTACTTCATGGGGTCGCCATAATAATGCTTCGCGATCTTGCTCAACGACTCTCCACTCTTGACCGTATGCCTGTGGTAAACGGACTCGTCCTCCACAGTTATGTTTGCTTTAATATCGGTGGGTTTTTCCCCTCCGATCTCCTTGATCTTGTCCCACAACAGGTTCTTTTCGTATTGGGTCTTGGTCATTCCCTTTATCTTCAAAATGTCGCCCTCAACATTTACATCACCGTTTTTGACTTCCAATTCCTCACCTAGATCTAGTACAGGTTGATACTTTGCCTTTACACTCATAATGGTATTTTTTACAGTTAACAATTAGAAGTTTCAAGATAGGCAATCTGTCCATAATTTGCCATTAAATAATTGTAATACTTTTTTTGTGCAAACCTTGATTTTATACTTTGTATATCAATAATTTAATTGTATTTTTGCACCCCTTTTAGCAAGGAGGCAAGAGAAAAAAGGGAATTTAGAAAATCAATTTAAAACCACTTCCGCGGTAATTGTTCAACTCTTGTAAAACGTGGAATACAAATTTTAATCAGCAAAGCATGGCTGAAGAAAAACAAAACGTTGAGGTAGAAGAAACTGCCGCAGCACCAGTAGTAAAAGAAGCAAAACAGCCCGAGCAAGACCCTCAGGAATTTCTTGAAAATTTTGATTGGGATAAGTACGAAGAAGGAATCGAGCGCGTTGACGACAACAAGCTTAAGGAATTCGAAACACTTGTAGAGGAAAACTTTGTGGACACTGCCGATGAGGAAGTAGTGGAAGGAGAAGTTGTTCACATGACCGACCGTGAGGCCATCATTGACATCAATGCCAAGTCCGAAGGTGTAATTTCCTTGAATGAGTTCCGTTACAATCCCGATCTAAAAGTTGGTGATAAAGTAGAGGTACTTATAGATATCCGTGAAGACAAGACCGGTCAATTGGTATTGTCCCACAGAAAAGCTAGAACCATTAAGGCGTGGGAGCGTGTAAACAATGCCCATGACAAAGAGGAAATCGTAACTGGATTCGTAAAATGTCGTACCAAAGGTGGTATGATCGTTGACGTATTCGGAATCGAGGCATTCTTGCCAGGTTCTCAAATCGATGTGAAACCTATCCGTGATTACGATCAGTACGTAGGTAAGACCATGGAGTTCAAAGTAGTTAAGATCAACCACGAGTTCAAGAACGTAGTGGTATCTCACAAAGCTTTGATCGAAGCGGATATCGAAGAGCAGAAAAAAGAGATCATTGGCCAATTGGAAAAAGGTCAAGTATTGGAAGGTGTGGTCAAGAACATTACATCTTACGGGGTATTTATCGACCTTGGAGGTGTGGATGGATTGGTACACATTACCGACCTTTCCTGGAGCCGAATCAACCACCCGAACGAGGTTGTGGACCTAGATCAGAAATTGAACGTTGTTATCCTTGATTTCGATGATAACAAGTCAAGAATTCAGTTGGGTCTTAAGCAATTGGAGAAACACCCATGGGATGCCCTTGGTGATGAGATCAAAGTTGGTGACAAAGTAAAAGGTAAGGTAGTTGTGATCGCTGATTACGGTGCATTTATCGAAGTTGCCGATGGCGTTGAAGGTCTGATTCACGTTTCAGAAATGTCTTGGAGCACTCACCTTAGATCTGCCCAAGATTTCGTAAATGTTGGTGATGAGGTTGAAGCCGTTGTATTGACCTTGGATAGAGAGGATCGTAAAATGTCGTTGGGTATCAAGCAATTGACTCCTGACCCATGGACCGATATCACTTCTAAATATCCAGTTGGATCAAGACATAAAGGAATCGTTAGAAACTTTACCAACTTTGGTGTATTCGTAGAGTTGGAAGAAGGAATCGACGGTTTGATCTATATCTCCGATCTATCTTGGACCAAGAAAATCAAGCACCCATCCGAGTTTGTTGCCGTTGGTGATACCTTGGAAGTGGAAGTATTGGAGCTGGATGTTGAAGGGCGTAAATTGAGCCTAGGTCATAAACAGACCACAGAGAACCCTTGGGACAAATACTCCGAGGAGTTTGCTGAAGGAACAATTCACAAAGCCGCAATTGCAGAAGTTGTTGATAAAGGAGCTACTATCAACTTCAACGAGGACATCGTTGGGTTTGTTCCACAACGCCACATGGAAAAAGAAGACGGTAAAAAACTCGTTAAAGGAGAAGAGGCCGAATTCAAGATCATCGAGTTCAACAAAGATTTCAAGAGAGTTGTGGCAAGCCACACTGCAATCTTTAGAGAGCAAGAGGACAGAAATGTGAAAGCTGCTGCCAAGAAAAGAGCCGCATCATCCGATGAAGCTGCTCCGACCCTTGGGGATGCCAACTCCGCATTGCAAGCATTGAAAGACAAAATGGAAGCTGATTCCAAGAAAAAGTAATCAGACTTTTCAATGATACAAAGCCCCGCTGGAAACAGTCGGGGCTTTTTTATGTCCCGAACATTTTAAAGAATTGCTTACTTTTGTATTCAACCGAGTTGGTCGCACAAAGCCTATGAGTCAAAAAGTTCTGCTTACTTCAAAGGAAATCAACATCATACTGCACCGGTTGGCCTGTCAGCTAATGGAAAACCATCTGGATTTTACCAATACCGCTTTGATCGGTATTCAGCCCAGAGGTGTTTTTTTGGCGGAAAGGTTGGTGAAAATTCTAAAAAAGGAATATAAGATCAAGCACATTGATCTTGGTTTTCTTGACATCACATTTTTTAGGGACGATTTTGGAAGAGGGGAAATCCTGAAGGCCAATTCTACACAAATGAATTTTTTGGTAGAGGATAAAAAAGTGGTGTTCATTGATGATGTACTGTACACAGGCAGGAGTATCAGGGCGGCATTAACGGCCATTCAATCTTTTGGAAGACCTAGCAACATAGAGCTATTGACCTTGATCGATAGGCGTTTTAGTAGGCACCTTCCGATTCAACCAACCTACCGCGGTAGGCAAGTGGATGCCATAAATGAAGAGAAAGTGAAGGTAATGTGGGAAGAGAACGATGGTGAGGACAAAGTTTATTTAATAAGCAAATAATAACGGATGAGCGAGTTAAGTGTAAATCATTTGTTGGGAATCAAGTATCTGAACAAAAAGGATATATCGCTCATTTTTGAAACGGCAGATCACTTTAAGGAAGTGATCAACCGATCTATCAAAAAAGTGCCTACCTTAAGGGATATTACCATAGCCAATATTTTTTTCGAGAACAGTACACGCACAAAACTTTCTTTTGAGCTGGCCGAAAAGCGGCTTTCTGCCGATGTGGTGAATTTTTCCGCTGGGCAATCTTCGGTAAAAAAGGGCGAGACCCTCATTGATACGGTAAACAATATCCTGTCCATGAAAGTGGATATGGTGGTGATGCGCCACCCTAATCCTGGAGCAGGTATATTCTTGTCCCAACATGTAAAGGCCTCTATTGTAAATGCGGGGGACGGTGCACACGAACACCCTACACAAGCTTTATTGGACTCCTTTTCGATTCGCGAAAAATTAGGCGATGTGGGAGGGAAGAACGTGGTCATCGTGGGTGATATCCTCCATTCCCGTGTGGCCCTGTCCAATATTTTTGCACTGAAATTACAAGGTGCCAATGTAAAGGTTTGTGGTCCAAAGACGTTGATACCCAGGCATATTGAATCCTTGGGAGTTGGAGTGGAGACCAATTTGCGAAAGGCATTGGAATGGTGCGATGTGGCCAATATGCTCCGTGTACAGAATGAAAGGATGGATATCAGCTACTTTCCTTCAACACGTGAATACACCCAGCAGTTTGGTGTGAACAAAGAACTCTTGAACAGTCTGGACAAGCAGATTGTTATCATGCACCCGGGCCCGATCAATCGGGGGGTTGAGATTACCACTGATGTTGCGGATTCCGATCAATCCATAATATTGCATCAGGTAGAGAACGGTGTGGCCGTACGTATGGCCGTACTGTACCTATTGGCATCAAAAATAAAATAAGATGATTTTCGATAAAGACGGGACAACAACAATTGTTTTCCAAGAAAAGACCACCTTATCCGCTTTTTTGGAAAACCTGAACAGGGCCTATCCTAAATTAAAGCACGATAATATTGTACTCAATCTTTTTTCATTCGATAAACTTGGGTTGGGCGATATTTTGGAATTTCTTGATATATCCAATACCCATAAGGCCGGTGGACAGTCCTTTGTTATTGTGACCGATAAGCTGAGCTATGATGAAGTTCCCGAAGAGATCAGTGTGGTGCCTACCCTGCAAGAGGCAAAAGACTTGATCGAAATGGAAGAAATAGAACGCGACCTGGGCATATGAAACTTACCGTACTCGGTTGTTATGCCGCTACACCGCGAACATTTACCAATCCCACATCACAGGTACTCGAGATAGGCAATCACCTATTTTTGATCGATTGCGGAGAAGGCACCCAGGTGCAGCTTCGTAAGTTCAAGGTAAAGTTCTCCAGAATCAACCATATATTCATATCCCATTTGCACGGGGATCATTTTTTTGGATTGCCCGGGCTTATTTCCACTTTTAGATTGCTCGGAAGGGATAAAGAACTTCATATTTATGGCCCAAAAGGAATCAAACAGGCCATTACCTTATTTTTAAAGCTGGGTGATTCTTGGACCAATTATCCGTTAATTTTCCATGAACTGGAATCCAAGGAATCAGAACTTGTCTTTGAAGATGGCAAGGTCACGGTCCATACCGTTCCCTTGGTCCACAGGGTCTACACCAACGGATATCTTTTTAAGGAAAAGAAAGCCCCAAGGACCCTGGATGCTGAAGCCGCAAGAGAAATGGGAGTGGACAAGAGCCAGTTCCACAAAATCAAAAAAGGTGCGGACGGTCTTGGTAGTTCGGGAAATGTTATTCCCAACCAGCAGCTTACCCTGGACCCACCAGAGCCCAAAAGTTATGCTTTTTGCAGTGACACTGTTTACAACGAAAGTATTGTCCCTATAATCAATGATGTCACAATTCTTTATCATGAATCTACTTTTTTGGATTCAGAGGAGCACCTCTGCGAGCGAACCAAGCACTCTACTTCCAGGCAAGCTGCACAGATTGCCAAAAAAGCCAATGCAAAGCTTTTGATATTGGGCCATTACTCTACCCGATATAAGTCCATTGAACTTTTCAAAAAGGAAGCTGAGGAGGTTTTTCCGATAGTCGAACTGGCCGATGATGGAAAGGTCTTTGAATTCTGATTTACAGGGGGGGCAAGCAACCTAATGCCCCATTTCACATCTTTAAAATAAAAGCTGTTCCATGACAAAAGGGTTTTATCTGCTTTTATTGCTGTCGGCAGTGTTGACATCGTGTTCTGGGGATGATACCATTGCCGGTGCCTCCGAAAATGACTTGATGGGTAGTTGGGTCCGAACCGATGACCAACAGGATGGCTCCATTGTGACCACTTATTCTTTTCACGGCGACCTTACCTACCGTTATACCACGGAATGGTTCGGGTTCAATGGTGAGCCCAAGACCGTGATGACCTCATTTTCACGGACCAATGGTCTATTTGATGTTGAGGGTGATAGTTTGTTCCTGCAGAGCTTGGAGTACCAGGGAGGATTCAATGCTAAATTTTCAATATTCGACGATGTACTTTATTTGGAATACATCACCTATCCAGCGGATGCCCCTGTCATTACCAAATTGAACTACCATAAGGTCGATTGAAATTTCTGCATACTTTTTGTTTGTCCATCTTTGTTGACACCCTATTTTTGCCGAACTTCACGTCATGCAAAAGGACCTTGGCAATTATAGAAAATCATACGAGAAAAGTGAGTTGACCGAAGCGTCGATCAAAGAGAACCCGATGGAACAATTTCAAAAGTGGTTCCATGAAACCGAAGCTTCCGATGGAGTGGATGAACCCAATGCCATGACCGTTTCGACCATAGGGATGGATGGTTTTCCAAAAAGTCGGGTGGTACTGATGAAGAAGTTCACCTTTGAGGGGTTTATATTCTATACCAATTACCAAAGTGAAAAGGGAAAGGCCATTGCAGCAAATCCAGCGGTCTGCCTATCTTTCTTTTGGCCGAATATGGAGCGACAGGTCATCATCAAGGGAACTGCCGAAAAAATAGCGGAAAACCTATCGGACGGATATTTTGAATCAAGGCCGCACGGTAGCCAGTTGGGAGCCATTGTCTCGGACCAGAGCGAGGTCGTGCCATCAAGGGATTATCTTGAGGGCAAACTAAGGGAACTCGAACAAAGGTTCGAGGGCAAAGAAGTACCCAGGCCGAATTACTGGGGTGGCTATTTGGTCAAGCCCGTCTCTATGGAGTTTTGGCAGGGAAGACCCAATAGGTTGCATGATAGGATACGATATACCCTGCAGGAAGATTTTGATTGGAAAGTAGAAAGATTGGCACCATAAAACCAAGAAGATGAAGCAGCTCATATTAATGCGACATGGAAAATCCTCATGGGACTACGATGTCTCCGATTTGGACAGACCATTAAAGGAAAGGGGAATAAATGATGCCCATATGGTTGCCAAGACCTTTGGCCTGCATGCCCCTCAAATAGATTTTATCTACTCCAGCCCTGCAAATCGCGCTTTGCACACCAGTATGATTTTTGTGCGTAGCCTGGAATACGACCTTTCCAATTACAGTGTTGCCAAGGCCCTGTACGACTTTGCGGGCAATAGTGTGGAACAATTCGTTCGTAATCTGGACAATGATTGGGGTACAGTTGCCATTTTCGGGCACAACTATGCCTTTACTTCACTTGCAAATACTTGGGGAGATCAGTATATTGAGAACGTTCCCACGGCCGGACTTGTCCATATTACATTTGGTGTGGACGATTGGTCAAAAATAACAGGGGGAACAACCAAACAAATGGTCTTTCCAAAACACTTGAAAAAATAAATGGTTAAAACAACGAACGAATATATCAATAGGGAAATCAGCTGGCTGCAATTCAATGCCAGGGTATTGCAGGAAAGCAAGGATCACAGGGTTCCCCTTATCGACCGATTGCGCTTCCTGGGGATTTTCAGCAATAATCTGGACGAATTCTTCAAAGTAAGGTATGCCACGGTCAAGCGTATTGTAGATGCGGGAAAAACAGGGAAAAGTGTCTTGGGGGGAGAAAGGGCAAAGGACCTTTTGGAAGAAATCACCAAGATAGTTATCGCGCAGCAGGCACGTAGTCTTGAGATCTTTAAACAGATCGATAAGGAACTGCGACAGGAAAATATATTTATCATCAGGGAAACTGAGGTCAATGAAAGACAGGCCGAGTTCATCCGGGACTACTTTTTCAAAAAAGTGAACCAGGAACTGATGACCATCATCCTTAACGATCTTACCGAGTTCCCGTTGTTGAAGGATACGGCTGCTTACTTGGCTGTTAAAGTGGTGATGAAAAATGGCACAACGAAGGGCAAGCACAATAGATATGCACTGATCGAGATACCCAAAGGGATCGATCGTTTCGTGGTCCTGCCCAAGGAAGGTGACAAGGATTATGTGATCATGCTCGATGATCTGATTCGTTTTTGCCTGGACAGTGTGTTCACCATGTTCGACTTCGAATCCATTTCTGCCCATATGATCAAGATCACGAGGGATGCGGAACTCGATATCGACAACGACCTGAGCAAGAGTTTTATAGAAAAGATTTCCTCCAGTGTGGAGCACAGAAAAATTAGTGACCCGGTCCGTTTTGTTTACGATAAGAGCATTGATAAGGATACCCTTCAATTCTTAAAGGAGAAAATGGACATTATGGATACCGATAGCGTGATTCCAGGTGGACGCTACCATAATAGAAGGGACTATATGGGCTTTCCAAGTTTGGGGCGCCACGACCTGATGTACGAAAAAATAGAGCCACTGCCCGTAAAGGGCCTAAGTATGAAAGGGAGCTTATTGGATATCATCGCCCACAAGGACTATATGATCTATGCACCTTATCATACCTTTAGCTATGTGACCAAGTTTTTGCGTGAAGCGGCATTGGACCCGCAGGTCCGAAGCATCAAGATCACCATTTATCGTTTGGCCAGTGACAGCCAGATAGCATCTGCATTGGTCAATGCGGTGAAAAATGGGAAACAGGTCACCGTTCAGATCGAGCTCCAGGCCAGATTCGACGAACAGAACAATATAGAGTATGCAAACCATCTTCAAGATGAAGGTGTCAACCTGATATTCGGAGTGCCCGGGCTTAAAGTGCACAGCAAGATTTGCCTTGTCGAACGTGAAGAGGGTGAGGGAATAAAGAGATACGGGTTTATCAGTACCGGAAACTTTAACGAGTCCACTGCCAAGATCTATACGGATTATACTTTGTTCACCGCCCATCAGGGCATCTTAAAGGACATGAACAAGGTCTTCGGTTTCTTCGAGACCAATTATAAAATCAATAAGTACAAACATTTGATTGTTTCTCCGCATTATACCAAATCAACTTTCATGAAGTTGATCGATCAGGAGATTGCCTTTGCAAAGGCTGGGAAAAAGGCGTACATCAAGATCAAGATGAACAGCCTGACCTCTTATAAAATGGTGGATAAGCTTTATGAGGCAAGTAGGGCAGGGGTTAAAATACAGATGATCGTTCGTGGGATCTGCTGTTTGATTCCAGGTGTTGAGGGCATGAGCGAGAACATTGAGGCCATCAGTGTGGTGGATAAATTTCTGGAGCATCCCAGATTGTTCATTTTTGGAAATAATGGTGATGCCAAAATCTACATTTCCTCAGCGGATTGGATGACGCGGAACCTTGACTTCAGGGTCGAGGTAGGTTGTCCCATTTATGACCCGGATATAAGGCAGGAACTGCTCGATACCTTTGATATCTCTTGGAGGGATAATTCAAAGGCACGCGTTTTTTCAGCCAAGCAGGACAATGCCTATAGAAAACGTCCCAAGGGTGTTCCCGAACTAAGGTCACAATTTGCGATGTACGATTATTACAAAGAGAAGCTTGAAGAATAAATGTGCGGTTTTAACCGTGCATCGTCTCCTTTTTACCAAGGTCCTTCATTAGCTGGGCCTCATAATCCAAGAGGTCGTTCCATTTTTGGTCGACTTCCTCTTTTTGGCCATACTTTCGAGCAAATTTGAGGAACATGGTGTAGTGGTTGGCCTCGCTGACCATAAGGTTTCTATAGAAATCGGACAGTTCCTTGTCGGCTATTTCCTCCGAAAGCAATCTAAAACGTTCACAACTTCTGGCCTCGATCAAGGCGGCATATAAAAGTTTGTGTACCAGATGGGTCTCGCGACTACCACCTTTAGGAAAGAACTTCATGAGCTCGATCACATATTCATCCTTGCGCTCACGGCCCAATGTCCATCCCCGTTTTAAGATTTTATCATGTACCATATTGAAATGGCCCATCTCTTCCCTTGCCAATGCCGTCATTTCCTTGACCAATTCCGATTTTTCGGGAAAGCCGATAATAAGCGATATGGCCGTACTTGCCGCTTTTTGCTCACAATAGGCATGATCGGTCAATATTTCCTCAATATTCTTTTCTACAATATTCACCCAGCGTGGGTCGGTGGGCAATTTTAGGCCTAACATGGACATAGCTTTGAAATTTTATGGCACAAAGATAAATGTAACGGACAGTTCGATTAAAAATCCAGGTCAAACTCTTTGCGCAGCAATTCTATATTCGGGTTTTTTTCCTTTAGTTTTTCATATTTTTCCTGTGGGGTGAAGGCAAACTTTTTGGCCACTTCCTCATTAACGGTGATATGGAGTGTAATGGCAAAATTGTTGAGTTTTTGCTTCAAGTAGTCCAGCATCAGGCTTTGTTCCCTTTCTATCTCCTTCTTCATCGTGCCATTGGGCAATTCTATCCAAATGGTATCCTCATTTTTTAGTTTGGGCACATCTGTTTGCAGGTTGCTGGCCAATATTTTTCTTCCCTGTTTTTCCAGTTGATGGACAAAATCGTCCCAGTGCTGTTGCATTTCCTTTTCCTCGAAGGGATCTTTGGGAAGATCCTTTTCCGGAATGCTGGGGGATTTGGTGTTTTCGTGCTCTTTTTTAACCTTGATGCTGGATAACGAAAGACCCGATACACGCTTTTCCGATCCTTTTATCTGTATTTTTTTAGGCTGATATGTAGCTTGAGGCTCTTTGATTGGCCCGTGTTCAATCGCAGGTTCTACAGGAGCCGAAACCTCACTGCCATTCTTGGTGATCGGGGTGGTCGATATGACTTCCTGTTCTGTGCCTTTTGGGGACCGAGCGAACTGCGTGTCCTTGTTTTCCGATGGATGTGAACTGTTGGCAGCAATGGTCTTTTCCTGGAAAAAGGAAGCAGGTATTATGAAATCAGATTTTTTTTTTCTCCATCGTAAGTGATGGAGGCCAATTTCATGAGGGTGAGTTCTACCAGCAGTCGCTGATTTTTACTGGACTTGTACTTTAGGTCACAGTCATTGGCCATATCGATGGCCTCTAGCAGAAATTGTTTCGATGCTTTTTTTGCCTGTTCTTGATATTGTCTTGCTACATCCTCGCCTACTTCCAATAGGTTCAATGTGTCAGGATGTTGACAAACCATCAGGTCCCTAAAATGAGAAGCCAATCCTGTGATGAAATGATGTCCGTCAAAACCTAGGGACAAGGTTTTATTGAATAGGATCAGAAGATCGGGAATGTTGTTCTCCAGGATCAGATCGGTTGCGGAGAAGTAAATATCGTAATCTAGGACATTCAGGTTTTCCGTTACCGCCTTACGGGTCAATTCCTTCCCGGAAAAACTGACAACACGGTCAAAAATGGACAGGGCATCCCGCATGGCGCCATCTGCCTTTTGTGCGATGATGTGCAATGCACTTTCTTCCGCAACGATCCCCTGTTGTTCGGCTATGTATTTTAAGTACTCTGTGGCATCCTTTACCGTGATCCGTTTAAAGTCAAAGATCTGACATCGGGACAGGATGGTAGGGATGATTTTATGCTTTTCCGTGGTGGCCAGGATAAATATCGCATGTTTAGGAGGTTCTTCCAGTGTCTTGAGGAAGGCATTGAATGCCGACTGGGACAACATATGGACCTCGTCGATGATATATACCTTGTATTTGCCTGTTTGCGGAGGGATACGTACTTGGTCTATCAAACTCCGAATGTCGTCCACAGAGTTGTTCGATGCCGCATCCAGTTCAAAAATATTGAAGGCAAAATCCTCATCTTCCCTTTCCGTACCATCTTGGTTGATTTTCTTTGCCAAAATACGGGCACAGGTTGTTTTTCCTACACCTCTTGGGCCACAGAACAACAAGGCCTGCGCCAAATGGTTGTTCTCAATGGCGTTCAACAAGGTGTTGGTTATGGACGATTGTCCCACAACATCCTTGAAGGTCTGGGGTCTATATTTTCTAGCTGATACTATAAACGGTTCCAATACTGGGAAAAATAGAATTACTACAAATATAAAAATAGCAGGTCGCAAACTTATCCGCAAGTTGAGACTTCGGCGGTTTTTTATTAACAATTGGTTTACCTTTGCACGAGCAGGCCACCTTATCGCTGCAAGTATGGGCAACCTACTTGAAGAGGAAAGTCCGGACACCATAGTGCGGCATAGCGGGTAACGCCCGTCCGCCGAAAGGCGAGGACCAGTGCAACAGAAAGCAAGTACAGTTCGGCTGTAGTGAAATCAGGTAAACTCTATGCGGTGAAACGTCACGTAAACCAATGTTCGAGGGCTGCACGCCCGAGTTGGAGGGTAGGCGGTTGGAACTCTTGGGCAACCATTGGTCTAGATAAATGATAAGGGTATACAGAATCCGGCTTATGGCCTGCTTTTTATTCAGCTTCAAAAAAACTGAACACACTTCCGCCATATTTTCGTTGTTCTGAAAACTTTGGATGTTCGGAAAGATCGGTTTGCTCGGAATGTTCTATGATCAGTACACCGTCTTCCAGCAATAGTCCGTTATCAAAGACCAAGTTGGCAATTTGTAAAAATCGTTCGGTGGCAAAATCATATGGGGGGTCGGCGAAAATAAGGTCAAATTTTTCGGATGCTCGATCCAAATACTTGAAAACATCTGATTTTATCGTGCCAATGGGGAAATCCAGTTCATCGGCAGTTTTTGAGATGTAACGAACGCAACCCTGAAATCCATCCACCGCTGTAATGTCCAATGTACCCCTAGATGCGAACTCATAGCTGATGTTACCTGTTCCCGCGAAGAGGTCCAATACCTTGATCCCATCAAAATAAAATCGGTTGTTCAGAATATTGAACAGGGCTTCTTTGGCCATATCCGTTGTGGGGCGGACGGGCAACTTTTTTGGGGCTGTCAATCTTTTGCCCTTGTATTTGCCAGAGATGATCCGCATTTTAAAGTGAGCTTAATATGGAAAAGTCAATGGTTTCATTTTCCAGTTCCTCCAATGGAAAGGAAGAATTGCCGGGCACGAAGACGGATATATCTTTGATATACCGATAGCAGAGCTCATATATGGGATCCCCTTCCTCTATGGCCCCGAAAAGTTTAAGTTGAACGGTTTCCGGGGGTATTTGCAATTGTTCAAGACTAAACAACAGGTAATACAGGAAATCTTCTTTGCTCCCGTATTCGAACTGGTTGTAGAAGCGTAATTTTTTATCGGACACCACCATCATTTCCATTTCCCTTTGGGAAACCTGGAGATAACAGATAGGGTCTGTAGTCGAGCTTTGCTGCTTTAGTAGGGTGTTGATCAATACCGTGCCACTGTGCTTGAATTCAAATTCTCCGAAAAGCTCAAAAATATAATTGTTGATATTGGTATAGGGGATGTACACATTGACTATATCCAGATTGGGCAGTTCATCGTAGGCAATCAGGTCGTTGGCCATGATCTTGGCGTTGAACTTCAAATAATTGGGCAGCTCTTCTTTTTGAAATAGCGGTTTTGGGACTAGCCCGAACATATTGTTCTTATGAATAACAAGGACCTCGGAAAAGTTGTCGCCGATCTCACCCTGTGTACTCAATTTCTCTTTGAGTTCCTTAAGCATTAAGTAGGGGGTGAGCTGGGTCTTGAAGTTGAACTTTTCAAAAGCAAGTATCTTATTGGTAATGGTGTCCGATACACAAAAAGAAAGTCCATTCAAGCCGGCTTGAATGGACAATTTTCTATACGTGCTATTTGATGCTTTCTGTTCTATAGCTAGTTGTTCTTTTTCCTATCGTAGATAGGTGGCCAGTTTCCGTTGGTACTAACATCGGTCAACGAACCAACCTTGATTTCATCGCCATTTACTTCCTCAACACTTTGGTAGGATTTTTCTTTTTCAAGAAGGTCTTCCGGTTGATCGTAAAGTACAACTTCCTTTTTTACTTTTGCCTCGAAAACAGGGGCTTTGTAGCCACTCTTGTCAATAATGTCCGCTTTCATTTCGAACTTCTCGTTGTTTTGGGCATAAGGTACATTCATCATGGTCTTGTAGCGATCATCAGCTCCGAACAGGGAATCTTTAACTTGTACGGTACCCAAAGTATCGATGATGATCGTATCCTGTTGCATATCGATTTGATAAGCTCTATCATATCTCATGAAGGATGAATCACGCTGGGTGGTGATCGTATAGTTTCCGGTATCGATGAACTTGATCAAGCTTTCAAAATCACCTGCGTATTTTCCGTTTACGGTTTTGTAAGCTTCTTGTGAGTCCCTGATATCTTTTAGTTTGTTGATAACTTGGGTGAATCTTTCATTTCTTACCTTGTTGAACTCGATGGGGGCGTTGATCGAATCGTATATTTTAAAACCAAGGTAAATGCTCAAAATTCCGAATAGAATTACAAGAACTGGCTTTACTTTTTGAGGTAAAAATCTATCGATCAAGAATACTAGCCCTATGGTCACAAGGCATATTAATACAACAATAAGAATTAAGTTTAACATATCTGATACTGTCTTTCAAAAGTTAATTTAGTGGTTACAGACAAATCTACAATATTTTTTTTATTGGGAAACTTTTTGCTTTAAAAAAGACCACTATATTTAGCGCTCATGAAGGATTTTAACGCACCTGGATTTTTAAAGATTTTAACCGAAAAATTTCCCCATCAACCTACCTTGAAACAGGGCCTGGCCCTTAAGAAGCTGGCTGACTTTGTTTTAGCACCGAAAAAGGACGAGGTATTCCTGTTAAAAGGTTTTGCAGGAACGGGGAAAACCACTTTGGTGGCCACTTTGGTGAGTAGCTTGTGGAAAATAAGGATGGGCTCCGTGCTTATGGCGCCTACAGGAAGGGCAGCCAAGGTCATGTCGGTATATTCCGGCAATAAGGCCTTTACCATTCACAAGAAGATATACTTTCCCAAAAAACAAACTGGAGGGGGCATTCAATTTGTGTTGGCACCCAATAAGCACCGCAATACCGTATTTATAGTGGACGAAGCGTCGATGATTCCGGATACCCCTGCGGATTCCAAATTGTTCGAGAACGGCTCCTTATTGGACGATCTTATGCACTATGTACATTCCGGTCATAATTGTAAGCTCATATTGATAGGGGATACGGCACAGTTGCCGCCCGTGAAACTGGAGCTCAGTCCTGCTTTGGATGAAGACCGCCTTTCGCTAAATTATGATAAGGAAGTGGAGTGCCTTGAGCTGGACGAGGTGATGCGGCAATCGGATGATTCCGGTATTCTTTATAACGCCACCAATCTCAGGGAACAATTGCAGTCCGGTTTTTTCGAGGACTTTCAATTTGAACTGGGTAACTATAGGGATATTGTTCGGTTGATCGACGGAAATGAGATCCAAGAGGCCATTGATTCCTCCTATGCCCAAAATGGCAAGGAACAGACCGCTTTGATTGTCCGTTCCAACAAAAGGGCAAACCTTTATAATAAGAACATAAGAGAACGCATCCTGTTTTTGGACAATGAGATTGCCGTTGGCGATTACATGATGGTGGTCAAGAACAATTATTTTTGGTTAAAGCCCAATTCAGAAGCGGGATTTATCGCGAATGGGGATATCATTGAGGTTCTGGAACTCTTCGCTATCAAGGAACTCTATGGTTTCAAATTTGCCGAGGTAAAGGTGAAGATGGTGGATTACCCTGGACAAAAACCCTTTGAAACAGTACTTTTGCTCGATACTATTATGGCGGAGACACCTTCCTTGTCCTATGACGATGGAAACCGTCTTTACCAAGAGGTCATGAAGGATTATGCGCATGAAAAATCGAAATACCGAAAGTTTTTAGGCGTAAAGAACAATAAGTTTTTCAATGCCCTTCAGGTAAAGTTCTCTTATGCGGTAACCTGTCACAAATCGCAAGGAGGACAGTGGGACACGGTTTTTGTAGAGCAGCCCTATCTGCCCAATGGAGTGGACAAGGACTATCTCAGATGGCTATATACTGCGGTTACCCGCGCCGAGCGTCAACTCTATTTGATAGGATTCAAGGATGATTTTTTTGTTGACTAGGAAAAGGCTAAATTAGACATGAACATGAATATTGAACCAGATACCATAATAAGTCTCTTTCTCGGCATAGGCCTGGCGGCCTCAGTTGGGTTCCGGGTTTTTCTTCCCCTTTTTGCGCTCAGTTTTGCCGCCTATCTTGGGGTTTGGGACCTAAACGAGAATTGGGAATGGATCGGAAGTTTGACCGCTCTGATCACCTTGGGGGTAGCCACGATCGTGGAAATATTCGCCTATTTCATCCCATGGGTGGACAACGCCCTGGACAGTCTTGCGATTCCCTTGGCGGGCATTGCTGGAACAGCGGTGGTAGTGTCCACTGCATCCAATTTGGACCCGGTGGTGACCTGGTCCCTCGCCATTATCGCGGGGGGAGGTACGGCAACGGCCATAAAGGGGGCCAATGCCACGGGACGGCTTGCTTCCACGGGAACCACGGGTGGCTTGGCCAATCCACTGGTGTCCACGGTGGAAACAGGAGCTGCGGTAGCGGTCAGTACGGCATCCATATTGGTACCGCCCATAGCCGCAATTCTTGTGATCATTATCCTATTGATCATATTCAGGATTTATAGAAAAATCAGACCAAAAAGATAACATCAATTCTTTTCAATAGAGACAAAGTGAATATAATTTCAATGATTCCCGCCCGATATCAAGCCTCGCGGTTCCCTGCCAAACTGATGCAGGACCTCGGTGGTAAACCTGTAATTGTTAGGACCTATGAAGCAGCAGTGGATACAGGGCTTTTCAATAAGGTCTTTGTGGTGACCGATAGTGATGTGATTTCCAATGCTATCCAGGAAGTTGGCGGGCAGGTGATCATGAGCAAGAACAAGCATGAAAGTGGAAGTGACCGTATTGCAGAGGCCGTGGCCGATATGGACGTGGATATTGTGATCAATGTACAGGGGGACGAACCCTTCATAGATGCCGAAAGTTTGACCAAGATCATCAAAGTATTCAAAAACGATGCTGATCAGGAAATAGACCTGGCCTCATTGATGACTCCGATTACCGACTGGGAGGAAATATCCAATCCAAATACGGTCAAAGTGATAGTGGACAATCAGGATTTTGCCCTGTATTTTTCCAGATCTCCCATTCCTTACCCAAGGGACAAAGAGGTCGAAGCCACCTATTACAAGCACAAAGGTATTTATGCATTTAGGAAAAGGGCGCTCCTGGACTTTCAAAAATTGCCCATGTTGCCTTTAGAGGCCAAGGAAAAAATAGAAGCCATCAGGTTTTTGGAATATGGAAAAAAAATAAAAATGGTGGAAACCCATGTCACCGGTATAGAGATAGATACACCGGAGGACCTGGAACGCGCACGTAGAGTATGGAAATAGATTTCTCCAACATAAAGGTAATTGGGTTTGATGCAGACGATACCCTATGGGTGAACGAGACCTATTTTAGGGACACGGAAGAAAAGTTTGCTGAATTATTGGACGATTACGAAACAAAGAACAAGATCGACCAAGAGCTGTTTAAAATGGAAATGGCCAATTTGGACATATACGGGTACGGCATCAAAGGTTTTATGCTTTCCATGATAGAATCCGCCTTGGACCTGTCCAACGACCAAGTTTCCCAAAAGACCATTAAGGAAATATTGGAATTGGGCAAGCGGATGATATCCCACCCTGTGGAACTGCTCGACGGAGTAGAGGAGGTACTCTCCAAATTGATGGGTAAATACAGGTTGATCGTGCTAACCAAAGGAGATCTTTTAGATCAAGAACGAAAATTGGAAAAATCGGGTCTGTCGAAGTATTTCCACCATGTGGAAGTGTTGAGCGACAAAAAAGAAAGTAATTATCGTAATCTTTTGGAACACTTGGATATACCGGTAGATGAATTTTTAATGATAGGAAATTCATTAAAGTCCGATGTATTGCCTATCTTGAATATTGGGGCCATGGCTGTACATGTACCCTTTCACACCACTTGGGCCCATGAGATGGTTCCAGAGGAAGAAGTGGTTAACAACCATTTGAAATTGAACAACCTCGAAGATATTTTGAAGTATTTGGACAATTAATGAAGACAGCAAAAGATTTGAAAAAACAAGAAGCCATATCAACAGATAAAACTGCATTCAGGAACTTTCCCATGGTGCCCCGGGTCATATTTGGATCAGGATGTTTCTCGCAATTGGGGGATATCCTATTGCCGATGCGCAAAAGCTCCGAAGCACCATTTATATTTTTAGTGGACGATTATTTCGAAAACGAGGATTTCGTAGCGAAGGTTCCCTTGATGTTCAACGATACGGTAATCTTTATCTCAGCAGATGAAGAACCCAAAACCGCCCAAGTAGATGCACTGGTTTCCCGCATAAGGGAAAAGTACAACGAACTTCCCTCCGGAATCATCGGGATAGGGGGAGGTACCTTGTTGGATCTGGCAAAGGCCGTATCAATACTTCTTAACAATAAAGGCTTGGCGAAGGATTACCAAGGCTGGGACTTGGTAAACAAGCCTGCCCTGTACCATGTCGGCGTCCCGACCATCAGTGGAACAGGAGCGGAAGTATCACGGACCACCGTTTTATTGGGGCCGGAAAGAAAATTGGGCATAAATTCAGATTTCACCACTTTTGATCAAGTACTTTTAGATCCCGATTTTACCAAATCGGTACCAACGGAACAATGGTTCTATACAGGAATGGACTGTTTTATTCATTGTGTTGAATCTTTGACCGGAACCTATTTGAATGCCTTTAGCCAGAGCTACGGTGAAAAAGCCATGGAACTTTGTAAAGAGGTGTTCTTGGAGGATATTCCTGATGCAGAATCAAGGGACAAGCTTATGATGGCCTCGTGGCACGGGGGTATGAGCATTGCCTATTCGCAAGTGGGCGTCGCACATGCCATGAGCTATGGCCTTTCCTATCTATTGGGTGTAAAACATGGTGTAGGGAATTGTTTGGTGTTCCAGCATTTAGAGGAGTTTTATCCAGAAGGGGTCAAGTTGTTCGACCAGATGATGGAAAAACACGGAATAGCACTACCCAAAGGAATATGTGCAGACCTGACCCAAAATGATTTTGACGTTATGGTAAATATTTCGCTGGGTCTGGAACCGCTATGGGAAAATGCCCTGGGAAAGGACTGGAAGACAATCATGACCCCGGAACGATTGCAGGAACTATATCAAAAAATATAAGTGGTTCCTAAGTCTTAAAATACATACTACATGCAGTGGTTGGCAAAAATCATATACTTTAAGATATTGGGATGGAAACTTAACGGGACCTTTCCCGAGGTGGACAAGTGTGTGATCATTGTGGTACCTCATACACATTGGTTAGATTTCTTTTTAGGACTTTTGATAAGAAAGGTAATCAATCAGGAAATCAACTATATCGGAAAAAAAAGCTTGTTCAAACCACCGTTCGGATGGTTTTTTAGGTGGACTGGAGGTGCTCCGGTAGATCGATCCAAAAACTCCAATACCGTGGACAGTATCGTACAGTTGTTTTCTGATAGAAAAGTATTTCGATTTGCCTTGGCCCCTGAGGGAACGCGCAAAAAAGTGGACGCACTGCGAACAGGATTTTACCATATCGCCAAAAAGGCCAATGTACCCATTGTAATGGTCGCCTTTGATTTTGGAAAAAAGGAAATCAAAATAGGAGAGCCTTTTATGGCCTCGGACGACCAAGAAAAGGATTTTCTAAAAATTAAAGACTTTTATACAGGGGTCAAAGGCAAAGTAGCGGAATACAGTTTTTAACAAATTATTCCTTCATACTATGGAAGACGTTCTGGACATCGTCATCCTCCTCTATTTTCTCTAGAAGTTTTTCAACATCGGCAACTTCTTCTTCATTCAGTTCCTTGGTCACCTGCGGAATTCTATCAAAGCCAGAAGAAATGATTTCTATTTCCCTGGACTCCAATTCTTTTTGGATGGCCCCGAAATTCTCAAAAGGTGCGTAAATGTGGATTCCGTCCTCGTCGACAAAAACTTCTTCCGCTCCAAAGTCGATCATTTCGAGCTCTAATTCCTCAGGGTCCAATCCCTCACCATTGATGGTGAAACTACAGGTATGGTCGAACATGAATTCCACCGAACCGGAAGTGCCCAGACTACCGTTGCATTTATTGAAGTAACTACGGATATTGGCCACAGTTCTGGTGTTGTTGTCCGTAGCGGTCTCGATCAAGATGGCAATTCCATGGGGAGCATAACCTTCGAATAATACTTCCTTGTAATCTCCTTGGTTTTTGTCGGAGGCCCTTTTAATGGCACGCTCAATGTTGTCCTTGGGCATGTTCACTGACTTTGCGTTCTGAATTACCGCACGTAGCTTGGCATTGGCATCTGGATCAGGCCCACCTTCCTTAACGGCCATTACAATGTCCTTGCCAATTCTTGTGAATGCTTTGGACATTGCGGCCCATCGCTTCATTTTTCGTGCTTTTCTAAATTCGAACGCTCTTCCCATAATAATTTAAAATTCTGGATGAGGGCAAATTTAGCAAAAAATGCCCCTTTGTCAAGTTGAATATTTTAAGACTGCGCAACAATTTTTTCAATGGACTTGGCAAGATCAATGTCCTTTTGTGTAATGCCGTCGGCATCATGGGTGCTCAACTTAATGCTCAAGCTGTTGTAGACGTTTTCCCAATTGGGATGATGGTCCTGTTTTTCACATTCAAAGGCTATATGGGTCATCACGGAAAAGGCCTCCTTAAAGTCGTTAAAGGTGAACGACTTCTCCAACATATCGTTTACTAGTTTCCAGCCCGGAAATTCCTTTAGGGCCCTGTCAATTTGATCGGTACTTAATTTTTTCATGTATCGGGTTTGCTTAAAGGTAACCAATCAAATGTCCAATCCGAAAACTAAACGGGTAAATGGTGGTCTATGATTTCTTGGCAGCTGATACGAAGATTTTTTGGCAGGACATTGTCCTTTGGCAGAGCGGCCAGATACCGATCCTCATTGGTGGTGTAGACCCTTTTGTATATGGGATGGTAATTCCCCAAGTGCCCGATGACCTCTTTGATGAATTCCTCGTGCTGTATGAGGTCGCTACTGCCCAAGTGAAAGATGCCCGTTTTGTTCCTGTTGATCAGGTAGTGTATCTGTTGGGTGAGCCTATCGTCATTGGTAACGTTGATGATCAGGTTGGGAAACACCTCGATAGGTTCTTTGTTTTCGATACTTTCTTTGATTTCCTTGATCCTGGGAGAGGAATTTCCAAAGACCATGGGTATGCGCAGAATTGCGGTCTTTTCCTTGGGCAACCGCATCATCATATTCTCGATCTTGATTTTTAACCGACCATAGACACTTAATGATAGGGTCTTATCATTTTCGTAGGACGGGAACTTACTGTAGGCATCGAAAACATTGGCGGAAGAAATAAAGTACAACTTGGCATCGGTCTTGACCAAGTACTCCATTAAATGTTGATGTGCCTGTATCTGTGCCGGAAAATTTCCGCGAAGAGAGGATATGATCACATCCGGCCTCACTTTTTGAAGTACCTGAAAGATATCATCTTCCTCCAGGTCATAGCGTAAAAACTGTTTGTTGGATGCAAAGGAGCGATTGGTGAAATAAGTGCCGTAGGTATCAAAATAGGAGCAGAGTTCTTTGTATATGGCATTGCCTACAAAGCCACTCGCTCCCAATATCAGTATCCTTTTTTTATCCAAATGCTAACTAGATGTTTTTGTAAAATGGCAATTTCACCACATTTGCCATTATGTTGTTTTTTCGAACTTTAATATAGATCGGGGTATCCAATTTGGAAAACTCCGTGGTCACATATCCCAATCCGATACCTTTGGAAAGTGATGGTGACATGGTGCCCGAAGTCACTTTTCCGATCTCGTTCCCATCGGCATCCAATATCGGGTACCCTGTTCTTGGGATGCCCCGTTCTTCCATTTGGAAAGCGATCAGCTTTCTTTTGGGACCTGCTGCCTTTTCCTTGGCGAAATTTTCACTGTTCACAAATTCTTTGGTAAACTTCGTGACCCATCCCAAACCGGCCTCGAAAGGGGAAGTGGTGTCATCAATATCGTTGCCATAAAGGCAATAGCCCATTTCAAGGCGAAGGGTATCCCGTGCCGCCAATCCAATGGGCTTGATACCATAGTCGGCCCCGGCCTCAAGGACCTTGTCCCAAACTTGCTGTACCTCTGAATTTTTGCAGTAGATCTCAAAGCCTCCTGAACCAGTGTATCCGGTCGCTGATATAATGACATGCTCGATGCCTGCAAAGTCACCGACCACAAAGTTGTAGAATTTAATGGAGGAAAGATCCACCGAGGTCAGGGATTGCATGGCATCAACTGCTTTTGGGCCCTGAATGGCCAAAAGGGAGTAGTCATCCGATATATCCCTCATCACTGCACCCACTGCTTCGTTATACTTGGTTATATGGTTCCAATCCTTTTCAATGTTGGATGCATTCACTACCAAAAGATAGGTTTCTTCCTTTATCCTATATACAATAAGGTCATCCACGATACCTCCCGTTTCATTGGGCATATAACTGTACTGCGCCTTACCAACGGTCAATTTTGAAGCGTCGTTCGAAGTGACTTTCTGAATCAGTTCCAAAGCCTTTGGCCCCTCAATCAAAAACTCGCCCATGTGGGAAACATCAAACACACCGACCCCTTTGCGAACTGTTTCGTGTTCAATATTGACACCCTCATAGGAAACGGGCATGTTGTAGCCCGCAAAAGGTACCATTTTGGCCCCCAGTGCTTCGTGCGTTTTTGTAAGTGCAGTATTTTTCATTGACTTTATTTTTAGCATTGGCAAATTTATAGAATTAATTAAGGATACCCTTCTTTTTGCCATTCATGATTTTGCTAAAATGATAAGGTTCTGAATTTATGGTATGTGCAAAATTTGTATTTTGATAAAAAATTAGAAAATGCCAAAATATATCTCTTGCCTTTTATGCACCATGTTTCTTGCCATAGCGGGAAATTCCCAAGACCTGCCCACCGATTATTTGCCTGCCGATTTCCATAAGGAAAGAAGGGAGGCCGTCAGGGCAAAATTACCTCCCAACACGGCTGTGGTGCTGTTCGCCAATGCTGAGCGCAACCGTGCCAACGATGTGGACTATGTGTACCACCAAGACCCCAACTTTTATTATTTAACGGGTTATAAGGAACCCAATGCGGTTCTTGTTCTATTTTCTGAAGCACAGACCGATGCAGATGGAAATACCTTTGATGAACTTTTTTATGTTCAGGAAAGGAACGCAAGAGCCGAACAGTGGACAGGTAAACGACTGGGTGTGGAAGGAGCGAAGGAAAAATTGGGATTCGATATGGTGTTCAACGGGAGCGATTTTGAAAACTTCCCGTTGGATTTCAAAGCTTTTGACCATGTGTCCTTTGTGGATTTCCATAACGATTATCGCGATAAATCCGGTTCGGCAGACCTTTTCGACCTGATCAAGACCTTCAAGGTGAAGGCCAATTACCCGGCGGACTATAATCCTGTTCGCAACGAACTGTACAAAAGGATAGCCGCGGTGACTCCAGAAAACAGCAAGGAGGTGGCCGAGACCATTGAACGTTACATGGAACGCTACCCTGAATTGCAGGAGGATGATATCTTGAATGATTTTATAGGGGCCAACAACGAAGGGATACGCGATGAGGTAAAGAATAAAGTGATGGTGATCCAACGATCGACAAATTTGGACTCCAGTATTCTACCAAAGGTCATGGCCGAGTTGCGCCAGGACAAGACTCCAGAGGAAATGAAGTTGCTGAAACGTGCGATAGAAATCTCTGCGGTCGGGCAGATAGAGGTGATGAAGGCCATGCATCCCAATATGTCCGAAACGGAGATACAGGGGGTACATGAATATGTATACAAAAGATATGGTGCCGAATATGAGGGCTATCCATCCATCGTGGGCGGCGGTCATAACGGTTGTATACTTCATTATATAGAGAACAATAAGACCAAGGTCGGTGATGACCTGGTACTCATGGACCTAGGGGCTGAATATCATGGGTATACGGCCGATGTGACCCGGACCATTCCTGCCAACGGGAAGTTTTCACCGGAACAGAAGGCCATATATGATATCGTCTACAATGCACAGGAAGCGGGAATAGCTGCCAGTGTTGTCGGTGCTTCTTTCAGAGAGCCCCACAAGGCGGCCTTGGATGTGGTGACCAAAGGTTTATTGGATCTGGGCATCATCAAGGATGCCAAGGATGCGAGGATTTATTTTCCGCACGGTACCTCACATTATTTGGGGTTGGACGTACATGATGCGGGTACTTATCAAGCTTTCAGGCCAAATCAGGTAATTACCGTGGAGCCTGGAATCTATATTCCCGAGAATAGTGATTGCGATGAAAAATGGTGGGGAATCGCCGTTAGGATCGAGGACGATATCCTTATCACTGAAAATGGGCCCATCAATCTTTCCGGAATGGCGCCAAGGACTACCGAGGCCATAGAGGAAGTGATGAAACAACCGAGTCCCTTGGACAGTTTTAAACTGCCCAAGTTGGATTAAACCTCAAGGAGGAACCGCTTCAATTCCTGGTACGTGGAGATGGTGTGTGATTTTTTATCCTTGTCCATCACCTTCATGATCTGTGGTGGGATTTCAGGGCTCAGGCCCAAGGTTTCTTCCACCACATCCAAGAACTTAACGGGGTGTGCCGTTTCAAGAAAAATACCATAGGTGTCCGGATGTGTTTTTTGATATTCCTTTAATCCAAGGTAGCCCACGGCACCATGGGGGTCCATTACATAAGCTGTTTGGTCGTAGACTTCTTTCATGGCTCTTTTGGTCGCTTCATCCGTGAGAGAATACGAGAAAAGGTTCCGTCTGAGCGATTCCAGATCATCCTTGTACAAATGTCTGATACGGATAAAATTGCTAGGATCACCCACGTCCATGGCATTGGAAATTGTGGCCTTGGACGACATGGGTTCGTAAATTCCCTTATTCAAATACTTTGGTACCACGTCATTGACATTGGTCGAGGCTACAAAATGTTGGACCGGCATTCCCAATTTTTGGGCCACCATCCCGGCACAGATATTGCCAAAATTTCCTGATGGAACTGAAAAGACGATTTCTTTTCCTTTGGATTTAGCTTGTTTATAGGCGAACAAAAAGTAGAACATTTGGGGCAACCATCTCGCCACGTTAATGCTGTTGGCCGAGGTCAATTTTTTGTGTCCCGTGATTTCTTTGTCCAAAAAAGCCGTCTTTACCATCTGTTGGCAGTCGTCAAAAACACCGTCCACCTCCATGGCCTCGATATTTTGGCCCAGGGTGGTCAATTGCTTTTCCTGTATCTCACTGACCTTTCCACTCGGATATAGGATGACCACGTTTACACCATCCACTCCCAAAAAGCCGTTGGCAACGGCACCTCCGGTATCCCCGGAAGTGGCCACCAAAACGGTGACATCCTGTTTTTTGCCCTGTGAAAAGTAGCCCAGACAATTTGCCATGAACCGTGCACCAACATCTTTGAAAGCCATGGTGGGGCCGTGAAAAAGTTCCAGGGTCGCCACACCTTCCTCGATGTCCACCACGGGAAAATCAAAATCAAGGGTATTGGCGATGATGTCCCGTAGTGCCTCATCGGGAATATCATCACTAACAAATTGATGAATGGCCCTAAAGGCTATTTCATGGTTGGAAAGCGCTTCGATATGTTGAAAGAAATCAGAGGGCAGGGGCGTGATGAGCTCTGGAAAGTAGAGTCCCTTATCTGGCGCAATGCCGGCAATGACCGCCTCCTTGAACGAAGCCTGAATGTTTTTATCGTTTAAACTGTGGAATTTCATGGAATTAGGAGATTATTTTAACACCTTGACTATTGATTTTGGAGACATGGATATCAAAATCCACACCGATGTCCCGATAGGTGGCCTTCATGGAATCCGCCACTGCCTCTGCAATTTTTTGTCCTTTGCTCAAGGCAAAAATGGAAGGTCCGGATCCGGATATCCCACTGCCCAAAGCACCTGTTTTTATAGCGTTGGTCTTGATATCATCAAAGGCAGGGATCAATATCGAACGAATGGGCTCCACGATATGATCGTGCAGCGATCGCCCGATCAAGTCGTAATCGTTTTGGAACAGTCCCGCCACAAGCCCTCCAAGATTGCCCCATTGACGGATTCCCTGTTCCATGGAGATCGTGGTCTTCAGAATCTTTCTCGAGTCCGATGTCTTTATCTCGATCTGGGGATGAATCACCGTAGCGAACAATTCCGAAGGTGTCGGTATGGGAACGATATCGAGCGGGTCGTAACTGCGGACCAAGGTAAACCCACCGTAAATGGCAGGGGCCACGTTGTCCGCATGGGCAACATCACTGGCAAGTTTTTCTCCCTGCATGGCAAATTCCACCAGTTCCAAGTTGGAAAAGGGCCTGCCCAATAGTTCGTTCATGGCCCAAACGGCACCGGAAGAGCTGGCAGCACTGCTGCCTATACCACTTCCCGGCTTTATCCGTTTGTCTATTTCAATTTCAAAACCGCCTTCATAATCACTTTTGGCCAGTAGGGCCAAACCGGCTACGCCCGCCACATTTTTAACGGTTTCCAATGGAAGGTCCTGTCCGATAATTTTGGTGATGCGAATCCCTTTTTCAGCAGTTTTTCGAATGGTCATTTGATCGCCCACGGAATCCAGGGCCAGACCGAGCACGTCAAATCCGCAGGAGACATTGGCAATGGTCGCAGGGCAAAATACTTTGATTTCCTCCATGATCTAAAAATTTCCGATTCGAACGATATCCGCAAAGATACCTGATGCGGTGACATCTGCACCGGCCCCGGCCCCTTTGATGATCAAAGGTTGGTTCACGTACCTGTCCGTAAAGAACAAAACAATATTATCGCTTCCCTCCAAGTTATAAAAATCATGTCCTTTTGGGATTTGTTGCAGTCCGACCTTGGCCTTGCCATCTTCAAACTGGGCAACATATTTTAGTTTGCAGCCGGCATCGGCAGCATCCTTGTAACGTTTCTGAAAATCGGTCTCATACTTCTTCAGGCTTTCAAAAAATGCCTCGTTGGAGTCCGTTTCCAGGCTCTCCTCGGGTAGGAAAGCCTCGTTCTCGATATCCTCAATATCCAATTGGTAGCCGCTCTCCCTTGCCAGGATCAAAATTTTGCGCATCACGTCCACCCCGCTCAGATCTATGGTCGGGTCGGGTTCCGTATATCCTTCCGCCTGTGCTTGTTTCACCACGTCATGGAAGGTAGTGGAGTTGTCAAAGGTGTTGAACACAAAGTTGAGGCTGCCGGACAATACCGCCTGTATCTTTCTGACCTTGTCGCCTGAAGCGATCAAGTGCTTCAGGGTGTCGATGATGGGAAGACCGGCTCCGACATTGGTCTCGAACAGATATGGTGCATTGTATTGCTTGGCCAGTTGTTTGAGTTCCTGGTAATAGCCATAATCCGAGGAAGATGCGATTTTGTTACAGGTCACTACCGAAATACTGTTTTTGAGATAACTGGAATAGCTTTTGGAAACTTCGGCGCTGGCCGTATTGTCCACAAAAATACTGTTGCGGTAATTCAACGAATTGATGCGGTCAAAAAATGCCCCCTTGTCCGCAGTCTCACCTTGCTCGAGGATATTTTCCCAATCCTTCAGTGAAATTCCGTTCTCGTCAAAGGCCATTTTTCTGGAATTGCTGATACCGATCACGCGTACATTCAGTTTTAGCTCCTCCTTTAAATATTTTTTTTGTTGACGTATCTGGCCCAGGAACTTTGAACCGACATTACCGACTCCCATGACGAATAGGTTGAGCTGCTTGATATTTTCTTCGAAAAAGGTCTCGTGTAGTGAGTTGAGCGCCTTTTTCACATCCTCTTTTTTGATGACCGCCGAAATATTACGCTCCGACGCCCCTTGGGCAATGGCCCTTATATTTACATTGTTCTTGCCCAAGGTACTGAACATCTTACCGCTCAAACCTTGATGGCTCTTCATATTGTCTCCTACCAATGCGATAATGGTCAGGTCTTTTTCAACAAGGACCGGCTTTATCTTTTTAGTGGATATCTCGTATTCGAAGGTTTCGTTCACTGCTTCTGCCGCTAGATCTACATCCTCATCGGAAATTCCCACACATATGGAATGTTCGGAAGATGCCTGGGTGATCATTACGATACTGATGTTCTTTATGGAGAGTGTCTCGAAAAACCGCTTGGATATCCCTGGGATCCCGATCATGCCCGGACCTTCTAGGGAAAGCAGGCTTATATTCCCCACATGGCTGATGCCCCTCACGGTTTTGCCGTTCCCGTTGGTATTTTTGGAGATCAAAGTCCCCGGGTTATCGGGCTGGAAGGTATTTTTTATGGCAATGGGGATAGCTTTGCCCAGTACGGGCTGTATGGTAGGGGGGTACAGAACCTTGGCCCCAAAATGTGAAAGCTCCATGGCCTCTTGATAGCTTATCTCTGCCACGCATTTGGCCTGCTTTACCAATTTGGGATTGGCCGTGTACATTCCGCTGACGTCGGTCCAAATCTCCAACATATCCGCATCCACCGCGGCGGCAATTATTGCAGCGGTGTAATCGGAACCACCTCTTCCCAAGGTCGTGATATCACCATTTTTACTGGCGGCCACAAATCCGGGCAAAAGCGAAATCCTGTGATTGTTCGCCGAGAAAAAAACGTTGCAGTTGGTATTGGTGGTATTGAAATCCACATTGGCCTTGCCAAAGTTATTGTCCGTCTTGATAAGTTCCCTGCTATCCTTAAATATGGCGTCCAAACCTTGGGATATTAAAAACTCACTGATTATGAAGGACGATAACAGTTCACCGTAGCTTACGATCTTATCGGAAAGTTTAGGTGTTAGCTCACCAATTAAATAGGCTCCTTCCAAGAGGGTCTCCAAGGTGTTGAGTTCGCTTTTTACCTTGCTCAGTGCTGGGCTCTGCGCCGTAACGGGGATCAACTCCCTGATGGCCGAAATATGTCTGTCCTCGATGGCCTTCAGGCTCTCCTTGTAGGTTGCATCTTGGTCGGAGGCCAACTGCGATGCACCGATCAATAGGTCCGTAATCCCTCCAAAGGCTGAGACCACTACCGCTAAGCGGTCATTTTCCGATTGTTCCAAGATGGATCTGACCTTATGTATGTTTTCTGGATTGGCAACAGAAGTGCCTCCAAATTTTAAGACTTTCATGATAAAGAATTGTTGTGAAAAATTGAAAATAGAATAAAAAAACGGACGGAATTATATATAGCAGACTTACCCCAAAGGGGTGGTAATGGTAATGGTGAAAGTTGATGAAAAGGGATTCATCAAATTAAGGTTAATATCCGTTTGTTTTGGCTCCATTGCTCTGTAATGAGGTGATAAATGTAGTACTTTTGTATACTTCATCAAATCGATGGGGTTGTTTTTTGCGAAATCCTTAGGAATAATCAATTTTTTTTGCTGAATGAAAATATTTTCTGCCGATCAAATCTATCAAGCTGATAAATCAACAATCAAGAAGGAGGGGATAACGAGCGATGAGCTCATGGAAAGGGCCGCGACACAGCTTTTTGATTGGATGCATTCCCGTTTAAGGGGCACTCAGGTCACCGTTCAACTTTTCTGTGGAATCGGTAACAACGGGGGTGATGGATTGGTATTGGCCAGAAAATTGAACGAGCACGGTTATTCGATCAAGGTGCATGTGGTAAATTACAGTGATAAAAGGTCGGATGATTTTTTGTTGAACCTGGAACGTTTGAAGGATGGAAAGGTGTGGCCCAATTTTATAAATGAGGAAAGCGATCTGCCGGACATATCACCGAACGATATCGTGGTGGATGCCATCTTTGGAATAGGTCTGAACCGTTCTCCCGATGAATGGGTGGGGAATTTGATCAACCATATCAATGCTTCGCAAGCCTTTACACTTTCTGTGGACGTTCCCTCTGGTTTACCGCTCGACAGGGTTCCTTGGGAACCTTCCTTTGTGGTCAGAGCAAGTTATGTGTTGACCTTTCAGTTACCTAAGCTAGTATTCTTCTTGCCCCAGACCGGAGTATATGTGAATCAATGGGAAATGTTGGATATTGGATTGGACCGGGACTACCTGAATCGAACACAGACGCATTTTGAATTGATAGGTCGCCCGGAGGTACTTCCCTTGTACCGTCCCAGATTAAAATTTTCCCATAAGGGAACCTATGGTCATTCACTGATCGTCGGGGGCAGTTATGGCAAGATAGGGGCCGTACAATTGGCGTGCAATTCATGTTTGACCGTTGGGAGTGGCCTGGTGACTGCTTTCTTGCCCAAATGTGGGTATGATGCCATGCAGACGGCGGTACCGGAGGTCATGGTACTGACAGGATCCAGGGATAGGAACATTTCAGGGATAGAGGTTCCTTTTGAGCCGACCGTTGTTGGTATAGGAATCGGGATCGGCCAGGATGACGATACCGTTTCGGCCTTTGGTGCATTTCTGAAAAGGATGGGAACACCTATGGTCATCGATGCCGATGGACTCAATATTTTATCTCACAAGCCGGATATGCTCAAGGATGTGCCGGAAATGTCCGTGCTTACCCCGCATCCAAAAGAATTGGAGCGATTGATCGGAAAATGGTCGTCAGATTTTGAAAAACTCGAAAAGGCCAAAACTTTCGCTGCCAAATATAATGTAGTAATAGTGATTAAAGGAGCTCATACCATTACCATTTATAACGGGAAGGGATATGTGAACACTACTGGGAATCCTGGCATGGCCACAGCGGGTAGCGGAGATGTTTTGATGGGGATGATCACCGGACTGATGGCTCAAGGGTATTCATCTGTCGATGCCGCAATTTTTGGGGTGTACCTACATGGGTTGGCTGGTGACCTTGGTGTGTCCACGACCGGATATGAAGCATTGAGGGCTTCCACTATTATAGACCATATTGGAAAGGCATATGCGGAACTGTTCCGACAACCAGAAATGGAACAAAATGAGAATGGTTAAGCGCTGTTCCTGCCCTTTTTGGATTTGAGCCTTTTTTGAATCCAGGTCAGTGCGTTGTCAAACTCGATAAAGAACTCCATCGGTTTTTTGTAGAACATCTTTTCGATGTTGAAGTTGTGCATGTCTATTTCCTTTTTGGAAACTATGGCGAATGCCTTTAGGTTTTCCATGCCCCTAAGGTAATTGTACACTGTTGGGTCCACTGCATAAGAATTCTGTCTGAGGCTTATGTAGCCAAAGTCCTTGTCCCTAAAATGAATTTCTGAAATCCCGATAATCTGGTAGGTTCTCTCTAGTGTGATGGTGGCGCCTTCGTCAAAAGAAGCGACCATATAATTGTCAAAAACCTGTACGGTCCCGATATCCAGTTGGTACTCGCGTACCACCACGGTCTTCTTTTTAGAAGTGATTTTCATTCCCAAGTGTAATTATAGTGTCTCGTGTACGAAATTATTTGGGAATGCCACTCAGCGAAAAAATAATAGATTAAAGGTTAAAATATCGTATGTATGGTAAATAAGGACATAAAAAAAGCTGACCTAATGGTCAGCTTTTTGAAAGTGTTCGAATTTATTTTTCAGCTTCTGGCGATTTTTCCGCCTTCTTGATCTTTATGGTGAGTTCTTCTTTCTCCTCGTTGAGATCCATGAAAATGCTGTCGCCCTCTTCTAGCTTGGTGTTGACAATCTCTTCGGCCAGTGCATCCTCGATATACTTCTGGATGGCCCTTTTCAAAGGTCTTGCTCCATATTGTTTGTCAAATCCTTTATCGGCGATATAATCCTTGGCCTTGTCGGAAAGGTTCAAATCGTAGCCAATCTCCTTGATCCTTTTGTACAATTTGTTCAATTCGATATCGATGATCTTGTGGATGTCCTCGCGTTCCAATGAATTGAAGACCACAACATCGTCGATCCTGTTCAGGAATTCAGGGGCGAAGGCCTTTTTGAGGGCGTTTTCGATAACGCTCTTCTGGTGGTCATCTGCCTGTGCTTTTTTAGCAGCGGTACCAAAACCGACACCTTGTCCGAAATCCTTCAATTGTCTTGCCCCTATATTGGAGGTCATGATGATGATGGTATTCCTGAAGTCGATCTTACGGCCCAAACTATCGGTAAGGAATCCATCGTCCAAAACCTGTAGCAACATATTGAACACATCTGGGTGGGCCTTTTCCACCTCGTCCAATAATACTACGGAATAGGGCTTGCGGCGCACCTTTTCGGTGAGTTGCCCGCCTTCTTCATAACCTACGTATCCCGGAGGTGCACCTACCAATCTTGAAATGGCGAACTTTTCCATGTATTCGCTCATATCGATACGGATCAGGGCATCTTCGGAATCAAATAGTTCCTTGGCGAGTATTTTTGCCAATTGGGTCTTACCCACTCCGGTTTGTCCCAAGAAAATGAACGAACCTATGGGTTTGTTCGGATCCTTTAGTCCTGCACGGTTACGTTGGATGGCCCTTGCCACCTTGGAGACGGCTTCATCTTGACCAATAACGAAACCTTTGATCAGGTTCGGCAATTCAGCCAATTTGTTGCTTTCCGTCTGGGCAATTCTGTTTACCGGGATTCCGCTCATCATGGAAACCACGTCGGCAACATTGTCCTCGGATACGGTTTCTCTATGAAGTTTGCTTTCTTCTTCCCAGCGTTCTTGTGCCGTGGCCAACTCTTTTTCTAGGCGTTTTTCGTCGTCCCTAAGCTTGGCGGCCTCTTCGTATTTCTGTTTTTTTACAACGCTGTTCTTCAGTTCGCGTACATCCTCCAGCTGGCTTTCCAGTTCGAGGATCTGCTTGGGCACATCCATGTTGACGATGTGCACCCTGGAACCTGCCTCGTCCAGTGCATCAATCGCCTTGTCCGGTAGAAAGCGGTCCGTCATGTAACGGTTGGTCAATTTTACACAGGCCATAATGGCATCATCCGTATAATTGACATTGTGATGTTCCTCGTACTTGCCTTTGATGTTCATCAATATTTCGATGGTCTCCTCCACGGAAGTGGGTTCTACCATTACCTTTTGGAAACGACGTTCCAGGGCGCCATCTTTTTCGATGTACTGTCTGTATTCGTCCAATGTGGTCGCTCCGATACATTGAATTTCCCCTCTTGCCAATGCCGGTTTGAACATATTGGAAGCGTCCAGGCTTCCCGTTGCACCACCAGCACCTACAATGGTGTGTATCTCATCAATGAACAGAATGATGTCGTCGTTCTTCTCCAGTTCGTTCATCACGGCTTTCATACGTTCTTCGAACTGTCCGCGGTATTTGGTTCCCGCCACCAAAGAGGCCAGGTCAAGTGTTACCACGCGTTTGTTGTAAAGTATCCTTGATACCTTTTTGTTGATGATGCGCAAGGCCAGGCCCTCCGCAATGGCGCTCTTACCGACACCGGGTTCCCCAATAAGCAGTGGATTGTTCTTTTTCCTTCTGCTCAGTATTTGGGAAACACGTTCGATCTCCTTTTCCCTGCCCACAACGGGGTCCAATTTGTTCTCTTCGGCCAAACGGGTCAGATCCCTTCCGAAGTTGTCCAATACCGGGGTTTTGGACTTTTTGTTTCCTTTTTGGGAAGCGCCTCCGGAGCCGAAGGAGCTTTCTTTGCTATCTCCCATATCATCAGTGTCCCCGGGGAAAGATTCCGCTTGGGGCGTGTCTATGTAGTCGTCGTCACTGGTGATCATGGACTTGAACTGTTCCTTGACATTGTCATAGTCCACTTTCAGTTTGTGCAACAACTTGGTTGTTGGATCATTTTCGTTCCTGAGGATGCAGAGCAATAGGTGCGCCGTGTTGATGGAAGAACTTTGGAAAAGCTTAGCTTCCAAGAAGGTGGTCTTCAAGGCCCGTTCCGCTTGGCGGGTCAGGTGAAGGTTCTTCTTGTCCTTTTGTATCGTTCCAGTATTCGGATTGGCCGGACTCAGGATTTCCACCTTTCTACGCAGGTGGTCCAAATCCACATCTAGTGCATCCAATATATTTATGGCCTTGCCATTCCCGTCTCTCAAAAGACCTAGCATAAGGTGTTCTGTGCCAATAAAGTCATGGCCCAGTCTCAGGGCTTCTTCCTTGCTGTATGCTATAACGTCCTTTACGCGGGGGGAAAAATTGTCGTCCATACGTTTCTTTTTCAGCAATTAAAATTAATAAAAGTATTGTTACGGTGGTCAAATACCATACCCTTATTCGACAAAGTAGTTGTAAATGTCGGAATAATTCAGGTTTTTCCGCTATTTAACAAAGCTTTATTATCACAATCTTGATAATACCCGCAATGTTGATAATTTTTTTAATAAAGTATTCGCAAAGCGTTATAAAGGCTGCTATTTTCTGTATATTGCCATGATAATTTAACCACAAAAAATCAATAGTAAAAAAGCATGGCGGAAGGAGAAAAGTTAATTCCTATCAACATAGAGGATGAGATGAAATCTGCCTACATTGATTATTCAATGTCGGTCATTGTGTCACGTGCCCTGCCAGATGTTCGTGATGGTTTAAAGCCTGTTCACCGAAGAGTGCTCTACGGAATGCACGATCTAGGTGTAAGGTCCAATAGTTCGCATAAAAAATCCGCCCGTATCGTCGGGGAGGTATTGGGTAAGTATCATCCCCATGGTGATTCTTCCGTATACGATACCATGGTTCGAATGGCCCAGGAATGGAGCTTGAGGTATATGTTGGTCGATGGCCAGGGTAACTTCGGTTCGATCGATGGGGACAGTCCGGCGGCCATGCGTTATACCGAGGCCAAGATGCGCAAGATCGCAGAGGAGATGTTGGCCGATATCGATAAGGATACCGTTGATCATCAGCTCAATTTCGATGATACCATCGAGGAGCCCACGGTCTTGCCTACCCGGATCCCTAACCTTTTGGTGAACGGTGCATCGGGAATCGCAGTAGGTATGGCCACCAATATGCCGCCACACAACCTTTCCGAGGTCGTGGATGGCACCGTAGCCTATATAGACAACCATGATATCGAGATCGATGAGCTCATTACACATATCAAAGCACCGGATTTCCCGACCGGGGGAATCATCTACGGTTACGATGGTGTAAAAGAAGCGTTCCATACGGGAAGGGGCCGCGTAGTGATGCGTGCCAAGGCCACCATTGAGGAGGTACAGGGCAAGGAAAGCATCGTGGTCACCGAAATCCCGTACCAGGTTAACAAGGCGGATATGATCAAAAAGACCGCCGAACTGGTCAACGAGAAAAAGATAGAGGGCATTTCCACCATCAGGGACGAATCCGACCGGAACGGTATGCGGATCGTATATATCCTAAAGCGTGATGCCATACCGAACATTGTACTCAATATGTTGTACAAGTACACGGCTTTGCAATCCTCTTTCAGTGTCAATAATATTGCTTTGGTCAACGGTAGGCCCGAGCTCTTGAACCTTAAGGACATCATCCACCATTTTGTGGAGCATAGGCACGAGGTCGTGGTCCGTAGGACCAAGTTCGAGCTGAAAAAGGCCGAAGACCGTGCTCATATCCTTGAAGGGCTGATCATAGCCTCGGACAATATTGACGAGGTCATCGCCATCATAAGGGGGTCTTCCAATGTTGAGGAGGCACGTAACAATTTGATCGAACGTTTCAAACTGACCGAAGTACAGGCCAAGGCCATTGTTGAAATGCGTTTGCGCCAACTTACGGGACTGGAACAGGACAAATTGCGCGAAGAGCACGCAGAGTTATTGAAGACCATCGAGGACCTGAAGGATATTCTAGAAAAGAAGGAGCGAAGAATGCAGATCATCAAAGATGAGCTGCTCGAGGTCAAGGAAAAGTATGGTGATGATAGAAGATCGGAGATCAATTATGCGGGAGGTGATCTGAGTATAGAGGATATGATACCGGACGAGCAGGTGGTCATTACAATTTCGCACGCTGGATACATCAAAAGAACGCCACTGTCCGAATATAAGACACAAAACAGGGGAGGAGTGGGCCAGAAGGCATCCTCAACTCGAAATGAGGACTTTTTGGAGCACCTTTTCGTTGGTACCAACCACCAATACATGTTGTTCTTCACTCAGAATGGAAAATGTTTCTGGATGAGGGTGTTTGAAATTCCGGAAGGAAGCAGGACATCAAAGGGAAGGGCGATCCAAAACCTTATCAATATCGAACAAGATGACAAGGTGAAGGCCTTTATCTGTACCCAGGACCTCAAGGACGAAGAGTACGTGAACAGTCATTTTGTGATCATGGCAACCAAGAAGGGTACCGTCAAAAAGACACCTTTGGAACAGTATTCCAGACCGCGTCAAAATGGTATCAATGCCATCACCGTTCGTGATGGTGACGAACTATTGGAAGCTAAATTGACCACAGGTACCAGCCAAATATTCCTGGGCCTCAAATCAGGAAAGGCCATCCGTTTCGAGGAATCCAAAACAAGACCAATGGGCAGAAATGCATCAGGTGTTCGTGGCATCACTTTGGCGGACGACAACGATGAGGTCGTAGGAATGGTGTCCGTACATAATTTTGAGGACGACATCCTTGTGGTGTCCGAAAGGGGTTATGGTAAGCGATCCAATATAGAGGACTACAGGGTCACCAATAGGGGTGGTAAAGGTGTAAAGACCATTTCCATCACCGATAAGACAGGAGGCCTTGTCGCGATCAAGAATGTTACGGATACCGATGATCTGATGATCATCAATAAATCAGGTATCGCTATCAGAATGGGTGTTGAAAATCTTAGGGTTATGGGAAGGGCGACGCAAGGTGTACGCTTGATCAATCTAAAGGACAACGATTCCATTGCGGCGGTCGCCAAGGTCATGAAGGAAGATGACCCGATGGACGGTGAGGATATCAGGGATATCGAGGTCAATGGAGAAGATGGCACGGCTATTGATACCAATACGGACGATAAAGAATAAATAATCAAGTAATAATCGATAAACACTAAATAAATTTCAATTTTTAACATGAGAACAAGAATATTAATACTACTAGCCATTGGAGTGTCCACATTGGGTTTTGCTCAAAAGGATGAGATGAAGACGGCGGAAAAGGCTTTAAAGGATGGTGATGCCGCAGCAGCGAAAGCAGCATTGACAAGCGCAGCTTCCTTGATCGATTCAGCCAAGGACAAAGAGCAGGCCGAGTATTATGCACTTCTGGGAAATGCAAATTACGAATTGGCCAAAAAGGGCGATGTGTCCGCTTTCCAATCGGCTTTGGATGCCTATAACAAGGTAATCGAAGTGGAAGAAGCCAGCGGTAAGTCCAAATATACTTCCGTGGCACAGGAAAAAATGGGGCAGATGACCGCCGATTTAGTAAACTCTGCCGTAGAGGACAACAACAACAAAAGGTTCAGCGAAGCTGCCGAAAAGTTGTACATGAGCTACACACTTAGCCCAAAGGACACCGTGTATCTTTATTATGCGGCAAGTAGCGCAGTAAACGCACAGGATTACGAAGAAGCGCTAAAATACTACAAAGAGCTAAAAGATGTGGATTATAGTGGTGAGTCCGTAACCTATACTGCTGTAAACGTAGAGTCCGGTGAAACTGAAAGCATGGACAAGGCCACTCGTGACCTTTATGTGAAAGCAGGTACCCACAAAGATCCCAAAGAGGAGGTGAGCCCGTCCAAAAAACCAGAAATCGTTAAGAACATTGCTTTGATCTACCAACAAATGGGAGACAATGAGAGAGCGATCGAGGCTTATGCGGATGCAAGGGCGGAAAATCCTGATGATGTAAACTTGGTACTCGGAGAGGCCAACCTATATTATGCCATTGGCGATAAGGACAAGTTCAAGGATTTGATGGGACAGGCTTCTGCCATGGCCCCTGACAATGCCGATCTTTTGTACAACATCGGTGTGATCAACATGGAGCAAGGTAACTTGGAAGATGCAAGGGATGCCTATAAAAAAGCATTGGCCATTGACCCGGGTTATATCAATGCATTATTGAACCTTTCCACAACATATGTAAACGAAGGTAACGGCTTGATCGATGAAATGAACGCCTTGGGTACTTCCAAAGCGGATATCGCCAAATATGACGAGTTGAAGGATAAAAAGGACAGCTTGTTCAGAGAAGGTGCAAATGTTTTGGAGGATGCCCTTCAGAGCAACCCGGACAATGAAAGCATCCTTACCCAATTGAAAAACATTTATGGAGCATTGGGAGACAATGAAAACTTCATGAGAATCAAAAAGCTTTTGGGAGAATAATATCAAGGATTCCCTTAAAAAAAGAGCCCCGATAATTCGGGGCTTTTTTATATCACTTTTTTGATGACCCTCAATTGATGGGTATATAATTTTTCATCGGAATTGAAGATGCCCGTATGATCGATGCGATCGATCCTTACATGGCCGTTGACATGGATGATGTAATTGTCCTTCAGGATGATTCCCACGTGGTCTATCACGCCCTCATTGTTGTCAAAAAATGCCAGGTCGCCAGGTTCGCTCTCTTCGATAAAACTCAGTGCTTCCCCTTGTTTGGATTGGGCTTCTTCCGTCCTTGAGAGGGAATGGCCATTAATTTTATAGACCATCTGTGCAAAGCCCGAACCGTCTATACCGAACGGGGTTTTTCCGCCCGATAAAAAGGGAGCCTTTAAATAAAGAAGGGCCGTGTTCACCAAGTTTTCCTTGGTCTTTTTGCCCGAGTCGACCTTTCCTTCGAATTGATGTCCCGGTATGGCACCTGGGTTTATCATGGATCCCATCAATATAGGTAAGAGCATCCCGTCCGAAGTACAGATATGCGATATGATATCCGAACAGATTTGGCGCTCTTCCAACGACTCCAGATCATTGTATACCTGCTCGGGGATTATGGTAAATTGTTGGTTGGATATCCAACCCTCAAAATTGTCGTAAGCTGTCCGGATCCTGCTCCATTTCTTCCTGCTTTCCAACACCTTGAAATGTTCCCCGTACAATAATTGAGAGGTCATTTCAGAGCAATCGTCAGGAATTGTTCGGATAGGAACAATGCTTAGGGGACAAATTCCATATTGCATTTACGGTACGGATTGAATCACTAATTTCTTTCCAAAACAATTGAAGAAGCACCTCCACCACCATTGCAGATGGCCGCTGCTCCCAACTTGGCATTGTTCTGTTCCAGTATGTTCAACAGGGTAATGGTGATCCTTGCACCGGAACAACCCAGTGGGTGTCCCAGGGATACGGCTCCTCCGTTGACGTTCACTTTGGAATCGTTGAGCCCCAATATCTTCATATTGGCAAGCCCGACAACGGAAAAGGCCTCGTTGAACTCAAAAAAGTCGATATCATCTATGGAGACCCCTGCTCTGTCCAGTGCTTTCGGCAAAGCTTTTGCAGGTGCGGTCGTAAACCATTCAGGTTCATGTGCGGCATCCGCATAGCCCTTTATAGTTGCCAAGGGCTTCAATCCAAGCTCCTGTGCTTTTTCCTCGCTCATCAAGACAACTGCCGCTGCACCATCATTGATCGTGGAGGCATTGGCCGCCGTCACTGTCCCGTCCTTGGAAAAGGCGGGGCGGAGTGCAGGCACTTTCTCCAGCTTTACATTTTTGAATTCCTCATCTTCGCTTACCACAATGGGTTCACCCCTTCTTTGCGGTACTTCCACGGGCACTACCTCATTGTTGAACTTACCGTTCTTCCATGCCTCCGCTGAGCGTTGGTAGGACTGTATGGCAAAGGCATCTTGGTCTTCCCTGCTAAATTCGTATTTCGTGGCACAGGCATCGGCACATACGCCCATTGCGTTTTGGTCGTAGGCATCCACCAGTCCGTCCCTCTGCATTCCATCTACCAAGGTGGCGGGACCGAACTTGGTCCCTGTTCTCATGTGCACGTAGTGGGGAATCATGCTCATGTTTTCCATACCACCGGCCACAACGATAGCGTTATCGCCCAGGGCAATGGACTGGGCCCCCTGCATAATCGTTTTCATTCCTGAGGAGCATACCTTGTTCACCGTGGTACACGGCACCGTATTTGGGATGCCGGCGTAGATGGCGGCCTGTCTGGCGGGAGCCTGACCGGTTCCTGCCTGTACCACATTCCCCATCAATACTTCTTCAACAAGTTCTGGCTTTAGACCAATTTTGTCCAAGGCACCTTTAATGGCCACTGCGCCCAATCTTGGTGCAGGAACACTGGATAGCGCTCCCATAAAACTCCCAATTGGGGTTCTGGCAGCGGAAACGATTACTACTTTTCTCATATGTGCATTTTTACTCCTGCGAAAATACTAAAATTAAATGCAAACCGATAGCGGTCGTAATCAACACCTTTGTTATATATATTTTCTATTTTTGATGCTAACAGAATTTGGTAATGGGAAAAACTTTGGATAACGTTTACAAACATCAGTCACTGGTCTACAAGTATTTCCTTTATGTGGTCTCGGTGGCCCTTATCGTATTCTTTTTCCCCAAAGGGGGCAAGTTCAAATATGACTTTCAGAAAGGCAAGCCCTGGCAATACGAAAACCTGTATGCACCGATCGATTTTTCCATTAAAAAGACTACGGAGGAAATAGAGCAGGAGCAATCCTCCATCCGCGACAACAAGACCCATTACTATTCTTTTGATGCTTCTATCGTCTCCAATGTGCAGGTGGAGGTCGCAGAGGAACTGAACACCTATTTCCAATCGGGGGACTTTTCTTCCGGACAACGACAGTCCCTAAGAACCTTGGCCGAAGAGGTCATTGATGAGGTATATGCCCATGGGATATTTCAAACGGTCCCAGAGGCAGAGTCCATCGTGGTGGTAAGGAATAATGAGGCCCAGCCAATTTCAAGAACAGATATTATTGCACTGGAAGGGGCCAAAAGGAACGTGTCCGAGCGGTTTGCCCAAGCAGGTTCAGAAGGCCTGTCCTTCCTGTCAGCCATGATACGAAATAGCCTAAAATCGAACCTAGTCTACGATGAGGCCCTGACCGAGAGCGCCCTAAGTGATGAGCTTTCCAAGATATCGTATACCAGGGGAGAGGTGGATCAGGGAAAATTGATCATCGCCAAAGGCGAGATCGTGGAGCCAGAGGATTTTAAGATATTGAACTCCCTCAAGGATGAATATGAGTCCGAACTCTGGATGGGAAGCAATTATTATTTCATCTTACTGGGGTATACCATTTTGGTGGCCCTGGTATTGATCATGCTGTTCCTTTTCCTGAAAAGGTATCGGAACGAAATATTCGAGAACAACAACAAGGTTACCTTTATATTTTTCAATATCCTTTTAATGGTGCTGGCCACTACCCTTATGGTGAAGCATTACGAAAGCTATATTTATATGGTGCCCCTGTGCATTCTGCCCTTGGTGCTCAAAAACTTTTTCGACGCCCGGTTGGGCCTATTTGTGCATGTGCTCACCGTGCTGATCCTGGGCTTTGTGGTACCCAATAGTTTTGAGTATATCTTCCTTCAGATCATTGCGGGTATTGTGACCATACTTACGGCATCCGAATTGTACAAACGGGCCAACCTATTTATCTCGGTAGGACAGATTACCTTGATATACATTATCGGTTATTTTGCTTTTCATGCCATACATGAGGGTAATTTGGAAAATATTGAATGGGTATTGTTCGGTGTGTTCGTACTCAACGGGCTTTTGACTCTTTTTGCGCAGCCATTGATCTATATGTTCGAGAAATTGTTCGGACTCATATCCGATGTTTCCCTGTTGGAACTTTCCGATACCAATTCAAAATTGCTCAAGGAACTTTCGGACAAGGCTCCCGGGACGTTCCATCACTCCCTGCAAGTAGCCAATTTGGCGGAGGCCGCGGCCAACGAAATAGGGGCGAACGCCATGTTGGTTAGGGTAGGTGCGCTGTATCATGATATCGGCAAAATGGAGCAGCCTACTTATTTTACGGAAAACCAGATCACCAATGTAAACCCGCATGACGATCTACCTCCCAAGGAGAGTGCCAAAATCATTATCGATCATGTGCTCAACGGAATAGAAATAGCCAGGAAGAACAACATTCCCGATAGGGTTATCGATTTTATAAGAACACATCACGGGACAACGACGGTGTATTATTTCTTTAAAAAGCAACAGGAATTGGAGCAGGAGGTGGATGTTGATGACTTTAAGTACCCGGGACCGATTCCATTTTCCAAAGAAACGGCTATATTGATGATGTCCGATTCCGTAGAGGCAGCCTCGAAAAGCCTTAAGAACCCGACGTTCACCATTATTGATGAATTTGTGGAGAAGATTGTCAAAGGTCAGATGCAGGCCGATCAGTTTTTAAATGCCAATATTACACTCAAGGAAATTGAATTGGTGAAAAAAGTGCTCAAGCAAAAACTGACAAATATCTATCATTTAAGGGTGGAATATCCTGAATAGCAAGGCTATCGAAAAAGATGCGATAAAAAAATGAAAAAATAGTTGCGATCTTACTTCTGAAAAGGTACATTTGCATCCGCATTTTCAGAGTGCACGTTCATAATAATTGAATAGGAGAGGTGCCGGAGTGGTAACGGAGCAGATTGCTAATCTGTCAGCGCGTAAGTGCTGCCCGGGTTCGAGTCCCGGTCTCTCCGCTTTTTCCAACACACCTCGGGGTGTAGCGTAGCCCGGTTATCGCGCCTGCTTTGGGAGCAGGAGGTCGCAGGTTCGAATCCTGCCACCCCGACAAATATGGTTTTTTTGTTAAAATTAAAAACCATAATTTATTGAAAGCCAGAGAATTAATTTTCTTTGGCTTTTTTTATATGCATATAAATGCAATATATGAGGGTGTCCTATAGGGTGTCCTATTATTTTTCAGGAGGATTTCTTAACTTAAATGCCCTGATTTGATCTTTTGTGTGATTTGACTTTCGCAAACGGAATGTTCCACTTAAAGCGAAAACACATGAAAAACTCCAATCAATTCAGTATCGGTTTCTGGCTGAAAAAGACCGCCAAGAAAAACGACGGCCAAATTCCCATCTATATCAGGATCAGATTTGGAAAACAACGATCTGATCTAAGTGTACACCGCACGGTCATAGAAAGCCATTGGTGCACTTCTTCGGGAAGGGTTCATCATCGGTTCAAAGAGGCGAAAGGCATCAACATGTACCTTGATGATATCCAGGCAAAGCTTTTGGACTGCCATAGACAGTTGATGGCCGAAGGGGCCCCTATATCCGCTCGTGCCATAAAAGAACGATTCTTGGGCAATGATAAGCCTGTACAGACCCTAAAGGATATCATTGAATTCCATCGCAAACATGAAGCCCCCAAATTGGCGAAAGGGACTGTCAAGAACTATTCGGCCACAGAAACCTATCTAGCCCGTTTTGTCAAAGAACGTTTTCGCACTTCGGATGTGAAACTATCACTAATAGATTATGCCTTCCTGATCGAGTTCGAGACCTATCTGAGGAATTGCGATACATTAGTGAAGAATCTTCCATTGAGCAACAATGGTATCATGAAGCATATGGAACGTTTCAAAAAGATGGTCACTTTGGCACATAAGTTTGGGTGCATGACCAGAAATCCATTTTCACTTTATAAAATGAAGTTTGATTCTTATGACAGTGATTTTTTGGAGGAGGAGGAAATCCTGAAAATACGGAATATGGTACTTAAGGACCCTGGTTTGGACAAGGTTCGGGACATATTTATTTTTTCATGTTACACAGGCCTGAGCTATATCGAGGTCAAAATGCTCAAACAAGGTGATATTGTCAAGGGCGTGGACGGAGGTGAATGGGTCAATGTAAGACGGAAAAAGACCAATACCCCCGTCAAGGTACCTCTCTTGTTCCATGCCAAATGCATTTTGGATAAGTATCGAAGTGTTCCCGATTACATGAACGATCATAGCCTATTGCCAGTTCTTTCAAACCAAAAAGTTAACAAGTACTTGAAAATCATAGTCAAATTGGCCGGAGTGGACAAGAATGTTACCTTCCATGTAGCGCGACATACGTTTGCTACCACTATAACATTGATGAACGATGTGCCGATAGAGACAGTCTCAAAACTCCTTGGTCATACGAAACTCTCTACGACGCAGAAATATGCAAGGGTCGTTGAGAAGAAAATTAGCAAGGATATGATGCAATTAAAAAAGGCAATGGAAGCAGGTCCTGATAGAGTATCCGAAAATGATGGGAATCCAGTGCTGAAAATTGTCAAGTAACTCAAATTGTTCTAAAGTATAGTTTAAAAACTCTCAATGCGTTGCTTATATGAGTTTCCACTGTCCTAATGGAAATGTCCCCAGCGACCGTATATTTTGGACAGGATAAAAAAGATATTGGAAAACCGTAAATTGATAAAGAAAAGAACGATGCTCAAAAGAAGGAAAGAGCACCAAATTCAAAAGTTGAAACTATGACTTAACTTTGGACCGGGCCAGTCCTAATTCGTTTGAAGACGTACATGGATACGTTCGTCCAAGTTGACGGCAGGTTTTTCAATGACTCCCTTTTTTTCTTTGGCAACGGTTTTTCCGATGGCCTCATCGGTCAACTTCTTTTGTACTTCCTTTTTAACGGTCGCAGTCTGTTTTTTTGCTACTCCGTTTGACTTTGTTTTTGTTTCCATGATAATGAAATTTTAGATTAAACAATATTTGAGGGCAACACAAACGGAAGACAAAATTTTGGAGCGGAAAGGAAACGGAATATAAATAGTAGAGGGAAAAGAAGTTGCTTTATGCCGTCCCTTTTCCGAGAAATATTTTGCGACGTTTATTTTTCGGGAATATTGTATGAATACTATCCAGTACCATATTCTTTATGGATGTACCATCCTTTTGGATATAATAAAGTTTAAGAACTTCTGAATACACAAACTTTTAGTTTGTATATTTGCAGTAAAATAAACCAAAGCGTTTTTTATAGTTTAAAAAAAGTTGAAAACAGAAACTATTGGTTTGGAAAAAGAGCAAAAAATAAACCATCTTCTTAATTCACAGCCTCCGGGAGTTGTGTATTTAAGTTCGTGGCTGACGGAAAACGGGTTCTCGACGCAATTGCTAAACCGATATAGGAATAGCAATTGGATATATTCCATAGGAACGGGTGCTTGGATGCGGGTAGGCGATAAGCCTACTTATCAGGGTGCATTGTTCGCATTGCAAGGACAAGCCGATTTGAATATCCATCCTGGAGGAAAAACCGCCTTGTCCTTATTGGGAAAGGCCCATTATCTGGAGTTGTCCACAAAGCACATAACGCTGTTCGGGGGAAGTGAAGAGAGATTGCCCACTTGGTTCTTGAAATACAACTGGGGGGTAAAAGTGAACTACTTCGGTTCCTCTTTTCTTCCTCCCCAAATAGGACTGCAAGCTTTGGAGCAAGGAACATTCAGTTTGTTAGTGTCCAACTCTACAAGGGCCTTGATGGAATGTCTGTACCTAACGCCCAAGAAGCAAGAGCTGGTCGAGTGCTATGAAATCATGGAGGGGTTGAACAACCTCCGGCCAAAACAGGTACAGGAACTTTTGGAAATATGTACCTCCATAAAAGTAAAGCGACTTTTTCTGTATATGGCAGAAAAGGCAGGGCACGATTGGTTTAAATACATCGACCTGAAAAAAATCGACCTCGGGAAAGGGAAGCGTTCCTTGGTGAAAGATGGTGTCTATATATCCAAATACCGAATCACCGTCCCAAAAACATTGGAAAATTATGAGTGATTACAAACAACAGGTTTCGCTATTGTTACAGGTATTGCCAGAAGTGGCAAAGGAACCGGCTTTTGCACTGCACGGGGGGACAGCCATCAACCTATTTGTAAGGGATATGGTCAGATTGTCCGTGGATATTGACTTGACCTACATTCCCATAGAGGACAGAAAAACATCTTTTAAGAACATTGTAGAAGGTCTTGCACACATAAAAACAAAACTCGAAAAAATTCTGCCAAAAGCTGCAATTACCCTTAAAAGGGAAACTTTAAAACTTCAAATCACTACTGTAAAAGCACAGATAAAATTGGAAGTGAACCAAATCAACAGGGGCGTGGTGGATGAAACGGTAACGTTGCCACTATGCGAAAAGGCCCAAGAGGAGTTTGATGTTTTCTGTGCCGTATCGGTAGTTCCTTTAGGACAGTTGTACGGTGGAAAAATCTGTGCCGCATTGGACCGCCAACACCCCAGGGATTTGTTCGATGTAAAATATCTGTTGGAAAATGAAGGATTTACCGAAGAAATCAAAAAGGGCTTCATGTTGTTCCTTTTGAGCAGCAACCGTCCCCTTCACGAAATGTTGCAGCCCAATTTTATCGACCAAAGGGAAACCATGGCCAACCAATTTGAAGGCATGAGCCCAGAACCCTTTACCTATGGGGATTTTGAAAAAGCCCGGGAAGAGTTGGTAGATGTAATTCATCAAAATCTAACAGATAAAAACAAGGAGTTTTTATTGAGTTTTGGCAAAGGGACACCCGATTGGAGCATTTATGATTTTGAACGGTTTCCCGCAGTGCAATGGAAACTACAGAACCTTATAAAACTTAAAAATGGCAATCCTGAAAAGCATGAAAGTTCTGTTGCTTCATTGAAGAAAGTATTGTATTGATTGAAATACAATATAATACAACTGGTTGGGCATTCTTATAGCGTACAGAAAGGAGTACATTTCAAGAGTGAGGTGAGATTATGGACTTGCAACAAAAAAATGGACAATCAGTTAAGAGTCATGCCGCTGATTTTTGGTTATACATTTCGTTTTCAAATTCCTCTATTGTTTTATAGCCCAATGTCGAGTGTATCCTTCTTCTATTATACCAGGTCTCTATCCACTGGAATATCGATAGTTCCGCTTCTGATCTAAAGCTATAATTTTGATGGTATACCCATTCGACCTTCAAGCTCTTGAAGAAGGATTCCGCTACTCCATTGTCCCAACAATTCCCTTTTCGGCTCATTGATTGTACCACTGGACCATTATGCTCTTTAAGGATATCGGTAAACTCGTAACTGGCATATTGTGAGCCCCTATCGGAATGGAAAATAAGTCTGTCCGTGATATTGTTCGACCTTATCGCCATCTTCCAAGCGGGAATTATGGTGTCGGCAGTCCCCAAGGTCTTGCCCATCGACCATCCAACGACCTTTCGATGGAACAGTTCCATGATCACTGTTATGTACATCCATCCCTCACCGGTCCTTATATAGGTCATGTCGGATACCCATACCTGGTTTTTCCTGTGTACCGTAAAGTCACGGTCCAGTATATTGGGTGCTATTGGATAATCGTGTTTGCTGTCGGTGGTGACCCTGAACTTTCTCTTTCTTTTGGCGAAAAGCCTGTTGGCTCTCATTATCCTGGCCACCCTGGGCCTTGAGGCCCGATATCCCCTTATCAAGAGCTCCTCCCGGATCCTTGGTGCCCTGTAACTCCCGAAGCTATCCTTGAAAATATCATGTATGGCGACCCTAAGGACCTCGTTCTCTGACCACCTTTTGGAAGGCACCCGGTCCAACCAATTGTAATACCCACTTTTGCTTACCTTGAACATTTTGCACATCTTCCCGACAGGAAATCTGGACCTGTGGCGTTTTATGAATCGATACTTTTCCTGTCGCCCTAGGAGAAGGTGGTTATTGCCTTTTTTAGGATATCGCGCTCAATCTCCACGTCTCTCAGTTTTTTCTTGAGCTCGGCTATCTCCCTTTGTTCATCGGTAAGCTTAGGGTTCCCCTTTCCTGGAAAACTGTTCTCCCCGTATTTTTTGGCCTCCCTGCGCCAGCGTCCCGATACCGAGGGGTTCAAGCCCAGTTCCCTACATACCTCTGCGACATTGCCCCTTGCATAGCTCAATTCGACAGCCTTTTGCTTGAACTCTGTTGTGTACTCTCTTTTTGGTTTTGACATGTTTTCAAAGTTAATTCAAACAGTCAACATGCTCTTTTCCCAATGTCCAGTCAAATGTAGTAAGCCCAAAGGTCCTGGGCATACCCTTAAGGGCTGTCCATTCCTCCTTGATCCGTTCGTTGAAGAGCCTGGACAGGGAGTTGGAGGGCCTTCAGTCGAGATTGCTCGCATTGGTCAAGAAAACGCAGCAACGGCAGCTTACGAACATGAAGAGCATACTGGGACTGGGGGACAAGACGGTGGCCCTTTCTGTGGAATCATCCCAAACCCACTATTTGGAAATATGGGATGAAAAATGGTATTCAGCAGTGGGTCATTATAAAGGTCATTAGAGATTAATTTGAACAAACTGAGGGGAGCTGGAAACAGACTCCTCTTTTTTATGGTCAACCATAGGAAATGGACACCTCCTCGTAATCCACTTTATCGATGATGCCCGGATAATTGGAATCCACTTTTCTACTGTATAGGTCCTTGGTAATGGGGTAAGCTTCAAGATTTCCTTCCCAAAGGTCGTCATCGATGATATCTTGAACGTCGGATGCATTGTTGCCCAGGTGCAGCCAGGAATCCAGGTTTTCATCATCAATGATGACGGGTCTTCGCTTTTTGTCATTGTGCACTTGTTCGAACATGGGGGTAGCTTCCTTGGTCAAAACGGCAAATGTCCTTCTTCCGTCGGATGTGTTGGTATAGATGCCCCCTAGATAAATGGGATCCCCATTCTTTCTGTGGAAGTAGAAGGGTACCTTGTAATCCTTGCCCTTGACTTTTACCTTGGTATTGTGTGGTTCGAAGAAACCGTCGACGGGAATGATGCACCGTTGGCTCTCCCAGGTGTATCGATAGATAAAATGATCGAATAGTTTTTCGGATTTGGCATTGAGGCCACCAAAGGTCCTTGGGTTTTTGAAATACTCCTTGTAGTCCTCCTGTTTTTCCCTTGAAGGCATGATGCCCCACATGGCTGGAAGGAGATTGTCGGGTTCCTCTTGGCCCAAGGTCCACATGATCGGGTGGCTCCAACCGTTGGCATGGAAATAAATGAGTTCCAGGTCGGTGTCGAGGTCGCCGTACATGGCCTTGACGGAGAGCAATTTCTCCAGTTCCTTCCGCTCGCGGGTCTGTCTGGTCGAGTAGCACATCTTGAGGTTGCTTTTTTATAGCAATAAGATAATCATAATTGTTAAAATTTTGAAACAGTTTATCGCTTTGCTTACATTTGGATATTTTCCAAATAATAGGAATAAATCCAATACATCTTATGAAACCCACCATTCTCCATCTCGATTTGGACACCTTCTTCGTCTCCTGTGAGCGGCTGCTGGACAGCCGTCTGATGAAGCGGCCCCTACTGGTCGGAGGGTTGGGGGATAGAGGGGTCGTGGCGGCCTGCAGCTATGAGACCCGTCGTTTTGGGGTGCATTCCGGGATGTCCATGAAAGTGGCGCGGCGGCTGTGTCCCGAGGCCACGGTCATCAAGGGCAATGCGGGGACCTATATGAAGTTCTCGGACCATGTAACGGAGATCATCAAGGAAAGTGTCCCGGTCTTTGAAAAGGCCAGTGTGGATGAGTTCTATGCGGACCTCTCAGGGATGGACCGCTTTTTTGGCTGCTATAAGTATGCCTCGGAAATGCGACAACGCATCCTGAAGGAGACAGGATTGCCCATTTCCTTTGGGCTGTCCCAGAACAAGGTGGTCTCCAAAGTGGCCACAGGGGAAGCCAAGCCCAACAACCAAATGAAGATCGACCTTGGATTGGAAAAGGAGTTCCTAGCGCCACTGCATATCCGTAAACTGCCCTCGGTGGGGGAGAAGACCTATGGGCTCCTGTCCAATATGGGGGTGTCCACGATAAAGACCGTACAGGAACTGCCCTTGGAAATGCTCGAAAGTGGCTTTGGAAAGCACGGACGGACCATCTGGATGCGGGCCCAGGGATTGGACAATTCCCCCTTGGTCCCTTTCCACGAACGAAAGTCCATATCCACCGAACGGACTTATGGAAAGGATACCACCGATATGGTCAAATTGGAGACCACTTTGTTCGCCATGGCGGAGAACCTCGCTTATCAATTGCGTCGAGCCAATAAAATGACAGGTTGTGTCAGTGTAAAGATCCGATACAGCGACTTTAAGACGTATACGAAGCAGAAACGGATTCCCTATACTTCCGCGGACCATGTGCTGGTGCCCTTGGTACAAGATCTTTTTGCCTCTTTGTACGATCGGAGGATGTTGATCAGACTTGTTGGGGTCAATTATAGCCATATCGTAGGGGGGCACTATCAGATCGACCTGTTCGCCGATGATGAAAAACTGCTCAATCTCTATCAGGCCATGGACCGAATGCGGAACCGTTTTGGGGAGTCCAGTCTGATGCGGGCTTCCGCCCTGGGTGCCCGAACCGTTGGTAGGGGCGGGAACCCCTTTGATGGACAACCGCCCATCTTATTGGCCCATAGACAGCAATAATGTACTTGAACTGTCATACATATTATTCCCTGAACTATGGGGTGCTCTCCGAAACGGAACTTTTGGACCTCGCCAGTTCCCATGGTGTGAAGGTCCTGGCCCTGACGGATATCAATAACAGTTCGGCAGGGATGAACTTTGTGCGCTTGGCCCATGAGCAGGGCATACGCCCCATTCTGGGGGTTGATTTTCGGAATGGGAATGTGCAGGAGTTCGTGGGTCTGGCCCAAAACAATGAGGGGTTTCGGGAGCTAAACACCTTTCTTTCCGAACATCTGCACAAAGGGATATCCATTCCTGCCGTGGCCCCGGTTTTTGAACATGTCCATGTCATCTACCCCTTCGAGAAGATCCAGGAAGAGGAACGGATGGATTTCAGGGCTTATGAATACATAGGGGTATCTGTGGAAGAGCTCCGGAAATTACGATTCTCGCTATATCGGGAATACAAGGACAGATTGGTACTACTACAGCCTGTGAGCTTTCGGAATAAAAAAGATTTCAATACGCATCGCTTACTTCGGGCCATAGGATTGAATACCCTACTGAGCAAATTGCCCCAGTCCGAGGAAGCCAAGCCTACAGATACGCTACGATCTATAGAGGAGCTGAAAAAGGACTTGGCTGATGTCCCGCATATCTGGGAGAACACACAACGATTGATGGACTCCTGTTCCATTGGCTTTGGGTTTGGAAGTGATAGGGTTTCCCAAAACCAATCCCGTTTTTTGGAATCCAAACAAGCCGATGTGGAGCGATTGCGGGAACTCGCTTTGGAGGGTCTGCCCCGACGCTATGCCCGGCCTACGGATAAGGTCAAGGAACGTATGTTACGGGAACTACGTACCATTCAAGAACTGGATTTTGTGTCCTATTTTTTGATCAACCATGATATTGTTTCCTATGCCAGGTCCAAGGGCTACCCCTATGTGGGCAGGGGAAGTGGGGCCAACAGTCTAGTGGCCTACCTGATCGGGATCACCGATGTGGATCCCGTCGAACTGGATCTATATTTCGAACGGTTCATCAATCCCTTTCGGGCCTCGCCCCCGGATTTTGACATTGACTTTTCCACTTGGGACCGGGACGATGTCACGGCCTATATTTTTGAGCGTTTCGAGCATGTGGCCCTCTTGGGCACTTACAACACCTTTAAGTACCGGGCCGCTGTTCGGGAACTGGGCAAGGTGTTCGGCCTGCCCACGGAGGAAATCGATAAGCTCAGTGCGGGTCGGTATGAGCAGGGAGCCTTGGACGAACTGGGCCGATTGGTATTGAAATATGCGACCTATATCCATGGGATGCCCAATTACATCAGTGTGCATTCCTCGGGAATTCTGATCCTGGACCGTTCCGAGCATTACTATTCGGCCACGACTTTGCCGCCCAAAGGGTTTCCGACGGTACAATTCGATATGATCATTGCCGAGGATGTGGGGCTGTTCAAGTTCGATATCCTTGGGCAACGGGGATTGGCCAAGATCAAAGAGGCTGTAGAAGTCATCAAGGGCAATCAACCTGATGCTATGCTTTGGGACATCAAAAGCGTGGAGGCAATGAAAAATGATATCAACATCAACCAACTCTTGAGCCAAGGACGGGCGATCGGGGCTTATTATGTGGAATCCCCTGCCATGCGGGGATTGATGAAAAAGCTACGGACCCATGACTACCTGGGACTGGTGGCGGCCAGTTCCGTAATCCGTCCAGGGGTATCTTCTTCTGGAATGAAAGATGAATATATCCGAAGGGAACGGGAACCGGAACGAAGGAAAGCCGCTAATCCCGCCCTGTTGGAGATAATGCCGGAGACCCATGGGATTATGGTCTACCAAGAGGATGTGCTCAAGGTGGCGCATCTCTTTGCGGGACTTGACCTAGGGGAGGCCGATGTCCTAAGGCGGGGCATGAGCGGAAAATTCCGTTCCCGAGAGGAATTCCAAGCGGTCAAATTAAAGTTTTTTGAAAACTGCAAGCAAAGGGGCCATGATGCAGCCCTGGTCCAAATGGTCTGGGAACAGATCGAGAGTTTTGCGGGCTATGCCTTTGCCAAGGGGCATTCCGCTTCCTATGCTGTCGAAAGCTATCAGAGCCTATACCTGAAATGCTACTTCCCTTTGGAGTTCATGGTGGCCGTGCTCAACAATGGGGGCGGGTTCTACGATACGGAACTCTATGTACACGAGACCAAGATGTGGGGTGGGGTCATCCATCCGCCCTGCATCAACCGCAGTGACCATGTCAATGTCATCTATGGCAAGCACATCTATTTGGGACTGGGACAGCTTCGGAGTTTGGAACGTCTGGTCATCCAACGTATTTTGAACGAAAGGCAACTCCATGGCAAATTCAGGGATTTTGATGATTTTATCGATAGGGTTCCCATTGCTATCGAACAGTTGACGATTCTAGTACGTATTGATGCTTTTAGGTGCTTTGGAATACCCAAAAAGGAAGTGCTCTGGCAGGCCGTGTTCAAGACCAAGGGCCATCGGAAGGATACCGTTCAGAAACTGCTCTTTAAACCCAACCACAGACATTTTACATTGCCGCATTTGCCATCGCATCCTATTGAGGATGCCTATGATCAGATGGAACTCTTGGGATTTCCACTCTGTGGGTACTATAAACTCATGGACGGTAAAGTGAAAAGTCAGGTGACGGCTGCTGATTTTGAGTCCCATGTCAAACAAAAAATCTGGATCTATGGCTCCCTAGTGCATACTCGTTTGAACACCACGTCCAAAGGGGATACGATGCGCTTTACTACCATGCTGGATCTGGACGGACACTTTTATGATTGTGTGCACTTTCCCCAGGCGATGGCATCCACCCCTGTTCACGGTAAGGGCATCTATCTGTGCCATGGAACGGTAATAGAGGAATTCGGGCACTACAGTCTGGATGTGGTCAGGACTATCAAACAACCCTTGAAACCCGATCCGAGGCAAATTGAACGAGCTGTCTTAAAAAGATAGGGCATTCAAGGTAAGAAAACTGAGTAAAGAAAATCCTATTAGCAAGTACATCGAAAAACGGCTCCTAAATTTATGGGGGTTAAACCACTCTTTCTATGGACTTGATGTCCTTGATTCTAATTGGAAAATCCCATCGGTCCTTTCCTTTTTCTTTCAAGGTGATTACGATTTCGTGTAGTTCTTGGATTTCTGTGGAATAGTTTTCAAAATGGTCAAAATTGTTCTTTGAGGATTGGATGATCCCCGTATGCAAAAAAACATCACTTGTTTCCAAGGTGACCAATTCATCGGTAAAGATTTTGATGTATTCCACGCTCATGGTTACCAAAGATAATGGATTCATGGATTGCTAGGTATGTTGACCATTCCCATTTCAAATGAAATCAATCAGGGAGATCTGTTTCAAACAGATTAAATAAACAAGTCTTAAGGTAGTACAAGTTTTTTTGGCCAATAAGGAAGTCGTCCAAACGGATTTTTGGTGTACCCTTCCTTTGCAAACCCTTCTTGGGGCTTTGCTGTGGAAAGCTACAATCCGTTCGTCCGCCCATCAAATTTTAAGGGGTCCATAATAAAAGAAGCCCTTTGTTGTTTTTCGGTGCATCGAAAAACAGGGCAGTGCCCAAGGACTTCCCATCAGGACACCATCGACTGCACTCGCTTAACTTCCCGTACGCTCAATTGTCAATGGGTCAGATGGAATTCCTAAGGGCCCTCATTGAACCTGTCAAGGCCAAGGCAGGTTTTGCTCATAAATAGGGCATCCATTTCCTTGAAAACCAATCCGGCCTTAACCAAGGCCGAAGGTTTTGCTACGTCACGGAGCCTCCCGATTTCATCCCAAAAGCCTTGACAGAACCCCCTTCTTTTATTGTGCTGCGCACGTAAGAAGCAAACAAACGCCCCTTAAAATTTGGGAAACAAAGACCAAAGAAAATGGGGGGATTTTATTAACCCGTCTGCCGATTTATCCAGTTTAGGGAGGTAGGCACTTAAAGCTTTTTATCATGAGTACATTGAGAAACAAAGTACAACTTATCGGAAATGTGGGACAAGATCCCGTAATCACTGATCTAGACAGTGGCAAACGTGTGGCACGCCTGACCTTGGCCACCAACGAGCATTACAAGGACAAACAAGGGGAGCGTATCACCAATACTGAATGGCATACCCTGATCGGATGGGGTAAGCTGGCCGACATCATCGAGGGTTTTGTGAGCAAGGGCAAGGAGATTGCCATCGAGGGGAAATTGACCTCCCGTTCCTATGAGGACAAGGAGGGGAACAAACGCTATGTGACCGAAGTGGTGCTGAGCGAGATCTTGCTGTTGGGCGGAAACACCAACGAGGAGTAAATGGATCGGGATGCTCGGGTACCTTGCTCGGGCATTCCATTCCTTTTTCAACTTTAATCCGACCACTATGGAACATAAAGTCAACGAAATACAGATCAGTTACCGGGAAAAACTCAGCACCCTGCAATCCCTATCCATCACGAATTCCAAGGAGGTGGGAGCCTTGCTCTTTAAAAATTGGGATGCCGATACCATTGGACTGCACGAAACCTTCAAAGTCCTTTTGCTCAATCGCTCCAATAAGGTCAAAGGGATTTACCCCCTGTCCCATGGAGGTATAACGGGTACCTTGGTAGACCTGCGCATCCTCTTTGCCATTGTCCTCAAGACCCTTTCCGTCGGTATTATTCTTGCACACAACCATCCTTCTGGACAACTAAAGGCGAGTTATCAGGACAAACAATTGACCCAAAAGATTCAAAAGGCGGCACAGCTTTTTGATGTCAAGGTGTTGGATCATATCATCCTTGCACCCGATGGACGGTATTACAGTTTTGCCGATAACGGAATCCTTTGAAACTTGGAACAATGAGTACGGAAATGACAACATTTGAATCAGAAATGGAAGGAGAGTTGCCCTATGATCCAAGGGACTACCCCGATGGGTTCCACCCTGAGCTCTATGATTTGTAAAACAAACATGCCCGGATCATTTCTGATATTAAGTAGTATGAACCCCATGGAAACCACCAAAGACCCTTGCTTTTACAAGGATCTTTTTTTGCCCATGTTCGCCCTTAGGAGGGATCGAACCTCCAAAGGGCAATAGGGGTTTCGCCGATCTATCAACTCCGTCCCTGCCCTAGGGAAACCTATCCCTTATTTGACCGCAAGTTCGCCCTTCAAAAATATTCCCATCAAAAGACTACGGCATAAACCGTTCGTGCCTCACTCCTTATTCCGTTTCCTTTTGAGCTGAAATTTTTTGGAAGTGCGGGGATGCCCTCAAATAATTGATAATTTAAATCATATCCTATGAAAGCAATTGTAAAAAAGTCGTTGGAGATCCCAGCGAAAAAACACCCAAAACAAAGTGTCGTCAAAAAGGCAGCGGATGCCACAGTGGACAAAACGTACTCCCTTGTAATCAACCTCTGGATATTTCGGTATGAATATTACAGGGAACAAACCAACACTGTCCCATCGGAGGACTGACTGGAACAAGGCCCTTGAAAAAGGGTCTTTTTTTTGGCGTTCCCGTGGAACGCCTGACGTTTCGGAAAACCAAAAATACCCGTTTCATATATTCCGTGGGTAAATGATGCCATTTGCCCACGGAACGCATTTTTGTACCTGGGGGAATGTGGGTATATTTAAGATGCTGCACCGCAGCACAATTTGCACGGCACCCCATCCTGATTTGACTTTCCCAAAGTCCGTGCTCCATAGGGTGAAATATGATAAGGGTCGACGGTCTTTTCCAAATGGCTTGTGCGATGCTTTTTTGGGCCTGCGCACAAAAAGGAGGAGCAAGAGGATAGCGTGCTGGCGCAACGCTACCGATCATGTGGGCTCCGTAAGCCCCTGTTTATGGGGTTTTGGGAATTCTATAAAAATAAGGGTATTCGGTTTTTGTTGAAAAAATGGTCCTGGCCCAGTAAAACCAAGGAATTTTTGTTGAAAAAATGGATAGAGGATACGAAAAAGAGACGTTTGCGGGACTGAGGATCAAAATCTCGGTTGCCATGAAATTTAGAAGTTTCTCCAAACGACAAGGCAAGTCGCATTCCATGACCTTGTTGGCCATGGTGGAGTTCTTTGACCATAATGGCATATCCCCGGATGAAAGGATGAACGAGACTATCGCAAGCCTCAAATATTTGATTAAAAGAAGGTTCAATGCCATGGTCGCTATTATGCGCAGTATCGAAAAGGAACAGACCCTGCCCACGGTCAGTATGATCCAAGCACTTTTTCAGCAGGAACTGGAGCCCGAGGAAGAAGACGGATGGGAGGGAGACTTTGATTTTTTTGAACAGCAGCTTACCGAAAAGAAAACACCTTCCAAACCCGAGCTCTTGGATACGGAAATCAGCGTACCCAAGATTATGCACGAACACCTTAAGGAAGAGTTGGAGGAATTGAAACGGGACTTTGGGTATGTCCTTGATCATGTGTATCTGGTCAAAAACCGATTGGGGAAGGAATACCTCAAATTGGACCTCGATCCGGAGGTCATTGAGCGCTACCAACAAAAAATCAAAAACCTATAACATGTACATAGCCATCACACGTCAACAATTGGGCAGTAATTTTCGGGCTAGCTCCCGGGATTTTGTCAAATATCTGGAAAAGGAGAACGAAGGGAAATCCATAGAAGAACAAGAACTTTTTTTTAACCATACGGAGAACAATATAATGCCCGATAGGGTCATCGCCGAGATTGATGCCAATACGGCCAAGCTATCCAAACGCGATCCCAAATTTTATTCCATCATGGTCAGCCCCTCCCAAGCCGAGTTGAAGCATATCGGGGACAGTCCCGAAAAACTGAAAGAGTACACCCGGGAACTCATGAAGGCCTACGCGGCTTCCTTTTATCGGAACCAGGAAGTTTCGGTCAAGGATGTGCTGTATTTTGCGAAACTGGAACGGGAGCGCACCTATTCCGAGAAGGATAAAGCAGTTAAGGAGAATCAAGCTTATGCCAGCAAGATATTGGAGTTGCAACATCAGGTCAGGGCCATAAAGGAAGGGAGAGAGCAAGGGGATATGGGTAAACTCCAGGAAAGGATCCAGACTTTGGAGCGAGAGGCTCCACATCAACAGAACGGCAAACGTATCGTTCCGGGAATGACTAAGGAAGGTCATCAAAGCCATATCCATATCATTGTCAGCCGAAAGGATGTGACCAATTCCCATAGCCTCTCCCCGGGCTCCAAGTTCCGCACTTCCGAAACCATGCTCAATGGAGAGAAAGTCAAACAGGGTTTTGATAGGGACACCTTTTATAGGGCTGCAGAAAAGCGTTTTGATAGGCAGTTTGGCTATCGCAGGAATTTTGTGGAGACCTACCATGCCCGGAACCTATTGGATAAAGACCCCAAACGCTTCTTTGCGGCGCTTTTGGGATTACCCACCAATGAAAAGCAAGCTGCCAAACAATTGTTGTTCAAGGCAGGGGTCAAGGTGCCAAGCATACCGACCAATAAGGCAAAGTTGGCCTATAAGGCCATGATGAAGCTTAAGAAAGGAATCGGAAAGGCCATGGAATCTGGATCTATTGGAATTTAAATAGTAATGCTATGGAAAATTTAGGTTGGATTGGAATGGTAGTATGTTTTGCAATCGGGGGAGGGCTCTCGGCTGTGGCTAATCGGTATCTAAAGTATGGCTTTGTTTATTACCTTTTTATTCTTGTAGTACTGGTATTGACCATAGCTTGGGTTCGACCTTTGAATGATGTCTTAAAAGAGTCTTTGATCCTTTGGCTTCCCATGTTCTTTGTGCATACCGTGATTTTTGGCCTGATGGATTATCATATGGACAAGCCCAAAAAATCCAAAGTCTTTGAGGTAAAATTGAAGGTTCGGGGCAGGTCATTGGTCCTCGGGAATATCCGAAGGGGAGTTTCCGTGATGGCCTCGGCAGGTAGCGGAAAGACCGAAAGTGTCATCTTTGGATTATTGCAGCATTTTAGAAAGGAACGGTTCTCTGGGATCATCCACGATTACAAGGATTTTGAGATTACGGAAATGGCCTATCCACTCTGGAAGGATAAAAAGGTACCTTTTCGCATCGTGTCCTTTGGCCCCATATACCATCGGGTCAATCCCATTGCCCCCAAATATCTCCCCGATGAGGAGAGCGTGCACGAAGTATCTCGGGTACTTTTGGAGAACCTGATGGAACACCGAGACTCGGATGAGAACAGTACCTCCCGTTTTTTTAAGGATGCCGCAGAAGGCTTGGTCAGTGGACTGATTTGGCGATTGAAAACCGATTATCCCCAATATTGTACATTGCCCCATTTGATGGCCCTGTACCAACAATTGGCCACCAAAAGCCTGATCAAGTTCCTGCGGGCTAATGTGACCTCCCGGGCGATGGCCGATGCCTTTATCAGTGGGATGGGGTCGGATCGGCAGACGGCAGGGGTGCTCAGCACTCTGGCCAACGCCATTAAAAAAATCAGTACCCGGAAAATATTTATGGTCCTGTCCAAAGATGAGATACCCTTGGCTATCAATACGAAGAGACACCCATCCATTATTTGCTTGGTGAACAACCCTCAAAAGGACAGTTCATTGTCACCGGTGATTGCCACCATCATCCATACCATCTCCAAACAAATGAGCCAACGCAAGCGAAAGCCTTCCTTTATGTTGTTGGAAGAGGCTTCTACCTTACGGCTATTGAATATGCACCGGATACCGGCCACTTTACGGAGCTATGATATTGTTAGCGTATATGTGCTGCAGGACAAGATCCAGAACGATATGATGTACGGGGAAAAGGCGAGCAAGGCCATACTTTCGAATTTGTCCTATCAGTTTTTTGGAAAGGTGAACGACCCCGATACTGCTAGATATTATGAGCGCTTTTTTGAATTGGTAAAGATTCCGACCCGGAGCGTGAGCAAGAGTTCAGGTTTGAATTTGGAACGGCGGATCACGGAAGGGGAGAAGGAAGTGTCCAAACGTAGAGCCGAAGTGTTCTTTCGGTTGAAACAGGGAGAGTTTGTTGTCTTTGCGGATGGAAAGGATCGAAAGGTACGTTTTCCAAAGCCTAATATACCCAAGGGGTTACCGGAGCCTTTGGAGGTTACGGATGAGGAATTGGAACAGCATTATTTGAAGGTACATCAGGAGGTGAGCTCGATTTTCCAGTGAGCTGATTCTTTTAAATTTATCACGATCAATGGAATTGAAGAAGAAACAATTCCCTACCTTTGAGCATCAAATGGGGTGCCCCAAGTGGGCTGAGATCATACCCGGAAGTAGACTACTTCGCACCTGATCCAGGTAATGCTGGCGTAGGGAATAAGGCAAAGCCGATATAGGCATATCTTACTTTTGGGTAACCCTCGTGTATCATGTAAAAACAAAGGAGACCCAATCCATGGAATTATTTTCTCAAATTGTCGTATTACAGTGGCTCGGAACAGCCTTTGGTGTTGTCCAGGTACTTTTGGCCCGCCAGAACAATGTCCATAATTACCTCTTTGGTATCGTGGCCATTTTGATCAGTATCTATGTGCTGTACCAATCCCAATTGTATGCTGATATCCTATTGAACCTCTATTATCTTGTTATGAGCATATATGGTTGGTTCTATTGGAAGATGGGAAAACAAAAACAAGAGGCACCCATTGCCTATGCCAATAGAAAAGAACATGGGATTACCGTGGGCATTGTTGTGGGATGTTTTACGCTAATGGCCTATTGGTTAGGGCAACATACGGATTCCGATGTCCCTTATTGGGATGCCTTTGTTGTGGCCTTTGCCTGGGCCGGAATGTGGTTGATGGCCAAGCGAAAGATCGAGAACTGGATTTATTTGAATATCAGTAATCTTATTTCGGTGCCTCTATTGATTTATAAGGAACTTTACATCTATGCGGGATTGACCGCATTCTTGTTTGCCGTGGCCATTTCGGGTTATATCAAATGGAAAAAAATTATCGATAAGGAAAGGGGGGAAGCATATGCATGAGATCAGTGAACTTTGTTTTGGAAAAGAGGTGCTGCCCAAGGAGGTGTTGCAATGGATCGCCAAAGAAAATCTTTGGAACCTATGGGTGCCCAAATCCCATGGGGGTTTGGAAGCATCCTTGATCGAGGGCTTGGAAACCTTGCGATCCTTGGCCAAATTGGATGGTAGCTTAGGTTGGACGGTGACCCTGTGCAGCGGCGCCAATTTCTTTGTCGGAAACCTAGGGGAAGACGTGGCGAATGAACTGTTCAACGAATATGAGAGGCCTGTTTTTGGTGGAAGTGGAGGGGTGTTTGGGACCGCGGATACAGTAGGTGATGGTTACGTCATAAACGGTACGTGGAAGTATGCCACGGGAGCTCCTTACCTGACCCATTTTACATTGAATGCCAAGATTCGTCAAGATGGTGCTGATGTACTGATGGATGATGGAACCCCCATGGTACGATCATTTCTGTTGAGAAGGGAACAGGTAGAGATGATTCAGGATTGGAATACCATGGGACTACGGGCTACGGCTACCAATTCTTTTGAAGTCAATTCCCAATGGGTGGACGGGAAGTATAGTTTTGTTTATAATCAGTTTTATCAGCCCCAGCCTATATTTAAGGTTCCGTTTGGTGTGTTTGCTGATTTGACCCTATGGATCAATTATATCGGTATGGCAGAGCGTTTTTTGGAAGAAGCCAAACTTATCGTCGCCGATAAGGATATTTTGATTGACCTACAAAAAATGATGTGGGATGGTACTAACGAATGCATGGGGGATGCGAAGTGTATACATTCCATGGTCATGGAAGCACAATACATTCCAGAGCCATATATCAAAAAAATACATCAAAAAGCATTGCACTCCGTTCGGTCTTTGACCAATGAGATCATACAGGTGTTCCCTATATTGGGCATTCGGGCCAGTACCTTGGATCATTCATTGAATCAGGCCTTTCGAGATTATTTTACAGCAACCCAGCATCATATTTTCAGCCCATTGGGTAGAAGAAATCAATCGTAATCGTTTTTTTATCTAAGTGCGAACGTAAAATTTCAATGGTCCTTTAGATAACCCAAAATGAAATCGGCACGTTCCTGGACGGAAACCTTGGGGACTTCCACAAGGTCGTATTGGTACGTTCGATAGGTCTGTATCATTTTGTTATAGGTAAAGACCGCCTCGTTCCAGTCTTGTTTCCGCCGGGCATCGGTTTGGTAGATATCCTGCCAAGGTGGTAAAATAAATACATTGTTGTTGTATCTAGTGGTCTCAGCAATTGTTTTCATTTCTTGGTCAATGGGAATTCCCTCAAGGGATGCATAACAAAGGGCGTCCATAATGCCGCGGTCAAAGAATACGGGGCCGGTGCCCTTGAAATCATTGAGAGCTTTATTGAAACTTTCTACAGAACGTCGGAACATGATGTCCATGTACTGCTTTTTGTTTTTCCAGGGGAAAGCGTCACCACCAATTGCCTGCTGTTCTTTGATGAGTTCGTGGGAGATTTCGGGAATTACTGCCATATCCCTGTGCCAGAGTTCCTTTATGAGAGTGGTCTTGCCCATACAGGGGCCACCTGTAATGACAAAAAACGGATTATGGACATTCGTATGTTTCAATGTTAAAGAAAATGGTTTGGTTTTGTCCGGACTTTTAAAAGTCGGCAATAATACAAACTTTTGGGGAATCGAGTAATCGCAATTGGATATTCAGGAATAAGGATTCCATCAATAGGTGTCGCAAAGTAAACGTCGCAGCCTGTCTTCGGACAAGGGACGGCATAAAGCCGTTCCTGTCGTCCCTTTATATTCCGTTTCCTTGCCACTCCACAGCCTGTCTTCCGCTTGGTGCGTCCGGCACATATTGTTTAACCTTAAATCCATAAATTATGTATTTGAACAGATTGCAACAGGACGAGGTCTTTGTACCAACACAAGTCAGACCTTTGGAAGAATTGACTGGAATGCCCACCAGGAAAGGTATGGAACGGGCCATTGTGAGTAATGGCAAGATCGTGAACGTGGTTTCCAAACGCTATGGGCATATCCCAAATGAATTGTTTTTTGGGAAGGCCGAGGCACGGGTCATCAAAACCGGTCTGGCGTACCAACGTCAGACCATCAATCGTTTGGACCGGAGCTTCAGCATGGACTTCATCCTGACTGATAACACCCAATTCTCCGTAGGGCAGCGTGCGGATGCCATCCTGCCCATGCTCCGCTTTACCAACTCCTACGATGGGAGCGAACGGACTTCGGGCCATTTTGGGTTCTACCGCAAGGTGTGCTCCAATGGCCTGCACGTGGCACAGATGGAGATCGGATTTTCCATCAAGCATCATAAGAACAGTGTGAACCTGATCATGCCCGAATTGGAAGGACTTTTTCAAAAGTTCATGGACAATGAGTTCTATACTATTTCCGATAATTTTCACCAAATGATGACCGTGGAACTATTGGATACCAAGGCCTTTGTGAAAGAGGTGCTCTACCAGACCAAACTCTTCCGTTACGAATGCAGTGATACCAATGATGACCCCTCTAAAAGAGCCCGTGAGGTCATTGACATCCTTGATCATGAGGCCGTTCAGCTAGGTGTCACGCCGAACCTGTGGTTGGGTTACAATGCCTTTAATGCGGTACTGCATGGAAGTCTCAAAAAAAGCTTTTCACGTCAGGAAAAATTGGACAAGGAGCTATTCCAGACCATTTGTGAAATGGCCTAATGCCAGCTAAGGCCCCTCCGGTGCCTATGACAAACCGGAGTTTTTAAGGGATGTTGGCTCAAGTTGTGCTGTTGAGGAGGTAGGGGGGGATGACATTTTTTTATGGGCTATGTCGTTTATGGTTGAATAAGCGGGTTCATTGCCACACCGCGCTGTCTTTATCAGCCGTTTGTGCTCCCATCACCCGCAAGGTGCTGGCCCATCCTTGACCGTGGTGTGGCAACTAGGTAGTAAAATTACGAAAAAGGGTTAGAGGTGTCATTGTTATAAGCTAAGATAGAAGGACTTTCTCGCTCTGTATTGTCTATCCCATACCATCAATAAATGTTTCCACAAAGTCTTTTACCTTGCCTAAAATTCGTTCTGATGAGGTGGCTCTATCCCTTAGGCTGGGCCTTTCATTCATTACGGCAATGATCTCGTCTCGTAAGGGTTCTTTTTCCGTGAACAGGTAATTGCTTACCAAATCAACCAACTTCTGGTAATCCAAGTTTTCTTCTTTCGCCAATTGGAGTATGGCCTTTTTCTTCTCTACCGTCCAAAAGGATTCAAATTCATTGGCAACCAGTTCTGAGTCCGCTATCAATGGTAAGTTCTCTTCTATAAACTTCTCAATCAATTCTTTTTTACTCCTCAATTGAGATTCTGAGGCCAATATATCTGAAATAGCTTTTCGCTGCTCTTCTTGCTCTTTAGGTTCTGAGTCGTGCAGTTTGGCCAATAAGGTCAATATATAAGTGACGTTGATTTCATCCCTTCGGATCAGTTCCAGTTCAAAATCGATGTCGTTTAAAATGGATACTTTCTCCTTCTGGTTTTCCGATCTAATGGTGTCATATAAATCCAAGTACTTGCTTTTATAGTTCTCAAAGGTTTGTTCGTCCATGCTCAAATCCTCAAAACTAAATTCGGTGAACGTACCAAGTACGTTTTTTACGCGCATCAATTCCCTAAAGGCCTTTACAAATTCCAATTCTTCAGTTTCAGAAACCAAATCGTTCACACTGTCAAAGGTGGGTGCAATGGCCTTTACACGGGCTACGGCTTCATCAAACTTTTCAATGTAATCCTCGTAGGGCTGCACAATGATTTCCTCAATGGCCTCTTTGTTGGAAAATAAGGTTATGGCCTGGTCAGTAACTTCTTTTAAGTTTCGAAAGGCCAGGACATTGCCCTGGGACTTGACTTCATCCAATATTCGGTTGGTACGGGAATAGGCCTGAATCAAACCATGATACTTTAAGTTTTTATCAACGTATATGGTATTGAGCAGTTTACTGTCAAAACCTGTCAAAAACATATTGACCACCAACAATATATCCACCTGTCTATTTTTTACCCGCTTGCCAATATCCTTGTAATAGGAATAGAATTCATTGGTGGAATAATTGGTTTTGAACATCCCATTATAGTCAGCAATAAACTCTTCCAGTTTATCCCTGGTATGTTTTGTGTCGTACTGTGATGCGGGCTCGGCTGCAAAATCATCATAATCCTCATCGGGGATAAAGCCTTGTGCATCCTCATCCAATTGGTTGGCTTGGTAGGAGAATATCGTAGCTACTTTTAAATCGTGTTCGCCTGCTTCTTTTTTGGTTTGAAACAATTCATAATACTTTATCAGCGTCTTTACATTCTGAACGCAAAAAATGGCCGTGTAACGTCGATTATGGGTTTTACGGTTGTGATTGTTGATTATAAAATCAACATTGTTCTCCAATCGCTCAGGAGCCTCTAGTACCTCCGCGGTATTGATGTCCTCCACTTTTATATCAATAACATCGTCTTTCGGTTTTACGGTGTTCATGTACTCAATGGAAAACTTCAGTACGTTTCTGTCCCGTATGGCATCCGTGATGACGTATTTATGCAAGCACTCTTCAAACAAATCCTTGGTGGTTCGTCTACCTAGCTTGTTTTTTACTGAATTGTCGGCAAAAATGGGAGTGCCTGTAAAACCGAACATTTGGGCATTGCCGAAATAGCTTTTTATGGCGTTATGGGTATCGCCAAACTGGCTTCGATGGCATTCATCGAAAATAAATACGATGCGCTCGTTCTTCAGCTTATCCACTTTGGCCATGTGTTTGGGCTTGGAGATCGCTGTATTCAACTTTTGAATGGTGGTGACAATGAGTTTGGTATCATCGGAGAGCTGTTTTACCAAGGTACTTGTATTAGTGGTTGCATCGATACTGCCCTCACTAAAGCTATTGAACTCTTTAATGGTCTGATAATCCAAATCCTTACGGTCTACCACAAAAACCACCTTGTGCACATCTTCTAAATTGGTCAGTATCTGTGCAGCTTTAAAGGATGTCAATGTTTTACCTGATCCCGTGGTATGCCATATATAACCAAATTTCTTGCTGTTTTTCACACGCTCCACTATGGCTTCAGTAGCGTAGTACTGATACGGGCGCAATACCATTAAAATATTGGCCGTATTCAGCACGATGTATTTGGTGATCATTTTGGAGAGATGGCACGGCTCCAAAAATGCTGTGGCAAACTCACTTAATTGCGTAATGATTTTGTTCTCCCTATCCGCCCAAAAGAAGGTTTGTTTAAAGGAACGTGCTTTTACAGGGTTGTTGGCAAAATACTTTGTATTTACCCCATTGCTGATGACAAAGAGCTGCACGTATTGGAACAACCCACTTCCTGAGCCAAACGAATGCCGCTCATAACGGTTGACTTGGTTAAAGTGGATAAGCCGGGTAAAGTGACCCACCTTCGCCGGATGAAACTGACCAGGGTAAACGAACTGCCCAGATTTGATCTATCCGTGGGTTAAACTTAGTTTTTATTTTTCAATTTTCTTCTCATTGATTCTCCTTTTATGTCGATTCTGTGTGCCGTGTGCACCAAACGGTCAAGTATGGCATCGGCCAGTGTTTTTTCGCCTATTATGTCATGCCATTTTGATACAGGTAGCTGAGAGGCTATTATGGTCGATTTTTGTCCATGTCGGTCCTCGATGATCTCCATGAGCGCGTGCCTGTTGATGTTGTCCAACGGTTTAAGGCCGAAGTCGTCCAAGATGAGCAAGTCCTGTTTTTCAAGTTTGTTTATCTGTTTGAGATAGGAACCATCGGCCTTTGATGTCTTGAGCAGGGTAAAGAGCTTGGCCGTGTTGAAGTACATGACCTTTCGCCCCATGGAGCATGCCTGGTGGCCGATGGCCGAGGCCAGATAACTTTTCCCCACACCGGTACTACCGGTAATAAGTATGTTCTCCCTTTTTGGGATGAAGTCGCAAGAGCCTAGTCGCCGGACCAGGTTCTTGTCCAGTTGGCGTGACGGTCGGTAGTCGATAGCTTCCATGACGGCCGTATACCTGAACCTTGCGGACTTGGTCAATCGCTCTATCCTACGGTTGTGCCGGTCGTCCCATTCGCTCTGGACGAGATAGGCGATCAGTTCATCGTTGGTGTAACCGGTGGACGGACCGCCGGTTTCCATTGTTGTGGTGAAGGCCCTGTGCATTCCATAGAGCCTCATTTCTTTCATCAATTGCATTGTTTTTTCGTTCATATGTTCTGTTTTTAAGTATTGTTCCTATTCGTAGTATTTTCCTCCCCTTATGTTGTTGTGCTCGGGCATTTCCATATCCCCGTCCATACGTTCATCGATCTGGTCCCATCCCTTTTTCAGGATGCGCTCGACCATATTGTAATTGTACGCACCATATTCCGAGGCACGTTTGCACGCATTCTCAAGACGTCCCCTTCCGTACTTTTTGGCAAGGTGGAGCACGCCCAGACAGGACTTATAGGATTGTTCCGGGTGTTGCTTCTTCTCCAGGATGGCAATGATGTACCCTTTACAGTGTCCACCGATATTGCCCGCCCAATCGATGAACCTTTCACTGCTCCATTCGCTTACGAACCTGTGGTGCGAGGGCATATGGTCGGCCAAGGTGGTATAGCCGTATTTTTTCCTGTCCCTTGTATGTACGGCGAACCTTTCGTGCTTATGGTAGATCTCGACGATGTTGTCGGTATAGACCAGCTTGACCTGTTTGCCTATATGCCTGTAGGGCACGCTGTAATAATGCTTGTCCTTCCCAAAATAGATATGGCTGTTCTTGTGTACGGTGGCCTGGGCATATCGTTTTACCTCATAGCGTTTCGCCGGTAACGGCATCAGTTCGCCCTTCTCGATTTCCATGAAAAGTGAACGCCTGGAATATTCCCTTCCCCTGAACGGCATTGCGTTGTGTTTTTCCAACAGTTCCCTTATCGCCATGTTGATATCGGCCATGCTATGGAAGACCTGGTTCCGTAAAGGGGCGAACACCCTGGTGTAGATTATCTTCACGGCGTTCTCCACTATGGCCTTGTCCCTTGGCCTATAGGTACGTGTGGGCAGTACCGCCGTTTCATAGTGTTCGGCAAAGTCGGCGAAGACCTCGTTGACCTTGGGCTCGTAACGGCTGCTCTTGGTGACCGCCGACTTCAGGTTGTCGGGTACCAGGGCCTTTGGTACGCCGCCGTAGAACCATAGTGCGTTTTCGGTGCAGCGGATGAAGTCCTCCAGTTTTTGGCTCGCACAGGCCTCTACATAAGTATATTGGCTGCTGCCCAGTATGCAAACGAACACCTCCAGTTCCTTCAGTTCACCGGTGTCCCTGTCAACAATGTGGAGTTTCTTCCCCGTGAAGTCTATAAAGAGCTTGTCGCCGGCCTTGTGCTCCATGTGCATTACCGGCGAGGTCTCCTTGCGCCATTCGGCGTACCAGTACTTGAACTGTGAGAGCTTGAAGCCATCGGGATGCTTGGCATAATATTCCTCCCAGAGCAACTGTCGGGTAACCCCGGTCTTTCTTATTTCCTTGTCAAAATAGGGAAAGTACTGCCTTAAGGTCAGCAACCGTTGGCTCTTGCGCTTTTGCCCGTCCTTAAAAAGGCCGTGGAGTTCCTCCAGGGTCATCTTCTCCACTTCGTAGGCCGTAAAACGGTACCGCTTGAAGAATTCGATGTACTTCCTGACCGTGACACGGGATATGCCCAATTGTTGGCTTATCCTCCGTTTGCTAGTGCCGGAGGTGTACAGTTTGTAAATCAGTTTTGTTTTTCGCATGTCTATCTGCTTGTTCGCCATGGTGCTTTTTAACAAAAAAAGCACTTAGACTTCTTACAGATAGATCTAATCCAAAAGGTGGTCCACTTTGGCCCGGCGAGGGTGGGTCACTTTCGTCCGGCCAGCTATGGTCACTTTAACCCGGCGTGGGTGGTATACTATGTCCGGCGTTTCCACATATAGGGCAATGAAGGGCAAATAACTGTTTTTCATTGCCTTTTTTGGTTTTAACACGAAATATTACAGCTATTAAATACGATGAATTTATTTTTTCACTTTACATTTTTAGATATTATAATTTTTTGAGCGTAAAATTTGCCAGTGTGATAAATATGTATATTTTTGGTAAACCAAATTGGTAAACCAATTAATCGATGATATTTCTATATTTGATCACATTATTCCTGTTTGATGTACCTAAACAACAAAACAATCACAGTTCAATACCAATAAAGCAAAATTGTAAAAACGCTTTTTCAAAATACTATAATGATAATGTAAAATCTGTATGTGTATGAACCGTATAGTTCAAGCTTTACATGTTCTTTACTTATTGGTTCTTATCCCAGGCCATGCCAGTTCACAAGAGCATCCATCCTTGACCATAACCAAAGAAGGTGTAGTGAATATACAGAGGGAGCTAGGAGAACTTCCACTTTTTGATGTTTCCTTAGAACAAGTAAAGGTCCAGGTAGACGCGGAAATCTCATCTGGAATCGATGTGCCCATCCCAAAGGATTATTCCGGGGGATATACCCACGAAAGGCATAAACTCAACTACCTGACCATGCAAAAGGCCGGACTATTATATCAGGTTTTGGATGATGAAAAGTATGCTATTTATGTTAGGGACATGCTCATGCAATATGCTGATATGTACCCTACGTTACCCTTGCACCCCAAAGAAAGGTCCTATGCCCGAGGTAAACTTTTTTGGCAATGTCTCAATGATGCCAATTGGTTGGTCTATACCAGTCAAGCATATGACTGTATTTATGAATGGCTTTCCAAAAAGCAAAGACAAGATTTAGAGATTAATTTATTTCGACCATTTGCTGATTTTCTATCAACAGGGAACCCGAAGTTCTTTAACAGGATACATAATCACAGTACTTGGGGAAATGCAGCGGTAGGGATGATAGGTCTGGTAATGGATGATGATGAATTGGTACAAAAGGCATTATATGGTTTGCCCGATGATAATATCGAGCCCAATGCCAAGGATAACGATGGCGGATTTATCAAAACGGAAAATGGAAAATCAGGTTTTTTGGCCAATTTGGACGAACCCTTTAGTCCAGATGGATATTATACAGAAGGCCCTTATTATCAAAGGTATGCCATGTATCCTTTCTTAATATTTGCCCAATCGCTCCACAATGCAAGACCAGAGTTGGGGATATTTGAATTTAAGGACAGTGTATTGCTCAAATCCGTAAATACCTTATTGCAACTTACCGACAAAAATGGAGATTTTTTTGCATTGAACGATGCCCAGAAAGGAATGTCCTATCAAACCAGTTCCTTGGTGACAGCGGTTGATTTGTCTTATTATTATGGAGGAAAAGATACTTCCTTGTTGCATATAGCGGAACAACAAGGAAAAGTAATTTTAAGTGATGCGGGCATGGAAGTGGCCAAAGGGGTGAATCAAAATACAAGTAGACCATTCAAGAGAAAATCTATGCAATTTTCTGATGGGGCCAATGGTAAACAAGGAGGGTTGAGTGTATTGAGGAGCAAAGACGAATCGTTGACACTTGTATTTAAATACACGGCCCAAGGACTCAGTCATGGTCATTATGATAAACTTTCCTACTCCCTTTATGAACAGGGGAAGGAAGTAGTGCAGGACTATGGAATGGTCCGTTATGTAAACATAGAACAAAAGGGTGGAGGTAACTATCTTAAAGAAAATAACACTTGGGCCAAGCAAACCATAGCCCATAACACTTTGGTCAAGGATGAAACCTCCCACTTTCAGGGAACCTATGAGATTGGAAGTAAGTATCATTCCAATCTTTACTTTTTTGATGCTTCCAATTCTAAAGTTCAAATAATCAGTGCAGTGGAGTCAAATGCATATACCGATACACAGATGCACAGAACCATGGCGATGATTGAAGAAGAAACCTATGGGAAACCATTTGTGTTCGACATTTTGAGGGTGAATTCCCAAAAACCCGCTAAATATGATTTACCCTTACATTATCTCGGTCAGCCCATTCAATTCGGTTTTGACTATCAAGCTACAGCGACCTTGGAGCCATTGGGCACAGCAAACGGATACCAGCATATTTTTCTGGAGGGTAAGGGGCAATTCCGCAAAAAAAGTAATGCCACATTCAGTTGGATGCATCAAAACCATTTTTATACTCTTACCACCATAGTATCCCAAAACGAACAATTCTTATTGGGAAGGTTGGGGGCTAATGACCCTCAATACAATTTAAGAAGAGACCCAGTGATAATACATCGAAAGGAAAAAACAAAAGACGCGCTCTTTGTTTCCATAATGGAACCTCATGGTAGCTATAGTCCGGTAACCGAAATGGCAAAGAATGCCAAAAGTAATATTGAGCATATTGAGGTCATATACAACAATAAGGATTACATAGGGGTACAAATCAAAGGAAAGAATTGGTTGGACAAAATTTTTATTCTTGCCAATACCGAAAATGACAAATCAAAAAAACACAGGCTGACCATAAACGGCAAACTGTATGAATGGGTCGGTCCCTATACATATCAAAATAAAAAATAGACAGATGAAATCATTAGGGAAAAGCAAAGAATTTTTATTTGGGGATAAGATCAATTGGGAAAAAGCCGGAGTGGGGGTCTATAGAAAAATAATGGGCTATGATGATAACATAATGCTAGTACATGTTGCTTTTGATAAAGGAGGTGTAGGACCTATGCATAAGCACGTTCACTCCCAGGTCACGTATGTACAGAAGGGCAAGTTTGAGGTAACGATAGGAGACAAAACAACTATTTTAAAAAAAGGAGATGGATTTTATATTCCTCCCAATGTATTACACGGAGCCATTTGTCTCGAAGATGGTGAGTTGTTGGATGTGTTTAGCCCCATAAGGGAAGATTTCATAGAATAAACAAGTTTTTCATGAAAAAATAGGTTGTTATTTTGACAAATAACACAAAAGGCGCATTCAATTTTTATGATTTGCTCTTTCAAATTGATTTAATTTCGAGATAACTATAAAATTTTAACATAACCTTCTTTTTTATAAGGACTTAATAAATTATATTTGGTTGACTAAATTGGTTTACCAGATTGGTTGACCAAAATAAATAAATCTAAAACAGAATTATGGTACAAAATGAAACATAAAGAAAAAGGATAGGTGCACGCCTATCCTTTTTTATGAAATTACTTCAAGTAAGAGGGAAGTAATATGTAAACATGTCTGCCGGTCAGACAGCACGTCTGTTGTAAAGATATTAAAAATAGAAAACAATGGAACGTATCCTGTTCTGATTGGGTATTGAATACGCAGGGCCCGAAGCATATTTTGCTCAAGGGGTATAATAAGCAAACTACAGAAACCTAACTTAAACAAACTAATGAAATTACGAATTAAATTGACATTGTTCGCTCTATTTTCTTTGCAACTGTTTTCCTATGCACAGGAACAGCCTGTAGTATCAGGTACGGTGTCTGATGGTTCCAATGTTCCCATTCCAGGGGCCAACGTCATCGTTGTGGGGACCAACAGAGGTGTATATACCAATTTTGATGGAAAGTTCACCATAAATGCCGTTAAGGGCGAGGTACTACAATTTTCCTATGTGGGATACCAGACGAAGAACATTACCATCTCCGATAACACAACTTACTCCATTGTTCTTGAAGAAAGCGCAAGTGAATTGGATGAAGTGGTTATCATAGGGTATGGAACCCAAAAGAAAAGCCACCTTACAGGAGCCATTTCAAAAGTGGTCAACGAAGATCTTGATCAAATCGCAGTGTCCCGGGTGGACGATGCTTTGGTCGGCCAGGTATCCGGGGTGAACATACAGGCAACCGAAGGAGAAGCCGGTTCAGCCCCCACTATTCGGGTAAGGGGTACCGCATCGATATCCGGAGCCCTGTCTCCATTGATCGTAGTGGACGGTCAAGTGGTGGGCAATGATTACCTCGGGGCTTTGGACATGAACAGCATTGAGTCCTTTGAGGTATTGAAAGATGCCGCTTCAACCGCTATTTACGGTTCCAGGGGAAGTAGAGGGGTTATTATGATTACCACAAAAATGGGAAAAGAAGGAAAAACACGCTTTACCTACAATACCTATACAGGGTACAAAAGGGCCAGGCAAAGTGATGCCTATTACTTTTCTGTAAATGAATCGGCCCAAGCCGAGCTTGTGGCGACCGGTTCCCTATCGGATAGAACAAAGTACAAACAACAAATTGGCATAGATGAGGATTGGCAGGACATCATTTTTACAGGAGGGATAATCACGAGCCATTCCATAGGGGCCAGAGGTGGGAGCAAGAACACCAAATTTAGTATTTCAGGCAATTATACCCATGATGAGGGGGTATTGCTGAAGGATGATTTTAAAAAATATAACCTTACCCTGAAAATTGATACAAAAGTCAGTGACCTATTTTCCTTTGGTGCCAACATTACACCGACATTCACATATAAGGATAGGTTTGATGGTTCTACACACGATATTTTAAGACAGGCTCCATGGCTGCCCATATATCATGATGCCAATACAATCCAGTACGTGAACAGGGATGTTTACCCTGATGTGCAAATAGGGGATTATGCGGTGCAGCGCCATTTTGATGATTATGATCTTTATGGTAATGGAAGTTCAGTAAGTATCAGTAGTACCTCAAATACAAATCCCGCAGCAAAAATCCTGGAAAGGGATAGAACCGAGGATAGGTTCAAGGTATATGGAACTGTATATGGACAGTTCAATATCACCAAGGACCTGAGTTTTAAAACGGTCTTTTCCGGAGACTTTCAAAATGCAAAAAATAGAAGATGGCAGGGTGTTCAGGCCAGTAGAAATGGAGCTGCGGCCGCTCAATTGGACATCAGCTCGCAAAATGTCCTTCATTTGACGACACAGAACTATCTTACCTTCAACAAAATGTTCAATAATCATGAAGTAACCGCTGTTGCTGGGGTTTCTTCAGAGACATGGGACACCGAATATGAATCTGTACGGGGAACTGGATATGATTCAGATCTGCTTCAAACCATTACGGCAGCAACCACGATTTCGTTGGCACAATCGGAAGAATATGAAAAAAGATTGTTTTCCCTTTTTGGCCGATTGAACTATGCATATAAGGATAAGTATTTGCTGTCCCTGAGCTTAAGGCGTGATGGTAATTCAGCCTTGGGACCAAACAATAAATATGGGTTCTTTCCAGCAGCGTCCGTAGGATGGAATGTGGCTAGGGAAAACTTTTTGAGAAACAGCGATGTCATAAGTAACCTAAAATTTAGGTTCAGTTATGGTATTACCGGCAATGAATCCTTCAATACCGGGAGTAGTCTTATCGATAATTATCCTTATTTGGCTCTATTGGAGCCTTCCACTGCTGTGGTTGGCGGAAGTTTGGTGTCCGCCTTTAACCCTGTCAACATTGCCAATCCGGATTTGCAATGGGAACGAACCAAGGAGATTAATCCTGGGGTGGATTTTGGTTTCTTCGGAAATAGAATTGCGGGTTCGTTCGAGTATTATAATAAAGAGAGTGATAAGCTGATTCTATACAATCCAGTCTCAACGACAACTGGTTTTAGCAATGCCCTTGTCAATCTGGGGGAAGTTAGAAACGAGGGGTATGAACTTGAACTCACTACAAGAAATATAATAAGCTCGGATTTTAGCTGGTCCACAACCATTATTGGATCTAAGAACAAGAATACCTTGGTGGATTTTGCGGATTCAGATGGTCAAATTTTGTCGGTGGATTCAAAAAGAGCTGCAGAATGGATCAATCTGGAAGGAGAACCCATATCATCGTTTTATGGCTGGGTGGTCGATGAAGAGATTTCTCCAGAACACATCCTATATCCATATCACCCCGTTGGCGCTCAGGCAAGTGGAGTATACGTCAAAGATTTGAACGGTGATGGGTTGATAGATAATGATGACAGGACCATATTGGGCAACCCATATCCGGATTTGTTATGGAGCGTCACCAACGATGTCAAAATTGGGAATTTTGATTTCTCCTTTATGTTTCAAGGTAGTCACGGAGCCCAGGTCAGGAATATGGCAGATCAATATTTGTTCAATCATTTTAACAGTACTCAGCAATATGACCCTGCTACAACTCCAAATCAAGGTTTTATCAGGGAAAAAATATTTACCAATAGCATCATCCAAGATGCCTCGTATGTCGCTTTGCGGAATGTAAACATCGGGTACAATTTTCCAAGGGATTTTTTGAAGAGGACCAAGGTCTTTACAAGGGCAAGAATTTACGCATCTGGACAGAACCTCATGTATTTGACGGAAGATGACTACACGGGGTTCAATCCAGAATCAATAAGAAGGACCAGTGCAACGACCTATGGTTATCAATTGGGAGGGTCGCCCATATTTAGCACCATATCCCTAGGGCTTAACTTGGAATTTTAAATAAACAGCACAATCATGAAGTTTTTAAAAATAATAATACCAATGGTTTTCATTTTTACTGCAATTTCTTGTAGTAAGGATTTTTTGGAGCCGCAACCCACTTCTGCGGTCAGTGAGGAAGGATATTTTAAGACAGATGAAGAATTGGAGTCGGGAATTTTGAACATGTACGATGGAATTCAGGGAACGAACGATAGGAGCACTTCTTCTAACCATTCCATTCAATATGAGTTCTATGTAACGGAAATGCGCACCGATAATACCAGGGGCAAAGGAGCTGTCGATTCCGACGCCGATCAAGCACAGTTCGTTAACTATAACATTAGGGCAACCAATGGTATAGTAGCAGATTATTACAGGAGCATGTACAATATAATCTACAGGGCCAATGTTCTTCTCGACAATTTAGGGGTGGCATCGGATGCCAACAGGGCAAGGTTCGAAGGTGAGGCTAAGTTTGTACGGGCGTATGCCTATTTTAATTTGGTTCGACTTTATGGGGATGTACCCTTGGTGGATAAAGTGATCGCTCCATTGGATACCGAGATTTCCTATACAAGAATCGAATCCTCGATCATATATGATTTCATTGAGGAAGATCTTTTGTCTGCAGTGGCCAATCTTGGAGATGGCTATAAGAATAGAGCTTCCAAAGCCGCTGCTGAAGCATTGTTGGCAAAAGTTTACCTTACCATTGGTGAATACAGCCAAGCACAGACCTTGTGTGAATCAATAATGAAACCGGCAAGAGGATTTTCACTGGAAAGCAATTTCAAAGATGTTTTTTATAATGAAGGCAATGATGAAGTGATTTTCGCAGTAGGCTATGAACCAGATCTTATCAAAGATAGTCAAGGGTTTTCTTCGGAATGGTTAAATGCTGTTGGGTATACTGCTGGAGTAAATTATGTTACGAAAGAAATGCGTGATGCATTTGATCAATATGGAGGGGATAGGACGCTATATTCAATTCGTCAAGACGTTATCCAACCTTCTGAATATCAGGTCGCCAAATATATTCCAAACGGGGACGAAAACTTGGGGATAGCCCCAATTGCCAGTGATCCTAGATTGGCAGGAAATGATTGGATCGTATTGCGCTACGCGGATGTACTGCTAATGCACGTGGAAGCCATTTTGGCCGGTGCCGAGGCCACAACAAGCTCTAATGCCATTGCCTCTTTTCAGGAAGTTAGGAATAGGGCAGGCATCACAACAACGGTAGCGACCATAACCAAAGAAGACCTATTAAATGAAAGAAGGGTAGAACTGGCTTTTGAGAACCAGCGCTTTTTTGACTTGCTGCGTCTGGGAGAGGCACAAAATGTACTATCGGCCTATGCAACCGAGAATGGCTACAATTTTACCTCTACCACTCTCCTGCTTCCAATTCCAAGTAGTGAGATTAACCTAAGCAAAGGACTTTTGGAACAGAATCCAGGGTATTGATGAAATTTAAAAAAAGAAGAAAGATGTTATATAAAAAAATATTCGTGAACCATTGGGCAAATCTAATGCCATTGTTTTTGGTGGCCATGGTCTACTCTTGTGAGGAAAACATATTGCCCTTGGAAGGTTCTATAGAAGACCTTACACTTCCCGAGGCTAATTTTGATTTTAGTGAGAGCAACAATGATTACTTAACGTATTCCTTTTCGAATCTATCATCCAGTGCCACAGATTTTATCTGGGATTTTGGAGATGGGAACACTTCCACTGAAAACGAACCGGAACATACATTCTCGCAAGAAGGGGATTTTGAGGTAAGCCTTACCGCTTCTGACAAATTGGGCGTGGAAAGTGTACAAACCAAGAGCATAAGCGTAAAGGAACCGGAAGGACCTGTTATTTTCATTCCTGAGATTCTGGAAGCTGGATTCGAGGCAGGGACCTTGGAAGGGGGAGCAGGAGATGGAAATGATGCATGGGCAATAGCCGGTGCCAACAACATTGGACTAAGTACAAGTGTAGTGCGAACAGGCGATCAAGCCGCAAGGATTTATATGGGAGCTGAAAGTGTAGCTTATCAAGAGCTTACGGTGACCCCAAATGCCGATTATAGGATAACGCTCTATTATACACTGGCGTCAGCTCCTGCAGGCGGGCACATACGCTTGGCCGTGCTTGGTAACACCATTGAAGATGCTTCCGAAGCAGAGGATGCCATCATTGCATCCGTTTTGGGAGACGATCAAACCAGTACGTTTGATTATACCAAACTCACGCTACTCTTTAATCCCGGAGCATCGGATACAGTGGCAATATGGTTGGATAGTAACAATATTGCAGAAGGCAGGGTGGACGATATAATGATAGAACATGTGGAATAAGTCACAAAGAGCAGAAAATGATTGTTGATGGTATGAATGGAACCAAAGGTAATTGGAGGATAAATAATTACAGTTTCAGAACTTTGAAAGTATTCTGAGTTGGTTAATTTAAAGAGGGGTCATTGTCCATCAATAAAAGGGCAATGGCAAAACCCGAAAAACGGACCAGACTATTTGGAAAAGAAATAATATAATTTATTAAATTTGACATACCAATCTGGTTAACCAGTTTTTTAAACTTTAAGAGCCCAATGAAATTAGATGTTATAGCAAAGAACGAGAATCAAAAAATTCAAAATGAGATCATATCAAAGATTCGGGATTTGATTAATTACAAAAATTTGGAACCAGGTGATAAGTTGCCTTCCGAACGTATGTTGTCTGATAAGTTCGGTGTGAGTAGAAGCAATGTTCGGGAAGCGATCCAAACACTGGAGTTTTATGGTTTGTTAAAGTCAAAGCCACAAAGCGGCACTTTTGTCGCAGATATTGGCCAAGTGGCCATGAACGGGATGATGGAGGATATATTGAGACTTCAGGAGCCCGATTTCAAATCATTGGTGGAAACTCGGATTTTACTGGAGTTAAAAACCTGTAGGCTTGCTGCTCTTAGGCGAACAGATGAAAATTTGGAGGAAATAAAAGAAGCCTTAAATGCATACGAATCCAAGGTGGTTGATGGGAAAAGTGCAGTAGAAGAGGATTTACTTTTTCATCTAGCCATTGCCAGGGCCAGTGGTAACAGTACCATAAACACGCTGATGCTGGTAATAACTCCCGGAATCATCAACAATTTCGAAAAGTATCATGTCTGTGATAAGAACAGGGCATTTTTGGGAATCCAAGAACACAGGGCCATTTATGAGGCCATCAAAGAGCAAAACCCACAATTGGCCAAAGAAAAAATGAAAGAGCATTTTAAGGACTTATATCAGTTCTGTTACAATAAAAGTATTTAAGGATCGGGGCAATCTGCACGGGTTGTCACAGTTCTGTTAAAAATAAGAATCAAGCGAGAGGGATTTTACCAATTGCACAAGATGCAAATATCTTGGCAAGATGGCACAATATTGCCATGAATGGGCAAGAAAATCTTCTGAAATCCCTTTAGCTTTAAAACAAGACAATGAAAGTTAAAGGTCTTAGATGGTGGATCATTGGTTTAATCGCCTTGGCCACAATAATCAACTACATAGATAGGTCTGCGCTCGCGATCATGTGGCCGGGCATTTCCGAAGAGTTGGGAATGAGTGAATCCGATTATGCCATAATTCTCAATGTATTCATGGTGGCCTATGCCCTTGGACAGTCGGTTTCGGGAAAGATGTATGATAAGGTGGGTACGAAACTGGGCTATGTCATATCCATTTTTGTGTGGTCGTTGGCATCCTTGATGCATACCTTTGGTAGGGGAGTGATGTCCATCAGTTTTTTTAGGATACTATTGGGTGTTTCAGAGGCAGGTAATTGGCCGGGAGCCGTAAAAAGCAATGCTGAGTGGTTTCCTGTAAAGGACAGGGCCATAGGTCAAGGTATCTTCAATGCAGGAGCCTCATTGGGTTCCGTAGTGGCGCCTCCATTAATAGCGTTTTTGTATTTGGGGTTTGGATGGCGTACTACATTTATAATCATAGGTTCGGCAGGTATTTTATGGATTATTCCATGGATTGTTTTCAATAAAAAGAGACCCAAGGACCATCCATGGATTACTCAAAAGGAAAAGAAATACATTATCTCTGGACGACATTTGGGCAGACATAAGGACCAAGAGGGAAAAGGTTTGGGAATATTGCAAATCCTTTCATACAAGGAATCTTGGGCAATACTGGCATCGCGCTTTTTTCTTGAGCCCATTTGGTGGCTTTTTGTGGGCTGGATGCCCATTTACTTACAGAACACTTATGGTTTTAATGTAAAGGAAATAGGAATGTTTGCATGGGTTCCCTTTGTTGGTGCTGCTGTGGGCAGTATTTCTGGTGGTGTCCTTACCGAAAGGTGGGTGGCCATGGGACAATCGGTTGACAAAGCTAGAAAAAGAACCATTTGGATGGGAGGCCTTTTGATGTTCTTGGGATTGGTCTCTACCATTCTCTTCGCAGATGGCCCTACCAAATTTGTGATTATTGTTGCGGTGGTATTGTTTGGGTTTCAATTTGCCATATCCAATATCCAAACCATGCCCAGTGATCTATTTAGTGGAAAATCTGTTGGAACACTGGCTGGGCTTGGTGGTACAGTTGGGATTTTATCGGTTATCATCATGAATTTTTTGATACCTATCATAACAAAAACATCGTATACACCAGCTTTTGTAATCATAGCTGCATTTGTTCCATTAGGAGTGTTTGCTGTCTTTAAGCTATGTAAAGAAATAGGACCTGTAGAAATAAAGAATCAATAAAAATAAAATTTCAATAATGAGTGATTTAAAAGGAAAAGTAGCTGTTGTTACTGGAGGTGCCAGAGATATCGGCCGTGCAGTATCGTTGAAGCTGGCAAAGAATGGAGCCAAAGTGGTGGTAAACTATTTTGAAAACAGGGGCGATGCCAACGACACTGTAAAAATGATAAAAAACAACGGTGGGGATGCCATTGCCGTATATGCCGATGCAACAAGTTTGTCGGATTTGGAAAATCTGGCATCAAAAACAAAAGAAGCCTTTGGGGACAAAGTGGACATTTTGGTAAATGTAGCAGGTGGATTGTTTGCACGGAAAACCATTGATCAAATCGATGAGAAATTCTATGATCTTTTGATGGATGTCAATTTTAAATCTTGCGTTTTCGTAACACAAACCTTTAAAACCATGATGGTAGAAGGAGGTAGTATAGTCAATTTTGCTTCTCAAGCTGGACGGGATGGGGGAGGTCCTGGAGCATCCTTATATGCCGCATCCAAAGGTGCTGTTATGACATTTACCAGGGCCATGGCCAAAGAATTTGGTCCCCAGGGCATACGGGTAAATGCACTGTGCCCCGGAATGATTGCCACGAAGTTTCATGATGATTTTACTAAGGATGAAGTTCGTGCAAAAGTTGCAGGATCTACACCTCTGAAAAGAGAAGGGAATGCGTCTGAGGTAGCGGATTTGGTAGCTTATTTGGCTTCCTCCGAAGCATCATTCATAACTGGAAACAATGTGGACATCAATGGAGGGTTGGCTTTTAGCTAATTTTAAAAACCTACTACTATCTGGTAAATATTCAATTCTATGATGACTTTAAACATTAGTGTTAAAAATTGTAACTGTATCCGACTTATTTTAATGGGAGTACTGACGGTAACCTTTGCTTGCAAGGGGCAAGAGTTTAAGAAAGTGGAACTGCCCCGGAATTATCAAGCAAAATTAGATATCATATATGCCGAAACTGCTTCGTGGAATGGAAAACTGGATTTTTACTATCCAACGAACAACGACGAACCAACTCCTGTGATCATCAATATACACGGTGGAGGATGGAACCATGGCAAAAAGGAATCCCAACGTGGGTTTGGTTCTTTCTTTAAAAAGGGAATGGCTGTGGCAAATGTGGAATATCGTTTGGAGTCCGAAGCCAAGGCACCAGCAGCTGTGGAGGATATTCGCTGTGCAATGTCCTATTTGATAAGCAATGCGGAAGAACTGAATATCGATACTGATAAAATTGTTCTTATGGGAGCATCAGCAGGAGGACATTTGGCCTTAATGGGAGGCTTATCTGAAAATAATTCTTTGTTTGATGACCATTGTGGAGAAAGGGAGGCAGTCAAAATCAGGGCTATTATAGACAAGTATGGTGTATCGGATTTAAGGCCGGTTATGTTTGCCTCTTCCGTAAAAAAATGGCTTGGTTCTGAATCGGAAAATGTTGCTTTTGCAGAATCGTTGTCTCCCATTACTTTGGTGGACGCAAAAAGCCCTCCGATTTTTATCGTTCATGGGGATGCAGATCCAATTGTTCCATACATCCAGTCCCAAAAACTATTTGAAAAGTTACAAGCTCATGGGGTAAATTCAAAGTTTATAACAATACCTGAAGGAGGACATGGAAAATTCAAAGAAAAGGATAAAGAAAGGATAATGGTGGAAATCCATAAGTTTTTAGATGAGCAGGGATTGTAACATTAAACTAAACCTTCGTGATTTAATTTCATGACAAGTTTTAATGGCTTTATGAGTCCCACTACGCTGTAGTAGGTACAAGGAATGTTTTTGAAAAATAATTATTACGAAACTTTAAAAATAAAAATCAGAAATGAAAAAAGTAGTGACCTTTGGTGAAATCATGTTGAGGTTGGCGCCTCCGGGCTTTCTGAGGTTCTCACAGGCCAACAGTTTTGATGTGGTCTATGGGGGAGGGGAGTCGAATGTGGCGTTATCTCTTGCCAATTACGGGATGCCCGTCGACTTTGTGACACGCTTGCCGAAGAACGATATTGGGGAATGTGCCCTGATGGAGATGCGAAAACGTGGTGTCGGTACCGACAATATCATTTATGGTGGGGATCGCTTGGGTATCTATTTTTTGGAGACCGGTGCGGTTAGTAGGGGTAGCAAGGTGGTCTACGATCGGGCACACTCCGCCATGGCAGAAATAGGTCCCGGAATGGTGGATTGGGACAGTGTCTTCAAGGATGTGGAATGGTTCCACTGGACGGGGATCACGCCGGCCATCTCCCAAGGAGCGGCAGATGCCTGTATCGAAGCGGTAAAAAGCGCAAAAGAACACGGTGTTACTGTATCCACGGACCTGAACTACCGTGCCAAGCTTTGGAAATACTGCGATGATGCCAAACGAGAGGAGATTATGTCAGAACTTACTTCCTATTGTGATATTGTTTTGGGCAACGAAGAGGACGCGGAAAAACACTTCGGTATCAAACCAGAGGGACTGGATATTACCACGCAGGGAGAACATGTAAAGGCCGATGCTTTTCTATCAGTGTGCCAACAGATGATGAAAAGATTTCCAAATGCCAAAAAGGTCATCACGACCCTACGTGGCTCCTTGTCAGCCTCGCACAACACATGGGCGGGTGTACTGTACGATGGAAGTACCATGTACACCTCCCGAGAATACCAGATCACGCACATCGTAGACCGTGTCGGTGGGGGAGACTCCTTTATGGGAGGGCTTATCTATGGCTTAATGAACTGGTCAGGGGAGGACCAAAAAGGCTTGGACTTTGCCGTGGCGGCCTCCTGTTTGAAGCATACCATAAAAGGGGATGCCAACTTGGCCACCGTTGCGGAAGTTGAAAAGTTAATGGGGGGTGATGCTTCTGGAAGAGTGTCCCGATAGATGGTCGGGTTGGTTTAGTTTTTTTAATCACATGGGGCCGGATGATTCGGCCCCATGGTTAAAAACAAAAGGTTATGGCAAGGTATACAAGATTGGAAGTAGTACTGATGATGCAAGAAACGGGAATGGTTCCTTTGTTTTATCATTCCGATATAGCAGTGGGTAAGAAGGTGCTCATGGCATGCTATGATGGTGGGGCCCGGTTGATGGAATTTACCGCGCGTGGCGATTTTGCCTTTGAAGTTTTCTCGGAGCTCAACAAATATGCATTGGAACAACTTCCAGGTATGATTATGGGCGTTGGGTCCATTACGGATGCAGCTGCAGCATCGATGTATCTGCAAATGGGGGCGAACTTTGTGGTAACGCCCTCTTTAAGGGAAGACATCGCCATAGTCTGTAATCGAAGGAAAGTACTTTGGTCTCCGGGCTGCGGTACGTTGACCGAAATCAACAAGGCGGAAGAATTGGGCTGTGAACTCATCAAGCTTTTTCCCGGGTCCACCTACGGTCCAGGTTTTGTGAAAGCAATCAAAGGACCCCAGCCATGGACAAGTGTTATGCCCACAGGAGGGGTCAGTACGGAAGAGACAAACCTACGGGCTTGGTTCGAGGCAGGGGTAAGCTGTGTGGGCATGGGTTCAAAATTGATTTCCAAAGATATCTTGGTCAACGGGGATTATGCTGCATTGGAAAACAAGGTAAAAACCACTTTGGAGACTATAGGAACTATCAGAAGGGGTTTGTGAATTGAATGGGTTTTCCTTCATTTCAAAATACTCAATAAGTTTGGTCAAATGCGAAAGACTTCTGTCTATTCGGTCTAGCTTATAGACAACAATAGTATCTCCTTCCTCACATATTTTAAAAGCAGGCCTTAGCTCTTCCGTACTTCTTTGGTATTCGAAACTTTATCCAGATAGATATTCTTATGTGAAATTCTTCCCTTTCAGAGGTCATTCAATTTAAGGTTCAAACTTTGTTCAATGGTTTACACTCGTGCTTATCAAAAAACCATAACATAATTTTAAAAGTTCAATAAAGCGATGTTTTTCTTCTAATATTGAACCAAGTATATGGTTGATTTTTTATCTTTTGTTTTCAATTAAAATGAGATTTGAGTCGATTAACCCGTAGATCACTATATTTATTATTGAAAGTCCAAAAATCACACGAGGGTGTCCTATGAGGTGTCCTTTTTTGGATGGTCAAGAAAAAACTCTGGAAACATAAGGGGTTTCAAAGGATTGGTTAAAACTGCCACCCCGACAAATAGGGTATTAAATAAAATCATTTAATACGTAAATTAATGAAAACCAGTAAAATACATTTTTACTGGTTTTTTTTATTGCCATTTGAAGGCATATCCGTTAGTGTCCTATTTCGTGTCCTATTTTTTAGGAAAGAAATTCCTAAATTTACAGTTCACAGCCCGTATTTGACTTTCGAGGCGATTTGGCTTTCGTTCAAGGAAATGTTTAACCTAAACGAAAGTGATGACAACAACACACACATTCAATGTCCATTTTTGGTTGAAAAAAGCATCAATCAAAAGGGACGGAACTACTCCCATCTATGCACGTATCTGGATAGATAGTATGCCCGTTGATATTAGTGCCAAAGAATCCGTTTTGGAAAACAATTGGTGCGATAAGGCAAACCGCGTAAGGACAAGGGCAACAAATGCGAAGAGCATCAACGATGCCCTGGACGAAATAAACTCCAGCATCAAGAAAGCTTATAAACAGCTTAAGGACGAAGGTAGGCCCATTACGGCCCAGACGGTCAAATTGAGATATTTGGGAAAAGACAGGGCAATTTTGACCTGTAAGGACCTTATGCGCTACCATAGGGAAAACGAACTTAAAAAATTGGCTCCTGGAACCGCCAAAAACTATCGTGCTACGGAGAAATATGTTGACCGCTTTATTAAAAAGGAATTCAAGGTTGACGATGTTTACTTAGCGCAAATGGATTATTCCTTTATAGTCAATTTCGAGGACTACCTCCGCTGTTGCCCACCTTTGAGAAAATCCCAGCCATTGAACAACAACGGTATCATGAAGCATTTGGAGCGTTTACAGAAGTTTACAACATTGGCGTTGAAACACGGCTGGCTTAAAGCCGACCCATTCGCCCTGTACCAATTGAAGTACGAGGAATTTGATTGCCCCTTTTTAGAGCGGGACGAACTCGACACAATGACCAATCTATCGATATCACTTGAAAGTATGCGCTTGGTAAGGGATATATTCATTTTTTCATGCTATACAGGGCTATGCTATATAGAAGTAAAGAACCTAAGTAAAAATGATATTGTTACAGGTGTAGATGGGGAACAATGGATAATGGTCAGAAGGCAAAAGTCCAATACCCCCGTAAAGTTGCCTTTATTGGATGAAGCCAAGGAAATTCTGGAGAAATATGCCGATTATCCATGTGAAGAAAACGGCCATTCGCTTTTACGGGTATTCAGTGACCAAAAAATCAATCAATACCTAAAGAAAATAGCCAAGCTCTGTAAGATAGAGAAAAACCTAACTTTCCATGTAGCGCGACATACCTTTGCCACTACGATAGCCCTTTTGAACGATGTTCCCATAGAAACGGTCTCAAAAATGTTAGGCCACACAAAATTATCAACGACCCAAAAATATGCCAGGGTCATTGAAAAGAAAATCAGCAAGGACATGGCCCAATTGAAGGAAAAACTTAAGCGTTCAAGAAAGAAATTGGAATACAAGGCAACAGAATTCGACCATTTGAAAATAGTTTAAGTGTGAATATTCTGTACTACTATGAAAAAGAGAATGGTATATATTCATACAATATTCCCGAAAGCTAAACGTCGCAAAATATTTCTCGGAAAAGGGACGGCATAAAGCCACTTCTTTTCCCTCTGCCGTTTATTCCGTTTCCTTTCCGCTCCAAAATTTTGTCTTCCGTTTGTGTTGCCCTCAAATATTGTTTAACTAAAAATTTCATTATCATGGAAACAAAAGCAAAGTCGAACGGAATCGCAAAAAGACAAAATGCAACCGTTAAAAAGGAAGTACAGGACAAGTTGACCAGTGAGGCCATTGGAAAAACAGTAGTACCTGAAAAGAAAGTAACGGCTAAAAAGCCCGTTATCAACTTAGACGACCGCATCCAGAAGTTCGAGAAGCTCAGGGGATTGGCCACACAACGTGAACGGTTAACGGAAACCCTCAACGAACTGACCAAGTTCAATTATAACCAGGACGGTTCAAGTTCCTTTTATATCAGGGACTCACGTAACCTGGAATTCAAGACCACCAACTCCAATCTGATAAAGTTGGTCACGACCCACTTACAGTCCACCTTGGAACAACGTAAATCGGAAATCGAACAGCAGATTGTACAATTTGAACTTTAATGCTTGAAATTCCTTCAAATGTGAAAGCCTGCTCCAAAAAGAGCAGGCTTTTCTTTTTATTCATAAATTTTAGTGTGAAATCTCGGTTATACCTCTAAAAACTTTGCAATTATTGAATTATGCGAATCAAGGGTTGAAAACCAGTATTGATTTTCAATAGGTTGTAAAGGCATATTTTATCATTTTTCAATTATAAAAAATGCATAGAATTGATTTTCAATATTTATGGAAATTCAACCCTTGATTCGAATGAATTATCTTCTTTTAAGCTAATTTCATACAATGCCCAATTACAATCACCCTGTTTTAGCTAAAACCTTTAGCCCTCTGAGTTAAAACCGAAAAGCTTTATTTTATGTTTAATGCAATTGCTATTATTTCTTTGTCCTATATAGAGGTCTAGGGCATAGGCATTTATTTCATCGAAATGGTTTTGAAATCCTTCAATGAAGTTTTTAAATAACCCAGAGTCTTTGAAAAATTCATTGCAAATAATCGTAACGTTCCTCGTTGTATCTCCAAAGTCAATTTTTACACCATTTGCTTTTGCAACATTTACATAATGCTCAATTATATATTTTGCCCTTACCAAAGTATGAGGATGAGACTTTTCTCTTGTATAGAAATCTGTATCTAAATTTTCTGGCTGAAACGGATATATTTTACCGTATAAAAAAAGTAACTGAGTAATAAGGATGCTTGAAATACCAAGATACATTAGGCGTTTATAATTATTATCGGTCTGATAAGGCTCAGGTATTTGTTCCTGAAAAAACTGCTGAAAATAAACACTAACAAATTGACACCCATTCAAATCAGCATCATACTCAAATACATGCTTTTCATAGGAATATGTATCGTCAGTCGAATGTTCATTCATTGAAAACACTTTATCCTTGTACTGAACCAAATGTGCAAATTCATGATAGAATGTAAAAATCGTAGATGCTTGGAACATCAAAAATTCAAGACTATTTGGCGTAATATTTTGAAGGTTTTTAAAAGCGACCCAATCGGTTTTATCAAAAAACTGTCCCTTTCTACCCAACTTTCCATATAAGGCCTCCATATAAGGTTTTGAAAACCTAATCCTATATGCACTCTTACCTTTCCCAGCTACTGCATTTATTCTATAAGTATCCCAAAAATAAAAATAGGCAGGCTCGACACCAAATATTGGACTGTACTCAATAATATTATCAACACACCAGTCAAAGTAACGCTGATAAAATGATTCAATTACGTCGCCGGTGAAATCGTAAATTTCTTCTTCCGGTATCCCGAGCGATATTAAGTTTGCTTTATATTCTTGAAAATCAACTTTTTTCATCTAAAGATTGATAATTCTCAAAGATAAAATTATCTCTCATTTATACTATCGATTTTAGCCTCATAATCATTTCTGGCCTTAAATGGGTAGGCATTATAAGACCTCAAGTCCCTTATTCCGTTTGGTACATTTCCCTTTATTTCGTTGCACTGCATTCCGGAAAAAGAGCTGCACTAAAACAAGGTCTTGGACACGCCCCAATCCCCCGTTGCTCCCGTTATGCTTCTCCCGTTCCGTACACTGGAACGAATCGTTCTACTTGCCACTACGCGGATTGGGGCAAGTGCGCTTTTATAATCGGAAGGTCACAGCTTCGGTTTTCTTCACAGGATTTTCGGCAAAGCCTACTTGGGCCTTTGCTCGATAATCCCTAAAACCTAGCTCTGCCCTGTACATTTTAAGGGGTTTATAACGGATAAAGCCTTTATCGTTTTTCGGGGCATCGAAAAACGGGCACAGTATAACCAATTCTAGATTAAACCCGATCGCTCATTTCGCTTAACTACCGGTACGCTCAAATCACGAACGGCTTTAAAAGAATTGCTAATACTCTTATGGAACTTGTCAAGACCATAGCAGGTTTCATTGAAAAATAAGGTTTCCACTGCCTTGTTTTTAGCCCTTCGGTAAAAACTACGTTGCAGACCCTCCTGATTTGTTCCCCGAAAGTCTTGACAAAACCCACTTTATCCATTGGTGCCATGCACGCAAGAAATCAAACAAACACCCCTTAAAATTCAATTGAAATGAAATCCAAAGGGGATTTATTAACCCCGTCTGCCGAAACAAGGCAGGCTTTTAAAACAATTTATTATGAGTACTATCAAAAATCATGTACAGTTAATCGGGAACGTTGGGCAGGAACCAACCATTACGAACCTTGAAAGCGGAAAGAAAGTTGCCCGTTTCTCATTGGCGACCAATGAGAACTACAAAGACGGCAAGGGCGAGAAACAGAACGATACCAATTGGCATACCGTTGTCGCTTGGGGCAAGGTAGCCGACATTGTCGAAAAGTTTGTGGACAAAGGCAAGGAAATCGGTATCGTGGGCAAATTAAAGACCCGAATCTATACCATGGACGATGGCAACCAACGCTATGTTACCGAAGTGGTAGCCGATGAAATCCTATTGATGGGCAACAAGTAAAAAAGTAAAGAGGGTGTTCCCGTGGAAAGTAGCACCCTCTTTTTCATCATTCACTATAAAAGTTAAAACAATGAAGAACAAAGTTAACGAAATACAGATAAGTTACCGAGAGAAAATCGGGACATTGAAATCCGAACCTATCAAAAGTTCAGAGCATGCTGCCAAATTGCTTTTTGACACTTGGGACAAAAATACCATAGGGCTGCACGAAACCTTTAAAATCCTATTGTTGAACAACTCCAATAAGGTCAAAGGGATTTATCCTTTATCTACCGGGGGCATTACGGGTACATTGGTAGATATGCGCATCCTGTTTGCCATTGTGCTGAAGACCCTTTCCGTGGGGATTTTGCTTGCCCACAACCATCCGAGCTATAAGACCGAACCCAGTGAAGCGGACAAACAGCTGACCGATAAAATTAAACGGGCAGCACAGCTTTTCGACATTCGGGTACTTGACCATTTGATTATTACACCAAATGGAAGTTACTACAGCTTTGCGGACAATGGATTGGTATAACTAAAATTGTAGAGCCATGATACATCTCAATTATAACAACCTCGATGACGAGACCCAGGAACGTTTGTTATCCATGTCCAAAAAGGACATTGAAAAGCGGTTTGGGGAACAACTAAGGAACTATGCCAAGAAGCACATTGTAAACTACCAGACCCTATTGGAAGAAGAAGCGATACTAAATCTATACAATTATAAGTATATTTTCAAAATATGAATACCAAATTGAACCAAACAAGCCCATTTATTATGATGGGCTTTTTTTATGTCCAATCACCTGAAAATAGTATATTTACAAAGTTATATTTTAACATTTTTTGGTCATTAAATAATCCGTTTATCGGGTGATTTGACTTTCCTTAAATGACCATTCACCAATAAAAAATAAGGTGCTCAACTTGGGTTGGGCGTCTGAAAATTTTTGTCCCTGCGGGACGAAAATCGAAGAGCAAGAGGGTAACACGCGCTGCGGTGTTACGGTTATTTATTTAGATGTAAAATATTGTAAATCAATAATTTGAAAATATTTAAGGAATTGATTAACAAGGGCTTTTACAGTAAATACGGCCAGACCGCCCATAAACAGGCGATTTTTTACAGTAAAAATGGGAGATACCTATCAAAAATACCGTTTTTCGGCCATCAGTATCAAAAAGGACGTGGCTTTGCGCTTTCGGGAATTTTCCCGTTTGGTGTCGGATTCACATACCTTGACCTTGGTGGCCGTGATGGATTTTTTTGAACGGAACGACCTTTCGCCCAATGATGACCTGGGCATCAATAACAACCGCACCAACAAACGTATCAATGCGGTCATAGCCATCCTGAAGAACATCGAGAAATATCAGACCCTGCCTACCAAGACCATGATGGACTCCCTTTTCCATGAGATGACGGAAATGGAAAAAGAGGAAGAAACCTTTGATTTTGGAACCCCAAAATTATGGGATGCCAACGAAGAGCTTGAGTTCTATAAAACCGGCTATGGAAATCTACAGGAACAATTGACCAATGTTCAGGAAAAGATGGATTCCCTAATGGAAAAGGTCATTTATATAAAATCAGCTTTTGGTCCCGGGTATTTAAAACTGGATATGGACAGGGAATCATTTGATAAACTTAAAAACGAACTGCAACATGTACATCACGATTACAGCACAGAAGATTGACGGTAACTACGCCCAAAGCTCTGCGGACTTTGTTTCCTATCTAGAAAAGGAGAACGAGGGCAAAATTATGGAAGAACAGGAACATTTCTTTAACCAGTACGGGGATGAAATATCCGCGGAACAGGTTATCAACGAAATTGATGGGAACACGGCCAAGCTCAAAAAGAGCGAACCCAAGTTCTATTCCATTACGCTCAACCCAAGTGCCAGGGAACTGAGAGCTATACAGGATTCCCCCGAAGCCCTCAAACGCTACACAAGGGAAGCCATGAAGCAATATGCCAAAGCGTTTCACCGTGACATTGATGGCAGGTCCGTTAGTGTTAACGATATTAAATATTATGCCAAGGTTGAACGGCAGCGTACCTTTAAGGGCACCGATAAGGAAATCCGAGAGAACCAACCCTATGCCACAAGGATATTGGAACTTAAACAACAGATACGTGGAATTGCATCAGGTGAAAAATCTGGTAACATCAAACTATTGCACAAAGAAATACAGAGGCTGGAAAAAGAAGCCCCTCACCAATTGGGTGGCAAACGAATCATTCGGGGAATGGTCAAACCGGGACACCAGAGCCATGTCCATATCATCGTCAGCCGCAAGGATGCCAGTAACCGATTCAGCCTATCCCCAGGGAGCAAGCACAAAGCTTCCGAAGTGGAGCTTCATGGTAAGACCGTTAAACGGGGGTTCGATAGGGACACTTTTTTTAAAAATTCTGAAAAGACCTTTGATGACTTGTTCAAATACAAGCGCAACTATGTGGAGACTTATGCCGCCAGAAAAACTTTTTTGAAAGACCCGAAAAAGTATTTTTCTATGATTTCAGGGCTACCCACCAATGAAAGGGCATTTGCCTATAAACTGCTGTCCAAAACTGGTGTTCCCATCCCTAAAATTCCTGTGAATACCGTGCAGCTTACCTATAAGGCTATCAATAGAATTAAGAAGGGAATTGGAAAGGCCATTGAATCAGGTTCTATAGGAATATGAGTTGGGATTATCCACATATCGTTTTGTTTGTTATCGTTCCAGTGCTGTTTTTGAGTACAGTAATTTATGTTTTTGTATTCGGCGAGAGCGCGAACAAAAATGATAAAAAATACCGGGTACGTTTCAAAATAAGGAATGGCAGATTTAAAATCGATAACATACGACGTGGCGCATCCATAATCGGTTCAGCGGGAAGCGGCAAGACCGAAAGTGTAGTCTATAATTTTTTGCAGCATTTTGCCAAATACCATTTTAGTGGTGTCATCCATGACTACAAGGATTTTGAACTTACCGAAATTGCCTATCCTCTTTTTAAGGACAGTGAAACCAAATTTTATACGATAGCCTTTGACCAGATCCATTACCGAGTGAATCCCATTGCCCCAAAGTACCTGCCCAATGAGGAAAGCGTCAACGAGGTTTCCAGAGTGCTCATGGAAAACCTCTTGGAACAGAACCTTTCGGAAAACACTGGGAGCAACAAATTCTTTTCCGATGCCGTGGAAGGCCTATTGGCGGGACTAATATGGAAGATGAAGACTGCCTATCCCGATCTATGTACGCTACCCCATATCATTGCCCTCTACCAGACCATGAGCACCAAAAAACTGGTGGCTTTTCTTAAATCTGATTTTACCTCCTGGAACATGGCCAGTGCCTTTATAAACGGTATCGAATCCGAAAAGCAGACCGCCGGGGTAAAAAGTTCATTGTCCAATGCCTTTAAAAAGATAAGCTCACAAAAAATGTTCTATGTGTTGTCCAAGGATGAAGTGCCTTTGGACATCAACAATCCCAAAAATCCTGTGGTCATTTCCTTGGTCAACCATCCGAAATACGATACGGTCTATTCGCCCGTCATTGCGCTAATATTGCATACCATTATCAAACAGACGAGCATCCGCAACCGTAACCACTCGTTTCTATTGATGGAGGAAGCACCGACCATCAAACTGCCCAATATGCACCGCATTCCTGCAACGCTTAGAAGTTATGACATCTCTACCGTTTACGTGATGCAGGACAAGATTCAAAATGATTTATTGTATGGGGACAAGGCAAGCAAAGCCATACTAAGTAATCTTTCCTATCAATTTTTTGGCAAGGTGAATGACCCGGACACGGCCAAATACTATGAACGGTTTTTTGAGATTGTCAAGAAACCGACCATGAGCGTCAGTAAAAGTTCAGGGCTCACTCTAGAGAGTAGAATTACCAAAGGGGAAAAGGAGGTTTCCAAGCGTAGAGCAGATATATTCTTCCGGCTAAGACAGGGTGAATTCATTGCCTTTGGGGATGGTATCGATAGAAAAGTCTACTTTAAACTTCAATTAATGCTTAAAGGACGTCCTCAACCAAAAATTACATCCAATAGTTGTAAGGTGCCATTAAATTTTGAAAAGATATATAGCGAAATCCTATCAGCTTTTTAATTTTTCAAACCTCACTATCCCAGAAATTATATCATTATTAACGTCAACGGCAGTGAACTTTCCAGAAGTTGTATCATTATTTCCTTCTAATAAGTCATAAGTATTGATGTATATAGAGGCTTTTTGAATATAGAACAATCCTTTAATGGAAAAATCCATGTTTATAATTTGGCCATTATTTATCAAGTTAATCTGATCATCCTCTATTATAAAAGAATCGTTTAAACTTTTTATGTTCAAATGGTGCTTCTCAATGTTGATTTTTATTGCATAGGCATTCTTATCTTGGTGAAATTCTAATATGTACTTTCCAGAAACATTAAATAGTACTTGGGCATACGGGCTTTTTAACGAAAATAAGAGAGGGCTTTTTCTAATAACACTTTCTACTATAATTCTTTTTTTATTCAATTCTTGGGAAATAATCGGGTCAAATTCTTTATTCGATATTTCTTTTTCCATATCTACTCGGGAATCTGATTTTTTTAATATCATTTTACCCGCAATAGTATTGTCATATTTATCGAACCCTGAATAAGTGCCGATTAAAAAATTTCGTTCATGAGGAGCAGATTTGCCAATAAAAAAAATGAACTTGGCGCCTTCGTTTTTCTTGCTACCTACATAAAATTTCGTATCGAAAAAGACAAAATTTTCACTATGTGTTATAGAACCAAAGAAGGAATAAATCCCTGTTTGCCCATAGTCATCTTCATAAATGTATTTCATTTCAACGTTTTTCCATTGCCTATAGACAATTACTTGTCCTTTGCTCATCTTTTTATCCTCTCCGTAGTAATAGCAAACATAATAATAGTCTTCTACCTTATTTTCTTGATGTAAAAGTTCTAACTGTTTGCTTTTTTGCCTGGGAGTAAAAAAATCTTGGTTTATAAATTCATGAATATCTTTGAATCCCAGATAATTAAAGAATACGTATTTGTATTCTCTACTAATTTTAATAAACGGTTTTCCAGTTGAAGCTTCCCTGTTTTTATTGTATAGGTACTTACCATTGATATATCCTTTAAGTACTGATTCAAGATCTTTTTTTAGATTGGGCAGTTCTATATTGTAATTTCCAAAACCATATAATTGATTTTCCTTATAGCTAGGAAAATTGATGTTATGTTTGCTGCTAAAGTGGTCAATAATCTTCTCTAAAAGTATATTGAAAACAGCTTTGGTAAGCACTAGAGTTCCTTTATTTGTTATATTTTCAGACTTTTCCATATAATTCCTGTTTTCTAATTAGGAATTACAAAAATAAATCAAAAGATTAGGAAATACAATCATGGAATTTAAAATAATTTAGATTTACTCAATCGAACTAATAACTCAATTAAATATGAAATGCAAACTAATACTTTTAGTCCTGATTATGCCGCTAATGACATTTTCACAGGATATCGTTGTAAGTGGTTTTGTCAGTTCTGCTGATGGCCCTCAGCCTTTTGTAAATGTTATTGAAAAAGGCACGTCTAATGGAACCACCACTGACATTGATGGCAATTACTCGTTGTCGGTCAACAAAGGAGCAATCCTCATTTTTTCCTCACTTGGATTTAAAACTCAAGAAATTCCCATAGATGGAAGAAGTAAAATTGATGTTGTTTTGGTGGAAGATGCAGCTCAGCTAGATGAAGTGGTTGTACAGGGTTTTACAGATGTGAAAGGTAGGGCTCGTAAAAGACTGGAATCCATACAAACTATGCCCGAAAGTGTAACTGCAGTGACATCACAACAAATTAATGTAACGGGTATTGAAGATGTTGGAAGCTTTTTGACTCAAATACCTGGTATTTCATATGGCGAGTCACAGGATCCAGGGACAGTTATGGTAAGTGTTAGAGGAATTCCGCAAATTCGATATGGTCCTTCTCCAATTGCAACAGTTATAGATGGAGTATATATGGCCTCTGCAGACTTAAACACCCAAACTCTGTTTGATATTGACCAGATAGAGGTAATCAAAGGTGCTCAAGGTTTGTTTTATGGTAAAAATGCAATAGGTGGGGCTGTAATCATAACTACAAAGCAACCAAAAAATGGGTTTCAAGGCAAAATAAATGCTGGATATGGAAATGGAAACGCCTATAAATTAGGGTCTAGCATATCTGGGTCGATTAAGGATAACAAGTCTTACTATCGTTTAGGTGTAAATTATTCAAATTTTGATGGGTTAATTAATAACACAACCTTGGACGAAAAAGTAGATTTCCGTAGGGATTTAGGAATACGAGGTCAACTAAAATTTAGACTAGGAAATAGTAGTTTACTGTCATTTACTGGCCAGCATAATGATAGTAAAAGCGGGGCTATTACTTTTATTGGAAGTAACAATAACCCTGATTTTGAAGACTCTAACCCTAATAGTTTTGGGGGAAACCCTGACGCTGATTTTTTGGGTGAAGGAACACTAAAGTCAACAATTTTAGCAGCTTCTTTCGAAACAGCATTCAAGGGTTTTAAATTGTTATCACATACTTCTTATTCCGATGTTGATTTATTCTATGATGGGGATTATCTCTCCTTTGCTCCTATTGATAATTATGGGCCAATTCCTGCTGCAACGCAGGATATGACCAGAGCTTCTAGAACTCTAAACGAAGAGCTTAGATTAGTCTCATCCAATCCAATTTCAAAATTCAAATGGAATTTAGGTCTATTTTATCAAAATATTAATTCTGATTGGGATACCAATGCATATCAAAATAATGACCCGAATGATTTAAATTATACCAATACCACCCAAATTGTTATCACCAACGACGACAACAAGTTGAACTCAATTGGTTTATTTGGATTCTTCGAATATGACATAAGTAACAAGTTTAATATTTCAGTAGGTATTCGTAACGAGTGGGAAACTTTAGAGAATATCGAAGGGGTATCCGGAGAAGAAAGCAAAAGAACCTATAATGCGTTTCAACCAAAGTTATCCGCTTCATACAAAATAGCCAAAGAGAACATGCTTTATGCTAGTTATAGTAGGGGGTTTAGAAGTGGAGGTTATAATCCCATAGAGCTTGTGGCTAGTGGTATTGAAAAAGAAATTAGACCGGAATTTACAAATAGCTTTGAAGTTGGGCTTAAAAACAGTTTTTGGAACAATAGATTTATAATTAATCTGGCATACTTCAATACGGTATTTGAAGATCAACAAGTCTACCGATTTGGATCGGATGGAGTTCGAACATTTCTAGGAACAATTAATTTTGAGGAATCCAAGGCGTCAGGATTTGAAATTGACACCAAACTAAGATTATCTAAAAACTTTGACATACTAGGAGGCGCTTCGTTTATAGATACAGAAATTACAAAAGCTTTCGAAGAATCAGCAATTGGAAACAAAATTCCTTTCGCACCGCAAAGTAGTTTTTATGTTGGTCTATTTGGGAACTTTAATACCGGTGAAAACTCAAATATATCTGCCAATGTGAATGTAGAAAACAAGGGGAAAAAATACTGGTTTGCTGATGATTTATATGGTGTAGATCAAGAAAATGTATTCCAAGACCCATACACTTTAGTGAATACAAAATTGATTTATAGTGTCAATAATATTTCGTTTGCAGTTTGGGGTAAAAATATTTTTGATACTCAATATAATCAAGAATGGTGGCCGTTTAGCGTCCTTGACGGTGATCCTACGGGAGGACCAATTGGAGACGTTAGAACACCTAGCCAACCAGCAACATATGGTGTGGAAATATCATATAGGTTTTAATGTAAACTGTTAGTTTTCAATAATTAAGTGTTTTGAATTAGTTAGCCTTCTAGGTAAATTAACATGGTAAGGCCACTAATCATTAGTTGGCCTTTTTTAATAATAAAAAATATAATAATGAGAGTCGCAACAGATATAGGCGGAACTTTTACAGACCTTGTGTGTCTTGAATTTGACGAAAAATCAGGTAAGCCAATTGGAGTCAAAGTGGCCAAATCGGATACTACACCTTCAAACTTTGAAGAAGGGATATTAGATACAATATCTAAGGGTAAAATAGATTTAAACAAAATCGATTTTTTTGCTCATGGTACTACAGTTGTAATAAATGCCTTAACAGAAAGAAAAGGAGCAAAAACAGCTTTAATTACAACAAAAGGATTTAGGGATGTTTTGGAAATTGCAAGATGCAACCGGCCAGATTTATTCAACTTTAACTTTATTAAACAACCTCCGTTTGTACCCAGATATCTGCGATTTGAAGTAGAAGAAAGAATGGATTATAAAGGTCAGGTTTTAACAAATTTGAATATCAGTAATTTGAATTCAATCATTAAATCTTGTAAGGAGGAAAATGTTGAAGCAATAGCAGTATGCTTATTGCATGCTTATAAAAACCCTGACCACGAAATAAAGTTGGTGGAAGAATTATCGAAACTGTTTCCTGAAGTTGAAATTATTGCTTCCTACCAGGTAACTCGTGAATGGAGGGAATATGAGCGTAGTAGTTCAACTGCTTTATCTGCGTATGTATTGCCGATAGCAAAAAAATACCTTAACAACCTCGAAAATAAGCTAAAAAACAAAGGACTAAAGAACTCTCCTTACATCATGCAATCCAACGGAGGGATTACATCAATTAACGATGTAAAAGCCAACCCTATAACCATGGTAGAGTCCGGTCCTGCCAGTGGAGTTTTTGGTGCTATAGCTTTGGGTAAGGTAATTAATAAAAAGGATTTAATTGTATTGGATATAGGTGGTACAACAGCAAAATGTGCCCTGGTAGAAAACGGTCAAGTAAAAATTACAACCAATTATAAAATTGAGCATTCAAGAATTGAAGCTGGCTATCCTATTCAAACCCCTGTAATTGATATTGTAGAAATTGGAAATGGAGGTGGAAGTATTGCTTGGATTGATGAAGGAGGCAAAATGCATGTTGGGCCAAAAAGTGCTGGAGCAATGCCTGGACCTGCTGCATATGGTCGTGGTGGTAAAAACTTAACTACAACTGATGCCAATATTATTACAGGTAGAATTCACCCTGATTACTTTTTAGGAGGGGAATTGCAGCCAGATTATGATAGCATCAATGAAGCTTCTAAAACATTATGTGAAACATTAAAAGGTTCTAAAACTGATATAGCAAAAGGAATAATTCGCGTAGCTAATGCTAATATGGTAAATGCTTTGAAGCTCATATCTATAAATAAGGGGCATGACCCGAGAGATTTTACCATGGTGGTAATTGGTGGTGGAGGCGCAATGCATGGTGCGGATTTAGCTAGGGAACTACAAATATCTGAACTCATAATTCCACCACATGCTGGTGTTTTTTCTGCCTTTGGAATGTTGATGTCCGATATAAGGAGGGATTATATCAGGACCAATGTATTAACACTTGTTCAAGAACAAAGGCATATTATCCAGTCCACATTTAACGAAATGGAAAAAGAAGCGATTGATAATTTTAAGTTGGATGGGTATAATCTTGATGATATAAAATTCACTTATTATACCGACTTACGCTACGTAGGTCAAGAGCATTATGTAAAAGTGTTGCTTTCAGATTTTAATTATGATACACCGCTAGAAACCATTATCGATTTTTTCCATAAAGAACACAAAAAACAATATTCCTTTGAACTAGATGCAATGGTTGAATTAGTAAACTTTCATTTAGTAGCGGAAGTTGAAGTTGAAAAGCCAGATTTTCCACAAATGGATATTACAGGTAAAAAGGTTGAAGATGCAATATTCGATAATAAAGAAGTAGACTTTGATGATTTGGGAATACATACCACACCATTTTACCACAGAGACTTGTTAGAGCCCAATATGACAATAAAAGGGCCAGCAATAATAGCTGAAAAGGCAACAACAACGGTGGTTACCCCCATGCATACGGTTAATATTGATGCATACGGAAATTTAATTTTAACATTACAAAAAGTCTAATTATGGAAAAGTTCACATTAGAAATAATCCAGGATGCTTTGGTAGCTGCTGGAGATGAAATGTTCAAAACACTGGAACGTACCAGTATGAGTCCAATTATATATGAATCACTTGACTACGCCGTGGGTATTACTGATTCCAAAGGTGAATTATTGGCTCAAGGAAACGGCGTAACTGCATTTTTGGCAGCTTTAGATTCTGTAGTTAGGGCTTCATTGGAAAAGTATAATGAGAAAAATCCTTTAAAAGAAGGTGATGTAATTATAGCAAATACACCTTACGCAGGAGGAGGAACACACCTGTCAGATGTATCCGTGGTTTATCCTGTATTTTACAAGGGTGAATTGGTTGCCTTTACGGTTAATAAAGCTCACTGGACAGAATTGGGAGGCACATTCCCAGGTTCCGTTTCAACGGTGGCTACTGAAATCTATCAAGAAGGATTGCACTTCCCATTCATAAAAATAAAATCTGAGGGGGTTTTAAATGCTGCTGTTATCGATATGATAAAAGTTAATGTGCGATTGCCTGATAGTACATTGGGTGATTTGTTTGCCGGTATCGCTGCTGCCGAAGTCGGTGCCAAAAGGGTAATATCAATCATTGAAAAATACGGTCTGGATACCTACAAAAAAGCCAAAAACGATTTCTTAGATTACGGGGAACGTATGTGTATTGAAGCTTTAAAGGATATTCCGAACGGGGTTTATGAAGGAGAAAGCATAATTGAAGACAATGGTTTTGGGGAGGGACCTTTTCCAATTAAAGCAAAAATTACAGTAACAGACACAGAATTTATTGCGGATTTCAACGGGTCGCATCCACAAGTAAAAGGTGCAACCAATTTAGCATTTAGTGGTTTGGTCACAGGCTGTAGAAGTTTGTTTAAGGCTATTACAACACCACGCATGGACGCTAATGGAGGAGCATTCAGACCAATGAAGGTAGTCTGTGAACCTGGAACAATCGTTAGTGCACAGACGCCCTCTGCCGTTTCGGTATACTATGAAGTAATGGTTGCCTCCATAGATTTGGTATGGAAAATTTTAGCTCCTTTGATTCCCAATAAACTGCCTGCTGGCCATTTACGTTCTGTGTGTGCCACATTTATTTCAGGTGTACACCCCGACACCAAGCAATTTTACATTCAGGCAGAGCCTCTTGCTGGAGGATGGGGGGCTTCCTGTGACCATGATGGTAACAGAGGACAATTGTCCTGTGGTAGCGGTGAATCGTACAACATTCCTATCGAGATTAGAGAAATGAGATACGGTATACAAGTAGATCAATACGCATTTCATAATGAAGGGGGAGGTTATGGAGAATACCAAGGAGGTAATGGCCAGTATGTAGATTATAAGATTGTATCAGATGGTGCACACGTAACCGCGGCATTTCTAGGGGAAAAAACAAAAACGTGGGGTATGAAAGGCGGACATGATGGATCCTATAACTATTTCATGATAATAAGAAAAGATGGTACAAAAGAAAGATATAGCCTAGGAACCAACATTTATCTGGAAAAAGGAGATATAGTTCGATGTGTAACGGCTACCGGAGGCGGGTATGGAAATCCAAAAGACAGACCAAGAGAACAAGTTTTATTGGACATAAAGAATGGGTACATAACACAGAAAGAAGCTCAAGAATTTTATAAGGTATCGTAACCATGTTCTTTGATAAAGAAACATATGTAAATAGAAGATCCGAATTAATCAAAAAAATAGGTAGCGGCATTATTGTTTTACCTGGAAATAGTGAATCTGCTAGAAATTTTAAGGCTAATACCTATTTTTTTGTTCAGGACAGCTCGTTCCTTTATTATATGGGGATAAACCTACCGGATTTGGTCTTGGTTCTCAATTGTGAAACGGGGGAATCCATACTTTTTGGAAATGAAGTTTCTTTGGAACATACTATTTGGATAGGACCTCAAGAACCTTTGAGGAGCAAAGCCTATAATGTAGGTGTTTACAAAGTGTTAAGCTTTGATAAGCTATCTGATTATATCAAAGATTATTTGAACATAACTAAAATCCATTTTTTACCGCCGTATCGCATATCCACAACATTATTATTATCAAACCTTGTAGGTCTTTCTATCCGGGAAGTCAGTGTGAACAGTTCTAAAGAGCTAATTGATGCTGTTGTATCTCAGAGAGAAATTAAATCATCTGAAGAAATTGATGAGTTAGAACAAGCTATTGGTATCACAAAAGAAATGCATGTAAAAGTCATTTCAAAAGCCAAACCGGGTCTAAAGGAGTCAGACTTAGTTGGAGCTTTGGAAAGTTCGGCAATTAGTGCTGGAGGCAGAACAGCTTACCCTCCTATAGTTTCGATTCAAGGTCAAATTTTACACAATATTAATTATACAAATGAGCTTCGAAGAGGTCAACTGCTATTGGGTGATTTCGGCGGATTATCAAGTTCAGGATATGCAGGTGACATCACAAGAACTATTCCTGTTTCAGGAAAGTTTAGTGCAAAACAAAAAGAAATCTATCAAATTGTACTAGATGCCCAAAAAAGGGCAATAGAAATGCTGGAACCCAATGTGCTTTATAGGGATGTTCATTTAGCTGCATGTTACAAATTAGCTGAGGGATTAAAAGATTTGGGTTTAATGAAAGGGGATGTTAAGGATGCAGTAGCTACTGGGGCTCATGCATTGTTTTTTCCTCACGGATTGGGACATATGATAGGCTTGGATGTCCACGATATGGAAAGCTTAGGAGAAAATAATGTGGGCTATGATACTGAGGTTTTAAAATCTGAACAATTTGGTTTAAAGTCATTAAGACTAGGAAAAAGACTAAAAGAAGGGTTCACCATTACTGTAGAACCCGGGATTTATTTTATTCCAGAATTATTCCATGAATGGAAATCGAATAATGTGGAATGTGCTCCCTTTTTGAATTTCCCCACTATCGAATCGTACTTAGATTTTGGAGGAGTAAGAATTGAAGATGAGTATGTTATAACTCGTTCCGGAAGCAATCTTATTGGCGAATACATTCCTAAAGAGATAAGTGAAATTGAACAGATTATGAATTAAACAGATTAAATAAAACAATTGCCAAAATAGAATTAATTATGAAAGACACATTAAAGATCATGTACCTATCTCCAATCGGATTTAGTGCATATGACACAATTTTTGCGGAAATGATTAAGGAAAATAAGTTTTCCAATACTGAAGTGCATGTTACCTCAATGTCCTCACGTGTTGGGTTAATGGACAATTTAGAATACAGAACATATAATGCTCTGATAGCAACTGAATTGATTAAGGCAACCCGTCAGGCTTCTAAAGAAGGTTTTGACGCCCTGATTATTGGTTGCTTTTATGACCCTTTTCTATTGGATGCAAGAGAAATTTCCGGGGACATGGTTGTTGTTGGCCCCTCTCATTCATCGATAGAGATTGCATTAAAATTATCAAATAAGTTTTCCGTAATCATAGGTCAAACGAAGTGGGAGCATGAAATGCACTCTACAATTAAAGAATATGGTTATGGAGAGCACTTGGCTTCTTTTAGAAGTGTAGAAATGAATGTTTGCGAATTTCAAAAAGATCATGATATAACAGCTAGTAAATTATTTAAGGCTGCTGAAATGGCGGTAAAAGAAGACCATGCCGAGTCAATAATTCTTGGTTGCACATTAGAATTTGGCTTTTACGAAAAAATTCAAGAAAAATTACAAGTTCCTGTTATTGACCCCTCTCTTGCGTCATTAAAACAAGCCGAACAAGCCGCGTATTTGAAAAGAAATTTTGGATGGAAACCTTCTAGAAAATGGAGCTGTGAAGCACCTCCATGTGCCGATATTGAGCAATTCGGACTTTTTAAGGAAGAATTTGTTTTTGGGAATAGAATAATTGTCAAATAAAGGAAGAATATAATTCCTTTGGTATTATCGAGACTTAGTTGCCCATCTGGTTCCTAAGAAGATTATCTAATGGAATTACTAAAACATTATGAAGGTGATTGGAAACTCCAATTTGGTGCCACCTTTAAAAAAAAATGCTCGAATACCTTTTGATAGTGACTATACCAGGTATTAAGAAGTAAAAATAGTATGCATTCTTGAAGACAAACTAAAAGAGAAGATTGTTTTAAAGTTTGGTGATGTTTTTAAGATAAATAAAAGAGAGGGGCATGCAGGGTATATTTTAGTAGATACAAAGCTAATTTATATAATGTTTAAAAAAGAAGTTTTTCCCGAAAGGTAAAATCTATATTAACTCATCAATATTAATAAAATGATATTAAAAGAAATTATATACCCAGACCCAAAAGATTATTATAACAATGAATTATTAACTCATGAAAATGCTGGAGTATTAACCACCTTTGGGACTGTCTACTTAAAAAAGGGTTCTCGTATCCCTGAGAAAGGATTTTCACGTCATCCATTTAACGAAGTCTCTATTGTAACAGAAGGTTGTATAGAAATGCTAAACGAAGATGGCTCAGTGGCAGGATATCTCAAAAAAGGAACTGTAGTATACATTAATGCGCTTGAACTGCAGGCTGGTAATGTCCTAGAAGATACAAGGCTTATATATGTTTTGAACCAAAAAGTATGAAAGCAATTAGATTCCATAAAATTGGAGGACCTGAAGTCTTACAGTTTGATAATGTAGATATACAACAACCAAAAAATGATGAAGTTCTGTTCAAGGTAGAAGCCTTCTCATTAAACCAAGCAGATATTTTATTTATTAATGGGATGCATTATACTCAACCTATTTTTCCTTCTCGCATTGGTTCAGAAGCTACGGGAGAGGTTGTTGAAGTAGGTCCCAATGTCACCAAATTCAAAAAAGGCGATAAAGTAACCTCTATTCCTTTTTATACTCAAAAGTATGGCGTTCAAGGTGAGTATGCTACAGTTCCGGAAATGTATTTAACCAAAGTTCCCGATAATTATGAAGTAGAAGAAGCCACTTCGTTTTGGATGCAATATCTCACGGCCTATTATGCCCTGTTTAAATTGGGAAATGTTAAAAAAGGAGATTGCGTTTTTATTCCGGCAACTTCTGGTACTGCCGGACAAGGCGCACTAAAATTGGCCAAAGATGCAGGAGCTATTGTAATTGGCTCAACGCGAACGCAAGCAAAGAAAAAGTTTCTTTACGAACTTGGAACAGATCATGTAATTGTAACCAATGAGGAAAACACAAATGAAAAACTAAAAGAAATTGTGAGGGACCAAGGAATCAAATTTTCTTTTGATCCCATTGGTAATACCGAATTTATTAAACAGTATATGCCACTACTTTCCTTTGGAGGCTCTGCGGCTATTTATGGATTGTTAAGCGGTGAATTCCCAACATTTCCATTGCTTGATTTGGTAAGAAATAATGCTACGCTCTACGCTTATTCCTTGTTCAACCATGTTATAGATAGAAAAGAACTAAAAGAAGGGACGGATTATGTACTTAAAAGAATTAAGGAAGGACGGCTTAAACCATTGGTAGATAAAGTTTTTGATTTTCAAGATACGGTTGAAGCCTATCAATACATGCTCTCCAATAAACAAAAAGGTAAAATAGTAATAAAAGTTTAAACGAATAATCTAGATAGAATAATAAAATCATGACTAAAGGATCTTTTAATGTTCCTCAAGCGATTAACGAAAAAGTTAAAAGCTATGCTCCCAATTCAGAAGAGAGACAGTTGGTATTAGAAGCTTACAAGGAAATGTACAACCAAGAAGTTGACATTCCTTTTTATATAGGCGGTGGGGAAATAAGAACTGGTAATACAATAGGGATATACCCTCCCCATGATAATAAACATCGCATCGGCCAATATCATCAAGCCGAAAAGCAACATATAGAACTAGCTATACAAAAAGCAGCAGAGGCACGTGTGAAATGGGCCAAAATTTCATGGGAACAAAGAGCTTCAATTTTTTTGAAAGCTGCCGAATTATTGGCTGGTCCGTATAGATATAGGCTAAATGCAGCGACAATGATAGCCCAGTCTAAAAATGTATACCAAGCCGAAATTGATTCAGCTTGTGAACTTATCGATTTTCTGCGTTTCAACGTTCAATTTATGTCCGATATATACAGTAATCAGCCATTGTCATCTGCTGGTGTTTGGAACAGAATGGAGTATCGACCTTTAGAAGGCTTTGTGTACGCTATAACACCTTTCAATTTTACCGCAATAGCGGGAAACTTACCAGCTTCAGCAGCATTAATGGGCAACGTTGTTATCTGGAAACCTGCATCTAGCCAAATATACTCGGCCAATGTAATTATGGAACTATTTAAAGAGGCTGGATTGCCCGATGGAGTCATAAATATGGTAACTGGTAGTTCCAGTATGATTTCCGATGTTTTGCTTAATAGCCCTAATCTTGCTGGAATTCACTTTACAGGTTCCACCCCCGTATTTAATAGTTTTTGGAAAACTATTGGTGATAATATAAACAACTATAAAACGTATCCCAGAATTGTGGGAGAAACTGGGGGAAAAGACTTTATATGGGCACACCCAACAGCAAATGCGCAAGAAGTTGCCACCGCAATTTCAAGAGGTGCTTTTGAATACCAAGGTCAAAAATGTAGTGCGGCTTCAAGAGCCTATATCCCTAAAAGTCTATGGAACGATGTTAGAACGCATATACTGGAAGATATCAATTCTTTCAAAATGGGGAGTCCAGAGGACCCTTCCAATTTCATTAATGCGGTTATTGATAAAAGAGCATTCACAAAGCTTTCTGGTTATATAGAACAAGCTAGGAAAGATGTCGATGCTGAAATAATTATAGGCGGCGGATATGACGATTCCAAGGGCTATTTTATTGAGCCAACTGTAATTGTAACCACCAATCCTTTATACGAAACCATGTGTACTGAATTATTTGGTCCAATTATAACCATTTATGTGTTTGAAGACGAAGATTGGGAATCGGTTTTAGATTTGGTAGATCAAACTGGTGAATATGCCCTAACTGGTGCCATTTTCAGTGGCGATCGCTATGTCATCGATGCAGCTACTAAGAAATTAGAGAATGCAGCTGGAAATTTCTATATAAATGACAAACCTACTGGAGCGGTTGTAGGTCAACAACCCTTTGGCGGTGCCCGTGCATCAGGAACAAATGACAAAGCTGGTTCAATATGGAATTTATTAAGATGGGTAAGCAATAGAACAATAAAAGAAACATTCTTTCCACCTAAAAATTACAGATATCCCTTTTTAGGATAGTCATAAAGAACATGAATTGGATTTCAAATGAATTTATTAAGGAGAATATTAATTATCCAGAGCTTGTTGAAGCTTTGGAAATGGCTTTTGGATTAAATACAATTCAATGTCCTCCAAAACAGTCATACAATTACAAAAGCACTAACAGCAGTGAAGATAATACTTTATTGTTCATGCCTTCATGGGACAACGAAAGCTATTTTGGGGTAAAACTCATTACTGCTACACCCAACAATAGTAAATTGAACAACCCTAAAATACCTTATCTCAATGGACTGTATATGCTTTTTAATGCGGAAAATGGCTTGCCATTGGTAGTCATGGATGCCAAATTGATTACAAATATTCGGACCGCTGCCACTTCTGTATTGGCATCAAGTTTTTTGGCGAAAAAACAGGCCTCAAAAATATTAATAATTGGAAATGGCACGCTTTCGCCTTTTTATATCCAGGCCTATGCTTCGAAACAAAACATCACCACTATTTATCTATGGGGTCGGAATTATAAAAAATCCAAGCAAGTAGTTGAGGCATTGGATGATTGTTCGGTAAAGGTTGAGGCTGTTGAAGATTTTGTTCCGATTGTAAGAGAAATGGACATCATAAGTTGTATTACATCCTCGCATGATCCAATTTTAACTAAAGAGCATGTCTCAAGCGGTCAACATTTTGATTTGGCAGGGTCATACGCTGAAGACATGCACGAAGTGAGCGAAGATGTTGTTGCCGCCTGTTCTATTTATACAGATAATTTTGATGTTACCTTAAAACATGCAGGAGAACTGGTGAAAGCTCTAAAAGAGAACAAAATCAATAAATCTGATATCAAAGGTGATTTAAGATTCCTATGTATAGACAATTTATCGAAAAGGAATTCAGATGAGGAAAACACACTATTTAAGTGTACAGGGATGGCAATTGAGGATTTGGTGATAGCAAAATTAGTTTATGATAAATACACAAATAAAAAATAGAGAATTCAAATTATGGAAAATACACAAAATAACGAATCATGGTATAGCATAGCGGGCATTTGGTTCGGATGCATAGCAAGTTTGCCAGCTCTTTTAATAGGCAGTACTTTAATTAGTTCTATGTCTCTTTTTGAGGCAATTATAGTTGCCGTTTTAGGCTATTCATTTGTACTCGTTTTTTTATCGCTATTAAGTATAAAAGCTGTTCAATTTCGATTTAACGCAGTAGAATTGGCTCAACGTTCTTTCGGGGAAACAGGGGCAAAAGTTATAGTTGGGCTTATTATTGGTGTTGCCTCAATGGTCTGGTTTGGGGTACAAACCAACATAGCTGGAGTTTCTTTTTCAAAAGTAATGGAAGAGGCATTCAATGTTCATTTCTCTGTGGAAGCATCCTCTTTATTATGGGGCATCATAATGGTATTGACTGCCGTTTTCGGTTTTAAATACGTTAAGTGGTTAAACTATATAGCGGTGCCATGTATTTTAATACTAATCATCTACAGTCTTATTGTGACCTTAGAAGGAGTTTCCTTTGATCAGATTTTACAATATGTTCCACAACAAAAAATGTCCTTGATAAAGGGCATGGGCATTGTCGTTGGCTTAATCGCTGTAGGGGGTGTAATTTCCCCTGATTACAATCGTTTTGCAAAAACCCCAAAAACTGCTGTTGTAGGATCCGTGGTAGGCATGCTTCCGGCAGCAGTGGCCTTTTTAACCATTGGAGCTATATTGGCCATTATAAAGGGAACTCATGACATTGTAGATATTTTTGCCCAGATAGGATACCCTATAATGGCCATGTCTATTCTTATTTTAGTTACATGGACTTCAAATGTTATGAGTGCCTACTCAGGAGGATTAGGCTTAAATAGTACTTTTCATTTATCCGAAAAGTATAGGCCGCACACAACTTTAGCAGTTGGGTTAATTGGAACTTTGTTGGGCGTTATAGGCATTCTGGACAAGTTTGTTCAGGTTGCTGTAGTTCTTTCCGCTATGATACCTCCAATAGCAGGAGTTATTATTGCTGATTATTACTTTGGAAAAACAACCGAGAACAAAACCAATATGTCTTTTGGCTGGATTGGAATTATCTCTTGGCTCGCAGGGGTTAGTATCGTTTTCTTATTTGAATCTGATGTAAAAAATATTCTAGGTATAGTTGTTTCTGGCTTTTTCTATTCCATTCTGAGCTTATTGTTTAAAAAGAGAACATTATCCTATAAAGCATAAATGGAAAGAATATTTGAAAATACAGAAATAGCCTTGGAATTAAAATCAGACGAGGAAATTTCAAGGTCATATTTTTTATTCTCATTGATAAAAAAAGAACCCTTGGTTAAAATTGGTACTGCCATTACAAAGTTTGCCTTAAAAACAAACATGCCAGTTGAAAAATTAATTAGAACTACAGTTTTTGACCATTTCTGTGGCGGCATAAATGAGAGTGACTGCCTTCCCATTATTAAAAAAATGTATGCGAAAAAAGTTTATTCGGTTTTAGATTATTCCGCCGAGGGTAAAGAAGAAGAAGTACAGTTTGACTATGCTGTACAGAAAACATTGAGCACCTTGGAGTATGCAAAAGATAATGAAGCTATTCCATTCGTCGTTTTTAAACCAACAGGTTTCGGAAGATTCGAAATCTACAAAAAACTCAGTGCAGGAACTTCATTAAGTGATAGGGAAAAGATAGAATGGGGAGAAATTAGAAAAAGATATATAGAAGTTTGTGATAAGGCCCATTCCTATAATATCCCTGTTTTAATTGATGCTGAAGAAAGTTGGATGCAAGATGCTGCCGATACTCTTGTTGAGGAAATGATGAAAAGATACAACAAAGATCGTGTGATTGTTTTTAATACCCTACAGGCCTACCGTTGGGATAGGCTTGATTATTTAAAAGAACTATTGGAAAAGGCAAGGCATCAAAAGTTTAAGATTGGAATAAAATTAGTTCGGGGAGCTTATATGGAAAAGGAACGAGAGCGAGCTTTAAAATATGGGTACAAGGATCCGATATGTATAAATAAAAGTGCTACTGACAAACTTTTTAATGATTGCCTAAAATATATGATGAACAACTTAGGCGATATAGAATTTTTCTTAGGCACACATAACGAAAATAGTTCATACTTACTGATGGAACTATTAAAGGAAAATGGCCTTGATAATAACGATAAAAGGGTTTGGTATGGTCAATTGTATGGCATGAGCGATCATATAAGTTATAATTTATCAAATACCGGTTATAATGTGGCAAAATATCTCCCATTTGGGCCTGTGAAAGACGTCATGCCCTATTTAATTAGAAGAGCTGAAGAAAACACCTCTGTTGTTGGCCAAACTTCAAGAGAACTTCAAATAATTAAGAAAGAAAAAGAAAGAAGAAAAAACCTTAAAAATAATACAGCTAATTTCAAAAACAATTAACCAACATATTTCTCCCTTAAACAATAATAAAATTACTATGAGAATATGTTTTATGTCAATATTATTAACGAATTCAATGAAAAAATAGCAGGGATAGAAGGTACAACTCAAACCGAATTGAAAAAGGCAAATGCCTGTATTCAAATTTCATCTTGGGCTTTGGACCTGTTCAAGGAGCAAGTAACAAATTTTGGTTTTGATTCAATCAAGAATGAAATAAGTTTTTTCAAAGGTATCAAGTGTATACCTATGAAATATCTTATCTATTATACAGAAATCCGTTCCTGCGAACTTCGCATACCCAAATCCAATGTCAAGAGACAGCTCTCATTTCTTGACAAACAAACCAAAAAGGTCAACCAGTTCTTTGGTAGGCATACGGAGTTTTTACTCTACATGGAACAAGGATATGACCATTTTGATGAACATTATTTCACACGTAAAAATTTAAACAACAACCCCGTTGTTAAAAGTTATCCTTACTATAAGGATTCGATATTCAACACCTCCCATGATGAAATCTGGGCACGGATAAAAGGACTCGCCATGTATGCCAATTACCTAAAGCAAAAAAAGGAAGAATTGACCAACACCAATAACAAAACCGGAAACAGCAAACTCAAATGGACTGGGAGCTATGCCGCTTTAGTGGAAATGCTGTACGGTTGCCAGGAGATGGGATATTTCAACAATGGGAATGTTGGAATTAACAATGCAATTGATGCCTTCTGTGAATTTTTGAATGTCAAAAAAGGAAATCCCACCCGTACTTACCAAGATTTGAAGGCACGTAAAGGTTCACCTATAAAGTTTTTTGAAGAAACCGGGCAAAAGCTCCTTCAGAAAATGAAAGACGAGGACGATTTGTCCAATTCCTGAAAACCGAGTTTGGATTGCACTCGGTTTTTTAAACTTCCTATAATTTTATTGACACTTTAAGCGTTTGAGCGTTTGAATTGAGCACCAAATCATACCAAAGCACACCAAAACTTATATGTGTTAAAATCTTCCCCAACTGGGTTTAGACTCTGATAAATTCCCATTAAACTCCATCAATTTTGTAGAACGAAAGTCAAATCAACGCAAAGTCGTCATTTAAAAATCAAAACAACTTGGCGGCTTTGCTTTTCTAAAATCGTTTTACAAATGGCAGAAACAATCATTACCACCGAAGACCTTCAGGAGTTCAAACTCGAACTCTTGGACAACATTAAAGAACTATTGGGCAACCACTCTGGTCATTCCTATAAAAGATGGCTTAAATCCCCAGAGGTAAAAGAGCTTTTGGGAATCTCTTCCGGCACCTTACAGAACCTAAGAATCAATGGCACATTGCCCTACACCAAAGTGGGTGGCGTACTCTATTATGACTACGAGGAGATTATCAGCGTGATGGAAAAGAACAAAATCCATAACAAATTTTAACGCCTCTTTGGAACAGATTAATTATAGGGCCGAGTGCAAAGAAACAGTCCAGTGGACTGTTTTAACGAAGGTGCCAGCTGGCGGGTTGGCTTTATTTCCCTAAAAATATTATGCAAGACGTAAATTACATAAAACACCTGAACGCCGTATTTCTGCAATTCTCGAAAGACGGCCGTTTAAACCCCACACATATCAGTCTGTACGTGGCCTTGTTTCAGTTGTGGAACAATTACCACTTCCCCGATAATTTCCATATCAACCGGGAAGAAGTGATGCAGTTTTCAAAAATCGGTTCAAAAACCACCTACCACCGCTGCATCAAAGAGCTGCACCATTGGAAATACCTGGTATACGAGCCTTCCCACAATCCCTTTCATGGCAGCAAAATCAAGATGTTCAATTTTGGGACAAGTGATGGACAAGCTCTGTACCCAAACCCTACCAATATTGGGACAAGCTTTGGACAAGCGGTGGTATCTATAAACAAACATATACAAACAGTAATAAACAATACAAACGGGAATAAACTTGACCAGCCCAAAAGTGAAAACGAGGTCATCGATTTTTTTCAAAAAGAAAATTGGCCGGAACTGGAGGCCAAAAAATTCTACAACCATTACCAGGGCATCGGCTGGAAAGTAGGCGGCAAAACAAAAATCATTGATTGGCAGGCCACCGCCCGTAACTGGATGTTAAAAGCCGACGTGCTCAAAACGGAAAAAACGGTGATAACGGTTAGCCAAAATACGGACAACCTCAAAACAAGTTCCAACAAAAATTATAGTGAGCCTCTATGAGTTCCCTTAAACCACATATCATCATAGAGGGTAGTGTTCAATATACCTTGGGAACATTCCTGAACAATGAAATCATTTACGATTTTGATAAAATGCTTGTTTATCTCAATGCCAAAGGGAAATTGCTCCTTGGCAAGAAATTCAGGATTTATGAGGAAGACCGAAACATACTCTTTAAGCTGTGCAATTATTATATCAAGGACGAAACGAATTGCAAAAATCTTGGTATCGATATCCATAAGGGTATTTTGCTTTCCGGCCCCGTGGGTTGCGGTAAGACCAGTCTGATGAAACTATTGCGACATATTGTACCCCACCGCAAACCTTATGAGGTCATCCCCACCCGGAATATTGCCTTTGCCTTTAACAATATCGGCTATAAAATCATTGAGGATTATGGAGAAAAAAAGTTCTACTGCTTTGACGACTTGGGTGTAGAACCTACCGGACGACATTTCGGGAAAGACTGCAATGTTTTGGGCGAAATACTATTATCCCGTTATGAGCTGTTCTTGAACCATAACATCCAGACCCACGCCACCACCAACCTTAATGCCCAAGAACTGGAAGAAAGGTATGGGAATCGGGTACGTTCAAGGATGCGGCAAATGTTCAACTTGATAAGTTTTGATGCCAAGTCTGTTGACAAAAGAGGATAGTCAATTTTTGTGCTCTTCTTCCATGTGAAGTAATTCGTGGATCATATCATTTTCGTCTATATATTCAGCTAGCCATTCCTGGTCAGAAAGCCAATTGATGTATTCCCTATCACTTTCCCAAATATCCTCCACATATTGCCCTTTGTACTTACCGAAGCGGAATTTAGTAGCATCAGTTTCACTTGGAGAATAAAACCCAAATAATTTTTGTACGCATCCATCAACCCTTCTTCCCTGCATCTATGATAAAGCCATCCCTTTTGATAGCCTTGTTGCTGCCTTCTCTTTTCAAGGTATTTTACCTTATCGACATTGGATAAAGATCTATAAGAATTTCGCGTGGCTTTATTTCTGGCAAGCCCACCAATGGTCAAACCCAGAATATTTTGGAACACGTTTAAAAAGAAAATGGCCAGTGCTTTCATTGCGATTTACAGTAGAGGTTCCTTGATCTGGATTTAGCTTTAATTTACGAATTTTTAAGGTCTTTTTACCATAAGATTTATAGAAAATAAACAGTTTAATTGGCTATAAAATTATTCTTCCCATACAACACTCAATACAGAATTATGGGCGCTTGAAATAATACAATACTCAAAAAAGTTAAAATCATTATCATCTTCCCAGTTTTTCAAATCAAACCAAGTAGATTTCCAAATCTGCTGTTTAGATTGATGCTTAGCATATATTTTTCCTTTTTCAAAAAACTCCATCGCCACTGAATCCTCCGGTGGTTCTAGTTTAGTTCTATCAACAATGAAATGAGGATAACCTTCGGGCCATTTCCAGTAACTTACAGTTTTGTTATGCGAGTGAAAAAGACAAATTGGGTGGTCTCCCAATTCAAAATACTTAAAGGCTATTGATGTAATACTCGTCTTGAAAAAAATAGCCAAATCCCTTAGTAATTGAGGGGAAAATTTTTTACCCTTTTGTTTTTCATAAAAGAGTGTACTTGGCATCAGCAATTCGGAAGCGAATTGGTTAGCCTCATATTCAACACGACCATTTTTTGCCTGTTTTTCCTTATTATTGAACCACGATGTAGTTGCTTCAGTATCGTTATGAATATCAATACCTTTATGAAGCACAAAATGTCCAATTTCGTGTGCTAATGTGAACCGTTTTTTTTGATCAAATTCGATATCCTGGTTTATTTCAATTATAGTGTGTTTTTTCCCAAATATGATTCGTCCATCAGAATTTACCAAAGGCTTTTCGATAACGGTTGCTCCAAGACCACTTGCAAACAATTCTAGGGGAAAGTCCAAAAGACTTTCAAAGCCATATTGCTCAAGTAGGTTTTTTGCTTCTAAAGAGCCTTTATTATATCTATGATTCTTCATTGTCTAATTCATCCATCAGGTCAACCAGATTTTTCCCTTTGATAATTTCCTTTATTTCATCCGGGGTTAACTTGTCCAAGTTTCTAAATTGTACAGACATTTGTTTTGTTTCTACTAAACTTATAAGGGTGGCAATAGGCTTCTCTATATTCTTATTGATTGCATCTTGAAATTTTTCAACTATCCTCGCAATCAATGCTTGGTCATTTTCCTGAGTTGCCACTGCGTTTTGGGTAAACTTCAATCGCTTCAAAAAATTGGATATTTCCGTACTTTCCTTAGTTACATCTACACCATCTTCCTCTAAGGACTTTTTTATCAATTCAATATCGGAATTCAAATAAAATTCTGTAATTCCCTTATCTATTTTGTTTTTTAAGTTGCTCATTTTACTTGACTGTTAAGTTTGCCTTTTCTTCTCTCAAGCCTTTTAACGGCATTATAAACCTCTGTGATATCTACTTCCAAAAAAGCCGAAATCTCGTTCGGTTTGTAGATGTTTTCACACCAACATTCAAATATTAGCATCTCCAAATCAGATGCTCCCGAGTCTTTAAGTAACGTAACATAGTTTTCTTTTAGTTTTTTGTTGTCAATTTCATCAAATGATAGGTCGTCGAAGCCAACTTCCTCCGAGTATACTGGTATATCGAGAATATAGGATTCGTCGTTTTCATCCTCTTCTCCCGGTGGCTTTCGTCTTTTTGCTTTTTCGTGATACGCACTTATTTCGCTTTTTAGAACCCCAAAAAGAAAGTTCTCAAAATTACATTTGTCCTTATCCCACTTCCTTATATCGGTAAGTGCTTTTTGGAAAACATTGAAAACAAAATCTAACTTTTGTTGCCCCTCATGATTATCGCCATAATCGCCAAGTCTTTGCTTGGCAAAGGCTCTCATTCTTAAAACGAGGTCGTTTAATTGGTCAATGGTATAACTATTAAATACATCGGCCACCTCTTTGCTCGATTTATCCATATCAATTGATGTTCTAGTAATAATATGCTTGCAGATTTAAAAAATTTGCCATCGAGTGGCAAAAAAGTTAACGAAACAAGCATACTAAGATTGAAGGCCCAATATAAAGAATATGATGCAACAAAAGTCTTTAAGAAAATGGCGTGAAAAAATGAGCGGAACTCCACAGCTCTGAATGGAGATTGTTTAACCTTAAAGTTCAGTTTATGAATAGTATTAATTTCTCTAAAGGAGTGCTAAGAGTATGCCATAAAGGCAATTGTGTCAATGTGCATGGAGATGTGGCCAAAACCATCATCTTTGGTATAGCAACTCTTGTTGTTATTAGTGGAATAGCTGCATTGTTGGAGCAATCTAACTAGAAGCTTAATCATGGCGACTTCTTAAAAGGTGTCGCCTTGATTAAATGACATTGTGTCTTAATATTAGCAATAAAAATATGATTGTTAATTTTTTCTAAAAATGGATTGCTTTTTGATACTGAACACTTTACAATAAAGATATATGAAATCAGATTTTAACTTTAAATATTACAATGAATCTAAGCTGATATTACTCGTAATACTTCTTTATATAGGTTCTGAAGCATTGATAAGAGAAATAATCAATTTATTGAAAGCTTATAACTTCGAATATTATAGGTTCTATCCTGCAACTGCATTACTTGCTCTCGTTTTTTGGCTAATAAACAAACATTTACATAAAGTACCATTTTTATGGCAGCTACTTATAAAAGTACCATTGATTAGAGGTACTTATAAAGGAATGGTAAAATACAATTATCAAGGTGTGTTAGGACACAAGCATTGCAAACTTATAATTTATCAGACCACTTCAGATATAAAGGTTAATTGTTACTTCTGGGATGAAGACGAAAATGGAAATAAGATATCAAGTACACAAACTAAATCTGAAAGTATTGTTGAAGATTTAATCCGAAAAGATAACGGTCTATATCAATTACTTTTTTATTATCAGAATAAAGGAAGTAGTGACAGTTCAATCCCAATAAAAGATGGGTTTAACACACTGACCCTTAAAAAGGAAGGTGAGATAAAAAGACTGGAAGGAGGCTATTTTTCCAAGAACAGTCTTTCAAAAGGTAATGGAGGAACCATTAGCGTAGATTTTCAAACAAAAGAATTAAAACATATATAAGATGGCAAATAATCACGAACAATTCATTGAATTTAATACGACTATTTCATTAGATTCTTCTAAAAAGGATGAGCTTAGGAAAAATAGAGATGCTTTAAGAAAAAAAATAACAGACTATTTCAAGAACAATAAGGAGAATGAGACCAGACCTAAATATTCTGCTCAAGGGTCTTTTATGATGCATATAATTGTCAATCCTCTTCCAACATACGAGACCGATGATGATGGTAACGAGAAAACTTTATACCCTTATGATTTGGATGATGGCGTTTATTTTATTGATGAAATAGACAATAGAAAATCAGTGACAACCTATCACAATTGGATTTATGATGCCGTTAAGGATCACACTTCAAAAGGAGCTATCAAAAAAAATACTTGTATTCGTGTTTTGTATTCTGATGGCCACAATATTGACTTACCCATATACTTTAAAGAAAAAGAATCAGGCGGCGAAAAAACTATTCCGCAGCTTGCGCATAAATCCGAAGGCTTTACGGATAGTGACCCGAGGGAATTTTATAAATGGTTTAATGGCCGGGCAAATGACCAATTGAAGAGGTTAGTTCGTTATTTAAAAGCCTGGGGAGACAAGCAAAACAAATCCTTTAGCACAAAAATGCCAAGTGGCTTGATATTTGCCATTCTTGCTACAAATCACTATGTATCAAATGACCGTGATGATATTTCTTTCAGAGATACTTTGGAAGCAATTCAATCAGAATTAGAAGATGATTTTAAATGTGAGCGGCCTACAACAAAGAAAGGAGAGGACTTGCTTCAAAAGTATAGTGAAACTCATTTTATGGACAGATTATCTAAGCTTATAGATGCTGGTAATGCTGCTATAGCTCATAGCAATCCAAAAGAAGGATGTAAAAAATGGCAAAAATATCTTGGGGACAGGTTTGCTTGCGCTAATGTAGAAGATTCATCTAAAAGTGAATCAAAATCATATGCTGCACCAGCGGTGATTAATGTTAATGCTACAAGTGCTTAATGTCAGATTGTTTTGAGCAAATACGAAAAGATGCATATACAAAGTTAGCAAGCATCAGCGATGACGAAATCACTGTACTTGACAATCCGAAAGATGCTAACTTTCTAGAGTCCGGTGATTATTGTGAAGTCTGGGAGGTAAAAACCGGATTATATGACAATGTAAAATCAGTATGGATTATTGATGAACTTACCATGTATATTGCTTTAAGTTCATTATTTCCATTAGAGCCTGCAAAAATATATTACGATAAAAATGATTTTGAGAAATTAGGATACATACCTCATTCTTCATTTTTGAGAAACGATGTATGTGTATACGATGAATTTGTAATTGTAGACCAATCAAACCCTACGGGAATTCTAATAGACCAACTTAGTAAAGCAAAAAAAACTTTGATTGAAGGTTTGAAAGGTGAAAATTTTGAAGATTTTGAAGATGAATTCGTGGCTTATTGGAATACATCGGGAAATCATAAAGATAAATTACTAAGTGAATCTATTTATTCCGTTATAGGTAAAGAACCAAAAAACTATAATTCTCTACACTTACTCACTTATAGTATTAAGTCATCAAAAAAAGACAAAACATTAGCTGGCATCCTTTACAATAAAGAAGAAGATTTAATTCAACCTTACCAACAGTATTTTGAAAGTCAAGATTACTCTACAAAAGAATATGAGGTGTTTTTTGTTAAGGATGAAACACGACTTACTAGACCGCCTTTTACCATTAGTTGCTTTGAAAGTCTTGAATTTATTAAGGAAGAGAATCAAAAAAACTTTAAAGATTACTTTAATAAAAGTCCAGTTAGAATTTTAGTCTTTGGAAAGACTATCAATGATGAAAAAAAATATTTTGGATGGAGCTATCCCGACATAGACTTTAAAATAAAAGGATTCCGTCAGAGCAAACTAACACCTTATAATATTACGTTCAATAAAGGTTTACCTGGTCATAAAAAGAATGTTAAACGTTTCTCTTCTGACAGCCTTAGTGAACAAAGATTAATTAGAAGAACTGCATCTGAAGTCCAAACACCAAAGAACTATAAGTTTCTTGTAGCTGGTATTGGGAGTGTTGGCTCAAATCTAGTGGGTCTTCTTAATAATCTTAATAACCCTGAATTTGCCCTTATTGATAATGACAAACTAAGTTCAGAAAACATTAAACGCCATTTACTAGGGTTTCACTACTTAAATCAAAACAAAGCACTTGCATTAAAAACCTACTTAAAACATAAACTTCCAAGTCAGAAGATTCAATTTAGTGAATCGTCAATATTTGATTTTTATAACCAAAATAAACGAAAAGTCAATGCACAGGATTATATGTTTCTATGTTTGGGAAAACTGAATCTTGAAAAATGGTTTATAACAGAGTTACAAAAGGGCGAGTTAAAAAAACCTGTTTTTATTCTTTGGGTCGAACCCTACTTGATTGGTGCTCAATTACTCTACCTCCATCCAGAAAATCTCCCCAAGTTGGATGACTTATTTTCTGATATCTACAAATACAGATTTTCTATAATTTCACCCGAAGAGTATGAGAAAAAAAGAGATTTATTCATGCTTAAAGAAAGTGGTTGTCAGGCTACTTATTCTCCATATTCATCTGCTCATTTGTCCCTTTTTTTATCCGCTGCTTATCTCAAAATAGTTGAAGTCATCGAAAATAGCAATAATCAGAGCCTGTTCTATTCTTGGATTGGCGATATAGATATAGCAAAAAAACTAAATGTGACCTTAGCAAAAGATTCATACGAGAAATATTCCCTAATCAATAACACTTTATGACATATTCCGATGTAAATATTAATGTGATTTTTGATGAAGGAGTTCTGAATGTATTCAGTCATTTTAAACAAACTGGCAATAAACATGAGAAGGGGGGCATACTCTTAGGAAAACGCTTGGAAAACAATAAAATTCTTGTTACAAAGGCCACTACACCCACATTATTTGATAAGAGCTATAGATATAGCTTTCATAGAGATAAAAAATCAGCACAATTATTCATTAATTATGAATTTTTAAACAGTCTTGGTAAAACCATTTATATTGGCGAATGGCATACCCATCCCGAAGACTATCCTACTCCGTCAAGTACAGATATAAAAATGATAAAAAATCAATTCAAAAAAAACTTGATTAATGAGGATTTTCTTTTGATGGTAATTGTTGGTCGAAAAGGTTTCTACATTGGACATTTTAATGGAAAAAAATTAATCCAATTAAAGCAAAATTCACAATGACATTCAATTAAACATTGATGTAAGCATTTTAAAAAAACATACCATTACCTCCTTTAAACACTCTATAATCTCAACAAAAAACTCCTTCATCATCCAGCATTAAAATAGTTATACAACCCCATTAAAATCGCCAACGCCATAGCCCTGATATTTTTTGGATTCAAATAATAATCCGCTTCATCGGCATGGGTCATAAACCCCATTTCAACAAGTACCGTTGGGCAATACACAACAGTCTCCCTGAGTACCTGAAAATTGGCAATCTTCACGCCCCGTTGCTTAAAACCAAGCTTTCCTGTACTTTCCTTTAAAATGGAAAGCCCTATGGCAATGGATGCCTTGATATGATTTTCTTCCTCTTTGGAAGTATGGACATAAACTTCCATTCCTTGAGAAGTTTTGGAAGAGGCATTGCAGTGTAAGGATAAAAAAACATCCGCTTTGAGTGCCCTGACCAATCGACCCCTATCTTTTAGGGGAACCAAGGTATCGGTATATCGGCTCAAATAGATAGCAAACCTATCATCAAAAAGGGTTTTGTTAAGTCCTATAATTTCCTTGGCAACATACAAAACCACATCTTTTTCCAATACATCATTTATACCTATTGCACCGGAATCGATTCCACCGTGTCCGGGGTCGATGACAATCGTTTTTTGCTGACCGAAAACAAAGCAGAATTTTAGTAGCAAAACCCAAAAACTGACGTTTTTGAAGCCCGACCACTTCCAAAATTTTAGAGTTATCAACATAGGCTTTTCAGATTTCCATACGATTTGATGCCAATTCGCATCAAACAAAAACAAACGGACTCAAAATTTATTTTATTCACAAATAATTGATTATCAATTATTTGAATTACAATATACAGTATTTTTCGAATATCAAAATCAAGCAAATTTTAAATCGATTTCATTATGAAAAAATCATTGTATGTAACTATTCTTTCGCTGTTCATTTCAAGTACAACCTTTGCCCAAATCGGGGGCATCGAAGATTCCGTCAACGATGTTTCCGATACCATCCGTGCCATTTTCCCAATAATCCTCGGGGTCATCTTCCTAATCGGGTTCCTGTTCAATGCGGGACATTTCTTTGGTGAAAATGCCGATTTGAAAAAAGGGATTACCCGAGTACTGGTCTTTGTACTGATTGCCGGAGCCGTAGTGGGCATCTTCACCTACCTAATCGGAATCGTGGTTTAATGAAGCGGTTCGAGGTCTATAAAAACATTCGTAAGCGAGCGGTAATTATGGGATTGCCCATATCCCTATTCGCCCTGATGATGACATCCGTTATCGGCTCTTTATTGTTCATCATCTTTTCGTTCAGTTTTTCGGTCATCATTTCCGTATTCCTATGGAACGGGACATTATATGCAGTGCTGACCCACCTTACCAAAAACCCTGCTTTGATGCACATCAAAAAAGTATTCCCACAAACAATCAGCAATAAAAAAGGCAGTCGCTTGAATTATGAAGAAAATTAACCTATCGGCATACCATCCCATTTTGGACATCCAAGGCCATATCAACTTTGCCAACAATGGCAATGTGGTCTTGGGCTACCAAGTGGACAACCCTGAAATCTATTCCCTTTCGGAAAAGGATTTTGAGGACATACACGGTTCGTGGTTTCAGGCGTTTAAATCGTTGCCTGTGGCTACGATCATCCACAAACAGGACATTTACCAAAAAAACCATTATTCGGCGAACGGGTTGCCCAATGATACCTTTCTTCAAAAGGCGACCCATGACTATTTTAAGGGGCGTAGCTATCTACAACATCATTGCTACCTGTTCTTTGTTCTTCCATATAACAAGGCATTGAACACTGCCAAGTTTACCAACCCGTTCCGTAAGGGCGAAAAGGGCATCCACAGACAAATGGACCATACCGTGCAGGAGTTCATCGCTTCGGTAAACGATGCCGTTTCCTTTGTCAACAATAGCCGAAGGGTGTCCCTTACCCCATTAAAAGAGTACGAAATATTAGAGCTTACCAACGCTTACTTTAACGGGTTCAATGAGGGTTTCGATACCGATATTCAATTGAAGCCTGCCCGTCGTGGTGGGAAATCCAACATTGAAATCGGAGAAAACCATTTTGATGTATTGGCCGTCAACAGCGAGCTGTGCTTTGGCGATGTGGTACAGAGCAGTAAAACCAATGATAAATTTACTTCGGACGATTTTGTGTTCCATCAGGGATTTATCGATGGATTGGGGCTGGACCTCAATGAGAACCACATTGTCAACCAAATCATCTATCTGGACGACAAGCATAAATGGCGAAAACTGCTCGACAAGAAAATCGAGGAACTTAAAAAGAGTTCCAATTTCGGCACACAGAACAAAGTCATCTTAAAAAAGATTGAAGACATCGTTGGCAAAATCAATGAGGACGATAGTTCACGGATTATTCGTGGACACATAAATATCATCTTTTGGGACAGAGATGAAGCATTGTTAGAGAGAATCGCTTCTAAAATCAAGACCGAGTTTAAGGAACTGGACATCGTGCCATACTACCCAAAAGGCGAGGAACGCAAAAACTATTTTCTGAACTCCTATTGCTGCCATACCTCAAATTTTTCAAATGAGGATTTATACGTCACCGATTTAAAGCACGCCCTTTGCCTGTACATTAACAATACCAGCTATCAGTCCGATGCCACGGGTATCATCTTTAATGACAGGCAACATAATATTCCCGTGCTAAAGGATGTATGGGATGAAAAGAAGAAACGCATCAAGGCTAGGAACTTTGCCATTTTTGCCCCAACGGGCGAGGGCAAATCCTTTTTAGCGAACAACATCTTACGTCAATATTTTGAAAGTGGCGTTCGATTAGTGGTGATTGACTTGGGAGGTTCTTATGCCAAGTTCGCCAAACTCTATCCTGATAAACATATCATACTTCGATACGAGCAAGGGAAAAACCTGGGCATCAACCCTTTTTACATCTCCAATACCGATGATTTGACACCGGAGCGATTGGAGGATTTGGCCATTTTTATTTTGGAGCTTCTAGCATCAGGAAAGGCAACGACCAAAGCCGAGGAAGTGGCTGTTAAAAAAGTATTGAGACATTACTATTTACAAAATAGCAACAGTACCCATTCTTTGGAAAATCTGTACCGATTCATCGATGCAAAGAAGGACAGCCTTTTGGAAGAGCTGCATATCCAGGGACAGCATTTCAATATCTATGATTTTCTTCACATCCTTTCAGAGTATGTCGATGGCGGGCTGTACAGTTTCCTGTTCAATGTCAACGAAGACCAGACCTATAAAATCGAGGACAAACGGCTGATTGTCTTTGAACTGGACGAAGTGAAGGATAACAAGGAAATCCTTTCGGTGATGCTGAAGCTCATCAAGTCGGCCATCCAACGCACCATTTGGAGAAACAAGGCCGAAAAAGGCATTATCCTTTTTGATGAGTTTGCGAAACAATTGAAATTCGGCAACGTGTTGGAAAGCGTAGAATTCTACTATCAGGCCATCCGTAAACAGAACGGCGCCATTGGCATCATCCTCCAGTCGATTAACCAACTGCCCAACAATTCCACATCGGCAAGCATCCTTGAAAATACACAGGTCATTTACAGCCTCCGCAATGAAAAGGGATATGAAGAATTAAAGAAGAGGTTGAACCTCTCCAGTCACGACCTGAACCAACTCAAATCCATCCGGAACAATTTGACCGGGGACAGAAAGTACACCGAAATGTTCATCAAAATTGGCAAGGAAAGCAACATTTTCCGATTGGAAGTACCGCCCGAGGTCTTTGCAGCTTACCTCACCGATGGACAGGAAAACGAGTCCATAATGGCCATTTATAACGAAACAAACGATATGGAAACGTCCATTGGTCGCTTCTTGCAAGAATCACAATAATATTCACTTTTAAAACACAAACAAATGAAGAACAAAATCAAAAAAACAATCTTATCCGCAACATTGCTCATACTTGTGAGTGCCACTGGCACCCGTGCTACGGCCCAGGGGATGCCTGTGTATGACAACACCAACTTTATTTCCTTTATGAAATCGTTGGTCGAATCTGCTAAACAGACCAGCAACCTGATGCAGACCGTCAAGTTTCTCAAACAGCAAAAGGAGAACATCGATAAGGTCAACAATGTCATCAAACAGTTGAAGGCGGTCAAGGAACTTGCCGAGAACAACCAACGCCTGTACCAAGTGATGCAGGGCGATTTAAGGGACATCCTGAATTCCCCGTTTATCAAGCCCGATGAAGTTACCCGTATATCGGATTCCTTTGATGCCATTTTGGAAAATTCCATTGCGGCCATGGAATATATTGACCAGATCCTGTCCAGTGACAATATGAAAATGACCGATGCCGAACGTGCGGCAGTCCTCAAGGAAAAGGAACTGGAATCCAAGGAAATGGTAGCGGAAATCGAGGCCAAGACCAAACGTTATCGGGAGATTATCGCTTTTCGGGAAATACAACATAAAATCAATAACCGCGAAACCAATTATTGATGTCGGGTATTTTTTTGGGCATAGGACTGGAATATGTGGACACTATTTTTCAAACCATAAAAAATAGTGCCTTTTCGCAATATACCATTGGGGGTATGAAGGCCCTTGCGGTACTGTTCTTCTTGGTCAATATCCTGAAAAAATACAACGAGGGCGTAGCGAACAATGAGGGCTATACTTGGGGATTGACACCTGCGGAATTGGCGAAGAACTTTGCAGTGGTCATTTTAGTCATTTTTTCTACACAGGTATTGGGCGTTTTTGATGCCATTTTGGTGGCCATCGAGACCCAATACCGGGACACGGCTCCGGCACTCCTCCCGTTGCAGATGCAGGATATAGACATCGAACAGGATGTGGGTGCCCTGGAAGCCGCCAAAAAAGCGATGGCCATGCTTTACGAGGCTCTGGTCACCCCTTTGTTCGGGATGAAAATGCTGGCCTTTATCATTGGGGTATTCCTATGGTTGTTGGATTTGTTCATCTATCCCTTGTTCTTGGCGGAGCGGTTTTTCTTGTTGGGCATCATGCAGGCGTTTTTTCCGTTGGTCATCAGTCTGGCCGTATTTGAAAAGTTCAGGTCGCTAGCGTACAATTTCTTTAAGCTCTATTCCGGGGTCTATATGTTGGTACCAGCCTTCTTTTTGGTGAATGTATTCGTGAACAACCTTTACACCGAAATCAACACCAATTTTTGGAGCAACCTGTTCGGAACGGATTGGGGGAGCAGCTTTTTTGCCCCGTTGCTGCAATTGGGCTCCATCGGGTTTATCGTATTCCTGAAGTTTAAACTGTACCGTAGGGCCATCTCGTTCACCCTTAAACTCTTCACTGGTGGATAAGTGCCTAAGGCACATTAGGCAAATGAAAATTAATTACTATATGAAAACACCTTATAAAAATATATACGACATCCTAAAGCTGAACCGCTTTATTGTTTTGACGGTCGTTATTGGAGCTGTGCTTACCTGTATTGTTTCTGTACTCATGGTCATCAAACTGCACAAGGAGACCGTGGGCAGTGCATTTGTGGTCAATTCGGACGGTAGCGTGATTCCCTTGAAATTAGTTTTACAAAATGAAAATTTAAACGTGGAGGCATTGGCGCATCTGGAGCTGTTCCACACCTACTTCTACAACATTGATGCGAGCAATTACGAAAGAAATCTGGAAAAGGCGCTGTGGTTGGGCAATAGCTCGGTGGATGCCCTGTACCACCAGAAAAAGGCCGATGGGGTCTATAACCGTTTGTTACAGTATTCATTGGTGCAAAAAGTGTTGAGTATCGAATCCAAAGTGGATATCGAAAACGAACCCCACAAGTTTGAGACCAGGACCGTTTTTGAAATCAATCGGGGTTCCGTAACCGATACCTACGAGCTTATCACAACGGGGAACCTTATCAAGGTGGATAGGAACTTTCCGAACAATACTCACGGATTGTTGATTACCAATTTTTTTGAAAGCAGCTTACGAAAAATCAATGATGAACAATAAAATTCAGATAATATGAAAGTAGAAAAAAACAAAATCATCTTTTCCATTGTACTGGTATGCATCCTACTTTTTATAGGTAGCTATGCCATGCTGGTATTGGGAGAGGATGAAGAACCGACTTTGGAAAACAACCAGGTTCCCGTGCCGGAACTGGAGGACGACCAAAAGCAGTACGATTCCAAATTGGATGCCCTGAACGATTTAAAAGAAGTTAGGGAAACCAACGCACCAAGTATTTATGATGAACGGCTGTTGGATTCCACGGGCATTTATGACCCGGATTTGTTGGACAAGGAAAAGATGCGATTGGTGGACAGTATCTACCAACAAGGGCAGATAAAATATTCGGAACAATCCTATCAAAATATCAATCCGAGGTACAGGCCATCGAAACCGACTATTGAGGAGAAAAGGGACACTATCGATGTCATTAATGAACAGGAAACCGAAGTCGAGGTCAAGGAACGTGCTTTGGAGCACCAGCTCTTTTTTGCTTCCCATCCCATTGAGAATGACGATTTGAACGCAAAAAATACGGACACGTTCATATACGTCCGTGTGGATGGCACGCAGACAGTCAAGAACAATTATCGCCTACAGATGCGGCTCCTAAAGGATGCCACCATTTACGGGCAGCGTTATTCGAGGAATACGCCCATTTATGGATTTGTCAGCTTTAAGCCCAATCGAGCCATTATCGATATTGAGAACATCGACCATCAACCCGTAAAATTAAGGGCTCATGACTATCAGGACGGTAGCGAGGGAATTTATGTGGAGAACAGTTTCAGAGCTGAAGTTACCAATGAAATTGTTGGCGATATGATGGACGATATCAACATTGCTGGTGTGCCACAGGTAAGCGGGTTTAAAAAGATTTTCCAGAGAAACCATAAAAACGTAAAGGTTACTATAACCGATAACTACAGGCTCATTTTAAAAATATCCAAAACCAAGTTTCAAGGAAAACCCATGATGGGTAACTATTAATCTTACTATTATGAAAACATATCTTACATTACTGCTATTGACCTTTACAATGTCCATACAGGCACAAAAATCATTGGACACCATTTATGCCAATGACCAAAAGAACGTTGCTTTGTTCTTTCCTAATCCTATTCGACAAGGTATTACGGGAGCTTCACATTTTGTGTTTACCTACAATCGTGAAAAGGAACAGTATTTCGGGCTGTTACAGGCTAAACCAGGAACCGAAAGCAATCTTTTGGCCGTTACCAGTGACGGAAAGGTATATTCCTATATTTTGAAGTATTCCGACAAACTCCCCAAGCTGAACTACTTCATCTATAAAGATGAAAGCATCGGCAATGAAAGTCCCGTAATGGAAATATCCAAAGCTGAAAACACCACTTCCAATAAGGACAGAACCGCTTATTTTGAAAGGGCAAGTGAATATTTGCTCAGATCCGGTTCTGAAACCATTGCCGTAAAACGCAAAAAAGGAATCCGGTTACAGTTGCAGAAAATGGCCAATGACGTTTCAGAAGTGTATCTGGTCATAGAGGTCAGGAACAAATCCGGAATCGATTTTGAAATCGACTATCTCAATGTGTACCGTACCAATGGTAACAACAAACGCAAAGCCTCTTATCAACGATTACTGCAAAAGGCTATTTACAAACATAAAATACCATATTCCATTACCAATGGGCAAAGCCAGCGTTTCGTGTACGTGCTTCCAAAATTCGTCTTGGGAGATAACGAAAAGATGATGCTTGAGCTGAAGGAACTGAACGGGAGCAGGAAAGTGATTTTGGAGACTAGGTTATAATCTTTCTTATTTCAACACTTACTCTTTTTGTAACAAATATTTCCTGAATATGTTACAAAATAAGATTGTTCAAATCATGGTAAGTATCAAGCGTAAAATATAAAAGAGCATTTCCAAGAAGAAACGTGGAAGGGATGTATTGACAAAATTGAGCCATTATGTTTTGTGTTTCCAAAATACAGTAAAGCACATTTACTAATTTTTACACGATTATGTTTACTAATTTTAGTACATTTGTTTTTGCTAATATTAGCACGATAGAAAAAGCTAATTTTAGCCCGAAAGCAAAGATTAAAAAAGTAAATTCAACGACATGGCAACTCCAAGGGAAAGATTCGCAGAGGCCCTTACCTTTCTGAAAGGAATACAAGACCAAGGTATAGTAGGAATTCATACTGATGATATCCCGAATGTAAAGCACCGTCAACTACTTGTCAAGAACGGCTTTTTAAAGGAAGTCACTAAAGGATGGTATATTGCCACAGACCCCAACGGGAAAGATGGTGAGACCACAGCCTGGTATAGCTCATATTGGGAATTTATAGCACGGTTTCTTAACCGAAAATATGGAGACGATTGGTCGCTTTCGGCAGACCAATCTTTGTTATTTCATGCCGGAAACCGATCGGTACCGCAGCAATTGCTTATACGGTCGCCCAAGGGCAACAACAAACCTACGCCATTGCCACATAACACCTCCCTGTTCAATCTGAAAACCGATATCCCTCCTTCAGAACAGACATTAGTAGAAGAAGGCATCCGCATGTATAATTTACAGGCCTCCCTGATTTATGCAGGAGCAACAGTATATACAAGTAATGCCATCGATGCCCGTACCACATTGTCCCTGATTCGGGATGCTTCGGAATTGCTGCCCATACTACTGGAAAATGGCCATACCACCTTGGCTGGCCGATTGGCCGGGGCTTTTCGTAACATTCAACGTGACAGAATAGCCGACCAGATTATGGAAACCTTCAAACAGGCTGATTATGACATCCGGGAGGAAGACCCCTTTGATACCAGGTTGGAATTAAAATTGTCGGCAAGGGAACGTTCTCCCTATGCTAATCGCATACGCCTTATATGGCAGCAGATGCGTGAAGCAGTAATGGCCAATTTCCCGAAAGCCCTCGGCATACAGACCGACCACGAATCTTATATGAAGGACGTGGACGATATATACATAACGGATGCCTATCATTCACTGTCCATTGAACGTTATCGGGTGACGCCTGAGTTGATTCAAAAAGTGAGTTCAGGGGAATGGGACACCGAGGAAAATGAAGGGGATAGGAAACAAAGGGATGCCATGGCAGCCCGAGGGTATTATCAGGCTTTCCAATCCGTAAAGCAGAGCATCAAAGCCATATTGGAAGGAGCAAATTCGGGAACACAAATCGATAAAGACCATGCCGCATGGTACAGGCAGTTGTTCGACCCAAGTGTGGTGGCAGGCCTGTTGAAGGCTTCCGACCTTTCCGGTTACCGCAATAACCAGGTGTACATCGGTAATTCCAAACACGTTCCCCTAAATGTGGATGCCATGCGCGATGCCATGCCCATCCTATTTGAATTGCTGGAGGAAGAGCCTGAGGCTTCCGTACGTGCCGTACTGGGCCACTTTGTCTTTGTTTTTATCCACCCGTATATGGATGGTAACGGTCGTATGGGCAGATTTCTTATGAACGCCATGCTAGCCTCCGGAGGCTATCCGTGGACCGTAATTCCCGTGGAAAAGCGCGATGAATATATGCAAGCATTGGAAGAGGCCAGTGTAAGGCAGAATATAGCGCCATTTACAAAATTCTTGGGAGATTTGGTCGGTGGTAGAATGAAAGGTAAGAACGCAGCGGAACTGCCGAACAAAAAATAGCCATATGATATTATTTGAAATCATTTGGCTAAATTTGTACTATAGAAAGCGTAAAACGCTCTCGTTGATGTCTTAATTGATGTCCTATTTACGAAAATTAAGACTTAAAATACTGGTATAGAACGGATTGGTTTTGGAGTTTAAATCCTGCCACCCCGACGAACCTAGAAATAGGTCACAACAAAACACTGTTAATCATTTGATTTTCAGTGTTTTTTGTTTTTTATGCATTCATTTGATTTCATTTAAAACCAAATAAAAGGTGTGCAATTCGGTGTACAACGATTAATCCGGAATGTACTAACTTGAAAGGACTTTAGAGTACGATTTGACTTTCGTCTTTACAATTAATTGTTTAACCAAAGTCATGGAAAATGAAATCAAAACACACTTTCACCGTAATTTTCTTTACCAGAAAATCAAGGAGCGTCCCAAACCAATTATCCATCTATGTCCGCATAACTGTGGACGGCCAACGGGCCGAGATCAGCCTAAAGAGAAATATTCCCTCCAAGGAGTGGGACAATTCACGGAACCGGGGCAGGGGAGGTTCACAGAGGATCAGAGCATTGAACGCCTATCTGGACAGCGTTTATGGAGAACTATTGGACTGCCATAAGGAACTTTTGGAAGAGAACAGGGTCGTTTCATCTGATGCTATCAAGTCCCGTTATCTAGGCGAGGATGACAACAGCAAGACCTTAAGGGAACTTATCAAGTACCATAATGAGAATATGTCAATTGTCCTGAAAAAAGGGACTATGAAGAACTATTATACAACGGAAAAGTACCTGCACAGGTTTTTAGCCAAGAAAAGAAAGGTCAATGATGTCCGTCTCAAACAGTTGAACTATGCCTTTGTCACGGATTTTGAACATTTTTTGCGCAATTACAGAGATTCAAAGAAAAGGCTCTTATTGGGCAACAATGGGGTAATGAAACATCTGGAAAGGTTCAAGAAGATGCTCAACCTTGCCGTCAAATTGGAATGGATGGACAAGAACCCGTTCAACCAGTTCCAGTTGAAATATAACAAATATGATAGGCAGTTTCTGGACGAAGAGGAACTGGAGCAATTGGAAAGCGCTGAAATGGGCAACGAACGTTTGGAGAGGATAAGGGACTGTTTTGTATTCTCATGCTATACAGGCCTTTCCTATGTGGATGTGAAGGAGCTGAACAGTGACAATATTGTAAAGGGGATCGACGGAAACCATTGGATAAGTACCAAGCGTGAAAAAACGGACAAGCCAGTTAAAGTCCCATTGCTCCCAAAGGCACGGGAAATTTTGGAAAAGTATATGCAATGTCCGGAAATGGAAAACAAAGAAGGCTTGTTGCCCATTAGTTCCAATCAAAAGACCAATGCCTATTTAAAGGAGATAGCGGACTCTTGCGACATCGATAAAAACCTGACCTTTCATGTAGCAAGACATACCTTTGCCACAACAGTGATGCTGTCAAATGGTGTACCCATCGAAACAGTCTCGAAACTTCTCGGGCATACCAAACTGTCCACCACACAGATTTATGCCAGGGTCGTTGAATCCAAGATAAGTGAGGACATTGGCAATCTTTTGATCAGGTTCAAGGAAAAGGCAACCAAAAAAAGTGCAGTTACATGAAACAAAGAAGGAGCAATGGTATTTGCTCCTTTTTACTATAAAATTCAATATTTAGATTTGAATTCTTTATTTTTTCAACTGTTGCTCCAAATAAGCGACTTTATCCTTTTCAGCTTGGACTAGACGTTCATAAAGTTCAATGATTTTTTCCAAGGGATTTATGGTACACAGGTAATTGTTGTTGTTTGAACTGTTATCTTTAAAAGTGTTGTTTATGATGTTGAAAACAGCTTCTTCCGAAAAGTTTTCAATGGCTTCAGGCGTTACTCCCAAGGCCTTGGCAATTTCCTCCAATTTTGTATCCTCGATGGTCTCTGATTGTTCAATGTTTGAAATGGCCTGTTGGCTGATGCCCAACTCCATGGCAAGGGCCTCTTGTTTCATACCCCTCAGTTCCCTGATGCGGCCTATCTTCCTTCCTATGTGGTTGTTTTTGGTAGCTGTTTCCATTACGTAAATATAGGATTTTTTAATAATACTGTGCATCCGTAAAATACAACCCTCCCATGGTGCTATACATGACATTCTGTTTCGGTACATGATATTCCATTGCTTCCTTTATCCCATATCATCGGAGAAAAATGGAAACCGAACGGATTAAAGAATTGCTTAATGGACAAGAGCCTATTGCGATTGTAAGATATTTTGAATGGGCAATCTTTTCAAGGAACAGTGTAAACGCCAAATATCTATTGCTCAGGATGGACAACAAAAAAAATGACATCCACGAAATGGACATTCCTGATGGAATGGTCACCATGTTACGATCCAGACTGGACGATTTTGAATTGGTATTAAATGGCAAAAATGGCACTATATGGGAGCGGTCATCCTTTAGGGAAAGGGTCAGGGAGTCAGTCCCTATAACAAAGATAGATGACTTGATAGACCTGTATTGACCACCCTCGCCATGACTAAATAATATACCTATGAAAACAACAGACCGACTCATCATCGACAAAATAACCCATGAGCTGGAAATTGACTGCATCCACCTGAACAGGGGTGGGGATGGGCATGTGTTTAAACATCGGCTGGACATTCTGGCAAGACCGTCCCAAAGGGACTTTCCCGAACAGGTTCGGCCCGTTATAGATGCCATAATGATACCTTACCCCGATGTTGGCTACAGTGTCTTTGCAACCAATTATGCACGAAAGGAAGCCCAAGAGGGCAACTTGTACTTTTTGAACAACTGCAATAGGGACAGCATTGTGTACAAAAATGAAGGGGGCAACTCCCCAATAATCCTTCCTGACATGGAGCCGACCAAGCTTCACGAAACGGCCAAAAGGGAATTCAAACGGAACATGGCCCGAATGAAATCCTTTAGGAAGGGAGCCAGTTATTTTAGGGAATTGGGAAACCTTCCCCAGAGTGCCTTTATGCTGCACCAGACCTTTGAACAGGGCTATAGGATATTGGAACGTTTCATCTGCGGGAGGATAAAGATATGCCATAGCATCAAGAACCATCAAGGCTATGTATTGAAAATGTTGGACAAGCTCGGTGGCACGTTCCAAATGGAATCCGATATGGACAGTAAATTGCTCGACCTATTGGAGGATGCCTATTCATCTGCCCGCTATACTCATAGCTACACAATTACCAAAAATGAACTGGAACAGCTGTCCCAAAAATTGTCATTGTTCACCAAGGACATAAAGACCCTGTTCCATCGGGAGCTTTCCATATTCAAACGTAATATCGATAATGGCATTTTCAATCATAAGGAAGAACTAGATTTGGAAACGCCCAATACACATCGTACAACAGCGGAGCCCTATGTGCGCAGGCTTGAATTCGACAACAGCTTCGAGATGCTGTGCAAAGCAAGGTCACTGCTGTTGTTGGGCGTTACCTGTCTACAGGAGGACGTGGAGCCGCCCCTTCATGTAAACGGCTTCGATTACAATATAGTTGAGGTACTGCAATTGGCAATAGAATTGTTACCGTTAAAGGAGACAAGTCCTTAATGTTATATCCAAACTAACTACCACCCAAATTTATGCAAGGGTCTTGGAAAAGAAAGTAGGAGAAGATATGAGGATATTGGTTGAAAAAATGGACGGCAAGTAAAGCTTTCCAGTAAGAATTGATCAAATTCATCGATTTTATTCCATTTTAGGAGTTTATAGATGTATTTTACATCCTTATAATCGAGTTAGCCTGAACCTTAAAAATGGACTTCGTAAGAGACATAATAAATAAAGTAAAAGGAAAGATTAAGGACAAAAACGCTGAAAAGTATTACAGTTATTATTTATTTGGACTTTCCGTTAAGAAACCAATTTGGGACTGGGAAAACTGGAAAAAATGCATTCCTCTTTTGCAGCCAATTATTGGCCTATCTCCAGAGACTCCATTTATAAAATCAGAACAGAGTATACCTATAACCTATGCCAAAGACGATCAATTTGTTTCCTACAATAAAGGAGCTTTAAGATTTGGGAGAATGATTTGGAATGAGAAAAACAATGAAAAATGGACTACTAAATATGTCAACGAAAAGGGTTGGACTTTTTTTGATACAGAAATTGCTTTTCCGACAAGAAGCTATTGCCATAAAAATGGAGCAAACCCACTAATCTTCATAACAGTTGAAAATCAGAATTTGACAAAAAGCGACAATCCATACATTGACCAAGCAGTAACAATACACATTAAGACAAATTTGATTGAAAAGTCTGAATTGATGGAAATTGAAAAATATATTGACCAAATTGGAGATGTTTTGAATTGTAAAATAGCAGGTAAAATAGAACGACCAACAGCTTATAAATCTGAATTGGGAATTGCATATACCGACTCGCTTTGGGATGGAACACATGGGGTTTTAGCTCCAGAAGACATAGACTTTAGCGAAAATTACAAACGATACGGAATTGAAAAAATAAAATGTGGCAACTAAAAAATCAAAAGCTAGCGGGCGGACAGTGCTAAAACGAAAAAATAAAAATATGAGCTAACTTTCGGCTCGGCTGGTAGGAAAGTAACTTTTAAAGTTTTCCTGTTGATAACCAAACCGTTACCTTCAATATGAGAAAATCGCTAACCTTAATCATAATTGGAATTCTAACAATGGAATTATTTTCTTGCTTCAATAAAAATTCTGACAATAACAAAAAAGAAAAAACCAAAATCCAAATAGATGAACAAAATTTGAGCCAACCAAAAATTACTGACCCATTCGAAAAATTAAGCAAGGACTCATATGAGTATTTGACAAATCAACAAAAGTTGATGGAAGAAAAATATGGACTTGGTAAATACGAAAAATGGTATTACGACCAAGAGACTGGCTACTTAACTTTTTCTGATGGTGATACAGTAAAAATTAAAATTAAATATGAGGAAGTTGGTTCAATTTCTAAAATAAGTAAAACTTGGCTATGGTCTTGGGCAAATCCACATCTTGAAGATGGAATCAAAACTGACATTCTAAAAGTAAAAGAATATGGAATTCAAAATAAACTCGAACCTTTGACAAAAAGAAAGTGGTATGCAGATGAATATGATGGTTGGGAAATGACTGCGATTAGTGCCTACATAATGAATGCAAAAGGAGCGTATCGAGTTCCAACTGAAAAATCATTCTCTTTTATGATTTTTAAAGAAATTATAGATTTACGGACAAAATAAAATACTATTGTGGACAAATGCTAATTGAAATATTTAACCCTATATGGAGAATATTTACCAGTACCTTCCGTTACACTTGAATATTGCCAGTGATTATCACTGATTGGTCGAACTTTATGATATGAAAAAAATATACATTTCCCTCTTTGTTTTATTGAGTTTTAAATCCTTTGGACAATCTAATGGCAAAATTGATTTAACAGAGTTTATTAGGGAAATTCAAAAATGGCAAAAGCAAGAAAATAATATGTCCCTGGCCTTTTGGATTCCTACATCTTATTGGAAGGTTGTGCTGGATGATAGTCCTCAAGTATCAAAGGAAGCACTTTCTCAAATAGAATTCGCATTTAAAGACTATGTTGTGGTTGGCGCATTGGATTTGGATGTAAATGCCAATGGGACCATGAATTTCACCACTGAAACAGAACTTCGAAAAACCATATCAATTCAAACACAAAACGGCTCCATTTTCAAACCAATTCCAGAATCGAATATTTCTGATGAAGCCAAATCATTTTCCAGCTCCTTAAAACCGTTATTTTCTCAAATTATTGGACAAATGGGAGCAGGATTACATTTTTACTTTTTCTCAGTTAAAGATCGAGACGGAAAGAACATACTCGATGAAAGAAAAAATGGCAAGTTTACGATTAAGCATTCTAATATAAATTTTGACTACTCATTGCCTTTGGTGGCATTATTACCGCCTAAAGTATGTCCCAAGGATGGAGCCAGTATGAAAGGAAATTGGAACTTTTGTCCCATTCACGGAGTGAGATTATAACTTTTAACAATAAATAAAATCCTGAATTGTTCACCTTGGCATTACCAATTTTAATTAAATCGCCTTCAACCAAACGGACAAAATCCTTAATTTAAAGCTTGGAACCAATTATACAGAAAAGTACTATTTTGTAAAACCTAAATAGTGGCTGATCTAGGGGGTGCTTACACCGACTTTTTGTTGTTGCAGTTACTTGGTCAATTTTTTATAACCAGTTATACTTTTCATATTCAAAAGCCTTAATTCTTTCGACTACCTTTTCTCTTTTCTCATTTGAATACTCTTTGTCCGCACCTTTTTCTATTAATAAATCAAAAACTCTTTTTAATTGTTCAACAACGCCAGAATTTTCGTTGAAATTTGGATGGTCGATCATTTGTCGAGAATCCAGAAAAGCTCTCATAAGGCAACTGTTGCCATAGGAGTCAATTCCATTTGGGTCAGCACCTCTTTCCAACATTAATTTCAAAAGCCCGAAGGCTTTCTCGAAACTGTCAGTGTTCTTTTTCAATGTAAGGCTTTGAAAAATGACAGCCCTTATACATTCATGCAGTACGGGCATGTTCCATTCATCAATCGTTTCGGCGATATGATTCAAATCAGCACCTTGTTGTATAAGAAATTCAGCAATTTCAAAATTTTCAACTTTGAATGAAACTTGAAGCCCTGTTTGATCATTATCCTTTTTTGGTAGGTCCGGTCTTGTTAGGAGTACAAAATCTTTATTGTTGATCACAATTGCCTTTACCATATCATTTTGATGGTTTCGAATTGATTTAAAGAAAGTGTGTATGTTTTTCTTGGTAGTTTTAAAAGGTATATCAATGAGATTCATCTCTTCCACTGCGTTAGCATTTTTATTTTTCTTTAAAAATTTGAACATGGAGTTTAAAATGAATTAGATATAATCAATTATATCATTATTATTTAATAAGTTTTTGAACAGGTATCTTTTTTCTCTGATCTTCTGTAAAATTCCATTCAAGTTCTTCCACAAACTTAGCTACTGAGGATTCTTTGAAATCCAGTAAATATGAATTGCTTGTTGATCTTGGTATTGGTCTTTTAAAAATTAATTTGCCAGTCTTATGATAGGTAGCCAAAAGTTCTTCTAATTTTTCTTGACTCATTATACCAATGCCAGGTATTCCAAGTTTTCCCGAACCTAAATTTGGGTGAAATTTGATGTGGCCGTATTTGAATCTATCAATCGAGTCTTTTGAATTATCCAGCAAAATTGGAGCGAATGAATAATATTTACCGCCAATTCCTTGGTATATTTCATACAATATGAGTCCAATATCAAAATCCCTATTTTGAGAAGAAAAGCAGTCACCTAAATTTAGGTCATTTTCTAAATCCACTTTTAGTCTTTTCGGTCGTGATTTCCTTTTCCAGAATCCCCACCATTTTCTACGATTTCGGACTTTTTTTTGCTTTCCCTCTAAATTATCTTCATCATATTGCTCTCCTTCTTCTCCGAGGACAATTGCATCAAGGGCTTTTGCAATTGATACCATTTTTTTAATGATCAATTCATCAGGATTCTTTACGCTGATCCAACCATACTTTTCATCAAATGTAAAAGGGACCTCTCTTTTCCCCATTTTCCATAATCCGGCATTCGGAGTTGGAATGGTTAGGAGTTTTCCTTGCTTGATTTCTGCCGAGAATTTTTCAATCTTCTCAAATTCATCATCAGATGTAATATAAGCCATCCATTCTTCCTTGGTCAATTTGGATTGGTCAGATTCCCGCTGGATGTTTAATTCGTATCCCATTTATTTTTTTGATTTGTTCCAATAGTATCTTGTTGCAAGCAACAAACCAATCATAAATGTGAAAGACATTATTGCTAGATAGATTCTTTCTGTTGCAATATCGGGGTCAGTAGAAGTCATTATTCGATAGGTTTCTGACATTGCACCTAACGAAAAGAGACCAAAAATAGAAGCTAATACCCGGTAAAGTATTTTATTCATAATTTTTCAGATTGGGTTATTCAATATTCCCACTTTCTTTTTTTATGCGTTTCTCTCGAAAGAAGATGCTCAACCCGTATAGCATTATCAAAGCACCAACAATGGTAGCAATAATATTTAATTCCAGATATTGGTCGACAACATCTATGTAGCGATTCATTTTTAATAACCCAACTCCGATGATAATATAGGCTTTGGAAGGTAGTTTTCTTATGTCAAATTTCCATTCAGTGTTGGCAGGAAAAATTTTACCCTCCTGTTTTAATTGAAGGAATATCCCATAAATCAATCCCAAGCCACCTAAAATCCAAACATATTCGTTTGGGATTAAACGACCCTTGTCGTCACCCAATCCAAGAACGATAATAAAAAGTCCTGTATAAATGAAAGTTGAAGGTTTGTCCATCAAAAAGTTATTTAGGATATAATATGAACGCTGATAGAGGACATTTATGCGTTATTTCTCGGTAAACCATTTTTAGGTATTAAAAATCTTATCTTTATATCATTGAAGTATAATATTCAATAGTACGGGTTTTCCTTTTTGATTTGACTTTCCAAAAATCCGTACAAACCAGAGGATATTTATGGGGCAGCTGATTTTCAATCATGCTGTATTTATTCGGTCCCGCTTGCGGGACGAAGGAATAGCAAGAGGGTGATGCGCAAATTGCGCCATCACGGTTGTTTTCGGGTCTTCAACAAGTTGAAAACCAGTTAATTGAGAAGATTTTGGAATACTGTACAAAATCAGGGACTACAGTAGACTTTTCCCAAATCTACAGTAAACCCCTTGGGAAGCCCTATAAACACTGGAGATTTTTGACGAAAAAATTGACGCAAATTCACTAAAAAACAAAATCGCACCTATGGAAAAACAAAAAACAAATGATAGAACAAAGAAAGGGACAGGCGGTTATTCCAATATCACCGTAAAGAAAGAAACGGCCACACGCTTTAGAAGTTATTCCAAAAAGTTCAAAAAGTCCCATAGTGAGGTATTGGATGGAATGATACAATACTTCAAGGAGAACAACCTTGATCCTTTTGGAGAGGGAACAAAGGTCATCCTTGAAAGTATCAAAAAACTGGAGCGTCAAATGATGAAAAAATTTGATAGGCTCATCGCCATTATCAAGAACATGGAAAAGACAAGTATCCGGCCCACCTATGAAATGATGCTCATTCTTTACGAGGCCTATGTAAAGGATGAGAGGAAACCTAAACGTGAACCTGTCAAGATACAGGAAGAGCGGATGGATTTTTTGGAGCCAAGAAACACCGTTCCGAAAACAGAGCATGATAGAATGTTGCAAGAATTCAAAGTATATAAAAAGCGTTGTACTGAAATCATCGACAATGTGGAAAAGGTGGAGCCGATGATGGGTAAGCCATATCTGAAAATCAATATGGGTATCGGGGATTTTGAAAGCTTGAAACATCAATTAAGATAACGCCCATGTACCTTACCATCTCAGCACAGAAAATGGGCAGTACCTATAACTCCAGTGTAGGGAACTATGTGGACTATCTGGAAAAGGAAAACGAGGATAGGTCGCCCGAACTTAGGCAGGAATTCTTTGACCAAGAAAAAGACAGCGTAAGCCCTCAAACGGTCATCGATGAAATAGATGCCAATACGGCCAAATTAAGGCAGAAAGACCCAAAATTCTATTCCATAGTGGTCAGTCCCAACCAAAGGGAACTGAAGGCCATAGGCAATGACCCAAATCTGCTGAGGGAATACACAAGGAAGTTGATGGAGGACTATGCCAAGAGTTTCCATCGTAACCAAGAGGTCAAGGCCGAGAACTTGAAATACTATGCCAAGATAGAGCATGAACGCACCTATAGGGGATTTGACAGGCAGGTTCAGGAAAATGCTCCATACCGAGGGGAAATAGCAAGGCTCAGGAACGAGATACGAAAAGTGGAACGGGGAGAATCCATCGGGAATGTCAAAGAACTTGAAAATAGGATCAAGGAGCAAGAAAGATTGGCCCCACACAAACAGAACGGACAATTGGTGGCAGCCGGAATGCAAAAAGAAGGGCCACAGACCCATATCCATATCATAGTGAGCAGAAGGGACGTAACGAACACATACACCCTTTCCCCGATGGCCAAGCACAGGGCATCCGAAGTGGAGCTTAACGGAAAGACGGTCAAGAGAGGTTTTGATAGGGACAGTTTTTACCAAGCTGCCGAAAAGACCTTTGACAGGACAACAGGGTTCAAGAGAAACTATGTGGAATCCTATGTTGGGAGAAAGGCCCATTCCAAGGAACCGGGGAAGTTCTTTGCCAAGGTGATGGGACTGCCCACCAAGGAAAAGGACATGGCCTTTAAACTACTAAAGACAATGGGGGTCAAAGCTCCAAGTATTCCGACCAATAAAGTACAAATGGCGGCCAAGATCATCAAGGCACTTGGAAGGGGTATCAATAAAGCTAGGGGCACTGGTGAGGATATGGGCTACTGAAGTCCAAAAAGTAGGTTGCGCCCTATCGTGTTTTTGCTTTACGCTTATCTACCGGAACGCTACAAAAACCCGACAGGATCCATGCGCAAAAGTTGGGGGTAAGATTTGGGTTTATTATTGTTCTACATTCAAACAGTTCGGTTTTAAGGGTAACTTACATATCAGTTTCTAAAAGTGGTGACCATTATGCCCTCGCCATTTGATTTGACTTTTGAGATTTTACCGATTTTCTTCAAATACTGGAAAAATGAAATTAAAACAGGCCGGTTTTCGAAACTTGGCATAGGGCCTTTTTTATTCAATTTTGGGAACTCACCTCCTAAAATATTGAGGAAGTTACTGATGAATTCATTGTCAAATAAAGTTGGCTGCCTCAAGTACAACTCTATCCTTTGCACTTGCGACAAATTTGATTTTAATAAGACACTTTTGAGATTTTCAGTTGATAATTTTAAAACTGGATGCTTTAATAAAAGGTTGCCGATTAGTGTAAGTGACACAGGTTCAATTATATGATTGTCAATATCATATCGTTCTAGTAATTTGATTTTGTTTGAATCACTAAGTTTTTGATTCTCCAGGAATCCAATCAAATCTTCCTCTAAAATGACATTCGCAATGGCAGCATAATTTTCAAAAAAATCAGTCATGTTATTTAATGAAAGATGTAGGTGAAGATCGGGAAATTTTGATTTTAGCTTGTTATAATTGGTAGGGGTAAAAGCGATTTTTTGCTGTTCAACCAATGATTGAACTTTTCTTTTTGATAAAGATTCAAAGTTTAAATCCTTATAAGTGTAGGGAAATGCATTTAGGTAATTCTGATATAAAGTATCTTCAATTTTATCGTTTAGTAAAAAGGCAATTCTGAACTCCTTGTATCCGTCCGTTTTGCCTATCAAGGTTTCTCTGCTTAATTGATCACAATTCTCCTCATAATTTAAAAACTGATTCAATGGTTCGGGGAACGTTGCTTCATTCTTTTCAAAAACATCTATTACAATTGCCCAATTAGCTTGGATATTAGAAGTGTCCAAAAGAAAATTCATCAATTCAGATGGTTCATCCAATTTTGAAAATGAGTCAACTTTGGTGGTTGAATGCGCAACAATATCTTCTTTTAAGTAAGTGGGAATTTTGGGATTATTGATGAGTTTTAATAATCCCTCCTCGGATTCTTGTGTATTCGATTCGAGTTTTAGGTAAACATCTTTCACATAATCGGTGATATTGTTTTCAGGATAAGGTCGGACTTTCATTTAAACCTTTTGAAATTATACTAGAAATTCTAAGCTCTTTAGAAGAAAGGCTAGGCTCTTTTGAAGCATATATTACACCAGAAGAATTAATTAGGATTATTATTCCTTTAGCTGGAGATAATGGTCAAATGGATGAGTATATCGAAGCTATTTACTTGTTCAGGAATGGTGAATTAGACTTGAGCGAATGGCCGGACTGCGCACCTGAATCTAATGATAAAAGAATGGCTAGGGAATTCTTGCTGTATTTGACTAATTATGGATTTTGTAATAGTATTTCAAGAGGTTCGAACTTAAAAGATGAATACTTCTTATCTAATATTTCGCTTAGTGAAATAGACGAGTTGTTTGCAATTGAAACGAATGAAACCGAATTGGACAGGATAGAAAGGATTATTCGCAGTTCTCAAATACCTGCCAATATCGAAAGGAAAAAAGTAGTAAGAGAAGTACTTGAAAGGCCCTATCAAAATCAATTCAGAAAAATGATTATGGAGGCATACCAATCAACATGTTTAGTTACTGGTGTAAGACTAGAAAATGTTCTTGAAGCGGCCCATATCAAACCAATCAAACATAAAGGGGATGATAATATATTTAATGGAATATGTATGAGGGCGGACATACATACTCTATTTGATTCAAATCATCTTAAAATACTTCCTTCTGGAGAAATAAAACTCACAAGTGAGGCTAATAGAAAGGAGAACTATGAGCACCTTCCCTCAAAAGTAGTATTGCCAGACTTTGTAGATAGGCAACAACTTGATTGGAGAATCAAGTATTACTAATTTGCTTGCAAAATTCTAATCTTTTAGAGCTACCACGTTAGTCCGATTTTAATTTAGGGTTATTTATCTTATAAAGGATAGGAATCTAATTTTTCTTTACACTATTCTCTAAATAATGTTTAGTATAGTAAAGCCTTTTAATACAAATATCCTTTTCCCTTTACCTATTCAGGATTTGCCTTTTAATATTCAATAAAATCATTTTTTTTCGAGTGTTCGATACTTCCTTTTATTGGGTGGTTCGGATGGTTGAGACCACTAAAAACTGAAAATTTGAACCATCCAATATTTGGCTTAAGTGTATCCGTCCGAGCAACTACACCTCATATCTGGGTTTAGCCCATTTTTCTGGGGAGATTAATCATCCCTGTTTTGTGGTAAAGCTAATGTCTTTGCCTTCAGCCCTTGCCTGACGTACCATTTGTTGCATATCTTCAGGGAGGGAGTCAATAGGGAGGATAAGATCATCAACCATGACCATATTGTTAAAAGGGTTGTCTTTTTCCATTCTGGAAGTAGAGAACTCTGGGCTGAAATGCCACATATCGAACATTTCTTTTATGACCCTGGCTTTATTGGATACTGTTGTAGGCTTTGTACCAAAATAATCGTGGATTTCCTTGGAAGGGATATAGGGTTCAAAGGATTTATCGAACAGGAAGTTGATGGAACCTATGGACTGTATTACCGCAGCAGCCCATATTTCCAGTTTTCCCCTTTTAAATGGGACTTCCCTTTTTCTGCCCATTTTTTTGATGAGCTTTTCGCAGAGTTCAAAATATTCCCCATCAAGTTTCTGGGCGCAAAAGGCCCCGGTAAGTTCCAGAAGGTGTTTTTGTCTTTCTTTAACTTGGTCTTTGGTCATTGTTTTATCTTTTATGGTTTGTCTGCACGGTACCCTGGCAATAATTCCTCTAGTTTTTGGATGTTGTGATCAGGTATTTTTTGGAGTGTGTCCTCTAACCACTCTTGAGGGTCAATGCCTTGCATTTTACAACTACCGAAAAAGGAATATAACATGGCCGCATCTTGTGCAGCCTTGTGGGAGCCTGCGAACAAGAAGTTTTTTCGGCCAAGGGCCAGCGGACGAATGGCATTCTCGATAAGGTTGTTGTCAAGTTCGATTCTGCCATCCTCAAAGATCACCTCGAACTTGGGGTATTGATTTAAAAAATACGTCATTGCTTTTCCCATGGCACTTTTGGGCAACACCTTAAATTGCTCTTCCTGTATCCAGGTCTTGACCTCTTGAAGTAGCGGCAGCACCTTTTGCAGCCTTAGTTCTTTGCGCATTTCGGCATCCCCGGCCGCTGTTTCTTTGATCGCCCGTTCCCGGCTATAAATTTCACTAAATAAAGCCAATGCTTTTTCTGCCCTTGCTTTATCCTGGTCCCGGGCATCCACAAATTTTCGCCTGGCATGCACAAGGCAGCCCGCCATGGCAATGTCCGGATCTACGCCGATTTTATCATACACACTATATCCATCACATTGGACGTAACCCTTGTACCCGTCAAGGAGTTCCTTGGGGCCATGTTGCCCGCGTCCTTTGCGGTAATCAAAGAGCACCAGTTTTCGCAAGGGGTCATGATAGACCCATTGATACCCTTGATGTGTACTGCCTTTTTTATCACTGTCCAATACCTTGATCGGACTTTCGTCGGCCTGGATGTACCCGTCTTCGAGGATTTTCCGCTTTAAGGTATTGTAGAGGGGTTCCAGTAATCGGCAACAACCCGACATCCAGTCACTCAAGGTACTGGAAGCGGGTTCCCAGCCAAACTCCCGTTTAAAACGCTGGATCTGACGATAGAACGGCAAGTGGTCAATATACTTGCTTACCAGGATATAGGCCAATAAACAGGCCTCGGCAATGGATTTTTCGATAGGACGTGTGGGAAGTGGCGCGATGACCACCCCTTGCTGGTCTTTTCTGGCGTATTTAGGACGAATGGTCCGTCTTTTGACCAGACTGGCCGGGGTGTATTCCAGAGTTTCACTGACTTCCTGGCCAATCTTTTTCAGGGTGCTTACATCTTCTTCCGGTTCAAGAATTACTTCCCGTACCGGAAGGTGTTCCGGCAAACTACCGCGCCCAGGGTGTTTTTGTTTTTCCCGGGTATAGGTGATGGTCTCTTTAGGAATGGCCACTTGCCCGGTCTTATCTGCGTTTTCGGAAAAAAGCGATAGTTGCTCCTCCAAGATCTCAGGAATAAAACGTTCCGATTTAAAGCCCTGGATCAGTTTGTAGAGTTGCCCGAGTTGTACCTCCAAAGCGGAGATCTTCTCCTTGAAGGCTCCATTGGACGCTCTAAGTTGCCGGTTTTCTCTCTGTAGCTCCTGATAGGTCATCGGATAGCTAAAATACTACCCTTGTTAAAAATACACCAGTATTCAGCAGGCTTTTTCATAGCGTTTTCTTCGGGCAATATTGGTGATGGCCACCCCGTCGATGAGCATCACCAGTTGGGTGTAATCCAACTGGAGCACACCCACGGATGCATCGTATTTTGGCAACTCAAAGGTGCCTCCCTCCAAGCGCTTGTAATACAAAACAAAGCCTCCGGACTGCCAATGCAGCAACTTGACCTTATTGCGGGCTTTATTGATAAAGATATAGACCGAACCATCCAGGGGACTATGTCCCAATTCTCCAAGGGCCAGACCACATAATCCGTCAAAGCTCTTCCGCATATCGGTACCGGGAAGATATAATTGGTAATTCAGGGAGGAACTTAAAGCGAACATTACAGGGGAATTTCGATTTCTACACCGTTGCCCAACCGGATGTACATACTCCGGGAGGATGTTGGCCGGGAAGAATGGGTCGCCGATAAAGGAACAAAATTACTTTTTGTTGGTTTGGCAACCCCCTCCCTGGGAAACTTCTGGAGCCAATAGCAGAGTTTTCCTTTGCTGATTCCATGGGCACGGGCAAAAACCGATTGGCTCTGTCCTGATTCATAATAGCTATTGACCAGCTCACGCATTTCTGTGGCAATTGAAGATCGGGTCATTTTGATTATATTTAGAAAGCTAAATTATAACCCACAGAGGGTTTAGAAAAGATGCACTTGGACGGACGGATACGCTTAAGTCATGAAAGTAAAATTTTTGTGTTAGTTTAGAAGTCAACTTTAAATGGCGTTACTAGGTAAAGGCCTTCTTGTTCTTCCACACTATATATCTACATGCAATGTGTATCTCAAGAAAGAATAATATAGCAGATGATGATGATCAGAAAGTATTGTTGATTGAAGATTTATAAATTAAGCAGTATTACGGATTTCTGTAATCAACTGATTGTTAATTTTTTGTACCTTGAAATTCCCCTCAAAAGTTCAGTCATAATTTTAAAGATACACATCTCAATGAGAGTATTGACAAAATCTAAATTTAAGTTAGGTCTAGAATGTCCCAATAAATTATTTTATGTAGGTAAAAAAGAATATGCCAATCAGAAAGATGATAATCCTTTTTTAGAGGCACTTGCCAAGGGAGGATTTCAAGTTGAAGAACTTGCAAGACTTTATTATCCTAGTGGCCATCTTTTAGAGGGCGAGGATTGGGATTATAAGAAACATTGGGAGCATACAAAAGAATTGCTTAAAAAGGAAAATGTAACGATATATGAAGCCGCATTTCTTCATGATGGTCTTTTCATTAGAACAGATATTTTAGTCAAGAGAGGAAATTCCATACAATTGGTAGAAGTCAAATCCAAGTCTTTTAATCCAGAAGATGAAAATATTTTCATTGGAAAAACAGGTAGATTAATTAGTGATTGGAAACCTTATCTATTTGATGTAGCTTTTCAAAAACATGTAATGCAACTGTGTTTCCCAGTATGGGAAATTAAATGTTACATTATGATGGCAGATAAGTCCAAAAAAGCATCAATTGATGGTCTAAACCAATTTTTCAGACTTACAAAACTAACGGACAATAGAACTGGTGTAAAAGTTCTTGTAAAATCGAAAGATGAGTTAGGATCACCTATTCTTGATAAACTTGAGGTTACAGATATAGTATCAGGGATTGAAAGCGGGAAATTTATCTATAATGATGGTTTGAGTTTTCAAGATAGTATTGAAGATTATAAACAAGCATATCTTAAGGATGAATATAGGAATTTTCCAACTTCATACATGACTTGTAACAAGTGTGAGTTTAAGGCGGATGTGGACAGTGGCCTATTGTCGGGTTTTAAGGAATGTTTTGTAAAACAACATAATTGGAAGGAAGGCGACTTTAGCAAACTTAACTTATTCGATATTCGGGGTATCCACTGGACCAAATCCATCAAATTATTTCAAAGCGAATTGATTTTTGGGGAAAAATTAAGTCAGGAATCGATAGGGTTAAAGGAAGGGGTGGGAAAATTATCCGATAGTGAAAGGGCTTGGATCCAAATTGAAAAAGCAATTAGTGATGATTCAACTATTTATGTAGACAAACACGGACTTAAAGAGGAAGTGGATAAATGGATATTTCCATTACATTTCATAGACTTTGAGACATGTACAGCAGCTTTACCTTTTTCTAAAGGAAGGAAACCCTATGAACAGATTGCTTTCCAATTTTCTCATCATAAATACTATGAAGATGGGAAAATTGAGCATGCCACCGAATTCATTTGTAATCAAGCAGCATACTTTCCAAATTTTGATTTTATACGGGAATTAAAAAAAGCACTAGAAAACGATTATGGAACCATTTTTAGATTCCATAATCACGAAAACACCATTTTAAATGCTATCCATTCTCAATTATTGGAGTCAGATGAAAAGGACAAAATTCCTTTGATTGAATTTATTGAGAGTATTTCGCATTCCACTGGAAATAGTGCTAAAAAATGGAGCGGAGATAGGGATATGGTAGATCTTTGGGTTGTGGCAAAAAACTTCTATTTCAACCCATTAACAAAAGGTTCAAATTCTTTAAAAGATTTGTTGCCAGCAGCCCTGAATAATAGTGGCTTTTTACAAGAAAAGTATTCAAAACCTATTCAGCAAATTTCATTAACCTCCAAAAATTTTCCTGATGAATTTATTTGGTTGCGGAAGAACCAAGAAAAAATAATCAACCCCTACAAAGGTTTACCACCTGTATTCGATAATTGGACTGAAGAAGAAATTGAAAAATCAATCTCAGAGATAGAGGAAATCAACGATGGCGGTGCAGCTTTGACAGCCTATGGGAAACTGCAATATACTGATATGACCAAGGCCGAAGTTGATGAAATAACATCTGCTCTATTAAAGTATTGTGAATTGGATACTTTAGCCATGGTAATGCTTTATGAACATTTTAGAGAAATCATCAAATAATGCCAGATAATCAGAAAGCACTGAAGAGATACAGAATTATTCTGAAAATTTTAAGCCGAGAGGGTAGTTTTTCTTCTAAATATATTCATGAGGCCTGTTTAAATAGTGGAATTGAGGTTGCTTATAGAACCATTCAAAAAGACCTTGAAGATTTGAGAGATGATCATACAATTTTTGGAAGAAGTCTTGGGATTGAAAAGGACGAAAAAGTGAAAAAATGGTTTAGTACAGGTATTCCGAAAGAGATTTTTGCTACACTAGAATTGAAGGATGGTGAAATTGACGCACTATTATTTTATGTGAAAACAATCAATCAATATAGGGATTACCCTATTTTTAAAGATATATCACAGGCGATGAAAAAAGTAATCGACAGCTCGAACATATCTCATGAAAGAAAAGAACTGTTTCGATTAAAAAACTTACTTGAACCAGAAATACATCCCCCTATCGCAGGAATAGAATTTATAATAGATCTGTTAAAGGCCATTTCAGCCAAAAAAATCATCGAAGTTGAATACGGGAGGTTTGGGAATAAGCCCAAAATGCATAAAGTGAAACCGTTACTTCTGAAAGAAGATAAATTGATGTGGTACTTGATCGGTATTCGATGATTTCCGATTTTTTTTCTTTCTTCTATTTCTTCTATTTTGAGACATTCTTTTATACTATTTCCAATTCATCTTCTGCAATCTAAGCTACTTCGACAATTTTAAAATTCTTATTGCACCACGCATCACAAACGTGAAAACGATGCCGCCAATTACTAAATCGGGCCATTTACTATTCAGAAAATAAACCAGTATCCCTGCTGCTATAACACCACCGTTAACAATGATATCATTGGACGTAAAAATGGCACTTGCCTGCATATGGGCTTCTTTGCTCTTGGTTTTGTTGATAAGCCAGAGCGATATCAAATTACCTACCAATGCGAAAATCGAAACGATAATCATCCATTGGAACAAAGGTGTTTCGGTATCGCTGAAAAACCTTCGCAAAACCTCTACAAACCCAAGTGTTGCCAATGCCATCTGAAAGTATCCGCTGAATTTTGCGACCTTCTTTTTTCTGGAAATGGCACCGCCTACCGCGAATAGGCTTAGCGCATATACGATGGAATCTGCCAGCATATCCAACGAATCTGCTATAAGTCCCATTGAGCCAGATATCCAACCAGTGGTCATTTCGATAACGAAAAAGCCAAAGTTGATGCCCAAGACCCACCAAAGGATTCTTTTTTGTTTGGATTGGTCTTCCATTACGGGTGGTTCGGCTTCTGTGGTTCCCTCAAAGGAATCCCCAAGTTTTAAGCTCGCTATAGACATTTGTATCGCCTTGATATCGTCCACGTGATATACTTCCAATTTTCTGTTGGGAATATCAAAGTCCAAATATTTTACTTCGGCATAAGACTCCAACTTCATCCGAATCATCTGCTCTTCTGAAGGGCAGTCCATTTTACTGATTTTAAAAGTGCTCTTGTTCATTTATATACTACTGAATTAATTGTCCTCAAGTGCTTCATTTGTTTATGCGACTCTATATACCTTTCCAAGAGTGACTTCAGGTTATCCAAATAGTCCACGAACGAGTTGACCGAAATCTCGGGTGTTTCGCAATCAGGAATGGTAATAGGGTTTTCATCGAGATATTGGTATAGTTCAGGATAGTCCTGTTCAATTCTCAAAGTTAATTCGTTAATTTCCTTGGTCAATTGCTGAAGCTTTTTCATCCTTATTGTTTTTTCCTGCATTTTTCACATACTCCTTTCAATACAAGGTTCACATTGTTTATTTCATAATCGTTTGGCAAGCTCTCTTCCGATATTTTATTCGGTAAACAGATGGTTTTCGTACAAACCACACAATGAAAGTGCATATGTAAATCTATACCATATTTAGCTTTGGCATTTTCATCAGAAATCGCATATTTTGCCACTCCGACCCCATCATTAATCTGATGAATCAACCCTTTATCCTCAAAAATCTTGAGATTGCGATAAAAGGTCGTTCTGTTTGCTGTTTTATTGGTTTCGCTCTTTTGAACAAAGGCCTTTTTCAAATCGGAAAAGGACACGGCACTTTGTTTCCTTTTTAGGAACTTGTATATCTTCGACCTCATTTGGGTAGGGCGAATACCGTGATTTGATAATATTTTTTCCGTTTTGGTCATTTTAACCTTGATTCAAAAGCAACCCTTTTTATTAAATTTATTTTTTATAAGCCAAAAGCCTTAAGGCATTGAATACCACAAGTAATGTTGAGCCTTCGTGGATGACGACCGCAATACCGATATTGGCAAGCCCAAAAATGGTTGAGGGGATAAGCAATGCCACAATACCGAGGCTGACCCAAAGGTTTTGCTTGATAATGGTCTTTGCCTTCCTGCTCAAACCTATGGCAAAGGGCAGGGTTTCCAGTTTATCGGCCATTAGGGCAATGTCAGCTGTTTCCAATGCCACATCACTGCCCGCTGCACCCATTGCGATACCTACGGTGCTGTTTGCCATTGCAGGGGCATCGTTCACACCGTCGCCTACCATTGCGACTTTGGATTCCTGTTCTTTTAATTTTTTAATGGCATCTACCTTTTCCTCTGGCAACAGGCTTCCCCAGGCATCGGTCAACCCAATTTCTTTAGCAACGGCATCGGCAACCTTTTGATTATCGCCAGTTAGCATTATCATCCGCTTAATACCGATTTCCTTTAATTTTTTAAGGGTTTCCTTGGCCGCTTCCCGTGGGGTATCCATCAGGGCGATGATACCTATATATTCTTTGTTCCTTCTTATGAGCATTGTGGTATTTCCACCACCTTCAAGTTCTTTTACTTTATTCGATATAACTTCGGATGGTTTTGCTTCATCGAGGTCTTCGTACAAGTCAAGGTTTCCAATATAGATTTTATCCTTGCCCAAAGAAGCTTTGATACCTTTTCCGAGAACCGCTTCCAAATCTGACGCATCGGTAATATCAGTACCTTTCAGACGCTCTTTCCCATCCCTTACGACGGCTTTGGCCAAAGGGTGGTCGCTCAAGTTTTCAACGGCAACGGCTATCTTTAACAGTTCATTTTCTTCAATATTCCCCAGTGGTACTACTTCGGTAAGTTTGGGCTTGCCTTCGGTAAGCGTGCCCGTTTTATCAAAAGCCAAAGCGGTAATGACCCCTAAATCCTCAAGCGGTCGCCCACCTTTGATAAGAACACCGCCCCGTGCTGCCCGTGCCACACCGCTTAATACCGCACTTGGTGTTGAAATGGCGAGTGCACAGGGACTGGCGGCTACCAATACTGCCATTGCACGGTAAAAACTATCGCTAAAGGGTTCATCGATGACCAAGAAAGCGAAGAGCAGTAGCACGACCAATACCAGTACGGAAGGCACAAAATATCTTTCAAATTTATCGGTAAGCAACTGGGTGGGCGATTTTTGGGTCTGTGCCTCGTTGACCAATTTTACCAATCGGGACAGCGTAGAGTCCTTTGCTTCTTTGATTACCTTTATTTCAAGGGTGTTGTTGCCATTAATAGTTCCAGAAAATACGCGGTTTTCGTCTTTGATTTCATCATCCTCTGAATAGTCCTTGGCAGTATCCTCCACGGGAACTTTGTCCACCGGTACACTTTCCCCGGTAATAGGGGCTTGGTTGACACTACTTTTTCCTTTGACCACAACACCATCGGCAGATATTTTACTGTTGGGCTTGACCACAATGATATCGCCTATAATTAATTTTTCAATACCGACTTCTTCTGTCTTGTCATCTTTTTTCAGCAAGGCTGTTTTTGGTGCCAAATCTGCCAGTGCTGCGATAGATTTTCGGGCCTTTTCCATTGCATAATGTTCAAGGGCGTGCCCCAAACTAAACAGGAACAATAACAATGCACCTTCTGCCCATTCTCCCAGAATGGCTGCACCAATGGCGGCAACCAGCATTAAGAAGTCAATTTCAAAACCGCCTTTGGCAACGGTCTGTACTGCTTCCTTGGCCGTAAAGAAACCACCGAAAAAGTAAGCGCCAATGTATAAAGTAAGACTGACCCAATCTGGGATGGATTCCACATAGGAAAGGCCGAAACCTATTCCGAGAAGTGCCCCACAGATAATGGAAAAAATGAGCTCCGTATTTTTACCGAAAATACCACCGTGGGCGTGCTCTTCTCCTTCCTCGTGGGTCTCGCCTTCTTTGTGCTCGTGTCCCTCTGTGGAAGTTTGCTCTTTAGTCTCTTCCTTCTTTGAACGCTCCTGTTTTTTGGATGCTTTGGTGTAATCATTTTCGTTTGAAGCACTTCTTTGAATCTGAAGGTCTTCTTTTTCAATTTGTTTACTTATTTCATCAAAATTTGTTTGCTTTTTATCAAATTCAAGTCGTACCATTCCAGAGCCTGAAACGGAAGCTTCCAAAACTCCATTGATTGCCAAAAGGCTTTTCTCTATGGAACGAGCCTGTCTTGTGTGTCTAATTCCTTTAACTTCAATGAGCAAATGCCCGTATTTTTCGGTAATCTTGGCACCAGTACTTTCGGCGAGGGATTGAATGCGGTCAATGGAAATGATATCTGGGTCATAATGAAAACAGAGCTGTGGCACATCAGCTCCGTTTGCATCGGCAATGTGCACTTTTTCGATGCCCTCTTTAGCTTGTAGTTTTTGAATAAGCCTTTCAACACAAGAATCTTTTTCGTTAGGAACTTGCGGAAGGATGACCGGTATTTTTAGTTGTAGTTTTTCCATTTTTTATTTTTATTTTATCCACTCTTTGGCATCGTCTTTTTCTTCGGTCTTATAAAATTTTATATGGGCTTCTGAAAAAGGAAGCAATACCTCGGTAAATTGCTCTTGCCATTTAACGCTACCCACCAAAGCAACACGCTTTAAATGCTTTTCATTCGGAAGGTTTAATTCAATGCCCTTCCAATAGGCACTTACCGTCCAGCCTTCAAAATTTTGCATTTCAATGTACCAGAAAACTTCCTGATATGCATTTATGTGTTCTGTTAAGACCGGTATCAAGTTTTCATAATCCTTGGCATCCAGCTTGTTTTCTGCTACCATATATACCGTAGCTTCTTTTTTATAGATTGTTATCATTGCTAATTATTTATAAATGATAATTGAATTTAAAAACCAAAGGTTTAATCCAAATTGCCACTGCATTTTTCGCAGATACCCTTTACCACCAAGTTAATGTCCTTCGTGATATAGCCATCAGGCAAGTTGATGTGAGGGATTTTATGCTCTGTTAAACAGACTGTTTCATTACAATTGTTGCAATGAAAGTGCAAATGAAGGTCGTTGCCGACCTCGCATTCACAATTTTCTTCGCAAAGGGCGTATTTTATAATTCCCGTACCATCCTCAATTTGATGCACAATACCTTTTTCTTCAAATGTTTTCATAGTCCTAAATAGGGTGCTTCTTTCACTGACCTTAAAATCCTTTTCCAAGTCGCCAAGACTTATGGTCGCCTCTAATTCCGCCAAACGTTTATAAGTCATCAAGCGCATAGCCGTAGGTCGTATCCCTTTGCTTTCCAGAAGTTGAACTAATTTTTCCATTTACAACAAAGTGTTTTATAGGTCGTACCGTTTTAAGGATTCTCCAGTTTTAATTTGAAAGGCATCCTCAATATTTGCTATATAGATAATACCATCTCCAGGTTCTTCCGTTTTGCCATTTTTTAAAATTATTTCAATGGCAGCTTGGGCTTCCTCATTTTGACAGACCAATTCCAGCTTAACTACAGGACTATCGGTAATACGAAAATCCAACGACGGTCTTGCGCCTTTTGCCTTAAATGCTCCTGTGCCTTCTCCATTTGAAAGGGTCATACTTTCAAATCCATTGTCAGAAAGTGCTTCAATGACTCTTTGGATTCGGTTCGGTTTTATAAATGCTTTTATTTCCTTCATATTATGAATTTTTTAAATTTTTAATCGATTTTGAACCGAGCCTGTTTTCTAATTTTTAACTAACTAATTAAGACGATAAACAAACTCGGAATCAAAATCTTTGATTATTATTGAATTAATGTCCGTGTTCCAGTTCGCCTTTAACCATCTCGGAAGACAGGTTATAAGCTCCGTTTATGACAACTTTGGCATCCTTTGAAACTTCGGCAGGCAGATTGACTTCAACAAAGCCTAAATCAGTAATACCAACCGTTACGGGTATCATTTTGAATTTCATTTTGCCTACTTCCATTTCCTCATCTTCATCCAATATGAAAATGAAGGATTGCTCGCCTTCCTTTATAATGGCGGCTTCCGGAACGGCGAAACCCTTTTTCTCGCCCTGCACTATGCGCCCTTCCACATACATACCTGGCAAAAGGTTTTTATCCTTGTTTTCTATATCGGCAAGAACTTCTATAGCTTTTGGGTCGGTATTGAAGGTTTTACCTATAGACCGAACGGTGGCCTTAAGCAGTTCATCTGGGTGAGAGGCCGTGGAAAAATATATCTGTTGTCCTTTCTGGATTTGCTTTATGTCCTTTTCATAGACTTTGAAGTTGACATAAATTTTTGAATTATCACTTATCGAGAACATTTTGGATTGTGTACCAACATAATCTCCCAAACTTATCATTACTTCGTCCACGTAACCACTTATGGGCGTGGTAATGGGAACTGCGGAATATATTTGGCCTTCCGCCACTTTTTCCGGATTAATCCCCAACAACCTCAATTGAGCCCTTAAACCATTGACACTGGATGTTGTGGAACGAAATTTTGACTGTGCCATCTGAAATTCCTTTCCCGAAGACACACCTTTATCGTAAAGGGTCTGCTTGCGTTCAAAATCCTGTTTCAAAAAGACCAGTTCGTCATTTTTTTCCTGATAGTCCTGTTGCATTGCAATGATATCCGGGTGTTCTATATATGCCAGCACCTGACCTTTCTTTACGTTATCTCCGGGTATTACCTTTATGGAACTCACATTTCCACCAACAAAAGGGCTTATGTTCGCCTTGTCCTGTGGGAAAAGTTCCAGAGTTCCTGTTACCTTAATGTTGTTCCCTAAATTGCGTTCCTCCAGAGGTTTCATTTCCAAACCAATGGTTTCGGCCTGTTGCTTTGTGAGTTCCACAACGCCCTCTTCCTCGCTGTGACCTTCTTCTTCTCCTTCATTGTGACCTTCCTCGCCGTGTGCATCTTCTCCAGCTTCATTGGTTTTTGATACGCCTTCGGCTTCGTTGTGGCCAAGTTCAGATTTTGGGGCATCATTACAACTCATAAACATAAGTGTAAATAATACGGTACTTACTAATAGTATATTCTTCATTTCTCTTTTTTTAAGGTTATAAATTGCCCAATTGATATTGCATATCAATGGTCTGCTGGTTAAACTGATTGATGTATTGTAAATGGTTTTGTTTAATACGGATGGCACTGTTGAGAATCGTGATGTAATTGACGTAATCTATTTCGCCTTCTTTAGATGCCAATTGCGCGGTGGTAATTTGTTCTTCTGCCAAGAGTAGTGCGCCTTCTTCGTAATATTGCAAAATCTTCTTTGTTTTTTCAAGGGATTTAGTCAATTGCGACACACGACTTTCCGTGACCGCCTTTTGTTCCAAATATTGATTCTCTGCTACCATTGCGTCTGCCTTGGCCGCCTTTACCCTTGACTTCTGGGGAAAAAACCATAACGGAATGCTAATACCTGCCTGATAGGTGTTGAAGCCTGACACTTCATCCACAACCTGTCTGCCATACGATAAGCTGAATTTCGGCAGGAATTGTGATTTCTCAACACCTACGTTTGCCTTGCTTACTTCGGCATTTTGCAACGCATATTGCAACATTGGGTTATTGGCCACCGAAGTGGAATCCAATGTCGCCATAAAATCCAATGTTTTGTATGGTTCACTAATCGTTTCAATGGATTCATCCGTTCCCAAATACTGTTTTAAGGCACGTTTGGCAATTTCAATATCATCAAAGGCCTGTTGCCTTAATACTTGAATCTGTTGAAATTCGGAAGAGGCTGAAATAAATTCCAATTTACCTGTTTCTCCCGTATCATACCGAAGTTGGGCAGCGGTTCTAAAATTGGCATAAATACTGTCCAATTGGTCTGCAAAACGCAACTGTGCCTTGTAATAATTAATTTGGTCATACGCCTGCATCACATTACGCACCAATTGTTGTTCACTGGCCACATAAAACTTTTCTCCCAAGGCAATACGCTCTTTGTAAAACTTCGATTTTGAAAACCCGGAAAGCAAATCAATGTTGCCCTGTTGCACACCAACGGTTGTCTGCACTCCAGGAAGATTATTTCCATATTCTTCTTTGCCAGTGAAAACTTGAGTGCTACCAAGGTCAAAACTCGTTCCCTTTAGTGCCTTTTCCCGTTCAATAAAAGCTTGGCTCTCTTTAAGTGATGGATAATTCTGTTTAGCCATAGCAATTGCCTCATCAACGGTCAATGTCTTTGGAATTGTACCATCTTGATTGGTGTCTTGGGCAAATGAAGTCCCGGAAGCCATCAAACCTCCAACCATCAATAATACGGTTACGATACTGGGTGATGTTTTAATATAGCTTACATCTCCACCATTGTCCTTCTTTTCTTTTCGGGATTCCAGCCAATAGTATAATACGGGAAGGACCACAAGCGTCAAAAACGTTGCGGTAATCAAACCACCGATAACCACTGTTGCCAAAGGCCTTTGCACTTCCGCACCACCAGAGGTAGAAACCGCCATAGGGATAAAGCCCATAATGGCCGCGGTTGCCGTCAGCAAAATTGGACGTAAGCGTTCGTGCGTTGCTTCGTATATTCGTTTTTTTAAGTCTGTCATTCCACTTTCTTTTAGTTCATTGAATTTGTTTATCAGTACCAATCCGTTTAAAACCGCAACTCCAAAGAGCACGATAAAACCAACGCCTGCGGAAATACTAAATGGCATTCCACGAACCCACAAAGCAAATACGCCACCAATGGCCGCCAAAGGCACTGCCATATAAATCATTACCGATTGTGAGAACGAACTCAAGGCAAAATAAAGCAATATGAATATTAAGAAAAGTGCAATAGGCACTACAATCATCAATCGGTCAGAAGCACGTTGTAGGTTTTCGAACGAACCTCCATAGGTTACAAAATAACCAGGTGGCAATTTTACTTGTGTTTCCAATTTTTGCTGTATTTCCTCGACCATCGATTTTACATCGCGTCCACGGACATTGACACCTACCGAAATACGACGAGACGTGTTGTCCCTTGAAATTTGCATTGGTCCGGGTTTATAACTGATTTCCGCCACTTCCTTTAATGGTACTTGCGCTCCATTTGGCAAATCGATATAAAGATTTTTAAGGTTGTTGATGTCTTGTCTAAATTCCTTTGCCAATCGGATAACCACATCGAACCGTTTTTCGCCTTCAAAAATTACACCTGCCTCTTCTCCTGCAAAGGCGGCACTTACATAATCATTCAATTTATCCACGGTTACACCGTATTGTGCCATTTTTGCGCGATTGTATTCCACCGTCATTTGAGGTAAGCCACTTGTAGCTTCCACATTGAGGTCAGCCGCTCCGGGTACAGTTCTAATGACCGCAGCGATTTCCTGTACCTTGTCTGCCAAAACGCCCAAATCTTCCCCATATAGTTTAATGGCAACATCTTCTCGGACACCCGTCAATAATTCATTAAAACGAAGTTCTACAGGTTGGGTAAACACGAAATTTACGCCTGGAACAACTGAAATTTTTTCCTGTATTTTTTCGATAAGTTCTTCTTTGCTGTCTGCTGAAGTCCATTTGCTCTTATCTTTTTCAAGAATGATATAACTATCCGCAATGTCCATAGGCATTGGGTCGGTTGGGATTTCGGCAACCCCAATTCTTGAAATTACTGTTTTTACTTCTGGAAATTCATTGATTAAATTTTGAAGTTTTTTTGAAGCCTCGATGGACTCGGTAAGACTGCTACCTGGTTTTATCAACGCTTGAAACGCAATATCGCCCTCATCAAATTTTGGGATAAATTCGCCGCCCATGTTGCTGAAGATAAATCCTGCGATTAATAGTAGGGTAACTGCGCCTATAACGACACCAGCCCGAAAACGAAGTGCAAAATTGAGCAACGGTACATATCCTCTATTTAGCCCAGACATTATTTTATCACTGAACCTATCAATTTTATTTTCAAACTTGGCAAACCAACCGTTTTGGTTCTTTGCTGGTTTCAAGAACATCGACGAAATCATTGGGACGTAAGTAAGACAAAGGATAATCGCTCCTAAAACGGCAAATCCAAAGGTAAAAGCCATTGGACGGAACATTTTTCCTTCCACACCAGTCAAAAAGAGAATCGGTGTAAATACAATAAGGATAATCAATTGTCCGAAAAATGCCGAATTCATCATCGTACTTGCCGATTCGTAGGCTATTTCATCCATTTCGGGCTGACCTATGGCAGTTGTGGTTTTTTTCATCCGTTGATGGATATGAAAAACCATTCCTTCAACAATGATTACCGCACCATCCACGATGATTCCAAAGTCGATTGCACCCAAGGACATTAAATTTGCCCACACCCCAAATTGTTTCATCAAAATAAATGCGAAGAGCAGTGATAATGGGATTACCGAAGCTGTAATCAAACCACCACGGAAGCTTCCCAACAATAGCACCAAAACAAAAATCACAATCAGCGAACCTTCAATAAGGTTTTTCTCGACTGTACTTGTGGTTCTTCCTATCAATTCACTTCGACTTAAAAACGGTGCTATATAAACACCTTCCGGCAAGGATTTTTGTATTTCATCAATACGGTTTTGTACATTTTCTATCACAGTACCAGGGCTTTCGCCTTTAAGCATCAAAATCTGTCCGCCTACAGATTCGTGACCGTCTTGGGTAAATGCACCATAACGCACTTGGTTTCCGTAGCCCACTTTTTCGGCAACGTCCCTTACCAAGACAGGGCTTCCATTTTGAGTGGTCACAACCGTGTTTTCCAAATCGGCGATACTTCGAGCCAGCCCTTCGCCACGGATAAAATTGGCTTGGTGGTTTTTTTCAATGTAAGCACCACCGGTATTGGCATTGTTCACTTTAAGAGCTTCAAATACCTGATTCATTGTAATGCCAAAACTTTTTAGTTTATCAGGATTAATGGCAACTTCGTATTGTTTTACATAACCTCCAAAGGCATTGACCTCGACTACGCCTGGCACTAAAGCCATTTGGCGTTTTACAATCCAATCTTGGATGGTGCGAAGCTCCATTGCATCATATTTGTCTTCATAGCCTTCTTTTACTTTTAAGGTATATTGAAAAATTTCGCCCAGACCTGTTGTTATGGGAGCCATAAAAGGTGTGCCAAAACCTTCGGGGATTTCTCCGGCAACTTCGGTTAATTTCTCCTGTACCAATTGCCGTGGCAGATAAGTGCCTGCCTCGTCCTTAAAAACAATGGTAACCACGGACAGCCCAAAACGGGATACTGAACGCAGCTCGATGACGTCAGGAAGATTGGCCATTGCCAATTCTACGGGATAGGTAACAAATTGTTCTATATCTTCTGTCCCCAAGTTTGGGGCCACGGTTATTACCTGTACTTGGTTGTTTGTTATATCGGGTACAGAACCCAAGTTTATAGTGGCCATAGACCAAATGCCCGTACCAACAAGTGCCACTATAAATAAGCCAATAATAAATTTATTATTAATGGAAAATGAAATGATTTTGTTAATCATAGAAAAAGTATTAATTCAGTTTAAAACTTACGATGCGAATAGGTGCAACGCATTTATATAGCAATGCCTATCTTGAGAAGCATCACGTTAGGATATAGCTATCCTTAAAAAAAACTGAATTATACTTTAGGGGGTTGGAAAAGCGATTCCAAATATCTGGAAGAGAAGTTTACTTTATGTAAGTTAACCTGTTTTTTTCCTTCAAACTTTAATTGATTAATTAAAGCCAAATTGTTGTTCTCAATCATTAACACTAAAGGGTGACAACATTGCTGATGGGAATGGATTGGTGTATTCTCCTTATCAGGGTTATGATGATGCCCTTCATTTTTTGCACCATTGTCAATGTAATCTTCGACTACGTATTCAAGGAAAGAGTCTCCATAAACTTTATGGTCTTGATAATGGGTAATAATGCTTGAAATTTCTTTAATTGGCCCACAAAAGTCCATATCAATGCTGATTCCCTGAAAAAAGAATAAAATAGACATTGATATGGAAAAGAATATTTTCATAAAGTTTGACAAAGATACAAATTAATCGATGCACAGGTTGTGCAAAAACTATGGTTGTTCTTTATTTACTAATTTTAGTTAACCTTAAATATAGATTTTGCCTCTCTATAAATCCGTTCAAAATTGAGCTTTAATTCATCGGTTGTAAAATGTTGATGAGGATTTGGTATTTCTCTTTTAATCGTTTGTAGTTTAAATTGAACTCTTTTATCTTTGCCATCAGCAAAAGTTATAAACTCGCCTTGTTTCAAACGGAAAAAAACATCTGCTCTACGTTTAGAAACTTCTTTTTCGCCTGTGGTAATTCTCGTATCAAAATTTAGATTGTGTCCACGATTTATACTTGTGGTTTCCTTACGAACAATCTCAAAGAAACGCTCATAATATTTTGCAGTATCTGGGTCATTAACTTTGCCGAAAAACTGATAGGAAAGATTGCTCAAAATAGCCTTACTCGCTTTGTCTCCATATAGCATATCATTCTGAATTTTATCCTGCATCACGTAAATTGTGGCAATATCATAGCTTCTTAAAGTTGCGGGAATGCGGTGCATATTAAGCAGCTTTATGGTTGGGGCTTCTTCCATCATTAAAAATGACGACTGTTGACCTCTCACGCTCATTTGCTTGATGACTGTGTGCATAATTGCAGCGATGATAGGCGAGTAAGCTGATTCATATTTGGGATGGTTCACGATGCAGATAACAGCAGGATTGTCCTTGCTGTTGATATTCAATGGTACTTCATCTTTTGACAAAGCCATAAACAACTGTTGTGAACCTATCTTTTTAAAGGCATTGGCCAATGTGCTTTTCACACCTGCCGTTTGTTTGTCAGAATCCATTCCGTTGATAAAAGCACTTGCCATACTTCGGGAAGTGATATTTGAGCTCACAAAAGTAACCAACTGTTTGGTAGTCATCGATTGAAAAATAGCAATCAAATGGGGCAGGGTGCAATATTGAGGATAGGACGTTTTTAGTTTCCAAATCATTCCACCCATCAAACCTTCAACAGCATCACTGAAGAATTTTGTGGTACTGTTTGTACTGGATTCGTTGAACTCCAAAAGATTTTCAATGAGTACCTTGGATAATTCATTCACACTTTCCTCATTGGGCAAATATCTTGGGGTAATTGGGTTTACACAATAATGGATTTGGTCAAAAGCTATGGTATAGAATTTAATATCCTTTTCTTTAAATAATGGGTAGGCAATTTCGGTAAGTTCAAAATCCTTGTAATCGTGTATGATACCACAAAATTGATGGGTACTAAAATGCTGTAAAAAATTATAGATAACACTTTCTGTTTTACCGCTTCCCGCAGAGCCAATAATCGATGCACCTCGCTTGATATTTTCGATTTGAAATTTTCCACGACGAAGTTTAAAGCGTACCTGATATTTCTTATCTCCGTTTTTGGGCTCTTCTTGATGAAGAAACACATATAAAACTGTACTGACAAACAATACCGGAACAACAATAAAAAGGATGATATGTGGTATTGACATACTCATATCCCAATAGAACCCGACTGTATTGCTCGGTCAATCCCTTTTTTAAACTTGTTGATTATCTTTAATGCCAACTGTACTTTGTTTGTTGGAATATTCATTATGGGTACACCAGATTTGGCAAGTATTTTATAGGCAGTTGCCTTTTCATTGGTTGGCAATCCCGAAAGAATTGAGAAATACAACTTTGGATTTTTCAGGAATGTTTTACGTGCCTTATAAGTTTCAACATAGTTTCGTTTGTATTGAAATAGAGTGTCAAACGTTTTTTCAGAAGCCTTAAAGAATTTGTCCCTATCAAAACCACGTTTTACAGGTTTGCCATTAAAAACGGTTTCCGAAGCTTTGTACTTGCTACCAGGGGACAAACTGTATTTATTGGACATATCCTTTCTGCTCACAATAATATGGATATGGCTTTGAGAGCCTTCTTTAGGCATCCCTCTAACAATGCGTTTTCCATCTTGTTGATGTGGTGCTTCTTTTTCCAATCGGGACATCGTTTGCTGTAATTTTTTGATGTTGCCTTCTAATTCGCCACTTTTAATTTTCCGGATATCGTTCTTAATTTGAAGTATCTTGGTGGCATAAGGTTGGTTCTCCTGAATTTTCCTATCCGTTCCCTTATACGTACGCTGATGCTCAATTTTGGCATAGTATATAATGTCATCTACAGTAACAGCTCGTCCGTTTATTTCCCGATTAAAAGATTTAGCGTACTCTTTCATCAATTCTCGGGTGTACTTTTTCAGTTCCTCGGAATGATTTTGCAATCGCTTCAATTCATAAGCACTCGGATTGACTGTAATGGAATAAAACTTTGGTTCGGTCTTTTTGAGTTTAGCCGTATTTCCGTCAATTTCTTTAATGACTTCCTTACCTGATATTTCTTCGCCATACTGATTGAAAAAATGTTCCATTTCATCAATGGATTTGTCATCGTTTTCTTTTTCGAGATAAGCGACAAAATCGGAAACGCTCTGTGCATAATTGCCATCTAATGTCTGTTTGGTTACTGTGATATACATTATAATTTTTGTTTAATGTTTTCAAATTCATCTTTGCTTAAATCCAGTTTTAAATAGCCACCTCCAAAACTGCTTTTAACATAAGTGGTCTTATCAATGATTTTTTCTAAATCATATTTTACGGAATGGAATTGTTGTTGAACTTCTTCGTACCGATTTCGATAATGATTCAGTTCCTCATTTTCTGTAATCAATTCCTGTTGTTCAAATTCAAATAATTCTTCTTGTGCTTCTTCCTCTTTTGGATTCTCCTGAAAGAGCAGTTCCAACATTGCATTGGTGGGTTTGGTCTGGTTTTTTTCAATATCCCAGAACTGGTTAGGAAAAGTGAAAACGAGGAATCAATGGAACTTACTACTAACATTCCTGTTTTGGGAAATGTTGCTTGTGGTCATCCTCTTTTTGCTGAGGAAAATGTTGAAGCAGAAATTCCTGTTTCTACTAAGCTTATCAAAAAGGATGAAAACTATTTCATTCTAAGAGCATCTGGTGATTCGATGAATTTAGCTGATATCGATGATGGAGATCTTGTGTTGATAAGACAGGTACAGACAGCAAGAAATGGAGATCGGGTAGTTGCTCTCATTGACGATGAAGCTACTATAAAGGAGTTTCATCATTTGGGAAGTATGATTGCCTTAAAACCAAAGTCTAGTAACCCAACTCATCAACCCATCGTGTTGACAAATGATTTTAAGATTCAAGGTATTGTAGAAAACGTAATAAAAATCTAATAATTATAAATATGAAAAAGAATCAACATGTTGTCCCGCACAGTGATGGTTGGGCGGTCAAGGGAGCTGGAAATCAAAAAGCTACCAAAGTCACTTCAACTCAAAAGGAAGCAATCAAGGTGGCACGAGATATTGCAATTAATCAAAAATCAGAGCTTTTAGTTCATAACACAAAAGGTCAGATTAGACAAAAGGATAGTTTTGGTAATGACAATTTTCCACCAAAAGGATAAATCTGAGATTAGATGATGCGATTTGTCCTAAAAATTTTATTGGCATTTGTGCTTATCATAATCGGTAATAACATTGGAGAATCGCTTCAATCTGAATTTGTTGGTGGGGGATTAATATTGCTCATAACAGTATTACTTATTGATGGTTTTGATTTTTTTTATAAGAACTGGAATCGATTAAACTTGACACTCCACGCATATTGGTTAGGCCTTTTTGGGAAATATATAAGGTTTTCTATGTCCTACCAGTGGATAAGCCGGGTAAACTGACCCACCTTCGCCGGATAAAACTGACCATAGCAAACGAACTGCCCAGATTTGATCTATCCTTGGGTTAAACTTAGTTTTTATTTTTTAATTTTCTTCTCATCGATTCTCCTTTTATATCTATTCTGTGAGCTGTATGCACCAAACGGTCGAGGATGGCATCGGCCAGTGTTCTCTCCCCGATAATGTCGTGCCACTTTGATACGGGCAATTGTGATGCTATTATAGTGGATTTTTTGCCGTGCCTGTCCTCGATGATCTCCATAAGTGCATGCCTATTGATGTTGTCCAATGGCTTAAGGCCGAAGTCATCCAAGATGAGCAGGTCCTGTTTTTCAAGTTTGCTTATCTGCTTTGGATAGGAACCGTCGGCCTTTGATGTCTTGAGCAGGGTAAAGAGCTTTGCGGTATTGAAGTACATTGTTTTTGATCCCATGGTACAGGCCTGGTGGCCGATGGCCGATGCCAGGTAACTTTTGCCCACGCCGGTACTACCGGTAATAAGTATGTTCTCCCTTTTTTGGATGAACCCGCAGGAACCGAGCCGCCGGACCAGGTTCTTGTCCAGTTGGCGCGACGGTCGGTAGTCGATGGCCTCCATGACGGCCGTATACCTGAACCTTGCGGACTTGGTCAATCGCTCTATCCTACGGTTATGGCGGTCGTCCCATTCGTTCTGGACGAGATAGGCAATGAGTTCGTCATTGGTATAGTCGGTATCGGCACCTCCGGTTTCCATTGTTGTTGCAAAGGCCCTGTGCATTCCATAGAGCCTCATTTCTTTCATCAATTGCATTGTTTTTTCGTTCATATGTCCTGTTTTTAAGTATTGTTCCTATTCGTAGTATTTCCCCCCTCTTATGTTGTTGTGCTCGGGCATTTCCATATCCCCGTCGATACCTTCATCGATCTGGTCCCATCCCTTTTTCAGGATGCGCTCGACCATATTGTAGTTGTACGCACCATATTCCGAGGCACGTTTGCACGCATTCTCAAGACGTTCTCTTCCGTACTTTTTGGCAAGGTGGAGTACCCCCAGACAGGATTTGTAGGATTGTTCCGGGTGTTGCTTCTTCTCCAGGATGGCAATGATGTACCCTTTACAGTGTCCGCCGATATTGCCCGCCCAATCGATGAACCTTTCGCTGCTCCACTCGCTTACGAAACGATGGTGCGATGGCATATGGTCGGCCAAGGTGGTATAGCCGTATTTTTTCCTGCTCCTTGTATGTACGGCGAACCTTTCGTGCTTATGGTAGATCTCGACGATGTTGTCGGTATAGACCAGCTTGACCTGTTTGCCTATATGTCTGTAGGGTACGCTGTAATAATGCTTGTCCTTCCCAAAATAGATATGGCTGTTCTTGTGCACGGTGGCCTGGGCATATCGTTTTACCTCATAGCGTTTCTCGGGCAGGGGCATCAGTTCTCCCTTCTCGATTTCCATAAAAAGCGAACGCCTGGAATATTCCCTTCCCCTGAACGACATTGCGTTGTGTTTTTCCAACAGTTCCCTTATCGCGATGTTGATATCGGTTATGCCATGGAAGACCTGGTTCCGTAAAGGGGCGAACACCCTGGTGTAGATTATCTTCACGGCGTTCTCCACTATGGCCTTGTCCCTTGGCCTATAGGTACGTGTGGGCAGTACTGCCGTTTCGTAGTGTTCGGCAAAGTCGGCGAAGACCTCGTTGACCTTGGGCTCGTAACGGCTGCTCTTGGTGACCGCCGACTTAAGGTTGTCGGGCACCAGGGCCTTTGGTACGCCGCCGTAGAACCACAGTGCGTTCTCGGTGCAGCGGATGAAGTCCTCCAGTTTTTGGCTTGCACAGGCCTCTACATAAGTGTATTGGCTGCTGCCGAGTATACACACGAACACCTCCAGTTCCTTCAGTTCACCGGTCTCCCTGTCAACGATATGGAGTTTCTTTCCCGTGAAGTCTATAAAGAGCTTGTCGCCGGCCTTGTGCTCCATGTGCATTACCGGAGAGGTTTCCTTGCGCCATTCGGCGTACCAATACTTGAACTGTGAGAGCTTGAAGCCATCGGGGTGCTTGGCATAATATTCCTCCCACAACAATTGCCTGGTCACCCCGGTCTTGCGGAGCTCTTTGTCAAAATAGGGAAAGTACTGCCTTAAGGTCAGCAACCGTTGGCTCTTGCGCTTTTGCCCGTCCTTAAAAAGGTTGTGGAGTTCCTCCAAGGTCATCTTCTCCACCTCGTAGGCCGTAAAACGGTAGCGCTTGAAGAATTCGATGTACTTCCTGATTGTGACACGGGATATGCCCAATTGCTGGCTTATCCTCCGTTTGCTAGTGCCGGAGGTGTACAGTTTGTAAATCAGTTTTGTTTTTCGCATGTCTATCTGCTTGTTCGCCATGGTGCTTTTTAACAAAAAAAGCACTTAGACTT
>NZ_JARFVA010000005.1 GCF_029194005.1 Flagellimonas okinawensis | reverse complement strand
TCATAGCCGTATTCCAAGATCAAATCCAAACTTATTTCAACCTTTTTCAAGCAGCGAATTTTTGTAAAACCACGTATGGTGTCCCTCTTTTAACCACAGAGAATGCCCTTGCCAAAAGTTTGTTCCTGACATTGTTCAAAGCAACCATCTTAGGCTTCCCTTCCGCTATTTTCCGTTTATAGTACGCCCTGAGTTCCGGATCATGTTGTATCGCCGATATACCGGCCATGCTCAACAAAGTCTTCATCTTCCTGTCCCCTATCCAATGACACTGTTTCCTTTTTCGCAAACTACTGCCGGATTGATGGTCATAGGGAGCCAGGCCACAATAACTCGAAAATTTTCTCCATGAATCGAATTGTCGGAAGTTTTGGGTGTGATAGAGCAGCTGGCACGCCACCACAAAACCAATCCCACGTAAAGAAAGCAACAGTCCGTAATTGCCCGACAATTCCTCATCCTCCCTTAATATCTGATCCATTCTAGCCTCAATGGCCTTGACCTGTTTATCAAGTGAAGCTATCGCCCTCTTGATGGAAATACAGCCTATATCCGTGGAAGGACTCCCCAACAAATGCTCCATCTCCTTTAAGGTGCCCAATAGCCCCGCCCTATTGCGTACCATTTGATCACGAAGGCCCAATAATCTCCCTAACTCCTGATAAACCAAACTCTTTGCCTCGCTCACGGTCAGTTCTTCCCTGCACAACCAGGCATATCTTGCTATGAGCCGGGAATCCACCTTGTCAGTCTTTTCCCTTACCAGACCCAGGGATCTTTTTATCCTCAACGGATTCTCCTCTACATAATCAACACCTTGCCTACTTAAATAGCAAGACAGTTTCAAGGAATAGTTCCCCGTGTTTTCAAAACAGTAAAAAAAGGAGTCCTTTACTTCTTTTCCCACCCAGGACAACATGGAACGATAACCCCTTATGTCGTTCGTAAACACCTTGTGCTTGCCCAATAGATGACAGCTAACGTCTAAAGTCTTCTTTGATACATCGATACCAATGGCTTCTTTGTAATTTTTCATAATTTTAAAATTGACGGTTAAATTATGTTGCAAAAACTATTTCCTTTATTGGGTGCTACAACACCTGGTATTCCAATTGGTTCTATGCAACTTTTAGGAGAAAAGAGGACTGATACGTCTAGTAAGGCTTAACTTAGAGACCGTTTTAGTTCTCCTCTTTCTCTTATTTAATATATAAATTCAAAGTAAAGGAGACCGTTGCCAGTAATTTAAGCACAGCATTAAGAAAATAAAATATGAACTACGAAGAAGCAGTCGACCTAAAGAATAAAAACGAACATTTAATTGGACAAAAGTACAGAGGTGGAACAATTGAGGAATTAATTATACGTCCGACAAATCAAAAAGAATTTGAAGCTTTCTCGAAGTCATATTTGAGAACAATGGACGCTGAATTATCGATTCAACCTTTTATAGGTAATGATTTGACCGTAGATGCTGTTTGTGATAGAGCAAAAATCAGAACTAATAATATTTTCTTTAGGACAGAAATAGGAAACTTATTGGACGAACAATTAGATGTAAAATTTTAAAAATAATGACAGAAACAGAAGCAAGAAATCATTTATACGAACTTTGGCAGAATGGCGAAATCCCAAACAATTTTGACGAAGACCATTCCGATTACGGAAAAGCTGTGAAATTTACCATTAAGCACGGAGAATTTGACTATGAGAAATTTTATGAAAGTATTGCTATTATAAGATTTGGAATTTGGCAAGTGGAATCGGATGCTTTAGTTGGTAAAGGTGGACGAGATTATATTATTGAATGTAGTCGATTTTGGGAAACAAGAGAATATAATGGACATTTAGTTTGGGATTGGTTAATCCACCTTTGCGAAAAAACTTGGATTACTAAAGAAAATGTGAACGATTTAAATACAGCTTTCTTCTTTTGTCAAGACTATTTCAAAGAGAATAAACCAGCAAATCTTCCATACGTGTCGACAGCTCAAACCCTAAACATCCAAAAACAGTTATTGGACATTAGTGAGGAAATGTCGAAAAGGGAAAAAGTTGATGAACGTGGAATAGTTGATATTGACACAGAAGATATGATGAAATACGGAGAACTATTGAACAATATCAAATATTTATAAAAACTACTGGCAACAATGGCTATAATTAATTGCTTGTTCTCGCCTACTTCTGAAAATCCTCGCGGATTTTCAGTTTGGTGTGTACTTGCAAAGTTAAGTGCTAAACCACGCAACTACTCATAGCCCAACCGTTGTGCTTCATTATCAGAAACCGCTAACCAATGATAAAATTCTTTAGAAAAATTAGACAAAATTTACTTTTAGAAGGTAAAACGGTAAACTATTTAAAATATGCTGTTGGAGAAATTGTGCTTGTGGTGATTGGTATTCTCATTGCACTTCAAATCAACAACTTGAACGAAAGGAAAAAAGAAGAAAAATACTTGAATGTAACATATTCACAAATACAAAAAGATTTAAAGGTGGACACCCTGGAAACCTCTCGAATCATAAAAGTTTATATAGAAAAAATAAGTAGGTTGACCGATATAGTTGAACGCAATACCCCTGCTTCTTACTACGATACCATAAATGAAACCAATTATGCTAATTGCGAAAAATGTCTTAATGCGATTGCCTATGCAGACCCTTTTCTAAAGTTGGACAAGGGATATCAATTGTTAAAATCAATTAATACAAACCAAGCCGGTAAGATTGATTCATTATCCTCTAAAATAGATTTCTTCTATAAGACTTTTAGTCCGCAATTAAATGATATAAATGATATTCTGCTTAAAAATGTTAGTGATGAAGTAGATAGATGTCAAAAATACGATTGGTTTGTAGAATGGTCGTATTTGGAACGCAGAAAATATAATAAGGAGTTTGTTAAATATATTTTTGAAAATGAAGAATACCGAACAAGATGTGCCAGAGATTTAATTTACTCTAAATACTATCTCGGGATGCTAAAAGCTTACAAAAAAAATGCTACTGAAATACTGAAATTGTTAGATAAATAATTAAAACAAAACACTATATAAAACATTGAATAACGAAAGCACAACAATGGCTATAAGTAATTGCTTGTTCTCGCCTACTTCTGAAAATCCTCGCGGATTTTCAGTTTGGTGTGTACTTGCAAAGTTAAGTGCCAACCCACGCAACTACTCATAGCCGAAACCGTTGGCATTCATTATAAAAAATCAAACAAGATTTGAGGACTTTAAAAATCATTATTGGATTTCTATTGCTTTGGGGAACGGGAGCTGAATATGTTGCGGCAAGTCGCGAAGCAGGCTCTTGGTACTCGGCTGGAGTTATTGGAGGAGTTATAATTTTACTTTTGGTTTGTACTTGGTTAATCGGAACTGGATTTTCCGCAACTAAATACAAGTTAACCAAGATTCAATTTCTAAAATATTTTGGAATTGCGTTCGGAATTTTCTTTTGCTTCGCTTTCCTTAATGTTGGTCGCAAAATTGTTCCTTCAAATTTCGTCACCGTAAATGGATTAAGAATACCACTTGGCAAGTGTATAGATGGGAATAAAAGACTTATCCCCGATGACAAGCAACGTGAGGAATTTTGTAAATGTTTCGTCGAAAAGTTAACGGACAATACTGAATTAAAAGAAAAATACAAGAGTCGACTTGAAAGTGACAAAATAATTGAGGTTTTCAAAGAGGTTCAACAGGATTCTATCTTCCTAAGTATTGGTTTAGATGATTGTTATGGTCAAAATATGGAATGGACTGAGCGTTTAGCAGATTCTATGCGCAAAAACTGGAAAAATGAACTTGTTGGGACTGAATTTGAAGAAACAAACGATATTGAGAAATATTGTGATTGTCTAATCGATGAATATCAAAAGTACCCCTTTAAAAAGGTAATGGGGGATAACTTTGCAGATAGTCCCGAAGCAATTTCTATTGATGAAAAATGTACTGAACTGTCCAAAAAATAACGAATGCTGGCTATTTCGGAGTGATGGTGCCACCTGTTTCGGTCAAACAGTGCCACTTTGAAAGATCCTTCAATAATACAAAAAAATGTGTCAATCGTTTTTTAAAATTCCTTTTCTTAAGCTTTCCCCTTTTAGGTCCAACCTGTGGGAGGAGTTCACTATCCTGTCCAATATGGCGTCGGCAATTGTGCTTTCCCCGATAATATCGTACCAAGCCGATACGGGTATCTGGGAAGCTATAATGGTGGAAGCCTTGTTGTAACGGTCGTCTATGATATCCATCATGGCCTCCCGGGCATGGTTGTCAAAGCTCTGCAGGCCAAAGTCGTCCAGGATCAACAGGTCGGTTTTCAGGAGCTTGTCCAGTTCCTTTAGATAGGTGCCGTCCACTTTGCAGAGTTTCAGTTTTTTAAGTAATCTTGCCGTATTGGCATATATGGCCCTGTGTTCCATCATACATGCCTGGTGGCCCAGTGCCTGTGCCAGATAGCTCTTGCCCGTTCCCGAGGCCCCTGTGAGGATGATGTTTTCCTTGCGGGCCATAAAATCCAGGGTCCCCAGGCGGGCGAACATGTTCCTGTCCAGGTTGCGCTGTTGGTCATGTTTCACCTCGGCCAGGTTGGCGGACTGTGCGAACCCCGCCTGTTTGAGCAGCCGCTGGATCTTCCTGTTCTGGCGGTCCTCCCATTGGTGGTCCGTGAGCAGGGCCAGGTATTCGTCCGCGGTAATGTCGGGCGAACCGTTGTCCCTTACGTGCTGTTGGTGCAATTGGGCCATGGCGGTAAGGCGCATCTGTTTGAGTTTTTCGATCGTCTGTTCATTGTTCATAATATATCGGATTTAAGTTAATGATCATTGATAAGCGGAGGCGCCACGTATGTTCCCGTGGTCCGGGATGTGGCTCTTGTCCTCTTCCAGGTCCCTGTAGAACAGGGAGCTTTTGTCCAGGTTGTTCTTCAGGATGTTCCTGATGCGCATATAGGTGGCGGCATCCGCCTGAAGGGCCCTTTTACAGGCATTGTCCAGGCGTTGCGAACCGTAGGCCCTATGGAGCTGTATGACCCCCATCGCCCGTTTATATCCTATCTCCGGGTAGTCCCCCTTTGACAGTATCGTCTCCACACAGCCCAGCACATGGTCGCCATGGCGGGCCGCTTTCCTTTTAAAGAACTCCGGGCTCCAGTCGCTATAATATTTATGGGTACTGCCCAGGTGCTCTTTTTTGGTATTATAGCTGCCCTTTTCCGGGTGGCGCCCGTGCAGCGCGATCCGCCGCTGGTGGTAATGGACCTCCACCGTGGAACCCGTATAGTGGATCGTGGTCTCCTTCCCGATATAACGGTAGGGGACGCTGTAATAGCTCTTGTCCGGGGAGAAGTACACATAGCCCATCTTCTGGACCTTTGCCCTGCGATAGTCCTTTAGCTGGTAAGCACTCCCGGGCAGGGGCTTGAGGTATTCCCGTTCCACGGATTGGAACAGTTCCCTGCGACTGGCCTCCTTGCGTTTGAACAATAGACCGTTATAGGCCACCAACAGGCGCTTTATCTCCCGGTTCAGGTCGGCCAGGGAGAAGAACACCATTTCCCTCATCGGGTAATAGATGCGCTGATAGGCAAGGTGCACGGCGTTCTCCACCAGGGCCTTGTCCTGCGGGGAATACCCCCGGGCGGGGTTTATGGCGCAGTTGTAGTGCCGGGCAAAATCCTTGAAGCTCCGGTTGATGTCCGCCTCATATCTGCTCGCCCTTGTCACCGCGGATTTCAGGTTGTCCGATACAATGGCCTTGGGCACGCCACCGTAATAGTTCAGGGCATTGGTGCAACAAGCGATCAGGTCCTCCCGTTTTTGGCTCCTGCAGGCCTCCACGTAGGTATACTGGCTATTGGGAAGGATGGCCACGAACACTTCCACCGGGACCACTTCCCCTGTGTCCCTCTCGACCATATGCAGTTTCTTGCCCGCGAAGTCGATGAACAGTTCCTTGCCGGGGTCGTGCTCGAGCTTCATCGAGCCTTTTATCTTTGCATATTTACGGTGGTAATGTTCCAGGAACTGGGTATAGCCATAGGGATCCTTGGCCGTTCCGACATAATCCCGGTAATGGTGGAGGAAGGTGAAGCCGGGGTGGTTCCTGGCCCTGTTGATTCCCTCGAAACAGCGCATGAGCTCGTCGTAGCGAACATTGTCTATGGTCGTATGGGATGGGAAGAGTGCCTCCAGGGCCCCATTGTCAAGGGCGAGCAATTCCTTAAGGGAGCGGTCGCAGGCCCCGAACAGGCGCATATAGCTGTTCACCGTGTTACGGGATATCCCTAGGGTGGCACCTATCTTGCGGTTGCTCAGCCCATCGAGGTGAAGGGAAATAATCTGTTTTAGGTCCATCGGATCAAGTGTATTGGCCATATCGCTTGTTTTTGAGCGACAAGGTAATTGTTACTTGATCTTTCAAAGTGGCACGGATCGAACCGATATCACTGGCACAAAACGAACCGAAACGGATCGGGCCGCCCGCCAAAAGTGGCACAGATCAAACCGAAATGCCTGGCACTATAACTCCGAAATGGGTGGCACAAAACGAACCGAAGTATCCAAATGCCAACACTGGCTATAATTCATTGTTCCCTCCTTCCCTGAACTAAATTCCCTATTTTTAAGAAAACTATAAACCACGGGAATGCTTTTGTTAAGCGGCATTGGCTCGCTGGAAAATCGCACCGGCCCGCGCCGTCGCTCACCAGCCGCCAGCCACAACGAAATCATAGCCGAGAACCGTTACCCAACATTTGAGAAAACGAACTTTCATATTAATTTTAGGTCTGATTTTATCGTTTGGAGTCTATTCACAAACTTACAACGGACAAATCATTGAATTGACAAAAAACAAGGACGAAATAAAAGTTCCCGATTTCAATTATGCGATAATCTACATAGAAACTGACTTACAAAAAATTGAACAAAAAGAAAGTGGGACAATAATTCCATACCAAACTCTTGTTGAAAAGAACGGGAATTTTAAAATTGACATATCTGAATTAAAAGGCGAAACTCTAACTTTATATTTTAGTTCGGAAAATTACTCTTATGTGATTTTAAAAAATATCCCAAAATCAAAATTATCGGAATTCATAAAAGTAGTTCCGATTGTAAGAAATATTTGGAAACCGACTTGTGGACACGACTGTTTTACTGTGGACAAGAAAAAAACCTATAAAAGAAAAAAAATAACAGTTGACAACGGAAAAAACAAAACCGAATTTGAAAGAAAAATAATTGAACCTAAAATAGATAAAGAAAAAGGATATTTAATTCCTCTTCCATTTATGGACATTTGGCCACCTGACAAAGTCTACTTTTACGAATATAAATTTGAATAAAAAACGTTGGGTAACACTGGCTATAATTCATTGTTCCCTCCTGGCTTAAAGTAAATTCCCTACTTTTAAGAAAACAATTAACCAAAAGGAATGCTTTCGTAACGCGGCTTTGGCTCGCTGGAAAATCGCACCGGCCACCGCCGTCGCTCACCAGCCGCCAGCCACAACGAAATCATAGCCGTATTCCAAGATCAAATCCAAACTTATTTCAACCTTTTTCAAGCAGCGAATTTTTGTAAAACCACGTATGGTGTCCCTCTTTTAACCACAGAGAATGCCCTTGCCAAAAGTTTGTTCCTGACATTGTTCAAAGCAACCATCTTAGGCTTCCCTTCCGCTATTTTCCGTTTATAGTACGCCCTGAGTTCCGGATCATGTTGTATCGCCGATATACCGGCCATGCTCAACAAAGTCTTCATCTTCCTGTCCCCTATCCAATGACACTGTTTCCTTTTTCGCAAACTACTGCCGGATTGATGGTCATAGGGAGCCAGGCCACAATAACTCGAAAATTTTCTCCATGAATCGAATTGTCGGAAGTTTTGGGTGTGATAGAGCAGCTGGCACGCCACCACAAAACCAATCCCACGTAAAGAAAGCAACAGTCCGTAATTGCCCGACAATTCCTCATCCTCCCTTAATATCTGATCCATTCTAGCCTCAATGGCCTTGACCTGTTTATCAAGTGAAGCTATCGCCCTCTTGATGGAAATACAGCCTATATCCGTGGAAGGACTCCCCAACAAATGCTCCATCTCCTTTAAGGTGCCCAATAGCCCCGCCCTATTGCGTACCATTTGATCACGAAGGCCCAATAATCTCCCTAACTCCTGATAAACCAAACTCTTTGCCTCGCTCACGGTCAGTTCTTCCCTGCACAACCAGGCATATCTTGCTATGAGCCGGGAATCCACCTTGTCAGTCTTTTCCCTTACCAGACCCAGGGATCTTTTTATCCTCAACGGATTCTCCTCTACATAATCAACACCTTGCCTACTTAAATAGCAAGACAGTTTCAAGGAATAGTTCCCCGTGTTTTCAAAACAGTAAAAAAAGGAGTCCTTTACTTCTTTTCCCACCCAGGACAACATGGAACGATAACCCCTTATGTCGTTCGTAAACACCTTGTGCTTGCCCAATAGATGACAGCTAACGTCTAAAGTCTTCTTTGATACATCGATACCAATGGCTTCTTTGTAATTTTTCATAATTTTAAAATTGACGGTTAAATTATGTTGCAAAAACTATTTCCTTTATTGGGTGCTACAACACCTGGTATTCCAATTGGTTCTATGCAACTTTTAGGAGAAAAGAGGACTGATACGTCTAGTAAGGCTTAACTTAGAGACCGTTTTAGTTCTCCTCTTTCTCTTATTTAATATATAAATTCAAAGTAAAGGAGACCGTTGTGCATAATGTCCGAAAAACGAAATCTGAATTAAAATTTGAGAAAAAAAGAAACATTTTGGCTAATCGGAACAATAGGTTTCGTTCTGATTATATTAATCGGAGTTTTTGGAATTAACGGACTGAAATCAGACGCAGTTACTGACATAAATGTTCACGACACATATTATCTGATTGGGAATATTCATCTGATTGTTCTGATTGTGTCGCTGACTCTCTTTGGTGTTTACCTAATCCGAATGTTACGGCGGAATTTTAAAAACTTGACCGCAAATCTGATCTTTATGATTTCGGACATAAGCCTGATATTGATTTTTACATTTCTAATCTCATTGGTTAATTCTATCCGAGAAATTCCTGGCTCAACCGAATATCCAACTTTGAGTGGGGGAATTGTGGAAAATGCTGGAAATGGATGGAATAATGCTTATTACATTTTATTAATAATCCAACTGATTTTAATAATTCTGCTAACAATAAGCGGAATAAAAACTGGACTGAATTACAAACGAACTGAATAAAAAAAACACTATGCACAACACTGGCTATAATTCATTGTTCCCTCCTGCCTTGAACTAAATTCCCTACTTTTAAGAAAACTATTAACCACGGGAATGCTTTCGTAACGCGGCTATGGCTCGCTGGAAAATCGCACCGGCCCTCGCCGTCGCTCACCAGCCGCCAGCCACAACGAAATCATAGCCGAGAACCGTTGGCACCAATAATATGAAAACGATAACCACGATATTTTTTCTTATAATTTTTGGCAGTTGCTATTGTCAAGAAAAATCCGACTACGAGATTTACTCAACAATTATTGATAACTATTTTAATCGATTAGATATTAAAAAGAAGTATTCTAAAAACGCGGTTATTATTGATAGATTGGATACATTGACTAACTGGGCATCTGAAGGTTACGAATATGTTGATTATGCGTTGTTTGAGACCAGAATTGATAGTGTGACAAGATATGTTTTAAAGGATATGCTATCTATCTTAAAAGAATCATACATTGATAGTCCCAAAATAGATGCAGATAGCTTAAATTGTTCTATTCAATTATCTGAGATTTATCTTAATGAATTCCACGATTTATTCTCAAAAGATATAAATGAAGGTTGGGAGAGATTTTATAAAACTTATCCAAAATCATTAGGTGCATTTTCGTTTTCCAATATAGTTTATTCAGGTGATTTAGCGATACTTTTTGTTGATTTTAAAAGACACGGTTTATTTGCTAGTGGAGACTTTTATATAATGAAAAAGATAGATGATAAATGGATTATTTATAATCTATTTAATATGTATAAAGCTTAATAAGAATTACTGGTGCCAACAGCCAATATAAAACATAGCGGGGACTGTGCTCTGCAGAGCATTGGTACATTTACTATAAATTATCTGTATCTTGATACAGAATTACTTCTAAATCCGCTACGTTTCATATCGGCAAAACGTTGGCTACAATTTAAAGAAATGAGCGGAATTAAAGTTTCAGAACTGAAAAAGATATTTGAGAAGATAATTGAAAAACTCGAATTCGAATACGGAAACGATTCTGAAATGGAATTGAAAACTATTACTTACAGGTTAATTCCCACAGAAAAGTGGAATAAGTTTGAGAAACCTGAAGATTGGTATTCAGCATCTGAAATTGACCAAGGCGACTTGCAAGACGATGTTATGGAATTAAAAAAAATGATTTCTGATGATGAACGTATTGCCACATTTGTAGATTTTGATAGACTAGCAAGCATCTTGAGAGAAATTAGCCAAATTGAAAACCCAATTGAATAATAAAAAAACTGTAGCCAACACTGGCTATAATTCATTGTTCGCTCTTGTCTTAAACTAAATTCCCTACTTTTAAGATTTCATCCTGCGGCTCTGGCTCAACAGCCGCTGGACAAAACGCAATTATACACGCAACGTTGTATGTCGAACAACCATCCTACAAGTTGACAAATAGATATGTCGAAATTAACGGAATATAGAGAGAAGCAAAACTTAACTCAAGAAGAACTTTCAAAGAAGTCAGGAATCTCTGTAAGAACTATTCAGCGTATAGAATCTGGAATAGACCCCAAAGGTTTTACCTTAAAAGCGTTGGCCAAAACACTGAATATAGATGAAATAAATCTGATCAAACAAAAACCGCTCATAACTGAATCCAGCCAAAAATGGGTGAAAATAATTAACTTATCGTCTTTACTTGTTGTATTTATTCCAGTTCTAAATTTTGCCATACCCCTAATCATTGCTTTGAGCAAAAAGCAATTAAATGTGCTAACAAAACAGATAATTACCATACAAATTCTCTGGACACTATTATGGTTAACAATATTCCTTTTAGGTAATATCATCAATTTAGGTGAACTGGGTAGAGATATTGTTATAGCAATTATGGTGATCCTAGTGCTCGCAAATGCTTTTATTATCCTCAGAAACAGTGCCGAAATAAACAAAAACAACCAACTTTTCTATAGCCCTAAGTTTAGTATTATTTAGCCTGAACCCTATGTTGGCATGCCATTGGCGGCCTAGTGGCGGGTAATTGGCGTGGTCTTTTTTTTTATCGATTTGGTTAGTTATTGACTTTTGCATTTTAATCATGTAAAAGAAAATAATGATGAAAATAAGAGTATGTTTTTTAAGCCTGTTTATTCTTTTATTGCACGTCTTCACTAGTTATGGTCAAACAAATCAAATACAGATCCAAAAAATAGATAGTCTTTTTACTTCTTGGAATTCACCAAATCATCCAGGTGGTGCGGTATTGGTTTCAAAAGACGGAAAAACTATTTTTTCAAAATCCTATGGTTTAGCAAATATTGAATATAACATTCCAAACTCCAACCACACACTTTTTAATATTGGCTCTATATCAAAGCAATTCACAGCTATGGGTATTGTGTTGTTAGAAGAACAAAACAAACTTTCTTTCGATGATGACATTAAAAAATACATTCCTGAATTGCCCAGTTTTGGTGAAACCATAACCATTCGCCATTTATTGCAGCATACAAGTGGAATGAGAGATTTACATGGTTTATTAGGATTAGCTGGCTGGAGAAGCGGAGATCTAGAAACAAATGATGATGTATATAGAATTATTAACAATCAAAAAGAACTCAACTTTAAACCTGGAGAAGAATTTTTATACAGCAATACCGGCTACATTCTTTTGGCTAAAATTATTGAGAATATTAGTCAATTAAAATTTGACCAATGGATGAAGCAAAATATTTTTCATCCATTAGGAATGAAAAACACTTATGTAGAAACTTCTCTTAATAAGATTGTTGCAAATAATGCTACATCTTACTATTTGCGAGAAGAATTTGAAAGAGCTTTGGAATATTGGGGGTACTTCGGTTCTGGAAATATACACTCTACCATAGAGGATTTAAATATTTGGTTGCAAAATTTTAGTACCCCCAAAAATAATTGGGAGACAGCGTTTAAAAAGTTGCTATCCACCACACCACTACATAATGGTTTTGAAACCAATTATGGTTTTGGGGTTCGTATTGAAGAATACTCTGGAAGAAAGGTAATACAACATGGAGGATCTGTAGGTGGTTTTAGAGCGTTAGCAAGAACTTTTCCGGAAGAACAACTTAATATTGTAATTCTAACCAATTATTCAAGAAGTAACATTGGCTCTAAAGCAAACAAGATTTCTGATATTTTATTAAATAAAAAGAATAATTCACTAACAAAAACCGCAACTACATCTACCGAATTACCAGCTAAATTTATCAGGTTAACAAAGCAAAGACTTGAGGAGTTTGAAGGTGTTTACTGGAGTGCTTCTGAGAAATCTGGACGAAAAGTTTATATAAAAAATGATACTTTACAATACTCAAGTTCAGCAGGAAACCAATGGCCATTGTTGCCAATAGGCAAGCATACGTTTATAATGAATCATCCATCTATAAAACCAATGGTAAAATTTGATAGTATAACGCGTCAAATGATTATCACAACTGAAAATAATTTACCCGGAATCTTCACCTTTCTTCAAAGTAACCTGGATATAACAACAAATGGCAATAACATTCTTGTTGGAAAGTATTACAGTCCAGAACTAAAAACCATGTATTCAATTTCTATTGATGACAATTCAAATATTTACCTCGAACATGCAAGGCATGGCATATTAAAACTAGAACAATTATATAACACTATTTTTTCAGGTGATTGGCCAGTAGGTACTGTGGAAATCAAAAAAAACGAAAAAGGAAAAGTTATGGGTTTAAGAATGTCAAATGGTCGCACTCGAAATGTATGGTTTAAAAAAATACGCTAATACTGCCTATAAATAATTACTAATTCACACCTACTTCGGAAAATCCTGACGGATTTTCTATTCGGTTTTAATTTGCTAAATTAGGTTCTTAACACGGCACTAATCACGCAACACCTTTGGTCATTGTTGTCAGTATTTTGACCTGCTCAATATTGAAATGAATCTACAACCCCTAAGAATTGAAGCTGGTTGGACGGTAAAATACAACCAACTATATGAAATTGAACCTGTAGTTGGTTTCGAGGATTATTTTGATGGTTCAAGTTTGTTGATGTTAGAAAATTATAGTCGATTAAAACTCATAGATGTAGAGTGGCGACCAGAAAGAGATTTAAATGGTGAATATGAAGTCCAAGTTGTAAACTTCATAGAAAATTTCAATCCAAAAAATAATGAATTTGACATTGTCCCAGATTGGGAGGATCCATTTTTGACTTTTACGACCAAATCAAGAGTAAAGCTTGTTGAAAAACTAGAGGAATTAATGCGGGTACTTCCTGTCCATAAAGACCCAAGAATAACAAGCAAAAGAGGAATTGTTTCTGAGCCATCGGAAACCTACCGTCTGAAATTGCAAGACTCCGGAATCTCAAATGAGTTGGTAGAAAATATCTTAACAAACGGAAATGCTGAAATTCAGAATTTACTACTCGACCATCGAGATATAACACGAAAAATTATAGAGAGATTTGCAATAAACGGGTTAAACAAAAAAGTAAAAAATAAAGCAAATCAAAAATTGAACAACAAAAGATTTAAAGAATAAAAACAACTGGTAAAAACGGTAATAAGTAATTGCTTGTTCATTGCCGAGACCGTTGTATGTAATATGAAAATAACATGAAAATTAAATTTACACTCTTACTTTTTATTACAGTTTTTATTTCTTGCAAAACCGACCCCAACAAGCAAATTGATGAGGGAAAAATTACAGAAAACATATACCATAGTAAAGAAATTGGTTGGACTATGGAAATCCCAAAGGGATGGGAAGTAACTCACAGGAGTATTTTAGATAAAAGAACCGAAAAAGGTTTAGATGCCATAAATGAAACAGCTGGTATAGAATATGATGTCAGTGGATTAAAGCAACTTTTGAACTTTCAAAAAAACCAATTCAATGCTTTTCAATCAACATCCGAACCCTTTGAGTTAGAATATGAAGGTGAATGGGAAGAAAATAATGCTGGATTAAAAGAGCTTATTTACAATACCTATCTTAATAGAGGAATAAAAACTGATTCGACAGAAACTAGAACAACAAATATCGGTGGACTTGAATTTCAGTTTTACGAATTTACCATTTACAGTCCACAAGGAGAGGTTATTCTTAATCAAATTATGTACAGCCGATTAATAAATGGCTTGGACTTTGGTGTAAACATTAACTACAACAATGAATCTGACAAAAACGAAATGTTAGAGGCTTGGTTAAATTCTAAATTTCAAAAATAAAAAGCGTAACCGTTTAGGCAATAATTCATTGCACCCTCCTACCTTGGATTAAATTCCCTACTTTTAAGAAAAGGAAATGATTTCATCCTGTGGCCCTGGCTCATTAGCTGCAAGCCAGAACGACATCATAGCCGACCGTTTGTAGTACATTGGATAAATGAATTGGATCAAGAACATATCTAAACTATTTATTAGTCTTCTCGTTGTAGTATATTCAACTATTTCGTTTAACTATGAGCCAGTTCATGCGTCTGCCATTGAAATCAACAGAACAGAACTTCTCGTATTAAAAAAAGATGTTTCGTCCGCGGTAGCGTATGACTTCGCAAAAAAATTCCAGTTTTTAAACTACGCGAAAGCGGACATAATTATATTCGATCGGCTTACCCAAACACAACAATTAGGCACTAATTCTTTATTAGAATATAAAATACAGAACAACAATCTTTTAGCATACAAATCAAACCTTCTTAAAGTCGTCTTAAACGATATTATTCAACAAAAATCGCATTGGATTTAGTGTGACTCATTTGTTCGAGTCTCGCATTTGAATTTTAAACTCCCTCGCCTTTTGAGGGAACTTATCAATGTAAATCCATTTAAGATGAAGCTAAAAAAGTTTGTACGCTTTGTAATGCTACTCTTCTTTTTCATCATTGCTGCCATAGTTCCAATTCCTATTTCCTTCCATAAGAAAGATAATTTGCCAACTTATGAAATAGAACAACTAGACAAAAAAAAGGATGAAGACGATGAAAGCGAAGAATATCAAGCATTTTCATAATTAAACAATGTACTATTTCAACATTGATAGTGCATGTCCACAGATTTCCTTTTCGAAAAATTATTACTCTTATTTATTGCCAGTTTTAATTTGTTAACTTAGTGTCCAACCCCTGCAACACAGCATACAGAGACGGCTGTATATCATTTTAAATATGAGCTGAAGACCAAAACAATTATGACAATCATTGCCAAATATTTTGTAATCCTCATCAATAAGAGTGCTATCACCATTTTCAATACTCTTGGGAATCGGAATAATTTACTCCACGGTTTAAATGGAAAGTATTTAATTGAGCTGAATCAAAAATGAAACTGGAAGATTTAGGATATACCAATGAATGGGAAGACCATAGAAAGCAATTAAATCTAGACGCTTTTGATGTTGGGAGAGTAATCGCAGAGCATAAAGAACGATACATCGTAAAAAATGCCCAAAAGGAATTTGATAGCGAAATCATTGGGAACCTAAGATATACTGCAACCAGCAGAACCGACTTTCCAGCTGTTGGGGACTGGGTCGCTTTTTCACAGTACAATGACGACGAAGCGCTCATCCATGCTGTACTTCCGCGAAAAACAGTGATTGAAAGACAAGCTGTTGGCAAAAAGGGAGAAAAACAGCTCATTGCCACCAATATTGACTACGCTTTTATAGTACAGGCCGTTGATAGTGATTTTAACATCAATCGTATTGAACGATATCTTACGATTTGTCATTCATCCAAGGTAAGCCCAATTATTATTTTAAATAAAATTGATCTGATTGAAGCATCTGAATTAAAAGAGATACTCCATAAGGTAAACGAAAGAATTAAAGACATTCCTGTTTTTACCTTAAGCAATGAAACTCTCGAAGGCTTTGAAGCGATTAAGAATAGCATACTAAAAAGTAAAACCTATTGCCTATTGGGGTCATCTGGGGTTGGAAAATCAACCTTGTCCAACTTGTTGTTGAACAAACAAATAATGAAAACAAGCGCCATAAGCAATAGTACCAACAAGGGAAAACATACAACAAGTCATCGAGAGTTACTGGTGTTGGAAAACGGCGGAATAATTATTGACAATCCTGGAATTCGAGAGGTTGGACTTACAGACTCATCCAATGGAATAGAAACTACCTTCGACACAATTACAAATCTTTCTGAACAATGTAAGTTTAAAGATTGTACACATACAACAGAAACAAATTGTGCTGTAATCGATGCTGTTAAAAATGGAGTTATTGATGAAACAACGTATCAAAACTTTCTAAGAATGGGTAGGGAAAAAGAACATTTTGAATCTACAGTTGCCGAAAAACGAAAAAAAGGAAAGGCATTTAAAAAAATGGTCAAAAACATGAAATCAAACCATTCCAAGTATGGCAACTAAGGGCAACATAGTATTTGAAAAAAGCTGATGAAAAAATATTTTGTTCTTCAATATAAAATGCTCAATCGAAAAATGATTGCGTTTGGAATACCACTTTTGTTAGGGTATTCGCTTATTCCATTAGCGTTCTTTTTTCTCTCTAAAAGTCTTTTCTCAAAAACAGAATTCGCAGGATACCTTTATGTTTTTTTGGCCCTTGGTATTATTTCCAAAACAAGCGAACCGAAGAAAAATGACTTTCTAAAATCCATTTTCAGTCAACGGAAATACTTAATTGTAAGAAGCGTTGAAAACTTTATTTGGAGCATTCCTTTTTTAACATTTTTGTTGTACAAAGAACAGGTTGCGTTTGCATTGGCGTTGGTCTTATTATCTACATTTATGGCATTGTTCAACTTTCGAGCTAACACTAATTTCACTTTACCAACACCTTTTGGTAGACAACCGTTCGAATTTACTGTAGGATTTAGAAAAACGTATTTCATTTTTCCGATTGCCTATTTTTTAACCTTTATGTCAATATCGGTGAACAACTTTAATCTTGGTATTTTTTCCATGATTTTGGTTGTGTTGGTTTGTATTTCCTATTACACAAAACCGGAGAACGAATATTTTATATGGAACTTTAATCTGTCACCAAAAGACTTTTTAATACAAAAAATAAAAACCGCTATAACCTATTATACATGGCTGTGCCTGCCAATAATCATTGGACTGTCTATATTTTTCATTGATGATATTTTATTCTTGATCGGCTTCTTCCTATTGTCCTATGTCTATTTAATAACCACTATATTGGCTAAGTATTCGGCTTATCCCTACGAAATGAATGTACCGCAGGGCATTTTAATAGCAGTAAGTTTAATTTTCCCACCCATCTTGATTGGCGTAATTCCCTTTTTTTATGCTCAATCTGTCAAAAAACTAAATTCGCTCCTACATGATTCAAATTAAAAATTTGACCAAAAAATATGGACAAAAGACGGTTTTAAATTCCATCAACATCAAGTTCGAAAAAGGAAAAGTTTACGGAATCGTTGGAGAAAATGGAGCAGGAAAAACTACACTGTTTAGATGTATTGCGGGGCTCGAAAAATACACGGGAGAAATATTGTCGGATTTTGAAATCTTAAAAAACAGGCTAGGACTTTTACTGACCGACCCCTTCTTCTTTTCCAAAATTACAGGTAGAGAATACATCCAACTACTTGCTAACGCCCGACAAATACAATTAAACGATATTGAATCGAAGAATCTTTTCAATTTACCATTAGACCAATACGCTTCAACCTATTCTACCGGGATGAAAAAGAAATTGGCATTGACTGCCATTCTACTGCAAGAAAACCAGGTTTTTGTATTGGACGAGCCTTTCAATGGTGTAGACATTCAAAGTAATCTGGTTATAACTGAATTGATCAAAAAGTTAAAAGCTACCGAAAAGACAGTATTGATTTCATCTCACATCTTCTCTACTTTGGCAGAAACATGTGATGAGATATTCTTGATAAAGAACGGTGAAATACTCAGAAAAGTAAATCAAAAGGACTTCTCAGATCTGGAAGCGGAAATGAAAGAATTTTCGATAGGAGATCGAATAAATAAATTAGAACTGAAGTAGTATTTGTTGGTATAAACGGCTCTAATTCATTGTTCCCTCCTACCTTGAACTAAATTCCCTACTTTTAAGAAAACTACTAACCAAAAGGAATGATTTTGTGCTACAGCACTGATTCGTTGGGAGAAGATATCAACCAAGATCGTCACTTTATAGCTTTCAGCCTTAACGATATCATGGTGGACAGTTTTAGTACATATTAACAAACATCAATATGAGGTTAAACTTTGCAAAATATTTAATCATAACATTTCTTTTGGCAAGTTGCAGAAATCAGGAAAAGGCAACTCAAGAATATGGGCTTAAAATCAAAGGGGCGAATGATTTAAATGTGGCGGTTCACATGTCTGATTTTGATAATTATAAAATTTTTCTGGATCGCCTTAATGAAATTGTCTGCTCAGATAGTATACCAAAAATTGTTTTAGAAACAGAAAACAAAATTCGCAATATCTATCCTATTGTATATTGTGAAACACCTCTAGTTCATCCAATATTTAAAAACACCTTTTTTATTCGAAGAGATAGTATTGTCAAAAATGAACGAAAAGTTAAATTTTCGGAATTAAGTATACTAATGAAGGAGAACTTTGAAAATATGGGGGAGAAAGCGGATTTTGCTGAAAGTCCTGAGAAAGTTTTATTCATTTTTGAATTCTACAGAAATACAGGAGTTGACGGAATTGAAAGATACCTAGAAATAATAACAAAATCTTATGATTCATTGAACACTAAAGAGGATTTGAAAATTACTTTTTGGCCAAAAATTGATGTTATCATTGAACTTGAAGATGGCGAATTGAAGTATGATAAAATCGAATGAATAAACGCATCACAAAACCACAGCTAATTTTTTTACTCCCTATTCCAATAATTATGTTATTTGGAATCTTGAGCGAAGATGCGGTTTTGGACATCAATGTTCACGATACCTATTATGTGATTACCTATTTACATTTGGCTATACTGCTTTCTGTATTTTTTTTAATGATCGGAGTCGTCTACTGGGTCATGCATAAAGAGAATGGACCACTATCAAGATGGCTTACTTGGATACATATTGCATTGACATTTGGAGGACCAATAGTAATCTGGGTTCTATCCCAATTTTATAGGACAGGAATTATGGAACATGGATTCAACAGTAATCTGACCATAATTATAAATCTGATTCTATTACTGGCAATTATTGGACAAATACTATTCCCGCTAAATATTATTTACGGGATAACAAAAAAGAAAAACAAAACCAGGAGCTAACCAAAAAAATCAAGAACTTAATACCTGAAAATAATGGATATACAAACTGTTAGCGCCCTTTGAACAATGAACGAATCTGAAATCAAAACTGTATTGGAGTTGGAGGAATGGTTAAAAGAAAATTGCTTTTCCCTCCTTAGCTACAGCATAAATGGAAACTTCATTTATGAAGGTTTCGGACTGGAGAACAATGGTGGACTTTTTCAATGGTATTACACAGAAAGAGGTGAAAAAAAGGTATTGGAATACTTTGCTACCGAAAAAGATGCTGTACAGTATGCCCTAAAAACAATTAAAGCAGACAAACACGCAAAGCGTAATTTTTTAGGAATGTATAAAGCTGACAGTGAAGTTAAATCCATCCTTCTGGAACTGAAAAAGCGTGAAATTGAATATTGGACCGATAGAATCCCGTATGGCGGACTAGATGATTGGCGAACAAGAATCTTCGTAATCGGTTGCGGTATTAAAAAAGCAAAGGATTTGATAAAAAAATGAGCTGAAACCATATACATCACAGCGCAAAATTCCCTGTGTATTATGCAACCAGAATATAACATCTTAAAGAATTACAACATCATGAAAAACATAATCCTCCTGACTTCGATTATTCTGATTTCTTGCCAATTCAATTCACTTTGGGCCCAAGAGAACGTCTTTATCAAAGAGTACGTGGAGCGTCTGGAAACTTCAAAAAAATATATGATTCTTGTTGCCGAAACTATGCCGGAAGACAACTATGAATTTAAAGCAACACCGGAATCCATGAGTTTTGCTGAGCACTTGATGCATATTGGATGGGCCATGGATTGGCACAGTCAATCATTAATGGGTGGACGCGAAGCCAGGGATTGGAATACCGATACGGAACTCAAAGTGGACAATAAATCAAAAAAAGAAATGATTGACAAAATCAGTGAAACCTTTGATAAAACCATTGCCTTTATTTCAAATTTTGACCAGAATCGCCTTGGTGAAAGATTGGACTATTTTGGAGCGGATAGAACCAAGAGACAAATTTTGTTGCTACTGGCCGACCATATCACCCATCACAGAGCGCAAATGCTCGTTTATATGCGATTAAATGGACTAAAACCACCGAGATATGTACTTTTCCAATAGTACAAAAGAGAATATAACTTGGTAAGGACGTTCCGAACCTTAACAAAAAAGACTTAATTTAAAAGTGTGAAAAACAACCGACCAAACAATTATGTCCGCTAATAATGCTACTAAACCAATCCTTAACGTAAACCACCTAAAAATGAAAAAAAAGTACGCCCTTGCAACAGGTCTTTTACTCTTAACCCTATGCCTAGGTAATATTTCTGCCAAAGCTCAAAGCAAAACAGGTCAATTTGGTGATGTATTGCCACCCGAATTAAATTCTGAAATATTCTTTGGAATAAGCTTGGCCGATTTTAAAAACGTAAATGGGAGTAACCTTAAACTAGAAAGCGAACGCAATGATGATTTTAGGCTAATTTACACGCAGCCAAACTATTCTCCGGACATTACCTACATTGTTTATTACTTTAACAATGAACAGCATAAACCATTTTATGAGACAATTATAAATTATCGATACGAAGAACAAGCTAAAAAGGCGGGTACTAGGCTTTTTGGGCAGCCCAACTACAATAAAACCGAATGGAGAATTAAGATGGCAGGTATGCCTGAGATTTGGAGTTGGATTTATAAGACAAAACTGGTAATAGTGGCCAAAATCCCCGGTAGTGAATGGTATAATGAATGGAATTAGTATGATTACCCAGATGTTATAACTTTCCATTCCAACCAAAATAAACAATCAAAGAAATCACGGTATAACCATTGGCTTGATCAATAATGAGTCCGCAGCGCTTAAGAATTTTTCAAAAAAAGAAAGGGTTTTATATGTATCCCTATCAATGGTTCGGGGTGTTTTTTACATTGATTCTCGTTGGTACGGCTTACTATTTTTATCAATTCGGTGAATATGATATCCGAAAACACTTGTTTAAAATTGGAGTTGTTTTGTTAATGTACTGGATAGGGTTTGAGATTTATAATTATTTCAGATATCAGAAAGAACGAGGTGAATACAAAGGCGAGCTCATATTTTATAAGGACAAAATACAAGTGGGTTCAAATGAATTTCTCATTACCAAAATTTCAAAAATAGATTTTGTCATGGCCTCTGACATTCGTGGTAGACACATTTGGGGAGATCCATACCGCTTGGGTCCACAAAAGTCTAATGGGCTTGGTAACAAATTTATTTTAAAGCTGAACAATGGAGAGGTTATAAGTGACAACTTTCTACAAACGGAAGGGCAGCGACTTAAACTTTTTAAACACATTTTAATCCATTATTATAAGGTTGGAATACTTGATTGGCTGCAGTTAATTGCCATTCTTGGTATTAAGGACTTTCAAAAAATTCAACAGTTTAAAAATGAAGTTGAAGACCTATCTGAAAATTGAAGTTCAACCATTGTATTCAATAATTTATCCATTCCTAACCTTACTGTTAACTGTTTTATGGAACTTTACATTTTAAGTAGGATTGATTTTGGTCCGAAATCCAAACAATTGTATAAATGAACAAATCTATATTTGAGATAACAAAAATGGATTGCCCTTCTGAGGAAAATCTAATCCGAATGAAATTGAGCGGGATTTCGGATATCGCGAATTTGGATTTTGATATTCCAAATCGAAAACTGACCGTTTTCCATAATGGACCAATTGATGAAATTGAAAAATCCATTCTGGAATTAAACTTGGGCGGCAAGAAAATTTCTAGCGAACAAACCGATCAAACGGATTTTAATGACGACTCCGACCAGAAAAAACTACTCCTAACAGTTCTTGCAATAAACTTTGCTTTTTTTCTAATTGAGATGACAACAGGTTTAATCTCAAAATCAATGGGGTTGGTTGCTGACAGTTTGGATATGCTTGCCGATAGTTTTGTTTACGGAATTAGTTTGTTAGCAGTCGGTGGATCGTTGAGCAAAAAAAAGCAGATAGCAAAGCTTGCCGGTTATTTTCAAATAACTTTGGCAATTATCGGTTTTGTGGAAGTATTGCGGCGATTTTTTGGCCATGAGAATCTTCCGGATTTTTCCACCATGATCATCGTTTCAATTTTTGCCCTTATCGCAAATGGATTCTGTCTTTATATTTTACAAAAATCAAAAAGCAAAAAAGAGGCTCACATGAAAGCAAGTATGATTTTTACTTCAAATGATGTGATCATCAACTTGGGAGTCATCATTGCAGGCTTGTTGGTAAACTGGTTGAATTCCAGTAAACCGGATTTAATTATTGGAACAATAGTGTTTATTCTTGTAATTCAGGGTGCATTTAGAATTTTAAAACTGAGTAAATAAATTAAAGTACCCCGCTCCTCCACTAATAACAGTGTCCTGCACGGATTGCGAATTCAGTTAAATCACATGTACTTCATAATTCATGCACAACTACTCTTAGTTAGAACCATTATATTAGTAAAGTTGAAATTAACCGATAATGGAAAAACTTATTAGTTTCCAAAGAGCGACAAAATTGAGTAGAGACATCTTCATCCTTCTGGCTTTATTTCATTTTTTGGTAATAATCGGGATTGTATTTTTCAACTATGTTCCCAGTGATTTTCTTTGGGGCGGACAAATACAGGCAAAAGAGGAATTTTTAAAATTTGAAATTATCTCCATGTTAATTGCTGTTTTTTGTGTGTTCATCGTGTTAATAAGGTCCGAATCCATAAAAATACCCGCTCTATTGGTTTTTTCACGTGTTGTGCTATGGTTGCTATTTGCTTTATTTCTCTTTAATACCATTGGCAACATACTAGCAAAAACAACCTTTGAAAAGCTATTTGTAATCGTGACATTACCCATATCGTTTTTATGTTTAAGAATGGCACTGGAACCAATTCACAACACATGACATCTTACTTTATTTAGCGCGAACACTTCCCAAATATGTGGGTGAAAATGATAAATCCATTCAAATTTCAAATGAAGAAATCAACAATAATCCTGTTCCATCTTTTATTGATAATCATACAAGCTGGATGCAGTCAACCCAAAACTTCTAATGCCAAAGTAGAGGACCGTTTTGTAATTACATCCGATATTTTAAATGAGGATAGAACCTGCCTTTTACGTCTGCCCGATTCGTACCATGATTCATCCAGAATAAGTAAAAAGTACCCGGTGATTATTCTTTTGGATGGGAATACGTTTTTAAAAACCACCGAAGGAGTTGTACATTTTATGAGTTCGGACATCAACCGGAACAATTTAATGCCGGAAAGCATTATCGTGGCAATAGCCAACGTGGACCGCGAACGTGACTTTACCGTAACCAAGTTAAAGACCAAACGTCCAAATACTATGGGAGGCGGTAAAAAGTTCCTGGATTTTATTCAAAAAGAACTGGTGCCCTTTATAGACTATAATTATAGAACCCTTCCGTCCAGAACGCTAATTGGACACTCTTTGGGTGGATTGCTTACCCTGAATTCCTATATGGACCCCAATAGCATTTTTGATGCATATATCGCAATTGACCCAAGTATTTGGTGGGATGAGGAAACTATGAAGAACAAGGTGGACTCCATAAAACCTGCCTCATTTCATAAAAAAAATATATATCGCCACCGCTAACCAAGGCGAATCAAATTATGAAAGGAATAAAAAGAGACATGATGACTTCTATTCCTTGCTAACGAACAAAGTGCAGGGCATGAATAACGTCCAACTGGAATATTTTGAACATGAAAATCACAGGTCAGTCCCATTGCCAGCATTATACCACGGTTTAAAATTCTTGAACAATCACAACCAATAAAATCGGCAGGGCATTGATATCACATTTTTTAGAAGTAAATTAGGATTCTAATAATTTGAATAGCAATGAAGTATATACTCACATCAATTTTCTTCTTAGGAATAATTTTATGCAGTTCTTGTAAAGATAAAGCACCAAAAAACACCGAAATTGAACAGCACACAGAGGCTTTTGTTGGTATCATGGAAAAACATCTGAATGCCGTGACCAATCGTGATTTACCCACTTTGCAGAGCACCATGCATCCTGGAGGGAAAATGCAATTGATACTTCCCGGAATGGAGATAATTCATGGAGTGGATGGGTTTATGGAGTATCACAAAGATTGGTTTAGCGATGAAAATTGGACATTTGATACCAAAATCCTCAATACCGATGTTGGAGAACAATTCGGAATGGCCATAACGGAAATTGTATATCGGGAACCGGAACGGGATGGAGCTCCCTATTTTAATAGAATGATCGTTAGTTATGTTTTAGAGCATGTAAATGGCAACTGGTATATTATTAAGGACCATGCCAGTTCAATCGAAAAATCCACCGATCAACAATAAACATCTAGCCATCCAACTTTTAAAGTATGAAGTATTGTCCCGGAACAATTAAACTAATATTCATTCCATTTTTTTGCTTTTTGATGGGTTGCCATGGAGAACCTCGGGATAAGGCCGACCAAATAAGAGCATTCTATCAAGGATTTCAAAACTCGGATTATACTCAAATTAAATCCACCATTTCGGATAGTCTTGCCATTACAGAAGGGGATTATGTAATGCGCTTTACACCAAAAAGTTATTATGAACAATTTAAATGGGATTCCATTTTTGAACCTCACTACACCATAATCTCAATAAATGAGGTGAAAAACGCATACGAGGCCACCGTTGCCGTGGAATCCAAACGATTTGATTTTTTAAAAAACAACCCATTGACCTGTACTCATCGGTTCAATTTTAAATCGGACAAAATCAACATGATTGAAAATTTGGACTGTAGCAATGCCAATTGGCAAATTTGGCAACAGCAAAGGGATTCTCTAGTTACTTGGATTAAAAAATATCACCCTGAACTTGATGGTTTTGTACACGATCTTAGCATGAAAGGTGCCCAGAATTACCTCAAGGCCATTGAATTATATAAGAATCATAAGGATACCATCCAATGAACACCTTAAAATTACTTGTGGTCTCTTTTTGTATGATAGTATTAACCGCATGCCATAGGCAAAATAAGGTCGATGAAAATCAGGGTGATGATTGGACCCAAGTGGGTCAAGTTGAGCGATTAATCAACAACATAAATTTTACGTTTCCCGACAGTGGATTTGCCTTTGAAAATAAAGAAGCCTTGGTACAAGAAACTTTTGATGCCTTGCAAGCTAACCAAGAGTTAATAGGGTTCAAAGAGTTTAACGACACCATTTATGTAAGATTTTTACGATCAAGGGACGAAATGTTTCCAATTAGCGCCACTACGGCCAGTGGCAATGCCTGGCCCCATATAAAAACACTTTATGTAGTAGCAAACAAAAACTCCAGACCTCCCATAAAACATGAACTCATGCATTTAATGTCCTTGTTGGAATGGGGATATCCCCCGGCCTCATCTACTTGGATGAATGAAGGGTTGGGCAGTTTGGCAGAGAATAATTGTAGTGGTTGGACCGTAGAAGAAATATACAGGCATTTTATGCACACCAATGAATTGATTTCAATGGATTTACTGGTTACCGATTTTTACAAACAACCTGAAATGTTCGCCTATCATCAGTCTGGTTATATGGTAGCATACCTATTGAGCCATTACAGCATAGAACAATTCGAACAACTATGGAAAAATGGGTTTGATGCTTTTGAGAATATTTATCAAGAACCATTTGAATCGATTTTGTTTAAATTAGAAGAAGATTTAAAAAAGAGGATTCCCGACCCCCCTAATATTGAATCCGATACCTTTTTTAGACCTTGTGAATAACACCTCAATGTAAATCCGTATGATTACCATCCATAGACCCATACAATCCGGAACTGGAACCCAGCATTTCCACATTTACGCAGACGGCAATAAAATTTGTGAAATCGGAAACGGCCAAAAAATACAAGTTGATCTACCACCGGGGGAATATATGATCAAAGGCAAAGTAATGTGGTTTGGATCCAAAACCCTAACCACCACTGTTAAAGAAGGACAAGAACTTATCGTCCGAGGACCAAAATATGTGGTTTGGCTAGGTCTTTACCCAATGTTTATCTATGCAATCTTAATGTTTTTGGATTTAGATTCCGATACAGTTCTTTACACTTTTCTGGGGCTTACATTATCCACGTTGCTAATATTTTTTATTCCTCCCATTCGTAACAACTATATTAAAATTGAAACACGGTAACTATCCGACCATCAAAATTATTTGAACCCAAACAAACCTGTATTAATTTGGATTTAAAAGCAGACCATCAAAAATACCTTGCGGCCTACCTTGAACATTTTTCACACTTATCAAAAGAAGAACAAGACCTGTTCAGTTCTCAATTGAATTTTAAGAAGTATAATCCAAAAGAATTCTTTTTTAAAAACGGAGAAACCCAAAAAAATATGGGCTTTGTCTGCCAAGGTTTGTTAAGGCGCTATTACATCAACGATAAAGGAAAGTCCATAACCACAGGGTTTGTTAAGGAAAACGAATATGCCACGGATTACCCGGCCTTTATTCAACAGCGTCCCAGTAAGTACTATATGGAGTGTTTGGAGCCCTGTTTAATTATCGAATTTTCCTATGATGACATACAAAATGGCTACCGCAACTTTAAAAGTCACGAAAAGTATGGTCGGCTCATCGCTGAGAAGGTGCTGACCATTCAAACGGACAGGGTCGAGAGCTTTCTTTTTGAAACTGCAGAAGAGCGATATCTGAACTTTATACAAGAACACTCCGATCTACTCAACAGGATAAGTTTAACGCACCTTTCCTCCTATCTTGGTATTGAAAGGCAATCCTTAAGCAGGATTCGAAGTAAAATTGCTAAAAAATAAGATTGTCACATATGTGTCAGGTAGCACCCAATTTTCAAATGCATCTTTGTTGCATCAAACAAAACAATAATAAAATGATGCCCAGAAACCTATCTAACACATTGACTATATTCTTTTTTGTTTTAGTATCCATTGCTGCTTTCGGTCAACAATCGACCGAAAGCATGCATATGGACATTCAACAACGAACAGAGGAAATTTTTGATAGTTTAGTTCAAATTCGCAGAGATTTTCACATGTATCCAGAAGTTGGTGGAAATGAAAAAAGAACTTCGCAGAAGGTTGCCGAGTATTTAGAGGCACTTGGCCTAGAAGTTAAAACAGGAATCGGAGGCTATGGAGTGGTCGGTATTTTAAAAGGCGCCAAACCCGGAAAAAAAATCGCATGGAGGGCCGATATGGATGCAATGCCCTCGAAAGCTCCCGATATGGTGGAGTTTAAATCAAAATATGATGGAGTTCGGCACATTTGTGGACACGATGTGCATACGGCTGTTGCACTTGGAATCGCCAATGTTTTATCAAGTCAAAAAGAGGATTTGGAAGGAACCATCTATTTTGTATTCCAACCTTCCGAAGAAAATATAAAAGGGGCTTTGGCCATGATGGATGATGGATTGTTCAACATTATAGATCCAGAAGAAATGTATGCCATGCATGTAACGCCGTTCCCAGCTGGAACCATCGCAGCCAAACCTGAGGAAATGTTTTCGGACTATAAAAGAGTGGACCTGCTTTTTGATGAATCAATTGACCAAGATTCATTGTTTTCTTATGCCAAAAAGACCATACTATCAATGGAAAATGTTGACCCGGGCAGCAAGTTTTGGAATATGCAAAACATGGGAGATCCAGAAATAGGGATAGCAGGCCCAAAGTCCATTTATAAAAACTACACCACCGTGGATAAAAACAATTTCTCCATCAAGGAAATCAAAAACGGTATTCTGATAAGTGGTTATCTGAGTTTTAGTGATAAGCAGCAAAGGGATTCCGTTGTACCAAAATTAAAATCAGAATTTTCCAGTAGTCAATTTAAAAATGGACTCAAAGAGGTGAGTTTGGTTAATGTCTTCCCTACCCTGGACAATAATGAACAATTGACCCATACAAGTTTGGAGCAATTGACCCAAATCTATGGACCAAACAGAGTACTGGAATTAACTGGGGTTGTTGCGGATGGACGAAGTGATGATTTTGCCTTTTTTCAGCCCAAAGTACCCACCGTATACTTTTTTATGGGTGGTTCCAATTATGAAAAAGGAATTATAGCACAAACACATTCACCTATTTTTAATGTAGATGAAAGTTGTATTAAAACTGGGGTGAACTTGTTCTCTTCCCTTCTTGTGGAACGACTAAAATAAGTAGTAGTTTACTGCTATTTTGCAAGCTCAAAGCCTAATTTAATTGTAGATCATTCTTCTTTTTGATAGTTTTATAGGTATCAACCATTAGCTATGAAAAAGATTATATTGACTATTCTCGTTAGCGTTTGCGCTATAATGAATTCTATTGCCCAGAGTTCAAATTTCACTGGAACATTTATTAATGGCACCAACAGTATCTCCATTCAATTTAAGCGTGTAGGGGACGAATATCACGGTATGCTGGCCGCTGTTGGGGCCAGTTTTGCCATTAGGGCAACAGGGGCGGGAAACCGTATAAATGGAGAGATCTATGGATTGGACGGACCTGTGGATTTTGAGGCCACATTATCGGGCACAAATATGAGTGTGCGCGCCACAGGCTACAACGAACCCTTTTATAAATATTCGGACATGCACAATCTGGGGAGTTTTGACCTTACACCTTATATGAGGGACAATAGTGGTGTTACTGCAAACACCAATCAAACTTACAACCCACCTACTCCGCAAAATAACAATACCTCCCAATATCCTACGCTGGACAATCAAGGATTGTTCAATATCATTTCTGGGAGCCAATTGGTTTTTTATCAGCGTACTTCTTATGTAAATGATAGTATGGCGAGTTCCATCACCTATGTAAATTTCTGTTCCAACGGTACCTTTACCATGAATACCGATGGCTCCTTCAGTGTAGAAGGTTATTATGGAGGAAATGCCCAAGGGGCTTCTTATGGCAGCAATTCTGGAACTTGGCAGTTAATTTCACACCAAGGTAAACCTGCTGTTTTCATGAAATATTATAATGGGGAAACCAGTGTAAACGTCTTTAACGAGAATGAGCTCCGGCAGGGAAGATGGCGCAGAGGAAACACCCAATACGCATTGCAGCGGAACAAAGTCCGCTGCAATTAAAAATGGTAGTTATATTTTTAAAGGTTATTCACCCATCGCTGCAGCTACGGCAGCAGAAAGTCTCTTATACGTTCCGTTCTCCAAACGCTCCCTGATCGCAGAGAAAGCATCAAGGGTTTCCTCGATATCTTTCATGGTGTGGGTAGCGGTCGGTATTAGACGAAGAAGAATCAATCCCTTTGGTATCACGGGATAAACCACAATGGAACAGAAAATTCCGTGGTTTTCGCGTAAATCCTTTACCAAGGCCATTGCCTCTGGAATACTTCCGTTCAAGTAAACAGGAGTTACACAGCTGGTAGTTGTCCCGATATCAAATCCTCTTTCCTTGAGACCATTTTGGAGTGCGTTCACATTCTCCCATAGCTTGGCTTTAAGTTCGGGCATGGTTCGCAACATATCAAGTCTCTTTAATGCTCCCTTTACATAAACCATTGGCAATGATTTAGCGAACATTTGAGACCTTAAATTATATTTTAGGTACTCTACGATTTCCTTTTGTGCGGCAACAAAAGCACCGATACCTGCCATGGACTTGGCGAAAGTGGCCAAATACACATCAATCTGATCTTGTACTCCCTGCTCCTCACCTGCTCCGGCTCCTGTTTTACCAAGAGTTCCGAAACCGTGGGCATCATCTACCAACAATCTAAACTTGAACTTTTTCTTAAGCTCTACTATTTCCTTAAGGATCCCCTGCTCACCACGCATACCAAAAACACCTTCGGAAATCACTAAAATTCCTCCACCAGTTTCGTTGGCCAATTTGGTGGCACGCTCTAGATTCTTCTCTAAACTTTCAGGATCGTTGTGCTTAAAAGTAAAGCGCTTGCCCATATGCAGACGAACACCATCTATAATACAGGCGTGGCAATCCACATCGTAAACAATAATATCATCTTTGGCAACCAAAGCGTCGATTACGGACATAAATCCTTGGTAACCAAAATTTAAAAGGTAAGAGGCCTCTTTATTTACAAACTCGGCCAATTCTTTCTCCAATTGCTCGTGATAATCGGTATGACCGCTCATCATACGGGCACCCATGGGATAGGCAGCTCCATGTTCCAATGCAGCCTCTCCATCCACTTTCTTGATTTCTGGTAGGTTGGCGAGACCCAGATAGTCATTGATACTCCACGTTATCACCTCTTTTCCTTGAAACTTCATTCTATTGGAAATGGGGCCTTCCAATTTTGGAAAAACAAAATAGCCTTCTGCCTGTGAAGCCCATTTACCCAAAGGTCCTTTGTTCTCAATGATTCTATCGAATAAATCTCTCATCTACATTAGTATTAATTCAACTGCAAAAGTATAGATTTTTATGAACCTCGCATAACGAAATTTTGATATAAAAAAACGGCAATGAAATTTCATTGCCGTTTTTGAGGTATTATAAGGTACTGGTTTATTTTATATACTTGATTTCTTCGGGTACTTCAGCATCTTGAATATCGAAAAAGCCTTGGTTTTCCATCCATTCGTTACTGTAAACTTTGCTCATGTACCTAGAACCATGATCTGGGAAAACAACAACAACGTTACTGTCTTCTGTAAACTCACCTTCTGTGTTCAATTGATACAATGCTTGGGTAGCTGCACCACTGGTGTATCCAGCAAAAATACCTTCGGTATGTGCCAATTTACGGGCCATGTGGGCGCTTTCGCCATCAGTAACCTTTACGTATCTATCAATTGCATTGAAATCTGTTGCAGAAGGAATCAAATTCTTGCCCAGACCTTCAATACGGTAAGGATAGACTTCGTTGTGGTCAAATTCTCCTGTTTCGTGATATTTTTTCAATACTGAACCATAAGCATCCACTCCCAAAACTTTAATTTTTGGGTTCTGCTCCTTTAAGTAACGCGCTATACCTGAAATTGTTCCTCCAGTTCCACTACAAGCTACCAAATGGGTAATCTGACCATTGGTCTGCTCCCAAATTTCGGGTCCTGTACTGGAGTAATGTGCATTTATGTTCAACTCGTTAAAATACTGGTTGATGTAAATGGAATTAGGTGTTTCGCTGTGCAGTCGTTTGGCCACCTCGTAATAGGAACGTGGGTCGTCGGCACTAACATGGGCCGGACAAACATAAACGTTTGCTCCCATGGAACGTAACATATCAATCTTGTCTGGGGATGATTTTGAACTTACGGCCAAAATACATTTGTAACCCTTAACAATGCTCACCATGGCAAGGCTGAAACCTGTGTTGCCAGATGTGGTCTCAATAATGGTGCTACCCGGCTTAAGAATACCTTTACGCTCGGCCTCTTCTATGATATGAATCGCAATTCTATCTTTTGAAGAATGTCCAGGATTAAAGCATTCCAGTTTAGCATAGAAATTTCCGGTAAGTGGGGCAGTAATTCTGTTTAGCTTAACTAAGGGGGTACTTCCAATTAGGTCTAGGATATTGCTGTACGCATTTATCTGTTTCTTCATAACTGGTATTAGGTATGGAACATTCCTATAGCAAGAAGGAAAATGTTCCGTGCAAATGTAACATTTTATTTTTAAAGGGCTTTTCCTTCTAGGTCTAAAATAAACGCATATTCCTTTGCCGTTTCTTTTAAAGCTTCAAATCGGCCCGATGCCCCACCGTGTCCTGCATCCATGTTGGTGTCCAAAAACAAGAGGTTATCGCCTGTTTTGTACTCTCTTAACTTGGCTACCCATTTGGCAGGTTCCCAGTATTGTACTTGGGAATCGTGCAATCCTGTGGATACATACATATGTGGGTATTCCTTTGCCTCCACATTATCATAGGGTGAATAAGACTTAATGTAATCGTAATATTCTTTCTCGTTCGGATTGCCCCATTCGTCATATTCTCCGGTCGTCAATGGTATGGTATCATCCAACATGGTAGTAACTACATCCACAAAAGGAACGGCAGCTATAACCCCATGATACAATTCAGGTTCCATATTGATTATGGCCCCCATTAAAAGTCCACCTGCAGAACCACCCATGGCATATAAATGTTCCGAGCTCGTGTAATTACTCTCTATCAAAAATTTGGAAACATCCACGAAATCGGTAAAGGTGTTCTTTTTGTGCAATAGCTTACCATCTTCGTACCAAGGTCTTCCCAAATACTCTCCACCTCTTACATGGGCGATAGCATATATGAATCCCCTGTCTAATAAACTCAATCGAATGGATGAAAAATAAGGGTCGATCGTAGCGCCGTAGGACCCATAACCGTATTGCAACAATGGACTTGTACCATCCAGTGGGGTATCCTTGTGGTAAATAATTGAAATAGGCACTTTTTTACCGTCTCTGGCCGTAGCCCACAAACGCTCAGTTTTGTAATTGTCCTTATCGAATTTACCGCCCAAAACTTCTTGTTGCTTCATAACGGTTTTGGTCTGGGTTTCCATATCAAAATCGATAATGGCGTACGGCTCTCCCATTTCATTGTAGTAATAGCGTAGCACTTTGGTGTCAAAATCCAAATTCACGGATGGTCCTGCAACATAGGTTTCACTTCCAAAAGGAAGGTAATAGCTATTGGAGCCGTCCCATTTGGAAATTTTCATTTGATTGAGGCCATTGTTTCGCTCGGTCACCACGTAATAGTCCCTAAAAATCTCAACATCTTCCAACAATACATCTTCTTGGTGTGGGATAAATTCTTCCCAATGTTCCGATGATGTATTGTTTTCGCTTGTTTTCATCAACTTAAAGTTGGTAGCACCATCTTTGTTGGTCAAAACATAAAAGTCACCCTCAAAATGAGAAATGGAATACTCCACTCCTTTTTCCCGAGGAGAGAACACCTTAAATTCTCCCTCGGCATCATCAGCGTCCAAAATTCTGTATTCGGAGGTAAGGGTACTCCCAGAACCGATTACGATATACTTTCTTGATTTGGTCTTATAAACAAAGGTATTGTAGGTAGAATCCTTTTCATGGAAAACCAGTTGGTCCTCCTCTGAAGAGGTCCCCAGAACATGCTTAAAAATTCTATCTGAACGTAAGGTTACAGGATCCTTCTTTGTATAAAAAAGTGTCTTGTTATCATTGGCCCAAACAGAGCTGCCTGTGGTATTCTCAATGATATCAGGGTAAATTTCACCCGATTTTAGGTTTTTAATCTGAATATTGTACTGCCTTCTGGAAATAGTATCCGTTCCAAAGGTGGCCATGGTATTGTCCGGGCTGATGGAAACTCCTCTTAAGTTAAAAAAGTCATGGCCTTCGGCCATTTCGTTACAATCGAACAACAATTCTTCGGCTGCATCCAAGTTTTCCTTTTTTCTGGAATAAATGGGGTATTCCTTACCCTCCTCGTATCGGGTAATGTACCAGTAACCATCCAGTTTATAGGGAACAGAAGAGTCATCCTCTTTGATCCTACCCTTCATTTCTTTGAAAAGTTCTTCCTGAAACTTCTCGGTATGGGCAGTCATCTTTTGGAAATACTTGTTCTCAGCGTTCAAATAGTCGAGAACCTGCTGGTCTTCCCTATTGTTCATCCAGTAATAATCATCGATTCTAACATCTCCGTGCTTTTCAAGTTGGGTTGGATGTTTAGGTGCCACAGGTGGAGTTATACTCATTGATTCGTCTTTGTTGTTTTTACAAGCGGTCGCAAAAATAAGGCATAAAACCAGAATAGAAATTCTTGAATTCGTTTGTTTCATTGGAAAGTGTTTTAGCCAATTTACTACTTTTGAACTTACCATTTACAATGTTTAATGTTTTGAGTAATACTTAGCGCAGTTGAAGGGTGAACGACTAAACTACGCTCGACACGACAGCTACATTGAAAAAATAAAAACTAAAAATTGAATGATATGTTTGGAGATTTAATGGGAATGATGGGTAAGATAAAAGAAACCCAAAAGAAAGTTGAAGCAACCAAGGAACGATTGAACAGCGTGATGATCGATGAAGCATCCTCCGATGGATTGCTGAAAGTGACCTTGACCGCGAATCGCGAGATAAAGTCTATAGCTATTGATGATTCCTTACTCGAGGATAAAGAGCAATTGGAGGATTATCTAGTGTTAACGTTGAACAAAGCCATTGAAAAAGCCACCAAAGTGAATGAAGCTGAATTGGCGGCTGTGGCCAAAGAAGGCATGCCAAACATTCCGGGCATGGATTCTTTTATGAAATAGTACTCAGACAGTTTGAGTGATTCCGAAGTGTATTAGTCCATGTGGATGTATTGAGAACTTGATACCATTTATTTATAATGGTAAAACATAATATACTTTAAACATACTTCTCGATACAATTTTGGCTTTACCAAAACCACTCGAAGTGACATTTCAGTTATATTTTGTCAGTTCGAGTGCGAAGCGTATCGAGAACTAATTGCCTTCAAAATTTTTCTTAGATAAGTTGGGAAGTTTGTCAAATTCGCCTGCTATCAAAGCTTGCTTTTTATTTTTGGACCATTTTTTTATCTGCTTCTCGGTCAAAATAGCTTTGTTTGGGTCTGTAAATTCACAATGATATACTAACTGTAAAGGTCTTCGTGAATACGTATAACTATTTCTATGTTTACCATTTTGATGCGATTCAAATCTTTCTATTAAATTGGAAGTTATTCCAGTGTAATACGTATTATCCGAGCATTTTAAGATATAAACAAAGTAGGTTCTCATAGAAATTGTTCATTGATAGATTTATTGTCGCAATTTGGGTTTCATCAAAGTTACTCAAATTGGCAGTTCAAATAAATCATGTCAGTTCGAGTGTTTCCGAAGGAAACGTATCGAGAACTCATATACTATAATTATGGCAATATATACTGTAAACTACTTCTCGATACAATTTTGGCTCTGCCAAAACCACTCGAAGTGACATTCCAGCTATATTTTGTCAGTTGGAGTACGAAGCGTATCGAGAATTGATTTGGTTGATTGGAATTTTAGATTTTGGAAAGTTGAATTCTCTTGAACCTGATACTTTAACTTTAATTGTCAGGCCGAGCACAGTCGAGACCTTTTTAGACTTCTCGACTGCGCTCGAAATGACAATCACCCTATACTTTTCAAAACAGTTAGGAAATGCTGGTGCATAGCATCGGTGTAGTCCAAATGGGTAACAATACGCAATTTTCCTTGTCCCATTCCAATGATGGAAACCTGATTTTTGGTCAATTGATCCAAGAATGCTTCAGATGACATTTTATCCTCATTTATTTCAAATATGATGATATTGGTCTCAATGGGCTCCACTTTTTTAATAAAGTCCAAAGATTGTAGCACCGCTCCTATTTCTTCTGCTTTTTTATGGTCTTCGGCCAGTCGGTGAATATTGTTGTCCAGCGCATAAATGCCCGCCGCTGCCAAATAACCTGACTGACGCATTCCACCGCCAAACACCTTGCGAATTCTCAAGGCTTTGTCTATATCGGCTTTGCTTCCTACCAAAACGGAACCTACTGGACAGCCCATACCTTTGCTCAAACACACACTAATAGTATCGAACAACTTACCATAAGCTTTTGGGTCTTCGCCTTTTTTCACTAAGGCATTCCACAATCTGGCGCCATCCAAATGGTATTTTAAATTGTGCTTATCACATACCTTTCGAATCTTCTTCAGTTCCTCAAAATCCCAACAAGCACCACCACCTTTATTCGTTGTATTTTCAATACAGACCAAAGTAGTTAATGGGCTATGATAAAAATCGGGGGGATTGATGGAGGCTTTCACTTGTTCGGCGGTCATCATTCCCCGGTCTCCATCTACCAATCGGCACGAAACCCCACTATTGAAGCTTACTCCTCCCCCTTCGTAATTGTAAATGTGGGCATATTTGTCACAAATCAATTGGTCTCCGGGTTGGGTATGTATCTTAATTGCAGTTTGGTTTGTCATAGTGCCACTCGGAAAAAACAGAGCAGCTTCCATTCCAAAATACTCGGCCACTTTGGCCTCCAATTCGTTTACCGTAGGATCGTTTTTAAATACATCATCCCCTACTTTGGCATTCATCATGGCCTCCAACATTCCTGCTGAAGGTCTCGTGACGGTGTCACTTATCAAGTTTATCTCCATAAAACAATTTAATCCATGCAGTCCATTCCAATGGGCGAGCCATCTGGAATTGTGGAAACTGGAATAAGTTTGAAATCTGATGGTTTCTTCATAAACGCATCGATTCTCTTCACCATTTCGGCAGCTACCGCGTTTTTACCATTGCTCAGTAATTGAGTTTTTAAATTGTTCAATGCCTCATTGGCCACAGCATTTACTTGTGGGTGGACATCGTTATGGGCTGCCAAATTCATAATGTGGTACAGTACCCTAAAATTGATGGTGTTCTGTACTTCTTCTTCATAATCATCACGGTGAGAAAGGTCAAAAGTGCCTTTGATGGTCTCTTCCAACACTTCTTTTAATCCCATTTGATTTTTATCCAAGCTTTTTTGTTGAATCAAACGGGAAGCACGCTCTGGATGAAGCAGAAGTTCCAAGGTCATATCTGCAGCGGTCTCTGCCACTGAAAGTGCATCGAAGCTTACACCTGTTCTTCCTTTGAAGGATTCCCTGGAACGACCAAAACCAATGGCCCTAGGTGGGAAAAGGTCTAACTTGTCCTTGGGCACGGCTATTACTTCGGCATCCAAAGTTTTAAGTATGGATTCCATAGCTGCTACTTGTGTAGCTTCATTTACGGGCTTAACCGGGGTTTGACCACCGTCTTTAACGGCATAATTGTAATCCAATCCTCCTATAATTTTAGAAACAGCTTCTGTTTGGTATCTGTGGAAAAAATAAAGTGGAACAAAAACATCTTCTAAAACGGAGTATGCCTCTCCGGTTTTAATATTGTCCACAGAAAAATTATCGATGGCCGTTTTTCTTATTTTCAGCATTTCTTCCAATTCTTGACTGGCACTTTTGCCATTGTCCCATAAATGCGCCAACACATGTGCTCCTCCTTTAGGACGGGCATCTTGGTCGGAAATGTATCTTAAACCATCTTCTTGCGCTTTCTCCAAAATGCCATTCAATGCTTCCTTTTCGTTGGTACCATTGGGAAAATCCGAATAAGCATAGGCCACAATTACCTTATCCCACTCTCCGATTCCTGTATCATAAGCATTGGCAAAGCTTATTTCGTTACCATCCAGTTCAAATTGTGGATGAGGATAATCCATAACGGATGCCCTATCGTTGGTACTAGCTGCAAAATTGTGGGTAAATCCTAATGTATGTCCAATTTCATGGGCAGAAAGCTGACGGATTCTGGCCAAGGCCAATTCCAACATGGGTTGGTAGTTGTCGTCTCGCTCTTCAAAAGGCTGGTTCATTAATGCTTGGGCTATCATAAAATCTTGACGAATACGCAAACTTCCCAAACTTACGTGTCCTTTTAATATTTCTCCAGTTCTTGGGTCTACCACACTTGCTCCATAACTCCAACCACGAGTGGAACGGTGCACCCACTGCACTACATTATAACGAATGTCCAGAGGATCTGCATCATCCGGAAGTATTTTCATTTGAAAGGCATTTTTATAGCCTGCTGCCTCAAAGGCTTGGTTCCACCATTTGCCCCCGTCCAAAAGTGCAGAACGGATTGGTTCCGGAGTTCCATTGTCCAAATAATAAACAATTGGTTCAACTGCTTCACTCATTTCTGCATTGGGGTCCTTCTTTTCTAGCCGATGTCTTCTTGTGGACCTTTTAACTAGCGATTCCTGCACTGGTGTGGCATAATCGTAATAAGAGAATGGGTATCCACCACTTCTGGGGTCAAAATCTCTTTTCTCGAAATTATCATCTGGCAATTCTATCAAGGAATGGTGTTGTGCTACAGTTACCAAACTGGCCGTAGGTGCAACGGAACGAATCCAAGCGCCCTGTGGTTCACCTTTGAATGTTAGGGTAACATCGAACTCCACATTTTTAGGAAATGCCTTGGTTCGGTCGAATGCCCAAGCACTCTTCTTTTTATCCAAACTGTACGAACCTTGTTTTGCTCTTTTCAATCGATTGGAAACGCCATGGGCATCTCGCATCAAGAAATCAGAAAAATCGATCAGGTAACTTCCTTTGGATTCTTCAACGATCTCAAATCCTTCCAAAATGGATTTGGCAAAAGCTTGCTCTACGGATTTTCTTTCCAATTCGTTATCGGTAATAGCCCTGTAATCCAAATTGGGCTGCACCAACAGCAACTTTTTTCCTGCTTTGCGGAAAAAAACCACTTGCTCGTTACCCAACTGACCACGGTCAAGGCCGATATCGTTACTTCCCACACCACTACTTAGCGCATAGACATATAAAAATTCCTTCTCCAGGTCATCTACCTGCAGGTAGATTTTATCCGTGGAGTCATCATAATAGAAATTGAAATAACCACTGAATTTTTGAAAATCCTTGGCTTTCTCAAAGGTTTGGGCTCCCAACGAGGAGCATACAAAATAAAATAAAGCGATGAGGGTAGTTGTGTTCTTCATAATTTGGTTGAAATATTGCCTTAAAAGTATGGAAATCATTTTAATTATTCCTGCCCCCGAACCCAGCGGAATGCTTAATGAATAAATTGATAAAATTCCATATCCATTTTTAAGCTATTCTTTTTTTTGGCCATTGATTTTTAAATTTTGTTAACCCTTTAAGACAAGTAAATTCCATATCTTAAAAGAAAAACAATATGGCCACAATCGAGGATAAATCCATCTTTTCCAGTTACATAAAAAAAGAAGGCTTATTTGATGAGGTTTTTGATAAGAATGGTGAGGTTAAAGAGGTGTACCAAAAGCTTTTAGACTTATATGGCACCAGAACCATAGATGATTATGTGGATCTGAACAACAAGGCTAAATCATCGTTCTTTAATCAAGGGATCACCTTTCAGGTTTATGGCGACAAACAAAGCCAAGAGAAGATTTTTCCTTTTGACCTTTTTCCCAGGATTATTTCTACCGACGAATGGGAAACCATAGAACAAGGCGCCATACAAAGAAACATTGCGCTCAACCATTTTCTTTGGGATGTTTACCACGACAAAAAAATAGTAAAGGACAAAATAGTTCCGATTGAATTATTGAGCTCCTCCCCTAATTACCTGCACCAGATGATGGGTGTAGATCCACCCAATAAAATCTATAACCACATCTCTGGAACGGATATCATAAAACATAGTGATGGAGATTATTATGTATTGGAAGATAACATCCGCTGCCCATCTGGGGTAAGTTATGTAATCTGCAACCGTACTGCGTTAAAAAGGGCGTTGTTTGGTGTATTCAATCATTATAAGACACATTCGGTAACCAACTATGCTGAAAACCTATTGCATTTGCTGGAAACCGCCAAACCACCGGGGGTGGATATGCCGGTAACTGTGGTAATTACACCCGGGATGTTCAACTCTGCCTACTATGAGCATTCTTATTTGGCAAAGGCCATGGGCGTTGAATTAGTAGAAGGTCGCGACCTTTTTGTGGAGAATGATTTTGTGTACATGAAAACTACGCAAGGCCCAGTTCGTGTGGATGTGGTTTACCGTAGGATCGATGATCTTTTCCTTGACCCGATGGAATTTAGTCCAGACTCCGCTCTAGGTGTACCGGGAATCTTTGCCGCCTATCGTAAAGGCAACGTTACCATAGCCAATGCACCGGGTACCGGTGTTGCTGATGACAAGGCTATTTATACCTATATGCCGGATATCATAAAATATTATTTGGGTGAAGAACCCATTCTAAAGAATGTACATACCTATCACTGCAGTCGCCCAAAGGAATTGCAGTACGTGCTGGACAACATCAAAGACTTGGTGGTCAAACCTGTAGATGAAGCCGGTGGATACGGGATTTCCATTGGAAATAGATTGACCAAGGATGAAATTGAACGAGTGAAGTCGGAAATTAAGGCCAATCCTCGTAAATATGTGGCCCAACCCATTATGTCGCTTTCCGTTCACCCGACCTATATAGACCAAAAAGAATCCTTTGAACAACGCCATGTTGACCTCAGGACATTTACGGTACTGGGTAAAGATGAGCAGTTTGTACTAAAAGGAGGGCTTACCCGCGTAGCCCTAAAAGAAGGAAATTTAATCGTGAACTCCTCCCAAGGTGGTGGTTCCAAAGATACGTGGGTCCTAAAACAATAATCATATGCTTTCAAGAGTTGCCAACAACCTATTTTGGATGGGTAGATATATAGAACGTGCCGAACACATTGCGCGCTTTATGAACGTAAATTATTTTGCTTCGTTGGATGCACCCAACCAACTTTCACAATCACGGAATTTTGTTCTGCAATCCATGCTGTTCATGGTCGGCGACCCCGTGGCGGACCCTGAAAAAGAACTGAATGAAGAAGAAGTGCTGTACGATCTGGGATTAAATCCTGAAAAATCCTACTCCATCATCAGTAGTATAAAAATTGCCAGGGAAAATGCTAACAGTTCCCGTGATTTAATTTCCACTGAACTATACGAAAGTTTAAACAAGTTCTATCACTTTGTGATGAACTACCCTACCGAAACCTATAAAAAAACAAACCTTTACGATTTTACCGTAAACATTACCGAGATTACCGCTGTGCTGCGGGGAAAAATCAGAGGAACATTATTGCACGATGAAGTTTATGCCATCATTATGATGGGGGTCAACATCGAAAGGGCCATTCAGATTACCAGAATCATCAATACCAAATATAATGATGCCCTATTGGCAAAAGGAAGTTATAAGGACCCGATCGGCAATAGCTATGAATGGACGACTTTACTGAAATGTGCAGAATCCTACGATATGATGCGCAGATTGTACAAAAAAACACCAAATGGAACCTCTACACTTGAATTCCTGCTATTGAATGGGAAATGTCCACGATCTTTTATGAACTGTATCAACCAAGTGCACAAACATATTTTGGAGATTGATAAAAAGGTGGAATATTCCCAAAGCTCTACTGCTTTTTTGGTCGGAAAAGTAAAAGCAGAATTTCAATTTAAACAGGTTGATGAAATAATGGAAGACATTCAGGGGAACTTGAATATGATCCTTAATAAAATGTTCAAAATTAGTGAGAGCATGGAGAAAGAATTCTTCAACTACTGATGCTTTTTTAAGTATCTTGGCCCGATTGAAATTTACCTGAATGCTGTATGAATATGAAATAGATTATGACACTCGAAACTCCTACGAAAAGGGGTTGAACGAGGCATTTTGGCAATTTCTTGTCATTCCGGAAGAGAATGACACCCAAGAACTTACCTACTGGCACTTCGAAAATGATCTTGGTGAAAGAAATAGCGTCTCACAAAACGGACTGGGATTTAAAACCGTGCAGGTTCGATCTAAAAAAGAGTTGGACCATATCAAATTCAACGCGCATTTTAAGCTCACAAAAAAAGAGATCAATCCGTTCGACTTTGAATTACCTTTAGACATAAACGAAGAGCGAAAATTAGTGGATAGTCTCGATTTTAGGGTTGACCATGAACCCTATCTCAGAAAGACAAAATTTACACAATTGCTCGAGGAGCATAAAACCATTTATACCTTCGACCCCAAAAAATCAATTTTTGAAAACCTGACGGAGCTCAACCATTGGGCTTACGGTCATTTATACTTTAAAACTGGGGTGACCGATGTAAATACTTCTTTGGACGAAATCATTGAAAACAGACATGGCGTTTGCCAAGATTTCACCCATTTATTCTGTGCCATAGCCAAACATCATGGGGTTCCGACCAGATATGTCTCGGGCTATTTGCATCAGGGACATGGATTTTTTGGTGATTCCCAAATGCACGCTTGGGCAGAGTCCTTTGTTCCCAACGTAGGCTGGATCGGGTTCGACCCAACCAACAATGTTTTGGCCAATCATAATCACATAAAAGTCTGTCATGGAAAGGACTACACCGATTGTGCTCCATTAAAGGGAGTGGTTTACACCCTGGGCAAAAACGAAACTGAATATTCCGTGTTTGTAAAAGCATCCCAACAACAGTAAAATACCTAAGGTATTCTGCAGAAAGAAACTTATTTTTACCCAAAATACATTACATGACAACTACAGATCAGCAGAAAGATCTTATTGAGCGCCTTGGTGCGTTAAGGAGGTATCTTTGACATTGATGCCAAACTTATTGAAATAGAGAACGAGGAAGAAAAAACACTCGCTCCCGGTTTTTGGGACAATCCACAGGAAGCCCAAAAACAAATGCAGTCCATCAAATCCAAAAAGAAATGGGTAGAAGATTTTGAGGAAGCCAAAACATTGATTGGCGACCTTGAAGTACTCATGGAATTTCAGCAAGCTGGTGAGGTTTCCGAAGAAGAGGTTACCAAACAATACAACAAAGCGCTTTCCGCCATTGAAAAATTGGAGTTCCGCAATATGTTGTCGGACGAAGGTGATGAACTTACCGCTGTTCTACAGATAACCGCAGGTGCCGGTGGTACAGAAAGCTGCGATTGGGCGTCCATGCTCATGCGTATGTACATGATGTGGGCCGAGAAAAACGGATATAAAATAAAGGAACTCAATTACCAAGAAGGCGACGTGGCAGGTATAAAAACAGTGACCTTGGAAATTGAGGGCGAATATGCATTTGGTTGGCTAAAAGGTGAAAACGGAGTACATCGTTTGGTGCGCATCTCCCCTTTTGACAGCAATGCCAAGAGACACACCTCGTTTGCATCCGTTTATGTATATCCGTTGGTGGATGATAGCATCGAAATTGAAGTGAATCCATCGGATATCGAAATAACAACGGCTCGATCTAGTGGTGCGGGAGGACAAAACGTGAACAAGGTGGAGACCAAGGTACAGTTGGTACACAAACCAACAGGAATACAAATATCCTGTTCAGATTCTCGTTCACAGCACGACAACAGGGCAACAGCTATGAAAATGTTGAAGTCACAGTTGTATGAAATAGAGCTACGTAAAAAGCAAGAAGCCCGTGCCGAAATCGAATCCTCCAAAATGAAGATTGAATGGGGGTCGCAGATCCGTAATTATGTGATGCATCCCTATAAATTGGTAAAGGACGTTCGTACCGGAGAGGAAACTGGAAATGTAGACGCTGTAATGGACGGTGATTTGGATGCATTTCTGAAGGCATATTTAATGATGATGGGGCAAAAAGAAGAGTAGAATCAGAATTCAGAAATAAAAAAGAATGATCAAAATATACCATAATCCAAGATGTAGAAAATCCAGGGAAGGTTTGGCCATCTTGGAAAAATCAGGAAAGGAATTCGAAGTTGTAAAATACTTGGATGACGTTCCCAGTAAAGAAGACTTAAAACAATTGATTAAATACTTGGGCATTGCACCAATAGATTTGGTACGAAAAACCGAAGCCATCTGGAAGGAGAAATTCAAAGGCAAAACTTTATCCGACGATGAGGTAATCACTGCCATGGCCGAGAACCCAAAATTGATTGAGCGACCCATAGTTGTTAACGGCGAAAAAGCCGTTGTGGGAAGGCCTCCCGAGAATATTGCTGGTTTGCTATAAATCTGATTACCAATTAGATTTAACAATCAACGAACAAATAAATCAAAGCGAAATATTATATTTACCCCATGAAAACTAAGCAGACACTGTTCTATTTAACCCTAATGATCGGCATTTTGGCCATCAATGATATTTCTGCCCAATATGGATATGGATCTCCTTATGGTTATGGTGGTATGTACGGGAGAGGAAGAAGTTATGTTCCACAGGCTGGCCCTGTAGATAACCAAAAACCGGAAACACCCCCAACGGCAGAAGAAATTGTAGATGAGCAAATGCCCTCCATTACGGAAGCAATCGGTTTAGATCCTTTTGAGCAAGCAGTTGTCCGCACTTCACTGGTACAATCCGTACAACAAAGAATTGAACTTCAAATCCTTGAACTTGAACCTCTTAAAATGAAAGAGGAGATAGAAAAAATAAAAATGCGCCAAGATGCCGAGCTTAAGGCAGGGTTGCCAGAGGATAAGTTCAATGCCTTTATGGAACTTCAAGAAAATCAGTTCAAGGCCAAAAAGAAAAAGAAGAAGAAAAGAAAGAACAGGGATTAACAATTCTTTAAGGTCATTCGCAGGTACAATTACGTTGTTGGGGGAGTTATATTTCGTGCACTCCTTTTTTACTTCAATTTTTGCAGCGTAAAAATCAAACTATGCACAGGATAATAATCCCGTTGCTGCTATTGACCTTATCAACCTTTCAGGGAATAGCACAACAAAACCAAAAAAACATAACAATTACGGGAAAAGTAATTGACTCAGATTCTGGACAACCTCTGGAATATGCAACCTTCGTACTTCAGAATGCGGAAAAGCCAGATCAGGTCACAGGCGGAATTACCGATACATCCGGTAACTTTGAAATAGAAGCCAGCCCGGGTACTTATAATATTAGTGTAGAATACATTTCGTACAAAACATATTCTCTAAAAGGACAGACTTACGATTCATCCGTTAATCTAGGGTCTATTACCTTATCTCCCGATGTGGCACAACTTGCCGAAGTTGAAGTTGTAGGTGAAAAAACAACCGTAGAAGTACGATTGGACAAAAAGGTGTACAACATCGGAAAGGATATTACAACAAGTGGTGGTAACGTAAGTGATGCTCTTGGAAACATTCCCTCCGTAGCGGTAGATGTTGAAGGAGGTATAAGCCTTAGGGGGAACGACAACGTTCGTATCCTTATTAATGGCAAGCCATCGGCATTGGCCGGTTTTGGGTCCACCGACGTATTACAACAATTACCTGCCGATGCAATTGAAAAAGTAGAGGTAATCACCAGTCCCTCTGCGCGTTACGACGCTGAAGGTACGGCAGGTATTTTGAACATCGTACTTAAAAAGGAAAAAACACTTGGTATCAATGGTTCCGTGAATCTTACTGGTGGAATACCTTTTAACGCTAGAGCCACTACAAACTTTAATATTAGAACGGAGAAATTCAATATCTTCAACACTCTCGGGTATTTTCACAGAGAATCTCCAGGAGGAGGAAGAAACGATAACACCTATCAATCTGCACAGAGTGAGTTCGACAGGATTATTGAAGACAGAGATGTTAGCAGGAATGATGATGGATTCAACATCAATATTGGAATGGAATATTTCCTAACTGAAAAGTCTTCCGTAACCGGTAGTTTCTTTTATCGCTGGTCCGATGAAAATGACTTGACCGAAAATGACAACCAACGTTTTGCAGACGGAAACCTAAACAGTAGAACATTTAGAACCGAAGACCAAAACGAAAACGATAATAGCCGTCAGTTTTCTTTTAATTACACCAATAACATTGATGATGATGGCCAGAAGTTGACAGCGGATTTCCAATATTCCTATGACAACGAAGATGTGTTGACCGGTATTCGTGAAGATAGAACTATACCAAGTGATAGTTTGATCGCACTTGAGAACATTTACGAAAAACAGAAACAAGACGATATCTTGGCTCAGATTGACTATGTGTTGCCTATGGGCGATGCGCAATTCGAGGCCGGATACCGCGGTACTTTTGAAAAAGAGGTGAACGATTACCAATTGGACACACTGGACCAAGGAACCGGAAACTTTATCACCAATCAAGATTTAACCAACATTTTTACTTACCACGAAAATGTAAATGCCCTGTATACCCAGTATGGCAATAAATATGGCAAGTTTTCCGTATTGCTTGGATTGCGTTTGGAAAATACAGAACTACGAGGTGAGGTAGATGCAAATATAGATAGTCAAGCCTTGGAAGAACTGGTGGGTGAAGATGTTGACCTTAACTTTGACAAAAATTACTTGGGCCTATTCCCTACCATTAACTTGGTTTATGAAATCTCCAAGACACAGAATATCTCCTTGGGATACAACAGAAGGATCAACAGACCAAGAGGTTGGTTCATTAACCCGTTCCCATCTAGATCAAGTAGAACAAACGTTTTCCAGGGTAACCCCGATTTGGACCCTGCTTTTGCCAATGCATTTGACCTTGGCTATATGAAGAGATGGCAAAAACTGACTTTTACATCCTCTGTGTATTACCAACGTGAAACCAGATCGTTTGAATTTATTACCGAAGAAACAGGTCAGTTTACTTCCGATGGTATCCAGATCATTAGATCGGTGCCCATCAACCTTTCCACTAATGAAAGAATTGGTGCGGAAGCCGGTGTGATCTATAGTCCTGCAAAATGGTGGAGAATGAACGGTAGTTTTAATTTCTTTACCTTCTCAACAGATGGTTCTTTTAACGGAGTTGACTACGGTACAACCAACTCTAGCTATTTTGCTAGGTTTAGTTCCAAGTTCACCCTACCCTCTAAAATTGAATTGCAGGCCAATTCATTTTATATGGGACCGAGACAGAACGCACAAACCGATACCAAAGGTATGTTCTCTTTGAACTTGGCCTTGAGTAAAGATCTATTTAAGGATAAAGCAACTCTTTCTTTGAACGTGAGCGATTTGTTCAATTCAAGAAAACGCCAATCATTTACACAAACACCAACCTTTACCACTGATAGTGAATTCCAGTGGAGAAGAAGACAAGTAAATTTATCGTTCATTTATAGATTTAACCAACCTAAAGAACAACGCCAAAGAGGTAGACAACAACCTGGCGGAAATGACGATGATGAGGGCCAATACCAAGGGTAACCATATAGAGTTCCCCTGAAACTTAAATGAAAAAGCAGCCTTAGGGCTGCTTTTTTTATGGTAATGATTCTGCTTAAGTGGTAACAACTGGCACAAAAAAATTAGTTCCCATATCAATGAAAACTAATTCCTTATTAAAACCCTTAAACAAAAAAGAAGCCAATGAGGCTTCTTTTAAAAATCTTATTCTTCTAGTTGGGCACGCTTGGCCTCTTTTCTTTCTTTAAACATTTCCCTTAGGTTGCCGATCAACCAATAAGGTACTACAAAGGTCAACAAGAATATCATCAACCAAAAACCGATTGTCAAAATTGTTAGAAAAGCTAAAAAACCTAAATATTGGTCAAATTCGAACATCTTAAATCCTTTTGTTTTAACAAAGATACTTTCTTCTATTGAAAAAAAACAAATGAAGGGCAAAAAAAAGTGTATTTCTCCCAATCAACTACCATATAAATGCCCTATATCCTACCTTTGTAGGACTAAATTTTAAATTATGAGTTTCAGGATTGAAAAAGATACCATGGGCGAGGTAAAAGTACCCGCCGACAAATATTGGGGCGCCCAAACCGAACGTTCCCGAAACAACTTTAAAATTGGTGCTCCTGCTTCCATGCCTTTGGATGTGGTGTACGGTTTCGCCTATCTAAAAAAGGCAGCTGCCTATACCAACCATGAGTTGGGCGTACTAAGTCAAGAAAAAAGAGACCTTATTGCCCAGGTTTGCGACGAAATACTGGAAGGCAAACACGATGATCAATTTCCTTTGGTTATTTGGCAAACCGGTTCAGGTACACAAAGCAACATGAACGTGAATGAGGTTATTGCCAACCGTGCCCATGAAATTGCAGGGAAGAAAATCGGGGAAGGTGAAAAAACCATTCAACCGAACGATGACGTTAACAAGAGCCAATCTTCCAACGACACTTTTCCTACGGGAATGCATATTGCAGCGTACCAAAAAATAGTTGATGTCACTATTCCCGGTGTTGAACAGCTTAGAAATACGTTGCAGAAAAAATCCGAAGAATTTAAAGATGTGGTTAAAATTGGTAGAACCCATTTAATGGATGCCACTCCCCTAACCTTGGGCCAAGAATTCTCAGGCTACGTTAGCCAATTGAACCACGGTTTGAAAGCATTAAAAAACACCTTGCCACACTTAAGCGAACTTGCTCTTGGGGGTACCGCTGTGGGTACAGGTTTGAACACCCCTAATGGATATGATGTTCTCGTGGCCAAATATATTGCCGAGTTTACCGGAAAACCATTTGTTACTGCCGAAAACAAGTTTGAAGCCCTAGCTGCCCACGATGCCATTGTAGAAAGTCATGGAGCTCTGAAACAATTGGCCGTATCACTGAATAAAATTGCCAACGATATCCGAATGATGGCCTCAGGTCCACGTTCCGGTATTGGTGAGATTATAATTCCGGCCAACGAACCTGGAAGTTCCATAATGCCCGGCAAAGTAAACCCTACCCAATGTGAAGCCATGACCATGGTGTGCGCACAGGTAATGGGGAACGATGTAGCTATTAGTGTTGGAGGAACGCAAGGCCATTATGAGTTGAATGTATTTAAACCGGTTATGGCAGCCAACATATTACAATCTGCCCAATTGATCGGCGATGCTTGTGTTAGTTTTGATGTGAATTGTGCCGTTGGTATTGAACCAAACCATGAGACCATTAAAACATTACTGAACAACTCCTTAATGTTGGTTACCGCTTTGAATACTAAAATTGGCTATTACAAAGCTGCCGAGATTGCCAATACAGCACACAAAAATGGTACTACGTTAAAAGAGGAAGCCGTAAACCTTGGTTATGTTACCCCAGAAGAGTATGATGAGTGGGTAAAACCTGAAGATATGGTTGGAAGCCTAAAATAAGATTATAAGTTAAGCGTAAATAAAAAAGGCCCGTCCAAATTTAGACGGGCCTTTTTATTATGGTGATAGTGTGTGTTTTTTATTTCAATTCGAAGCTGGAAGTACCCAACAATTTCAATTTGTTGTCATAAACATTTACCATGTAGTTTCCTTTCTGGAAATCACCACTTGGCTTGTTTATGTAATCACATACATCCAAAGCATCGTTTTCGTAGTAAAAGTTGGTTCCTTTACTATAAGTAAGAGAGCTTCCTTCTTCAGTTGTTTTGGTCAAACCTTCGCCCAAAACGTTACCTTGTGGTCCAAGAACTTCAATATAGAATTCTCTGTCACCTGCTTCAGCAATTACGTTATCGGCAATAGTGAAACAAACTTTGAATTTATCAGTAGCTCTAGCTCTGGAAGTAGAAACCAATTTACCACTGTTTCTTTCTTTAATAGCATCAACACTGATAGTGTTTAGGTTAAGTGCAGAACCTTTTTCAACAGCATCGGCCAACTGAGTGTTTTGGATAATCAAAGAATCGTTGAATACGGTTTGTTGCTCCAATTCAGCAAAAGTGCTGTCTCTTTGCATAGCCAACAAGCTGTTGGATTGAGTCAAGGAATCTACTTGCTTCAATAGTTTTTCTCTTTCAGCTTTAAGAACACTTACTTGTCTTCTGTATCTTGAAAGTGTTGCAATATCAGCTTTCATGCTGCTTACAGAATCGATGTATTTTGCAATGTTGTCTCTTGCAGCAACCAATTCCTCGTTTGTTGCGTTGCTTTCCAAAATGGCTTTGTCGTATTCAGATTTCAAGTTGTTCAAATCCTCAACAACCATTTCTTTTTCTTGTGTAAGAGCTTGTGTTGTTTGTTTTTTATCTTGGTAAAGACTCACAGTGTAAATAATGGTTCCCAAAAGAACTACACCCAACAGACCAGCAATTACCTTTAATCCGTTATTGTTACTTTTTGTTTCAGTCATAACTTTTTGTTTTAATTGATTCTCGTTTAAGGTTTTTAATCAATCGCGTTCAGTTTATATACGCATTGGATTCCATTTTGGATTATTTGGATTAAAATATTCTGGATAATTAATTACGTTTCTGCGTATTATCCCTTATTTTTAAAAGGAAAAATAAAAAACAGAACATGAAAAAAAATATCATACTTACCGCCAGTGCCCTATTAGTGCTCTTTACTTCCTGTAAGGAGAAAAAGGAAAATCAAGATGAAAAAACAGAAGTTGAGACTGTAGCGGTAATGGAGTCTCCGGACCCTGCCAAGATAATTCCGATTGAGCACGCCACGGCGCTAATTGAATGGGACGGTAAAACTATATATGTAGATCCTGTGGGAGGAAAAGCTGCATTCGAAGGTCAGAACTCCCCGGATATGATCTTTATAACAGATATCCATGGTGACCATTTTAATCCAGAAACATTAAATGAATTGGACTTGGAAGGTGTAACGATTATTGCTCCGGATGCCGTAAAATTACAAATGGAGGAAAACCTATCGTCCAAAACAACAACAATGAAAAATGGTGAAAGCAAAGAAATGGCCGGATTCAACGTTGAGGCAATTCCTATGTACAATCTACGTGAGGAGGCTAAAGATTTCCATACAAAAGGTAGAGGAAATGGTTATGTATTCACATTTGGTGATGAAAGAATCTATTTCTCTGGAGACACGGAGGATATTCCGGAAATGCGTGCATTGGAAAATATAGATAAAGCTTTTGTATGTATGAACCTTCCGTTTACCATGACAGAAGAAAGTGCAGCCGATGCCGTTTTGGAATTCAAACCAAAACAAGTTTATCCTTATCATTATAGGGGAAGACCGGAAGTGAGCGATGTAGAAAAGTTCAAAACCATCGTTAACGAGGGTGATAACAGTATCGAAGTGGTTCAGTTGGACTGGTATCCCAACGAAGAATACTAGATCTATGAAATAATAACGAATTTTCATCGTTAGAACATCAAACTTAGTAACCAAAACAAATACTTGAATATGGCTCCCAAATCCCATGTTTTTGTAGTGTTGGCAATTCTTTTTGCCTTACAGACTACCTACGCAAATCAATGTGATAATTTTTATTCCAAAGTGACCTATGCCCTCAGCCATGGTAAAAAAGCCATGGAGGCAACCAACTTTGAACACCAAATGTACTATGCCGAAAGAGCGTTGACTGCTCTGGAAAAAGGCGAAACATTTATGGCCGACTGCGCATGCGATAAAGCAAAGAACAAAACGTTGGATGCCATGGAAACCTTGGACAAGGCAATTGAGCCTGCTGACTGGGAAGCCGGTAGGTTTTTCACCAAAAAAGCTATTGGCGAAATCAATGAATTGATTACCATTTTAGATCAGTGTACACTAGGGAATACTACCGCATCAACTCTTGAAGTTGCAGTGGAGTATGAAGAGAGTCCTGAAACTGAAGTTGCCGAGACAGCTTCTGTGGAGTCCATGGAACTTGAAATGATCAAAGTATTCGAAAAACATGCTGGAGACAAGCTTCAATCTGCGGAACAGGCAATTGCCCAACTGATTGAACTTTCAAATTCCATTGGTTCGGCCCCAATTAACACCGAAGGCCCAAATAGCTTGGCTGCACACCAACAAGCCTACTTGGAAAAAGCAAAAAAAATATTGGAAGAAGGAATTAAAAATCTCGGAGGAGAAGATTAATTCCTTCCTCCTTTTTTTAACGAATCAGTTTTTTGTATTTGATACGCTTGGGCATGATATCCGTTCCCAAGCGTTTCTTTTTGTTCTCTTCGTAATCAGAGAAAGAACCTTCAAAGAAATATACTTGAGAATCTCCTTCAAATGCTAAAATATGCGTACAAATTCTATCCAAGAACCATCTGTCGTGGGAAATGATCACGGCACAACCCGCAAAGTTCTCCAAACCTTCTTCCAAGGCACGGAGCGTATTCACGTCCAAGTCGTTGGTAGGCTCATCCAAAAGCAATACGTTCCCCTCTTCTTTTAGGGTCATGGCTAAATGAAGACGATTTCGTTCACCCCCGGACAACATGTTCACTTTTTTGTTCTGTTCGCTACCAGAAAAATTAAATCGACTTAAATATGCTCGGGAATTCACTTGCTTCCCTCCCATCATGATCAATTCTTGGCTATCACTAAAGTTTTCCCAAATGGTCTTTTCTGGATCAATGTTGGAATGGGATTGATCTACATAGGCCAGCTTGGCAGTTTCCCCAACTATAAACTCACCTTTATCGGGAGTCTCCTCGCCCATTATCATTTTAAAAATGGTGGTTTTACCAGCACCGTTCGGGCCAATAATCCCTACAATACCTGCTTGGGGCAAATTAAAGTTCAAGTTCTCGTACAATAATTTGTCACCAAAAGCTTTGCTTACGTCCTTGGCCTCGATTACATTTGTACCCAAACGTGGTCCATTGGGAATATATATCTCCAACTTCTCCTCCATTTGTTTTTGGTCCTGGCTCAAGAGTTTATCGTAATTCTTTAAACGGGCCTTTTGCTTTGCCTGTCTTCCTTTGGCTCCTTGTCGTACCCAATCCAACTCTCGCTCCAATGTTTTTTGACGCTTGGAAGCCTGTTTACTCTCTTGCTCCAAACGTTTTGCTTTTTGATCCAACCAACTGGAGTAATTTCCTTTCCATGGGATTCCTTCGCCACGGTCCAATTCCAAAATCCAGCCAGCAACGTTGTCCAAGAAATAACGGTCGTGCGTAACAGCTATTACGGTTCCCTTATATTGTGCCAAATGGTGTTCCAACCAATGCACGGACTCAGCATCCAAGTGGTTGGTAGGCTCATCCAAAAGTAGAACGTCCGGTTCTTTTAGCAACAAACGACATAAAGCCACACGCCTACGCTCCCCACCGGAAAGCACACCTATCTTTTTGTCGGATTCCGGTGTACGAAGGGCATCCATGGCAATCTCCAATTTGGTATCAAGTTCCCAAGCATTTGCTGCGTCAATTTGATCTTGTAGGGCTGCTTGCTTATCCATCAACTTTTGCATCTTATCTGCATCCTCATAAACTTCGGGCAGACCGAACATATCGTTGATTTTGTTGTACTCGTCCAAAATGGCTACAGTTTCCGCAACCCCTTCTTTAACAACTTCCAAAACTGTTTTGTTCTCATCCAGCTCCGGTTCCTGTTCCAAATATCCTACCGAATAACCAGGAGAGAAAACTACATCTCCTTGATAATTTTTATCTACACCGGCAATAATTTTGAGCAAGGTGGACTTACCAGAACCGTTAAGACCTAAAATCCCGATCTTGGCCCCGTAGAAAAAACTCAGGTATATGTTTTTAAGTACCGGGGTGTTGGCCGTTTTATAGGTCTTGGTTACCCCAGACATTGAAAAAATGACTTTCTTATCGTCTGACATCTAGTATAAATTAAATTGTTCTGTGAAAAGAGGTTGGTTATACTCTACCTTTAAGGGCATTGAACACCCAAGCTACGGCAAAAAATCCTATTCCTACCGCTGCAAATCCGTATCCGGCAACCTCATCATACTTAAAAGCTCCTAGTGCGATCATTCCCAAGCCCACAAAGATCATAATCCATGTAGCATAGGCAAGCACAGTGTTCTTATTCATTCCCATTTTATAAATTTCTGAAGAATTTCAAATATCGTAAAAATAGAGATAATGTAAAGTTATTATTAAGGATTATGTTTCAAAAGGAAAGCTAACGCCACATTTTTCCCTCACCTTGTCTAATAAGTCGGATAAATCCAAACTATTTTGATGGGACCAGAGATCGCTCTCATTCTTTTTAGCTCTTAAACATTTATGAACCTCCAATATTTCATAGTAATATCCTATCCCTTTTAAAGGCATTTCAATTTGATGGGATTCATCCCCTTTAAACAATGTATAACCATCCGCTTCATGCCATCTAGGATTCAAAAACAATTGTGCTTCTGTTCCGGATATTTCGGCCTCCATTCTTGATCTACTTGTAAATCCACTATAGAGCATAGCCTGTGCCTCAGGATAATCAAAAATCATGCTGGTCTGTAATTCGGTGCCATTTTCATGAAACTTGGAAGTGGCCATAATTTTAGTTGGCATTCCCAATAAGAGATAGGATAAAAAAATGGGATAAATCCCGATATCCAAAATAGTCCCAGATGCCAAATTGGGATTCAACAACCTAGAATTCTCATCCCTGTCCAAAGCATAAAAAGCAAAATCGGCATACACATACTTAAGCTCACCAATTTCACCACTGTCAACCAATTGTTTAACTTTTTGAATGGATGGATTAAATCTCGACCACATGGCTTCCATCAAAAAAGCATTGTATTTTTTAGATGCATTGACTTGTGCGAGAACTTCCTTTTTATTCACACCCATTGGCTTTTCGCAAAGCACCCCAATACCATTTTCGAGTGCCTTTACCGATAAATCTTTATGAAAATTATGTGGTGTTGCTATGTAGACCACATCTACAGTTCCCGATTCAAAAAGTTCATCATAACTACCAAAAGTATGCGGAACCTTATATTCCTGAGCAAACTCCTCTGCCCTTTCCATAGATCGTGATGCTACTGCCGTAACCTCTGCATCTTCTACCAATAAAAGGTCCGAGACAAATTTCCTTGCTATTTTTCCTGGGCCTACAATGCCCCATCGTATTTTGGTTTCCATATAGTTCAAAAGTAATGATTATAACTCCTTATCTTTAACCAGCTAAACGAATTTAAATTAGAATGGACTTAAACTTCAACAAAAACGAAGACCATAATAAACTTAAACTCTCCGATCTTAAACGCAGACTGGCCAAAGTGAAACTTGGCGGTGGTAAAAGTCGCATTGAAAAGCACCACGCCAAGGGTAAGATGACAGCAAGGGAACGAATAGACTATTTGCTTGACGATGGTGCTGAATCCATTGAAATAGGTGCTTTTGCCGGTGAGGATATGTATCAAGAGCACGGTGGATGCCCATCGGGTGGTGTTGTGGTTAAATTGGGATACGTACAAGGAAAACAATGTGTTGTTGTTGCCAACGATGCCACTGTAAAAGCTGGCGCTTGGTTCCCAATCACCGGAAAGAAAAACCTACGTGCCCAAGAAATTTCCATTGAAAATAAGCTGCCCATCATCTATTTGGTGGACAGTGCAGGTGTTTATCTGCCTATGCAAGATGAAATATTTCCTGATAAAGAACATTTTGGGCGAATCTTCCGAAACAATGCTGTAATGAGCAGTATGGGCATTACCCAAATTGCAGCGGTAATGGGAAGTTGCGTTGCCGGAGGGGCCTACTTGCCCATTATGAGCGACGAAGCATTGATCGTTGATAAAACGGGAAGCATCTTTTTAGCGGGAAGCTATTTGGTAAAAGCTGCCATTGGCGAATCCATCGATAACGAAACCCTAGGGGGAGCCACCACACATTCCGAAATTAGCGGAGTAACCGATTATAAGGCAAAGGATGATAAAGATGCACTTGATAAAATCAAAAATATTGTAGATAAAATCGGGGATTTTGACAAGGCTGGATTTAACCGGATTGAAGCCAAGAAACCTGCTGAAAACCCTGATGACATTTTTGGATTGCTACCGGCATCCCGAAGCGATCAATACGATATGTTGGAAATTATAAAGCGTTTGGTGGATGATTCGGAATTTGAGCAATACAAAGAAGGATATGGACAAACCATTTTAACGGGCTATGCACGCATAGATGGTTGGGCCGTGGGTATCGTGGCCAATCAACGGAAAGTGGTAAAGACCAAAAAAGGTGAAATGCAGTTTGGTGGGGTCATCTATTCCGATTCTGCGGATAAGGCGACACGATTTATAGCCAATTGCAACCAGAAGAAAATTCCTTTGGTTTTCTTGCAAGATGTTACCGGATTTATGGTAGGCAGTAAAAGTGAACACGGAGGTATAATTAAAGACGGTGCCAAAATGGTGAATGCCGTAAGTAATTCGGTAGTTCCTAAGTTCACCATTGTTATAGGAAATAGTTATGGTGCCGGAAACTATGCCATGTGCGGTAAGGCTTATGACCCGCGATTGATTGTTGCTTGGCCAAGTGCCGAACTTGCCGTAATGAGCGGTAACTCTGCCGCCAAGGTACTCTTACAGATTGAAAAAGCGAGTTTGGAAAAAAGCGGAAAGGCAGTGGATGCAGATAAAGAAAAGGAGCTTTTTGACGAAATCAAACAACGCTATGATGAACAGATTTCTCCCTACTATGCAGCAGCCCGACTTTGGACAGATGGAATTATAAACCCGTTAGATACCCGTAAATGGATTTCTATGGGAATCGATGCGGCCAATCATGCTCCAATTGAGAAAAAGTTTAATATGGGAGTGCTTCAGGTATAACCGCTATTTGCTTTGCACAAATCTTGAAGGTAGATTAAAATCGAACAACTGCTGGTTGGCCCCTTTGGAGCCCAATCGATACACCTTTGTCTCTACAGTCTGCAATTTGCTACTGTAATTGCGATAAATGGATACTTTCAGATAAGTCGGGGCCAATTGTTTATTGCCATAATATGTGGCATTGATTTTCCAAGTGCCCTGTAGTTCATCATCCAGTAAAAAGTCGGCCATGGAGTATCCCAATTTCTTTTCCGATTGTATACGCTCGGGCATCTCTGCCATGGTATGCTTCCAATTAAAATATTGATTGCCCGGGTTCACGAACTGCAGGTCGAACTCCGCTTCGGAATCGCTCCACTCAAATACCAATCTTGTGGTAAACTGCTCCAACGGACTTTTTGAATTAACTTGTTCGTGCTTCTCCAATATGTCTGCTATTTCCCTCCCTATCATTTGGGCAAGCTCGGTGCTATCTCTAGAAATGAATCCTTCATCAATTAAATAGGCATGTCTTGCCAATAATGAATTTGCTTGATCGCTGTCACCGATAGCATGGTAACTTTTAGCCAAATCAATAAAACTCTGGGTGTAATCTGGACGTAACAGATATGCTTTCTTGTACATTTGATGGGCCTTATTGAACCTGGATTGTGATTCATACATAAAGGCCAATGTTTTTATCCAAACTGGATTTGATTCAAAAAAAGGCATTCCCTCCTTTATGATGTTATCCGCATGGGACTCACCAAATTTCTCAAAAAACAATGCATAGGTATCCAAATAAAAATATGGGACGCCAGAAAAATCTTGTTGATACTTTTGATAAATCTCCAAAGCTTTTTCAAAACTTGGGGAACTTTCCATTTCCTGTACGTAGGTTGGCAATTCATATTTTAGTTCTGATCGGGAAACCACTTTACCGGTAACAAAATTATCACGTAGTTTGGCCCTGTCGTAATACTTTGAACTATTCGGCTCCCTTAGACCATGAAAACTATTTTTAGTGTTAATGAGCACGACACCACCGCTGGCAATGTGACCATAACGCCAGACGGCTTGAATACCCGGTATAATTCCCACACGTTCTATGTTGGAAACATCCAACCAAACCGGGGGGTCCGTAAAAATATTGCCGTCGACCTCGAACAGAGCCGGCCTTGGGTTACCGATAGAACCTCCTCCTCGCAAAAACAATGTCCTTCCCGACTGACCTGTATTATAGTTACCATAGTTTCCCACCCTAATTCCTGCCCTTCGGCTTGCAATGGCCGATAGCACATCGGAACCTGGACGAAACTCTTTTCCATCTATTACCTTTAGATGATATGCCACAGTTGCAGGACTCAAATAGCCGAAAGAAGAATTCACAATGGATGAGTCGGTCAAGTAGTTCATCGCAAGATTCCGTTGCTTGCTTATTTTCTTGGTAACCACTACTTCATCCAACATTTCCACCTTGGGCCGCATGGCAATATTTAATATTCGGGTCACATCCTCCACTATAATGGTAATCGTGTCCATACCAACGTACGTAAATTGTAATTCTTCTCGGGGCGATGCCAGAATGTTATATGCGCCTTGCTTGTTTGATAATGTTTTGGTGTCCGTGGTCAAATTGGTTACGTGTACGTTGGCCAATGGACTTTCTCCATCAGTCACACGTCCATTGATCATATTTTGAGCCACACTTGGGGCCAGTGCACCTAAAAAAAATACTATGGAACAAAAGAATCTCAATTGTTGGCAACGTTAGAGGAAAGGTTAAAATCGAACAAATATTGGTTGGCGCCCTTAGGCCCCAAACGATACACCTTTGTTTCCTTACTCTGTAATTTGCTACCGTAATTACGATAAATGGTCACTTTGAGGTAGGTTGGAGTCACTTGTTTATTCCCGTGGTATGTGGCATTCACCCTCCATCTTCCCGGGAGTTCATCATCCAACAAAAAGTCGGCCATGGAATACCCAAATTTCTTTTCCGATTGTATGCGCTCCGGCATCTCTGCCAAAGTATGTTTCCAATTAAAATATTGATTGCCCGGGTTCACGAACTGTAGATCAAATTCCGCTTCAGAATCGTTCCACTCAAAAACAAGACGTGTTGCAAATTCATCGTCTTGGTAATCTCTCTTTTTGATTTTTAAGGTACTGTTCTCCAAAGTGAACAAATTTTTTATCTCTCGCTTCATGATCATTCCCAGTTCCATGCTATCCACAGGCAACATACCTTCATCTTGAAGATAAGCATGTCTTGCATATAAAGTGGTGGCAGACTTGGGTTGCCCCAAATTTCGATAACTATTGGCCATATCTATAAAGCTCTGAGCATAATCGGGCCTAAGCGAATAGACTTTTTTATAGATGTCATGTGCCTTTTCGTGTCTGGCCTCACTTTCCAATGTATAGGCCAATGCTTTAAGCATTACAGGATTTTTATCCATTACTTGGATATACTCCTCCATTATTTCGTCCGCGTAATCAACTTCTTTGCGTATTTCATAAAAATAGGTGTAGGAATCCAATAGGAAGTAAGGGTTATTGCCATAGATATTCCTGGTTTTCAAATAGATGTTTTTAGCCTCCTCAACAGAATTGCTTTCCTTTAACCGCTTTAAATAATTGGGTAAAGTTTGATTGGCAATACTTTTTTGAACCTCCCCTTCCTTCACATAATTATTGCGGAGCTTGGCTTGATCAAAAGGCGTGCTGCTTTTTTGCTTGTACGTTCCATTCTTGGTATTCACGATCACTACGCCACCATCAGCAATAGATCCATATTTTGAAGCTCCTATTAATCCGGGCATTAGGGCAACTCGTTCCACCGTACTCGGGTCTAACCAAGATGGGCCTTGGGTAAAAATTTGTCCATCAATATCATAAATAGCTGGTTTCGGGCCTCGAGCTGAACTCATTGACCTAGAATACACATCAAAGGTTTGGTCTGGATTAATAACAACTTTCATTCCAGCGAACTTACCTTGGAGGTACATTCCAAAATGATAATGGTTACTGATCATATCCTTGCTGTTGAGCACGGGTAACCTACCAGGGAAGGTTTCAGAATCAATAATGCCATAAGCAGTTCTGATCAGTTTTTCATTCTTGGGATATTGCTGCTGTAAAATTCGCTGTTTATTTCTGCCAACTTCACTGATTATCTCTACCTCATCCAGTTCCTCTATCCGAATCTCCATGGTCACATTTAGAATTCTTGTAACATCCTCGACCATAATGGAAACAGTATCCATTCCCATATAGGTATATTGGAGTTCTTCACGAGGTTTGGCCTTTATGGTATAATTGCCTTCCGAATTGGATGAAGTTTTACTTCCTGAGTCCAGGTTATGGATTTGAACGTTGGACAAGGGATTTTTACCATCCGTGATACGGCCGTTAATACTTTGTTGGGCAAAACTACCCACCGAATAGAAAACGAATGCAATCGTAAACAATAGTAATCTCATAGCAACTTGAATTTTAGTGGATTACTAAATTTACAAAAAAAAAGAATCAGTTCCCTAAATGTGCCTTGGGTCTTGGAATAAGCATTAATTCTGTTTGTCTTCCGTTGATGTATCTAAATCCATCTTCACCATAAAAACCAGGTTCTTCCAGCATAATCCTAATATCACGATTCCATTCAGGAATGTTCACGGTGGCATTCAATTCAATGGCATAAGCCGTATTTGGATTTAAGGGATAGTTTTCACCATCATCTTTCATTACTCCGCCTTGTGCATCCCACATGCCTATTGTAGTTCCTGCGGAGTGTCCGTACATTCCCAAAGGATGTGTATAGATGGATGGGCGCAGACCAGCATCTTTGGCATCTTGTAATGCCTTGGCCAAAATATCGTTCCCTACCCTTCCTTTGATCATGTTTTGGGTTAAAAAATCTTGAACTCGATTGCCATCATAAAGGGCATTGACCAAAAACGAAGGTGCCTCGGTTTCTTCTGGCTTTAAAACATAGGCCAATTCCTGACAATCGGTGTTCAACCTCAAATAGGTGATCCCGAAATCACAATGTAAAAGATCGCCCCGTTGAATCACGGCATCATCTGGTCGTCCTGAGAAAGAATATAGGTGTCCAACGAGTTCCTCACTGGTTCTTTGAATATCCACCGTGGGGTGAAACCAAGTCTCCAACCCTAAATCGGTTACTTTTTGACGCATCCACCATTCTACCTCAGTGGTTGTGGTAACACCAGGGGTAATTACTTTTTCTGAAAATGCCTCGGCAATTATATCATGGGTGATATCGGTAAGCTGATTAAAAATGGTCATCTCACGTGGAGTCCGTGTCTCGATCCAACGAACTGCCAATTGTTCTGCAGAAACTACTCTGGACTGATATTTTTTGGGCAAATTGGCCATGAATTCATCAAAATCTGTCTTATCCAATCCATCTGCAATATTGTGGTCTTTAGAAAAATTGAGACCTATTTTTTCCGGGTTTCGCTCAGCTATCAACTGCATCAACCTTTTCCATTGGTCCGGTTCCTTTTCCTTGTCCCAAGCAGAGGTTATGCTTTTACCGATATTGTAACGTGCCACGGCGAGCTTTTCGATCGTGTTCTTTTGTTTGTTCCTGTAAAAAAGTAGAATAGTTCTTCTTCTGGCATTCAACCAAGTTGCAGGCAGCATGGTTTTTAGTACTGGGTCTTCGTTATATTCACGGGAAATCAGCACCCACATATCCAATCCCGCATCATCCATTAATTGTGGAAGTAAAACATTGAACCTTTCTTCGAGAATTTCGTCCACTACTCTTGCCCTTTCGACCTCGGGCAGTATTTGTTGGGAAACAACGATAAAAGGTAATAACAGCAGTACTAGTTTGATGGTTTTTCGCATGGTTGATTTTTTGCTGAAATTACAGCTTTTAACAGATATAAAAAAAGTGCCCGAAGGCACTTTTAATTATACGTTTGCATACTTTTCAATTAATCGTACAATTAGATCGTTTAGCTTTTCCACTTCATAATCGGAAGTGGACGGTTTTAGATGCGTATTACCAATACCGCTGTCATCAGTTAAAAAAACATATGTTCCATTTGTAGAGATACTAAAGAAACGCATTAGCATTTCAACTGTTTTATCTGCGCCACTTGCTACTACAGGTATTATTTTGATACCATTTTTTTGTGCAACTTTGATTTGTTCGTGTATGATTTCAACATTTTCTTCTGTAAAATGAGGTGGAGCATCCAAAAGCAAAAACAATAATCTAGCGCGTGCATTCTTATTCCACGACATGGACATAGAGGATTCCATTGCCTTTTCCACTGCCTCCTCATAATCACCTCCCCCTCCAGCAAATTGGTTGTTCAAAATACTTTGGGCTTCATCCAAATTCGAAGTAAAGTCAAAATCCTTTACAACATAATCATCGCCTTGATCTCTATAAAAGGTCATTGCAACCCTTTTTTCTCCAACCGTGTTGTCAATTCTATTAATTATGTCTCTCAATTCATTTTTCAAGTACTCCATCTCATCTCCCATAGATCCAGTGGCATCAATTGTAAACATAATATCTATATTATTACAAGAAGATTTTCCATCAATTACAAAATCGACCTTAGTTGCATTGGACTTTATTTTCTTTCCAAATATTTTGTTTTCATGATATACTTGAACATAATAATAATCACTAATTCCACGACACTCATCATCTTTAAACAATACGGCTTTACCTAAGGCATCAGTTCTTGAACTCATTTCTGGTTGGGTTGAATCTTCACTATCTGAAAAAATTGATAACCTAGCATTATTTATAGCATTTCCCCTTTTATCCTTAACGGTTACAAGAACTTTGTTTTCTAGATGAAATCGCCAATCGGTTCTTATTTTTTGAAATTCCTTTTTGTTTATAATTTTTTTCAATTCATTAAAACTGTCAATATCGTTGATTTCACCTGCCGTTAAAATGCCTGATCTATAATTTCCAAATCCCTTTGTAATCGGTGCATCTGCTGCACTACCTCTTACAACGTCAGAAACCGCATAACTCAATGCCATTTTACTTTTACTTGAGCCATAGCCTACTACAACAACTTCTTCCAAAGTTTCTCTGCTTTCCGTTAACTGAACATTGATTATGTTATCCTCACCTATTTCCATTTCCTTGGTGTCGTATCCAATATAGGAAAACACCAAAGTCTGACCTTGATTAGCATTTATACTATACTGACCATCAAAATTAGTTTGGGTCCCGTTGGTAGTTTCTTTCACCATAACGTTGGCTCCAGGAATAGGATAGTTGTCGGCATCGGTTACAACACCGGAAATAGTGTTTTCCTGTGCGGCAATTTGCGCGGAAAATACCAGCAGTAATAGAATTATTGGATTTTTCATAATTGATACGGTTTTTAGATTTACAACTAACCTAGTATCAATTACTTTTAAATAAAATCGGGAATTAGGCAAGTGGAATCCTCAATTAGTGAAACACCCTTTAGGGTTAGTTTAGCCAATGAGCTCCATGGTTTTTTTACGGTCCACTTTTTTGGTGGAAGTTTCCACAAAGGATTTAACAAAGTAAACCTGTTTGGGTATTTCAAATTTTGCAATATTCTGGATGCCCTTAATGTTCTGGATTATCTTCTGAGGGTCTGACGGTTCTCCCTCCACGACCAGAATCAGTCGGTGGCCCAAAGCTTCATCGGGTTGGCCGGCCACAAAAAAACGTTTCCCCAACACTTCCGATAGCTTTTCCTCAATTTTTTCCGGCACCAACTTAACTCCACCAGAATTGATGATTGAATCATATCTGCCCAACCAATAAAACTTATTATCGTTGATGAGCTCAACGAGGTCGTTCGTAATTATCTTCCCATCAGAAATTTTTGGAGCATCTATCACCAAACATCCCCTATCGTCTTGGCTTACCCTAACGTTGGGCAATGTCTCGAATGGGTTCAAGGCTTCTTCATCTATTCGTTTTACTGCAATATGTGTGATGGTTTCCGTCATACCATAAGTTTCGAAAGCTTGTACTGGCAAATCCACAAGTCTCTTCCTTAAATTCGCATCGACCGGGGCTCCTCCCACAATCAATTGCTGTACCCGGCTTAATTGATGTAATGAGTTTTGAACCTGTAACGGAACCATAGCCACAAAATCGTAGATTTTATCATTATTGGGCATGGGTGACGAGGAGGGTTCCACATAGTCCAAATGCAAACCGAGAACCATGGCCCGTACCAACATCATTTTCCCTGCAATGCCAGTGCATGGCAAACAGAGAAGTGCTTTTTGTTTGGGTTTTAAATTGAAATATTCACCTGTGGCCAATGCGGAATTCACCATTTGCTCTTTCAGGAGCGTTATGGTCTTGGGTTTTCCCGTAGATCCGGATGTAGATACCTGCAAGGTTGATTTTTGAGAGCCCCAATCCAATAAAAAATCACCTATAGGATCTTCAAATTCTTCACCCTCCTTTACAAAACTGTACCCGACCTCAAAAAGGTTTTCAAAGGCACACGGAATGCCGTTTAATCTAAACTCTGGGTGTATTCTATGCCACGTCTGATGTTCCATTGGTAATTGCTACAAATTCTTCTTTGGATAACACCCGCCCAAAAAGTCTTTCGTTCCAGTTTTTCCAGCCATATTTTTTTGAGAAGAAAAACAATAGAATGGGAAACACTACAAATACAGGAATCAATACATCCCACCCCAATACTGGTTCAGAAATATCCCGATAAATCGAGTTGGTCTGAAAAGCTGTCCAATCAGCTGTCACCAAAAGTGCAGTGATCAAATTATTGGCCGCATGGAACCCAAGCGCCAGTTCCAACCCTTCATCCATTAGGGTTAAAATCCCCAAAAAGAACCCTGTGCCGATATAATAAATCATAATTCCAGGCCCAAGCTTTTCTACTTCCGGGTTCGCAATGTGCATTAACCCGAACAATGTGGAAGTAATTATCAGTGGTACCCATTTGTTCTTGGCCATTAGGCCTATTCCCTGCATCATATGCCCCCGAAACAAATATTCCTCAAAACTTGTTTGTAAAGGAATCAACAAAATGGCAATTATGGCCAAAGGAATAAATTTCACTAGGTTAAAATTAAGCTCATACTTTTCGGGTGAAAAGAAGATGTCGGTACCTGTGAGCACAATGGTCACTACGGTCCATAGCCCGAACGAAAACAAGATTCGCTTCCAATCTATTCTTTTTCTCGAGGTGGTCAATGAGGTTATGGATTGTTGGTGCACCAATAACGTCCATCCTATAACTACAAAAAAGCCTGCCACCAATGGGGCCAATAACATAATCAAAACCAAATTGCTCCCGAACTGATCAATAATTTGCTGCATGGCGTCCTCCACGCTAACGGGTGAATTTATGGTAGTGATGTAATTCAATATCATGAAGGCAATAAATCCAATTGGAATCACCAAGTACCTCCAAAGTCCTTCTTTTCCTTTATACCCTTGTTCTATGTACATATTTCTTGTATTAAATCCATATCCCAGGCTTTTGCCTGTCTGTAAAACAATTTCCCGTTGGAGACTTCCAAAGGACTATTGATATTATTTGTAAATAAACTTCCGGTTCCCAATCCTTGTGGCATGTGCGTATGCAAAGAGTATGTAAGCTGCGCTATGGCATTTAATCCAATATTGCTTTCCAGAGCACTGGTAATCCACCATTTGACACTTTGTTTTTCCGAAAGTTCAATCCACTCTTGGCTCCCTTTTATTCCTCCTATTAAACTTGGCTTTAAAATGATGTATTGGGGTTGAATGGTTTGTAGTAATTTTTGCTTTTCCGTTACATCGAACACTCCAATTAATTCCTCGTCAAGTGCTATGGGCAAAGGTGTTTTTTCGCAAAGATCGGCCATATGGTCCCACTGGCCCGCCTTTATCGGCTGTTCAATGGAATGTATTTTAAACTCTGACAACCGTTCCAGCTTTCCCATGGCTTCATTAAAGGGAAAAGCCCCATTTGCATCGACCCTGAGCTCAATCTCACTTGGAGAAAAATTGTCTCTAATAGATTTAAGTATGGCGATTTCCTTTTCAAAATCTATGGCACCAATCTTCATTTTGATACAACCAAAACCATCCTTTAATTTTTGCTCCAATTGCTTGAGCATATATGCCGTATCCCCCATCCAAATCAAACCATTGATAGGTATTGGTGATTCCTTTTGAGTAAAATCGGAAGGAAACAATTCAAACGGATTCTTGGAACTTAAAGATAAGAATGCTTGCTCCACACCAAATTGAATGGACGGGAACTCCTTTAATTGATTAAGAAGTTCTTCCTTTCCCAAATGTATATGATTGCATGTCCATGCCAATTGTTGCTCATAGTCCGGTCGATCATCCACACTTAATCCTCTTAAAATTCCGCACTCCCCTATTCCAATGCTATCAGCTTGTTTTAATATAATAAACCAGGTCTCCTTTTGGGTCATTACGCCACGAGAGGTACCGCTGGGCACTTTAAAATCTAAGGTGTACTTTTTATAGGTAGCTTTCATCATGAAGTAGTCAAATTTAAGTATATTTTGAATCTAAAAAAGCACTTATGTCAAGTATCCATGGAAAAACTATTTGGGTAACCGGAGCTTCTTCTGGAATAGGTAAAAGTTTGGTTATGGCACTTGGGTCATACTCCTGTAATATTATTATTTCCTCCCGTCGTGAAGATGAACTTATCAAAGTAAAGGAGGAGTGCGGTAATATGGACAATATTTCCATTTTACCATTAGACCTTAATAATCATAAAGGGATGGAAGCCATTGCCCAACAAGCTGTTTCCTTTTATGGAAAAGTGGATATTTTGGTGAACAATGCCGGAATTAGCCAACGTTCCCTAATAAAAGACACCAAGTTGGAGGTTTACGAGCAATTAATGGACATTAATTATTTGGGAACCGTGGCCTTGTCCAAAGCCATTCTCCCACACTTTTTGGCAAACCAAACAGGACATTTTGTAACGGTTACCAGTTTAATGGGCAAATTCGGTTCTCCTTATCGTTCAGGTTATTGTGGAGCTAAACACGCACTGCACGGTTTTTTTGATGTTATGCGTATGGAACACGAAAAAGATGGTGTTAAAGTGACTATGGTTTGCCCCGGTTTTGTACAGACCAATGTGGCCAAAAACGCTCTTACGGCAGATGGTTCTCCCCAAAAGAACGATGATGTCGCAACTCAAAATGGAATTAGCCCAGAACTAGCAGCCAAAAAAATGATAACAGCCATAGAAAAGGACAAGTTCGAAGTGTATGTGGGAGGAAAAGAAGTGAAGGGAATTTACCTTAAACGATTCTTTCCAAAACTACTGCACAAAATGGTACTTAAAAGTCAAGTGAGGTAGGCTAACTAAAGTTGAACCAAAAACGAACCCCATCAACTTGTTTGTCAATATTTAATTTGGATTGTAGCTGGTTCACCAACCTGTTGATCAATCTAATTCCCATGGACGAATGTGCACGTTCATCGGTATCCTCTGGCAATCCTACGCCATTATCAGTATACTCAAAATAACCTTGGTCTCCATTTTTACGTAGATGGATGTAAATTTTACCATTTTCATCGTTTTCCGGGAATGCATATTTAAAGGAGTTGGAAACGAGCTCGTTCAAAATAAGACCGAACGGAATTGCACGATCAATGTCCAACTCTGTCCCTTCAGCATCAATAGTAATGCTGATGTTGTGTCCTCCTTTTTTATAAACGGATTGTACGCTATTGATCAAACTTTCGATATAACCCTGCATTTCAATCACGGAAAGGTCATCGTTCTGATACAATTTTTGATGAATCAATGCCATGGCCTTTACCCTGCTCTTTCCTTCTTCCAAGGCCTCTATAGCAGCTTTACTCCGGGTATTCTTGGTCTGCAGGCTCAATAAACTGGAAACCATCTGAAGATTGTTCTTTACCCTATGGTGGATTTCTTTGAGCAATGAATCCTTTTCCACCAACGAATTTTCAATGATATGCTTTTGCTCCGCGATCAATCGTTGGTTTTTAATACTCTTTAAATATGCATAGACCAACCCTGCAAAGCCCAATAGCGTAAATATCAATGAAATGAACACTAGATTGATACGCTCATCCTTGGCTTTCATATCATTCCTGATCAGCTCGATGTTCCGCTTTTGCTCATCAATCATACGTTGCGAATTCTGCAAATTCTTATTGGCAACTATGGTTACCAATTGCTGTTTGATGATGGTGGATTGCTTCTCGGCCAGGGAATCCTTTATTCTTTCATTTCGTTTATAATACCCTGTTGCGTTTTTAAAGTTTTCTATCCTGTCGTAATACGCACCCAGCAGACTGTTCCTTTTGATTGTTTGTAGTACAGAAATATTCTCGAACTCCATATCGAGTATTTTCTTTGCTTTGGCATAAGCATCCTCTTGAAGGTTGGCTTCGGCCAAGAACAACGAATTTTCGATTACTTCGCTTTGATCGGAATTGTTGGCAGATGCTTTTAAAACTTCAATACTTTGCTCCAATAGGGGTATTGCCAACTCGTATTCGCCCAATTCCACGTGACATTTGGCGATACCACCTTCAATTCTTGCTTTGAGCAATTCTGCTTCAAAAATATCTCCCTCACTGTTTTGGATGGAAACATCGTTGAGATAAACATTTAAATATCCCTTTGCCTTGTTGAACTCCTTAAGTGCTGTTGGTGCAGAATCGTCCAATCGAAGGTAGTTCCCCATTTTACTGTGGTATTTTGCCAGTCCGTAGGCATCGTTGTCGGCGATAGTGGGTTTTACCTCTTTGGCAAATTGCTGCCATGCTTCCCTGTAGAGCCCTAGATTGCTGTAAATATCATAAAAGGCTACATTTTCGGTTATTCCCAATTCTCTTTTTTGCTCTCTTACTTCAATCTGTTTATCGTACAATTGAAGATTGGCATAATTATCATCCAAAACATCAAGGACCTTTTTTTGATATTCAATATCCAAAGTGTCCGGTGCCGCTATAAGTTCCTTGGCAAGAACGGTACTTTTATCATAATCCCCCAGATCATTATAAATCTGGGCCTGCATTACCTGGTAAAGAAGAATGGCTGAAGTATCCTGAGTTTTCTGAGCATTGGCCAGATAAATTTTAATGGTATCCAACCAATCGTATGCCGAATTGACATTGTACCTGTCCAGCGAATTGAAAAAAACATCGAACCTTTCGGATGGCAGGTCCGTATCCTGAAATTCTTTAAGAACACTTTCCTCGTCTTCTGCAATTATTTGTGCAGATGAAACAGAGAGAAAAGCAAAGTATACCGAGAGAAATAAAAATCTTACGTAACGTCCCATTAATTAATTTGATACAGTTCCCCGGAAATACTCCAGGGGCCTATATTATTATCGTGCCCTTTTTTCCTTTATTGCCCCAATAATCGATTCAAATAAAAAAATAGAATATTGTTAAGAATCGCAATGTATGGGGTATATAAAGAACGTTAGTTTACCTACAAAATTAAATCCCAAGGTAGAGAGTTGTTGGTTATTGTTGTGAAAGTGTTGTTTTCTGTTGTGAAATGACCGTGAGCGTATGCCAAGTAGCACTTTATCGATGTTTTGTGCCTTTTATGGAGTATAGTGAGCAATTACGATAGGTGCAAAATTGAAAAAGGCCCTGCTTTTTACGACAAGACCCTTTTACGAGAACACTATATGAAAATGAAAAAATTACTTTCTGAATTATTAACACTGCTAAAGTAGTCGCCTATGTCCAGTGTACGAAAATATTGTTGTGAACCCCATAAAAGTTGTGGTCTCGCTCTTTCTATAGTGTTGTGGCATAAAAAAAGCGCCTTAATAAGGCGCTTTTTAAATAATAGCTTTTACTCGTTAACTGTTCATTGATGAAAGAATAAACTCCTTGAAGTCCTTTGAAATAGGAATCAAATTGTTGTTGATCATTATATCCTTGGAGTTGATCGCATCAATATGATCTACATTAACAATGTATGATTTGTGCGCTCTATAAAATTTATTCTTTGGCAATTTCTCGAGATAATCCTTTAATGGTGAGCGGACCAAGAACTTTTTGTCCACTGTATTTACTTCCAAATACACATTGTCAGCTTTAATGAATTGAATATCGCTGAACTGGATGCGGTAATACAGATGTTGTTTTTTTACAAAGATGGAATCCTTTAAAACAGAATTCGAAGTTATCTCATCGGCAGCATCATCGTCCTCTACTTTTACATTTCCTTTTTTGGCATAATTAAAATTGGAAAGTGCAATTTCAATGGATGTATAAAGATCCTGTTGCTCAAAAGGCTTTACCAAATAACCATCGGGCTTTACCGTTTTTGCATTCTCCACAGTGGCACGATCCGAGTTGGAAGTGACGAATATGAAAGGAATGTTATATGTATCCCGTATATGTTTGCCTAAATCGATACCTGTTTTGTCCGAAGCCAAAATAATGTCTATCAACACAAGGTCCACATGATTGTTCTTTAACACATCTACGGCTTGTTCGTAAACAATCACATTATCCACGATCTCATAGCCGATTTCCTCTAGCATGGATTGCATATCATCAGCGATGATGACATTATCCTCTACAATCAAAATTTTTATCGGTTGTTCCAAGTTGCCTAAAGTTTATTTGGTTGTACTTCAAATTTACAAAAAAATATTAACTGAAATTAAGAATAAAATCGCCAGCAGAAAGGTACTCAGCGCGACTTTTTTTAATTCCACATCTAAATTACCAGGGTTATCGGTTTTCATCACTTTGAGCAAATGAATCAACAGAGGGACAAAGGCCAACATAAAAAATGACTGTTTTATGTCAAAGTTTTCCAAACTCAGAAAAACCAAGAAACAGATCAAGGCCAGTAAAATCAAACTATAATGATATCGCTTACCGTTCTCAAAACCCATTTTTACCACCAAAGTGATCTTGCCATGCTTTTTGTCCGAAACCACATCCCTTAAATTGTTCAGATTGAGTACTGCCACACATAAAAAACCAATGGCAACCGCCGGGAGTACGACCGTCCAACCAAGCGATTTGGTATATAAAAACATACTTCCCAAAACTCCCAAGAGTCCAAAAAACAGAAAGACAAAAAGATCTCCCATTCCGCGATATCCGTAGGCATTGGATCCCACGGTATATTTTATTGCCGCCCAAATGCTCAACAGTCCCAACACAAAAAAGAGTAGAATGTAAATAATGTTCTCCTTGCCGAAAGCCAAATAAATCAGTGCCAAGGCAATGAGCATGCTAATAACTATGGAAATGATAATTCCTTTTTTCAAGGATCCTCTGGTGATGGAACCACTTTGAATGGCCCGTGCAGGACCAATCCTGTCCTCATTGTCCGTTCCCTTTACCCCATCGCCATAATCGTTTGCAAAATTGGAGGTGACCTGAAAACCTACGGTTGTGAATAAGGCCAATATAAATATGGTCAAATCGAATTGTCCTTCCATTACGGCCAAGGCCGTACCTACTATTATTCCTGATAACGAAAGTGGAAGTGTGCGGAGTCTAGCGGCTTGTACCCAAGCCTTTGTGTTTCCCAATATTAAAACGGATCTTCAATTTTTATTCTCTGACCATCTTTATAAGATGCTACAAACGCATCTTGAAAGCCCATTTGTACCAACTGCTTTCTAAATTTCTGTGCTTCCTCCAAGGTTTCAAAATTACCAAGGGAATACGCATAAAAAGGGTTGGTCTTAACAAAAAGGGTGTTGGTCAGCGCTTCAGAGGCCAATGTTACATTATTGTCCACAAAGGATTTTACCTGAACGGAATAAATTTTTTCCTTGTTCAGGAATTCTTTCGCCAAATAAAACTCTTTGACCAAACTTAGTTCCTCATTTTGGGATTTAAGATTATCAATTCGTGCCTTGATCACATCAAGACTGTCTATGGATACAAGCACATTACTTTGGTTCTCAAAAGATTGCTTGCTGCTCAATCCTGCGGTAAACGAGGTTATGGCTAAGGTTCCTATTACAAAAAGTCCAACAAACCCAAGAAGAATGTTTCGTTGCAACTTGATTTTACGTAGGTCCTTGTTCTTATATTTAATCTGGTCGAGAAGTCTTTCGTTGATAATCTGGGCCTTATCAATATCCTTATGAAGGTCCAACAAATCGCTTTCTTCAATAAAAGGCATATGGTAAAGGGGTTATAGTTATGTGTTACGCTAAAGGCATAACAACCAATAAGTTATTCTGAATCCCTACAAAAATAAAATATTTACCTAAAGAAAAAAACTTAAATCCCCTAAAGCTCAAAAGATTCCGCGATTAAAGATACTCCCCTTTACAATAAATGGATGCCGTCTTCCTGTATATTTATCTTTCGCTGTCTATAAAGTATTCCAACCCCTTTTTTAAAGGCCTTTTTACTCATATGGAGTGTCTTTTGGATGTCGTCGGGAGAAGACTTATCGTGAAGGGGCAAGAATCCATTATGCTGGACCAACTTGTCGAAAATCATTTTAGCGGTGGGTTCCAACATTTTAGCACCAATGGGCTGAAGTGAAATATCCAATTTCTTATCATCCCTTACATTTTTAACAAAACCTTTGATACGTTCTCCAACGGAAATGGGCTTAAAAATATCACTATCAAAAACAAGTCCTTTGTGGCTTTCATCAACTATAACTTCCCAACCTAACGGGGTTTTTCTGTATACCAAAAGGTCAACTGGATCATTTTGGCTATAGGACACATCATCGTTCGATAAAAACTTATCTACCCTACTGGATCCGGTAAGCCTCATACTTTCTTCATCCATGTAGCAATGGACTACATATTCATTCCCCTCTTCCATTCTTTGGGATTGTTCCCTAAAAGGCACAAGCAAATGTTTTTCCAAGCCCCAGTCCATAAACGCCCCATAGGCCCCGACTTCAACTACCTTTAAATGGGCAAAGCCATTTCTGATGATCTTTGGTTTTAAAGTGGTTGAAATAGGACGTTCTGCATTGTCCAAATAGCAAAAAACCTCCATTTCTTGATCTATCTGAAAATCTTCGGGTACGTATTTGTTCGGCAAGAGGATTTCCGTGCCTTCATCGTCCCCTAAAAAAAGTCCTATACTAGTGCTTCTGAGCACCTTAAGGGTATTGTAGTTTCCCAATTCTATCATGCGATAAAGGTAGGGGTAAATTCTGGGTATAAAAAAGTTGTTCTCGTTAACGTAATTTCCTATACAACCTATAGGTATGAAAAGATAAATTCAACAATACACTTGAATTGAAAATAAAGACTAAAATCTTATTAACCGAGTTTCTAAACTTATCTATTTTTAATAAGTAGCGAAATGGATATGAGTCTATTTTTTTATAAAAGTTTAAATCTTGTTTTAATGCTGCAAAACTGAAATCAGATTTAAAATAGCGCACTATTGCTATCAACACATAGCGTTCTTTCTTTGCCTTCAACATCTTTAAACAATCCTCATCTTCATCCCTGCCCAATTTTTCAATCGACTTTATTAATTCCTGTTGTTTTTGTACAGCAAATGCCAGATCCCTAAAATGCGTTTCCAAATGCTTTTTGGACCTGTTTCGAGTTATGGAATTTTCGGACATATAATATCTGTATACATCATAATCTACATATGCCATTGTATCTGCCTTACTGAATAGAATGGGTGTGAAATAAGAATCTTGCACAAACTTTCTATCATAGAATCGAAGATTACATTCATCGAAAAAGTCCCTCCTAATAAAATACCACCATACCTCAGGTTCAAAGTTGTATTTACCCATAAACTCAGTTCCGCTCAATATTTCAACATCCTTATCTTGATCTATATTGGTCGACAACAAATCTTCATGATCGAATACATGCTTACTGTTGAATCCAATAATATCGAGATTGTATTTAAGTGCTTTATCCAATACCTTGCCGAAGGTATTTGTAGCCACATAATCGTCCCCATCCACAAAATAAATGTATTTACCCTTGGCAATATCTAACGCAGCGTTTCTTGCACCTCCAATGCCCTTATTTTCCTGAGTTATAAGATTTATGTTGCTGTAGTTGGATTTTAGCTTTTTTATAATAGAACCTGTATTATCAGTAGACCCATCATTTACTACTAAAATCTCATAACTTGACTTGTCCAAATCTTGTTGCAGTAAACTTTTTAAACAAGATTCTATATGCTTTTCAACGTTGTACGCCGGAATAATTATGCTTAGGTCCATTATGGATGTTCTTTGGTTGAATAATAGCTTTTGGGTGAGATGCCAAAAAAAAGCTGCCCTAAATTGAGCAGCTTCTTTACATGGTTCGTAATCTTAATTATAAACCGATTCTTTTCCGAAATGCTTTGCCAACATATAATAGATGACCGCACGGTGCTTGTTCTTTTCAGATCTACCATAAGCATCTATAACACTATTAATGGATTCCATAAGGGCAGGTGTGTCGGTAAGGCCCAATTTCTTGATCAAAAAGTTATTCTTGACCGTCTCCAATTCTTTATCATCCGATCCAGAAACTTTGGATGCGTCCAGATTATAAATAGCGGGACCTAGGCCTATAGCTACTTTTGTCAACAAATCCATGTCCGGTGTTTGGCCGAATTTGCTCTTAATGTCTTCAGCGTACTTTTCGATTAATTCGTCTCTTTTACTCATAATATGTTAGTGTTCTATATTGATTTTTATAGTTAAGCTTCTAAGATATAAAATCGAAGTACCCAAGCAAAATTTTATTGTTCAAAACCCGTGGTGTGGCGACTTCCAGGATTTTTGGACTATTGGATTCAGTGTAGAATTCTCTAAGTGATTCTTCTAATTCTTCTTCATTTTTTACACTGATATGTTCAAAACCATACATTTCCGCCAACTGTTGTGCCGTTAAATCGTGACTCGTCTCAAAAAAGGTCTCGAATTCTTCTGTATCCTCTTTTCCTGGTAAAATCCTAAAAATACCCCCACCAGAATTATTGATAAGAACAATCCTAAAATCCGGACGAACATATCTGTTCCATAGGGCATTGCTATCATAAAAGAAACTAAGGTCTCCAGTTAGCAGTACGGTTGCATCCTTACTATAAATTGAACTTCCTATAGCAGTAGATGTAGACCCATCAATACCGCTGGTACCCCTATTACAAAAAACCTTCAAGCTCTGATCTAATGGAAACAACTGTGCGTATCTTACCGTGGAACTATTGGCCAAATGTACCTGGTATCCCTTTGGGATTGTTTTGATGATACAATCAAACGCAATAAAATCTGAAAATGGAATTTTTTCGAGGTAAGCTTCTCGCTTTTTCTCGTAATGGTCCTTCTTATCTTCCCAAAATGCCTTGAATTTACTTTCTCCTGAAACACCATCACCAACATTTTTAAAAAACTCGTTGGGATTACATGGTATATGACGGGTTAGGCAGTAGAAAGTGTCATTCGCTCTTTTTGTATCGATATGCCAATGATTCTTAGGCTTGTATTCACGTAAAAAAGCCTTTATTTTTTTGGACACAATCAAACCACCAAAAGTCACCAATAAATCCGGTTGTAATTTTTTAAAGAGTTCATCCTTGTGCTCCGACTTTTCGATAGGAGCAATTATACTGTCTATGCTCTCAAAAAAATTAGGGTGATGTAAATTAGAGGTGGTTTCAGTAAACAACAAGGTAGTAGGGTCGTTAGCCAAAGTATTTAGCGCTTCTTTTTCTAGGGCATTGGGCTGATTGACTCCCACTAAAACCATTTTTTTGGAACTATTCCTCCATATTGTTGACAATTCTTCCCAATTAATTTGGCTTGATTCACCTTGAACGTAGGGTACTTCAATATTTTGAGTTTCCACCGTGGGTTCTTCTATTCGTCCGTACAAAGGCTCTTCAAAAGGTATATTGATGTGTACCGGGTAGTTATCGTTAAAAGCAACCGTTAGCGTCTTTGCAATCTCGCTTTCGTTGTAACGTTGCACTTCCATTTGACTCTCCTCCAACAGGTGTTTGCCATATTTAGAAATGGTATTCGTGGCATGGGAAACATCCTGCTTTAAATTGGCCGAATACCCTATATGTTTATCCAGTACATTTTCTTGCCGGATGGTCTGTCCATCACCTATATCTATTCGGTAACTAGGTCTATCCGCAGATACAATAATGAGAGGGATGTCGCTGTAAAAAGCCTCCGCTACTGCCGGGTAAAAGTTTAACATGGCACTACCAGATGAGCAAAGAACGGCTACAGGTTCCTGTAAATGTTGAGACATTCCCATGGCAAAAAAAGCGGCACACCGCTCATCGACCACACTAAAACACTTAAAAAATGGATTCTTGGTAAAACTTATGGTCAATGGAGCATTTCTAGACCCCGGTGAGATAACAATATTTTTAACTCCCCTTGATTTAAAGTACAATACCAAGGTTTGCGCTGAGGGTATGTCTGAGTACATCATGGACTACAAAAATACAGCTTCTGACTGGTAAAATCCCAAAAATTAAGTACATCTATTTACAAGATGCCCAACATGGTCTTGCTCTTGTTTTGCGTCTCTATCCATTCACTTTTAGGGTCCGATGCTTCCGTTATTCCTCCCCCAACAAAAATGGATGCCGTATGGTTTTTTATTTCCATACACCTAAGGTTCACAAACAACGATAACTCACCTTGCGAATTCAGGTTGATTTCACCTAAAAAGCCTGTATAGAATGTTCTGTTATAATTTTCGTTTGCTCTTATAAATTGTTGCGCCTCTGCAGTGGGGATACCACAAACCGCAGGGGTTGGGTGTAATGCCCTGATCACCTTACCCACCTCAAGGTCGGGCAACATGGTACCGCGTACTTCCGAACGTAAATGCCATAGTCCCCCAGCCCTAACCGATTCAGCTTCATCAATTTCCAAACGCTGAACGGTATGTGCCAATTTATCACCTATATATTCCGATACCATTTGCTGTTCCTGAACTTCCTTATCGCCCCATTGGGGAGATTTATTTTCCTCATAAGGAAGGGTTGCTGCCAAAGACATTGTCCGTAGTTCTTTATCCTTGATTCTCACAAGAGTTTCTGGAGTTGCACCACACCAGGTACCAACATCGGGATGATGGAATAAATACCCGAAGGCATTCGGGTATCTGTTCAACAGTGTTTTAAAAATCTCAATAGGTGATCTGGAAATGGAAACTTCTATTTTCCTGGAAAGCACTACTTTTTGAAGCCTTCCTTTTTTAATGGCCCTTACGCCATTCTCCACCAATTTTATATGAGTTTCTTCATCATTATCAAACAAAGAAATATCACTGTTTATTGGGATATCCTCTTTTTTAAAAGCAGCCTTCCAATATTCGTCTGGTTGAATCAGCACTACTTTATCCTGAGAATAGAACGGTGCGAACACAAATCCTTTTTCTGAAAAATCCGATGTATAGTGCAAGGCTTTAGTGGCTTGATAAACCCCTATTACCTCATTCTCGTTCGGTTTTCTATATATGGCAAAAGGAAGCCCTTTTTCCAAGGAATCCTCTACCCTATTCAAAATCTCTTTGAGCCCTTTAGTTTCTGGGTAATGCAATGGTTGTAAGTTTACAATTGGAAATCAAACGGTCTTCCTCGTCGGTAATTTTAATCTCCCAAAGCTGGGTGGTTCGTCCTTTGTGTAAGATGGATGCTTTTGCATACACAAAACCCTCTTTAATGGAACGTACATGGTTGGCCGCAATCTCAATACCGCGAACAAAAAATTTTTGCCCATCTAAGAAGATATAGGATGCTGCACTGCCCACACTTTCGGCCAATGCGACCGATGCGCCTCCATGTAGCACACCATCGGGTTGATGGACCTTAGGGGTAACGGGCATTTTTGCCAAGAGAAAATTTTCACCAACATCAATATATGTTATGTCCAATGTTTCCATTAACGTACCCTTGCAAATTTCGTTGCAAACGGATAGAATCTTCTCTTTATGCTCGTTCATCCTTGTATTTTTTGTAAAATTACGCAAAGCTTTGCCAATATCTAAATAAGCAGAATTAAACATGTCCAATACAGAAAAGACAGTTTCCTACACTACGGAGAATACATACTTGACTCAGAACGAATTAACCTCCAAAACCAAAAACGTATGGTTGGTTTTTCATGGTATTGGATATTTAAGCCGCTACTTTGTAAAATATTTTAACGGATTGAATCCGGAAGAGAATTACATTATAGTTCCCCAGGCACCTTCTAAATATTATTTAAAAAACGAGTACAAATATGTGGGGGCCAGTTGGCTGACAAAAGAAAATACTGCCACCGAAATAAACAATGTTCTAAATTATATCGATGCCGTTCTGGAAGCCGAGCATATTCCAAAAAATACAAACCTTATTTTATTTGGATTTTCCCAAGGTGTATCGGTCGCTACAAGATGGCTAGCCAGCAAAAAGTTACCATGTAGTTTAGTCGTGCTTTATGCAGGAGGCATACCCAATGAACTATCCCGATCGGATTTTGAGTTTTTGGATTATGATACTACCAAGGTCCAAATAGTATATGGAGATCAAGACGAATTCCTAACACCGGAACGTCTAAAAAAGGAGAAGGTAAAAGTTGAGAACTTATTTCAAGGAAATGCCCAAACCCTCACCTTTAATGGTGGGCATGAGGTAAAGCCTGAAATTATTGAAGGTTTATTACATCAAATTAATTCGAAGTCTCCTCTTTAGAAGCCTCTTCCTTATAATATTCCAGGGTCCTGGTAGTATAAGTATTGCCGGGAGTAATAATCTGTTTAACCCAATTGCTTGGAGTATGGTTGTCAAACTGAAAAATATACGTGTCCGATGACTCCGTATTCACAGTTTTTTTAACAACCTTACTCAATACACCATTCTTATATTGATAATAGTTCTTCTTTTGAGAAACAAATTCTTTCTCGGCGACATCATATAAAAAATCCTCGCTTGTAATCAAATCACCAGAACTATTAAAAACTTCTTCATTGGCCGTATTGGGTTCGCCATCAATATATTCCTTAGTCAGTATAATTTTCTGTTCGCCATTAGGCGTTTTTTTAATGGAAGTCCTTACCGCTTTCTGTAATATTCCGTTGGTGAAGGTGCTCACGGTTTCCTCGTTCTTTACTTTGGTGTAGTCTAAAGTGGTCTCATCCACACCTTCCCCGTTAGATGAAATAATTTTCACCAATTTTCCATCCTCATCATATTGGTATTGCTGTTGCTCCAAAAACTGCTTGTCATAAGAAATAATTTTTTCAACGACCATTCTGTTCGGAACCGTATCAACCTCATAAAAATTAGCCATGGATGTTGCCTCGTCCAAAATATTGTTTTTGTAACTCTCCATGCGCTTTTCCAACAATTCCCCGTCTTTATATTTGTAATAGGTAATATCTTGATCGGTTTCGTTGTATTGCGTAATTGTCTTTGTTAAAACCCCTTCCTTGTTGAACTCGAACAATTCCTTACCATAATCCGTGGTCACCAAGCAAGATTTTACACGACCATTAAGGTCAAAATCGTTCAGGGTGAAAATCTGTACCTCTTGGGCCCAGATTACAAGCACTTGGAACAATGAAAAAAGAAGAGTAATGGCGTAGTGTTTTTTCATACTGTAAAATTAGTTGTTCTAAAAACAAATGAAAAATCTAAACCACATATATCATGCCCTATAAGGCAAGAAATCCTTTAAAATTTACGATTAGGCACAAATGCTGAAATATCCATCGAAGTTTTAACCCCGGATATAAGCTCCGTTACTAATTTTCCGGTGGCTGGCCCTAAGCTCCATCCCATCATGGCATGTCCGGTGGCAATGGTAAGATTATCAAAATTTGTCGACTTGCCTATGTATGGAAGTCCATCTGGCGATACGGGCCTAAGTCCACATTTGGCATTGTTCTTTGCTTCTTCCGGAATATGTAAGCCTTTATAATAGGCCTCCACCCCATTTGCTATGGCCTCTACCCTTTCCTTTCTAATTTGATGGTTGATTCCAGAGAATTCCATTGTCCCTGCAAAACGTGTAAATCCCTCCATTGGGGTCACCGCAATTTTTTTCTCCATCAAGATTGCCGGCATAGTAATCTGCGTAGGCTCTTCCACATTGATCCTGTATCCTTTACCAGCTTGTAATGGTAATTTAAGGTTCAATTTTTTAGTAAGATTAGAAGTCCACGATCCAGCGGCCAAAACCACTTCATCTGCGCGGTAGGACCCTTTGGCGGTTTTCACTTCAGAAATTTTGGAATCGGATACAGTAATATCGGTAACTTCTTCATTTTTATGGATTGTAACGCCTGCATTCTCAAGGTACTCTACCATCCTGTTCATGATCAAAGGTGGTGTGGTATGTCTGTCACATTCCCAAAGAATGGCGCCCTCTGCATTAAAATCAACATTGGGCTCTATTTTCTGTAACTCTTCTTTGGATAAATGTCTTCCCACAAGTCCCATTTCTGCGGCTTTTTCCACAACCTCCATTTCGTGGTCACAAGCTTCCTGGGTTTTATAAACCATCATCAAACCTTGATCACCTATTTTAAAATCGCCCAAATCGCCCGAAGCCTGAATTCCCTCGTACAATTCCCTGCTCAAAAGATTAATGTCCCTAATAACAGGCATGGCCCTTTTTACCTTCTCCTTGGTACAAGATTTCTTAAAATACCATGCCCATTTTATAAAATCCATATCTAACCTTGGTTTCATATAAAATGGACTGGAGGAGTTAAACATGTATTTTATTCCTGTATTGATCATTCCCGGTGCGGCCAAGGAAACAATATGGCTCGGTGTAAGATAACCAGCATTTACAAAGGAAGCTCCAGCGTTGATATCGGACTTATCAAGTAAAGTAACTTGGTGCCCGGCTTTATGCAAAAAATAAGCAGTGGAGAGTCCTACAATTCCTCCACCCACTACGATTACACTTTTATTCTTGGCCATACATACAAGTTTGTGGTATCCATTTAAAGAGCCAGCAAGATACAGAAAGGACCCGATAATGTTAATGCTTGGTTTGGGAATTCTTTATGAAACTTTTGAGTACTTTTGGAAGATTTTGAAAACAAGCGCACGAATGAAAAAACTATCCTTATTGGTGATGGGATTGGCCTTTGCCTGCAACTCCTCGCATAAAACTGTTACCGAGGCCCCACAGCCCAAACCATTGGCCGATCCGGTTACCTACGCGGAAACAATTACGCAAGAAGACTTAAAAGAACATTTGTATACCTATGCCTCCGATGAGTTCGAAGGAAGGGAAACCGGTACCCCCGGACAAAAGAAAGCCGTAGCTTATATAAAGTCTCATTATGAATCCCTGGGCATTCCACCTGCTAAATCTGATGGGGACTATTTACAAAATGTACCCTTGGAGGTTTCCAATGTCCCTACCGGAAGTATGAGCATTAACAATACTTCCTTTGTTCTTGGAGAAGACGTTTTAACCTTTTCACAAGCAAAAGGAACCTACAGTTCCATTGTATATGTAGGCTATGGGATTGAAGACGGAACATATTCCGATTATAACGGAATCGATGTAAAAGGAAAGTTCGTGCTTATTAAAGCAGGTGAACCCGTAGATGCCAATGGTGTGTATACCATAACCGGAAACATGGAAAAATCTGTTTGGAGCAATGCTTCTGAGGCAGTTGGTAAAAAAAGGGACATCGCCCAAGAAAAAGGTGCTATCGGAGTTCTTTATTACGATATGTTGAGCTTCCCAAGGTTTAAAGGGTATTTTCAGTTCATGAAATCCAACAACAGCGGAAGAATGCAATTGGCCAACGATACCAACGACGAAGTTCTTATTTATTTGAACGATAAAGCAGTAAAAACCTTAAAGAGTGATATTGAAGAAGATCACAAAGCCAAAATAATTCCAACCAATATTTCCATGAACATTACCAGTGGAAACGATGAAATTAGTTCCGAAAATGTGGTGGCATTTATTGAAGGATCGGAGAAGCCCGATGAATATGTGGTAATATCTTCCCACTTGGATCATATCGGAATTACAGATGGCGGTAAAATCAACAATGGAGCCGATGATGACGGTTCCGGCACCGTAGCATTATTGGAAATCGCACAAGCATTCAAAAAAGCTGCAGACGAAGGCAATGGACCAAAACGTTCTTTGGTTTTCCTACATGTTACAGGTGAAGAAAAAGGGCTGTTGGGATCCAGATACTATACAGATGTAGACCCGGTTTTCCCATTGGAAAATACTGTGGCCGACCTAAATATTGATATGATCGGTAGAATAGACCCAAATTATAAGGGAGCCCGAAACTATTTGTACTTGATTGGCTCCGATAAATTAAGCACCGAATTGCACCAATTATCGGAAGCTGTCAATAAAAAGTACACCAATATTGAGTTTGATTACACTTATAATGATGAGAATGACCCCAATAGGTTTTATTATAGGAGCGATCACTACAATTTTGCGAAGAACAATATTCCGATCATTTTCTATTTCAACGGTACTCATGCAGACTATCATCGTCCGAGTGATACACCCGATAAAATCAACTATGATCTATTGGAAAACCGTACACGCTTAATTTTCCATACTGCTTGGGAAATTGCCAACAGACCAAGTAGACTGCTTGTTGATAAGGCTGCAGATTAGAGCTAAATACCTAATTATAAATAAAGCCCTCCATGTTGAGGGTTTTATTTTGCGTTTTATCCAAACAAAAAATCCCAAACCAAAAGGTTCGGGATTTTAAAAACTCAAGGGTGGAAGACCGGGTTCGAACCGGCGACCTCTGGAACCACAATCCAGCGCTCTAACCAGCTGAGCTACAACCACCATTTAAAGCGGATGCAAAAATACTTTTTTGTAATGATTCAACCAAAATATTTTTCAATTTAGATGAATTTATTCCATTAAAATTTTCTTCTTAAATAGTGGAAGTTAATTAATGGCCTGACAACTAACAATAAATACGGATTGTACAATTTCCCGATTAAATGCACGTTTTTAAGACCAAACACACATTTTTGGGGATTTCACAACAATTAATTCCCAGAAAGGTAGCCTAAAACTAATTTAGCTGTAAATAATTCAACCGGGTGCTGTCAGAAAAAAACTTCATTGTTCAATGTAAAAATTCTGTTTTGATAAAGATGCTCTTCATCTTTATTCTTGCACTGTCTCAATGGAGCTACGCACAATCTTCCAATGAAAGGGATAGCTTGTCCTACAAACTCCAACGTCTGGAATCTACCAACCGATTCAATCCAAAGGATACCACGCATATTAAACTATTGATTGAACTGGCATTTTCCTATCGATATCTAGATAGTGATAGCCTTTTCTCCATTGCTAGTCGTGCTTTGGATTACAGTAAAAAAATTGACTACACTTATGGTAAAATAAAGGGATTGAATGCCCTTGGTGATTATTATTATAATAAAGGTGAGCGTAAAAAATCCATTCCCCTATTTAAAGAGGCCCTGGACCTCGCCATGGATATCAACGACATTAAATCTGAGCTCACCATTATAAACACAATGGCCCAGAACTATAGCTTTGAAGGTAACTATGCCGAAGCTTTAAATCTTAACCTTAAGGGAATTGATCTGGCCAGGGAAATAAACGACCAAGAAACACTTTCCATTCTTAACGAGAATATTGCCGGACTTTATGCGGACCAAAAGGATTTCAAGAATGCCTTGATGTTCTATGATACCGTTCAAAAAATAAATAGAAGGTTGGGCAACGAAGTTATAGATGCGGAAACCCAAAGTAACATGGCATCGCTCTATAAGGATGCAAAGGACTACAAAAATGCCATGTTCAACATCAATCGAAGCATCAATACATTTGAAAAGCACAAAGTGTATGATTGGCTCGCCTATGCCTACGAAGTAAAGGGAGATATTTACCTGGACCAAGAAAAATACAAATGGGCCCTTTATTGGTACGATCAAAGTAATATGCTTTTCAAGCATCAAATTGAAGATGATAGAATCAAAATTCAATTGATGAACGGTATGGCCAAAGTGTATTTTGGTCTGGAAAAAGATAGTTTATCTCTAGAATTTGCAAAAAAGGGATTGGCACTCTCCAACAAGATAAAATCGTTGCAAGGTCAGATAGATTGTTCGGAAACCTTGTACAAGGTGTACAAAAAAAATGGGGAAGATACCGAGGCATTGGCTTATCTAGAAACCTTTAAAACCTTGTCCGACTCCTTGTTCATGGATAAAAACAAACAAAGTTTATCCCTCTTAGAAACCAAGATACAATACGAGCAAGAAAAACAGGAATTGATTGAAGCCAACGAAGAAGCATTGGCCAAACAGCGTAATTACATCTATTTCTCCGTAATTGTCCTCCTAATTCTTACCATAATAACCTTTGTGATAAGGAGAAGTGAGAACATCCAGAAAAAACTGAACAAAGAACTTAAGGAAAAATCGGAGGCTGTTACCCAACGTGAAGCTCAATTATCCGAAATCAATAAAACAAATACCAAATTATTTTCCATTATTGGTCATGATCTAAGAGGTCCAATTGGAGGTCTACAGGGAATCCTTAAAATGTTTACCGATGGAGAAATTACCACAAAGGAACTGGTTTCCTTTATCCCTAAACTTAAGACCGATGTGGACAATATTTCGTTTACGCTCAACAACCTCCTTTCTTGGGGATTGAACCAGCTCAATGGTGTAATCACAAAACCAAAACGTGTTTCCTTATCTTATTTGGTCAGCAATAATATTCAGTTGTTATCGGAAATTGCTAAAAACAAATCCATAAAAATTATCAATCAGCTTCCGGACAACCCAAGAATTTGGGCGGATAACAACCAAATTGATATTGTAATAAGAAACTTGCTGAGCAACGCCATAAAGTTCACCCCCGAAAATGGCCTCATCACCATAGAGGCTGAGGAAAATGGTAATATGTGGCAAATATCCGTTCGTGACACTGGTATAGGTATGACTGCGGAAATGCAACGGAATCTTTTCAAAAACACCTCCAATATTACCACATACGGTACCAATAACGAAAAAGGAACTGGTCTTGGCCTTTCGTTATGTAAGGAAATGGTAATGAAAAACAATGGTAAAATCTGGGTAGAGAGTACTCCGCGCAAGGGAACTACATTCTTTTTTACAGTTCCCAAGGCTCAAAGTAAATACCAGAAAGCTTCCTAGCTATATTAAATCGTCCAGGCTATCCACACCAACATAACGTTCCACCGTAAAGCCTTCGGCGTAATCCACCCCTATGATTCTCCCTAAATCCCTGGCCCTATAATTAACGCTGTCCGTAAAGTTTTTACTGCTGATAGGTGTTTCCGGCTCATCACTATCTGGATCATAAAATTGGGATCCATAGGCCATGATCGCATCTGTTTTCTTTTCAATAAACCCAGAAACATCCACTACAAAATCGGGTTCCAAATTTTTCCATTGAATAAAATGATAGATCAATTTCGGCCTCCAAGCTTCTTGCCAGCTATCATCACCGTCCATTTTGGTATCTATCTTCATCAAACCGCTTAAAAAACAAGCATCACTGACCAATTTGCTTCCTTTGCCGTGATCAATATGTCTATCGTCCACTGCATTGCACAATACAATTTCAGGTCTATATTTTCTGATGATTTTAATGAGTTCCAACTGATGCTCCTTGTCATTTACAAAGAAACCATCGGCGAACTCCATGTTTTCCCTAACGGTTACCCCTAAAATTTCGGCAGCTTTTGCGGCTTCCTTATCCCTGATTTCGGCAGAGCCACGTGTTCCTAGCTCACCACGGGTCAAATCAACGATTCCTACTTTTTTCCCTTTGGAAACTTCTTTTGCGATAGTAGCCCCTGCACCCAATTCAGCATCATCTGGATGCGCTCCAAATACTAAAATGTCTAATTTCATATACTTTTATGCCGTGACGGTCATAGATTTTACTTTGGCTATTGCCTGTTCAATATCCGCTATTAAATCTTCGGTTTCTTCGATTCCCAAGGAGAAACGAATCAACGAATCCTTTATCCCTTGTTTAGCCCTGTCTTCTGGGCTCATTAGTGCATGGGAAGTCTGTGTGGGTGAAAGCATGGTACTTTCAATCCCTGCCAAACTCATGGATGGTTTTATCAATTTCAATTCCTTAAAAAACAGGGAAGCATTTATCTCCGGATTCAATTCAAAAGATAGCATCCCTCCAAAACCTTTCATTTGCGATTTGGCCAACTCGTGTCCCGGATGATCTTTAAGTCCCGGATAATACACATTGTCCACATCTTTGTTTTGACTCAAATAGGTAGCCATTTTCATTGCATTTTCATTCTGTGCCTTCACCCGTATGGCCATCGTTTTTAAACTTCGTTCCAAAAGCCAGACCGTATACTCGCTCAAACTTCCCCCAAAGCAAATACCTGTTTGCCAAACCTTATCCATAAGCTCTTGGGATGCCGCAACCACACCTGCACAAATATCGGAGTGTCCCCCCATATATTTTGTAGCACTGTGCACCACCACATCTATCCCAAAATCAATGGGATTCTGGTTAACGGGGCTTGCGAAAGTATTGTCGATCATGGAAAGGATTCCTTTCTTTTTTGCCAAATCGGCCACTCCTTTTACATCGGAAATGGTCAACAATGGGTTCGATGGTGTTTCCAAATACAGCACTTTGGTATTGGGTTTGATTTCCTTCTCAAAATCCTCAACCTCCCAACCTGTGGTAAAGGAGTATTCAATGCCAAATCGTTCAAACTGGGAAACGGCAAAATGGTAAGTACCTCCATAAATGGTCTGCTGTAGTACCACATGATCACCAGCCTGAAGAAAAGTCATCAATGCCGTACTAATTGCAGCCATGCCACTACCAAAAATTAAAGCAGCCTCGGTATGCTCCAAGGCTGCCAGTTTTTTGCCCAACGCTTCTTGGTTGGGCGTATTGTAATATCTCGGGTATCTTTTTACCGCAACGTCTTCAAATTGATAGGATGTACTCATGTACAAAGGGGAAACAGCCCCTTTAAACTGATTATCCTCCAATTCACCGACGTGGGTACAGATTGTATTCAGTCCTTTAGTATCGTTTTTCATGTTGGTTTTCTTTCGCATAAAGATACGAAACCGATCATACTTGGACTTTCTTCCATTTCCCTTTTTTAAACCAGATCATGGCCAAAACCGCAATCAGTACTTCAGCCAAAGTAATGGCTACAAAAACTCCTGTTGCTCCCCATCCCAATACCATTGCCGATATATAGGCCAATGGCAATTGAAACAACCAAAATGATATAAAATTTATCTTGGTCGGTGTCTTGGTATCCCCTGCTCCGTTAAAGGCCTGGGTCATTACCATGCCGTAGGCATAAAATATATAACCCAACGCGATGATCTGCAGACAAAGTGCTCCGCTCTTTACCACTTCCGGGGTTGTATTGAACCAAGAGATAATGGTGTTCGCAAAAATCATGTACCCCAAGGAAACCGTCCCCATAAAAATGGCATTGTACTTCCCTGTTTTCCATACAGACCGCTCGGCCCTATCGGGTTGTTTGGCACCCAGATTCTGTCCCACCAAAGTGGCCGCGGCATTACTCATACCCCAAGAGGGCATTAAAGTGAACATCATTACACGAATGGCAATGGTGTAGCCTGCCAATACCTCGCTTCCGAATTCGGACATGATTCGCATAAGGAATATCCAACTGGAGGTTCCGATCAAGAATTGCGCAATCCCGCCCAATGAAACCTTGATCAAATTGATCATCACCTTAAGGTTCAAAACCAAATCCTTGGCCATTAATTTAATCTTGCCCCATCCAAAGAACAATATGCCCAATTGGAAAAGTACAGCCGTGCCCCTACCAATATTGGTAGCAACAGCCGCTCCTTTTACGCCCATTTCCGGTATGGGACCAAAGCCAAAAATAAACATGGGGTCCAGAATTATATTGAGTCCATTGGATAGCACCAAGGCCCACATGGCAATTGATGCATTGCCGGCACCCCGGAAAATGGCATTGATCAAGAACAAAAGGACCACCGTTATGTTTCCTCCGATCAAGAATTGGGTGTAACCGTATCCTTCGGCAATCAAATCCGGCTCTGCACCCATTAGCGCCAAAATATCCTTGGCAAAAACAATCCCAACAACTCCGATTGTTATGGATATGACAACGCCCAAACAAATAGCTTGTACAGCTGCAATACGTGCGCCATCCACATCCTTTTCGCCAATCCTTCGGGCAACTACGGCTGTGGCGGCCATACTTAGCCCAATGGCTAATGCGTAAACAAGTGTAATAACGGACTCTGTAAGACCTATTGTAGCTACCGCATTTACGCTAACGCTAGAGACATAAGCAATGTCCACCAGTGCGAAAATGGATTCCATGAGCATTTCCAAGATCATGGGAATGGAAAGCATAAAAATGGCCTTACGGATGCTTCCAGAAGTAAATTCTGATTCCTTGCCGGAAATTGCTATCCAGAAATATTGGATAAATTTTTTAAATGGATTGGTATGTTGATGTGTCATTATCAAAGAATTATGTGTGAAAAAAGTAAGTAAATGTCGAATTCGCCGAGGGAGTTTCGGTTACTGGATTGGCCCTCGGCCAACGGTGACATCTATCGCGTACATAATTCTTATAGCTTCATGATGATGCAAATATGCAAAAAAAACCAATATATTATTAGTAAATTTTTATTTACTACTCCAAACCTTGTGGCTACCTTCGTAACCAAACCAACTTAAATAATTCAAAATCATGCGCATTAAAAGTTTGATTGCCATTGGAATATTATCCTCCATGGTGCTCACGTCATCTTGTAAAAAAAGTAGCGAAACAGCTGAAACCGAAAAAAAAACAGGTTATCAAGGACAAGGTAAAAGCCCTATTGTGCCTACCGTTGACAAACCTATTCAAAAGCAATGGAGAGGTGTTTGGGCCTTTAACGATAGTACCACGTTTTTTTCAAATAAGTTCGAAGGTGCCCGTTTAAACGGTGTGGCCTACGATGGGGACGATCATTACACCATTTGGGTAACGGCAGAAAACACCCCTATAAACGTAAGTCCATGGTATGCCTTTCAGGTATGGTCTAAAGAACCTCGAGACATTACGGTGCAATTGAACTACCAAGATTCCAGAAGTAGGTATTACCCAAAAATCAGTACCGATGGAAGAAACTTTACTCCATTGGACAGTACAAAGTTTAAAGCCGTCAACCCCGGGGAGGGCGAGTTTGGAATAAAAGCAGCACCAGAATCAGCCGAATTGACCATAAGCGTGGCCGAAGAACCAACTTGGATTACGGCCCAGGAACTTTACACATCATCCGTAGTAAAAGAGTGGGTGGATTCCTTGAGCCAAAAACCATTCATTACAAATTATCCAATAGGTCTTTCCAAAGAAAAACGAACCATGCATTTGATGGAAGTCAATGAAAATGAAGAAGCCAAAAAAGCTTTGATGATCATTTCGAGACAGCACCCACCAGAAGTTACAGGCTTTTTAGCAATGAAATCCTTTATCGAAACTATTTCCGGTGATTCTGAACTGGCTAAGGAATTTAGACAAGAGCATACCGTTTTTGTAGTGCCATTAATGAACCCTGATGGGGCCGACAACGGACATTGGAGACATAACATGGGAGGAATAGACCTAAACAGGGACTGGCAAAACTTTAATCAGCCGGAAACAAGGAATGTCAGGGATTTTCTTGTAGAAAAAGACAAAACATATGACTTCGTTTTTGGTGCGGACTTCCACTCCACTTGGGATGATATTTATTACCCAATTGATACGACAGTGACCGGGGATAAAGGCAAAATTGTTTTTGATTGGATCGAGAACATCAGCCAAAGATTACCTCAAAAGAAAACCAATGTAAGCGCTTCTGATGAACTGGACCCAACTATGGTATCGAGCAAATACTTTTATGTACACCATGGAATGCCCGCCATTGTTTTTGAGCTAGGAGATAATACTTCCAGGCCTTTCCTAAAGGAAAAGGGCAAGGTGGCAGCAGAAGAAATCATGAAACTTTTAATGGAGCAATAGCCTATTTTTTGGCGTAGTGCACTTTGTAACGCCAAAAGCTTATACCTCCCAAAATAAAGACCCCAAGTACAGTGTACCACACAAAGCTTGGGGTTATTACTTGGTCCCCACTTGCATAACTGTGCAGTCCTACCAAATAGAAGTTCACCCCAAAATAGGTCATCATGATACTCGCATAAGCCACAATACTGGCGAAATTATAGATCCATTTTCCACGTAGTCCCGGAACCAATCGCATATGCAGAACAAATGCATAGATCATAATGGAAACCAAAGCCCAAGTTTCTTTGGGATCCCAGCCCCAATAACGACCCCAACTTTCGTTGGCCCATTGTCCTCCTAAAAAGTTTCCTATGGTCAACATCACCAAACCAGCAGTTAGGGCCAGTTCGTTGATCACCGTAAGCTCCTTAATATTGATGTCCATACGTTTTTTGTTCTTTTTGGTTGTCAGTACCATCAACAATAATGCTACCACTCCCAAAATCATCCCAACCGTTAATGGACCATAACTGCCCACAATTACAGCTACGTGGATCATCAACCAATAACTATCCAATACTGGAACCAAATTGGCGATAGCAGGATCAACCCAGCTTTGGTGCGCCACCCACAACAACATACAGGTAACAAAAGCACTGGAAGCAATCGTTAATTCACTTTTTCGGCCCAGTGCCAATCCTATACCCATGGTTGCCCATGCTACGTAAAGTATACTTTCATAAGCATCACTCCAAGGAGCGTGTCCAGATATATACCAACGAAGAATCAACCCGATGGTATGCCAGATAAAGAACAAGATAATGGTCCCCTTTAACAAATAGGCAGCAGCATCTAAAATCTTACGTTCCTTAAAAATCTTGGCTATCAGTACAAAAAACAACAATACCCCAACCAAGGCATAATATTGATATAAACGGTTGAACAGGTCGAGCTTGTTGTAAATAATCTCAATTTTAACTTTGTTATCCGAAGGCAATATCTCTTCACCGTGATTTTTCTGGTTCTGTTTAAAGGCTTCCAACAACCTATCAGGTTGTGAATAATCCCCTGTGGCGATGGATTGTTGCAGCGAATTCAAATAATAGGGCATCGCATTTCTGATAAAATTCGCATAAAGCGAATCTTGAACCTGATATTGTCCGGAACGATATTCTACGGCAGAAATCCATTTGTTGTTTTCATCGTTCAACAAAGGAAATATCTTGACCATATTGCCGCTTAAAGCAATATCGAGTAAACTCAATCGCTCCCCTACCTTTTTAAAGTCTTTTTCAAATTTATTGGGGTTGGCCTTGGCGGTTGCCTTTTCTAAAAATGTTCTGAGTTTATAATTGCCTTTTGCATCGAAGAAATCGGTCGCTTTTACAAACTTTGTATCTCCCGGGACACCAACAACCTTACGAATACTATCATTCCCCTTATTTCCTAAAGCAATAATATCCGTAGTATACCACACCCCAGGATTCAACATCATGGAAAGGAATACTTGGTTGGCTGAAAGGTCTTTGAATTTATCATCCCCGCTCAATCTTCTCAACAACTCGGAGGCAAAGGTATTTACGGGTTTCATTCGACCGTTTTCATCTTGAATCACCAAAGCTCCAAACTTTTCGGCGTGTTCCTTGGCAACGGTAGTTGCCTGAATTACGGAGTCAATCTGTGCTTGGGTCGGTACATTGGTATGTTCATGGGAATCCTGTGCATTTGCTGATACAAAGGCGAAGAAAAGTGCTATTGTGGTCAATGCGGCTTTCTTTTCCTTGATTTTCTCGAGCATGGTCTGCAAATCCCTGAAACGTGTTTTCCCAAAGAACATGATGCCCATCAAACCAATATACAACAGAAAATAACCAATATAGGTAATCCATGTGCCCCACCAATCATGGTTTACGGAAAGTACCGTTCCCTTTTCATCTGGATCAAAACTGGATTGAAAGAATCTATACCCTTGATGGTCCAATACATGGTTCATATAAATATCATAATCAAAAGGACGGTCGTCGTGTACGGTAACCTTACTCATAAAAGAAGCGTAACCCGCCTCGGTTCCGGGATATTTCTCGGCAATAAAATCGTTCAATTCTATGGAAAAAGGAAGTTCGTATACTTTGGAACCATAACTCAAAGAAAAATCCAACCCACCTATATTGATCTTGTCTGAGAAATTGGAGGTTCCCTTGCTTCCTAATAATTTCACTTCTTTACTTTCCCCATTTGCAGTGATGGAAACGACCAGTGCATCCTGAGTAACCTTGGTAATCTCCTCGTCCGGGACTTTAATTATACCATACCTTCCTTTAACCAAAGGTTCGGGCACTACAAACTGCATACCTCCCATGGTGTAAAGGGAACGCAATTGCAATTGCTGAATACTATCACTGGCAACTTCTCCTTGGAATTGGTCCGCCATGCGCATAAAATTACCTTCAAAAGGCGATTTGATGCGGTATCCATTCTCTTCATCATAAAAAATATTGACGGCACCATCGGTTTCGTTGTTCAATGCAAAAAGGATATTGTGAACGCTTGCTATTTTACCGTTCTCCAGATAATGCTCATGGCGCTGCCCATTGCCAGCTTCCACAATTTGGAGGTATTCGGTTCCATTTTCATCGGGAATCAATCCCTTTTCTGCTCCTCTGATAAAATCCACATAACTAATGGAAAACGGTTGCCCATTGAAATCAGATTTCCATGGTAAGCTGGAACGCTTTCCTTCTGGAGTCACCAAAATAGCATCCTCAAGTACCCGGCGTTTGGTCTCTCCATTGATATCCCCATCCACAAAAGCAGTTAAATAGGTCTTGTCCGAATAAAATATTTTTTCGGTAGCACCTTCCCTGATGGGCATCATACCTTCGTAACTGATGTAACGGGTCACAAACGCACCTATAATGATCAGAATCCAAGAAAGGTGCAGAATAAGTACGGGCCATTTTTTCCATTCCAACAAACGATATCTATAAATATTGCCGAAAAAGTTGATTACAAAAAAGACCATAATGGCCTCGAACCAAGTAGCATTATAAATATAAATTCGTGCGGTGTCCGTACTGTACCAAGTTTCCACAAAAGTTCCAATGGCCAACGCTGCTGCAAAGACCAAAAATAGAACTGCCATAAGTCTAGTGGAAAAAAGTGTTTTCTTGAGGATATTGATCATGGAAATTCGGTCTACTTTCGGCTTGCAAAAATAAGGTCTTTTTAGAACTTCCCTGCTGCCTTAACACATAAAAATCAAACAGATTTGTTAATTCTTACGATAATCTATCAACCCTAAATTTGTAGTTTTGGGCATGCTTAAGATTGTAATATTGGGGACTGGAAGCCTCGCCAAGCACTTATCCAACGCTTTTGAAAAAGCCAAGGATGTTGATGTGGCGCAAGTTGTGGGGCGTAACAAGAAAGAACTACAAAAGTTTTCCGAATATTCCACTATTTCCAATGATTTTAATGCGATTGACGATGCAGATGTGTATATAATCGCTGTAAAAGATGATGCCATTAACAAAGTTTCTGGCTATCTCTTGAACAAAACAGGAATTGTGGTCCATACTTCCGGGGCCATTGGTTTAAAAGCAATACAACCCACAAACAGGGGTGTTTTTTATCCCTTACAGACATTTACCAAAGGTAAATCAGTTGATTTTTCAACCATTCCCTTCTGCGTGGAAGCCGAAGAAAAAGAATCTTTGGAAACCTTGAAGACACTGGCAGCATCCATTTCCGAAAACGTACACCTTATCGACTCGGAACAGCGAAAAAAATTGCATCTTGCAGCCGTTTTTGTGAACAACTTTACCAATTATCTCTATAGTGTCGGTGAAGAACTTTGCGTAGAGGAAGGTCTTTCTTTTGATTTGTTGAAACCATTGATCATGGAAACTGCGAATAAAATCCAGACCATGTCTCCCAAAAAGGCTCAAACGGGGCCAGCACGCCGAAATGACATCAAAAGCATGGAAAGCCACCTAGAACTACTGAATAAAAATGAACATATTACACTCTATAAATTATTGAGCCAAGCTATAAAACAAGCCCATGAAGAAGAATTATAAAGAGCTATTGAGCAATATTACCACATTTGTTTTTGATGTTGATGGTGTTTTTACCGATGGAACTGTTTTAATTACCACCGATGGAGAACTGCTTCGCAAAATGAGCGTTAAAGATGGTTACGCCTTAAAAACGGCCATTAAAAAAGGATACAATGTCTGTATTATTACCGGCGGAACCAATCAAGGGGTAAAAGAGCGCTTAAAAGGCCTCGGGGTTACCGATTTTTATATGGGTGCCCACCACAAACAAGAACCTTTGGAGGAATATTTGGATATTCACGGCATAGACCCACAATCCGTGGTATACATGGGTGATGATGTTCCAGACATTCCACCTATGAAAATGGTTGCTCTGGCCACTTCCCCACAAAATGCGGTGCCAGAGGTAAAAGCAATTTCCGATTATGTGTCGCACAAAAACGGTGGCGATGGCTGTGTTCGGGACATTATTGAGCAAGTTTTAAAGGTTCGGGGGGACTGGAACGATAATTTTAGTGCCAAGAATGACTAAAAATCCACTCAAAGAAAAGCTCAAGGACAAAAAAATCATCTTAGGCTCTGGCTCGCCAAGACGCAAAATGTTTTTGGAAGAACTGGGACTCGACTTCGAAGTAAGACCAAAATCCGTGGAAGAAGTATACCCAGAGGAATTACAAGGTCAAGAAATATCAGAGTATCTGGCCAAACTAAAAGCCTCTCCATTTATGGAGGAGTTGGAACCAAATCAAATTGTGATTACTTCGGATACGGTGGTTTGGCATAACAAAACATCCTTAGCCAAAGCCGCAGACAAGGCTGAAGCTTTTGAAATGCTCCGCACCCTTTCGGGCGATTGGCACGAAGTGATAACTTCCGTTTGTTTTACCACAAAAGATTCCCAAAAAACCGTAAGTGGTATCACCAAGGTAAAGTTGAAGGATTTCTCGGATGATGAAATCAATTATTACATAGAAACGTGCCAACCTTTTGATAAGGCTGGAGCCTACGGCATCCAGGAATGGATTGGGATGATCGGCATTACCGAAATTCAAGGTTCTTACACCAATGTAGTGGGATTACCGACCGATTTGGTCTACAAAGCCTTGATGGAACTATAGTCAGGTTCGCTTTACCGAAATAATTTTTACGGGACAGGCTTTCGCGGCTTGTTCAGAAGCATCGTAAATGCCCTCATCGTGGGATTTTATGGTATGAAATCCCTTTTTGTTCTGGGAATGCAACAATACAGATTTGCCATCTTTTTTGGACATGGCAAATTGTTCTGGGGCCAACTCCACACAATAATTACAACCGATACATTTTTCGCGCTGAAGCGTAACAACAACCATTAGGCCTCTACCTTATTTTCTACGATTTTATACAGCTTATCCGATAGTCGAATTCTAAAATCCAAAGGAATGGTCACCGAATCTCCTTTTTTTGCGGTGGAAAGTTTGGCATCGTTCACCAACATTTCGGTCACTTTCATTTCTTTGGCACCTGTTGTGGGACCAGTCACCAAAATGGTATCCCCAATTGATATATCATAAGCTTCGATGATAAACTCACCGATATTGCTCTTTGGGAAGAAGTGGGCTCCTTTTCCAATGTAAACTTTCTTTTGGGTGGCAGATGAGCCAGGAATTTTACTCCATTCACCCAACTTTTGTCCCAAGTAGTAACCACTCCAAAAACCACGGTTGTACACTTTTTCCAACTCCTGCATCCAAGTGATTACTTTATCCTTATCATAATTGCCTTCATACAAACTATCCAAAGCCTGACGGTAACATTTGATCACTTTCGCCACATATTCGGGAGCACGCCCCCTACCCTCGATCTTCAAAACTTTGATGCCTGCATCGGCAACCTGATCTAAGAAATCGATAGTACATAAATCTTTTGGGGACATAATGTATTCGTTGTCCAATTCCATTTCAAAACCGGTCTCCTGATCGATAACGGTATACTTTTTTCGGCAGTTTTGCTTGCAAGCCCCTCTGTTTGCAGATGAATTGTAGGAGTGCAAACTCATATAACATTTACCCGAAACGGCCATACATAAGGCTCCGTGACCAAAAACCTCGATTTCAACCAAACGACCGGATGGTCCTTTGATCTGATCCTTTTCAATTTGCTCGGTAATCTTTTTTACCTGTCGCAAGCTCAACTCACGGCTCAATACCATAGTGTCAGCGAACATGGCATAGAATTTCACCGTTTCAATATTGGTTACATTGATTTGAGTGGAAATATGCACCTCTAACCCCAATTCCCTAGCAGAAGCAATTACGGCTTGATCCATGGCAATAATTGCTGTCAACCCAACTTCTTTGGCTTTTTTCAATAAGGTTTTGACAATGGAAAGATCATGGTCGTAGATAATGGTGTTCAAAGTCAGGTAGGTTCTTACCCCCTTGGCATTACATCGTTTCGCTATCTCGGGAAGGTCGTCCAAAGTAAAGTTCATGGTGGCCCTTGCCCTCATATTCAATTGCTCCACACCAAAATACACCGAATCGGCCCCATTATCCAATGCAGCTTGCAAGGATTCAAAATTACCCGCAGGTGCCATCAACTCAATCTGTTGCATACCAAAAAGTTTAGCTTCCGAAATATTTTGCAAAACTACATTTTTCCGTGTATTGGAAAAAGTTAAGTATCTTGATATAATTCGACTTTATACTTAAGTTTCCTAAAAATGAGTTTATGAAGCCTTCTAAATCAACTTTCAGCACTTCCCTTATACTATTGATTCTCTTAGTTATTGGGTGTAAACAAGAAAATAATACGGAAACATCCATGGATGCCGCCACTACCTCAAAAACGAAAGAGCAGCCTCCCAAAAATCCTCTTTCAGATGATTTTAAAAAATACTGGTATGCCGGTGAGGCGGAAATCACATCATACCAACTGAGTCAGGCTCGATATGGGGAAATTAGGGATGGGAAAGCGGTTTTGATCTATGTTACCGAACCCTTTTTGCCCGAAGAGCAGGTCAAAGCGAATAACAGTAATCCAGAAAATGTTTCAGTCTTAAAACTGAATGCTACCAAAAAGTTCTTGACTGGGATTTACCCCTACTCCATTATGAGTAGTACATTTTATCCGGTTTATGACAATCAACATGCAATAAAAACCAGTTTATCTGTACAAGAATGGTGTGGCCATGTCTATTCACAACTGAACAATCGTGATCAATTTGAATTTACTTCACACTCTTATTTTGAAGGAGAGGCCGACCAAGCTTTCTACATGGAAAAAGCAATCCTCGAAAATGAAATTTGGAACAAAATCCGAATAAATCCTGAAAATCTTCCTGTCGGCGATATCTCAATAATTCCTTCTTTGGAGTTTCTTAGATTAAGTCACCAAAAGATGAGAGCATATGATGCCAACGCAGAGCTTTCATCTAAAAATGGCATTTCTACCTACATTATTACTTATACAGAATTGGATCGAAAACTCTCAATAAACTTCAGTACAGACTTCCCCTATTCCATCGAAAGCTGGACAGAGGAATTTAAAAGTGGATTTGGTGCAAATGCCAAAACATTAATCACATCTGCAACTAAGCTCAAGTCCCTCAAAACTGCCTATTGGCAGAAAAATGACAACAAAAATTCAATCTTAAGAGACAGTTTAGGTTTATAACACCAGTGAATCGCTATGTTAAAAGTCTTCTAAAGAAACAGATGACTGTGCACAAACTGCCTATATTTGAATCAACCACTAAACAACCACTTATGAAGCATTTTTGGGTATTCCTCTCCATAACCACATTATTATTTACAAACTCATTCTCCCAAAAACCGGACAAACTCACTTCCGCTGAGTTGTTCCACGAATTACAAAAATTGAACTTTTTGGGTACCGCACTCTATGTTGCTGCACACCCAGATGATGAGAATACAAGCCTGATTTCCTACCTCGCCAATCATGAAAAAGCAAGAACTGTCTACCTTTCCATGACTCGTGGAGATGGGGGACAAAACCTTATTGGGTCGGAGCTACGTGAATTATTGGGCGTTTTAAGAACACAGGAACTTTTGGCCGCAAGGCACATGGACGGTGGGGAACAGCGCTTTACGCGTGCCAACGACTTTGGTTTTTCCAAACACCCGAACGAAACCTTGAAAATATGGGATAAAGAAAAAGTTTTGGCCGATGTGGTCTGGGCCATCCGAAATATAAAACCCGATGTGATCATTAACCGTTTTAATCATAGAACGCCGGGAACCACGCACGGCCATCATACGTCTTCGGCAGTTTTGAGCATGGAAGCCTTTGACATTGCCAACGATCCTAAAGTTTATTCGGACCAATTACAGTGGACCACCACTTGGCAACCCAAGCGTATTTTCTACAACACTTCGTGGTGGCAATACGGAAGCCAAGAAGCATTTGAAAAAGTAGATAAGTCTGGTATGGTAAAGTTTGATGTTGGAACGTATTACCCGGAACTTGGTCTATCCAACAACGAAATTGCAGCCATGGCGCGTAGCCAGCACCTTTGTCAAGGATTCGGTAGATTGACCGATAGAGGTGCTTCTGACGAATACATTGAACTCTTAAAGGGAGATATGCCCAAAAACAATAATGTTTTTGAAGGTATCAATACCACTTGGTCCCGTGTGGAAGGTGGTGAAGCTGTTGGTGAAATACTTTATAAAGTTGAAGAAAACTTCGATTTCCAAAATCCGGCCAAACATATTCCTGATTTGGTGAAAGCATATGAATTGTTGCAACAAGTGGATGATGAACATTGGAGAACACTTAAATCTGAAGAGTTAAAGAATATCATTTTGGCCGCTTCAGGACTTTATCTGGAAGCCAGTTCCGCAAGTGCATCAGCCACACCGGGAAGCAAAACTACCATCAACATTGAAACCATTAACAGGTCAGCACCTAGTGTTACCTTAAAAGAAATCGAGATAATCGGTGCAGACACCAAATTGATGCCCAATAAAGTTTTGGGAGAGAATCAACGGGAAAACTTTGAAATCAGTTTTACAGTTCCTGAATCTACGTCGTATACCAGTCCATATTGGTTGAACGAACCTGGCACTTTGGGAACTTATACGGTTAACGAGCAAGGTTTAATAGGAAAACCCGAAACCCCGAGTGCCTTCAAGGCCATTTTTAACCTCCAAATAGACGGTATTGAAATTCCATTTGAGAAATCTGTGGTACACCGATATTCAAAACCCGACAGAGGTGAATTATACGAACCATTTGCAATTTTACCAGAGGTAACTTCAAAAATTGATGAAAAGGTGCTCATTTTTGCCAATGCCGATACCAAGGAGGTACAAGTGAAAATTAGAGCTGGTAAAAATGATGTGTCGGGCACAGTTGTCCTGAACCACCCATCAGGATGGGTAGTTTCTCCAAGCAGTATACCTTTTACCATTGCTCAAAAAGGAGAGGAAATATCCGTTGCGTTCAATGTTACTCCTCCCAATACGGAAAGTGAGGGGAAATTAGAGCCGAAAATCACCTTGGGTTCAAAAGTGTATGACAAAGAGCTTGTAGAAATTGACTATAACCACATTCCAAAACAATCTGTACTACTACCTTCCGAGGCCAAAGTGGTTCGCATGAACATTAAAAAATCCGGTGAGCACATTGCCTACATCATGGGTGCCGGGGACAACGTTCCAGAAAGTTTGGAGCAAATTGGATATCAGGTACATGTAGTGGACCCTAATGATATTCAAAATGGAGATTTAGATAAATATGATGCCGTTGTAGTCGGGATACGAGCGTACAATGTGGTGGATGCCCTAAAATTTAAACAACCGGTTCTATTCGACTATGTGAAAAATGGTGGTACTATGATCGTACAGTACAATACCGCTGGAAGATGGTCCAATCAGTTTGAAAACATTGCACCATATGACGTAACTCTGTCCCGTGATAGGGTAACCGATGAAAATGCAGAGGTAAAGATATTGGCTCCGAACAATTCATTGGTCAATTTCCCGAACAACATAACAGAAAAAGATTTCGATGGCTGGGTACAGGAGCGCGGATTATACTTTCCAAGTGAATGGAGCTCGGAGTTTACCCCCATTCTATCCATGAAAGATGAGGGTGAAACAGAAAAACAAGGTAGCCTAATAGTAGCACCTTATGGAGAAGGTCATTATATTTACACAGGTTTAAGCTTTTTCAGGGAATTGCCTGTTGGGGTTTCGGGAGCATATAAACTCTTTGCAAATATGCTTTCCATAGGAAAAGATGAAGTAAAAAAAGACAGTAATGTCAAAGGATAATATGGATACCAAATTCGAATGGAAAAAGGAATACAGCATTGTAATCCTTTTAAACGCCATATATATATTAGTTTTTTACCTCATAATGATGTTAAACAATTAGAATCCTAAATGGCATTACTCGACTGGATCATTCTTGGTAGCACGCTACTCTTTATTGTTGCATACGGTGTTTGGAAAACCCGAGGAAACAATAGCGTGGACGACTATGTTCGTGGTGGCGACGATATAAAATGGTGGACCATTGGACTATCCGTTATGGCTACCCAAGCAAGTGCCATCACATTCTTGTCCACTCCGGGACAAGCTTTTCATGACGGAATGGGTTTTGTACAGTTCTATTTTGGACTGCCTTTGGCCATGATCGTTATTTGTTTGGTGTTTATTCCCATTTACAAAAAATTAAAGGTCTTTACCGCTTACGAAATGCTTGAGGGACGTTTCGATCTAAAAACACGTACCCTTACGGCACTTCTATTTCTTATTCAACGGGGATTGGCTGCGGGAATCACGATTTTTGCTCCATCTATCATCCTTTCAGCCGTGTTGGGATGGGATTTGAGAACCTTGAACGTTATCATTGGAATCCTCGTTATTATTTACACAGTTTCAGGAGGTACCAAGGCAGTGAGCGTAACCCAAAAGCAACAGATGTTCATCATTATGTTGGGTATGTTCTTTGCTTTCTTCTTTATTATGGGCGCCCTTCCTACCGATATTTCTTTTGGTAAAGCATTAAAAATTGCTGGTGCCAATAACAAATTGAACATTCTTGATTTTACTTTGGATACCGACAATAGATACACATTTTGGAGCGGTATTACCGGTGGTTTCTTTTTGGCGCTGGCCTATTTTGGAACAGATCAGAGCCAGGTTCAGCGATATCTATCCGGAAGATCGGTACGTGAAAGCCAATGGGCACTGATTTTCAACGGTATTTTTAAAATACCCATGCAATTCTTCATACTTCTTGTAGGTGCCATGGTATTTGTGTTTTACCAGTACAATTCATCACCCTTGAACTTTAACCCGGCCGCAACAGAAGCTGTAATGCAGTCGGAATATGCAAACGATTACAAGGCCTTGGAAGAGGACCATAAAGAATTGGAGAAAGAAAAAAGAATGGCCCAACACTCTTTCTCCGCTGCTTTGGAACTCAAGGAATATAATGCCATTGAGCAGGCCAAACAGAATATTATTAAGATCAACCAAAAGGAAAACGCCAGTAGGGAAACCGCAAAAGATTTGATTTCCAAAGCAGATGGCGCTGTTGAGACCAATGATAAGGATTATGTATTTATCCATTTCATCCTCAACAACTTACCCATGGGCTTAATTGGTTTATTGTTGGCGGTTATTCTATCTGCCGCAATGTCATCGACTGCCTCGGAGCTGAATGCATTGGGAACCATTACCGCACTAGACCTGTATAAGAGAAATACCAAAAAAGAACATTCCCAAGAGCATTATTTAAAAGCGACCAAAGCTTTTACCTTGCTTTGGGGGATTATAGCCATAATCATAGCCAATGTTGCCAACCTTTTTGACAATCTTATTCAATTGGTCAACATTATCGGTTCCATTTTTTACGGAAATGTGCTAGGAATATTTTTATTGGCGTTCTTCTTCAAATTTGTGAAAGGGAATGCTGTTTTTGTGGCCGCCATTGTTACACAGATTATTGTAATTGTAGGCTTCAATTTAGACTGGATGTCCTATTTATGGTTAAACGCCTTTGGATGTGTCTTGGTTATTGTCTTGGCCATAATTACCCAAATTTTCGATAATTTCTTGGGTAACTCAGCATATAATGTAGAGGAATAAAAAAACCCACTTTTTAAAGTGGGCTTTTATAATTTTTCAAAAATAGGTTTTGATTTACATCTTAGCCCATTCTTGCAAGGAGTCCTTGTTCATTTTAACGTAATCCTGGTTGCCGGCAGCTTGTGCAGCAGCCATGGACTTTTTAGCAGCCTCGATAGCAGCTTCCTTATCTCCCATTTTAGCATATATCAAAGACTGGGTACGCATCATCCAATACGCTTTTCCACCGTCCATCTCAACAGCTTTGTCAACCCATTCTCTGGCTTGTTGCATATTCATTCCCTCAGCAAAATAATAAGATCCGGCAGCAAAGTAATCGTTGGCGGTCAAATCTTCTTTAGAAGACATCGTCTCTTCTATGCTTTTGATGGCCTTATCTACCGTTGGTACAACAAAGTCGACCCCAACATAGGTGTTCTCCCACATAATTCCCAAAGTAGCACCATTATTGTGCAGGTCGTCAATGGTAATAGTAAATGATTCGATAGGCATTGGAATTTCCATAGTCTCAACTTTTACAGTTGCTGCAACCTTGGAAGCATCCCATTCAGCTGGGTTCCCCCAATTTTCAGTATCGGTATAAAAGAAAACCTCCCATACAGCTTCGTCTGGTCTTGTATAAATAGCGTAAGTACCAGCTTTAAGCTCTTTACCTTTAACGGTAACATCATCACTAAAACTGATGACTGTGTTCTGATTGGCTCCAGTTCTCCAAATAGCCCCATAAGGAACTAAATCCCCAAATATGGTTCGTCCCTTCATCGCTGGACGAGAATATTTTACAGTAACATCCGTTAGTCCCACTTTTTGTTCCAATGTAGAAAACGGACTTGGTGCCGGTGTCTGAATTTGTGCTTCCATAGAAAAACACATGGACACAGCAAATAATAAGAGTGCAAATTTTTTCATAGTTGTAATAAGTATTAATTGTTCAGCAAAGCAAAATTAAGATAAAGCGATGCGCAATTTGTTAATGAAACCTTAAAACCAAAAATAAGAAATAAAAGGGCTTGATTTAATTTTTGTTTAACTTTTTAATATTTTTATTAAACATTTTACCTTTATCTTTGTATAAACTCATTTGGATGCAACTTTATCAATTAAAATCAAAACAAGTATTTCCTATAAGTAAAAAGGAAGCTTGGGACTTTTTGTCCGACCCTAAAAACCTTGCCGTAATTACGCCACAGCATATGGGATTCCATATTTTAGCCGGAGCGGACAGGCCTATGTTCCAAGGCCAAATAATACAATACATTGTAAAACCATTTCCGTTTATTTCCACTAAATGGGTCACCGAAATCACCCATGTAAAAGATGGCGAATATTTTGTGGATGAGCAACGTTTTGGCCCCTACTCCCTTTGGCACCACAAGCACTTTATTAAAGAGGTTCCCGAAGGTGTGGAAATGGAAGATATTATAGATTACAAATTGCCATTTGGCTTTTTAGGACAATTGACACACCCAATCTTAGTAAAAAAACAACTGAAAAAGATTTTTGAGTTTAGGGAGAACAAGCTCGCAGAACTTTTTGGAACAGTGAACGGGCAAGAAAATTATTTGAGCATTAGAAAAGTATAACATGAAAAAGAATATTCTATTGATAGGTGGTTCGTACGGTATTGGTTTGGAGCTGGCGAAAAAGCTCTCCAAAGACAATCAGGTATTTGTTGCCAGCCGAAGTAACGAGAATCTTTCAGGTTTGGAGGTCACTCATATTCCATTTAACGCATTGACGGAAGACATATCCGAAAAAGCAATTCCGGAAAAACTGGACGGCTTTGTATATTGTCCTGGTAGTATTAACCTGAAACCATTCAAAACCATGGGGGTCGAGACCATAAAAAACGATATGGAAATCAATTTTATCGGATTGGCCAAAACCGTTAAATCCATTATCAATAAAATGAATGAAGGTTCTAGCATGGTTTTTTTCAGTACGGTGGCAGTAGGAACAGGAATGCCATTCCATACCAGTGTTTCGGCAGCAAAAGGAGCCATTGAAGGTTTTGCCAGAGCATTGGCGGCAGAATATGCACCAAAGGTGCGCGTCAATGTTATCGCTCCGTCATTGGTAGACACTCCGTTGTCCGAGCGACTGTTGAGCAATGACAAGAAAAAGGAAATGATGTCGGCAAGACATCCCATGAAGAGAGTGGGCAATACAGCGGATATCGCCAATATGGCCAGCTTTTTATTGGACTCCAATAATTCGTGGATTACAGGACAAGTAATCGGTGTAGATGGCGGAATGTCCAGTTTAAACATAAGTTAATGAAAGACAATGTTATAGTTTTTTGGTTTAGAAGGGATTTGCGCTTAGATGATAATGTTGGGCTATATCAAGCACTCCAAAATGATGTTCGCGTACTACCGATATTCATATTTGATAAGGAAATACTCGAAAATCTACCCAAAAACGATGCACGTGTAAACTTCATCCACGAACAAATTCAAAAAATCAATAACAAGCTCAGAACCAACTTCGATAGTGGTATTGCGCAGTTCTATGACACACCAAAACAGGTTTTTCAACAACTATTGGACCATTACCAAATAGAAGCAGTATACACTAATCATGATTACGAACCTTATGCAAAAAAACGAGATGTAGCCATTAAATCCTTTTTAGAAGAAAATAAGGTCGAATTCAACACCTTCAAAGATCAAGTTATTTTTGAAAAAGAAGAAGTGGTAAAGGACGATGGAGACCCCTACGTGGTCTACACACCATACATGCGAAAATGGAAAGAAAACTTTAACCCGTCCATCCATTTGGTAGAGTACGACACTTTGGGAGACCTTGGCAATAATCTTTATCAATCCACAACACTGCCGCAACTTTCCTTAGAAGACATTGGTTTTGAGGAATCCACGATCGAGGTGCCCGATTTTACGGTTACCCCGCACTTAATACAAAAATATGAGGACACCCGGAACTATCCTGCCAAAGAAAAAGGAACTTCCCGACTTGGACCACATTTGCGCTTTGGTACCGTGTCTATCCGAAAAATGGTGAAAAAGGCCATCGAAGAAAAAAACGAAACGTTTTGGAACGAGTTGATTTGGAGAGAATTCTTTATGCAAATCCTTTGGCATTACCCACATACCGTCAACAAAGCCTTTCGATCAAAATACGATAGAATCGAATGGAGAAACAACGAAGAAGAATTCGAAAAGTGGAAAAATGGAAAAACGGGTTATCCACTGGTAGATGCCGGAATGCGCGAGCTCAATGAAACAGGATATATGCACAACCGGGTCCGAATGCTCGTAGCCAGTTTTCTCTGCAAACATTTGCTGATCGATTGGCGGTGGGGCGAAGCCTATTTTGCCGAAAAGTTGCTGGACTATGAAATGGCCAGTAACGTTGGTAACTGGCAATGGGCAGCAGGAAGTGGTGTAGATGCAGCTCCATATTTTAGAATTTTTAATCCGACCACACAGATCAAAAAATTTGATAAAGACAAGAAGTATATCAACACATGGGTACCAGACCTTCAGGAATTGACTTACCCAGATCCGATAGTAGATCATAAAATGGCACGTGAACGATGCTTAAAAACCTATAAAGAAGCGGTCAGTTGAAGCTTTTTCTTTAATTTTATTTCCTGTTGATGGTCTCCTGTTAATCCTAAGATAGGCTGGATGGATTCAACAACTTATAACTAACTCAAAACCTTTAAAATGAAGAAACTTTCAACCTTACTCCTTTTGGGATTGGTAACACTAAACCTTTCCGCCCAAAAGATGACCAAGGACAAAAAAGCCGTAGTTGCTTCGGTAGAAAAGCACAAAGAAAACCTTATTAAAATCAGTGATTCCATTTGGGCACTGGCAGAAACTGCCTTTGAAGAATCCATTTCCGCAGAATTGCTTGCCGATTACGCCGAAGAAAATGGCATGACCGTAACAAGAGGTGTAGCTGACATTCCAACTGCCTTTATTGCAACTTATGGTTCAGGCTCACCGGTAATCAGTGTATTGGGAGAGTTTGATGCGCTTCCAGGTCTTTCTCAGAACACTGTTCCAACAAAAGACCCAAGAATTGAAGGCGAACCCGGACATGGCTGTGGACATAATATGTTTGGGGCTGCTAGTTTAGGGGCAGCTATTGCTATCAAAGAACAAATTGAAGCTGGTAACATTACAGGAACCGTTAAGTTCTTTGGAACCCCAGCAGAAGAAAAATACTTCGGAAAAGTTTGGATGGTAGAAGCAGGTCTTTGGGACGATGTGGATGTAAATGTTAGCTGGCACCCTGCTGCAGAAATTGAAGCTGATGTACAAAGTGGATTGGCATTGGTGGATTTTATGGTAGAATTCTATGGTCAGGCTGCACACGCTTCTGCAGATCCATGGAACGGTCGTAGTGCCTCCGATGCGTTGGAATTGTACACCACGGGTATCAATTACTACAGAGAGCATATAAAACCTACCTCGCGAATCCATTATCACATTCAAGATGGTGGACAAGTAGTAAATGTGGTACCTGATTACTCCAGATTATGGGTTAGGGTGCGTGATCCAAAAAGAGATGTAATGCTCCCTACCTTCGAAAGAGTAAAAGCCATGGCCGAAGGTGCTGCAATTATGGCTAATGTTGAATACAAATACTCATTGATTTCTGGTATTTACGAGACATTGGTAAACCGAGAAGGCGGTAAAATAATGCAAAGCAACTTGGAACTTTTGGGTCCTATCACCTATACCGATGAGGAAGTTACCTATGGAAAAGCCATTCAAGAGGCTACAGGAAAGCCACAAGTGGGCATGGACGGAGAAGTTCACCCATTAAAAGAAACCGAAGCACTCCCTGGAGGAGGTTCCACTGATGTTGGAGACGTAAGCTGGAATGTACCAAATATCAACTTGGGCGTTACCGTTGCTCCAAAAGGAACCCCTTGGCATTCTTGGGCCGTAGTTGCCTGTGGTGGTATGAGCATTGGTCATAAAGGTATGATTTATGCTTCCAAAGCAATGGGAATGACCATGTTAGATCTTTTTGACGACCCAAAATTGGTAGAAAAAGTAAAAGAAGAATATAAAACCAGAAAAGGTGATGTAAAATATGAAGCCATGATTGATGGCCCACCACCCATTCCTGGCAAATAGTTTTAACTTAGTTGTATTGAAAAGCCTGCCCAGTGCAGGCTTTTTGATCTATAAACCTCTTACGTATCAAGCTATGAAAAATCCTGTTATACAAACTTTCCCACTTAGCTCACCTTGGCAAACATTAGATCCATTTTTGTTCAGTGTGTACCATTTGGACCACTTTCCTAAAGGAAATGGTGCAATGGGACCTGATGCATCTTTGCTAAAAGGAAGAAACTTGGGAAGTGATTTTGATCCAAGTACCGATTGGCGTATGTATCACGGACAGACCATACCAGGCTTCCCCTATCACCCCCACAGAGGGTTTGAAACCATAACCATTGTAAACAGAGGATTCTGTGATCATTCAGATTCCTTGGGTGCTGCAGGTAGATTTGGACAAGGAGATGTCCAATGGATGACAGCCGGAAGAGGTGTGCAACACTCCGAAATGTTCCCATTGTTGAATGATGATGATGAAAACCCGTTGGAGCTATTTCAAATTTGGTTGAACCTCCCCAAAGTAGGGAAATTTGTAGATCCTCATTTTAAAATGCTCTGGAACGAAGACATTCCCGTTCTTAAAGAAGAAAACGCTACGGTCAAAGTTGTAGCGGGCGCCTATAAAAATACAACACCTATTGCCCCTGCACCGGATTCTTGGGCAGCCAATCCAGAGAACGAAGTAGCCATTTGGAACATCCATGTAGATGCAAACTCGGAATATGTGCTACCGAAAGCCAACAGCTCGGTAAACCGCGTGCTTTACTTTTATGACGGTGACGAAATACATATTGCTGACAAAAAAATCAATCCCAATTTTGGTATTGTACTAGACCCTTCTGAAGAGGTACATATAAAATCAGGAGGTCAAAAAGCACATTTTATGTTGTTACAGGGAAAACCAATCGGAGAACCCGTTGCCAAATACGGACCTTTTGTAATGAATACCCAAGAGGAAATCCAAAAGGCAATGGAAGAATACCGACTTACTCAATTTGGAGGGTGGCCTTGGCCACATCCGGACAATGTGCATGAAAAGGATAGAGGTCGATTTGCACTTTATCCTGATGGTAAATTAATCGAAAAATAAGGCTTAAACCCTTACGATTTTTGCCCCAATAGCCCTCAAGCGCTCATCAATATTTTCGTAACCACGATCTATCTGTTCAATATTGTGGATGGTAGAAGTACCCTTGGCAGAAAGTGCTGCAATTAAAAGAGATACCCCTGCCCTAATATCTGGGGACACCATGGTGGTAGCCTTTAAAGTGGATTTAAAATCGTGACCGATTACTGTGGCACGGTGTGGGTCACAAAGAATAATTTTCGCCCCCATATCAATAAGCTTGTCCACAAAGAACAGTCGGCTTTCAAACATTTTTTGATGGATCAGCACTTCTCCTTTGGCTTGGGTTGCCACAACCAAAATAATGCTCAATAAATCCGGGGTCAATCCTGGCCACGGTGCATCAGCTATGGTTAGGATGGAGCCATCTATAAAATTCTGGATTTCGTAACCCCCTTCGTGTTTTGGAATAAAAATATCATCGTCCTTACGTTTCAGCGAAATTCCGAGTTTTCTGAATACCGTAGGAATCTGGCCCAAATCGTCCCAACTTACATTTTTGATGGTAAGTTCGCTCTGGGTCATAGCGGCAAGACCAATCCAGCTACCTATTTCGATCATATCGGGCAACATGGTATGCTCTGTTCCTCCCAAAGAATTAACTCCTTCAATAGTCAACAAATTGGAACCAATTCCGGATATATTGGCCCCCATACGGTTCAACATCTTGCACAATTGCTGTAAATAAGGCTCGCAAGCGGCATTATAAATGGTTGTGGTACCTTCTGCCAAGACGGCTGCCATAACTATATTGGCAGTTCCAGTAACCGATGCTTCATCCAAAAGCATATAGGTTCCCTTTAGTTTTTCGGCCTCAACACCATAAAAATGCTCTTCCTTGTTATAACGGAATTGTGCTCCTAGCTTAATAAAGCCTTCAAAATGGGTGTCCAGTCTTCTTCTTCCGATTTTGTCTCCCCCAGGTTTTGGGATATACCCTTTTCCAAATCTGGCCAATAATGGTCCAACCAGCATTATAGATCCTCGAAGGCCTCTTCCATCTTCTTTGAACTTTGCAGATTGCAAATAATCCAAATTCACATCATCCGCCTTAAAGGTGTAAGAACCCTTTCCTTTCTTTTGGATTTTTACTCCCAAATCCTCCAGAAGGGCTATTAATTTATTGACATCTACAATGTCGGGAATGTTATTTATGGTAATTTTTTCTTCTGATAGTAAAACGGCACAAAGAATCTGTAGTGCTTCGTTCTTTGCTCCTTGGGGGGTAATTTCACCATGCAACTGGTGTCCACCCTCTATTCGAAATGTACCCATGTATTCCTTTGGAATTTAATATCTTTTCTTCCTGCTTCTCTGACCCTTTTTACCTCTATTATTGTTGTTAGACCTGCTTGGTCTGTTCTTGAGGAATTGTCCACTTTCTGTCAAACTTTCGTCGCTTTTGGCCAAATCTATTTGTCCATCGCTAAGTTCCTTCAAATGGTTAAAAATTACAGAGTCTTCAACAGTATCCTTGTTCCAGGTCAAATAACACTTTTTCATGTGGTTGGCAATGGCATACTCCAAACCAGACCTCATATCTCCCTTTTCCCATTCTACGGCCACATCTATCATTCTTTTGATGTTATTTCCGTAAAAACGGTATTTTGGGTGGTTTTGCGGATAATCCAATGGTTCGGGCCTCTGCTGTAACATCTCTTTGGATGTAATGGGGAAAGGCGAATCCACATCCAATTTAAAATCGGACATGATAAACAATTGATCCCAAAGTTTATGTTGAAAATCGGGAACATCCCTTAAATGAGGCTGCAAGTTGCCCATAACACTTATAATGGACTTTGCCACTCGGTTGCGCTCATCGCGGTCTTCAATGGTGACCGCATGGTCCACCATCTTTTGAAAATGACGACCATACTCTGGGATAAAAAGCTTAGGGCGCTCTGTATTATATTCTAGGTTAAATACTTCGTTCAAACTAATGTGTTTAGAAATTTGATATTTGGAAAGACTATCCGATAACGCCTGCAAATTACTAAAATTATGGCAAACATTGCTATTATAAGGAAATAACGCCCTCTACAACGGAAACTTCCTTGTATTTGAGAATTACTTCATCGGGGTCTTTTAAATGCACCGTAATGGAAAGACTGGTATATGTTCCCTTTTTAGATTTTTTGGATTCGATCACAGCTCCTGTATTATCAAAAATATCGTGTATCTGTGAAATGCGCTCCTCGTCTGTGGGCACTATGAATTTATAGAGATAATTGGAAGGCCAATCGGTGGTATCCAATAGTTTTTCCCTAAGCTTAGCATAGAACTCATCTGTATCTTTCTTATCCATACCTCATTTTTATACAAATATATGGCTTACCCATCAATTTTTTTTCCTTAGGGCGTTTTCATTAATTTGCATAATCAATTCAAGGTCTTTGGGAAAGAATAAAGTAGTTATTACGGGCGCGCCCGGTACAGGTAAAACATCCATAGTAAATGGACTGGAACGCAAAGGATTTCATTGCTTTCATGAAATTATTCGCGATATGACCTCTAAAGCAAAAGAAGAGGGACAATCTGAAGAATATATTTCCAATCCATTGGTGTTTGTGGATGATGCACTGCAGTTTAATAAAGACTTGCTGGAGGGTAGAACATCCCATTACAGGGAATCCTTGAATCTTGATACTTCCATAAGTTTTTTTGACAGAGGTATTCCGGATGTATTGGCCTACATGGACTTTTTTGGTCAGGAGTACGACAATTTTTTTATTTCTCACTGCGAAAACCACAGATACGATTCGGTTTTTATTGTTCCTCCTTGGCAAGAAATTTATGTTTCGGATAATGAGCGAATGGAAACCTTTGAAGAAGCAGAGAGCATTCATCATTCCTTGATGAAAATATATACCCAATTTGGCTATAACCCCATCGAAGTGCCAAAAGATGAAGTCCCTATGCGGATAGATTTTATTTTGGAAACACTTAAAAAAACATAGTGCACAAGGACACCACAAGTATTTTACAACAATATTGGGGGTATGATGATTTCAGGGGATCCCAAAAACAAATCATCAACACAATTCTTTCAGGGCAAGATGTGCTGGCCTTAATGCCCACTGGTGGAGGCAAATCTGTTTGCTATCAAGTACCATCGCTGGCCGTGGAGGGCATATGTATTGTGGTTTCACCTTTGGTGGCGCTTATCCAAGACCAAGTGGCCCAATTAAAAAAACGAGGCGTTAAAGCCATTGCATTGACCGGGGGCATACCACCTTCAGAATTGAACGACCTATTGGATAATTGCCTTTTTGGCAACTATAAATTCTTGTACCTATCCCCGGAACGTTTGCAACAACCCATTGTTAGGGAGCGCATTCAACAAATGAACGTGAACCTGATTGCTATTGATGAGGCACATTGCATATCTCAATGGGGAAACGATTTTAGACCGGCCTATCTCGAGTGTTCCATTCTAAAGGAACTTGCTCCAGACACCCCAATGATGGCCTTAACAGCAACGGCAACTCCAAGGGTTGTTGAAGATATTATTGAAAATTTGGAGCTTGATGACGTTCAGGTGTTCAAGGATTCTTTCTCCCGTTCCAATATAAATTTTAAGGTAAAACGTTCAGAGGACAAACTGTACCAGCTCAAAAAATATATGGAGCGAATCCCAGGCAGCGCCATTGTTTATGTACGTTCAAGGAAAATGTCCATTTCGCTGGCCAACTTTTTAATCAAGAATGGGATTTCAGCCACTTTTTTTCACGGAGGTATTCCAAAATCCGATAAGGAGGAAAAACTCAACCTTTGGTTAAACGGAAAAGTAAGGGTTATGGTGGCTACCAATGCTTTTGGGATGGGTGTGGACAAACCCGATGTTCGATTGGTGATACATTACCAGATACCCGATAGTTTGGAAAGTTATTTTCAAGAAGCGGGAAGAGCTGGCCGTGATGGAAAACCATCTACAGCTATAATTATAACTTCCAAAGAAGACGAGGATAAGGCCAAGCAACAGTTTTTATCCACATTGCCCGATGTAGGGTTTGTAAAACAGGTTTATTCCAAATTAAACAACTACTTCCAGATATCGTACGGTGAACTTATTTCCGACCCCTTGGCTTTTAAGTTCAATGAATTCTGCAAGCGTTATGAGTTCAACCCGAACATGACGTTCAATGCCATTCGTATTCTCGATCAGAACTCTGTGCTGTCCCTTGCAGAGAATTTTAAGGAAAAAACCACACTTCAATTTGTGGCGACCAAAACGGAAATATTCAATTATCTAGACAAAAACAGGGTGACAGCACCTGTAATCCAGACTATTTTAAGAACCTACGGAGGTATAACAGAGTACGATACAAAAATAAACCTGTACATGCTCTCCCAAAAAACAGGGACTAGTGAGCAACGGTTAAAACAAATACTGCAACAACTAGCGGATGATAACATTGCGGAATACCATAACAATACATCTGACCTGGAAATTACTTTTTTGGTGCCCCGGGAAGATGACCACACGATAAATCTGTTCGTAAAAAAAATCAAGGACTTTAATTTGGTCAAACAAAACAATATGGCAGCTATGCTGGGCTATATTTCCAACAAAAAGGTTTGTCGTAGTGTTTACCTTTTAAAATATTTCGGGGAAAAAACTGCGGAAAAGTGCGGGACATGCGATATTTGCACAAAGAAAACTGTAGTGGCCTCTCCACATGATCTGGAGCAAAGGGTCTTGGAACTTTTGGATATTCGTCCACATACCTCAAGGCAGTTGGAAAAGGCTATTGGAGCCAATGAAAAAGAACTATTAAAAATCTTGGAAAGACTACTGGAGGATGAGTTGGTCTCCCTAAACTTTAAGAATGAATACACCAAAAAATAATTCGTTACGTATTGTATTTATGGGCACCCCAGATTTTGCGGTGGGCAGCCTAAAACAACTTTTAGAGGCCGGTTTTAAAGTGGTCGGCGTAATAACCGCACCGGACAGGCCTGCAGGACGCGGACGAAAAGTGCAGGAATCGGCCGTGAAACAATTTGCGGTAAAGCATGACTTAAAGGTATTGCAACCCACCAATTTAAAGGATGAAGCATTTTTGGATGAACTCAAAAGTCTCAATGCCAATTTACAAGTGGTTGTCGCCTTTAGAATGTTGCCCAAAGCTGTTTGGCAAATGCCCGAATATGGCACCTTTAATCTTCACGCCTCTCTCCTCCCTCAATATCGTGGAGCGGCACCCATCAATTGGGCCATTATCAATGGTGAAACGGAAACGGGAGTTACCACGTTTTTTATTGATGAAAAAATTGATACGGGGAGTATCATCCTTCAAAGAACAGAAAAAATACATTCCGACGATAGTGCAGGTACTTTACACGATAGATTAATGGAACTTGGTTCGCATTTAGTCGTTGAGACTTGCAAACAGATTGAGGCCGGAACAGTTGAGCGTAAATCGCAAGATGAAAGTATGGAGCTTAAGCCCGCACCAAAAATTCACAAGGAAACCTGTAGAATTGATTGGAACGCTACAATGCCCAACATTTATAACCACATTAGGGGTTTAAGTCCCTACCCTGGTGCTTGGTCCGAATTGGTGAATGATGGCAATGCAGCCTCCATGAAGATTTTCAAGACCGAAATGGAAATTGCCGAGCACAACTATAACGTTGGAAAGCTAGTGGTAGAGAAAAAATCGTTGAAGGTAGCGGTTAAAGATGGGTACATTTCACTATTGGAATTACAGCTGCCCGGCAAGCGAAGAATGCAGGTAAACGAGGTTTTAAACGGACTAAATCTAGAAAATGACGCCCATCTTCTGTAAAGCCTTGCTATGATTGGGCTGCGAAAACTTGTCGTTTTTTTCCCACTTTATCAACAAACGTTTCAAGTTATCAACAAAAACCCCGATTTCCCTTGGTTTTACTTGCGTGAGTTGCAAATCCATATAAATTTGTTCAGCATTAAAATTATATTAACAACAATTAATTTAATTCCATTATGAACAAAACAGAATTAATCGATGCTATGGCAGCTGATGCTGGCATCACTAAAGCAGCAGCAAAAAAAGCATTGGAATCTTTCTTGGGAAATGTAGAAGGAACGCTTAAAAAAGGAGACAGAGTTTCCTTGGTAGGTTTTGGTTCTTGGTCAGTTTCTAAAAGAAGCGCTAGAGAAGGTAGAAATCCACAAACTGGAGCTACTATTAAGATTGCCGCTAAGAACGTTGTAAAGTTCAAAGCAGGTGCTGAATTGAGCGGTGCAGTAAACTAATCAATTATTTATTTTATATACGAAAGCACTCCTTTTAGGGGTGCTTTTTTAGTTTATATGGTGTTTGTTTTTTTGTATATGTTAAATAATATGTTAAATTTAAATACAAGAAAACATGTAAATGGTAAGTCAAAAGCCTAAAAAGGGAAATTTACTTGTAGCGGAACCTTCACTTACCGGTGACGTTTCTTTTAATAGGTCCGTTGTGCTCATTGCCGAACACAATCAAGAAGGTTCGGTGGGATTTATTTTGAACAAACCCCTGGATTACACCATTTGCGATCTTGTCTCCGATATCACTATTCCTTTTCAAGTTTTTAACGGTGGGCCTGTGGAGCAGGACAATCTTTACTTTATCCATAAAGTGCCGGAACTCATTGAAAACAGTATTGAAATTTCCGATGGAATATTTTGGGGCGGTAATTTTGAGATGACAGTAGAACTAATTAACAACGGAACCATTTCTGAACAGGATATCCGATTTTTCTTGGGCTATTCCGGTTGGGGCACCAGTCAGCTCGACCAGGAGCTTTCTTCCAGATCTTGGGTAGTTGTCCCTAACGAATATGAAAGTGGTATCTTGGAAAAATCTTCGATTGCTTTCTGGAAAGAAAAAATGGTGGAACTTGGTGGTGATTACCTTTTATGGTCCAATGCACCTGAGAATCCATCGCTCAACTAACCAATACGAGCTTTTGCGTTTAATTTGCCCACTAAACTTTTTGCTACTTTGGCAACATAGTCCTTTTTCCTATATTTTGTTATTGGTTGTATGCCTACTATGGAATTGGTAATAAATAGCTCGTCCACCTTTTGAAGCTCAAACGGAGATATGGAATCCTCCACTAAATCGTACTCTTCCGAACCTGCGATGATTTTCATAAGATTTTTTCGGACTATACCATCCAAACAACCATCACTCAAGGGAGGTGTTTTAATTATGTTGCCCTTCACCAAAAATAAATTCCCGTTAATGGCCTCGACCACTTTTTTATCGGTATTCACCAATAAACAATTGGCATAACCATTTTCTTCTGCATATACCCCTGCTACCACATTTAAAATCTTATTGGTGGACTTTAAATTGGAAAGCATATCCTTGTTTACGTAGAAATCCTTGAAAAGTTCCACTTCATAATCTTTATCATCGATTACAAAAAATGGGGAATCCATGGCACTGGTCTCAATGAGGTAGGAAACATCGTTGCTTTTGGGAGTATACAAGCCTCCCTCATTTCTAAAAACGGTCAAACGAACTCTTACTGCTCCGTTCTCCAAATTATTGGATGCAATTGTTTTTTTGATGGTCTCCTCTAAGAATTCCAAAGTAAACTCCATTGGTATTTCCATACGAAGAATTCGCATGGATGCCATTAATCTAAAATAATGGTCCTCCCAAAAAAATAAGGTGCCGTTAACATAGCGAACCGTTTCAAAAAGGGCATCCCCATATTTGAAACCCCTGTTGTTATGGGTAAAAATCGCTTTATCCTGTGCTAAAAGTTCTCCGTTACAATTGACCATAAAAAAGTCCCGATTTTAATCGGGACCAAATATACGGTTTACTTGAGAATCCGACTAGGTAGATCCTAAAACCTGTTTAAGATCGGAAACCTGGTTTTCCCATAACATTTTTGCCTCTTCCACCTCATCGTCCTCGGCAAAATCCGTTATAAAAAGAGAAACATCTTTTGTAATTTCATCTACTATAATTCGCATTTCAAAAAAGGAACCATCCTCATTTTCTTCCCATGCGAGTTTCACAAATTCCTCACTTTTCCGCTTGAGCAATTTGGCCCTTTCTTCGGAACCATCCCAAATAAAAGTAAAAATTTCCCCACGGGAATTAACATTGTCGGCATACCATTCAGATAGTCCCGAAGGAGTAGAAATATATTGGTAAAGCAACTGAGGCGAAGCATGGATGACAAACTCCAGTTCAAATTTAACCTTATCACTCATTATCGTGTTCTTTAAATCGTTTTTTCAACTTTAGTATAGTTTGGGAAGATATAAAAATAAATATCAAATAATAAATTAATCATGAATTTTGATTCAGCGAAAATTTAAACATATATTTGCACCCGCTTAGCCAAAAACATGGCGAGGTAGCTCAGCTGGTTAGAGCGTCGGATTCATAACCCGGAGGCCGGGGGTTCAAGTCCCCCTCTCGCTACAAAAATCAAAAGTCATTTAGCTGTTTATCAGTTGAATGACTTTCTTTTTTTACCGTTATTCAGAAAGCACCTTCCCACCTGTCGAAAATCCCAACCTACAACCCCTTAATTCATACGTTTTTAAGTTTAAAAAAAGTAAGCACAGGGATTAGGGTTTTCATAGTTTTGATTGTTTCTCTATTAGAATCTCAACTGACATGAAAAAATTCTTGCTATTACTACTTGCCCCTCTGTTAATGTCAACTCAATGTGAATCTGACGATGAACCTATATTCAATACGGAATTCCTGATCCAGAATAACTCTGATCAAGACATTATCTATCTTACCTTCGAGGACAATGAAGTTTTGATTAAAAGTCAATCCCATCAATTTATAGCCGTTTCCTCCAATACCGTTTCCTTTGTAAAACCAACGGAAAACATAGCTTTTGATGAAGTTCAACTATATAGCAAAAATGGTTCAGGCAGTTTGACCCTAATCTATGAACAAAACCCAATTGTAGATAGCTTGTGGACTTTTAGTAAGCTCTCAACTTATGAAGCAAACTTTAAATTGATCATAAACAATCAATTATTGGATTAAATGATCTTATGGCCAAACTCTCAAACCAAGATGTGCCAAGAATCGAAATATTAATTCGACAGCGTTCCTGATTTAGTTATCGCGTATTCTCTAAGATTTTTCCTAACTTCAAGTTTTAAACCAACCTTCGAATGAATTATTTCAAAAAATTAGGCGCCGCTAATTTAATGATGCTAATACTTTGTGCATTGATCATATTGGTGGCAGAATACCTCTTTCTTAATGGCAGCCCGGAACATGGCCTTTTTGTTGGCCTATGGGCACCAACTCTTTTGGGTGTAATGATATACTTAAAACTCGTGGACAATGACAGCAAATGATATTGTTCTAGGGTTCTCCATTGTTGTTATCGTGCTTGTTGCCATTTGGGCCATCCTCATGATTCGTGCCTATAACAAGGCAAGCAATAGAAAATAAATTCTTTAAAGGATATTACCACTTAGTTTTCCAAAGATTTGTATACCTATTTCTTGAAATCATTCTTATGCGTATTTGCGTCATTGGCATCAAAAACAAAAAAACAGTTTGAGCCATCTGTTTTCAATGACTTTTTATAATTCCTATACTTTTTTACGAATCCGATAAAAGGTGTATAAATCACAGTTCAAAACTTTTCGTTTTAAGGTACATCCAATATTTTAGCTGCCTAACTAACTCAAAACCTTATATGATCAAATCAACCCCCACCCTACTCTTTTTATTCATTTGCCTGTTTGGTCTCAATGCACAAAAAAGCAAAAAGGATGTATTAAAAAAAATGGATGAACAAAGTGAGGTCTACGGCGAAATTTCACAAGAAATCTGGGAACTGGCCGAAGTAGGCTACCAAGAAGAAAAAAGTTCGGCCTTGTTGCAGAAAACTCTAAAGGATGCCGGATTTACCATCAATGCCGGAATTGCTGGAATACCCACGGCCTTTGTAGCCGAGTATGGAACAGACGGACCCATATTGGCCGTTCTTGGAGAATTTGATGCTCTTCCGGGACTCTCCCAACAAGCTGTCCCTGAAAAGAAAAGTGCTGGAGGAATTGCTGGCCATGCATGTGGCCATAACTTATTTGGTACTGCCTCCGTTGCCGCTGCCATTGCTATAAAAGATTGGCTCAATGCCACCAATACCAAAGGAAGAATCCGTTTTTATGGTACACCGGCCGAAGAAGGCGGGTCTGGAAAAGTATATATGGTGCGCGAAGGTGTTTTTGATGATGTGGACGTGGCTTTGCACTGGCACCCAGGTGATGAAAACAATGCCAATCCTTTTACCTCAATGGCCAATAAATCTGCCAAATTTAGATTCTCCGGAGTATCAGCCCATGCTGCTGGTGCTCCCGAGCGAGGACGCTCTGCATTGGATGGAGTGGAATCCATGAACCTTATGGTAAACATGATGCGCGAACACATCCCTCAAGATGCAAGAATACACTATGTGATAACTAATGGAGGAAAAGCCCCCAACGTTGTTCCTGATTATGCCGAAGTTTATTACTACGCCAGACACTTTAACCGAAATGTGGTGATTGATGTTTTTGACAGAATCGTGAAAGCAGCAGAAGGTGCGGCCATGGGTACTGGAACCACTATGGAATATGAAATGATCGGAGGCACCTACGAATTGCTTCCAAACCTTACACTTCAAAAAGTGATGTATGATAACCTTGTTGAAGTGGGTGGAATCGAATATACCAATGAGGAGAACATATTTGGTGAGCAAATTGTAAAAAGTCTAGGTATGGATGCCATTGATGATTCAAAGGCCGAGACCATTCAACCGTATAAAACAGGCACCAAGATCAATGGTTCTACGGATATTGGTGATGTAAGCTTTGTAGTTCCTACCATAGGTATGATAGCCTCCACTTTTGTACCAGGAACTCCCGGACATAGTTGGCAAGCTGTTGCAGCCGGTGGTACATCAATTGGTAAAAAAGGTATGATGGTAGCAGCAAAAACAATCGCACTTACTGCCATTGATATTTATAAAGATCAAAAACTCATAGAAAAAGCCAAAGCAGAGTTTATAGAAAAACGCGGGAAAGATTTCACATATATTCCGCTTTTAGGCAACAGACCACCTGCATTGGACTATAGAAAGTAACTAAATTTAAGCGCTACTGTGTTTAAAGATCAGGCCACTATATTAGTGGCCTTTTTTTATGTAAAGCATCCAGATTTTTAGATTTTACCCGTACTTTTAAGTACCATGAAAAACACTATTTCCGAACGCATTGCAGATTTCTTAAAAAACTACCCTCCATTCAATGCAATGGAGACCAAGCAATTGGAACAATTGTCCCTTGAGGTAGTGATTATTCATAAAGAAACCAATAGCATTGTATTTTCACAGAATGAAAATCCTCACGATAACTTTTATGTTGTCAACAAAGGCGCCATTGCATTGTCCAAAGCGGGTTCAAGTCAAATACTGGATATTTGCGATGAGGGTGATGTTTTTGGACTCCGTCCACTATTGGCACATGAAAAATATAAGTTGGAGGCCAAGGCATATGAGGAAACCATACTTTATGCCATTCCTATTAAGGAGTTTAAACCGTTGGCACTTGAAAACAAGCGTATCGGAAACTTTTTGATTGAAAGCTTTGCTTCCAATACGGGTAATCCTTATTCCATAAAACACCGGGGCAAACTATATGGTGTTAACGAGGAAGCGGAAAGATATTCCACCAATAAAATTCTAGATCTACAGCCCATAAAATATTCAACGGACCTTATTACCTGTAAAGAAGGAACTAAAATAAAGACCATCGCCGATAAAATGACCAAATACAACGTAAGCTGTATTCTGGTTGAAAAAGATGACCTTCCGGCAGGTATCATTACCGATAAAGACCTTCGTAAAAAAGTGGCCACTGGCCTGTTCCCGATATCTGCAACGGCCAAAACCATTATGTCCTCGCCAATTATAACCTATCCCAAGGAACTTACTTTGGCACAATCACAAATGGCGATGATGAAAAGCAACATCAGCCATTTGGTTTTGACAGAAGATGGCACTACCGAAACAAAAGCGGTAGGAATCCTATCCAAACACGATATTATGGTAGCGGTAGGCAATAATCCGGCCGTATTGCTACGAGCAATCAAACGTGCAACAGATGCCAAGAGGTTACGTGGTATTCGGCATGGTATCATGAATTTATTACAGGGTTACCTTGATCAAAATATTCCCTTGGGATTGGTATCCAAGATTATTTCCGAATTAAATGATGCTTCTACCAAACAGGTGATTCAAATCGCTTTGTCCAAAATGGAAGAAGAACCTCCGGTTAAGTTCACTTGGTTGAGTATGGGCAGTCAAGGGCGCGCAGAACAATTATTGAACACCGATCAGGATAATGCCATTATTTTTGAAGATGTTTCGGAAGACCGTTTGGAAACGACCAGGAACTACTTTATAAAACTGGGAGAAAGCATTTCCAAAATGCTGAATACCATCGGGTTTGAATATTGTCCTGCAGAAATGATGGCTTCAAATCGTTCTTGGTGCCATAGCCTCACAGAATGGAAAAATGTCACCGCTCATTGGATCCACAATCCTGGACCAGAAGAGATTCTTTTATCCTCCATATTTTTTGATTACAACGTTGCTTTTGGCGAGAAAGCCCTCGCCGACGAACTTTCGAAAAGCATTTTCGATCATGCCCATCAATATCCACAATTTTTCACCCATTTGGCCAGTGGAGCACTACAGAATCCTTCCCCATCTGGATTTTTCAGGGACTTTTTAGTAGAACAAGATGGTGAACATAAGGACTTTTTTGATCTTAAGCTTCGTGTGCTCATGCCCATTATCGATGCCGCAAGGGTACTCATACTCTCGCACTCCATAAAGTCCATTAACAATACTGCGGAACGCTATGAAAAATTGGCCGAATTGGAACCCAACAACAAGGAGCTGTATTTAGCCTGCTCCTACGCCAGCAAAGCCTTGTTAAAATTTAGGACGAGGCAAGGGTTATTGCACAATGACTCGGGACGATATATTGCCCTTGACCAATTGAACAAAGAGGAAAAAATCAAATTAAAAAGAACCTTTAAAACCGTTAAGGAAATACAATCTTTAATCGAGGTAAGGTTTCAAGTAAAGAATCTGTTGAGATAATGTGGCCGTTCTCGAAAAAAAAACAATTGGAACTTCCCGATTTCTGGTGGGAATACGATGAGCATTTTAAGGAAAAACTTCCCGATGATGTCAAAGAGAACACCTTTGTAGTATTGGATACGGAAACTACTGGGTTTAGCCTAACCAAAGACCGAATGCTGTGTATTGGCGCCCTTAAATTGAAGGGCGACAGTATTGTGGTTAAGGAAACTTTTGAAGTATATATTCAACAGGAGCATTATAATAAGGAAAGTGCAGAAATTCACGGGATTCTGAAGAAGAGCAGAAAGAACAGTATTTCCGAACTGGATGCTTTGAAACTTTTTCTTGATTACGCCAAAAACCATGTCTTGGTAGGACATCATGTAATGTTCGACATCAATATGATCAATGCAGCGCTAAAAAGAAACGGCCTGCCAAAACTGAAAAACAAAACATTGGATACGGAGAAGCTCTATATCCGAACACTGTTGATTTCATCGGTGGTTGAACAAAAAGAAAGATACACGCTGGACGACCTTGCTAAAAAGTTCAGTATATCCCGTAAAGACCGGCATACTGCTCTTGGGGATGCTTTTATTACCGCAATTGCCTTTCTGCGCACCATTGAAAAACTAAAGCCCCAAAAAATAAAAGACCTCCTCAGATGAGAAGGTCCTTTGTTAAGCTACAATCAGAATGCCTACTACAGACTTTCTTTCATGATTTTCTCTACTATTTCTGGATTCAACAAAGTTGAAGTATCTCCCAGATTACTGGTGTCCTTTGAGGCAATCTTTCTTAAAATTCTCCTCATAATCTTACCACTTCTCGTTTTGGGCAAGCCTTCAGTAAACTGAATTTTATCCAGCTTGGCAATTGGACCAATATGCTCTGTGATCAATTGGTTGATTTCCTTTTTCAGGTTATCGCGATTACGATCTTCACCTGTTTCTTTCAAGATAATATAGCCATAAAGAGCATTCCCTTTAATATCGTGAGGGAATCCTACAATAGCTGATTCTGCTACCGCTGGATGCTCGTTGATGGCATCTTCTATCGGTGCTGTACCCAAATTATGGCCGGAAACAATAATTACATCATCTACCCTACCGGTTATACGATAGTAGCCAACCTCATCCCTAAGTGCTCCATCACCCGTAAAATATTTTCCTTCAAATGCTGAGAAATAGGTATCCTTATATCGCTGATGATTGCCCCAAATAGTTCTGGCAATAGAAGGCCATGGGTATTTAATGCACAACCTACCATCAACTTGGTTCCCTTTGATCTCTTCGCCATTTTCATCCATTAGAGCAGGTTGGATACCTGGCATGGGCAATGTTGCGTATGTTGGTTTTGTTGGTGTAGAGAACGGAATTGGAGAGATAAGGATTCCACCTGTCTCTGTTTGCCACCAAGTATCCACAATAGGACATTTCTTTTCCCCAACATGATCGTTATACCAGTGCCAAGCCTCTTCGTTAATAGGCTCTCCTACCGTTCCCAGTACCTTTAAACTAGAAAGGTCGTATTCGGTCACAAAATCCAAATTTTCTTTGGCAAGTGCCCTAATAGCCGTAGGTGCAGTATAAAACTGAGTTACTTTGTGTTTTTGTACCACTTCCCAGAACCTTCCGAAATCTGGATAAGAGGGTACACCCTCGAACATTACTGTTGTTGCCCCGTTGGCCAAAGGACCATACACAATATAAGAGTGTCCTGTAATCCAACCAATATCTGCGGTACACCAATAAACATCCTCTTCCCTATATTGAAAAACATTTTTAAAAGTGTAGGCAGTGTAGACCATGTAGCCTCCTGTGGTATGCACCATTCCTTTGGGACGACCGGTGGAACCAGATGTGTATAAAATGAACAACGGATCTTCCGCATCCATAATTTCGGGTACACAATCTGAATATGCTTTATCTAAAAGAGGCTGAATCCAAACATCCCTGCCTTCTTTCATGGTAACTTCGCCTCCTGTACGTTTGGTCACCAAAACAGTTTCCACATCCGGACAGCTCTCGAGCGCTTCATCCACAATGCATTTAAGGTCTATTACTTTTTTGCCACGGTAGGAGCCATCGGAGGTCAATACCATTTTTGCCCCACAATCGTTAATTCTTGTGGCCAGAGCAGTAGAGGAAAATCCTGCAAAAACTACAGAATGAATCGCTCCAATACGGGCACATGCCAATAACGCAACGGCCAAATCGGGAATCATGGGCAAATAAATCACTACTCTATCGCCTTTCTGAACACCTTTATCCTTAAGTACATTGGCATACTTACAAACGCGTTCGTGAAGTTGGGTATACGTTATATGTTCTGCTTCTTCCTTTGGGTCGTTGGGCTCAAAAAGAATGGCAGTTTTATCACCGCGAATTCTTAAGTGGCGATCTATACAGTTTTCTGTAATATTAAGTTTAGCTCCCTTGAACCAACTGATTTCTGGTTTGCTAAAATCCCATTCCAAAACGGAATCCCATTTTTTACGCCAGTGAAAGTGCTCTTCTGCTACTTCTTCCCAAAATCCCTCGGGGTTTCTAACGGATTTTCGATACACCTGAAAATACTCTTCCAAATGCTTGATATGATAATTACTCATCTAACGTTAAGTTTAGTTAATATGTAAATTACTTGTTCAGTTTATTATTTTGGTTTTGTTCTATGCCAACAGTTCCTCTATATCGGAAATCACTTTTTTTATCGAAAATGGCTTGGTCATATAACTGTCCGCTCCCATTTTCAATCCTTTTTCTACGTCCTTTTCTTTACTCTTGGCCGATAGAAAAACTACTTTGGCATGCTTAAGATCCTTGTTTTCCCTAATTCTTTTTAAGGTCTCATATCCATCCATTTCTGGCATCATGATATCCAAAAGAACGAGATCTGGTTTTTCCTTTTCGGCAATCTCCAAGGCTTCTGTACCATCTCTGGCAATAAAAACCTCAAAATCCTTTTTTTTAAATGCATACTCCAACGACATTACAATGTTGGGCTCATCGTCCACAATTAATATTTTTTTCAACTTCATTGTTTTTTCGGTATTGTAAATATCATCCGGGTCCCATTGGTAAAATCCTTGTGTACTACAATGGTTCCCTTATGGCTTTCAACTATTTTTTTACATATAGCAAGCCCCAGTCCACTTCCCTGTGGTTTTTTTACATTTTGATTTTTTGATTGATAGAATTTTTCAAAGATGTACTCTTTGTCCTCATCGGGTATACCCCTACCATTATCTTCAACGGCTATCAGCACCTCTTTTTTGAGGTCTTCCAAAAGAATTTTAATTCTTCCTTTATGAGGTTCTGTAAATTTAAGGGAATTCGATAGCAAATTGGTCAATACTTGTAAAATTCGGTCCTCATCATAAGCTGCCAACACCTTATCCTTAGTGGAAAACTTGATTTTCACCTGTTTCTTCGAAGCAATTTGTTCTACTCCTTTGATGGCCTTTTGAATTGTCTTGGACATGTTGTGTTCTTCAATGTCCAGATCAGTTCTATTGCTCGATAGTTTTTCAAGGTCTAAAATATTATGAATCAGTGTATCTAGTCTGTCGGTATCCCTACTTATATTTTCCAAGAATTTATTCCTCAGTTCAGGTGGCATACCTTCATCCTCCAGCACTTCTGAAGCAGCTTTAATGGAGGTTATGGGCGTTTTGAGCTCATGGGCCACCGTATCGAGGAATTCGTCCTTTAATTTATCCTGAATACGTAACTCATCATTCGCCTGTTTTAATTGCTGTGCCATGGCCGAAAGTTCATTGGATTTTTCAATAAGCAGTTTATTATTGGCCTTGGTCTCTTTACTTTCTTCCAATATATTTAGGACTTCCACCAAACTAATGGGTGTTTCTTTAGAAACGGAAGCCAATAATATTTTGGCCGAAGCACTTCCGATACTTCCCGTTAAGAGTTTTTCCGAAAAGTTGATGAGTCTGGCATCCGCCTTTTCTTCGGTTTCTGAGATATTATATTTCCGGTTAAAGATACGAAGCGCCCTATTGGTTCGCTGCTCACCCAAAAATCTGCTCAATAAGCGTTTTATGTCAGCTACATAGGCTTCTCCTTTCCAAATAAAACCGCCTTCCTGAAGGTTACCGTAATTTTCATGGTTCACGAACATTTCAGCATAATTCCGCTCGCGATAATTACCTTTTGTACGTAAGGAGAAAGCAACAAATGACAGGGTGTTAAGCGATATACTCCATAAAAATGCATTGCTTTCCGGCGTTAAATAATCCACACCGAACAATTGTGCCGGCTTTAACCAAGAGTACCCGAACAAACCTTCCTCAACAAAAGTAACATTGGGCATGATCGCATGGCTAATAATTGGCAACAGCAAAGTGTAAAAAACAACTGCCAAACCTACAAAAATGCCTATTTCGGCACCTCTGGCCGTACCGCGACGCCAAGTGAGCCCCAAAAAGAACGATGGTGCCAATTGCGCTATGATCACAAAAGATATCAAGCCTATGGAGTATAATGACAGTTGAGCGGAAAACTTCACATAAAAGAAGTAGGCAATAATGATCAAAAAGAATATGGCCACTCGCCTAATGTTCTTTATCCGTTTGGTGTTTTCTTCAGGATTACCTTCCACCAGTGTTTTAATAAAACCATACGGAATCACCACATTATTACTTACCATGGTGGATAGTGCCAAGGTAGATACCACAATCATGGAAATTACCGTAGTAAAGCCTCCTATAAAAACCATAAGTGCCAGGCCGTAATTATTTTGCTGCAAAGGCAGGAGAAGTGAATAATAATCATGGTTTACGATATCTGACAGGCTAATATTCCCGGCCCATGCAATAAAAATCACAAATACATTGAAAAGCAAAAGGTACAATGGAAATATCCAAATGGCCTTTCGGAGGTAGCTCTCGTTATCGTTCTCAACCACGGCTACATGGAATTGCCTTGGTAGAAGAAAAATAGCAAAAAAGGATAGACAAATGGTAAAAAGCCAATTAAAGCCATTCTCCACACCACCAAAAGATGTGAGCTGTTCAAAGTTTTCCTGTAAGCGGGCTTGATTGAAGATATCCGTAGTTCCATCAAACAGAAAGAAAGTGACATAAATACCAATGGCAAGGAAAAATGATAGCTTTAAAATGGATTCCAAAGCCACGGTTGCTATAATTCCCTTTTTATGTTTGGAAGTATCTGTAGATAGCGTTCCATAAAAAGCAACAAACACAGCCAACAACAGTGCTATATAAAAAGTGGAATCATCAAAAAAACCGGTAGAAACATAACTATCCTTTGCCGAAATCAAAGAAAAGGTTTCGGAAACCGCTTTCAACTGAAGCGAAATATATGGGATTATGGCAAACAAACAGGTGAATGTAACCAAAGCTCCCAACAATCTATTGTTTCCATATCTCATCGAAATAAAATCAGCAATACTGGATATTTTGTGTTGTTTGGAAATACGTATCACCTTACGCATGATCACAATCCAAAGCGGAAGGGCAATTACGGGCCCAAGATAGATGGCCAAAAAACTTATTCCAGAACTTGATGCTATCCCAACACTCCCGTAATAGGTCCATGCCGTGCAGTACACAGCCAAGGAAAGCGCATATACATAAGGGTTGCTGATCCATTTTCCCTTTGGATTTTTTTCAGCAAAATAGGCCAGTACAAAAAGCATGGCCAAATACAGAACAATAACAAGTCCTACAGCATAATTACTCATAGAACCGTTTTAGAATAATGAAGGCCAGAATAATTGCCACCAACCAGCTTAAAAAAATGAAGACGTAAAATACAGGAAAGCCAAAAAGATGTGTATCACCATCGAAAATGGTAACAAAAGGGACATTCCATAAAAAAAACAGAACTATGGAAATAAGTATCAATTTCTGCTGATGCCTTTTCTTCATTTTTATTTGCACGGTACCCAATTTAAAATTACAAAAAACGGTGCAGTAAAACTATACCACACCGCTTTTTCACAACCAACTAAATTAATGTGATGCTGCTTCTCCCGCACCACTAGGTATTCTTATGTGCTCCACAATTTCTTGCACATGTTCTGGAGGCTCAGGAGTAAATTGGTTTACTACTATGGCCACTATAAAGTTCACGATCATCGCAATGGTTCCAAATCCTTCTGGCGATACGCCAAACCACCAACTTTCTTGAAGACCTGCGACTGCTTCTTTTCCTCCGTCAAATATTCCAAATTTGAATTTTAACATATAGAAAAGCATCAAACATAGACCGACGATCATACCGGAAACGGCCCCTTTGCTGTTCATCTTTTTATAGAAAATTCCTAAGATGATAGCCGGGAAGAACGATGCTGCTGCGAGACCAAAGGCCAAAGCAACTACCGCTGCCACAAATCCAGGCGGATTAATTCCGAAATAACCTGCAATAACTACTGCCACAGCAGCAGAAAGTCTAGCTGCCCAAAGCTCACCTTTTTCAGAAAGGTCTGGCTTAAGAACATTTTTGATCAAGTCATGGGAAACAGAGGAAGAAATCACTAAAAGTAGACCTGCTGCAGTTGACAAAGCTGCTGCTAGACCACCCGCGGCTATTAAACCGATTACCCAAGCAGGAAGATCTGCAATTTCTGGGTTGGCCAATACCATAATATCACGATCTACGGTCAACTCGTTAATTTCAGGAGCCGCTACGTATTGGATGATACCATCGCCGTTTTTATCCTCGTGCCCTATCAAACCTGTTTTTTCCCATCTATTGAACCATTCCGGCATGCTATCGTACTCTTTTCCACTAACTGTTTCGATAAGGTTTGTTCTGGCAAATACAGCAACCGCAGGAGCAGTTGTATAAAGTATTGCGATGAACAATAATGCCAAACCTGCAGATTTTCGAGCATCTCTAACACGCTTTACAGTAAAGAAACGAACGATTACGTGTGGTAACCCTGCAGTACCTACCATTAAGGCTAGCGTAATGGCAAAAACATCTATCATACTTTTAGAGCCATCTGTGTACTCCGCAAACCCTAGTTCTGTAGAAAGACCATCCAGTTTATCCAAAAGATAAGTGCCTGAACCATCGGACAAGGTACTTCCAAAACCAAGTTGTGGAACTGGGTTACCTGTCATTTGTATGGAGATGAAAATCGCGGGTACCATAAAGGCAAAAATCAATACACAATATTGTGCAACCTGGGTATAGGTAATCCCCTTCATTCCACCAAGAACCGCATAGAACAGTACTATTACCATTCCTATAACCACTCCTGTATTAATGTCCACCTCAAGGTATCTGGAGAACACAATCCCCACTCCCCTCATTTGTCCTGCCACGTATGTAAAAGAAACAATAAGGGCACAGATTACAGCAACCACACGCGCCGTTTTGGAATAATAGCGCTCTCCGATAAAATCGGGCACGGTAAACTTTCCGAATTTTCTTAGGTAAGGTGCCAAAAGTAAGGCCAATAGTACATAGCCTCCTGTCCAACCCATTAGGTAAACTGCTCCATCATATCCTGCGAAAGAGATGATACCTGCCATGGAGATAAAAGAAGCTGCCGACATCCAGTCTGCCGCCGTAGCCATTCCATTGGCCAATGGGGAAACCCCTCCACCAGCTACATAAAACTCTTTGGTGGAACCTGCACGCGACCAAATCGCTATTCCGATGTATAGTCCAAATGACAATGCGACCAAGACGTAGGTCCATATTTGTTCATTACTCATAATTGTAAATTTTGTTGGTTAGTTAATCTTCGTTGTATCCGTATTTTTTGTCCAATTTGTTCATTAGGCGTACGTACACAAAAATGAGAATGACAAATACATAAATAGAACCTTGCTGTGCGAACCAAAATCCAAGTTTAAATCCGCCCATTCTAATATTGTTCAAAGCATCTTTGAAGAGAATGCCTGCTCCATAGGAGACCAAGAACCATATAGCCAATAATATGACCAAATATCTCAAGTTCTCTTTCCAGTAGGCCGTGGCCTTTTTCTGTTTTTCTGACATAATTTGTTGGTTTGTTTAGTTATAAGTAAATCTGTGCTTGCAATGTAACAACCCCATTACTGTCACCAGCTCCTACCTTTGAGTTGGCATATTCCAATGTTAATTTGGAATGATGACCAGTCATAAATAGGTTGATTCCTAGTCCCAGCCTATTGGCATTATCATCTATTGCATCTATTGTTCTAGTTTGGTAAGATAAATAAGGTTGTACCCTTGACTTATCTGCAGGACCCGGGATTAAGTAGCCCACATGTCCGTATACCATATTTCCGGTACCATAAGGTCCCAGGTTGAAGTTACGACCATAATCGTTATTTTGAAATACTGCATAAGCTGTTATTGCAGAACCGTCTTCCCCTAGTGGAGCATCGTAAAAGGCATCAACGGCAAGAATATTCACATTCTCCCCCTCAATATTTCCCGCGCCATCCATAACAACAACACCATTACTATGGGTTAAGAAGCCTGCGCCAATATTAAAGACCTTTTTACTGCCTAAATAAGTCCCTACCTTATACGGAAGAAAGTTGGATTCTTCATCCAAAAATTGATAATCGAAATATCCCTGGATTACCTTTCCCGCATCGGCGGAGCCTAACAACTCTCTACCACGATACACCGCTCTACCATTGGGTGTTGGGTCGTTGCTTGAGTCCAAAGTACTTGTAATGGCCTCATTAAAAGAAACTCGATATTGTAATCGGCCTACCCTACCTTTTATGTAAACTCCCAAGTGACGCGCAAATTGATCGCTCAAACCAAGTACCGCCCAAGATTGACGGTTGTTATCCAAGGTCATAAAATTTAAAGTACTGCTATTGTTCAAACGGGAAATACCATTCCAATAATGAAGTCCGGTACCTGCATAAAAATTCTCTGCAACCTTCCATTCGCCCCAAAAAGCGTGATAAAACAACTGGGATGACTCTCCTTTGCCCACTGGACTAAGGTTGCTACCGTTTAAACTGTTCAATCCAAAGTGTGAAAGCAGCAAGAACTTTTTGTTCAACTGGGTAAAGCTCAACAACCTGGCTCGTCTAACACTAAAGTTGGTGGTGCTTACATCTTCTGGAACATTATCATTGTATTGGGCCCAAAATTGACCCCAAGCGATCATACGAAGATACTTAGAGCCATCTTCGTTAAAATTGATTTTGAAACCTCCGGTATATTCGGTGTTTCCCTGTGAAAATGATTTTGGAACGAACAGCAGACAAAACGCCATTCCAATTAGGATTTTTTTCATTTCAGTTTGGATGTTAGATTGTTATGTGCCCTACGAACATCTAAAAAAAAAGGTCTGAAATAAAAAACAGTATATATTTTCGCTAAATAATTATATTTAATCTTTGAAACGGTCCCATTTTATAAGCATAAACTTATCCCCTAACTCTGTTACTAGTTGACCTGCACCTTTCAGGTTTTCAGGGTTTTGGAAATACTTTTGAAGCTCTGTATGGTTTAAAATCTTATAGGTAGGATGGTATTTGGAATTATAGGGCCTCTTAATATTGTATTTCCTTACCCAATTCATTACAGAGACATGTGAAACACCCAAAATACGTTCTATCTCCCTATACGTAAGCCCTTCTAAATACAACTGTAGCGCTTTGTTTACAAAGTAATCATCAATTTGTTTACCTAGTTTGGGAACGGTAAAATAATAACCACAGGATTTACATTTGTAGCGTTGTCTATTCTTAATTATTCCTGCTTTGGTAAACTCTGTAGATGAGCAATTTGGACAGCTCTCCATGCTTTATATATTTAATTAGCATAAATATATCAATTTAGCTTTAAATATTTTATTATTTATCCATCAAAAATACAACGATTTGATAAAATACCTGTATCATTTTTATAAATGACTCAATATCCAAGCGGGTTTCATTGCTGTTATAAGAATGATTTGGTGGCGAAAAGCTTTACTTATGCTGATGGATAATTAATTTGTCTATCTTTAGAAATAATGAAGATTGCCAGAGTCTTACATTTAATTTTACTTGTTTCTTATTTAGGTTTTGCTCAGAATACAGAGGAAAGGGACTATTACGATGTGCCTTTTTTATTGTTCAAGACAGACTTGGATACAGTATCGTACGAACAATTGGATAGCGTCGATTTCAAATCCAAACGTTATTTTACAAAGACCTCCCCTACCGATGTTTATTGGGCCAAGCTGGATTATTCTAAATATAACTCCCTAATTTCCGCAAATAAATGGGCTCTGCAAATAGGGTGTCTCAACAAGGCGGAAATATATTTTCAAGGCCCTAATGGTGTTGACTCCAAAACAATGGGATCATTTGAACTCAATAAAGTTTTTACTGGTGAATTCTATTTTAATAAGGATCAACTGATAGATGGATAGTATCCATTTCTAAAGTTTTCAATACTCGGTAATCGTATAAGCCTAGATTAGAAGGACTTTTATTTTTAATCCCTTGAATTCCATACAATATCCAATCAACTCGAACAATCGGTTATCCGCAATAAAGTATTTAGGGAAATTCATTAAGTTGTCAAGACAGACTTTGGAAAGCTCCTATGAGAATGGTTTTGCACTTTCCGAAGAAATACAGTTCCAGAACACCTATTTGGAACTGGAATCTTTAAGGTTCAATAAATCTTTTGATTATAACATCTCCGTTGACGAAAGCTTGGATACCCAAGACATACAAGTACCACAATTATTGATACAGCCCTTCGTGGAAAATGCAATCATACACGGTTTGTTGAATAAGGATGGTGACAACAAATTAGTACAAATTCACTTTAAGAAAGAGGCTGTATTTTTACCTTGCACCATAGAAGACAATGGTATTGGACGCCAAGCATCACATCAATTTAAAGGAATGGACATCCAAAAGAAATCAAGAGTTATGGAAGTGACCCAAAAGCGTATCAATACCCTCTTTTCTCATGCCGTTCAGCAGCAGCTCTTGGTTATTTTTGACAAAACCGATAAAAATGGTGCTCCCAATGGGACCAAAGTAGTTCTTAAAATACCTTTATAATTTCTATTTGTCCAAATATTGAAGAATCTTTTCCTCTATACGTTTATTGATGTTGGAAATATCACTTTTAACGAATTGTTCACCCGTAATGTTTTCATAAAGCTCAATGTACCTGTTGGAAACAGATTCGATGTATTCATCGGACATTTCCGGAACTGACTGTCCTTCCAACCCTTGGAAACCATTGGAAATTAGCCATTGTCTCACAAATTCCTTTGATAATTGCTTTTGAGCCTCGCCCTTTTCTTGACGCTCTTGGTAGCCATCAGCATAAAAATAGCGAGATGAATCCGGAGTGTGAATTTCATCTATCAACACGATCTCGCCATCTTTGGTCTTACCAAATTCATATTTGGTGTCAACCAAAATAAGGCCTCTTTTGGCAGCAATTTCGGTTCCTCTTTGAAATAGAGCCTTAGTATATTTTTCTAATACTTCGTAATCTTCTTTGGAAACAATACCACGTTTTAAAATATCTTCTTTGGAAATATCCTCGTCATGATCTCCTTTTTCCGCCTTTGTTGCTGGAGTGATGATGGGTTCCGGGAATTTATCGTTCTCCTGCATTCCTTCGGGCATGGGCACCCCACACAGCAATCTTTTGCCAGCTTTGTACTCGCGTGCCGCATGGCCAGACATATAACCCCTGATTACCATTTCCACTTTAAATGGTTCACAGGCCTTACCAACAGCCACGTTTGGGTCCGGGGTAGCCATCAACCAATTGGGAACAATATCCTCGGTGTCCTTCATCATTTTAGTAGCAATCTGGTTTAGGATTTGCCCTTTGTATGGAATCCCCTTGGGCATAACCACATCAAAAGCAGAAAGACGATCTGTGGCCACCATCACCAAAACATCGTTCCCCAAGGTGTAGACCTCTCTTACTTTTCCTTTATAAACAGATTTTTGCCCAGGAAAATTAAAATCCGTGGACATAAGCGTATTCATTCCCATAATTTTCTAGAATTGATTCTGATGCTCTATGTTCTGATAGGCATCAATCACTTTTTTCACCAATTTGTGGCGGATCACATCCTTATCATCCAAATAAATAATGCTGATACCGTCCACATTCTTTAAAATAAGCAAAGCCTCCTTGAGTCCCGAAATTACCCTGCGTGGCAAATCAATCTGGCCAGGGTCGCCCGTCAACAAAAACTTGGCATTCTTACCCATACGGGTCAGAAACATTTTCATTTGGGCATGGGTAGTGTTCTGGGCCTCATCTAAAATTACAAAGGCGTTGTCCAAAGTACGTCCGCGCATAAAAGCCATTGGTGCTATCTGAATGGTCCCATCCTCAATATATTTCTCCAACTTTTCAGAAGGTATCATATCCCGAAGCGCATCGTACAGGGGTTGCATATAGGGATCCAGTTTCTCTTTTAGGTCACCTGGTAAAAAGCCAAGGTTCTCCCCTGCCTCAACAGCAGGACGTGTTAGAATAATTCGTCTTACCTGTTTTTCTTTAAGTGCTTTTACGGCCAATGCAACACCGGTATAGGTTTTACCTGTTCCAGCCGGACCAATAGCAAAGACCATATCGTCCTTTTTACAGGCATCTACCAGACGCCTTTGATTAGCGGTCTGGGCCTTTATAAGTCTGCCACTTACACCGTGCACGAGCACATCTCCACTGCTGGAAGATGAAGTGTAATCCTCTTTGCTTGTACTGGTAAGTACGCGCTCGATCATATTCTCATCCAGCTTATTGTATTTGGCAAATTGGCCTGTAAGTTCATCAAAACGCTTGTCGAACTCTTCCAAAAGCTCTTCGTCACCAAATACCTTTATCTTGTTGCCCCGCGCCACAATTTTTAGTTTTGGGAAATACTTCTTGAGCAACTCAATATTAGAGTTTTGCTGCCCAAAAAATTCCTGGGGACTTATTTCCGTAAGTTCAATTATTAGTTCGTTCAAAAAAAGTGAGGTGTTACAGTTGTTTTAAAAGAATTTTATTCTTTCTTTTTTGACTAATTTTACCAAACAAACTTAACTAAAAATCAATTTGAACGCGGAAAAACATATCAACAGTATTGCATGTCAATCATAACCTTAACTACCGATTTTGGATACAAAGACCACTTTGTTGGTGCTGTAAAAGGGGCAATACTGAGCAACCTTCCCGATATACCGGTTGTTGATATTTCGCATGCCATTAGTCCATTCAACATTCAAGAATGTGCCTATATCCTTAGAAATGCCTATCGTTCGTTCCCAAAGGGAACGGTTCATATTGTAGGTGTGGATTCGGAAATCTCGCCCGAAAACGAACATATTGTTGTGCAGGTAGATGGACACTATTTTGTGAGCGCCAACAACGGGGTGATTTCTTTAATAACTTCTGAGGTACATCCAGAAAAAGTGGTAGAAATTAATCTGCCCAATACAGAAACCACGGCCTTTCCTGTACTCCATATTTTTGTTCAAGTTGCGTGCCATATTGCCCGTGGAGGTAAACTGGAAGTTATAGGCAGACCATTGCAGGGTTTAAAGGAATTACGTGATTTTGAACCAAGGATAACCAACGAGGGTAAAACCATTACGGGCAATGTAATTTACATAGACAATTACGGCAATGTGGTCACCAATATCCAAAAAAGCTTATTCGAAGCCTATCGTAGTGGTCGAGATTTTGAAATCCTTGCGCGGACAACCAAAATAAGACATGTACATCAAAGTTATAATGGCATCATCAATTATAACTTGGAACGGAATCAGCGCAAAGGACCCGGTGACGCCTTGGCCTTGTTCAATTCCGCAGGCTACATAGAACTTGCCATTTTTAAAAGTGACCTGAATTCTGTTGGGGGGGCGTCCTCTCTTCTAGGACTGAATTACAGGGACACGGTAACCATAAATTTCTTGTAAATGTTGATACGCATTGTAAAACTGACTTTTAAACCCGAAAATATTGCTAGTTTTGAGCGAATCTTTGAAGAAAGTAAAAATAGTATTTTGGCTTTTGAAGGCTGTAATATGGTAGAATTGTATCAGGACATCAATAATTCCAACATATTTTTCACCTACAGTTTTTGGGATACGGAATCGCACCTGAACATTTATAGGAATTCCGATTTCTTCAAAGGGGTTTGGGGCAACACCAAAAAATTGTTTGCCGACAAACCAGAGGCTTGGAGTGTTCATAAAATACAATCATCAAACCCATCTTAATGTTCGCAATTTTTAAGAGAGAGGTACGGTCCTTTTTTACATCGCCCATAGGTTACTTGATCGTGGGTTCGTTTTTACTGCTCAACGGGCTATTTCTTTGGGTGTTCAAAGGAGAATACAACATTTTTGATTACGGCTTTGCCGATTTGAGCAACTTCTTTTTATTGGCTCCTTGGATTTTCATCTTTTTGGTACCCGCAATCACAATGAAAAGCTTTTCCGAAGAAAGAAAAATGGGAACGCTCGAATTATTATTGATAAAACCCATCTCCATTTGGAAATTGGTCCTCGGTAAATTTTGGGGCGCATTTCTATTGTGTGTCATTGCCGTGATTCCGACAATTATATATGTATTTGCCATATCTGGATTGGGCATGGTTGAGGGCAATTACGATTTAGGAGTTGTTTTAGGGTCTTATTTTGGACTGCTGTTTTTAATGGCGTGTTACACATCCATCGGAATATTTGCTTCTACCCTTTCGGATAATCAAATCATAGCATTTTTAGTGGGTATTTTGGTCTGTTTTCTGATTTTTAATGGGTTTGATGCCGCTTCTTCGCTGTTTACGAATGGAGAAACACAACAAACCATACAATCGCTCGGAGCAAAAGCACATTTTGACAGCATCGCCAGAGGTGTAATTGATACCCAGGATTTGGTCTACTTTATCTCTTTGACCTTATTATTCCTATACCTCACTTTTCAACGTTTAAAACAATTGCCTAGATAATGGGAAAGTTTTTTGTAACCATATTAAAAGTAATTGTAGCCATAGTGGCCATCAACTTATTGGCCAGTTTTGTATACACCCGTTTTGATCTTACAGAGGATAAACGATATACGCTGTCGGAACCTGCCGTAGCGGTAGTACAAAAATTTGAAACTCCGGTGATTGTTGATGTACTCTTAGATGGCAACATTCCAGCAGAATTCTCTAAATTAAAAACAGAGACAATTCAACTGTTGGAATCATTCGAAGCCAAAAACAGTAACATCAAATATAATTTGGTGGACCCTATGGAGGATAGTGAAAATCCACAAGAAACGGTCGCTCAATTACAAAGCTTAGGGTTACAACCAGCTAATGTCACTGTAGAGGAAAATGGAAAGGTATCCAACGAATTGGTATTTCCTTGGGCCATGGTCAATTACAACGACCAAACGGTGAAAGTGCCTCTACTAAAGAATAAATTAGGCTCCACAGCTGAAGAACGCATCAACAATTCGGTACAGCAATTGGAGTATGCCTTTGCCGATGCTTTTACCAAGTTGAGCATTGAAGAAAAAAAGAGTATCGCCGTTATCAAAGGAAATGGCGAACTAGAGGATATTTTTATTGCCGATTACCTTACCACCATTCGGGATTACTATAACATTGGCGCCATAACCTTGGATTCCGTAGCTTCCAATCCACAAAATGTTTTAGATCAATTAAAGAGCTTTGACCTCGCCCTGATTGCAAAACCAACAGAAGCATTTACCGACCAAGAAAAATATGTAATGGACCAATATATGGTTCAGGGTGGCAAATCCATATGGATGATAGATCAGGTCAACATGGAAATGGACAGTATTTATGCCGGTGGCGGAGAGGCCATCGCCATTCCAAAAGACCTTAATTTGAAAGACTTTTTCTTTAAATATGGGGTGCGAATTAATCCAGTTTTAGTGAACGATCTCTATTTTACCCAAATTGTTTTGGCCACAGGAGAAGGGAATGATTCACAATACAATCCCCTACCTTGGTTTTATTACCCAATGGTGTTTTCACAGAACAATCACCCTATAAACACCAATATTGAAGCTGTCCGATTACAGTTTACCAGTCCAATGGATGTATTGGAAAACGACTATAAAAAGACCATCCTATTGCAGAGTTCCCCGCTTTCCAAAACCGATGGAATACCCAGAGTGGTTAGTTTGGATATGATCAACCAACAGCCGGACAGAGAAACTTACACAAATGGCAATCTTCCTTTAGCTGTAATGATTGAAGGGAATTTTACATCCATGTACAAAAACAGGGTAAAGCCATTGAAGTTGCATAATACTTTGGAGGAGGGTCCCGAAAACAAGATGATCGTTATCTCGGACGGAGATGTTATTAAAAACCAACTGCGCAATGGCAGACCATTGGAATTAGGGTACGACAAATGGACCAATAGCTTTTATGGGAACAAGGAATTCTTGGTCAACAGCACAAATTACCTCTTGGACAATACTGGGCTTATTAACATTAGAAACAAGAAAGTATCCATCCCACTTTTGGATGTTAAAAAAATTACTGAACAAAAAACCAAGTGGCAGCTTGTAAACATTGGATTTCCAGTAGTTTTAACGTTGTTGTTCGGATTGTTCTTCGGCTATTATAGAAAACGAAAATTTACAGCTTAGATGTTGATAAATTTGTTTCTTTGCTAAATCCATTTGGGATATATTTGTTTTTATTGATTTTACAGGTCCTTATACAGGCATAAATTGCTGAAAAGGCAACTATACTAAAGTATTTCGTTGATGAAGTTTATTGTATCCAGTACATATTTATTGAAACAATTGCAGGTTTTGGGAGGAGTTATCAACAACAGTAACACCTTGCCCATCCTCGATAATTTTTTGTTCGATCTTAAAGAAAGTAAGTTAACGGTTTCCGCATCCGATTTGGAAACCACCATGAGTACCGTTTTGGAAGTAGATTCCGATTCTGAAGGAACCATAGCCGTTCCTGCTCGCTTACTTTTGGATACCCTAAAAACTTTCCCTGAACAACCCTTGACCTTTGTTGTTGAGGACAATAACACAGTGGAAATCAGTTCCAACCACGGTAAATATGCCTTGGCCTATGCCGATGGTGCGGAATTTCCAAAAGCAGTGGAAGTATCCAACCCAAGTTCCACTACCCTCTTGGGCGATATTTTGGCAACGGCCATTAACAAAACCATCTTTGCTGCCGGAAATGACGACCTTCGCCCGGTAATGAGCGGTGTATTCTTTCAGTTCTCTCCAGAGAATTTGACCTTTGTGGCAACTGACGCGCACAAATTGGTGAAATATCAACGTCAAGATGTAACAGCTTCCGAAGTAGCGGAGTTCATTATGCCCAAGAAACCATTAACCTTGTTAAAAGGTATTTTGGCTGGCTCCGAATCCGAAGTGACCATCGAGTACAATGATAGCAACGCAAAATTCTATTTTGACAATACCGAATTGGTATGCCGATTGATCGATGGGAAATATCCGAACTACGAAGCGGTAATACCAAAAGAAAACCCTAATAAACTTACCATAGCCAGGAATCAATTCCTAAGTTCCGTGAGAAGGGTTTCCATTTTCTCCAACAAAACAACACACCAAATCCGCCTGAAGATTGCAGGTGCAGAACTTAATATCTCTGCGGAAGATGTGGATTACAGTAACAAAGCAGAGGAAAGATTGTCTTGTGCATACCAAGGAGACGATATGCAAATTGGTTTCAATTCCAGGTTCCTATTGGAAATGTTGAATAATTTGTCTTCCGATGAAGTTTCCTTGGAAATGAGCTTACCGAACAGAGCAGGCATCCTTACCCCAATTGATGGTTTGGATGAAGGCGAACACGTTACCATGTTGGTAATGCCCGTTATGCTTAATAATTAAACTAACTATTTCAACCATAAAGAAAAGCTGGAACACATTGTTCCAGCTTTTTGTTTTTATGATATAAACCTAATCGTCATAAAATAAGAAGGTGATTCTCCGTTCGAGGCCTTTACAGCATTAACTATTGGCATAATAAATCCAAGAATACCGGCTCCTATCAAGCCCAATATCCCCAATCCCAGAAGTAGAATGGCAGGGATACTGATGATTATGTATAGTATCAAACTAATTTGAAAATTTATAATGGCCTTACCATGTTCGTCCATTCCCTCAACTTTATCTTTGGAAGACAACCAAATAATCAAGGGAACTATAAGGCTTCCAAAGCCTATAACATAACCTAAAAGTTGGGTAAGGTGCGTAATGGCCAATAACGTATTGTCCGTTCTAACTGCTTTTTGATTAATGACTTCCATTTTTTTTGATTTTGATGATTCAACTTATTAGTATACAAAACACTAAAAATGTTACAAAAAGCTGCTAATTCGTACTTTTGTGCCCATGTCGTATACAGATAACATTGTGGCCTTGGCAACCCCATCAGGAACTGGGGCGATTGCCGTAATTAGGGTCTCGGGACCAGATGCAATTACTTTGGTGGACAAACTTTTTAAATCGATCAAAGGAAAAAAACTGGAAAAACAGAAAAGCCACACCATTCATTTAGGTAATATTATTGATGGCGATAAAATACTGGATGAGGCCTTAGTTTCCATTTTTAAAGGACCACATTCCTATACAGGTGAGAATGTTGTGGAGATTTCCTGTCACGGTTCTCCTTTCATTCAACAACAGATCATACAACTATTGTTACGAAATGGCTGCCGTTCTGCCTCTGCAGGGGAATTCACTTTGAGGGCTTTCCTTAACGGTAAAATGGATTTGAGCCAAGCGGAAGCTGTGGCCGATCTTATTGCAAGTGATAGTGAAGCGGCCCACGACATCGCAATGCAACAAATGCGTGGAGGATTCAGCAACGAAATTCAGGAACTGCGTCAGGAATTATTGAACTTTGCATCTCTGATAGAACTGGAACTAGATTTTTCCCAAGAAGATGTGGAATTTGCCGATAGAACACAGTTTAACGAGCTCCTTAACCGCATCAGCACGGTACTTAAAAAGTTGATCGACTCCTTTGCTCTCGGGAACGTTATTAAAAACGGGATTCCGGTTGCTATAGTGGGGCAGCCCAATGTTGGTAAATCAACCTTGCTCAATGTTTTGCTCAATGAAGAAAGAGCCATTGTAAGTGAAATCGCTGGAACCACACGAGATACGGTGGAAGACCATATCAGCTTAAAGGGGATAAACTTTAGATTTATTGATACAGCTGGCATTCGGGACACGGAAGATATAGTGGAAAAAATAGGCATTGAACGAACTTTTGATAAAATCGAAAAAGCACGACTTATCATTTATCTTTTCGATGGAATGGATTTCGATAAGTCAGAATTGAAACAAATTCAAAGCCGCTATCCTAATAAGCAGTTACTTCCTATCTGTAACAAAATGGACTTGTTGAATGAGGCTCAAATTGATAAAATAAAAGAAGAGATTCCCAATGTGTTGTTTTTGTCGGCCAAATTCAAAACCGGGATTCCTGAACTGGAAGACGCTCTCCTATCTCTTGTGGATTCTGGAGCATTGAGTGGTGACACTACCATCATCACAAATAGTAGACACTATGATGCATTGTTGAAAGCCCTGGAGGAAATACAAAAGGTTAAAGAAGGTTTGGACATGGAATTGTCCAGCGATCTAATGTCCATAGACATCCGACAAGCCCTTTATCATTTGGGAGAAATTACAGGAAGTGTAACAACAGACGACCTACTTGGCAATATATTCTCCAATTTCTGTATCGGCAAGTAGTCAGTAATTTTATTTAATTCGTTTTGTATTCAAATGGTTGATTATCAATAATTTGTTAATAACTTCAAATATCTTATTTTCCATTAATATAGCCATTTTCTTACTTTTATTGTGTCTCATTTGTGTCTCATTGTTTTTTCAAAATCCAGAGACACAAAAATTTGTTTCCCATGATAAAAGCACACCTAAGAAAGAAAAAGTTAGCATCAGGAAAACTGAGCTTGTACATTGAATACTACAAAGGAAACCGAACACTACCTAATGGTAAAACCAAATACATTAGGGAATACGAGTACCTAGAATTATATTTGATTCAGCATCCCGAATCAGCTAACGAAAAGAAAAAGAACAAGGAACAACTCGAGTTAGCAGAGCAAATACTGGCCATTCGAAAAGCTGAAATCTATCAGGGAAAATTCAAGATAGAGAACAACTCAAAAGGCAAGACTTCGTTTCTCTCCTATTATGATCTTAAGAAAGAAGAACGTTATGAGACCAAGGGCAATTATGATAATTGGGATGCTGCTCAAAACCATTTGAAAAAGTACTGTCCGGAGCACATTACATTCAATGACATCGATGTGGATTTCATAAAAGGTTATAAAAAATATCTGGATACGGTTGCGATTACCAAATGTGAGAAAAAACTATCCCAAAACACCAAGCATACCTATTTCAATAAATTCAAGGCATGTCTCAGGGCGGCATTCGACGAAGGGTACTTAAAGGAGAACTTGGTAAAAAAGGTCAAAGGTTTTACCATGGCCGAATCCACCCGTGAATATCTCACATCCCATGAACTTCAGAATCTGGCCAAGACAGAATGTAGATTTCCAAAGCTCAAACGAGCCTTCTTGTTCTCCGCCCTTACAGGAATCAGATGGTCGGATATCAACAAGCTCAAATGGAAAGAGGTACGTGATGAAGGAAACGATCACCATGGAAATTCTTTGTATCGGATCGTCTTTAAACAAAAGAAGACCGCTGGAGCGGAATACCTATATATATCGAAACAAGCAAGAGACTTATTGGGTGAGCGCCAGAAACCTGAAGACAGGGTATTCAACGGACTCAGTTACAGTGCACACATGAACTTACAGTTATTAAAATGGTGTATGCATGCTGGAATCACCAAACATATTACCTTCCACTCAGCCAGGCACACCAATGCTGTTCTATTGTTAGAAAACGGTGTGGACATTTACACGGTATCCAAGCGATTGGGCCATAGGGAGATCAGGACCACTCAAATCTATGCCAAGATCATAGATGAAAAGATGAAGCAAGCTGCAGAAATGTTACCAAATTTGAATCTTGAAAAAATGCAGTAGCCTTCATTTATAAATCCAAGTCCTGTCTTTACCGCTATAGGCGCAACCTCAAATACCCAAAAATTAGAGGTTAATCCAAAAAAGATTGTTGATAACTCCATTTTTCTGGACCATAAGGTAATTTTATTTGTTGACCATTGAAATCATTTGTGTTTAAATGACATCAAAACAACACAAATCGCTGTATATCTGTATTTTGTGAATATTTCACTACGTACCCTCACGGTTTCAACTGTACTTTATTCATACTTTTATCCATAGAATTCTACGATAAGAAACAAAGCGCTTTGTTCATTGATAATCTTTAAATCCGATAAAAATGAACAACATTGAATTAAACGAGAAACTCAACAATATCGAACGTCTTTTGTTGGGGTCAAAAAAGGTGCTCACTTTTGACGAGGCCTGTGATTATACCGGGATATCCAGAAGCTATCTGTACAAACTGACCGCTGCGGGCAAAATACCCCATAGCAAGCCCAACGGAAAGTTGATTTATTTCGATATCGATCGTCTCAACAAATGGTTACTGAGAAATGATCGGAAATCTACCTGCGAGACCAATGACCAGGCCATTGAATATATCCTTAGAAAAGGATGACCATTGACCCTTTGTATTTACTTATCTCGCTAAAACTCCCAATAGCCATAAAATCAATTCATATGGAAAATATTCCCTACATCAGGGTCGGGACCACTTTTTACAAGCTGGTCCAGACACCCACTATATCCGGACACTTCAATAAGCTGTTGGTACCCTGGAACGAGCATATCATCAAACAGGACCATGGCAAGGACTATCTGGGAAAGGTACCCAAATACGATGGGTTTGCCTGCATTCCCAGTCATATTGATTTTAAAAAGGAGCATCACGGCTTTTACAATACCTATTCTCCATTGGAGCATAGCCCTAAGGCGGGGGATGTCCCACATACCATGGCATTTTTGAAACATCTCTTCGGCAATCAATTGGAACTGGGATTGGACTATCTGCAGTTATTATACCAAAAACCGGTGCAGATACTTCCCATATTATGTTTGGTATCCAAAGAAAGAAGCACTGGAAAAAGTACCTTTCTCAAATGGCTCAAGGAAATCTTTGGGAACAACCTGACCTATCTGACAAACGACAGTTTTGGAAGCCAGTTCAATGCGGATTGGGCCAACAAATTATTGATATGCATAGACGAGGTGCTGTTTAACAAGGAGGAGCTTACCGAGCGTATAAAGTATTTAAGTACCACCAATAGAAACAAACTGGAGGCCAAAGGAAAGGACAAGCGTGAAGTGGAGTTCTTCGGGAAGTTCATCCTCTGTAGCAACAACGAGGACAGTTTTATCAAGGTCGATGCCCATGAGACACGGTTCTGGGTCCGCAAAATACCCAAACTCAAAAAAGAGGATACTGCATATCTGGAACGATTGACAAAAGAAATTCCTAACTTTCTGTATTACTTGACCGAGAGAGAGCTGTATTCCCGACAACGATCAAGGATGTGGTTCACTCCAAAGGAGTTGTATACCCCAGCATTGAGAAAACTGGTGTACAACAATAGAAACCGGGTGGAAAAAGAACTGGCCAGCCTATTGATCAGTGCCATGGAAAAGTTTGATGTGGAATCGGTGGACCTTTGCCCCATAGATGCGCTTCACCTTCTCAACCGGACAAGGGTCAAGACCGATTTGACCCAATTGAGGCGGCTGTTGAAAAAAGATTGGAAACTGGAGAACCAGCCCAACTCCAACAAATACCAAAAAATAACCATATGGAACAACGGTGATATCAATACCGAGGACGCCAAGGGCAGGTACTTTACCATAAAAAAGGATTTTTTGTCCCAAAATTTTGATGATTTGATGACAGATTGAGAAATCTCCAGTGTTTATAAGGGTAAAGCCTGTCATCACTTTGTCATCATTCTGTCATCAAAATAGAAAATGATGACAGGGCCCATGAAGAAAAAAACAAAAATGATGAAACGATGACAAAATGATGACCGGGGAACCACTAGTATTTATAGGGCCTCCCAGAGAGTTGTCATCAAATCATCAAAAATCATCTCAAAACAGAGCCATGAAAGAAAAAAGAATGAACTGTGAAACGGCGCGCGAGCTTTGCATCATTTCGGCATTGGCAAGCATGGGAAATTTCCCAACGAGGGAATCGAAAAAGGAGGCATGGTTCCTCAGTCCATTGCGAAAGGAGACCCAAGCATCCTTCAAGGTCTCCAAGGATTTGAACAGATGGTATGACCATGGTGAGGGCATCGGTGGAAACCTGATCGACCTTATGATGAAGATCACCGATTCCTCCGTTTCCGAGGTACTGGAGATATTGGATGGAAATACCTATTCCATAACACGAACAGCTACCCCGGCCAAAGTAACGGCTAAAACCAAGAAAGGAATCATTGTGGGAGAGGTAATGGACATATCCCATCCTGCATTGGAGCAATATCTGGAGGAAAGGTGTATCCCAATGACCATTGCACGCTCCCATACAAAAGAGGTCCATTTTGAAATGGGAAACCGGGACTATTTTGCGATCGGACTCAAGAACACCAAGGGTGGATGGGAACTCCGTAACGGCTTTCAAAAACTGTGCTCCTCGCCCAAGGCCATAACACATATAAGGAATGGTAAGGAAAATTTGGCCATTGTCGAAGGCATGTTCGATTTTCTATCGCTATTGGTCATGGCTCCGACCTGGTTAAAGGATTCGGACATATTGGTTTTGAATTCCCTTGCTTTTGCCAACCAACTGGGGAAAATCATTGGTGGCTATGGGAAAGGTAGATTGCTCTTGGACAATGACTGTGCCGGGGACCGTATGACCAACACCTTATTGGAGGAACATGGGAACCTGGAAGACGGAAGGGAACTGTTCCGTGGGTTCAAGGACCTTAATGAAAAGCTCCAAGATGGCAATTAGATTCAAGTGAATTTTTGAAGTGCCCATGAATATACCCGTTAAAAATCTTGCCATTGGCAATCTATGGCATCGCTTAAAAAATCCATCTATTTTCAATCCTTTTCCAATAAAACCCTAGGAATCCTGATTTATACATAGACCGATAAACATTTGCCCACATTTAATACGAGAAGTTTTGAGGTTATAGACAAATGTCTTATTTTTGAAGACAAATGTCTTATTATGGTTGTGCAAGAACATCAAAAAAAAACTGAGCAATTAACTGCCTTAAATAAAGCAATCAAAGTCTATATCAAAAATTTAGATAAGTCCCTTGGGGTTAATCCCAGAACGGAAAATATAACCTTTTCAGATTTTTTTGACAATAAAATGCTTATTATCAAAACCATAAGAAAAGGGCTGACTTATAAATTATTCAGTAAAATAAAGGATGTAACTCCATTTTCTGAAGATGATTGGGCCGTATACTTGAACTTGTCAAAGAAAACTTTACAAAGACATCAAAATGATGCTGATTATCTATTTAAACCGATTCATACGGAAAAGATTATTGAGTTGGCAGAAGTAACCAATTTTGGCAAAGAAGTCTTTGATACAACTGAACAGTTTTATTTATGGCTTAATACCCCTTCGTTTGCCTTAGGTAACTTGAAACCGGCCGAATTATTAAAAGATTCATATGGCAAGGAATTGGTAATGGCCGAATTGAACAGAATTGATCAAGGAATTTTCACTTAATGAGAGTATATAGACTATCAAAGAAAAAATACTCGAATGAGTTAAATGGTAAAGGCGCGGCCAAATACGGGAATAGATGGAATTCAAAAGGAAGAGAAATCATTTATTCGGCCGAAAGCAGGGCTTTAGCAATGGCAGAGGTTGCGGTACATTTGACTTTGGCCACATTGCCAAGTGACTTTGTAATGATCGAGATCGACATTCCAGATGATATCCAAATAAAAGTATTGGAGCAAAAAGACATTCCTGAAAATTGGAACACTCATCCACCAAGAGTCAGTACTCAGAGAATCGGAGATGATTTTTTAGACACTGCAGATTGCTGTGTTTTAAAAGTTCCTTCAGCTGTTGTTCAATATGACCATAATTATTTAATCAACCCCAACCATAAAGATTTTTTTAAAATATCAATATCCCAAGTTCAAGAATTTTTGTTTGACAAAAGAATATTTGAATAATGGCCATCCCGTAAAGTGTATTGGACAATTTTTAAGGGTTTGGGCTTTATTCAATTGATGTTATATTTCCTCCTGGGTATGGACATTTTTCGGTCGCCTCCTTTATCCCTATATATGGATTTGATCAGAGCATGGTTTTCAAAGAAGGTTAGGGTCGCACAATAAATCAAAAAATTACCACTATCGTAGCTTTCGTTTATATTTATCAATCGCTTCAGGATCCAGGTCCATGATCAAATGTTTCTTGCCAATTCGGTTTCTGCTCTCGACCACATGCTCCAGCACATACCCAAAGTCACTTTTTAATTCTTCCATTTGCTCCTCTAGCTGTTTGTACCTGATCTTCGAAACGGTAACCTCTGTATCCAATAGCTTTGGATTGGAGGGTGTTTTCATCTCGGTCAATTGCTGCTCGAAAAAATCAAAGTCCCCTTCCCATTCCTCCCCATCGGATTCGAGTTCTTGATTGAAGAGTGCCTGCATCATTCCCACAGTGGGCAGGGTCTGTTCCTTTTCGATGCTCCGCATGATGGCCACCATGGCATTGAACCTACGTTTGATCAGATATTTGAGACTGGCGATGGTCTCCCCCATTTCCTGGTCCGGGGAGATGCCGTGCCGCTCAAAAAAATCCAGCATGGCCAACAAGGTCATGGACCTGGACCTACCGAACTTCTTGGAAAACCTTCTGAACTGCATGGCCACTGATTTCTTGATGGCCATGTTATTGAACTTCTCTTTTTCGTATCCCTTATCCATTTTTTTGTTAAAAATTCCTTGGTTTTACTGGGCCCAGGCCTTTTTTTCGTCAAAAACAACGCCCCCTTATTTTCACGGATATCACTGTATTCCTCATATACAGGGCCTTTCCGAAGGAAAACGAATCAATTGCGCTGCGTGAGCACGCTATCCTCTTGCTCCTCCTTTTCGTCCCGCAGGGACAAAAACGCATCGCCATGCCACTGAAAAAAGACGGGCTTATTATATATTTCGTCAGATTGTACGGACTTTTGGAAAGTCAGATCAGGTTGTTTTTACCGTACTATCATTGGTTCTTTATAAAGTTAAGTTTTGTAACACAAAAAACCCAATCATAATGATTGGGCCTGATCGGTTCCATTTATCACAATTCCCCTTCGTACGGATTGTTGGATATCACATCAATCCATTATCGGCAAAACTATAATAGCTGCCATCGGGAGCAAGTATCAAATGGTCCAATACCTGGACATCGAACAATTGCGCCGCCCGTTGGATCTTTTGGGTCAGCTGTCTGTCCATTTCGCTGGCCTTCAACTGTCCCGATGGGTGGTTATGGGCCAGGATGATCCCCACTGAAAGTGTCTTGAGCACGATGGCAAAAAGGATGCGCATGTCCACCAGGGTCCCCGTGATGCCTCCGTGGGACAGCGGATAGATTCCCTTGACCTTGTTGGAGCGGTTCAACAGTACGATCTTGAAGGTCTCGTGCAATCCAATGGTATCGGCATCCCAATTCTTATATAGGAGTTGGGACACTTCCTTGGAATTTGTGATTGAGAGCGATCTGAGGGTCACGAGCTTCTCCCGGTAACTGATCTGTATTTCATTGACTTTGTGTTCCATCTTTTGGGTATTGGAAGTTAAAGGAATATGGCGCCCCGAACCATGGAGCGCCCAAATACCCTAATCCTCATTGTTGCCTCCCAACAATAAGATCTCGCTCACCACTATCTCGCTCACATAGCGTTTGTTCCCTTCCTTGTCCTCGTAGGACCTATGGGTAAGTTTTCCCTCGACGGCAATCTCCTTGCCCTTGGCCACGAATCCCTCGATGATGTCCACGAGCTTTCCCCATGCGATCAAGGTGTGCCATTCGGTATTGGTCACCCGCTCCCCTTGATTGTTCTTGTAGTGTTCGTTGGTAGCCAGGTTCACCCGTGCCATGCGCTTTCCGTTCTCAAAATCGGTGATTACAGGGTCCTGCCCCACGTTACCGATCAACTGTACTTTGTTACGTAAATTTCCCATGCTATAAAGGTTTAAAGGATTAATGATCGCCCCATGGTTCCTTTGGTCGTTGTTGCCCAAATTTTAAGGGGCGTTCGTTTGGTTTCCTTCGTGCACGGCACAATGAAAGAAGGGGGTTCTGTCAAGGCTTTTACTAGGAAATCGGGAGGGTACATGACGTAGTAAAACCCTTGGGTTTTCAAGGAAATGGATACCCTATTTACTGGTAAAACAGGGCCTGGCCTTGAGAGGTTCCACATGGGCCCTTGGGAACTCCATCAGACCCGGTGGCAAGTGAGCGAACGGAAAGTGGAGCGAGTGAAGTCATCGGTGTCCTGATAGGAAGTCCCAGGGCACTGCCCTGTTTTTCGATGTCCCGGAAAACAAACAAGGGCTTCTTTTATTATAACCCCTTAAAATTTTATCAAGTTAAGGATTGAACTTTATTTTAAATCTTTGCCACTGGGGTCCCTTTCATTCCTTCTTTGACCAACCATCCCATAAATTTTGCAAATGGTCCAATGTCGCCTTTAACACTTGCTTCTTCCAAGGCTTTCATATAGGCATCCCTTTGCTCCACAGGTATTACGGTCCACGGATATCCGCCCGAGGCTAGCATAACATTCATCAAGAACCTACCCATTCGACCATTTCCATCCATATACGGGTGAATGTAAACAAAGATAAAATGCCCTAAAACTGCCCTGACAGCTGCATTTTCTTCCTTTTTCAATAGATCGAACAATTCTGGCATCGTATCCCTAATTGCTTCCTTGTTTAAGGGCACATGCATTGATCCACCTATATATACCTGATCATTTCGATAGCCCGCAAGATCAGAAGCATTAAGAATACCCGAGGTCACACTAGGTGCAAAAAGTTCACGGTACCAATCTCCATGGTCATCATCCAGTACATTTCCAGCGTTCTCTTTATTAAGTATCCGTTTGATACTGTCCCTGACCTTTTGGGATGCCAACCAATAACCCCGTGCAGCCATGGCGTCCCTTTGTTTTCTGTCCACTTCGTTTTCTTTCGGGTTCCAATCACCACTTCTCACACGTTCAATAAGTTCTATGGTCACCCTATACCGTTCAATGGACAAAGAATGATATGCATCGGTAACATAAATATCCGCTACTTCCTTCATGTATTTATCCCGATCTTGTGGCAACCCTGGTGCATCAGGAAAATTCTCTATCACAACACTTCGCATTTGATGCCAGAGCAATCGAATCCGGTTTACATAGGGTGATCTATCCCTTAACGATAATTGGACGGGGAACTTTTCATTGAACGGGTCACTTTCTCGAACATCAAACCCTGCTCTTTTCATGGTCTTGAGAATTTCATCCGCTATTTTATCACGTCCAATATTTCTGAAAGCACCTGCCAATCTACCAGCGATTACCGAATGTCCACCTTCGAGCAGCAAACCAAGAATTTCTGAAGCATCCGATACCATTGCCAATGCACTCCTCACCTCCGGGCTGTTGCCATTAAAAACAGTTGGGGAACAATTGACCAAGGCCGACGATAAAGTAAGCATGCGCAGACCTTCCCAATTCATTATTTCAGCCTTTTCCGGCAAAGTGGACTTCATTGTGAACAAAGATGTACCATATAGGAAATTAGTAATGGAATTGGTGCCATTTACAGCCCTTATGATCAATTGAAAGGGAACGGTTTGGTTACCTGCATGAAGAAGCAAAGATTGATCGGCCGAGATACAATAAGTGTCCCCATAACGATCTGACAAATATCGTGAACAAAAATTCCAATAATTGGCGTACCATGACGTACTATCTCCTTGTTGTTCTTCCGGTGGTACCATAATGTACCAACCTTGGATAACTTGTCGAATAAATCCATTCTCTGTCAACCTTTCTCGATTGACCCGAGTCAATTCAGAAGTTTTGATTGCAGTGATGCCCTTATCTTGTAATTCTTTAAGAGCTTCCAGTGCCCGAGCCAATTTTACATGAGGTGCTGCCATATACATTTAATTTATGGTTGTCTTAATATTATACATTTGTGTTGTATAAAAACTATATATTCATGACGTGTTAAAATTATATATTTGTGCCGTGCAAACATTATATTTTTATGTTAAAATTAAACGGCAATAATTAGAACTTATAAATTCATCCATATATCGGAGATTGAAATTTTCCTATTCCTGTCTTCTCAATTATGGAGTACTACAGTAAATGAATTTCATTTTGAATAACTTAAAAGACATCAACAATGTTTGATTATCTTAACTTTTTTACACCTCTATTACACCTCAAAACTCTGGGAAACCCTATAAAATAAGGAAAAGTAACTTCTGTATCGGAAAGTAATCAAACAACGAGCGTCAATAGGTTTATTTTCAACAATAAATAGAGGGTATCCCTTCAAAATAAATGGAATAAACAGGTTTACTCTCAATTTAAATCCTTTCCTTTACATTCCATTATGTATTAAGGACAACGATTGCTCCAATCCTTAAATAAAAAGATAGCTCTTCATTACATATTTCCCATTACCCAGAGCCGCTTCTTAGTATTTTTTGCTTGAAACAATAGCCTCATCAAGGGCCAGTGATGCCTAAGTCTAAAATTGTACTGGTCAAGGAATCCCCATATTTCTTGAAAAGGACCATGCTTGAAAAAAGTATTGTTCTATGGCCGTATTCAAAATAATACTTTAAAAATCAGATATGCTTAAAATTAAATTGGTTCCTGGTGAAAACATAGAAAGAGCTTTAAAAAGATATAGAAATAAAGTTCGAAACACTAAACAATTAAAAAACATTAGGAGCAATCAAGAATTTACCAAAAAATCCAAGGAAAAAAGAGAGCTTCTTGCAAAGGCGGTCTATAAAAATGAGTACTTGAAAAGGAACGAGGAGTAATTTTATGGATAAAGATTTAAACCTTGCCGTATTAATAGATGGCGATAATATTCCATCTAAATATGTCAAAGAAATGTTGGAGGAGATTGCAAAATATGGCAACCCCAGCATTAAGAGGATTTACGGGGACTGGACTAAACCAAGTTTAGTTAAATGGAAAGATGTTCTTCTTAAAAATGCCATTACCCCAGTTCAACAATATGGGTACACTACAGGCAAAAACTCTACAGATAGCGCCATGATCATAGATGCGATGGACATCCTCTATTCTGGAAAGGTAAATGGTTTTGCCTTAGTTTCCAGTGATAGTGACTTTACAAGACTTGCCATACGCCTAAGAGAAGCTGGAATGACCGTATTTGGTATCGGTGAAAGAAAGACGCCGGACCCATTTATAGTTTCCTGTGATAAGTTTATTTATCTGGAAATACTGCATAAACCCCAATTAGGTGAATCCAACACTCTGCAGAAGAACGATAAAAATAAAATTGACAAAATCACCCCAAAGGTAATCGACCTGATTCTTACCACCATTGCAGACGTGGAGGATGAAGAAGGCTGGGCATTCTTGGGCGAGGTTGGTACGCTGCTCCAAAAAAAGCATCCCAATTTTGATTCAAGAAATTACGGATTCCGAAAACTGACACCCATGGTCAAATCCTTGGGTCAAATAGAAATAGGTTCCAGAAAAAATCCCAAGGGTAATGGAAACCTCATTTATGTAAGGACTAAGACCTAATACAAAAGAAATACTATGAGACCTCTATCCATATCAAAACAGATTACCAAAAGGGATACCCCTTCCCTTACCCTATATCTTAGTGATATAAGCCGTATCCCAATGATTACCGAGCAAGAAGAGGTCGAATTAACAATTCGAATCAGAAATGGGGATATTCCTGCATTGGAGAAATTAGTATCCGCCAATTTGAGGTTTGTGGTCTCGGTTGCCAAACAATACCAGTCAAGAGGTATGAATCTTCACGATCTTATCAATGAGGGGAATCTTGGATTGGTAAAAGCCGCCACAAAATTTGATGAAACCCGTGGCTTTAAATTTATTTCCTATGCAGTATGGTGGATACGTCAAGGCATCATACAGGCACTATCCGAAAAATCAAGAATGGTCAGGTTACCCTTGAACAAAATAAATGTCATCAATAAAATTAACCAGGCTTCTTCCCATTTCGAACAAGTCAACCAAAGACCTCCAACAGCAGAAGAAATATCCGAATTAATAGATTCATCACTAGCAGAGATACGACTTTGTTTAAAACATTCTTCTTGGCCCATTTCCATGGATGAATCGTTAAACGTTGGGGAGGAGGGTTTCAACTTACACGATATCATGCATTCTGATGATACCATTGGCCCGGAACAAAACTTGCTCAAAGGTTCATTAAAATTAGAGCTAAATGATATTTTGGAAATACTGACCTATCGTGAAGCATATATCATTAAAATGTACTTTGGAATCGGAATCAATGATACCATGGGTTTGGAACAAATTGCCCTTAATTTAGACTTGACAACCGAAAGGGTAAGACAAATAAAGGTAAAAGCTTTGGCAAGATTGAGAAAATCTTCCAAAATTGAGGTATTGAAAGAGTATTTGGTATAAAGGCTCACGTTAAATATTGGTAAACTCATTTCTTACCTTTGCTTATTGCAACCAAAATAAAATCAACTTTCATTCCGGTTTAAGTTTTCGATTTTAAAGTAGTTGCCAAAAATTTTTTCCTCCTTAAGCTACTATGTGACATATATCACAGTATGCAGTTTTATACCATCGTAAATTAGCGATGAAATCAGAATACTGGTTTCAACATACACAAATTAGTTACGATGAAACGTTCCATTCAAATCTTGGGTACTGGTTGCCCCAAGTGTCAAAACCTGACAAGTGTTGTAAAAGAAGTGATTGACGAAAACAAGATCGATGCCTCTATTGAGAAAGTGGAGGATATCGTCAATATCATGAAATTCAATGTAATGGCCACACCAGCCCTGGTAATCGATGGAAATGTAGTTATAAAAGGTCGAGTACCCTCCAAGGAAGAAGTACTCGCTGCCCTACAATAACCAACTTTAACCACCATGTTCGACTGGCTAGAAAATATGGCCCATTGGTTCACCTACGATGTGTTGGGGATGGACCGTGAGGCCCATTTGGCCCAAGCCTTGGATTTTTTTATTTATGACAGTATCAAAATATTGCTGTTGTTGTTCTCGGTTGTGTTTTTAATGGGTATCGTCAACAGCTATTTTCCTATCGATCGCGTCAAAAATTATCTTTCCAGAAAAAAACTATATGGCGGTGAATTCCTGATGGCGAGTCTGTTCGGGGTGGTGACACCCTTTTGCTCCTGTTCTTCTGTGCCTTTGTTCATCGCGTTTGTCCGGGGCGGTATCCCCTTGGGCGTCACCTTTGCCTTTTTGGTCACGTCACCATTGGTAAACGAGGTAGCTATTGGTCTTTTTATAGGATTGTTTGGAGTTAAAACCACTATACTCTATGTACTTAGCGGGGTGTTACTGGGAACCGTTTCAGGGCTCACACTCCAAAAACTTAAACTGGAAAGCTTACTTACCCCATGGGTCAAAGAAGTATTGGCCAATGCACAGAAAGATCAAGAAAAGTTTGAGGAAGAAAAGCAAAGCTTTCGCCAAAGATTACCGGTAATTTGGGCCGAGGCCATTAAAATTTTAAAAGGAGTACTGCCCTATGTGATCATTGGGATTGCCATCGGCGGGCTTATGCATGGCTACGTGCCCGAGGGGTTCTTTGAAAAATACATGGACAAGGATAACCTCTTTGCGGTCCCTATTGCCACCATTTTATCCGTCCCCATGTATTCCAATGCTTCTGGTATATTGCCCATTGTACAGGTTTTGGTGGACAAGGGCATTCCTTTAGGAACGGCCATTGCGTTTATGATGGGCGTGGTCGGGTTATCACTGCCCGAGGCCATGTTGCTCAAAAAAGTGATGAGCTTGAAGCTTATTGGAATATTCTTTGGGGTCGTCATGCTCTGTATCATTGTTTCGGGCTATCTTTTCAACATAATTCTATAATTCATAAGATGACATTAAAAAATCTTTCCCTTGCATTCCTATCCATTGTGTTTTTTTCCCAATTACACGCCCAATCCTCAAAAGTGCGTCCCATTGGCGCCATGAAGGATATGGGAAACACCTACGACATTCATATTTGGCTGGATACCCTTTCCAACAAAAAACACCTTTATGGAATGGGACCATATGATAAAATGAAAGGTGAGATCACCGTGGTGGATGGCCATCCTTATTATGCATCCGCTTTTACGGAAGGTGCTTATCAAGTAGGTGAAAGTTGGGACATCAAATCCCCTTTTTTTGTGTATGGAAGTGTGGACCAATGGAAGATGTTCAAGATTGAAGGAGTATTCAACAGCGTTGGCGACATTCAACAAAAAGTGGAACAGATTGCACAGGAATATGGACTGGATTCCAATCAAGCTTTCCCGTTCAGGGTAACTGGCAATTTTGATGATCTTACGGCCCATATTGTAACGCCCAGGCTACCGGAAGTTGATGGCTATAGGGAGGGTGTCAAATCCCAGAAATTTTCTTTCAAGGATACCAAAGGGGAATTGATCGGATTCTACTCAAAAAACCATCAGGGCATTTTTACCCATACGGATAGTTTTGTACACATCCATTTTTTAATGAAGGACAAAACATTTATGGGCCATTTGGATCAAATTACAACTGCACAAAAAACCTTTAAACTTTATTTGCCAAAGCGATAAGATCGTTTAATCCTTCTTATTGGTATGGAACCAATAACTTAAGCCCACCGACCAATAGAAAACGTTATCCAGTTCTTCTTGAAAAACATCCGTATCGGTAGTAAGGGTGGCACTGGTCTGTGGAAACGCCCAAGTAGGCGTAAATGATACAATAAACTGATCAAAATGATACTGTAACGGCACACTGAGTTCCACGTTTAGGATATTGAACTCGGAAGCCTCCGATATTTCAACGGTGGTAACCTCCGTAACCGGTTCCGTGCTGCCCCCTTGACCACTCCCCTGTCCGTTGGTCCCGCTTTTACGGTTGCCCAATCGACTCGTGGTATAATATTCCTCATAAAAATACTGTGACCCTGCGAACGCTGAAATCCTTGGGGAGATCAACAAGTGCCGGTCCATGGCGTAAAAGGTCCTGTCCAGTATACCGCCCAAAAAAATATCCGGTGAACTGTTCTTGTTAAAATAAGAGCTCACATATAGCGAAAGCTCCATTAATTTAAAATCGTAACTAAGGAGGCCGGTAATATCCGCAACCACTTCGGATTGTACGTTATAACTGGCATCGTTGTAAAAGTAAGCAGTTCCGGAAATTCCTCCGCTCCAATTATCGGCATCGAAAAGGTACCCTCCGGTAATATAGAAAAGGTCGACTCGCTGTTCCTCCGAGCCTGTAAGGTAAGAAACCGTTACATCCGCAAAGAGACCTGATCTGTCATAATATCCAATGGATGGCAGTATATAAGGTGCCGCAATGGAATCCCGTCGGCCCATAAAAACGGCGTCGTTGATATAACTTAAGTCCATCAATATATAAGAGTCTTCCTTTTCGGATCTATCTTTATCCGTTTTTTGCGAGAACATCAACGGGGCCATCGATATGAACAGCCCCCAAAACAAGAGCAAACGTTTCATGGCTTATATATTTTGATAAGAAAAAAGGGCTTGGCCATTGGCCAACGACCAAGCCCCGAACCCAGTTCCATCACATAATTTGACCTCCTTTTTTCTTAAGGGCGGTCTTATTGATGGATTTTTTTGACTTCATGTTTTTGATGGATTTCATATTCTTGTTGATCATCATTTTACGATGCTTGTACATATTGGTGAATTTCTCACCTGCTAAGTTCAAACATTCACCATCTTGAAGCCTTAGTTGCTGACGATCTCGAGTCATGTAAGTGCCATCTGGATCAACGGCCATTCCATTGGCAAGCTCAAGTCGTTCTTGCAATCTATTTTGTGATTGGGTCTTGATTTGATAAACTTCCCCGTCAATAAGCATCAACTGGAACCTATTTTGGTTACGCTCTTGGACTTGGGCATTGGTTAGCCCCTTATCAGATTGCATCACTTTGTAACGATACTGATATTCGTTTCGGTATTTTACACCGTCATTGTCCAAACACTCTCCATCTTTTAATCTAAGTCTGTCCCTATCTTGTGTAAAGTAGGTTCCATTGGGGTTAACAACCGTTCCATCTGCCAAAGTTATGGGGTCTTGCAAACGAATTTGGTCGCGATCACGAATTTGAAGTACATCGCCATCGACCAACATTAAACGGTCTCGATCTTGTTCGGGATCTTGGACTCTGTCCCTATCCCTGTCCTGTGCCATTAGTGTCACTGTTCCAAGAACAACGAACACCAACATTAAAATTTTTTTCATGGTACTCGTATTTATAGAATTACAGCATCTAAGGTAGAATCAAGGCTCGTACAATCCTATGATTTACATCATTAACATGTTGAAAAACAGTTATTTATAACCTTTCTACGGTAACTTAGGTTACATATCCCTGGAGTGGAATTCGTTTATTGCTGATTTACAAAACGATACAGATTGTCCGTAGCCTGAAGCAATTTTCCTTTTAAGGAAGAATTAACATTGGGGTGATCCTCTAGGTATTTCTCCACGAGCTCCAATGCCTCTTCGGATTGGTATTGCCCCACCGTGGCGGACAGCCATCTCTTAGGAAAGAATATATCTCCGGTTTTTTGAATCTCCTCCAAAAGTTCCAAAGCCATGGGTACATGCTTTATGGCACTTTTTTGGCGAAGGGGGTGGTGAATATAACCCGCTGCAGTGGCTACCCAGGATTCCTTTTCCCGATTGGCCGCTACTTGCAAGGATTCAAAAAACGCATCCCGAACGGCTTCGTCGGGTGAGAGCGCTGGGATCAAAAACTCAAAGCGCTTTACCTTATCCTGGTTTTTTAGCTGGCTTTTGGCCTTCTCCAGTATTTCATTGGAGCTTTCATGTTCAAAAAGTGCCAGGGTCAACGCCATGTTGCTAAAATCATCCTGGTTTAATTTAAGATCGGGAATCTCAATGCTCTTATCCCAAACATGGTATAAACGTTCTGTGGCTTCCTTGGAATATGCGATGGCCTTCCACAGCCCAAACAAGTCCTTTTTAATATTGGGGTCAATCCCTTTTTTAAACAGTTCATCCCATAACAATGCTTCTACGGACAATTGCCTGTCCGCACGTTGGTCTTCGTTCATGAAGTTCCAATAAATGCTGCTTGCTTGTCCACAGAGCATACTGTGTACAAATTCGTTTTCCTCTTGGCGTACCCCTTTCATCAACAGATCGAAAGTTTGCAACGGTGAAATTTTTCCGGACAGCGCATTTTCGTAGGTATTGAGATAGGCATATCCACGTGCCACTTCATCATCCAATCTTGGAATGATGTCCATTTCAGAAGTCGCCATCGGGAACACACCATAGCCAAAGGCGTTGGTATTATAGATGATGGCCTCTGGTTTTGGAAGCCCCGTTGCCAAATCCACTCGTACTTCTTGCTGTGAGATGGTCACCGGAATAATCCTGGTACTATCGGGGTACACCAGGGTAATCTCAAAAGATTGCGGCCATAATTTGGCGCTACCGTCCTCTGCATGTTGTGTGATGGTTAGATTTTTTATGGTATTTCCCTGATAAATGATTTGCTCAGTGAGGATGGGTCTACCCGATTGATTGACCCATACTTCGCTCCAGTCCTTTAAATTGACCGGGGTTCTCTTGTCCAAAATGGTCACCAGATCGTTCCAAGTAGCGTTGTCGTATGCATGTTTGGAAATATATTCCCGTATGCCATCCCTAAAGACCTTCTCCCCTATGGCGGTCTCCAATTGACGCATCATAATGGGTGCCTTGTTGTAAATGATCCCTCCATACAGACTGCCCGCATTCTTTAAATTATCCAAACGCTGTCGGATCGGGTTGGTCCCCCTTGTCCGGTCTTCACCATATGCCCCTTGGTAATGGGACATCATAAACTGTAATGCATGGTTGATATCGGGAAAGGTGGGGTTGATGATCTTATCGGCCATAAAATTGGCGAAAACTTCCTTCATCCATACATCGTTGAACCAATCCATGGTCACCATATCACCGAACCACATGTGCGAAGTTTCATGGGCGATCAGCTTTGCACTGCCCATTCGGCGCCGTTGTGTGGCACTCTCGTCCAGAAAAATTGATGATTGCCTGTATTGGATGGCCCCTACGTGTTCCATGCCTCCGTACTGAAATCCAGGAATAGCGGCAAAATCGAGTTTTTTAAACGGGAAATCGTATTGGGTATAATCCTTTAAAAAGTCAATGGAGCGTTGGTGCAGATCAAAAATGATCGGGACACTGTAATCGATCTTGGTAGAATCGGTCTCTCGAAAAAGCATCGTCATGTCGAACACACCGGGGTTCTCCGTAATGGAATCGAACTTCCCGGCCACCATTGAGAATAGGTAAGTACTCATCAGGTCACTTTTCCCAAACGTATGTTTCAGCTTATTTCCCACTTTTGTCGTTTTTTCCAAAGGGGCACCACATAGCACCTTCCAATCCTCCGGTGCCGTAATCTCCAGCAGGTACCGTGCTTTTATATTGGGTTGGTCAAAACAGGGAAAGAGCGTGCTTGCCCTATCCGGAACCAACAGCGTGTATAAATAATCCTCGTTCCGGTTCAGGGACAGTTCTCCTGCATCGAATCCAATGGTTATGGAGTTCGGGCCCTTGACAAGATCTTCAGTGATAATGATATGTTCCTTTTTGTGATCAATCTTTTGTACTTGGCCGTTTACCACGATACTTTTTAAGAGTGATGCATCTGCATTAAAATCAAGGTAAAGCGGTTGGGAAAGATCATGGATGTTCAAGTCGAGTTGCAAAGTTGACGGAATCGGTTCTTGCCTATCCGATGGGATATCAAATGATAGGGAATAGACAACATCGGATACTTGTTCCTTCCTGTATTCCGCCATTTTCAATGGAATGCCCTCTTCCAACAGATTGACCTTTGGGCGAGGATTACAAGCTAAAAAAAGAGTGAGGACAAATAGGGTAGATAAAACTCGCCTTTGCATAATACACGAATTGGTTTGGCACGGAAAAGGTACCAATTTATCCCCACCAAATCAATCAAAAAACGATGTAATCAATTGTCCTCGTGGCTGTCTAACCCCGCACGACGTAGTTAATGGTCTCCACCCCGGTATTTCCTGTTTTTGCATTATAGGCATACACCGTGATTTGATAATAGCCTGCCTCGGTGATTTCCAATTGGCCCGTAAATGTATTCTGTGAAGGGTTTTTAAGGGCGATTTCCCCTAAAGGTTCACCATCCTTGTATACCAATGCCTTGACCTCCATGAGTTTGGAGTCCCAAATACCATCTTCCTGAATGGGGCAGCCACACATCATTACAATATTTGCCGCTATTTCCAGACCGGTCTCGGGTATGGATTCCAACGCAATGTATTGATGCGTATTGGGTTTAAGGATATCCACTATGAAACCCGGTATCTCCAGCACGATGCCATCGCCCAAAATATCCTTGCCCGGAATGAGCCAAAGTTCGGTACTGGCCTGTACCTGCGCATTTTTCCTGTTCATTGGCGATAGGACCTCTACGCGCACAAAGGTAGGTTGGTCTATATCCACTACGGCCATAAAACCGGCAGTGGACTCTTCCGAAAGCTGTGTATATCGATCATGGGAACTCTTCATTATAAGATCGGTGTTTCCCGTACTGCCAGTGGTAAGGCCTTCTGCAAGGATGTTATTGTTCATGGCGTTGCGCACCATAACATAGGCTCCTCCAATAGAGCTGCCCACAAACTTGGCATCTTTGGCCTTGGCACGAACCATAAGCTTGGTTTCCGTCGCAAAAGAATTGATACAAATTAAGGATATGGCCAGTAGCAGGATCGATTTTTTCATGGTCGCTGATTTTGAAACTTAAACATACTAAATTTTTAAAGCTGTGCCTAGTAAGATTGAGGGCAATGTAAACGAAAAAAGCAAATTAGCCATGTCGCTTTGCCTGCAATAGCTTTAATTCAATGTGTGCTGCTTCCATCAAACGCTGAAAATGATGGGTATCATCACTCTTTGAAGATTGTGACAAATGGAATTCTGAACTTTCAATAAGTCTTTTGCAATAGGATATCTGTTCCATCAAGGGACATTTACAGATTGTTTGTCCATATAGGTTGTCCAATTGATGCAAATTGGGTTTTTTGGGGCTCTTTTTAAATAATTTGAACATAGAACTTAAAGGGGAATCAGGTTCAAAAAAATAGGCTCAAAAACCAGGCCAGAGTATTTTACTATTCTTCTATACGGAGCATAAAACCCCTTCTGCTCACATTAACAATGCTCAGTTTCGGATCCTTTCCCAAGTGTTTTCGCAAATGGGAAACAAATACATTCAAACTCTTTTTGTTGAAGTAATCGTTTTTGTCCCAGACCGTGGTAAGTATTTCCTTGTGGGTGCACAATTGGTTTTTGTTTTTGGCCAATAGCGCCAAGAGGTCAAACTCCTTACCTGTTAATTTGATCGGCTGGCCTTTATAACTGAGATCAAAATTGTCCATGTTCAATACATAATCCCCGATTTCGTAGCGCGAAACATGCTCCTCTTCCTCTTGATCTTGCACCAAACGAGATAGCAGGGCATTGATTCGCACCACCAATTCTTCCTCATCGATAGGCTTTTTGAGATAATCCACGGCGCCCATGGAAAAACCTTTCAATACATCTATTTTGAGGGAACGTGCCGTTAGAAAAATAAAGGGAAGTTCCGGGTTGACGCCCTTAATTTTTTGCGAGAGCTCAAAACCGTCCATATCCGGCAGCATAACATCCAAAATGGCCAGATCGAATACATTGGTCTTTGTTTTTACGATGGCTTCGGCCGCATCCTTTGCCCAGGTAACGGCAAAGTCCTTCATCCCCAAATATTCGGATAGCAGGTATCCCAAAGAATTATCGTCCTCTACCAAAAGTAATTTATACATCTTATCCATTTTTGGTCAGTTTAAGGGATAGGGTAAATGTTGTTCCTTTTCCCAATTCGCTTTCCACCGTGATTTTTCCCCGGTGCATTTTAATAATTTTCTGAACGTAATACAATCCCAGGCCATACCCCTTCACTTTATGGATATCACCATTTTTGACCCGATAATACTTTCTGAAAATTTTATTGAGGTCATCGGCAGCAATGCCTTGGCCGTTATCCGATATGGTGATTACCAGCCACCCCTTGTTCTTTATCGCCTTTAATTTGATAATGGGTCTATCTGAATATTTTCGGGCATTCTCCAACAGGTTGCCTATAACATTTTGCAAATGGAACTTTTCCGCTTTGATGGGGTACGGACCATCTTCCAGTTCACAGGAAAAGTCCACTTGGCCATAATGTTCGGATAGCAAAGAAAAGTCATTGCACATACTTTCCAGTTCCGGTTTGAAATCAATTTCTTTCAATTGCAGGAGATTCTTGCCCGATTCCATACTGGCCAGTTCCAACACCTTATCGATATGTGTTTTCAGCCTATCAGATTCCGTCCTGATAAGCTCCACCACTGCTTTTTTGTTCTCCGGAAGGTCCTCGGACAAAATCTTGGTGGCCAATCCAATGGAAAAAACAGGGGTCTTCAGTTCATGGGTCAGGTTATTGATAAAATCGTTGGTCGTGGTGATGATGCTCCTTTGGGAATAAAAAGATCTCAATACCCATATGACCACAAATATTATCATCAATAGAAATAAGAGCCCAGGAATTATAAGTCCTCTTAATTGCCTTAAAAAGTAGTTGTTCAAGTCCTCAAAACCGATTTCCAGGATCACTTCCTTTTGGAGCAAATCGGGCAGATATCCTTTGACCCTTATGGGGTAGGTCAGGTTTTCCTTTGCATTGAGGTGCGGCCTTTCGGAACTTAAATAGGTAATGGAATCCCGGGAATAGAGCGTATAGGAAAAAGGGGCATCTATACCGGAAACATTCAATTGGTAAGAGATGTAATCATTTAAATAATATCTGGAGGCCTTTTCAAGGCTGTCCAATCCAATGTTCACCTCGGAGGTATCTTTTTGGATGGCATTCCCTAGCGTATAGGTCAGAGAATTGACCTCGAAAAGTTCGCTGTTGATATTCTCCCTGGCCCTATCAATCTTATCGGAGAACTGTGCACGTGCCAGCCCCAGTCCAACCCTCAAATATTGGTACTGTACTACCAAAAGGCCTATTACGGCCACAATAAAAATTAAAAGATAGAGGTTTCTTTTGGTCAGCATACCGCTAAATAAACAAAAATATATCAGCTAATTACCCAATGGTTAACCCTATTAATCTTTCATTAACCTTTTTGATCTTTTGTTAACCGCTATGCATGTTCACAAATGGTAACTTAGCAGAAGTTTAGTTAGAAAAAATACAAAGTAGCGAATCTTTAGGACCGACCTGTAATGGGTCGGTTTTTTTATATATCGGCATGGGAAATCAGCAATTGATCTTCATCATAGCAATTAAGAGCACATAAGCTTTATCTTTGCAGTCCAAATTTTATGCATGATCAGTTTTTTCCAAAAGAAGGTTTATTTGGCCGATTACTTGCACGGTCTTGTGGATATACACAATCATATACTCCCGGGCATCGATGATGGGGCGAAAACGGTTGAGGACTCCCTGGAACTCATTCGTACATTCTCGGAAATGGGTGTTACCAATTTTAGGTGTACGCCCCATATTATGCATAACCATTACGACAATACCCCAAAGACCATTAAAAATTCCTATGACCAGCTTTTGGAGGGAATCAAAAAAAAGGATTTGTCCGATATTAAAATCGATTATGCCGCAGAGCATATGATCGATGATAATTTCGAAAACATACTACAGGAAAAACAGGTGATGCCTTTGGGTTCGGACTATTTGCTTATAGAAATGTCCTATTTGCAACCATCCTTCAATTTTGATATTTCAGTAGAAGAAATTGCTCGACATGGCTATTTCCCCATTTTGGCACATCCAGAACGTTACATGTACTACCATGGTAGTTATGGCAAATATCCCTCCATGAAATCCAAGGGAATCTTGTTTCAGCTCAACTTACTTTCCCTTAGTTCGGAATCCTATGGAGCTGCAGCACAAAAAATGGCTGAAAAGCTGTTAAAGAACGATTTAATTGACTTTGTAGGGTCTGATATTCATAACATAAGACAGCTGGAACTTTTGAAAGAAATAAAGCTTTCTAAAAAGGTATTGACCAAGTTACTTCCGATTATTGAAAGAACTATCCAAACCTTTTATTGATCAACTAAAGTTCCACCACTTTTTAATGGATTTTCCATATCCATAACCATATTTTCCGCCATAGCCCAAATTGGACTGTTTTACATTGTTTACAACAAATGAAAGCCCTTTTAATTTACCTTCCGACTTTAGCTTTACAGGGAAGTTCAACACCTTTTTCTCGGTACCACCAGCTTTAACAACATATAGGATTTGACTTGCATATTCGCTGATCAACAAAGTGTCCGTTACAACCATAAGAGGAGCGGTGTCAACAATTACATAGTCGTAGATTTCAGATACCTGCTTAAATAGTTCACCCATCCTATCCTGCATCAATAATTCGGTAGGGTTTGGTGGTATTTTTCCAGAGAATATGATATCGATCGCGTTTTCATTAACCTGGGCAGGTATCGTGATATCCTGTATCTTCAAATTTGAATTAACAAGATATTCTGTTAAACCATCCTTGGTACTTCTTCGAGGTTTGACTTTATTTCCCGGCTCAACATCACCACTAGAGAAAAAGTCATACAATTTTGGATTTCTAATATCAGCCCCAATAAGTAATACCTTCTTTCCTGTGTTTGCATAAATGGCCGCAAGATTAGAGGAAATAAATGTTTTTCCTTCACCAGGAACGCTAGAGGTAATGAATATGATGTTGTTGGCAGATGATTTATGCGACCTTTGAATATAATTTAGGTTTGTTCTTAAGATACGTAAAGATTCTGCCAAAACTGACCTGTCGTCCTTTTGAACAAGTCTATTATCCTTTTTGCCCAGCTTAGGTACTTCAACTATTACAGGAATATCTTCGGTGATTTTCTCAAGATCTAACTTGTTATGAACCTTATCATCCAATAAATCTCTTACGTAAATAATGGAAAAAGGAATCAATAACCCAAACATAAAGGCCATTAAAAAAATGATTTTACGCTTTGGAGTTACAGGAAATGGAGAGCTGTAGGCATAATTAATAATCTTTGATTTTGGTGCTGCGGATGCAAAGGTTATTTGAGATTCCTCTCTTTTTTGCAGCAGGTAGAGATACAATGATTCTGTGGTCTGTTGCTTCCTAGAAATATCCCGAAGAGCTCTTTCATTACTGGGTGCCGCGTAAATTCTTGAGTTAATTTGAGATAATTGTTTGCTCAAACTATTAACCTGTAAATTCAGGTTGTTTGTAACATTGTTTAAACTGGACTGCATCCCTTTTCTTAAACCATCCAATTGTTGATCCAGTTTAACAATAACCGGGTTTTTCTCATTGGAACTTTTGAGCAATCTGTTTCTTTGTGCAACTAGATTATTGTATTGCTGTGCGGCACTTGCAATACCTTGATCATTAAGTCCAACATTAGTCGGGATAAAGTCATATTCCTCTTGATCACTAACCAAATCTTTCATTGAACTAGCAATGTTCAATTGAATATTTGCATCTTGCAATTGTTTTTCACTTGCTGCACTCTGTGTAAAGTTTACATTGGACTGAGACCCCAAATCCGCAATTCCTCTATTTTCTTTGAAAGTTTCAGCAGTTTCATCCACAGAAGATAAATTGGAATAAATTTCTGCAATACGGTCATTAATAAAGGTGGTGGTACGATCTGCTATTTCCTTTTTATCGGCCACAGCGTTCTCATTATTTATTTCAACAAGATTATTGAGAATATCAACCGCACGCTGCTTTTTTGAGTCCATCAAAGAAATATCAATAATATTTGAAAACTCACCTGCTACCTTCATTTTGGTCAAAGCACGCAAATTCCCAAGTACAAAGGACATAGGCCTTATTTCCACCCTAATAACATTATCCTTATATAAGGGAACATTTTTAGTCTCAGGAAGCAAAATGATATCACCTATATCAGTATTGAGATTTGCTCCGAACGAATATTTTTGAAATACGCCATCTTCTTCATCTGAATAATTAAATTCGGTTTCAGAAATTATTTTGACATAAAATGTATGGTCAAAATTCTCAACAATGGAATCCGGTGACAAAAAATTTATTGCAAAAGGATATTTCGATCCATAAATTTCATTGTCCCTGATATTCCCTAGCACATAATATCTTGTATTTAGTTTTAATTTTTTAATAACTTTTTTAAAGTTATCTCTAGCCTTTAATAATTCAATTTCATCCACAATTTTAGGTCCACCACTACCCGCAGAAAAAATATCAAGGTCTTTTAAAACAGATAATTCAGAAGCAGCTCCTTTATCTTCCAATATTTGAACTTTTGCATATGCTTCATATTGTGGTATCGTATACCGTAGATACATAAAAGCTATAAAACAAGCTACAAAAACGGAAAGAACGAACCACTTCCAATGTTTTAAGTATGAAGATACAAGTCCTTTTAAATCTAAATCTGAACTGTTCATAGATGGCAATGGATGTTAAGAATCTAATTTTTGTTGGATATTAATTCCTAGTCAATAGAACTACTGTGGATGTTATTAGAACCGAAATAATAGATACGGCTATTGAAGCTCTCTGATCTAAACTTGATGCAGTTTTACCTGATTTGTTAGGCTCAACGTATACAACGTCGTTTTGTGTTAAATAATATACTGGAGATTTTAAAGCATCCTTGCTATTTAGATTTATTCGATTATATACTTTCGTTCCATCAAAATCCCTAATAACCATAATATTATCCCTCCTACCTTTAATATTGATATCACCTGCATACCCCAAGGCTTCCATAATGGTAATCTGCTCACCATTTATAGCATAGGTTCCCGGTCTGTTAACCGACCCAAGTACCGTAACCGTAAAGTTTCTGATTCTTATATTAATTATAGGGTCTTTTAGGTAATCCTTTAATCTCTCACGTAATAGTTCCCTAGTTTCACTTGGCGAAAGACCTTCAATTTTAACCTTTCCAATCACCGGAAAGTCTATCTCTCCATTTTTATCAACCAAATAGTTTACCTGTTCGGGGCGCATGGCCACACCTTCCTCCGCACCTCTAAATAAATTAAAGGGTGCACTAGCTTCTGGGTCCAAGGTTGATACATGAATACTGACCAAATCATCTACCTTGAATTTAGGGGTAAAAGTATTGTCATCGACCAATGTTTCAAATTGGCTGGCATCTTGAAAATAAACTACATCCTTGGATGGTGTGCATGAGAAGATTAGGCAAGTTAAAGCTGTGTAACACGCCAATTTAATTTTTTGGTGCATAAGAATGTTCATTTTAGTTGTTGAGTTGAGGAAATCCTACTTTAGATGATTCTTTTATCTCCGTTGATGGATTCTTTTTGTCCAATTTACAAAAATCCGAATTGTTGGAAATATATTCGGGAACAATGTTTTTCATCAATTGTACCACGTTATCCTTAAAGAAAAGGTTGGAGATGCACAGTTCATCTATCATGGTTCGAACTTTGGTGTAATTTATCTCCCTTACCTTGCTTATCATAATCTTATCATGATAAGTGGGTAATGTGTTTTCTCCATTTGCCAAAAGCTCTTCATACAACTTCTCACCTGGTCTAAGTCCGGTTACTTTAATATCGATATCATCCGGGTAGCTCAGACCTGAAAGACGGATCATATTCTTGGCCAGATCCATAATTTTTACGGACTCGCCCATATCGAAAATAAATATCTCCCCACCTTTGCCCATGGCGCCAGCTTCCAAAACAAGCTGCGAAGCTTCAGGAATGGTCATAAAATACCTAGTGATATCCTTGTGGGTAACCGTTAATGGACCACCTTTTTCTATTTGCTTTCTAAACAAAGGTATCACTGAGCCATTTGACCCCAAAACGTTTCCAAACCTTGTGGTAATGAACTTGGTTTTACCCTCTTGTTGCCTACAACTTATATACATTTCAGCAATACGCTTAGTAGCCCCCATTATATTGGTTGGGTTTACCGCTTTATCGGTAGAAACGAAAACAAATTTCTCTACTTCATATTCGAAAGCTAAATCTACAATGGTCTTAGTTCCTGCAACATTGATTTTTACAGCTTCATATGGGTTCTGCTCCATTAGTGGAACATGCTTATAAGCGGCAGCATGGAAAATCCTATCTGGTTGATATTGCTCAAACAACACACGCATTTTGTTCTTATCTCTAATATCACTGACAATTGGAACAAAATTGAAAAAGCCTGCTTGTTTTAATTCTTGCTGAAGATCGTATAACGCCGATTCAGCTTGATCAATTACAATTAAAGATCTATAATTGTATTTACAAATCTGCCTTACCAGCTCACTACCTATAGATCCCGCACCACCAGTAACCATAATGACCTTGTCATCAAAGTCCTTCATTACCTTACTGTTCTTTATCTCAATCGGCGGTCTATCCAATAAATCTTCAATTTGGACCCTTTTAATCTGGGACACTTTCAATTCCCCGTTGATCCAGTCCTCCACAGGCGGCACTATCTTCACCTTAACTGGCAAATCAACAATTTCGTTCACCAAGTTCCTTAGCTGTTTTGGATTAATGGTCTGTATGGAAAAAATAACCTCGCAGATATTATTGAACTTGACAAAATCTTCAGTTAGAATGGATTTGTCGTATACCTTGACACCATTAATTTGTTTGCCGACTTTCTGCAAATTATTATCGACAAACCCAACAACCTTAACACCCATTTTAGAGTGATTGGTCAACGTATTATATGTAATTATTCCTGATTCGCCCGCACCATAAATTATAAGGTTCTTTGTGGGGGCGTGACCACTTTTCATAATGCTCTCGAAGGCAATTTTAAATACATACCTTGATGCTGCTAACGTAATAAAAGTGAGCAAGCTGTTTATTATGATAATGGACAAAGGAATTGTAAAACCATCCACAATATCCATGTACCTATTGGCCAAAACAACGGCGATTGCTCCGATACTAGCAAGGCATACAGCATTAAAAATAGCGTAAACATCCTTAATTCCCGTATGTCTTACCACACCCTTATAACTACCTGAAATCAAAAACGAGACCAGGAACAACAGTACAACTACTGGGAGTTGCGTCCACAAGCGTTGGACATCGAAATCAAAACTTAAGTTGAACCTAATAAAATATGCAAGAATAAATGAAAAGGAAACAATACAAAGATCTATTGCAAGTACGGTCCATTTAGATGCATAACGCTTTCCTGTCCTAAAAAAGAATTCCTTGATCATTTCAACTCGTTTTTAATGATTCCACAAATTCTTTCCAAGTCTTCAACTTCTAGGCTTGATCCACTTGGCAAACACAGACCTCTATTAAATAGGTCTTCACTTACACCATTTACAAACGATACATTTTTTTCAAATACTGGTTGCAAGTGCATGGGTTTCCATAAAGGTCGAGACTCTATGTTCTCAGCCTCTAGAGCCAATCTAAGTTTTTCTCTAATCTCAAAAGAAGGGGTCAATATACAGGTTAACCACCTGTTTGAATAACTTCCATCGGGTTCTTGTAAAAACTCAATTTCTTGTAGGTCCGACAGATGTTCATTGTAAAAACTATAATTTCTTCTTCGTGCCTCCACCCTATCATTGAGCACCTCCATTTGTCCGCGTCCAATCCCGGCCAAAATATTGCTCATTCTATAATTATAACCGATTTTCGAGTGTTGATAGTGAGGAGCGTTATCTCTTGCTTGAGTAGCCAAGAAGACTGCTTTTTCCTTACTCTCTTGGTCATTGCACAACAATGCTCCGCCACCAGAAGTGGTTATGATTTTATTACCGTTAAATGATAATATGCCGTAATCTCCAAAACTACCACAGTTAAAGCCCCTGTATGAACTACCTAAGGCTTCTGCACTATCTTCAACTATTGGAATCCCATATTTCTTGGCAACAGCATGAACTTCATCTACCTTGTATGGCATTCCGTATAAATGCACCGCTACAATTGCCTTTGGCCTAATCCCTTTGGACAATCTATCATTAATGGCTTCTTCCAAAAGCTCTGGGGAAATGTTCCAAGTTTCGTTTTCGCTATCCACAAATATTGGTGTAGCTCCCAAATAAGTTATTGGGTTGGCAGATGCAGCGAATGTAAAACTCTGACAAATAACCTCATCTTCAGGACCCACACCTAAAAGTTCGAGTCCTAGGTGAATTGCTCCAGTTCCTGAACTTAAGCAAGCTGCATATACATTGTTGCCGATAAAATTTTCAATGGATTTTTCAAAATGCTGAACATTGGGACCTAATGGGGCTATCCAGTTGGTATCAAAGGCTTCCTTTACATAGGTCTCCTCATTTCCTCCCATATGTGGAGGTGATAACCAAATTTTCTTTAATACTGTGGTTTCCATTTTCAGTTTTGGGTTGATATAAGTAGGATGAGCGTTTTAATTCTCAAGAGTAAAAGTAATAGGAAAATTATGCCATTGAATCTTTTTAAGTTACTATTCGCCAAATACAATAAATAATCGATTAAATGCAAAAAGAGGAGAATTCATCCTAATTAGAATAAAAACAATGCATTTAGAATCAGACAAAAAAAAGAGGCCCTCTTCAAGGGCCTCTTTTAATTTCTTATCGAAAGCTAATGATTTATTCAGATCTTAAAAATCAACAAGATTCAAGAATTCTTCAATGTTTGTGTAACCGTCACCATCCATATCACCAGCGCTATCATCAACGTCAGGGTTAAATCCATTAGCGATTTCCCACTCATCTGGCATACCGTCCAAATCCGTGTCATAAGAACTTGATCTAGAAACTTGATTAATCACCGGTGGGTCGTAAACCCCCATATCAAACCCATAATCACTTCCGGACCCATTGGTATTTCCACCATAAATGACATCGTCAAAATATTGTTGTTGTTTGGAGTCATAAAGAACTGGGGCAGCTCCATTAGCATTCAAGTATTGTCTTGCCCCAGAATTGGTAAGAACATAATCAAATGCAACATTGTTTTGCATAATTTCAGGTCTAAGACCAGATATCTCCACTGGGCTAGACAAACTCCAGCTAGAAACCGGTGGTTGAGAAGTCTTTGCAACATTAGTTCCACTTTCTGCCGCATTAAAAATATCTGTAGCAGTATCAGAAGAACTTTCTACCTTACCTGTCATGAATGACCAATAAGTATTATCGATGTAAACACTAGCGCCATCATCGTCTCTCACCAAATTAATTCTGTTAGCTAAACTAAAATAAGTTGCCGGGCCTGCTTTATAGTAGTTTCCATAAAAATTTGCTTGAGCCGTACAGCTTACCCTTGAAAGTCTAGCTCTGGAATTATAAATAATGTTATTTATACTTTCTCCTTTCACGTTTGCACTAAAATTTGGCACCCTGTGACTGATATGAACAAATAAGTTTCTAATGGCCGAATATTCTCCAAACAAGGTAGTATTACATTCATCACCAGCCATCAGAACACCTGTATCACCTTCTCCAATAATACAGTTTTGCAATGTAGCGCCTCCAGCAACGGTTCTCTCAGAACTATAAAAATTAATCGCCTCATTATCATTGAATACAAAATCACAATGGTCCACAATTACATTGGAAGGACTAACAAACTGTAAAAGTTGTCTTCTTGCACTTGAAGGGTCGTTAGGAGCTATCCTTCTTGAAGGGTCACCATAGAATTTCATGTGTCGCAATACCACTTCGTTTGCCCCACTCCAATAATGACTATAACCGCTAATCATTATTCCATTTGGCGACGTTTGACCTGCTATGTAAACATTGGAATTTCTGCTATTTAGAACGATTCTCCCACTTAATTTAATTTCACCGGAAACATCGAAGACTATAATTCTAGGGTAATCCCTTGTAATTGCCCATCTCCAGGTACCTTCTTGAACATTATTATAATTATCTTCCAGAGAAGTAACATGTATTACTTGACCACCTCTAAATCCTTCAGCGTATGCCCCTGCTCCATAAGCAGTCGGAAAAGCTTTCAATTCAGTTGCAAAGCCTGGATCGGTAACAACATCTCCATTTGAGTCCTGTTCATCTGACACATTTTCTTCTTCAGAATTTTCCTCACTAATGATTTCTTCCTGAATATTGTCCTCAATGGCTTGAGTAAATAAATCTTGATCCTTTTGACAGGATGATAAAAAGACTAACGTAAAAACGTAAACTATTAGATGCAAGTTGGGGTATTTCATGGCAATAACTGATTTCGGGTTTTAAAATTAACTCTTGTCTAAAAAAAAATGGATAAAAAACTGATTTATTCGACAAACTGCACACTTTTTCAAAAATTTGGTATTTCAACTAGTGAATAATCTGACGTTCAGTTTACTATAAAAACAATTACATTACGTATTACATCGAGGAAATAGATGCTTTCGTCGAGTTTATTTAACACATTTTGGGTATAAGATCGACCAATTACCATGTTCTTTAATATTATGTTAACATTTTAATGGAATTCTTGAAAGATCTCACTAGAAAAACTACTATCTCATAACTTTTTAAGTAAGTACTACGTTTAAAATAATGAAACTCACTTTTCAACGAATTATATGGTAATTGGACAAATTATAAACCTTCTGAAATAAAAACTGAATTGAAATTTCCATATTTGCAAGCAATTGATTTACTATGAAAATATTGGTTACAGGAGCTGCGGGTTTCATTGGCTTCTTTACTTCAAAAAGTCTTTTGGAAAAAGGTCATACCGTTGTTGGTTTGGACAACATCAATGACTATTACGATATCAATCTAAAGTATGCGCGTTTGGGAGAGCTAGGTATAGATCGGACAAATGCGGAAAAATTCAATCAAATCTGTTTAAGCGATAAATTTGATGGAAGGTTCTCCTTTATACGATTAGATTTGGATGACCGAGACAACCTCCCAAAATTATTCCTCAAAGAGAAATTTGATGTTGTATGTAATCTTGCAGCGCAAGCAGGGGTTAGATATAGTTTAGAGAATCCTGATGCATATATTGATAGTAACATCGTTGGTTTTCTAAATATTCTGGAGTGTTGTAGGCATAATAAAATAAAGCATCTTGTGTACGCTAGTAGTTCAAGTGTTTATGGGTTGAACAAAAAAATGCCCTTTAACACCACTGACAATGTAGATAACCCGGTAAGTTTGTATGCTGCCACAAAAAAGAGCAATGAACTTATGGCTCACACATATAGTCATTTATACGGTTTCCCTACAACTGGATTGCGTTTCTTCACTGTATATGGCCCATGGGGAAGGCCTGATATGGCAATGTTCTTGTTTACCAAGGCCATTTTAAATGGTGACCCGATAAAAGTTTTTAACCATGGTAAACTGGAGAGGGACTTTACATATATAGATGATATTACTGAAGGAGTAGTGCGAATAATAGAAAAGGATACCTCAGAAAGAGTTGCTAATAATGAACTCTATAAAATATATAATATTGGCAACAATAGTTCTGTAAAACTGTTGGACTTTATTGAAGAAATAGAAAAAAGCTTAGGTATTGAAGCTATAAGAAACAATTTACCTATGCAACCGGGAGATGTTGAAAAAACCTGGGCCAATGTCACAGACTTAATAAAAGATTATGACTACAAACCAAATACGCCAATAGCAGAGGGCGTTGACAAATTTGTTAGCTGGTATAAGGAATTTTACAATATTCCTACATCCACATCATAATTTACACGTATATACGTTTCAATTATAACCTTATTTAAATTAAAATCTTTAAAATAAACTTCTGACCATGAATTTGACAGTAATCGGTACTGGCTATGTAGGCCTTGTTAGTGGAACCTGCTTTGCGGAAATGGGAAATACGGTAACATGTATTGATGTAGATAAAAATAAAATAGAAAACCTAAAGAAAGGTATTATTCCTATATATGAGCCAGGGTTGGAGCCCATGGTCAAAAGAAACATTGAGAACAAAACACTATTGTTCAGTGATGTTCTTAAAGATAACCTGGAAAATTGCGATGTCGCGTTTATCGCAGTAGGAACGCCTATGGGTGAAGATGGATCCGCTGACCTCAAATATGTCCTCCAAGTTGCGAAAGAGATTGGAGAAAACATGACTACTCCCTTAATTGTGGTAGACAAATCAACTGTGCCGGTGGGTACCGCGGACAAGGTAAAGGAAACCATTGCAAGCGAACTTGAAAAACGTGGATTGGAAATTGAATACCATGTTGTATCAAACCCGGAGTTCCTAAAAGAAGGGGATGCAATAAATGATTTCATGAAGCCGGATAGAGTTGTGGTTGGAGCTGATGATGATTCTGCGGCCGATACCATGAGGAGATTATATTCGCCATTTTTTAGAAGCAGTATGGATCGATTAATAACAATGGATGTGAAATCTGCAGAAATGACAAAATACGTTGCCAATGCCATGCTCGCTACTAAAATCTCTTTTATGAATGAGATTGCAAATATTTGCGAACTGGTCGGTGCTGATGTAAACAAAGTAAGAATTGGTATTGGGTCGGACAGCCGAATCGGTTATAGTTTTATTTATCCTGGTAGTGGATATGGTGGTTCCTGTTTTCCGAAAGATGTAAAAGCTCTTAAGAAAACTGCCGAACAGAATGGTTACACTCCCAAACTCATAACAGCTGTTGAAGATGTCAATGACATTCAAAAATTGGTGATTGCCAAAAAAGTGATTTCCAAATATGGTGAGGATTTATCAAATCACACATTTGCTATCTGGGGATTGTCATTTAAACCAGGAACAGACGATATGAGAGAAGCACCTGCAATCTATATCATAAAAGAGTTGGTGAAAAGAGGTGCAAAAATAAATGCATACGACCCGAAAGCAATGGATGAGGCCAAACATTTCTATTTAAAGGATGTGGACGGTATCACTTATTTTAATTCAAAATATGAAACCCTGGCAAAGTCAAATGCAATGATACTCTTAACAGAATGGAAAGAGTTTAGGGCCCCGGACTTTCATGAAATTAAAAAACAGTTGAAGGAGCCCACAATTTTTGATGGAAGAAACCAGTACAATGAAACACTTTTAAATGAATTGGGCATAGAATATCACCAAATAGGTAAGAAACGTCCTTAGAACAGATAATATTTTCTTTTTGGGATATTGAATTTTAATAATTCTGGTGTGATCCTTAATTATTCGATTTTTCCTATATAATTTAAATTCATAATTAAAGGTCTTCCAGGTTTTAATAGATAAAGCTAATCTAAAAGCTTCCAGTATAAATTAGGGCCTCAGGAACATATTATGCAAAACAAAACTAAAATAGCATTTGTTCTTGGCTCACTTACTTCGGGAGGTGCAGAAAGAGTTGTAACAACATTATCCAACTCTTTTGTAGAAAAATATGATGTTACCATCATAACCTTCAAAAAAAGTGAACCTTTTTATAAACTACATGATGCCATAAATGTGGTGTCTTGTATGGAAGATATAAAACCTTCAAAAAACCTATTCAATTCATTATTATTAAATTTCAGCCTTTTAAGAAACCTAATCAAATTATTGAGGGCCAACAATATCGACCTTGTCATTGGTTTTATAACGATGGCAAACGTGTTGACCATACTTTCTGCAAAATTTTTAAAAATTCCATGTATAGTCAGTGAACGAAACAACCCGTACATTGATGCCACACCTGGTTTTTGGAAACTTTGCAGAAAGTATACATATCCCTTAGCCAACAGTCTAGTTGTTCAGACTAAATTGATTAAAGAATTTTATAGTGGACTGGTCGATAATGATAAAATTGCTGTTCTTCCGAATCCTATTTCACCTCTTCTGTCCGATCAAAGGAATTTCGATGCCGATAAAGAAAATATTATTTTAAATGTTGGAAAGTTACATGACCAAAAGAATCAAACCTTATTAATAAAGGCTTTTAACGATATTGAGTATGGGGATTGGAAACTTTATATCATAGGAGAAGGCCAAAATAGATCAATTTTAGAGAATTTAATCTCTGAACTTGGACTACGTGATAATGTTTTTTTGCTTGGAAGAAAAAATAATATTCATGACTACTACAATAAGGCAAAAGTCTTTGCCTTCACCTCTAACTATGAGGGTTTTCCTAATGCTTTAATAGAAGCTATGCATTTTGGGTTACCCTGTGTTTCAACAGATTGCCCAACCGGTCCATCTGAATTAATAACAAATGGGGAAAATGGTTATTTGGTACCGATGGACAATAAGGAAGAGCTTGCCAAGAGACTCCAATTACTCATATCCGATGCTGAAATCCGAACAAACTTCTCTTCTAAATCCTTGAATGCGACAAAGGATTTTAATATATCAACTGTATTGGAAAAATGGGAGAACGTGATTGAATACACCTTGAACAATAAAAAATAATCACCTTTCCAATATGAGCATTAAGTCAATAATTTCAAAGCTTACAGGTCGGTTTAAAATCGCCATTGTCAGAAATATTATCATTGTTGGCTCGGTAACTCTATTTGTAAAAGTTGCAGGATTCTACAAGGAAACTTTAGTGGCTTCCAGTTTTGGCTTATCCGAATTGTTGGATTCGTTTTATTTGGCAATCTTAATCCCTTCTTTCATCCAAGCAGTTTTTATAGGATCTGTTAAGAACATTTTTATTCCTAACTATGTTGCAGAAACCAAAAACAGTGAAAACCCGGATATTGGAGGATTTCAAACCTTGGGTTTTCTGTTGATATTCGGGATTGTATTGATTTTTATTATCCTGACTTTTTTATTTGGGCTCTATTTTCTTGAATATGCATTTCCAAACCATACCGATTCTTTCTATTCTTTGACAAGGACACAATTATTTATAATGACTCCTTGCCTACTCTTTTGGGGTGGCTCATCACTTTTAAGTGCTTTATTGGATATAGATAACAAATTCTTGGCTTCGGCAATCTACCCAGTTTTTATTGCTGTCTGCACGATTATTTTTCTCGTATATTTCAAAGAATCTTTTGGGGAAATGGTCCTAGCACTTGGGACTCTTACGGGTAGTGTGGTTGGTTTCATATTTTTACTTGCAGTTACATTGAAAAGTAAGTTGATTATTTTGAGTAATCCACTGGTAAATGAAAACACCCGTATGATGATCAATCAATTACCCCCTAAGATCACCTCTGGTTTTTTGACGGGTATGAATCAATTTGTTGATCAATTCTTTGCTGCCCAATTAGCCGTTGGATCAATTTCCGCTATTAATTATGGCATCAAAATTCCTTCTTTTATTCTAACATTATCAATGATCGCGACAGGCACCGTATTGCTGCCATATTTCTCAAAAAAAATTACGGAGAATAGATTACAAGCGTTTAAGGACCTATTCAAAATTTTAAAAGTGATATTTGGTTTGGGGCTAGTTGTCACAGCAGTGATATTTATTTTTTCCTCCGATATTATCCGCTTTCTTTTTGAACGAAATGAATTTACTAGTGATGATACTTATACCGTATCTTTAATTCAGCAAATAATATTGGTTTATGTACCGTTCTATCTTTGTGGTAACTTGTTGGGTAAATTTCTTACCAGCATAAATAAAAACCGATTCATGGCCTGGGTCTCTTTATATAATCTAATTGCCAATATTGCTTTTAATATCATATTTATGAAGTTATATGGTGTTTACGGTTTGGCCATTAGTACATCATTAGTAATTACCATAAGTAGTTTTATTTACCTATTTTTCACTTATAAACAATACAAAAGGACTCTTGCCCAATGATGACCCTATTGAGATATATTGTTCTCTATTTGTTTGTAATGAATATATCAAGTGCGGGTTTGATATATGTAGGCGGAGCGATTGGCCCAGTATTGAGTACATTATCTTTTATGCTACTGTTGATCTATTTTTTTTTCGTAAAAAAAGGATCGGTAAATGCTTGGATGATTGTTTTGGGCGTTCTTTATTTTGCCATTGCAGGAGTACAATACTCTGGAACTACAAGTTATTTTTTAAATGTAACAATCAAATACTTTATCATAATCCTAGGAGGTTATGAGGTAGTTAAAAGAACATCTAACAAAGAATTTATTCTGGTTCTTTTAATGGGTGCATTCACCATCTTCCTGCATGCTGCAGTTATTGGTGGCGGTTCGGCGGAATATGGTAGGTTCAGTGGCTTCTATATAAACCCGAATGCAGCTGGATTCATTTGTATATCGGGTTATGCACTCGCATATTCATTGGAAAACAAAAAGGCACGGCTCGTAGCTCAAATTATATTTACGCTAATGGGATTGCTAACACTATCCCGAACCTTTATTGCCCTTTGGGTTATTCTTAATCTGATTTCATTAAAAATCAATATTAAGAACATTCGCATTTTTGTATATGGCTTCGGACTTTTATCGTTATTATTGATTTTTAGTGAATTACTGCCTGTCAAAAACCCAAGAATTGAACAATTAAAAGCACTTACCAGTAGTAATGAAGAAGTAAGTGTAAGTGAAATCAATGAGGATTCACGTACAGACACATGGAGTAAATATTTTAATGATATCGGAGACAACCCATTTTTTGGAAGTGGCTTCACCACATTTACCAAAAAATCCTATTTGAGTGAAAAAGTAGGGATACACAATACCTTTTTATTGGTTTGGGGAGAAGCTGGGTTTCTACCGTTTATTATCATCGTTGTTTTTTACATAAAAATGCTGATTTCAAGTTTTCGGCTTTTTAGTCACGCACCAAATCTTTTAATGCAATCCATAGGACTTTTCTTCTTTTTAATGGCTTCACATGTTTATTTTACACATGCTTTTATTTTATTCATATCCATGTGGATTCAATTTCAAATAGAAAAAAACAAACCTCTTCTGCAATGAAAAAATTGTTACAAAAACTAAAAGCATATTACCACTGGTATACCAAAAGTAATATAGAATATGCAAGGCACCTAGGAGTAGAAATTGGTGAAAATTGTAGAATTTATATCCGGGATTTTGGTTCTGAACCATGGTTGATTAAGATTGGAAAAAAAGTAACCGTGACCCACGGCGTAAGGTTCATCAATCATGATGGATCGACCTGGTTAATTAGTGATGAAAAGGGAAGACGTCAACTCTTTAGAAGGATAGAAATTGGAAACAATGTTTTTATAGGTATGAATTCTATAATACTTCCTGGAATACATATTGGCGACAATGTAATCATAGCAGCTGGAAGTGTTGTAACCAAATCTATACCTTCCGGATATATTGTTGGTGGCAATCCTGCAAAAATTATAATGGATTTTGATTCTTATGAGAAAAAAGTCCTAGAATCTTATGTCAGTAACCAAGAACTTGATTTTTCCAAGGATTATAAAAACAGAGTGCTGGAAATTGTCGATGAATCTTTTAAAGCAGACCTTAAACCTTAAACCAATAATATCCCAATGATCGAAAACCCCAAAAAGAAAGTATGTTTTGTTCTTCCCTCATTGGGAGCTGGTGGTGCTGAAAGAGTAGTTTCCTATGTGGCACAAGAGGTAGATTCCTCAAAGTTTATATCCGAACTGTTGGTTATTGGATTCGAAAAAGATAATCGTTACGAGATTAAAGGCATAAAAGTACACTTCCTTAACGAACCAAGGGTATTGACCTCCATTCCCAAGTTATTCGGATATCTAAGAAAAAATAATCCAGATATCGTATTGAGTGCCATAGGTCATCTAAATACTATAATGGCATTGATTTCTCCATTTTTTAGAAAAACAAAATTTATTGGGCGTGAAGTCAATGTGCTCAGTGTCTTGAAAAATTACTCAACAACTTCAAAAAAAAGATTATTTCCTGTTCCCAACTATATAAAACTAAGTTATCCACTACTGGATAAAATAGTCTGCCAATCCAATGATATGGCAAATGACCTCATAACCAATTATAACATAAGTCCTGAGAAGATATCTGTAATCAACAATCCAATTACCGCTGATTTCAAGCTAAAAGAAATAAGCACCAAACCACACGATTATGTATTCAAGTTGATTACAGTGGGAAGGCTGGCAAAACAGAAGGGTCATCCACGAATTCTAGAAGCTTTGAGCAAGCTAAAAATACCTTTCCATTATACCATAATCGGAGATGGTCCTGAGAAGGGTAACATATTTGAAATAATAGAGAATCTAGATTTATCAGAACATATAACACATGTTCCACATACAAACAAGGTCTCGGAATACCTATGCGAAAATGATGTGTTTATTCAAGGTTCCTATGTGGAAGGGTTTCCTAATGCACTTTTAGAAAGTTGTGCCGTAGGCACTCCTGTTGTGGCTTTTAAAGCTTTGGGAGGAATAGATGAGATCGTAGTTGATGGGGTCAACGGTTATATTGCGGAAGACGTCGAAGATTTCTCTAATAAAATAACTAGGATATTATCTTCGTTAAATCAGTGGGAACCTAGTGTTGTAAGCGATTCTGTTTACAAAAAATACAGCCCAAATGTCATTTTAGCCAAGTATAACGAATTACTTGAATCCATATAAAGATATTTTTAGCATAGAAATCGACCCCATTAAATGAATTCCAAAAAAAAGCTTTCAATTTTCATAAATAATCTAAATCATGGTGGAGCTCAAAAAATTGCCTCTGTCTTGATGAACGAACTTTCCAGTGAATTTGAAATTTTCTTGGTGTTGATTGAGAATAGCATAGTCTATGAGGTGCCTAATTCCGTGAAAATAGAAGTTCTTGGCAAAAAGAATAAAAGTAATTTGTTCGATAAATTCCTTAATGTATTTAGGTACCATTCATTTTGTAAGAAAAACAGCATAGAAGTCTCTCTATCATTGCTTACTCAGCCTAATTATATTTCGGCTTTGACCAAAATTTTTGGGTCAAAAACAAAAGTAGTACTTAGTGAACACACGTATCAGTCCTTGTGGAGGGCAAATGAGAAAGTCTATGCTACCTTAAAAAAGATCATCATCAGTCTGCTCTATAATAAAGCCGATAAGATAATTACAGTTTCCAATAAGATAAGATTGGATTTGATTGAAAACTATGGGGTGAAAAAAGATAAGGTTGTTACGGTATTTAATCCATATCCAATAGAGAAAATCAATTCCCTTTCAAAAGTCAAGATTGAAGAAGAATCAAATAACAGTTTCAACTTTGTAACGGTAGGAACCCTCTATCACGTAAAAAATCAAGAACTGCTTTTACGTTCGTTTGCGAAATTAAAATCAGAAAATATACACCTAAGGATAGTCGGGGATGGTGAGCTTAAAGAACATTTGATCAAATTAAGCAAAGAACTAAATATTCACGATAAAGTCACCTTCGTGGGATTTACAGACAACCCTTTCAAATATTTGGGAACATCAGATGTTTTTGTGTTAAGTTCCAATAACGAAGGGCTCCCCAATGTAATAATTGAAGCGCTGGCATGCGAATGTGCGGTAGTTTCTACGGATTGCATTTCGGGTCCAAGGGAGATTTTAGCCCCTGGCACTTCAATCGACCAGCAATTAAAAGATACAATCGAATTTGCCGATTTCGGTATTTTAGTGCCTATCAAAAATGAAAATCTAATGGCAGAAGCCATGGAAAAAATAATCGAGGACAGTAAGCTTTTAAATAATTATAAAGAGAAATCTTTTGAGCGAGCATTGTTTTTTGACGCTAAAAATTCAGTTCGCGGTTATATTGAAAATCTACAGCCAAATTAAAAACACCTACTCACCATATGTGCGGAATAAATGGAATTATTACAAAAATGGCATCCAATCAAGAGCAAATTGGGACCGTTTTGAGCCAAATGAACAATCTTATTATCCATAGGGGACCAGATGAGGATGGAACCTATACATTTTCCGATACATCTTGTTCTGTTGGAATGGCCATGAGACGTTTGTCCATAATTGACTTGACTTCGGGTAAACAGCCGATTTTTTCGGAAGATGGTCAAATAGTGATCGTATTTAATGGTGAAATATATAATTACCGTGAACTAAAAACTGAGCTGGAAGCAGAAGGGGTAACCTTTAAGACCACAAGTGATACCGAGGTAATATTAAAGCTATATGAAAAGGAAGGGGCTTTATCTTTTGGAAAATTGGATGGGATGTTTGCTTTTAGCATACATGATAGGAATAAAAACAAACTTTTTATTGCCAGGGATTTTTTTGGAGAAAAGCCGCTATACTACACTACATTGGAAAATCGCTTTATTTGGGCTTCAGAGTTAAAATCCATCGTAAACCAATTAGGTGTTAAACCAGAAATTTCCCCAAAAGGCTTAAACCTCTTTTTCAGGCTAACCTACGTGCCTGCACCTCATACCATTTATAATGGTATATATAAACTTGAGGCCAATCATTACATAGAATATGATTTAACCACCCATGAATTTAAAATGGAGCGAGTTAATGATGAACCCGAACCAAAACAACAAAACATAACTTTTGATGATGCTAAAGCTAAAGTGAAGGAAATGGTATATAAAAGTGTGGACAGTCGCTCCGTATCGGATGTTCCCTTGGGAACTTTTCTATCGGGTGGTGTCGACTCATCCATTGTATCACTTTGTCTTTCACAAGCTACTGGTAAAAAAATCGAAACATTTTCCATTGGTTTTAAAAAAACCAGTTTCGACGAAACTGACAAATCACAATTAGTAGCTAAATTAATCAATAGCAATCATCATGAATTTATTATTGACGAGGATGACCTCAAAAACAATATCCATGAAATCCTGATAAATTTTGATGAGCCTTTTTCCGATACAGCTTCCCTCCCAACCTATTTGGTATCTAAAAAAACAAGAGAGTTTGTTACCGTGGCCCTAACCGGTGATGGTGGTGACGAGGTTTTTGGCGGATACAACAAATACTATATTGGAAAAATGAATAACCGATACACCAAATTGGTCCCCAAGGGCATTCATAATTCAATTAGAAAAATAGCAAATTCCGCTCTTGCAACAAAAGACGACAACCGCGGGAAAAGGTTTAAAATAAAGAAACTACTCAACAGTATTGATTACGACGGGCAATTTTACTGGGATATTATTTCTTTGGCAAACACAGGGGATTTACTATCCGAAATTATGCTGCCCGATATTTTTAATCCGGACATTTTTACTGAGTACAAACAAAAACTGGATTTGGAGAAAGCAACCAGTTTAACCGATTTTAGACAAATAGACAAAATAGTAAGCCTTGAGGGAGGAATGTTGCCAAAGGTAGACCGCACAAGTATGTTAAACTCCCTTGAATGTCGCGCACCTTTCTTAAATAGGGAGTTATGGGAGTTTACCAATACGCTGCCTGAAAGCTATTTAATGAAGGGGTGGAATAAAAAGTATATTCTTAAAGAAGCATTTAAAGATCAATTTCCAAATAAATTTTTGGAAAAAAGCAAAAGCGGATTTGGATCTCCGGTCGGAGATTGGCTAAGACAAAGTCTTCGGAAAGAATTGGAAAGTTATATCGAAAAGGACAGATTAAAACTTCAAGCAATTTTTAAAATTGAGGAGATCACAAAATTGGTACAAGATCATTTATCGGGCAAAAAGGACAATACTTTCCGAGTTTGGGCCTTTTACTGCTTTCAAAAATGGTATTGGAACACTTACATGAACATTTAAAACAAAAAACATTCTGCAGCATGACCAAACGTATTTTAATTATTTGTTCATACGACCTTTCCCTTACTCATTTTAGAGGTGACTTTATAAAAGATCTGATTAAAGCAGGGTATACTGTTTTTACGGCCGCGCCTGAAATGACAGAAGAAGTAACCAAAAAATTAAACGAAATCGGAGCTATTCCTTTGGAGTACCAACTTCAAAGAACCGGAATGAACCCTTTCAAGGACTTGAGTTCCATTTTGGAACTAAAAAAGGTAATACAGGAGTACAACATTGACTTGGTCTTCCCATATACCATTAAACCGGTAATATACGGTTCTATGGCCGCCAATATGGCTAAAATACCTACCATTTCATTGATTACAGGTTTAGGTTTCACTTTTAGTGGTATGTCTCAAAGGGCAAGATTATTGCAAAAGGTTACCGAAACATTGTACAAGCTTTCTATTAGAAAGAACAAATTGATTGTTTTTCAAAATACGGATGATTATAAACTCTTTTTGGATAGGAATATAATTTCCAAAGATCAAAAAGTGGATTTTGTAGGGGGATCTGGTGTCAACCTGGATTCTTATCCAACAAGGGTAAACAACAATACCTCTGAAAAAATTATTTTTGTAATGGTTGCTCGGTTAATAAGGGAAAAAGGTATCCATCTATTTGTGGAAGCAGCACAAGTTCTTAAAGAATCCTACCCTCACGCAGAATTCCATGTTATTGGTGCTCCCGATGTATCACCTTCAGCCATTTCTATGGACAGGTTGAACGAATTGCACGAAAAACAAATCATAGTGTATCATGGTAGACAAAACAATGTTGCTGAATTTTTATATAATTCAGATGTTTTTGTTTTGCCCACATTTTACAGAGAAGGAATTCCTAGATCTATTTTGGAAGCGTTGTCTGTTGGTTTACCAGTAATCACAACGGATTCTCCCGGATGTAAGGAGACTGTGGTAAATGAAGAAAACGGTAGATTGATTACACCGAATGATTTTGATTCTTTATTAGTGGCCATGCGAAATTTACTCGAAAACACTTCACAAATTCGTGAAATGGGCATTAAAAGCCGTGAATTAGCTGAGAATAAATTTGACGTTAAAATCATCAATAAGAAATTGATTAGTCTTATTGATGGTGTTTTAAATTGAATATTTTTATCATAAGCTTTGATTTATTCTCCTCTTTAAGATTTGTTATAAACCATTTTTATTTGATTCCCCTCAGAACCTTCAATTTCAAAGCCATTATTGAGATACGACTTAATAGCCGCTTTGTTCTCTTCATTCACATATAGGTAGATTGATGAAAGTGCCAATGTATCCATTCCATATTTAAGAAGTTGCCCGGTTGCCGATGTACCTATGCCCTTTCCCCAATAGTCCGATTCACCTATAAAAATATGGAATTGAGCCTCGGTTTTGGTGATATGCGTCAGCTGTACGTTTCCAACATAGGTATCATTCTTGGCAATACAAATTGCAAATCGTTTTTCATTAGGCCTTTTTATCGCTTCTTTTATCCAGGTCAATTCCATTTCCAATGTTATATTTTGATCTGGACGTGAACCTGTATACTTCCAGATTTCTGGGTTATTCCGCCAAAGTACCGAAGTATATGCATCCTTTTCCTCAAGTGGTCTTATATAAACATCAATCATTTTTACTTAATTATTTACTTTAAACTTGATTCACCGACTATATAAAGTTTTATTTGGTAATATATTGTATTATTTAACTCCTCCCTATAAGTGAATTTAGTTTTTTTGGGTGAAAACAAAGATCCAAATAAAACATAAAGCGCTGTTGTATAATTATTCGGTTTCCAAAAAGTGTAAAAACAGCTTTTAATTCAAAAAAAGTTAAATTTTCTAAAGGATTTAAGTAGTTCACTTTGGTTCCTGACCAGCTTTAAATGAAATATTAAAGACATGGATTAAGTGGTGGGAAGTCTTTGGAGGGATCGATTCTTAGATTTTGGGATTCAAAACCTTTAATTCAGTACTCATAAAATCCCGTTTAATCAAAAAGATAAATTTTAATTATCCTGCTTTTAAAACAATCTTACAACCGATTTTCCAACTTTTCATCCTATTAAATTTTAAAGTTAAAAGCAATCCGTTTTTTTTGTGTAAAACACTAAGTAATGAACAAGGAAATCGTTGGCTACGGCTCATTTTTTCATAAAATCGAAGAAACACAGATTAAAGAGTCGAGCAGCATTACTTTTTTTCAAGACCACAAGCTATTCTACACTGGCAGACATGCCATAAAGTTTATTATTGAAACTATTAATAAAACAAAAGATGTCGAAACTATTTGGCTGCCCAAATATTATTGTCAGCATGTCACCGCTTGGATAAAACATAATTACAATAATGTTGGGTTTTATGATATTGACCCTTTCGAAATAAATGACATTGTTCAGCTAGATCCAAGTCTTTTTCAAAATCCCAATGATATTGTACTGTTAAATAATTTCTGGGGAATTTTTAATTATGACTTACCTAATAATCCAACTAGAGCAATTGTATTGGAAGATCATTCTCATGGTTGGTTGAGCAATAGTTGTATAAATAGTTCTGCCGATATATGTATTACCTCTCTAAGAAAAACCTTGCCTGTTCCTTTGGGAGCAATGGCTTGGATTCCGGAAGGGAGCAGTTTAAAAATAAACTGGGAAGATACCCTCACAAATATTTCGGAAAAAACCACTCAAACATTTATAGTCAATGCCTGGGATTCTATAGATAAAGCAATGGAGCTAAAGTCCAATTGTAGTACCGAAGAAAATAAACAAGAATATCTCGAGTTATATTCTTTTGCGGAAAATTATCTCCATAACCAATATGAGATAATTCCTGTAACAATTGAGCACAGCGAATATATTAACGCTTATCTTACAAAAGACTTTCAATCCTACAAAACTGAAAATCTTAATTATTTACACTCAATAATAAGTACTTTTAAAGACTTGGACATTCTTTGGCAAGATGGAAATACAACATTTGGCCTTAATATCCCATTTGAACGAAGAACAGATTTTGACAGACTTAAATCACACTTGATTGAAAATAAAATATACCCTTCGGAACTATGGCCCGGTAACTCGGTTGATACTAAGTTTAAATACTTAATGAATATCCATGTTGATTTTAGATACAACAAAACCGATTTGGATTATTTGATTGAAACACTTTCACATTTTTTTAGATTTAAAAATGAATTGGTATAAAAATTATTTTAAACGTGCTATTGATTTCATAGCATCTCTATTTGGTTTGTTAATCTTATCTCCTATCGTTCTAATAGTGGCAATACTCTTGGGAATCGATTTTAAGGGGAATCCATTTTTTAAGCAAAACAGACCTGGTAAAAACGAAAGGATATTTGGAATTGTCAAGTTCAAGACCATGAACGATAAAAAAGATGAGCAAGGGAACTTACTGCCCGACAACGAACGGATTACACCTTTAGGTAAGTTTATACGCAAAACATCTCTTGATGAAATTCCACAATTGATCAATGTCTTAAAAGGTGATATGAGTTTAGTAGGGCCACGACCCTTACGAACTTTCTATCTTCCTTATTACAACCAGACCGAAAAGATTAGGCATCACGTAAGACCCGGAATTACGGGTCTTGCTCAAGTTTCGGGGCGAAATTTTTTAACATGGGAAGAAAAATTCGCCTACGATATAACCTATGTCCAGAATCTAAGTTTTCCTTTGGATGTGAAAATTTTATTTAAAACCTTCAAAAAAGCTTTTTTTGATAAAGATGTTGCGGATGACCCCAATGCTTATGTTGAGAATTTTGACATATACCGAACAAAGCAACGTCAACAGAAAAATGAAGAAGAAAACATTGATGCTAAAGAATATATTGAAACCAACACAATCAACCAATAAGTTATATGAAGGCTAAACAACTAAGCGTATTCAAGATAAATACAGAAAGTGAAGTCCATACCTTCAAAAACTTCATAAACACTATTAATCCTGACAACCCCTTTTACAAACCAGAACTCTTTAAAGAGGCCGGACATATGGATGGTGAAATACACTACTTCATCTATTTTGAAGAGGAAGTTCCATTAGTACTCATGTGTTTTTATTTAAGGCCCATTTATATTAATGGAAACCTTTCCGAATATACTGATGTTAGCAGCCCATATGGTTACAGTGGTCCTTTGTTCAAAAAAGATTTAGGTCTTAATACAATCGAGAATTTCTGGGAATTAGTGGACAACTGGTACAAGAGTAATGGTGTGGTGACCGAATTTATTAGGTTCTCTCTCGATGGTAACCATTTAGGTTATACCGGTGCAACTATTTCAACGCTTGATAATGTGATGGGAAGGATTTTAACGGAAGAAGAGCAATGGCAAAGCTTTAAACCCAAAGTCAGGAATAATTACAGAAAAGCACAAAAAGAGGAATTGAAATTTGAAATGTTCTATGGGAATATTCCCGATGAAATCATGGACGATTTCTACAACATTTATATTAGTACCATGAAAAGAAATAAAGCAACCGACTATTATTTCTTCCCTAAATGTTACTTTTCGCAATACCTCGAAAACAATCCAGAAAACGCAACTATCGCAATGGTGTTCAAAAACAATATTCCAATTTCTACAGAGTTTATTCTATTATCAAAGGATACTATATTCTCCTATTTGGGTGGAACTAATTCGGAATATTTTCATACCAGACCCAACGACTTTTTGAAAATAGAAGTAATGGATTGGGGAAGAAAGAATGGTAAGAAATTTTATGTCTTGGGAGGCGGAAGACAAAATGGCGACCCTTTGTATAAGTACAAGAAAAACTTCTTTCCAAAAGAAAACGACATTATATATTATACCGGAAGAAAAGTTTTGCTGCCAGAAGTATACAGAGAAATTGTAGAGAGTATCTCAAAAAACAGTGAAAACCTAGAAAAAATTGAAGAAGGTTACTTTCCTATTTATAGATCTTAGAACTTTAAAAATGAAAGTAAATTTAGAACGGCTACGTCTAAAACAGCATAATATTCGTAATTATATTATAATAGCAAAATGTTTATTATCCATTTTAATTGACCAAGCCAATGATATGGAAAATACTGTACCCTATAATTTTAACATTAGTTAAATTAGTATGTACGGAGCAGACAACCATTACAACACAAAATAAACCAGAACTTACAACTATTCCCCAATAATGAACATTTTAATTACATCTGCAGGAAGACGGGTTTCATTACTCCAAGCATTTCAAAAAGAGTTGAAAAAAATTATACCGGATGGTAAAGTTTACGCCGCTGACGCCAACCCTATCCTATCCGCTGCATGTAGAGTTGCCGATGACTTTTTTATGGTTCCCAGACTTGATGACGAATCCTATGTTTCTACGTTGATTGAAAACTGTAAACAAAGAAACATAAGTCTTGTAGTGCCTACAATAGACCACGAACTAATGTTACTTGCAGAAAATAAAGAGAAGTTCTTGGAAAATGGGATAACGGTATTGGTATCAGAGCCAGAATTTGTTAAAAAATGTAGAAACAAGAAAGTGACCCACGAGTATTTTGAATCTATGGGCGTTTCAGTAGCAAAGGAATTCAAAAAGGATGATTATGAATTGCCCTTATTCATCAAACCTATAGATGGTAGTAGAAGTGTAGACACATTTATCATCAAATCCAAAGAAGAACTTACGAATTACCATTTCGAAAACGACAAGTTGCTCTTTCTTGAATATTTGGATCACCAAGAGCATGATGAATATACTTGTGACCTTTATTATAATAAACAACACGAACTAAAATGCATTGTACCTCGTAAAAGAATCGAAGTACGGGATGGGGAAGTAAATAAAGGTGTTACGTGCAGGAATGAGCTGGTAGACCATTTAAAAGAAAAGTTATCCTTTATGGATGGTGCTGTAGGATGCATTACCGCCCAATTTTTCATGCACAAAGAGTCAAATCAAATTTATGGTATCGAGCTCAATGCTAGATTCGGAGGTGGATACCCGCTCTCCTATTTGGCCGGTGCCAATTTCCCTAAATGGATTCTCGAAGAATATTACCATAAAAAAGAATTAGCAGATCAATTTGATGTTTGGGAGAATAACCTACTCATGTTGAGATATGACAATGAAGTTTTAGTCCATGGATATAAAGGTTGACAAAAATACGGTTGTTGTATTTGACTTGGATGACACCCTTTACAATGAAATCGAGTATTTAAAATCTGCCTATAAATATATAGCCAAACAATTAGATGCAAATAACTGGAAAAGGCTTTATATACAAATGTTCTCGGATTATCGTTCTGGTAAAAATGTATTCGAACTTGTAAGCCTAGAATATAAAACCAAAACAGCAGATTTACTGGATATCTACCGTAACCATGTCCCGGACATATCTCCCTTCCCCGGGGTAGCCGAGCTATTTGAAAAAATAAAAATAAAGGGCGGTAAAATCGCAATAGTTACAGATGGAAGATCTATTACGCAACGAAATAAAATTAAGTCACTGCGAATAGATCACTATGTAGATTACACCGTAATTTCCGAAGAAATAGGCTCTACAAAGCCCAATAAAAGAAACTTCACTGTTGTTGAAGATTATTTTGACCTGTCCAATTACTATTATATAGCTGACAACGCCAATAAGGATTTTGATGCACCAAACGTTTTAGGATGGAAATCCATTCTTGTAGCCGATAATGGCCTAAACATTCATACTTGCGAAAATCTACCTGCAAAGATCAATCAAGTTCACCCAGGTATTATTTTGAATTTAGCTGAACTAACGGTCATCTAAACCTTGATTTTTTATATTACAGGCTTTACTAATTATTGCGTACAACCCCAGAGTTTTCAAGATTGTCAATAATAATATCGGCAATCAATGTCCTGCCATAATTGTTCCAGTGCATATCGTAGACCAAAGTGGTTTTCCTTTTGGAGTTGTTTATCGTTTCCCCAAAGTCGATGTGTTGAAAGCCGTTTTCGTCCAAATAGTCCAAGAAAATCTTTGCAGTATCGGATTCGTCCATTAAAAGAACAGTTTTTTCTTTATCAAATCCATAGAGGTTTACTAAGTTCTTAAAATTCTCCAAGTATATTTTCTCTTGCTCAAGCTCGTCTTCGGATGATTTCTTGGGTTTTGCCTGTTGTGTTCCGCCCTTGACCAGTGAAGTTGCATCTTTCATTAAATTTCGAACCGGGTCCAAAACACCGATTTCAGAAAAATAAATCAATAGCTTACTCTTTTTAAGAAGCTTGTTTACTGGGGATTCCAGGTTTAGTCTGGATTTCTGCACAAAATATTCGCCTCTTTCAAGATCATTATAAAATTTCATTTTGATGTATATCCGGTCGATAAGGTCGAAATCCTCCTTGTAAGCATTGATCAAATGGAGCTGATCGGCCATATCCCAACCGGAATAACCATATTCAAAAACCTTGATCTTATCGTTAAATTTCTGTTCCACTTTTCTTCCAATAGAAATTCTATAAGGCTGATGAAAACCCTCGATAAAAGAATCCCCCACTAAGGCTATCTCTACACCATCTTTGGTCGGTTCAAACTCTTGGTAAGAATTAAAACCAGAACTATTGATGTTGTATCTAATGAAATTTTGGTTACGGTTTCCCGTTACGTTGTACCCCTCTTGGTTGGGCACCCATTTTTCCACTCGTTTTTCATCAACAAATCGAGAAGGTTTATCCTCCCCCAAATAAAATATCCTAACAAGAATCTCCAAGCTGATCAAGATCAGAAAAGAATAAACACCTAATTTTATTACTAATTTTTTCATATCTAGAATTGGAAATAAATGAATGATCTGTCAAACCCGCTATCATAGAATAACAACATGGTAAATATCACTACCGTATATGCCACAAAACGCACCACTTTGGATTTAAACTTGAAAGGGTTTCTTTCATCCTTCCTAATGCGATATTCATATAACACAAAAGCCGCCAAAAGGATAAAATAATCCAGCATTCTATAACCATTTGGGTGTTCATAGGGTACAAACTGAAAATCAGTGAATATCCTGGCAATGAAATTAAATGAATCGGTTAAGGACTCCGATCTAAAAAAGATTCGAGAAAACGTTACAATACCAAAGGTTAAAATAAGTTGGCCTATTTCTATAAAAGATGGGAAAAAAGAATTCTCGCCAACCACATTGTTTTTATAAATGGTATTCCTTCCCATTAAATATACGGGGACATAGGCCACGGCATGAAAAGCACCCCAAAAAATAAATGTCCAGTTAGCCCCGTGCCAAAAACCACTTACCAAAAAGATAATACAAATGTTTCTGATTGCTCTTCCCTGACTCACCCTTGATCCCCCCAAAGGAATATAAATATAGTGGCGGAACCATGTGGACAATGAGATATGCCATCTTTGCCAATACTCCGCCACGTTTCTGGAGAAGTTTGGAAATTTAAAATTGGACATCAATTCCACGCCGAACATTTTTGAAGTACCTATCGCGATATCGGAATATCCACTGAAATCACCATATACCTGAAAACTGAACAGGGTTACCCCCAAAATCAATGTAGAGGCCGGATAGGTTTCGTAGTTCATAAAAATATCATCCACAATGGGAGCAATACCATCTGCAATCACCATTTTTTTGAAGAGCCCCCAAAGAATCAGTTTAAGTCCGCTGACTATTTGATCATAGTTAAAAGTCCTTTTATTGGTAATCTGGTGCAATAAATTGGATGCCCTTTCAATTGGCCCAGCAACAAGCTGAGGAAAAAATGCCACAAACGTAGCAAAGGATAAAAAGTCTTGACAGGGCTTAATTCTTTTGTAATAAATATCCATGGAATAGGACATGGTCTGGAAGGTATAAAAGGATATACCCACCGGTAAAATAATCCTTAATGTCCAAGTGCTCTTAATGGAATAACCCAACATTTCGAAAAGGTCAACAAAAGAGTCCACAAAGAAGTTGTAATATTTAAAGAAGCCCAACAGGGATATATTAAATATTACGCTTACCCACAACCACAGTTTCTGCCGGTTGCGATCGTCCTCATTTTTGTGGATCATAATGCCCACAAAATAATCCACGATGGTACTGGCAATAATCAGGAAAAGAAACCTCCAGTCCCAAAGACCATAGAAATAATAACTTCCTACAAGAACTAAAGCATTTTGCAGCTTTAACTTCTTATTGAAGACAAACCAATAAAGTACGAACATTATTGGCAGAAAAATGAAATACTCTAGTGAGTTGAATAACATGGTTAGTTTTTGTTTAAAATTTTATCTAGTCCCTTTTAATAAACAGAGCCCTCATTGGTGTCCACAAACTATATTTTTAATCTATTGTTATAAGGCAACTTTACTTTTTGTACTTTCTTAAATAATCAGAAACTTGTAACGACGCTCTTTCGTGTCCATAACACGTCCAATGGGCATCATAATCGAACGACCATGATTTATCTTTAGTATCGTCTAATACCATAAACTTTATCTCATACTCACTTAATAAATTCTGAAATATTGGATTGGTATTAGGTTTTAGAACAATTATCACATTATCCGCTACATAATTATTATGAATAAAATCAATGAGCTCTCTGTACTTTGGTATATCATCTTTTACATCTGATTTTTCACTATGGGAGGCCTGGACATCATTAAAACTTAAATCTGACGAAAACCTGCGATATAGATAAAATACAAACTTCCAATTATATAAAATCTTTTTTAGCCCAGGAGATTTTAATTTACCATACGCTATCTGATTGGTTTTCAAATTAAATTGTGTAACATCCGACATAGGGTGAATTTGAGCTATACTCTCCTCAAAGTCAGAGTCTGAAGCATAAATTAATTGGTACTTCGGATTCAAAGTATCCAATTCTTTTTTTATTTCAAATGCCTCGATAAGAGAAACCCCCGACCTGGCGGCTTCCATAAAATTTAAATTCGGCATTTCCTTTTTCAACAGTACACTTTGATGACAACTGTCAGGGTTCATAAAATTTTCAATGAATGAATCTCCAATAACAGTAACCAAGTTGTCATAACTATCAGGTAAAGGTCCTGGCCATCCTAAATGATTAACCTGCCATTTATGGGACTTCATTTTCCAATACCCTTGCTGATCGGGAACGTATTTTTGAATTTGGTTAGTGTTAACAGTTCTCATAGGTATATCACTGGTAAATACAAAGAAACGGGAAGCAACTTCCGCAATCACCAATCCAATTAAAATAAACAATGCTATTTGAATCAAAAATTTCCTCATACCCTAAAATTGAAAATAAATGAATTCTTGCTCTTTACCAGTATAAATAAACATCAAGGCGATTAATAAGAAATAAAATGCCCATCTGCCAATTTTTGGCACCTTGAAAATACTTTCGATAGCATATTTATTCGACCTTCCGAACCACTCAACGACCATAAATCCAAGTACCAAAAAGAAAACATTCGAATCAAAAACCTCTGGAACATGAAATAGTGAGGAAGAAAACATTCCATCTAAATAAGAAAAGGCATGAGATACATCCTTTGCTCTAAAAAATACCCAGGCCAATACTGTTAGTAAAAATGTTATGGTCATTTGACCAATCTCCCTAAAGCTTGCGAATATTCTAGACTCCGCCACTAAATTAGTGTTCACCCTATTTTTATTCATCAACATTAATGGCAGAAAATACAATGCATTTAGAAAGCCCCACACGATAAAAGTCCAATTTGCACCATGCCAAAAACCACTCACAATAAATATTATAAAAATATTTCTAATCTTTTTTAACAAGCTCCCCCTACTCCCTCCTAGTGGTATGTATAAATAATCCCTAAACCAAGTAGATAAAGATATATGCCATCTTCTCCAGAACTCTGCAATATCCCGGGAGAAGTATGGGAACGCAAAGTTTTGCTTTAAATTAAAACCAAATAAACGAGAGGTCCCGATGGCTATATCCGAATAACCGCTAAAATCACCATAGATTTGAAACGTAAAACAGAGAGCCCCAATAAATAATGTACTGCCCGAAAAATCATTAGAATTATTAAATATTTGGTTCGCATATTCAGCGCAATTATCTGCTATTACAACCTTTTTAAACAGACCCCAAAGTATTTGTCTTAGACCATCTATGGCCAAGTTATAATCAAATGTCCGCCTTTTATAAAATTGGGGAAGTAGATTTGTCGCTCTTTCAATGGGTCCTGCCACCAATTGAGGGAAAAAGCTAACGAAAGCAGAAAAAGCAATTATATCCTTTGTGGGTTCAAGTTGCTTTCTGTACACATCAATTGTATAACTTAATGTCTGAAAAGTATAAAAACTGATACCTACAGGTAATATAATATTCAAGGAATTTACACTAATCTCACCACCAAAGAAACTAAATACTTCCGTGAAGCTGTCAATGAAAAAATTATAGTATTTAAAAAAGCCTAAAAATCCAAGATTAACAATAATACTTATCCATAAGTATATTTTTCTAAAATTGACCCTCACTTCATTTTTAAGTAGATTACCAATAGTGAAATCTACAATAGTACTGAATACTATTAATGATAAAAACCGCCAATCCCACCATCCATAGAAAATATAACTGGCTATTACAATAAGTAAGTTTTGTAGTTTTAAATTTCTATTGGTCAAAAACCAATAGAGTACAAAAACTATTGGAAGAAAAATTGCAAAATCAATTGAATTGAAGAGCATATTAAAATTATAGTTTTAATATCACAAATTCCGATCTGCGGTTCTTGGCATGCTGTTCTTCAGTACATCGTACACCGTCCTCACATTCATTCACCAATTGTGTTTCTCCAAAAGCCTCATGACTTATTCTATCTTCGGAAATCCCTTTGGAAATTACATATGCAACCGTGCGCTCAGCCCTTCTTTCGGATAACCATTGATTATACTTCTTGGTACCTCTGGAATCTGTATGCGCTGTAATTTTTATGGTCAAATTCGATTCATCTTCCATAATGGCCACCAATTGATCCAATAATTCCTTATCATTTGAGGTCAAGTAAGAGGAATTGAGCTTAAAGTACACATTGCCCAGGTTATTGATTTTATTTCTTATCGCATCCCTTCTTGCCTCTTCAGCTTCTCGTTTTGCCTTTTCTGCTGCAGCTAACTCTGCAGCTTCTTTTTCTCTTTGTAAACGTTCGGCCAATCTTTTCGCTTCCTCTGCATCCGCAATGGAATCTTGGACACGTTGCTGTTCCTTCTCCAATTCTTGCAATAAAGCCAGTTTTTCCTCACCTTTTCGAGAAAGTCCTTTTTCCACATTAAAACGATACGCTACCCCTAAGGCGTGTTGTATATGGTTTGTTGCGTTTTCTGTATCCATTGCCCATTTCCCTGTGGTGCTAAGGTCCAATCCCCAATGATCGGAGAACCAGGTTCTAAAACCTAGAACCGCATTATATGTACCCCTACCCTGATTATTGGCATCGGTATACCCTGCGCCAATTCCTATATAAGGGTCAAAGAATCCAGTATGGCCCAATATCATATTTAAATCATAGCTCACCCTAAAGTCGAGTCCCCAATAGTCAATATCTTCTATATTTACCTGATTGTCTATAATCTTACCTTCTTTATAACGGTTGTAAGACCCTATCGCTTCCAACCCAAGACCATTCTTGAAATAACGGCCTACGCTCACCCTAGAGGGGTAAGGTACCATGTTCCACCCTTCACTCAGGTCAAAAAGTTCTCCAAATTCATCTCCGGAATCATCAACGATATTGGTTCCTAAAGTAACGAGCCAATAGCTTTGGACTATACTGTCCTTTTTGGTCAGTTCCACGTCTTGGGCAAAGGTTAGCGCTGTAAATAAAAGCGCAAAGAGTACCATTGCAGGTTTTGAAATATTCATTTTTATTGATTTGAGGTTATCAAATTCAAAACTATGTCAAGCTTTTATAAAAAGGAACTTTGCACTTTCAATTGCGTTATTAATCGATAAGAAGTAAAAAAGATTTTAAAAAGGCTATTCCTCAATGAATTGGAAAGTAACTGTTTTATCGACCAATGGCATTTTGTAAAGATAAAACGGAAAATAAACAGGTTCTACCGTAGTATCTTTCTGCCCTTCCTCTTGGATAAGTTCCAGGGCCAAGGATAGTTCCTGGTCCGTCTCGGATAATTTGGACAACATCGGTGCATACTTGCCCTGCTGTTCGCCCAAACAGACAATGATTGCCATATCACTCGAGAAATCGATCATGGGCACCGGAAGTCCGGGCTTTCGGGTCTTGTTCACCCCGGTGTAAAATTTACGTAACGACTTGGTGTCCCGGATAATTAAGGTATCAAAATACTCAACATTGCTATAATCATCATGATCAACCAAAACCAGCTGTTCCATTGGCTCTCCAACAGAGGTGTGGCCGCTCTTCTGTGCCTTGCAGGAAGCAAGGATGAATAGTGCTATATAAAAACCGTACCTCAAGATCAAAATGTGTTTTTAAAACGGGATTTGAACGCCTTTTCGTAAAGGTCCTCATAAAGGGGCAACACGTGCACGATATCAAATTTGGAAGCCACGTTATAGGCGTTTTCCTTGAACTTCTCCAAGGTCGAATCATCCTTGAGTATTTCTATGGCCTTTTGTGCCATGGTCTCCACATCGCCAACATCAGCCAAATAACCGGAGACCCCATCAATGTTCACTTCAGGGATACCTCCCGTATTACTGGAGATTACGGCCACCTTGTTGATCATGGCCTCCAATGCCGCCAATCCAAAGCTTTCGGTCTCCGAGGGCAAGAGGAACATATCGGAAAAGCACAGGATCCTATCGATCTCGTTGCTATTGCCCAAGAAAAGTACCTTGTCCTTGATGCCCAAGGCATCGCACATATCCTCTGCCTTTTCCTTTTCCGGTCCCTCTCCTACCATGATCAGCTTTGCCGGTACTTCCTTTTGTATCTTATGGAAGACCCTGATCACATCGGGAATGCGTTTTACTTTCCTAAAGTTACTGATATGGGTGATGATACGCTCATCTTCCTTTGCCATCATGGTACGTTGGCAATCCGTATAATCGTTGCGGTATTTGGTGGTCTCGATAAAATTGGGGATCACCTCGATCTCCCTTTCGATATCGAACAGCTTTAGGGTATCCTTTTTCAATGCTTCGGAAACGGAGGTCACCACATCCGATTTATTGATACTGAAGGTCACAGCCGGCTTATAGAAAGGGTGTTTGCCCACCAAGGTAATATCCGTTCCGTGCAGCGTTGTGATCATCGGGATAAAGATCCCGTACTCCTGGAGCATTTTCTTGGCCATGTACCCTGCATAGGCGTGGGGTATGGCATAATGCACGTGCAATAGTTCAATATCATAAAGCTTGATGGTATCCACCAACTTACTGGAAAGTGCCAGTTCATAGGGCTGGTAGTGGAAGAGCGGGTACTCGGGTACGTGTACCTCATGAAAATGGATGTTGTTGCCCAAAAGCTCCAACCGGACAGGCTGACGGTAGGTGATAAAATGTACTTCATGGCCCCGATCGGCAAGGGCAATGCCCAGTTCCGTGGCCACAACGCCACTACCTCCAAAGGTCGGGTAACACACAATCGCTATTTTCATAAGAACAAATCTAAGGCAATATTCATTACCTAATTAATAATGGAATCATAAATGGCCTGTTGGATACGGGTCCTTAGGCCGGATTTGATCAATAATGTATTGGTCGCGGAGGGATATGTACGGTTCGAGATAAAGACATAAACGATCTCCTCATCGGGATCGGCCCAGGTGTAGGTGCCGGTAAAACCACTGTGACCAAAGCTCTTTCTGCTGACACAGCCACAGGTCGGCCCCTTATCCTCCAATTGCGGTTTATCGAACCCCACTCCCCTTCTCACATTTTTATTGCAGAAATAGCAGGTATTGAACCTTTTGATGGTCCTGGAGTCAAAAAATCGCTCTCCCCCATAATAACCACCCTGTAAATACATCTGCATGATCTTGGCCACTTCATTGGCGGTACTGAAGAGTCCGGCATGCCCCCCGACACCACCTTGCATGGCCGCTCCCATATCATGGACATAGCCCTGCACCGTCTGATATCTGAAATAGTCGTCCTCCTCGGTGGGAACTATCTCTTGTTTTGAAAACTTTTTTAAAGGGTTGAAGGTGGTGCGCTGTAATCCCATGGGACGGTAGAGAAATTCGTCCACCAGTTCATCAATGGGCCTTTGATAGGTCTTCTCAATGTATTCCTTAAAGACATAATAGCCGACATCACTGTAGCGGTACCTATTGGACTTGAGACTTTGCCTTCCTATCCTACTGTAGATGGAATCCTTGTAGGAACGGGTAAGGTATAGATGTTCCGCCACCTTATAGGGAAAGGCTTCCGAGGGGTTCTGTCTATAAAACTCGGATGATGGTTTCCTATCCTCCGAAAGGGTATCCAGATAAAAGGCGATCCAAGAAGGCAAACGTCCATAATGGGACAGGGCCTTTAAAACGGAAACATCCTTTAATTCCGTATCGGCATATTCGGGGATCAGGTCCTTGAAGGTATCGTTCAGGGCGATGTCCCCCTCCTCCTCCATTTTCATGATCATGGGCAAGGTGGACAAGATCTTGGTCAGTGAGGCCAGGTCATAAATGGATTCCCCCGTAATGCTATCCGTGGATCTATAGGTGGGCCTTCCGAAATTTTTATCGTAGATGACCTTCCCGCGCCTTGCGATCAGCACTTGGGCACCAGGGAACATCAATGAGTCCAATCCATCCTGCACCAGTGAATCGACCTCTGCCAACATCCTAGAGCTCATCCCTACCCTTTCCGGAATACTATAGCCCAAACGTTGGATGGGTTCCACATCCACCCCGGTACCCACAGGAAACTCATTATGGGCCGAGACCGGCAATTTCCCTGTGGCCCCAATGGCCCCAAAAATGACCTCTGCCACTTTTTCCTGTGCGACACCACTGTTCTGGTAACCGACGACAAGACCATCCATCGTATCAAAATTCAGGACATCCAACAGCGCATAAGGCCTTGCGAACAGGGCCAAGATGGTATTGCTTGTCCTTAAACGGGAAATTTCCTCCATCCAAAACAGCTCGTTCTTGGAAAATGTATAGCCTTTCCATGGACTTGAATTATCCTTGTGGAATCCGATGATCACCAGATTGTAATCGGCCAGTTCCTTTTTATATTGTGCAATATCCTTGGCATTGATATGGGTAACCTTGTGGTATTTGTTCAAAGTGGTATAATAGGTATCCCCCGAATCATCCCCGAAATGGACATATGCAATTTTCTTGTTGTCCAACTTTTTGATGGGCATCAGGGCAAAATTGTTCTTGGCCACTGTTATCGCGGCTTCGATGGCCTCTTCATAGATGACATCATTTTCAATTCCGTTCAGATCCCCGACCAGCCCCTCCATCGCGACAGGGCGGTAATCATAGAGACCCACCTTGTACTTGGCCATCAGTATTTTTTTGACGGATTCCGCTAGTCTTTCTTCGGTGATCGCTCCTTGGTCATAGGCTTGCACGAAAGTCTCCTTTGACTTGAGTACATTTTCGGGCATCAGGAGCATATCGTTTCCAGCCAAAAAGGCTTCCAACGCTACCTTTCCCTCCGGTGCAAACCCGGATACAGCTTTCATGTTCAGGGCATCGGTGATCACAAGCCCCTTGAACCCCATTTGATTTTTCAACAGACCCGTCACGATACTTTTTGAAAGTGTTGATGGGTGCCCCTCGCGGCTCTCCAGGCTCGGCACGTCCAAATGGGCCACCATGGTGGAGCTCAATCCGGCTTCCATCGCCCTTTTGAAGGGGTATAGTTCAATGGAATCCAGGCGCTCCAAAGAGGATCCTATTATGGGCAGTGCCTTGTGGGAGTCGGTAGCGGTATCCCCATGACCGGGAAAATGTTTGCCGCTGGACAATACGCCTGCCCTTTCCATACCACGGATAAAGGCCCGTCCCTTTCGAGCCACGTTCTTGGGGTCCTCCCCAAAGGAACGGTTCCCGATGATGGGATTTTGTGGATTGTTGTTGACATCCAGGTCGGGCGCGAAATTAATGTGCACCCCGAGCCGTTTGGCGTGCTTTCCTATTTGATGGCCCACCTTCTCTACCACTGAACTGTCCTGAATCGCCCCCAGTGTCATATTCCACGGAAAGGCATAGGTGGAGTCCAGGCGCATGGCCAATCCCCATTCGGCGTCCGACCCTATGAGCAGCGGCACTTTTGATTCGGCTTGGTATTCGTTGGTCAATCTTGCCTGTTGAACAGGGCCGCCCACAAGGAAGATCACCCCTCCGATATGCTGTTCCCTAACCAGGTCCTTTACCTTTTCCGTTGCGGACGGCCCCTGATTAGAAGCTACGCTCACCATGAAAAGCTGTCCGATCTTCTCTTCAAGGGACATATTGGCGTATTGGTTCTCGACCCATGCCATTTGTGCCAAGGAATCCTTGACCACTAAAGGATGGTTTTGCCCTTGGGCCTGTAAAAAAATAAGTAGAAAAAGGGGGAGGTAGCTATTTATCCGCATAAATATCTTGTCTATGACCTGAACTTAATGCCAATAAAAATATTGCATTTCATCGAGGAACGCACACAAATTAAGATAAATTAAAGTTTTGCTATACAAATCTGGAATGCCAGCTCTCACTTGCCGGAACTTCCCAATTCTCAAGGTATTCCTGTTTGGTCGCCACCAAATTATTGAAGACTATGGTATTCGGGGACACCGATTTGGCCTTGGCCAATTTCTTGAAGTCCTTCAAAGGTTTGTAAGCGATATATTCCCCTTGCTTGAAAGAAACGTTCATCCGGTCCAAAAGTTCCACTTGGTACTTCTGTTCCAAAGTTTGTATAAAGTGTACGGAGGCATCTATGGAACAGCCTGATGCACTGGTATTGGTCTGGTCCAGTCCGATAACGATGAACCTTTTGTACTTGATCTCGAAACCGGCCAATAGATCGCTCCCATGAGCGGTCCACTCCTTTAGGAAAGCCGTTACACTTTCCTCCAGTTCCTGTAACTCTTCTTCGGTAAAACTCCTATCTGCCTGATAGATCCATATTCTGGAATGATCGGGCAATTCATTAAAATCCACTAGCATAATCTGTATCGATAATGGTCGTATAAATGACCTTTTTGAAATTTTGTTTTCTTTATAGTCCCTGGGAATTCGCCAACAATTCGGCCACGTCCAAAACGGTGACGCTGTCTTCCTTTTCATGGGCCTTAATACCATCTGTCATCATGGTATTGCAATAGGGGCATCCCGTTGCAATGATATCGGGGCTGGTCTCCAGTGCGTCCTTGGTCCGCAGCACATTGATGTCCATATCCCCCTTTTCCGGTTCCTTGAACATTTGGGCACCACCGGCACCACAGCACAAAGCCGTTTTCTTATGTCGTTTCATTTCCACGAGTTCCGCATTGGTCTTGGCCAGTACATTTCGTGGTGCATCAAAAACGGAATTGGCACGGCCCAAATAGCATGGGTCGTGAAAGGTGATCCGCTTGCCCCTGTATCCTTCTCCGCTTATCGATAAACGGCCCTGGTCGATCAATTCCTTGAGGTATTGGGTGTGGTGCAGCACATCATAGTTGCCGCCCAGACCGGGGTATTCGTTTTTAAGGGTATTGAAGGAATGTGGGTCACAGGTCACAATGCGCTTGATCTCATATCCGTTCAACAGTTCAATGTTCATCATGGCCTGCATTTGGAACAGGAACTCATTACCTGCCCTTTTGGCCACATCTCCCGTAGAACTTTCCTCTGAGCCCAATACGGCAAAATCCACATTGGCGCTGTTCAACAATTTGACAAAGGCCCTGGATATTTTCTTGGCACGATCATCATAACTACCGGCAGAGCCTACCCAAAACAATATTTCAGGCTGTTTTCCCTCGGCCATAAATTCCTGCATGGTCTTCACCTTTAACTGCTCACTCATAGTTTTCGATTTATTCGTTTACCCAGTTTAAACGGTCCATTTGGTTGTAGGGCCAAGGGGCACCGTTATTTTCTATATTGGACATCATATTGTTCAGTTCCATCGGGGCCGCCGATTGTTCCATGACCAGGTACCGGCGCATTTCCACAATAATGGACAAAGGGTCGATGCTTACCGGACAGGCCTGTACACATGCATTGCAGGTGGTACATGCCCAAATCTCCTCATGGCTGATATAGTCCCCCAACAATTGCTTTCCGTCCGGAACGAACTCGCCTTTGTTGGCATCCATGTTCTTGCCCACTTCTTCCAACCTGTCACGGGTATCCATCATGATCTTTCGCGGTGATAGTTTCTTACCGGTCTGATTGGCGGGACACTCTGAGGTACACCTTCCGCATTCGGTACAGGTATAGGCATTGAGCAACTGCACCCAATTGAGGTCCATGACATCCGAAGCCCCGAACTTTTCAGGTTCGGTCGAGGTCTCTTCCGCGGGGGCCGCGAACGGGTCCGCATCGGGGTTCATCATGAGCTTGACCTCATTGGTCACCGATTCCAGGTTATTGAACTGTCCCTGAGGGCGTGTTTTTCCATAAAATGTATTGGGGAACGCCAACAGGATATGTAAATGCTTTGAATAATAGAGATAGTTCAAAAACGCTAAAATACCTATAATGTGAAGCCACCATGCCGTACGTTCCACCAGGATCAATGAGGATTCCGAAAGTCCTTCCAACAACGGGACGATAAACTGGCTCACCGGAAATGCCCCGGCCTTCACATAGTGCTCCGCACCCAGTTGTTGCAACTGAAAATCGGCCGCGTTCATGGTCAGGAACAGGGTCATCAACACCAACTCGATATATAAGATCATATTACCATCGGTCTTGGGCCAGCCCTTCATTTCGGGCTTTATGAAACGCTGTAACCTAATTATGTTCCTACGAATCCAAAAAAGGATGACCGCCACAATGACCAAAAGCGCCAACACCTCAAAGGAGCCTATTAAAAAATTGTATGCGGTTCCCAATGGGGCGAAGAGCCTGTGCGTGCCCAATAGGCCGTCCAGGATAATCTCCAGCACCTCTATATTGATAATGATAAAGCCCACATAAACGATAATGTGCAGAAGACCTGCTACGGGCCTGACGACCATTTTGGTCTGTCCCAAGGCTATCCTGGCCATGTTCCTCCAACGTTGTGGCCGATTGTCGCTTACATCGACATCCTTTCCCAGTTTGATGTTACGGGACAGCTTTTTCACGTTACGGGCAAAAAATCCTATGCCTGCAATAAGAGCGAGTGCAAATACGATATTGGGCAAATATTCCATCTATTGATTTTCTTTTGATTCTGTCGATTTATCCGTTTCGGCCGGATCATTTTCTGGCAGGGTATACTCCTTCTGTTTTTTGCCAAAGACCGATACGTTCACGTAACGTTTCGGGTTGAGCCTGAAATCCTGTAACAAGAGGTCCAGTTCCCGGGATGCGGCTGCCAAATTATTGTACAGGGCATCATCCTTGTGCAGTTTGCCCAGGGAGCCCTCCCCCTGTTCTATTTTGGCAAGGATGCCGTTCAATTTTCCAACGGTGCTCTGGAATTCTGCCAGGGTCCCGCCAAGATCGGCGTTCACCAACGAATCCGAAAGCTTGGAAAAATTGGAGGTGATATGGTTTACGTTCTTCAAGGAGCTGTCCAGTTGCATTTTGTTGTTGGCCAATAGGACGTTCAGGTTGTCCGCACTGCCCTTGAAGGATTTCACCAATTGGTTAAGGGAAGTAATGGTCTCCTGCAATTGCTTTTTGGTGGGGTCGTCCAATATCTGGTTCACGTTCATCAGTAGGGAGTCCGCATTGGATACCGCGCCTTCCACCTTCATCTGGAGCGGGGTGAGCTTTTGTTGTACCAGCTCGGTGATCCCCGGTTTGATCTTGGATTGCAGGGTATCGCCGGACTTGGCCAGCGGTTGTTGATCAAAGACAGGTACGATCTGTATGCCCTTCCCACCGATGATCCCGGTATCAAAAAGTTCGGCTATACTGTTTTGTGAAAATTCGAACTCGTTGTTGACCGTCAAGGTCACCAACAACTGCCCGGAGCCGTCCTTAAAGCCTATATCGGTCACATTGCCCACATTATACCCATTGATGGACACCTTGGTTCCCGGCTGTAGGCCACCGACATTGTCATAAACGGCATAGAAGGTCTTGTTGTTTTCGAATAGCGGAGAGGATTTCAAGTAGCTAAGCCCAAAAATAAAGGCTGCGATTCCAGCCACTACGATAATCCCAGTTTTGATTTCCCTGGATAGTTTCAAAAGATTCGGTTTACAGTTTAAACAAAATTAGGAATTATTTTCACAAGAACGATCTTGGCGCCCTTCTACTTTAATGCAGCGGTCAGCGGCACCCTCGTCCCGTTCTTATAGGCTACGATATATGATGTCGTATAGCCCTTGGCATCGGCATTTTTCTTTAGCTGCTTGGCCCCTTCATAGCTGTCCGCGTTTCCGTACATATAACGGAACAGGTTTTTGTACGGCTCCTTGGAAAGCTGATCCAATCCATTGAAGTTGCCACCGGTCAGGGGAATGTTCTTCCCACTGGCCATCAATTGCACTTTGTAAACGACCCCTGAACCTTTGGGCTTTGCTTTGCCCTCAGCAGCGGCCACTGTCCTTTCGGCCACTTCGGCCACCTGCTCTTGTTTCTTGTCCGTAACGACCTCTTTGGCCTCGGTCTTCTCCTCTTTTATCTCCAGGGCCACCTTGGCATCTTCCACTTTGGGCGTGGATGCGATGGGCGCCGCGGTGAATCCCATATCCTCCTTGTACGCCAATACGGCCTCGGCAATGGCCTTCCCCATTTCGTCCTGGCCCTTTTTGGAGTTCAAATAGCTCCCTTCGTTCTTATTGGTCAAGAATCCGGCTTCCACCAAAACACTGGGCATAAAGGTCTGGTGGAGGACGATAAAACCGGCCTGTTTTACTTTACGGTCCTTTCGCTTGAGCCCTTTTGTAAAATTGTCCTGTAATTTTTTTCCCAGCTGAATACTTTGGTCGAGGAACTCCTCTTGCATGATGGTAAGCCCGATAACCGATTCCGGTGAGTTGATATCATATTCGGCATAGCGCTGTTCGTAGTCATCCTCCAGATAGATCACGGAGTTTTCCTTTTTGGCGACCTCGAAGTTTTGTCGATTGGCGTGCAGTCCAAGTACATAGGTCTCCGTACCATAGGCATCTGAATTGTGTGCGTTGCAGTGGACCGATACGAAAAGGTCCGCATTGGCCTGGTTGGCGATCTCCCCTCTGGCGAATAGATCCACGAAGGTATCGTCGTTCCTGGTATAGACCACTTTGATGTCCGGGTGCTTCTCCAGCTCCCTGCCCACCTTTAGGACAATGGCAAGGGCGATCTCTTTCTCCAGATACCCGTTTCCTATGTTCCCCGGGTCGTGTCCACCGTGCCCTGCATCCAGTACCACCACGAATTTATCCTTTGGCAATACCTCGGTATCATTTTTGTTGAACGAGGCCAAAGGGAGGACCAGAAATAGAAAAACTAAAAATGCGAACCGGCTTTTATTCATAAGAACTGAGTAATTATAGTGTTCCTAATTGGTTAAAAATATTGTAATCCCCAATTAGTAGAACAAAAAATATATGTAAGTTTGACCCCAAAAACTGGGCCGACTAGCACAAAAATAGGATTTATCACGTTGCAACCAAATAAACATCTTTTACTTTTCCTATTTGTTCTTCTTTGTGGCATCGCTACCTTAAGTGCTCAGGAAGATCCAATTACGCCTTTGCCCATAAAGGCCATCAAGGATACGATTTTCGCTCCCTTGCTCCCTCCCAACATACTCAATGACACCATCAAGACCGATTCCGTCCAGAAGGACACGGTACCAAAAAAACAGCCTTTGCTCTTGGACAAAATAGAATATAAGGCAAAGGATTACGTAAAGCTCAGTCAAAAGGACAACAAGATCTATCTCTATGACGAGGCCGAGATCTATTATCAGGATACGGAACTCAAGGCTGGGGTCATTGTTATGGACTACGTAAAGAACGAGGTTTATGCGGGCAGGATGAAGGACTCCTTGGGGAATTACTCCCAATTGCCCTTTTTCAAACAAGGGGACAACGAAGTGCGACCGGACTCGATACGTTTTAACTTTGATACCCAGAAGGCCCTGATATGGAATTCCAGAACGGAACAACAGGCCGGTTTGGGACAATTGGGCAACGACGCAATGAAAGTCTATGCCGAAAGAACGAAAAAGGAGAACGATTCGGTCTACTTTCTGAGCGAGGGCAAGCTGACCACCTCCAACGATACGGTCAATCCCGATTATTACATCCGCGTCAGGAAGGCCAAGTTCGTGCCCAAGAAAAAAATCATTGCCGGGTACAGTAATATGTACATCATGGACGTACCCACGCCCATAGCACTCCCCTTTGCCTATTTCCCCTTAACGGGCGGACGGGCACCGGGCATTCTCTTCCCCACTTTCGGTAACGACCCCAGAAGGGGCTATTTTATCCAAAACGGGGGATATTACCTGCCCATCAGTGATTATGTCGACCTTAGTGTGACCGGGGATTACTATACCAACGGAAGTTATGGGCTGCAAGGTAGGTCCGTATACACCAAGCGTTACAAGTTCAATGGGAACATCAATATAAGCTACGAGAACCTGGTTACCAGTCAAAGGGGTTTTGACGATTACAGTCGAACGAGCAATTACAATATCCGGATATCCCACTCACAAGACGCCAAGGCAAGCCCCAATTCGCGTTTTTCGGCCTCGGTGAACCTCGGTTCCAGTCAATATTACACGAACTCCCTGAACCAGGTCAACCGAAACAATTCACAGACCAACACCTTTGCCTCCTCCATCAGTTATTCCAAAACATTTCCGGCCTATCCTTCCGTGAACACCAGCTTGACGGTAAGCCACACACAGAACTCCAGGACACAGACCATAAATATGTCCCTGCCCACCTTCCAGGCGAGCATGGAGCGTATCTATCCCTTCGTAAAGCGTGACGCGGTCAAAAAAGGGATTTTTGAGAACATCAATTTTCAATATGATGTGAATGCCCAGAACAGCATTACCACTACGGAGGAGAACTTTTTCAAGAGCGGGATGTTCGATGAGGCCAGAATAGGCGCACGACACCGGATTCCCATAGCGACCAACTTCAAACTGGCCAAATACCTCAGTGTCAGTCTAAGTGGAAATTATGAGGATATCTGGACCATGGAGACCATCAGACGTCAATACAATTCCGAGACCGAAGAGGTGGTGACCGATACCATAGCGGGTTTCGACCGATTCAACCGGTATAGCATGGGAACCAGTATCGGGACGACCATGTATGGAACATGGAACTTCGGTGAGGACAAGAAAATCCAGGCACTTCGCCATGTGATCCGTCCTTCGATCAGTTATAGCTACACCCCATCCTTCGAACAATTCTATGAAAGTTATACCGATGCGGATGGTGAAGAGGTCGAGTATACGCCTTATGAGACAAGCATCTATGGCAGGCCTTCGCTGAATAAAGGAAGTTCGTTGAGCTTTTCCCTCCAGAACTCATTGGAAGCAAAGGTTCGGGACAAGGATTCCACGGCCACGGAGCCGAGAAAGGTCAAGATCTTAAGCAACCTTACCTTCAATGCCAGCTACAACTTGGAGGCGGATTCCCTAAAATTGAGCCCCATCAGTATGAGCGGGGCCACGGAGATCATAAAGAACGTTCCCATCAACTTTGCCGCCACCTTCGACCCTTACGCCATCGATAACAACGGGAGGCGGATCAATACCCTGAACATCAACAACGGGGGCGGTATCGCCCGATTGACCTCCGCTAGGATCAATACGAGTTTCTCCCTGAACAGCGAAATGTTCCAAAAAGGCGGCGCCAAAGAAAAAACGGACGAGAAAAAGCAGTCGGACTTTAGTGACAACCCCTTTGCCATGGACGATGTCAGAGGTGCTGGCGCTGGTTTTAACCGAGGAAGAAGGGGCAGTAGTCGAGACAACGATCGGAAACCCGATGAGGACAGGCCCATATACAACAATAAATTACCATGGGATGCCCGTTTCACCTATGTAGCTTCTTACAACAACAGTAACCGACAAAGTGAGATTACCAACCATTCCCTGATGTTCTCGGGCAATATTCAGCTGACCCCCAAATGGGAAGTGGGCTTTAACTCCGGATACGACCTAAAGGACAAAGGGTTTACCGATACGCGTTTCGCCTTTAAGCGGGATTTGGGAAGTTTCAGGTTGAGTTTTGACTGGACCCCTTTCGGAAGATTTGAACGTTGGTATTTCTTTATCGGGATCAAGAGTTCCATCTTGAGCGATATCAAATGGGAAAATAGAAGCCAGCGCTAAAAGTATCGGGTATATTTTTTACCTTTTAACCCCTAAAAACATAAGATGAAAAAAATAATCAATACCCCAAAGGCCCCTGCGCCCATTGGACCCTACAACCAAGCCGTACTGATCAAGGACACCCTTTACATCTCCGGACAGATCCCGATCGACCCGGCTACCGGAAACCTTGTGGAAGGTGATATCCAGCAGGAGACCCGACAGTCCATGGAAAATCTAAAAGCTATATTGGAAGAGGCCGGAATGACCTTTGAGCACGTGATCAAGTCTTCCATATTCATCAAGGATATGCACCAATTTGCACAGATCAATGAGGTTTATGGCACATATTTCGATGCCGAAACTGCCCCGGCAAGGGAAACTGTGGAAGTAGCGAACCTACCAAAGTTCGTCAACGTGGAAATATCGATGATCGCGGTTAAATAGTCTCACGGTGGAATTCCACCAGGCCTTCGATGGGCCTACGACGGATAACCCCCAGTATAAGATCGTTGCGTTCCAGGCAAGCGGTAAGCTCGTCCCTTAAGAAATGGGCGATGCTCCCTACAAAACTGACCGGTACCTTGGTGGCCAGTTCGTACTGCATAATGTAATTGTTGACAAACTGCTGCAGTCCTTTTTCAATGACGCCCTTACAATAGGGATGTTCCTTGTTCTCGATGATAAATCGGGCAAAGGTCGCCAAATAGGTATTTGGGTTGGGCTGTTTGTAAAGGTGTTCCTTGATGACATCGGCATCCAGGTCATATTCCTTGGCAAACTTCATTCCAAGGTCCTGCGGCATTTTGTGGAAGTAATAATCCCGGATCAGTTTACGGCCAAAGAAATTTCCGCTACCATCATCCATTAGGATATAGCCCAAGGAAGTTACCTTCTGTATCAATTGGTGGCCATCATAATAACTACAATTGGAACCCGTTCCCAAGATACATACGATGCCCTGCCTACCGATCTTTGTAGTGGAATAGATCGCGGCATAGGTATCCTCTCTTACCTCTGCTTTGGCATTGGGGAAAAAGTCCTTGAAAATGGCCTTTAAAAAATTCTTCATCCTATCGGTACCACATCCGGCACCATAGAAATATAACTGACGTACGTCCTCTCTGTTCTTGGATAGTTCAAAGTTGTTGGCCAACCTATCTTCAATCACTTCTTTGGTAAGTACCTCTGGGCTCAATCCCAAGGTTTGGGTCACGAACAATTGTTCCCCTTTTTCATCCAGGGCGATCCAATCCGATTTGGTGGCACCACTATCTACGATCAATACCATACGTCGCTATTTTATATTGAGATCCTGAAGGGAATTACCCCTTCAGGACCTTAATTTATGGAATAAAATTTATAGGCTGGCTGCGTGCAATGCCAATTCGATCAATTTGTTGGAGTAACCGGTCTCGTTATCGTACCAAGATACTACTTTGAAGAATTTGGAATTCAATTCGATCCCGGCATCGGCATCAAAGATGGATGTTCTCACATCACCGACAAAATCCTGGGAAACCACCAATTCCTCGGTATAGCCCAAAACGCCGGCCAACTCACCTTCGGAAGCGGCTTTCATAGCAGCTTTGATCCCTTCGTAAGAAGTCTCTTTTTCCAATTTCACGGTAAGATCCACTACGGAAACATCAGCAGTGGGCACCCTAAACGCCATACCTGTGAGTTTACCTTCCAATGAAGGAATTACCTTGGTCACCGCTTTGGCCGCACCAGTGGATGCAGGAATAATGTTCAAAAGGGCACTTCTACCCCCTCTGTAATCCTTTCTTGATGGACCATCGACTGTCAACTGGGTAGCAGTAGTGGCGTGAACGGTGGTCATCAATGCCTCTGCAATACCGAACTCATCGTTTAGTACCTTGGCAATCGGGGCCAAACAGTTAGTGGTACATGATGCATTGGAAATAATGGTATCCGTGGCTTTTACATCCTTATGGTTAACACCCATTACAAACATTGGTGCATCTTTGGATGGAGCGGAAATAACTACCTTTTTGGCACCGCCATCGATGTGGCTCTGTGCCATGTCCAAAGTGGTAAAGATACCTGTACATTCCGCAACGATCTCTGCACCGACTTCGTCCCATTTCAAGTTTTTGGGATCACGCTCGGCAGTAATCCTGATCGTGTTGCCATTCACCACTAGATTCCCATCCTTTACCTCAACGGTTCCATCGAAGTTTCCGTGTACCGAATCATACTTTAACAAGTAGGCGAGATGTTCAACATCCAACAAATCGTTGATTGCCACAACATCCACATCACCTCTTTTTACGGTGGCCCTAAATACCAACCTTCCAATTCTACCGAATCCGTTAATTCCTATTTTCAAATTTGACATGATCTTGTTTTTTGTGTTTAAAATTAAGTTGTCATTATATCAGAAACTCTAATGAGTTCTTCGTCGATTTCTGTGTGCGCCTTAATGGCCTCGGCCAATGGGGTAAGCACCAATTTGGTATCCCTGATACCTACCATTAGATTGGTCTTGCCCTCCAAGATGCTTTCCACGGCCTTAACGCCCATTCTACTGGCGAGCACACGGTCGAAACAGGTCGGGTTGCCCCCACGCTGCATATGCCCCAATACGGACACCCTTACATCATAGATGGGCAAATGCTCCTCTACGTATTCCTTGAGTTCAAAAACGTTCTTACCAATTTTATCCCCTTCGGCAACGATGACGATACTGGATGATTTTCCAGAGGCCTTACTGCGCTTCAAGGAATCCAACAAACGTTCCAATCCCAGGTTCTGTTCCGGGATCAATATTTCCTCGGCACCGGCTCCTACACCTGCATTAAGGGCGATATGGCCCACATCCCTTCCCATGACCTCAACAAAGAACAATCGGTTGTGGGAACTTGCCGTATCGCGTATTTTATCGATGACGTCCACAACGGTATTGATCGCGGTATCGAATCCTATGGTAAAAGAAGAGCCCAAAATATCGTTATCGATGGTACCGGGAATCCCGATCACCGGAAAATCATATTCTTCGGTGAACAAAAGGGCTCCCGTAAAGCTTCCGTTCCCTCCGATCACCACAAAGGCCTCAATGCCTTCCTTGGTCAATTGGTCGTATGCTTTCTTCCTTCCTTGCGCCGTTCTGAACTCGTCACATCTGGCGGACTTTAAAATGGTCCCCCCTTTATTGATGATATTGTTCACACTACGTGCATCCAAGGTCTTGAAATCCCCTTCGATCATCCCTTGATACCCCCTGTAGATACCGACACATTCAATATTCAGATAGGCACAGGTACGGACCACGGAACGAATGGCGGCATTCATTCCGGGAGAGTCTCCTCCAGAGGTAAAAACCGCTATTTTTTTAATTTTTGAAGCCATTCAATTTTTTAAGAGATCAAAACTAGGAAACTTTATTCAAATTTTGAATGTCTTAATAATTTATTTGTTTTGACGGGCTTTCTCAAACGTTTTCGTAATAAATTAATGTAAAAACTCTTAAAAATATAAATTTAATAGAAGTGATTATGGGCGATTTATGGGCTTTTCTGAAAAACGGATCAGGCTATCCTTGCCCATGACCTGGGAGGCTTGTTTTCTTGGGTCGGTTTCCGCTTCTTTTTCCGGTTTTTCCTGTTTATTGAAGACCTTTTGCATCAATTCCCGGAAACTATCGAAATCCACTTGATAGGACAATCCCACCCCTTGGGTATATCCTTGGCGTTCGGCCAAAAATTGTTGTATCTGGTTTTCCCTGTTAAAGATCTTTGCACTTAAGGTCCCCTGGTCGTTCAACAGCACCTGGACCTCAACATCGCCGGCCACCACGGTTTCGGAAACGCCCCCTACGGGAACCCCCACCCTTCCGTTGACCAGTATCCTGTCCGATAATTGCGTGGATACGGTCACCCCGATACGGTCCTCCGTGGCGATATCCGCATTGGGGTCATTGTACCCTTGTTCATAGGAGACCCCAAAATTAAGCTTATCGTTGTTCCCCGATAATATTTGGTTAAAAAGTCCTGAAGCTGTCTGGATCAGGTTTCCCGTAACGGCCTGTTGATTGATCCCCCCGGACTGTGGATTCACAAAAGTACCTTGAGCCAAAAGGAAAAAGGCATTCCGTTCTTTGATCGTTGGATCCTGCAAACGGTATTCCAGTTCGGACTGCACCACGGAATTGGTCCCCGGGAATTCAATACCGAAATCGATGTTCGGACTTTCCAGTTCCCCTGTCAACCTGACCACCACTTCGGTTGGTATCCTTCCGGTATAGCCGGCATTGTCCAACAATGGGGCCGGGTTGGCGTTCAGTGAATATACGGCCTCCAGGTTCAATTGCGCTGCCAAGGGGTCACGCTCCCAAAGGATGGTCCCTTCCGGACGTACCTTGAATTTTTTATCGATCACCCCCCCGTACTTAAAATTGTATTCACCGGAGACCACGACAAAGTCCCCGTACATATTGAACTTACCGTTGGTATTGATCTCGATCAACAAGATGCCTTCCCCAGTCCCCTTCAAGGAGCTTCCCGTATCCTGATCTACAACGATCTCCACTTCCGCATCCCGTGTCACGGCAAGGTCGAACTTCATCTCCAATCCCTGATATTCTTCCAAAACACGTTCCTCTTCCAGGGAGCCCGATTGTCCCTTCTCCAAAAAGTTGATAAAGGAATAGTCCCCTACACTGGTGACATCGCTCAGGGGTATCTTTAAGGAAGAGCCGGCCGCCGTGGTGGCATCCACCGATATGGTCAGTGCATCGACCGGTCCATAAATACTGCCCGTTCCATTGATAAAGCCCGTTCCGTAGTAGAGGGATTCCTCATCATATTCCGTGTTCAAGATCATAAAGCGGTCGTTGCGGGTATCCACATCAAGGCCCATATACCAATCGTCAAACCCCGTATGGCTTATGGTACCGTCCAAGATCGCCGTGGTGCCCTCCTCTACGTCCGACAATTCCACATTTTCAAAATAAAAGGTCTGATCGAACAGCCGCACCTGTGATCTTGGGGCGAAATCGTAATCCACGTTCAGATAGGGTATACCGATGCCCGCTTCGTTAAGGGTCAGCAGTCCATTGATCGAGGGATTGTTCACATCCCCCGATATGGTGGCATCCCCGCTGACAAAGCCCCTAATGTTCGAAATTATGTCCTCGCCCAAAGGTTTGAACGGTTCCAGGGCCAGATCGGAAAAATGGGCCTGAAGGTCCAGTTCCTGCTTTTCATCGATATTGGTGACCTTCCCGTTAATGCTCATCCGCTCCTTGCCCCGATCATTGAGCCAGGTGCTCACCCCAAATTCCGTAAGGTCGTTATTTCCGTATATACCGACTTCAAGATTGCCCATGCGCATATCGTTCACCTTGAAGTTCTTGATGTTCAGGCTGGATGTGGGCAGGTAATTTCCATCTTTCTGCAGGATATTGAGGAACCCGTCCACTTCCCCATCCATTTTTAGGCTATCGATGGCCGGGGTGATCTTCTCCAGGGATACCAATTTAAACTGCAGGTCCAGGTCCTTGTAGGTGGAATCGGCAAACTCTCCCCGCAATCGGATCTGCTCCTCATTGTTATTGTCCATGACCACATCCTCTATACGGATGCTGTCCAGGTTGCTGTTGAAGATGACCTTGTTCTTGCTGTTTCCGTCCTTGTTCAGCACCCAGGTGTTCCCTTTAAAACTGACATCCGATTTCTTCAAGCCGATTACCGATCGGTTGTTCTCGTTAAAGGTGTGATAGAAATTGAGGTTATAACTGTCATTATACTCGCTGCCCCCTTTGAACTCCGTTCTGAAGAACAGGGTATCCTGAAGGGTGGTATTGATCAAATTGAAATCCTTGATATCATAATATACCGTGGACATGTCCTCCACGGATACGAAGGTGTTGAAGAGGGGGTTCTTGTTGTCGATCTTCAGTTCTATATTATCGAAGGTATTGCCAAAGGCCTCGATGCTGGGCGATTTAAAGGTCAGCTTAAAATCACTCTGGTCCGCCTGTATCGACCCACGGATAAAGGTATTGGGATCAAAAGCCATTTCGGGGACAAACACATCCACGATCTTATTGTAGATCTTGAAGTTGAAGTCCACATACTGTCCCTTGGATATTTCAAAGGGTTGGTAGTTCGTATAGATACTTCCCACGGAGTTCTGCACCAAACGCCCCAGTTCGTTGACCTTGAAGCTTCCCCGCATATATCCGGTTATAATGTCGGGTGAATTGATCTCGATGGTACGGATGGTATCCCTTTCAAAAGAAGAGGTAACGTTGAAATCCTCGAAATAATAGGTATCGTTGATGTTCTGATAGGTCGTATTGGTAAATTGGAGCTCACCCGCCATGTCGTCCAGGGTATTGCCCTCGATATCCATATCGATATGTCCTTTGAAAATGGAAATACTATCGTTGATGAAATTGAGCTTCTTCAGATCGGCATAGTCCACGGCGGCAACGAAGTTGAACTTGTTCTGTTGTGCCCCGAAATTGGCCAGTCCCTGGAAATCGAACCTAAAGTTATCGTCATTGCACAAAAGGATACCGTCGAAAAGCTGGTTCCGCAATATTCCCTTGACCTTTATCTTGTTGTATTCGTAATCGTTGAAGTCGAATTTGTAAACGTCACCGGAGACCTCTGTGTTCAGGCTCTCCGCGACAAAACCTTTGCCCTCGACGTTCATGTCCATGGAAGCCAGTCCCAGATCGTCGTTATCGATGAACTCACCCAGGTTAAAGTCGATCAGTGAAATGAACCCGATATAGGAAGCATCTTCAATGGTCTGCACATTGGTCATTTGCAGGTCGACATAACTATCGCCCACGGCGGTGTTCAGGTTAACGGTCACATCGATGGAGGTCTCCGTGATCTCCGTATCACCACGGACGGTAAATTGCCCCAGTTTCTGGACCGATTCGGGAATGTTCCTCCCCAGGATATCCGGCAGGATACTCCTGAGCTGATAATAACTGGAGGTCAGGTTGTCTATTTCTCCTCGGAGCACGAAAGGTGCCTGTTCACTGAACATATTGTCGAACCTAAAGTCGCCCCGGATCCCCGTGTTATCGGTAAAAAGAAAGAGGTTGTCCACTTGAAGCTGGTTGAGCACTCCACTGAAATCACCGGTAAAGGTCACCGTTTTGTCCTGGCCGAACTCATTGTAAAAGGCATTCACCTCGTTAAGGGCCACGGAGGATTCCGTGAAATTGGCCTCGATCTGGACCAGATCGATAAAATCGGCGAGGTCCTCCCGATTATAATTGAACACCAGGTTACCTTTGAGCTCGGATTGTTCCGTATCAATCAGGAGCGAATCAAAACGCATCTGTTCCGTGGTATAGGCAAATTCAGTGGACAATTTTTTAAGGCGTATGCCCCTTTTGGCCAAGGTGGACAGTTGCTCGATCTTTAAGGAAACATTGGGCCCCTCAATAAGAAAGTTACTGGCCAGGATATCGATTTCGGAAAAATTGAGGGTTTCGGGCGCTTCCAGGTTTTCATCGATCAACCGAAATTTCCCGTCATGGATCTCGATCCCGTCCGAGGTCATCAAAAATGCCGGGGTGCCGGGTGCCCGTGGTTGCCCATCGTCCAGTTTGTCGACAAAGACATCGAGGTTGGTCTGCGTCTCCCCTTCATAGGTCTTTAAGTTAAAGACAAGCCCGTCCAGCTCCATATCACCGAACTCCATGCTATTGTTGGCCATGTTCCTCAGATTGAGAATGGAGGTGCTCAGTTTATGGATATAGATCAGGGTATCCTTTTTATAGTCCTCCACATATACCCCTTTGATGTCCGCATTCAGGTTGAACAGGGACATGCTCACCCTATCGATCTGGATATTTGTACCGAACTCCTCGTTCAAGGTATCCGTGGCATATTTGCCCAATTTGGTCTGTACCGCGGGCAGGGAAAGCACCAAGGAACCCAATACCAGGATCAGGATGATGGCCAAAAGAAAACGTAACAGTATTTTGCGGAGTTTTTTGATAGGGCTTTATGTTTTACCTTTGACGATCAATTTTTGTTCCAAAACCAGTGGAAAATCCAAAAAAATACATTCTTGCAATCGAATCATCTTGCGATGACACCTCTGCCGCCGTACTTTGCAATACAAAGGTACTGAGCAATGTGGTAGCAACGCAAGAAATCCACAAGCAATATGGAGGTGTGGTACCAGAGCTGGCCTCAAGGGCACATCAACAAAATATTGTACCCGTGGTGCACCAAGCCTTGGCCAAGGCAAATATCGACAAAAATCAACTATCCGCCATAGCCTTTACAAGAGGGCCGGGACTTATGGGTTCCTTGTTGGTGGGAACCTCTTTTGCCAAGTCCCTGGCATTGGGTCTCCATGTACCGCTGATAGCGGTAAACCATATGGAGGCGCATATCCTCGCGCACTTTATCGATGACAAGGACCAAAGTGCCCCCGCCTTCCCGTTTTTGGCCATGACCATCAGTGGGGGACACACACAGATCGTAAAGGTCACCGACCATTTTAAGATGGAGGTATTGGGGGAGACCTTGGACGATGCCGTGGGGGAAGCCTTTGACAAAAGCGCCAAACTCATGGGGCTGCCCTACCCTGGCGGACCGCTGATCGACAAGTATGCCAAGCTTGGAAATCCCGGTGCCTACCCTTTTCCCAAACCCAAAGTGGACGGTCTGGATTTCAGCTTCAGCGGTCTAAAGACGAGCATCCTTTATTTTCTCAATCGGGAGACCCAAAAGGATCCAGGGTTTGTGTCCCAAAACATCAATGATATTTGTGCTTCGGTGCAGTTCACCATTTTGGAAATACTGATGGACAAGCTCCAATTGGCCGTGGAACAAACGGGCATCAAGCGCATTGCCATCGGCGGAGGTGTAGCGGCAAATTCTGGGATCCGGCAGCGATTGGTGGACGCAGAGGAAAAATTGGGCTGGCAAACCTTTATTCCTAAATTTGAATATTGCACGGACAACGCCGCCATGATCGGTATCGTGGGATACCTGAAATACGAAAAGGGCGAGTTCACGGACCAAAGTATAGCGGCAAAGGCCCGTTATGCCATTGGGTCCGAATAATTAAAATCTTAGCTATGCAACTTTTTTACAACCCATCATTGGACTACAGTGCCAAACAATTTATTTTTCCTCCGGACGAGAGCAAACATATGGTACGGGTGTTACGGAAATCCGAAGGGGACATCGTGCACATCACCAATGGCAAGGGCTACCTGTTCGAGGCCGAGATCATGGAGGCGGACCCAAAAAAGTGCAGGGCACGCATTGTCTCCGAAAAAAAGTCCATTCCCAAACGATATAAGCTCCACATGGTCGTGGCCCCCACCAAAATGAACGATCGTTACGAATGGTTCTTGGAAAAGGCCACCGAAATCGGGGTCGACGAGATCACGCCCATTATCTGTGACCATTCAGAACGCAAAACCTTAAAGCTCGATCGGATGGAACGCGTATTACAGGCGGCCATGAAACAATCCCTGCAAACGGTATTGCCCCAATTGAACCCACCCATTTCCATCAAGGAATTTTTGGAAACCGGAACTGAACCGGGACTGCGGTTCATCGCCCATTGCCAGAACGGGGAAAAAATGGAATTGAAGCGCAAGGTGATCGCCGACAACGACATCACGATCCTTATCGGTCCCGAAGGCGACTTTTCGGACGATGAGATCGATATGGCAAAGGACAAGGGATATACCCCCATTGCCCTGGGAAGAAATCGCCTGCGCACGGAAACCGCTGCCATTGTCGCCTGCACAACAGTGGCCATGATCAACAACTAATCGGTCTTGTTGCGCAATGTTTACCATGGATTACCTATTTTTGATGGGCAGGTCAAGCCACCCTTCATGAAAAAACAATTGTTTTTAATGGGCACACTGCTCTGTTTTGCAGTGACTGCCACAACAGCCCAACAGATTGCCGTACTCAAATACGGTGGTGGCGGGGATTGGTATTCCAATCCAACGGCATTGCCCAACTTGATCCGGTTCTGCAATGCACAGATAGGCACCAAGATCGACCCTGAGCCCGAAACTGTGGAGGCGGGCAGTGTTTCCCTGTTCAAATATCCCTTTTTGCACATGACCGGGCACGGCAACGTTTTTTTCAACGAAGGGGAAGTACAAAATTTAAGGACCTATCTCCTTTCCGGGGGGTTTCTCCATATTGATGACAACTATGGCATGGAGCCTTATCTAAAGCGGGAATTGGCAAAAGTGTTCCCGGATAGGCAGTTGGAGGAACTGGGCACGGACCACCCGATATTTTCCCAAAAATTCAATTTTCCGGACGGTCTTCCCAAGATACATGAGCACGATGGAAAAAGGCCCCAGGCCCTTGGTATATTCGATAAGGGAAGGCTGGTATTGTTGTACACCTATGAATGCGACCTTGGTGACGGCTGGGAGGACCCCAGTGTGCACAACGATCCCGAAGAGGTCCGTACCAAGGCCCTGCAAATGGGATCCAATATTGTGGAATTTGCTTTTAAAAGTTGATCAATGAATTCAAAGACGATTGCCAATGGTATCTTAAGGGCGGTGGCCATCCTGGTCGGGGTTGTCCTGCTATGTTGGTTCTTTTACAAAATACAATCGGTACTGGCCTACTTGGCCATTGCCGCGGTGCTGGCCCTTTTGGGACGGCCCATCGTAATGTTTCTAAGGCGTAAACTGAAATTCCCGAACACCTTGGCCGTTGTGGTGGCCATGGTCTTGATGCTGTCCATTTTTCTGGGCATCCTGGCCCTGTTCATTCCATTGATAGCCGAGCAGAGCAAGAACCTATCCCTACTGGACATCGAAGCCCTTAAAGGGGACCTGAACACGCTCTATCTGCAGACCCTGGACTATTTTGGCGCCTCAACGGGCAGTGTGGACGACCTATTGAACGAATCCAAATTGGAAGAAAGCATGTTACAGGGTCTTGACCTGGGCTTTATCCCCAATTTTCTCAATTCGTTCGTCAATGCACTGAGCAATTTCAGTATAGGGCTGTTTTCCGTCCTTTTTATCTCCTTTTTCTTTTTGAAGGATAGCAAGTTGATGCAGAACGGTATTTTGACCTTTGTCCCCGATAACAAGGAAAGTAATTTGGTCAAATCGATTGACAAGATTAACAATCTGCTCTCCCGGTATTTTGCGGGCATCCTGTTACAGTTGTTCATCCTGTTTGTGATCTATACCATTGCGCTCTTGATCGTAGGGGTCGAGAATGCCATAGTGATCGCCTTTCTCTGCGCACTGTTCAATATCATCCCGTACATAGGTCCGATCATCGGAGGGGTCACCATGATCACATTGACGATGACCAGTTTTTTGGATGCCGATTTCAGCACCGTTATTTTGCCGAAGGCCATGTATGTTTTGATCGGTCTGACCATTGGGCAACTTATCGATAATTTCTTTTCCCAGCCCTTTATATTCTCTACCAGTGTCAAGTCGCACCCGCTGGAAATATTCTTGATCATCATTATTGCCGGGCTGTTGTTCGGTGTTGTGGGCATGGTGGTCGCGGTTCCCGGGTACACGGCCATCAAGGTGATCCTAAAGGAATTCTTAGCCGATAATTCCTTTGTGAAGAAGTTGACCAAAAATTTATAGTGTTGGTTTGAATAAAGATATATTAAATACTGGTGTACAGGATTTTATATCGGATAATATATCGTCTGACATCATGTCAGTTTTACTGCATTCCCCACATTTCGAAGGGGTATCGGCCAAAGAACTGGCCACTCAAATCGAAGCGAAGAAAAAGTGCAGGGACAAACTGCCCACATGGTACCAGAGCCAACATATCTACTACCCGAACAAATTGAACATTGAACAAACAAGTTCGGAAGGGACCGCCGCATACAAGGCAGGGATCGTAAAGGGGGAAACCTTGGCCGACCTCACCGGCGGCTTTGGTGTGGACAGTTATTTTTTTTCCAAGCGAATGGAGCGTGTCATCCACTGTGAGATCGACCCTGAACTCAGTGGGATAGCAGGTCACAATTTTAAGGTCCTGGGACGGGAAAACATCCATTGTATCGCAAAGGACGGTCTGGAATATCTACGGGAGTCTTCCCTTTTATTTGATTGGATCTATGTCGACCCTTCCCGAAGAAACGACAAAAAGGGCAAGGTCTTCCTATTGGCGGACTGCCTTCCCGACCTGCCCGATAACCTTGAACTGCTCTTTGAAAAAACACGGCATGTTTTGGTAAAAACATCCCCCCTTTTGGATATCAAAATGGGCATCGAAGAACTGGGACATGTCAAAGAGGTCCATGTGGTGGCACTGGACAACGAAGTAAAGGAACTGCTCTTTGTATTGGAGAAAGGGTATACCGGAAGCATTGCCATCAGGACCGTGAACCTTTCCAAGGATGGGAAGGATACCTTCGATTTTGAAATGGAGTCGGAACGGGCCGAGAAGGTAAGCTATGGGGAACCCCTGTCATTTTTGTACGAACCCAATGCGGCCATACTAAAGTCGGGCGGTTTCAGGTCCGTGGCCAATCGCTACGGCTTGGTAAAATTGCACCAGCACTCACATCTGTACACCGCAGAGCGGCCGATCGATTTTCCGGGCAGGAGGTTCCGCATCCGACAGGTACTGCCCTATTCCAAAAAATCGCTCAAGGCCCTGGGGGCTTCCAAAGCGAACATCACCGTCCGTAATTTCCCGGTACCGGTAGCTGAACTCCGCAAAAAGCACAAGATAAAGGATGGTGGTGAGCGCTATCTGTTCTTTACGAAAACTTGCACGGACAGCCTGATCCTCATGGATTGCGAAAAGATATGAAGGGGAACCGATCAGTTCGGGCAATCCCATTTAAAATTGGCCACCGGGTCATTGGAAGCTGCCGAAAGGTTATAGTGCCACCACTCGGTACGTATCGACCAAAAACCATGCGCTTCCATGGTCTCCTTCAATAGTTTCCGATTGTCCAAGATCTCTTGTGGAAGGTCCAGGTTATCGTGATAGGCCCTTTTTCCGAAATAATCGAAATCCGTTCCCATGTCCAGTTCGTTGCCATCGAGGTCCACCAAGGTAATGTCCACGGCACCGCCCTTGTTATGGATCGATCCCTTGTCGGGATTGGCCACATATTGTGGATTGGGCACGATTTCCCACATTTTGTACTGCACTGAATTGGGCCGGTAGCAATCAAAGAACTTTATCTTGGCCCCCTTTTTCAAAAATTCCCGGTTGGCCGCTATCAGGGCTTTGGCCGTTTTGACACGGGTATAGCACTCCGGACATTCATAGACCTTGGCCTTCAGAAAGTTGTTTTCGGTGGCATAGCGCATATCATATTCAAAATCCCCGCTGAAATCGGCAAGCCGCACAAAGGTGGTATCCGCAAGTCCATCGAAGGTCCTGTAAAGGGGTTCGTCCCCTTGTGGCAGGGAGTCGACCTCGACGGTATCCGATACCATTTGTGCTTTCGTCGGGGCCGGATCCTGTTGCCCGGCTTTATCCCTCTGTTTACATCCCAAAACTGCGACCCATAAAAAGGTCCATAAAACCATTCGGTACTTCATCTATCTCAATTGATTCGTTTTTGTGCGTTGATCCAGGTATACAGGGAATCCGTGGTATAGGCCCTGCCCCAAGCATTGTGCCCGACACCTTTGTAACGCGTATACCTGACCTCGTGTCCCATTTCCCGTAATTTGGCCACCATCCTGTCCGATTCCCCCACTTGGATGACCTCGTCCCGGTCCCCATGGAAGACCCAGATGGGCAGCTCCCTATCTATCCAGTGCGCATAGGGCAATGGGGTCATTCCGCAGACAACGGCCATGGCCGCGAACTTTTTGGGATACTGTGTCGCCAGCTCCCAACACGCACTGCCTCCCCTACTGAGTCCGGTGAGGTATATTCTTTTCTTGTCCACCCGATGGACATTGGCCACCGAATCCAGGAGTTGGACCACTGCTTCGGTGTTCCACCATTTTTTGGCATGGGAGTTTTGAGGGGCCAATATCAAAAATGGGAACTGTTTTCCCTCGGCCAACATTTTGGGCGGTCCCGTATCCTTGATCTCTTCGAGGTTCCTGCCCGACTCACCACCTCCATGAAGAAACAGCAACAGACCGAAATCCTCTTTGGATTCGAAATAATTCTCTGGATAATAAAGGTAATATTTCAGGTTCTCCTTGGTGACCGTCTGCAGTTCATCCTGGATCAGATGTGACTGTGCCGCACAGGCCTGTAGCATCAAAATGAACAGTAGGGAAACGATCTTGGGCAGTGTCCTTTGCATAGGTGGCAAGTTACAAAAGTTTCTTTGCGATGTCCTCCCAGGTATCGGCGCGCTCGAATAAGTCCACTTGGGTATTGTGCGGTGAGGTGAACATAATGGAGCGACCATCGAAAGGTCCAAGGTTTTTGCTGCGGTCATCGATCAGCACGTCCCCTTTGAGCACGTGCTTGTCACCACAGAGTATCCTGTTCTGCCAGGGAATGAAGGGAAAGTATGCATCCAGCCAATCCGATTTTTCACGAAGGGATTGCGGAAACTCCATGGCGGCCGAGGCGATGTACACTTGGTGCCTTGCGCTGAGTTCCCTGAGCACCTCACGGCTTCCCTCGATCAGTTTCAGGTCCTTGAAAAACCCATCCCTTCGGGTATGGTCCTTGATGGATTGTTGGTGGGCCTTGGGCACACATTGCCAAAACTCCTTGCCCATGCACTCCTCCGCCTTTATATCGGCATTGTATTCCTGGTTATAAATATCTATATGGGCTTGGTAAGCGTCGGCGATTACCTCGTCCATATCAACAAAAATGATCATAGGCCTTCTTTTTTGTGAAGTACGTCAAATCCCTTCAAAAATGAAAGTTTCCCGATCAATTCCATGGGCAAGGACCTTTATTTCCTCAAAAAGTACCCATGCTTTTCCAAAATTCCATAAAATTCATCCTGTGGTGGACTAAACTTCCACACTGGATTTTAATTTAGAAAAATATCGAGTATTTTCACGATCAAGATGCGTGTAAAGGGCCTAAAGGTCCTTTGGACCAAAACCGACCAAAAATGTTGCCCACAGGAAACTTCCCCAAAAAAGTATATCTAAACGGAGAAATACTGGATTCCCATGATGCTAAAATCTCGGTGTTCGATCGCGGATTTCTGTTCGGGGACGGGATTTACGAGGTGATGGTGCAATTGGAAAACGGCATTTTCTACAAGAAGGCCCATTTGGACCGCTTACAGGACAATCTGGACAAAATAAGCATCCTTTTCGATGTAAGGGACATCGACGATGCGTTGATCGGTTTGCTCAGTGCTTCGGGACTATCCCAAAAGTCCTCTCTGATCTATATGCAAGTGACCCGGGGCATTGCCCCCAGAAAACACGCTTACCCCAAAGGGGCAGCGGCCAGTGTGATGATGTATGCCCTGCCCTATGAACTGCCCCCGATCAACCCAAAGCGGATGAAGGCCATTATAGAGAGCGATTTCAGGTGGCATCGCTGTGATATCAAGTCCATTTCCCTATTGGGCAATATCATGACCAACGAAGCGGCCATGGAGTCCGGGAACGATGAAGCTGCCCTGGTCCGTAATGGCATCCTGACCGAAGGGTCCCATACCAATATTTTTTTCGTCAGGGACGGCACGGTGATCACCCATCCGGCCGATGAACATATCCTCAACGGCATTACCAGGAAGATCGTGCTCCAACTCTGTGGTGAGCTGGGGATCCCGGTAATGGAACGCCCTTTGAGGGAAGAGGAAATACCGGATATGGACGAGGCCTTTTTTACGGGCACCACGACCCAGATCGCTTCGATCTCCCAATTGGGGGACCACAGCTTTGGGCATGGTGATGAGGTTGGGCGAACGACCAAAAAATTACAGGGGGCCTTTGCACTGCTCAGGGAAAAGGATACAGCCGAAACCACTCTTTAAACAACCATTTTATGATGACCAAAATAAATTCCAGCACACGTATTTTAGCGCTATTGGGAGCATGCCTGCTATGGATCACATCCTGCGGTCCGGGTGAAACCTACGATCTGTTGATCCTCAACGGATCGGTATATGATGGCAAGGGGGGCGACCCTGCGCAGACCGACATCGGGATCAAGGATTCCATGATCGTGGCCCTCGGCGACCTCAAAAACGCCAAGGCGGATAAAATCATAGATGCCACGGGAATGGCCGTCTCCCCTGGTTTTATAGATATGCACACCCATATTGAGCCGATCATGGAACTGAATTCCTGTGAAAGCCATGTGCGACAAGGGGTGACCACGGCCCTTGGGGGACCCGATGGAAGTTCCCCTTATCCTTTACAACCCTATATGGACAGTCTCCAACAAAAGGGCGTTGGAATGAACGTGGCCTATTTGGTCGGTCACAACACGATCAGAAGAAACATTATGGGATTGGAGGACAGGACCCCCACCCAAGAGGAACTCAAGGCGATGGAGGCCCAAGTGGACAGTGCTATGAAAGATGGTGCCTTTGGTATATCCACGGGACTGAAGTATCTGCCCGGTGCCTTCTCCAAGGTCGATGAGGTCATCAGTTTGTCCAAGGTCGCCTCCGGCCATGGTGGCATCTACACCTCGCACCTTAGGGAAGAGGGACTTGGACTCTTCGATGCGGTGGCAGAGGCCATTAAGATATCGGAAGATGCCGATATCCCCGTTGTGCTGACCCATCACAAGGCCATCGGAAAGCCGATGTGGGGCAAAAGCGCAAGGACCCTTGCCATGGTGGATTCCGCAAGAGCCAAAGGACTGGACATTAAAATGGACCAGTATCCCTATGCAGCGAGCTATACGGGCATTTCCGTGCTCATTCCCAGTTGGGCCAGGGCCGGTGGACAAGAAGCGTTCAAGGCGCGGGTGGCCGATCCCGTTCTGCGCGACAGCATAAAAAACGGTATCGTCTTCAACATCCTCAATGACCGGGGCGGTTCCGACCTGGACAGGATACAATTCGCAAAAGTGGCCTGGGAACCCGGGCTGGAGGGCAAGACCTTGAAATTTTGGTGCGAAGAGAACGATATGGAGCCCTCCGTGGAAAATGGCGCGGAGATGGTCATCAAGGCCCAATTGAACGGCGGGGCTTCCTGTGTGTTCCACGCCATGGCAGAGGAGGATGTGGAACGCATCATGAAACACCCCTTCACCATGATCGGCTCGGACGGTCGGTTGGTAGAGCCCGGCATGGGACACCCCCACCCCAGGTGGTACGGTACCTTTCCAAGGGTCTTGGGGCGTTATGTGCGGGAAAAGAATACTTTGGAACTCAGTGAGGCCATACGCAAGATGACCTATTTACCGGCACAGAGCCTTCAACTATCCGATCGCGGATCGATACAGGAGGGACTCAGGGCCGACATTACGGTTTTCGATCCGAACACGGTCATCGACAAGGCCACTTTCGAAAAACCGCACCAATATTCGGAAGGCATCCACTACGTGATCGTCAACGGGGGCATCGCTGTGGACCAAGGGGAGTTCAAGGATATCAAATCAGGAAAAGTTTTAAGAAAACAATAGTATACCATGAAAATTATGAAACATATTACATTGGGCATTTTGATGACCTTGGGATTTTCGACCTGTTCGGTCTTCGCCCAGGGAAGCACTGAAATTGACAAAAAATACAGTAAGGAGGTCGATCGTCTGTATAAATCCAAAAAGGTCAAGGAGGCCTTCTCCCATATAAGGTCACAAATGGACGAGACCACGGCCGACCTGATCACACTGACAGAAGTATTGGCCCCACCCTTCATGGAGGACGAAAGAGGCAAGGTCTTCGCAAAAATGTTGGAAGAGGCAGGAGTGGACAGCCTTTGGACGGACAAGGTGGGCAATGTGATCGGTCTTCGAAAAGGCACATCGGGGGCTTCGGGCTATGTGGGCGTGGACGCCCATCTGGACGTGGTCTTTCCTCAAGGCACCGATGTAAGCGTACAAAAAGTGGGCGATACCCTAAAAGCGCCGGGCATCGGGGATGACACCCGTGGCCTTGCCATGTTGATCAGTATGCTCAAGGCCATGAACAAGGCCGAGATCAAAACGGAAAAAGACCTACTGATCGTGGGCACCGTAGGTGAAGAAGGTCTTGGCGACCTCAGGGGCATGAAATATTTGTTCAACGAGTCGGGACTGGACATAGACTCCTGGATAGCGATCGACGGTGGCAGTTTGGGACGGATCAGCAATGCCGGACTTGGCTCCAAACGCTACAAATTGCTCATTAAGGGACAGGGAGGTCACTCCTGGGGAGCTTTCGGACTGGCAAATCCACATCATGCACTGGGCAAGGCCATCGATATCTTTTCCAAGGATGCTTGGGCCTACACCTCAGGTGATATCCCCAAAACGAGTTTCAATGTGGGCAGGATCGGTGGGGGAACCTCGGTGAACTCTATCCCCTTTGAATCTTGGATGGAAGTGGACATGCGGGCCATCGACCCTAAAAACCTCGATGAGATAGAGGCCATTTTCAAGAATTCGGTGGAAAAAGCGATCACGCAATACAATGCCAGTGGTGTCCGGGGAGAGGTCGATTACGAACTGATCAAAATCGGTGACAGGCCATCCGGGGAGCTACCTGCTTCCCTACCCTTGATCCAGAGGACCATGGCGGCGACCAAGTTATTCGGGGAAACACCAAGATTGGGCCGTGGTTCCACCAATATCAATATTCCGGTGGCAAAGGGCATTCCCGCCGTATGTATCGGAAGGGGAGGCCAAGGAGGCGGGGCACACTCCCTCCACGAATGGTACCTGAACGACGAGGAAGGCGATGAGTCCATCCAATTGGCGCTGTTGATCACCTTGTCCGAAGCAGGACTGGACAAATAAGCAAGCATGAAATCGGTATCCAAACTTTTGACCGCCCTCGCATTGGCCATATCACTACAGGCCAATGCACAGATCAATGAAAAACAATGGGCGCAAATTGACAGTCTGTTCATCGCGTGGAACCGTCCCGATCATCCAGGGGGCGCCATTGCCGTCATGCAAGGGGACCAGCTGGTCTTCTCCAAGGCCTACGGACTGGCCAGTATGGAATATTTGGTGCCCAATACCACGGGGACCCAATTCAATGTCGCCTCGGTATCCAAGCAATTCAGTGCTCTGGGCATTGTGAAGTTGCACTTGGAGGGCAAACTATCGATAGATGATACCATCGACAGGTATATCGAGGGACTTGCCCCTTTTGGACAACAGGTCACGATCAGGCAAATGCTCCATCATACCAGTGGACTTAGAAGCCTTCACGCCCTGTTTGGACTGGCCGGCTGGCGGAACGATGATACCCGTACCAATGAAGATGTGGACCGGATCATGGCCAAACAACAAGAGCTCAATTTTGAGCCGGGATCCGAATACATGTACTGCAACACCGGTTATATGTTCTTGGCCAATATCATAGAAAAAGTAACGGGCAGATCATTTGTCGCCTATATGCGGGAAGAGGTATTCGAACCATTGGGAATGACAGATACCTATGTCGAGGCGGATTATGACCACATTGTACCCAACAATGCCACTTCGTACTACCGACGAACGGAAGGGTTTGCAAGGGCAGTGGAATATTGGGGCTATGTAGGCTCCGGGAACATGCACACCACGACCATGGACCTGATATCCTATCTCAAAAATTATTACGACCCTTTGCCCGGATGGAAACCGGCCTTCGATATGATGCAGACCTTGGATCCCTTGAACGATGGCAGTCACAACCAATATGCCCTCGGGGTCAATGTGGACGAACTGCTCGGGGAGAAAAGAATCGGCCACGGCGGTTCCATAGGGGGCTTTAGGTCCAATATTTCCGTTTTCCCGGAAAAGAGGACAAGTATTGCCATAGTGACCAATTTTTCCACTGCCGCACCGGCTGATAAATCGGAACGGATTGCCTCTATCGTTTTTGGTAAAACGCCGCGACAAAAAGACCTGCGAGCGGTGGAGCTGACCAGGGAACAAAAAAATGCCTATACGGGCACCTTTTGGGACGATACCACCTATACTGAGGAAAGAATCACACTGGAAGGGGACACCTTGTTTATGGGCAACAAAGCCTTTCTGCCCATCAAAAGCGATGAGTTCTCAGCTTTGGCCGAGGGCGATGATGACCGCATCACATTTGACAGGGAAAAGATGACCTACTATCCCGCAAGCGGAAGTCCCAAGGTGTTTTCAAAACTTGAAAAAGGCGCATCGAAACTTACAACGGGGGCTGAATATGCAGGTTCCTATTACAGTCCCGAATTGGAGACCACATATACCATCCACTATGAAAACGGTACATGGTACGCCCATCATATACGGCATGGGAAACTACCATTGGAATTGCGAAAAAACGACCTTTTGAAAGGTAGGTACCCCTTATCGAACATTAGGATACAGCGAAAGAACGGAAAGATCACGGGCGCCCATATCAGTAATGGTAGGGTACGTAACCTTTGGTTCACCAAAACAGAATAATAAAAAAATGAGAACACTTTTATCCCTTTTTATGCTCTGTTCCCTCACCCTGGGAGCGCAGAGCTTTCCCGACAGGGTATGGCATAATGCCTCGGAGGAAGAGGCACGGCCATGGCAGAATGAAAGAACCAGGGCATTCCGTGACTATTTGATCGATAGCACGAAGATCACAGGGCTTATGATCGTGCACAAGGGCAAAGTGGTCTTTGATTATGGGGACCTAGAGGAATTGAGCTACATTGCTTCCATTCGAAAAAGCGTACTCTCGATGCTCTATGGCCAGTATGTCGAAGATGGCACCATCGATCTGGACAAGACCATAGCTGAATTGGGCATTGACGATGTGGAGGGCATCTTGCCCATTGAACAAAAAGCCACTATCCAGGATATCATATCGGCCCGATCAGGGGTGTACCACCCTGAGGGCTATCCAGGGGGAATGCAGGAGTACGCACCGGAAAGGGGTTCTGTGGAGCCGGGTTCCCATTGGCTTTACAGCAATTGGGACTTTAATGTGGCCGGTTTTATTTTTGAACAGGAAACGGGCCGGGACATTTATGATGAAGTGGAGCGCCAATTGGCGGACCCTTTGCATATGCAGGACTGGGATAGATCGCTCCAAGGTAAACAGGGAAACACTTCGATCTCGAAATATCTGGCCTATCCAATGTGGTTTTCGACCAGGGACATGGCACGTATGGGCCTACTGATGCTCAACAAGGGAAAATGGAAAGATGTTCAGGTGATCAGTGAATCCTGGGTGGATGAAATGCTCAAGACCAGGACCACCTACAAAGAGCTCAACAAGAGCGTGCCCGTATTCCAGAACAGCGGTGTCAACTATGGTTATGGATATATGTGGTGGCTCTGGCAAGGAATGGACGATCCACGCTTCGAAGGGGCCTATTCCGCCAAAGGGGCGATGGGCCAGAACATTACGGTCTACCCGGCCATATCGACCGTTCTGGCATTCAAAACAAAGGCGGCCTACCGCAGGGTTAACCCCTCCCAAGTCAGAATCGATGTCGCAAAAAAAGCGGCCGAGATCTTTGAAATGGAACCTTAGTCCTACTGAAGACCGACTACCTTAAGTTCCCTGGTGTTCCCTTGGTAATCCGTGATCTTTATATCGGCCGTGCTCCCCTTGTGATAGCCCAAGGTCCTTGAAGGGTTCCCCAAGTAGGTGTTCCCATAGGGAAACTCCACCCTTTTTAATTGACCGTCCACCGTGGTGATTTCCGCAAATGCATCCATGGAACCGATCGGCATCCTGGCCATTCCGGTATTGTCATACCCATAGGCCCTAAGTTTTCCCGAATTGTTCCCGATGAGCATGGCGGAAGTACCATCCGCGAGTTGGATCATGGCGGTTCCTTTTGCACTGCCAGACAATGATAGACCGCTCTTGTTGGGGGAGACCACGGTGAATCCACCATTTCCGTCCCCGAGCAGACAATATCCTATGGACGCATCACTTTGCCCGATAAATGGTTCGATATCGAACTGATTGCCCGTGACCAAAAGATCCAGGTTGCCATCGCGGTTGAAATCTTCCACCAACATTCCGAATACGGGGGAAAACTGGACTTCCTTGGGCAACGGGACCATAGTGAATTTTCCATTGCCCAGGTTTTCGATATAGCCGGACGCAAATTCATAGACTTTCAACTGCCCGGCATCCTCTAGACCTGCAGCCTCCTTGACCTCGTTGAAATCGGCCTTTGCGTAGGACTCGTAATCCTTGAACTTGCCCTTCATGGCGCTGATCTGGTCCACAAGGATATCCCGTGTATGGATAAGGTGCTCCTCACCTTCCCTATAACAACTGATCAATGGATCAATGGTCCCATTTCCGTCTATATCCTTGGTATATATGGTCAGGGGTTGTTCCGGTGAACACTTAAAATCACTGTTCAGGCCAAAATTCCCTACTACATAGTCCATATCGCCATCGGAGTCAAAATCCCCGGCGACGATACTGTTCCACCATCCTTGGGTAAACTCCAGTCCGGTGGTACCGGTCACATTGGCAAACGAGCCCTTGTTGTTTTTCATAAAGGTTATTTCCATGAACTCTCCCACCAAGATCAGGTCGAACCAACCATCATTGTCAAAATCCGTCCATAGGGCATCACTGACCATCCCCAGTTCCTGATTTCCAAAAACCTCCGTACTTATATCCTTAAAACCATCGGGGTCGTTCCTAAGTAGATAACTTTTCGGGCTTTTGGGATAAAAACCATTGATCACGCGGCCTCCGACAAAGACGTCCAGGTCGCCGTCCCGGTCAAAATCGGCCAGCTCCAGTGACCCTCCCCTGGCCTTTCTGCCCAGGAATGTCCCGCAATCAAAGTTCCCTGTGCCATCATTGTAGAAAATCGCATCCTTATAATCCTGCCGGGCCATTTCCTCTATGCCTCCCCCATCCACGGACAAGAGGTCCAGGTCACCGTCACCGTCCACATCCACAAAGACCACGCCCATGTCCTCCCTTAGACCGGCACAGGTTATGGAACGTTCTTCGAAAGTGGCATCAACTCGCTGGACATAAAGCTTGCCCGTCCTTTCCTTGGTGCCTCCCACATAAAAATCCTCCAGACTGTCCCCATTGATATCCCCAACGGCAATGCCCGGTCCCAGATTGGTGTTCATTTTGAGCAAGGTCGTCTGAAGCTTGAACTCGTCAAAATCATCCTCCATATGCTCGTAGGCCACACCTATCTCCGTGATGATCTCATGGAACATTTTGGAGCCTGGATCTTTCTTGTCGGTATCCATAGCCTCCGAGGCATGGGCAATATCAAGTGTCAAGTGCTGATCTGCGGTTACATCATACAGCGTCTGTACCTGTCCATTGTACCAGACTACCTGCAAGGAATCCACGGTAGCGGAGTCGCCCAGCCCAAAATGCATTTCGGCATCCATGGTGGAGAGATAACCGCGCACCGTGGAGAAAAACTTATACTGTGTCTTGCCATTATGGTAAAGGCTTACGGAGCTGCCCGTAAGATCCTCGTGCGCTTTGCCCTTTAGCGCAATGGCCAAATAATGGGCACGGTCCATGGGTTTGGTCTTCGCTATGGTATTGTTCTTATAGATACTGGCGGGATCGTCGATATTGTTGACCACCAGGTCGAGGTCCCCATCGTTGTCAAGGTCGGCAAAAGCGGCCCCGTTGGAATATAGGGGCTTGTCCAGTCCCCATTCCTCCATTTTATTGGAGAATGTAAGATCTCCATTGTTCTTGTAAATATAGTTGGAGAGTTTAACCTCTGGCAAGCTGCTCACCCGTTCCAGTTCCCCCTGGATCAACTCATCCTCGGTCTGATATTTGGCAGGTCGCTGGGTGTAGGATTGGTAATCCAAATTGGTGATATCCCTACGATACCCATTGGTAATAAAGATATCGTTCAGTCCATCATTGTCAAAATCGGCGATCAAGGGGGCCCAGCTCCAATCGGTATTATGGATGCCACTGAACTGCCCAATCTCACTAAAGGTCTGGTTACCATTATTGAGTTGAAGGGTGTTGCGCACGAATTGCGGGGCATAACCTATGGTGATATTGTGCGAAAAGACGTCCAGACTGGGTTTCATCATGGTCTGTTTGATCCTTTCGTTGCTGTTTGGGAACATATCCACCGTAATGACCTCAGGGTTTCCGTCATTATTGAGGTCTCCCATATCATTGCCCATTCCATTATAGCTCAAGTGCCTAAAATATGTGGTAAGTCGATCGGTGAACGTACCATCCTGATTATTGACATATAACAGGTCATCGGTCAAAAAGTCATTGGAAATATAAAGGTCCAACCATCCGTCCTTATTGATGTCACAAACCGATACTCCCAGCCCGAAGCCTTCCATGGAGATACCGGCATCCCATGAGATATTGGTGAATGTTCCGTCCCCATTGTTGCGGTACAGGCGATCGGTACTGTCCGCGCTACCGTCACTGGTCTTGTACTTGGAGGTATTCCTATTATAATCGACCAAGGCATTGGTCAATACATAAAGGTCCCTGTCACCGTCTTTGTCAAAATCAAAGAACACTGCCTGTACACTATAGCCGGTATCCGCGATACCGTATTCCTTTGCCCTATCGGTAAAGGTTCCGTCCCCATTGTTCACAAAGAGCCTGTTCGCCCAATCTTCCCTGGGCCAATCACGGGTCCCTCCCCTACTTACATAGATATCCAAAAGTCCATCCTCGTTGATATCCGTCATGGTAACCCCGTTGGACCAACCGGTGGAAACAATATGAGCGGATTCGCTGATATCCTCGAATTGGAAGTCCCCTTTATTGATATATAGACGATCCGCGACCTGGTTCCCTGTAAAATATAGATCTTTCAGGCCATCGTTGTTGATATCCCCAACGGCCACCCCGGCCCCATTGTACATATATTCGAACCCGACAATGTTCATGGTATCCAATTCCATGAGCTTATTGGTAAAATCTATATGGGTGGTCTGCGTATCCAATAGTTCAAACAAGGGCTCTGTTTTCTTTTTAGGGGTGCAGGATACAATGATCAGGGTACATAACAGAAGATATGCTCTAAAATTCGTCATGGTCGAGGTCTATACAGGTTATTAGGTTGTCAGTATTGATTGTTCGATATTATCAATACTATAATAATAGTTGTTTTATGTTGCCAACTACGCAATATTAAAAATTATTGGGATGAATACATCATTTTTATTTTTTTTAAAAAAAATCACTATTTCCCCGGTAATTGTTATGAACAATTGATTTTATCCCATCATTTTCCTTGAAGCCAAATTAGGACCGGAACAGGCGAAAGCGCGAAAACACTACTATTAAGGAAATGTTAAGTCAACCTTAATTATGAATTTAATAATATAACTATCCCAAATTTACATTTATCGAAAACGTTTGCGATAACCTTAATATTTATCTATACTTTTATGGATATAACAAAATTAACGGTAACTATTTGCTATTTCGGGATTTTAATGTTTTAATTTGCATTTAACAGTTGAAGTGTTTTATTAACATTATACTGTTTTATTCACAATAAATTAACTTAATTTTTTAACTATTTAAACTAAATCTCGTACGTATTAACTAACTAGACAAACCTTGATCATTATGAATGAAAACAGACGTTCATGGCACAATCTTGCTAAGCCATGTTTATCTCTTGCTCTAGGGTTTTTATTGATGCTGTTCAGCAGCTCAGTTATCAGAGCCCATGAAAATCCTTTGGATTTTAATCCAAATCCAGACCAATCCCAGATTACGGGTACGGTCACCGATCAGAACGGGGAACCATTGATCGGTGCCAACGTATTGGTGAAAGGTACCACCAATGGTACACAGACCGACTTTGATGGGAATTACACCATCAGTGCCGATTCCAATGCTACTTTGATTTTTAGTTATGTTGGATTCTCAACACAAGAAGTAGCGATAAGTGGAAGGTCTGTTGTAGATGTTACGCTATCCGAAGATGCGAGCCAACTTGATGAAGTAGTAGTATTAGGGTACTCTACTCAAACAAGAGGTGACCTGACAGGTTCCGTAGCTTCGGTAGATCTATCTGAAGCCACCAAAGCGCCGATTGTGAACGCTGCGGAAGCATTGGAAGGTAGGGTTACCGGTGTATCCTTGATCAACTCAGGTGTTCCCGGTTCGTCACCAACGATCCGTATCCGTGGATTCGGTTCCACCAACGGTAACGACCCACTTTTCATTATTGATGGGGTACAGACCACAGATGGTTCCATTTTAAACTCCATTGATCCTGCGGACATTTTACAAATGAACGTATTGAAGGATGGTGCTGCATCTATTTATGGTGCAAGGGCATCCAATGGTGTTGTGATCGTAACCACCAAGAACGGAGGTTACAATATGGAGTCAGCAGAAATATCTTTGGATATGTACACTGGTTTTTCCAGAGCTGCCAATCTTCCAGGCCTATTGAATCCTCAACAACATGGACAAATGTTCTGGGACAGTTTCAACAATGTGGGACAAGCACCAACACATGCCCAATACGGCGATGGGGCTTCCCCTGTTGTGCCATCAACTATTTTGGGTGCGCCAGAACCGGTAACCGCAAGATCGGGAGGTTCATGGTTTGATGACATCTTTAGAAGTGCTCCTACACAAAACGTCTCCTTGCGTATGGAGAACGGTAATGCAGGTGCCAAATATTCCATGACCGCTTCTTACCTAAACCGTCAAGGTATCCAATTGGAGTCTTCCTTTAAAAGGGGACTGATGAGGGTAAACTCCGAGTTCAAGGTTGGGGAAAAAGTTAGGATAGGACAGCACTTGAACGTATCCTTTGCCAACAGTAGTGCTCCAAAGAATCCAAACACAAGTTTGGGTGGCAGCCCATTGATGTTGGCCATGAGAAACTCCCCATTATTGCCAGCCTACACGGACGCAGGCAACTACGCGGGAACTTATTCCAACGCATTGGACCTATCCAACCCTACCAACCCGGTGGCGGATTTGAGAAGGGCCGGTGATAACTTCTACAAGACCTTCAGGATATTGGGCGACATTTATGCTACCTATCAGATCGTGGATGGACTTACCCTTAAATCATCCATTGGTGGTGACGCAGAGCTTTTGAGTACAAGAGCGTTCTTGCCGACCAACCCTGAGCACTCCGAAGCCAGATCGACCAATTCATTGACCGAGTCGGACACGGATGCCTTTAGCTGGGTGTGGACAAATACCTTGAATTACAACAAAACCTTCGGAGATCACAACATCAATGCATTGTTTGGTCTTGAAGCTGTTGAGAACAGGAGTAAATTCAAATCGGTGACCGTTACGGACTTTTTGTTCGAAACCCCTGATTATTATCTTCCTGATACTGGAACCGGAGATCCTATTGTAAGTGCTGGCGACAACACCACATCCCTTTTCTCCGTATTCGGTAGCATCAACTACTCATATGGCAACAAGTATTACTTGACCGCTACATTGCGTAGGGATACTTCTTCCAACTTCTTGGGAGATAACCAAAGTGATACCTTCCCTGCGGTAAGTGCAGGATGGTTGTTGAGCGAAGAAGATTGGTTCGATTCAAGCTGGTTGAACCGTGTGAAGTTCAAAGGATCTTACGGTGAATTGGGTAACCAACAGGTGCCCGTAGTAGGTCCGACCCTTACTCAGGCCGGTATCGATGTTGGACAATCCAACTATGCATTCAACGGAAGTGGAGCTCCTTCCACTGGTGCCATTATTTCTGCCATTGGAAACCCTGATTTGAGATGGGAAACTTCCCAAACCAGTAACCTTGGTGTGGAATTGGGCTTTTTGGACAATAAGTTGAGCGTAGAGTTTGAACTGTTCAAGATCACTACAGAGGATTTGATCGCGCAGGATTTGCAATTGATCAGTACCACTGCTCCTGATGCCAATGCTCCTTTCGTAAACTTGGGAAGCATAGAGAACAAAGGTTTCGATTTGGCAATTGGATACAGGGACCAAACAGATTCCGGTTTCCGCTATGGTGTAGATTTCAACCTTTCTTCTTACAAGAACGAAGTAACCGACCTTATCTATAACCAACAGTTCGGAGATCCTGGATTCAGGGGTGGAGCTATTACAGTGACCGAAGTGGGACAGCCTATCTCCTATTTCTATGGTTTTGATGTGATCGGTATCTTCCAAAGTGAATCAGAAGTAGGGTCTTCTCCTGACCAACAGTTCGAAAATGATGCTGATGGTGTTGGACGTTTCAAGTACAGGGATGTTAACGACGATGGTGTGATCAATGACTCGGATAGAACCAACATAGGTTCTCCGCACCCGGATTTCACTTACGGTATCAACCTTAATTTAGGGTATAAGAACTGGGATCTTTCCGCATTTTTCTCCGGCGTACAGGGTAGGGATGTATACAACTATTCCAAAATCTTTACCGATTTCCCGACCTTCTTCTTCGGAAACAGAAGCACAAGAGTGTTGGATTCCTGGTCACCACAGAATACAGGTGGATCATTGCCTGCTCTTGGAACATCGGTTGTTAACCGTGAGACAAGCCCTAACTCCTATTTTGTTGAGGACGCATCTTACCTAAGATTGAAGAACCTTCAGATCGGGTATACCTTACCTGATACCATTTTGGACAAATTGGGCATGAACCAGATCAGATTGTATTTACAGGCATCCAACCTGTTCACTATCACCGACTATAGTGGAATGGATCCTGAAATTCCAATTCTGGTAACTGATGGGTCTGCTGATAACCTTACACAAGGAATCGATACGGCTCCTTATCCTTTGGCCCAAGTTTATACGTTTGGTGTTAACTTAAAATTCTAAAAAAAAATGATTAAGAGAATATTTATTATTGCTATACTCATAGGTACTGCATTTGCATGTAAAGATGATTTTACAGAGCAGAGTCCCATTGGAGTTTTGTCCGACGAGGCAACGGCCAATGAGACTGGAGTAAATCTTTTATTGACAGGTGCCTATTCTGCTCTTGATGGAGTTCGATTGAACCAATTGGGCAATGGTTTTGCCATTGCTCCCGACAACTGGTGGGCTGATGCCATGTCCGATGATGCACATAAAGGAAGTACCGATGGTGACCAAGTGGAATTGTTCCAATTGGAGACTTACGACATCCAGACCAGTAACCCATATATCCTTGGTAAGTGGATGTCCCTTTATGCCGGTGTAAACCGTGCCAATGCCGTAATTTCACTGATCTCAACTATTGAAGAAGGTGATTTCTCCGCGCAGTTGGCCGAGGCGCGATTCCTAAGAGGTTATTTTAACTTTGAACTACAAAAAATGTTCGGGAACCCAGCCTATATCTCCGAGGAGAACTATGCCAATGTTGAGTTCAACCAACCCAATACCGGGGACATTTGGGCGGAAGTAGGGGCTGATTTCCAATATGCCATCGATAACCTTCCGGATGCACAATCCGAAGCTGGAAGACCTACATCTTGGACCGCAAAGGCCTTTATGGGCAAAACACAGTTGTACCAATCCAATTGGGCCGCTGCCTTGACTATGTTCCAGGATGTGATCAACAATGGACCTTACAGCTTAAATGCTGAATTCGTGGATAACTTCAACGCTGCCGGTGAAAACTCAGCAGAGTCTGTTTTCGCTGTTCAATATGCTGCCGATGGCGGACAATCTTTGAACGGTAACCAAGGGGGTACATTGAATTTCCCAGGTGGTGGACCTATCAACACTTGTTGTGGATTCTTCCAGCCTTCACAGGATTTGGTAAATACATTCCAAACCGATGGTAGTGGTCTTCCTTTATTGGATACCTACAACCAGAGCGATGTAACGAACGACCAGCTTGTGGCAACTGATGATCCTTTTACACCTCATACCGGACCTTTGGATCCAAGATTGGATTATACCGTAGGTCGTAGAGGTATCGATTACAATGGCTTTGGTGTCATGGTAGGTCAGGAATGGATTCGTTCTACGGATGCCGATATCTCAGGCCCTTATTTGGCTGCTAAGAACATGTACCAGGCCGATGAACTTGACGCCAGTCAAGGTTTGGGTGCATGGGGCCAACAACACTCCGGTCTTAACTATAACATCATGAGATATGCTGACGTTCTTTTGATGGCTGCGGAAGCAGCTGTGGAAACTGGAGATCTACCTACAGCACTTGACTATGTAAATCAAGTTAGAAACAGGGCCAAAAACATGACATACGTAATGAACGAAGCTGGTGATGCTCCCGCAGCAAACTATGCCGTTGAGCCTTACGGTTCTTTCCCTGATGCAGCTTTTGCAAGACAGGCCGTCCGATTCGAAAGAAGATTGGAATTGGGCATGGAAGGCCACCGTTTGTTCGATTTGAGAAGATGGGGCGTATCCGCAGATGTCTTGAACACTTATGTAGTCAATGAAACGAGGACCATAGCCACATTGGATTCCAAAGTAAGAACATATCAAAGTTTTATGGACCTGTTCCCTATTCCAATAACAGCCATTGACCTTAGTGGTAATGTACTTACTCAAAACCCAGGGTATTAAATAGTTTAATTGAGTTTAGTTAAGCGTTTATTCGTTTAGTACCTGATGGCCTTGTAGTGATACAAGGCCATTTTTAATTATGAAAAGGCTTGACTACCTTTATTCGGATGGATCGAACAAACCAAAACCAAACACTATGCAAACTTTAAGGACATATTTTAAATGGGGCACCCTTCCCCTAGCTGCACTTATGATCGGTTGCGGCCCCAAATTCAAGGAAGAGATAAAAGAAGGTTACCATTTGGTCAACAATGAGAACGGCGCTGTGCTTGGATACAGCCCGGGTTCCGATGTCAATATCATAACGGTGGACCGATTGGCTTTCAAGGACCTCAATAAGAATTCCACCCTAGATCCATATGAAGACTGGAGACTTCCTGCAGAGGAAAGGGCAAATGACCTGGCCTCAAAAATGAGCGTGGAACAAATTGCAGGTCTTATGCTCTATAGTGCCCACCAGTCCATTCCCGGTGGCGGCAACAGCTTTTTTGGGGCCGTGACCTATAATGGCAAACCCTATAAGGAAAGTAGTGCCCTACCCAGCGACCTCTCTGATGCGCAAAAAAAATTCCTTGAGGAGGACAATGTAAGGCATGTGCTCATTACCAGTGTGGAATCCCCGGCGATTGCCGCACAATGGAACAATAATGCCCAGGCCATGGTCGAGGGCCTTGGTTTGGGCATCCCGATCAATACAAGCTCCGATCCAAGACATGGTAGCGACTCCTACGCCGAGTTCAATGCAGGTGCTGGAGGTAAAATTTCGATGTGGCCCAGTACCTTGGGCATTGCGGCCAGTTTCGATCCAGCCCTAATGCAACAGTTTGGTGAAATCGCCTCTCAGGAGTACAGGGCCTTAGGGATTTCCACTGCCCTTTCCCCACAGATAGACCTTGCCACGGAGCCACGTTGGTCCCGTTTTGATGGCACCATGGGTGAAGACCCTGAACTGGCCGCCGACATGGCCAGGGCCTATGTGGAAGGCTTTCAGGCCTCCGAAAACGGGGATTGGGGCAATCGTAGCGTTAATGCCATGGTCAAACATTGGCCGGGAGGTGGACCGGAAGAGGGCGGACGAGATGGTCATTTTGGCTACGGGGCCTATGCTGTTTATCCCGGTAACAATCTGGAAGACCATTTAAAACCGTTTACCGAAGGTGCCTTTGATCTTAAGGGTCCGACAGAAATGGCCGCGGCCGTTATGCCCTACTATACCATTTCATACGAAAGGGACACCAAGAATGGGGAAAATGTCGGGAATGCCTACAACAAATATTTGATTACCGACCTGCTCCGTGGCAAATATGGCTATGATGGTGTTGTATGCACCGATTGGGGAATTACCAGCGATGCTCCGAATGTTTACGAATTTAGAGGAAAACCTTGGGGTGTGGAAACCATGAGCGTTGCCGAGAGGCACTACAAGATCATTGAAGCAGGTTGCGATCAATTTGGGGGCAACAATGATATGGGACCGGTTCTGGAGGCTTATCAAATGGGCGTTGAAGAACATGGTGAGGAGTATATGCGTGAACGTTTCGAGGTCTCTGCCGTTCGCTTGCTCAAGAACATCTTTAGAACAGGGCTTTTCGAAAACCCATATTTGGACGTTTCACAGACCGAAGCCACCGTTGGCAAAGCGGATTTTATGGCAGCTGGTTACACCGCCCAGCTCAAATCAATCGTTATGTTGAAGAACAGGGCTAAGACACTTCCTGTGAAGGAAAAGAAAAAAGTTTATGTGCCGCAGCGTTATGTGGCCCCTACGGTAAATTGGTTTGGGGTTGCCACACAGGAGCGTACCGAACATCCATTTAATATGGAAGTGGTGGGTAAGTATTTTGACATCGTGGATAACCCCGATGAAGCAGATCTGGCACTTGTTGGTATCGAAAACCCAAATGGAGGGGTCGGTTATGACATTACCGATAAAGAAAACGGAGGCAATGGCTATGTCCCCATAAGTCTTCAATACGGCACCTATACCGCCACCAGTGCACGCGAAAAGAGCATTGCCGCGGGCAGCCCATTGGAGGAAGGGGTCTTGAACCGCTCCTACAAGGGTAAAACCACAACAGCAGTGAATATTTCGGATATGTCCCTGGTCACGGATACCAAAAGAAGAATGGGCGATAAACCTGTTGTAGTAATCGTGAAAGTGGCAAAGCCCATGGTATTCTCGGAAATAGAGGACGCCGCCGATGCCATTCTAGTACATATGGGCGTACAGGACCAGGCCATATTGGATATCGTAACCGGTAAAACGGAACCCTCTGCCCTATTGCCTTTCCAAATGCCCAAAGACATGATGAGCGTTGAATCACAGTTCGAGGATGTTCCCAGGGACATGGAACCCTATCTGGACTCAGAAGGAAACAAATATGATTTTGCCTTTGGACTTGATTGGAAAGGGGTTATTGACGATGACAGGACCAAAGCTTATAAATAGAAGCTTGAGCTTGGAAAAGGTCTCCTAAAAAGGAGGCCTTTTTTTCTGATGAACCCTGAATTTGCCAGCTATTATTCCATCGTTTATTTGAACTTTTTGTCTTTTTGGGATTATTTGATTTTACCTATTCTTCCAACTATTAGCAATCCAATTCCGAGTCCAACTAAGAGTCCAGAGAGAAAATCCATAGGTTCATTTCTCAGGACAAATCGAATGACAATTCCAGCTATTAGGATAACTAACCCAATGATTCTAACTTTATTCATACTGTTTTATGTTTTTAATAGGCATCATTATAAATCGTTTATTTGAACTTTGTTTTGAATCCCCTCTCAAAAGCTGTTTATTTATAACTGGACGGTATTTTAATTTGTAGATACCGTTCCTACTATTATTATCATAAACCCAGCTAAAGAGAAAAGATAGTCGGCTGGTCTTAATTTTCTCCCGTCATTTGGGTCAATTCTGTCCGAGTCCAGTCTTAAAGTGGTTACAATAAAATTATCTCCATAAATTCTTTTATTTATTAAATTCAAAATGAACGAAGTGACAATCGTCAAAGGCAATGCTTTTAACCAGACCAAGTCATTTCCATTTACATTTTGAATTTGAGGTAAATCACGATATGTATAATAAAATACTAACTGAATCACTCCTACTAATCCCCAAATGAAAAGTATTTTGTTATTCCAAAACCGTTTATGGTAAACATCAAATATTAAGAAGACATAACACAACGGAATTACAAAATAAAAATCTTGAATCCATTCTCGATCATAAAGATTCAGCATATAAATTAATGCGACAATTAAGTGGATTCCTATGTATGCAAACAACAAAATCTTGTCTATTCTTTTCAATGTCACTACAATCGTTTATTTGAACTTTTTAGTTTGTTGGATCATCCTTTGTGAAACTTGTACTGGATTCACCATCAGGTGTTATGTCTAGAGATTTCCCTTTTACAAATAATATGCCTCTTGCATATTTTTCAAAATCCAGACCTGATTCATTAAAGGTCTTCCAATTGCTAAATTCAATTTCGCAAAAACCATTTTCACTTCTATTCCAGTTTCCTGTGTCAGTAATAATTTTGCCTCCTATTCTGTAATAATGTAAAAATGACCCATCCTTATTCAGTTCCAAATAATTTGTGGCATTTGGATCATTATTACATACATATTTTCCAGTAACCTCTTCAGGGCATTCACTTAAATCCAAACAACCATTGTTTAATGTTAGAATTAATAGACCTAAAAAAGAGGCAACAGTACTTCTCATCGTTTATTTGAACTTTGCTTTAATTTGTTTCCATATTGAATTAGCATTGTTGCCATTTGTTTTTATTCCATCTATAAAAGTGTCCAATTCAGTTTGCTCCAAATTATTTGAATCATCATAAATCAAATAAAAAGTCAATACGAATTTGCTAACTTGGTAATTTAAAACTCTCAAATTTGATGGGATTGGATTAATGCTGTTTTTGGTTTTATAGTCGAACCCATATTCAGTGGAAAGTGCTCCTGTCATTTGATTTCTCAAAATCCTTTTTGCATTCATGGGTACTTCGTTAGTCTTTTTTGCCAAATAAGGTGCCCACATTAATTCATACTTATTGATACTCCGAATATTCAGATTGCTTCCGCCTTTCAATGCCCTGATGTGAAATAAATAACATGCAATTACTGGTCTTCCACTATTTTTTTTGAGTACAAATACAGGTGGAAAAATTCCCTTTTCAAAGCTGTCCAAGTCCTTTTTTGAAAATTCCGAGTTTTCTGGAAAAACATATTCTGCTTTGAATTTTTCAAAAATAACACCGTCATCGACTTTAAATCCACTTGGAATAGGTATTGAAATTCCGATGTCGTTCAATTCAATAGAATTTTCTAAAATTCCAACTTTAGGTTTGAATTTCAGTTCTCGAATTTTTATTTGGTCTGTTAATTTCATTCTAATTAATGGAAGCTTGTTTAAAGAAAGTAAAATACATCACCATTATCGTTTATTTGAACTTTGATTGTGGTTACCCATTACTTTATCCTAGCTATTCTGACTATTTCACCATAACCCTCATTAAAGGTTCCTTTATATCCAATTTTCTAGTCGCCATCCGTCTTTTAAATTTTCAAAGATTTCAGGAATGCTCCACATTCCATACGGGGAGAACTTTTTTTGCTCATCACTTAGCTCTTCAACAACCTCAGATTTATCCCCTTCATTTATTATTCTCCATCCAGAACCAAATACATTTTCTGTTCTATATCGTTTTGGTATGGTGAAGTCAAGAGACAAAGGTATGTTTCCAATAAGATTAACACCTTTATCTTTGATACCATAGCGGTACGGAAAATCTAAAAAGAAAAAGTCATCTTTTATTATTGAATAAATATCAATGGGACGTTCATCATAAACCCTGTAGAAAACCCTCATTTTTTCTAATAAAGTTTCATTTTCAGCTTCCTTCACATATTGTAAATAAACTTTTTTTCCGTCTTCTTCTAATTCAATAATATCGCCTAATGTCATTTTTTATAATGTCAGTCAAACCATTAATCGTTTATTTGAACTTTATTCTTTAAACATACCTGAATCGATTCCAGGTATTATCTTAAGAGCGTTTTTATAATAGATTTTTTTAAGCACTTCATCAGACAAACCCATTCCATACAAGCTCCAAAAGGCATGATATTTTTTATGGTATGGGAAGTATTCATCAGTTGTTTCCAAAGTCCTGAAGTATGTTGCATATTCTGATGGCACCCATGAATCCTTTCCGAACAAAATCCTATCTTGATGAGCTTCAAAAAAATCCTTGGCCGTTATGGGTTGTCTGCCCAATTCCCCGATGACTGCGCCAAACTCAACATACACATTTGAGTATTTATTCAAAATCATCGAAAGCTGCTCCAAATTATTTCCATACCAACCAAAGTGTGCATTAATAAAAATAGTATTGGGGTGTTTGGAAAAAACATCATGTTGTTCTTTCATCAATTGTTCCCAAGGTGGGATTGTACTGTTTGAATAGTTGCGATCTGGATATTTATATAATTCGAGCCACCTTTCATTTTTTTCATCCATTGGATCCCAAAAAGACTTTGGAGCACCAGAATGAATAAGAACTGGTATCCCAAGTTCTCCACATATTGCCCAGATGGGATCCAACCGAGCGTCGTTGATTGGGATCCTATTGCCATGAATGTCCAAATGGGTCATGCCCAATTCTTTGAAAATCTTTAAACCACTGGCTCCGTTGGCAACATCCTCCTTAAGTTGGTCCACCGTGTATTCCGTCCATTGCACGAACCCAAATCCCTGAAAGTCGATATTTGCAAACACCGCCATCCTATTCGACATACTATTTTTGCTCACATTCTCCACCTTCTCCTTTAATGTGGATCCCCAACCTCCACTGAGGTTGACCATGAAACTCATGTTTAAAGTGTCCATAGCCGTCTTAAGCTTTTTGAAATCTTCTGGTGTCTTTAAATTTTGGTGACTATGAACATCTATAAAAGGGAACTTCGAAGCGGTTATAATATGCTCAGGAACCACCAAAGTAGAAGTTGGGTTATATTTCTCTATTGTAATTTGAGCATTCAACCAAAGCGGAACTAGGCCTATTATAGCAATCAATTCTAATTTTATTATCCTCAATTCCACTTGTTGTTTGAATCGTTTATTTGAACTTTTATGGCTGTTGATTTTGGTTCATTATCTGGATGAAAGTTTCATGCAAATAAACTCTCTTCAACTCGCTATTTTCTTTCTTGTTGTAAATCAAAATTTCAAATTCGGTTTCAGGCCTTAACTCTTGTAATGGTCCAGCCAACATTTCGGATTCCACTCTAGCAAGTGTATCCAAATAATTTGTCTTAGCGGAAATTATCAAATTCCCTATTACCTGTTTGGCTTGATTTATAATATCACTTTCCGAGTTCTGAAAATAGTTGTGCCTTACAATTTCCACGTTTTCACTTTCAAGGTCATATAGAAATCCAAAAACACTGTCTTTAGTAATTATTGCCCCCTTTTTTACAAAATCGAAAGGAGGATTAACATTGGTGGAACGTTGTTCAATGAATGCAAGCGAATCCAATTCGTCGAAATTTAGTTTCAAGCTGGAAAAGATTTCTGAAATTAGTGCGGTACGTTTGTTATGATTCTCTTTAGCCTGATACAGTAACTCTTGTTCTGGAGTTCTTCCACTATCTAGCTTATAGACAATTGTTGTATCGATGTATTGTTTTACATATTCTTCATTTTGATAGACCTCCCAATCACTCTTGAAATTTTCGTCATATAATTCCTTAAAGCTTTGAGCATTTGCGAATGAGCAAATCAATAATATTAATACAAGTGGTTTTTTCATTGATTAGACCAGTTATGCTTATGGTTTATTTGAACTTTGATTTAATTTATAATCAATTTATCTAGCGTGAACAATGTTACTATTGTCCCAACAATAGCCCAGTCACGAATTTTAATACTGTAAAAATCTCTTATTGGTTTGATGACCAACATAAAAGCCAGAATGAAAAACACAGCCAGAATAGCGCCTATACTTATATAATCTCCTTGATCCTCCAACAATACCTTACCATTGACACCCATTGCGATTAGTATAAACCCAATTGAGTATATCAATAAACTCGATACACTTGTAATCCATCCCCAACGCTTACCTTTTAACAAAAGAATTCCTGATATCAAACCCAATAATCCTGACAAGAAAACAAAATGAGCTTGTTTGAATAATTTAAATAGAGATATTCTTTCATGTCAGAAGACTTATGACTAATAGTCTCAAAATCAGGTAATGTTGCACTGGCTAACCTGAAAATAGAAAGTAAAGAAACAAGAAGTATCAATTTATACTCTTTCATCGTTTATTTGAACTTTATTTTTTCGAATTCCATTTTAAAAGGGATTTTATCTTGTCTATGTATAATTCCCCCCATTGTTAGGACAATAAATCTTTAAAAATAAGTTTAATGATGATGTTGAAAGAGGGGGGTCTGGGGGGAGACTCATAACCTGCCCGATTTGTTGAAAACCCTTTTTGCCTCTTTGGTACCATCATGCCACTTGTTTCTTGCTCTGTTGATAAATTGTTAATGGGGTTTCTTCCCCTAGGCTTTGATGCCTGCGCTCATTGTTGTAATACCTAAAATATTCCTCCAGCCCACGGTAGCACTGCAGACCGTCATCGGCCGGGAACAGGTACACGTGCTCGTACTTTACGTCGCGCCAGAGGCGCTCGATAAATATGTTGTCCAGTGCCCTTCCCTTGCCGTCCATGCTCAGGCGTATGCCCTGCTGTGGTGCCGTGGCCCAATCACAGAACTCATGGGCGGTAAACTGGCTTCCTTGGTCAGTGTTGAGGATCTGCGGCGAACCGTGTTCTTCTATGGCGGCCTCCAAGGTCTTTCTGCACCATTCTGATGTCATTGTATTGGAAAGTGACCAGCCTACTACATAGCGGCTGTACAGGTCGATTATCCCGCAAAGGTACAAATAGCCACCGCGAACCGAGATATAGGTGATGTCCATGGCCCATACCTGACCACAGCGTGTTACTTCTAAGTTTCTCAAGAGGTATTTGTATATTCTGTGCAGTTCCCCCTTGCCTTTCTTGGAAGTGTTGGGCTTAGGGCCAATGGCAGATATCCCCATAAGCCTATACAACCGCTCAATTCGTTTCTTGTTGATGCAGTGCCCCATGTCACGGTTAAGCCAGGTAACCATACGGGGAACGCCAAGCCAAGGGTGCAACATGTGCTTTTCATCAATCTGACGCATCAGTGCCAGATTCAGGTCGGTCTCCTGTTTTGGACGGTAATACACCCCACTGCGGTGGAGCTCCAAAAGCTCGCACTGGCGCAGTATGCTCAGCTTGGATTTTTTATCCACCAGTTCCCTTCTTTGCTTTCCGGACTTACTCATGATGAGGCCTTCTTTAAAAAATCATTCTCCACCTTGAGCTGCCCTATGGTCTTTAAAAGACGTTCCTCCATCTCCTCGGACTCCGTTTTGGGATCCTTGACCTTATTGTCAAAAACGCCTTCACCGTTCTTTAAAAACTGGGCTTTCCATGTCGTTATCTGTGCCGGGTGGATATCATACTTCCTGCCCAGCTCTTGGATGGTAAAACGTTCCGATAGCGCCTCCAGCACCACCTTGAACTTGAATTTAGATGTGTGTTTCCTGCGTGTCATAATACAGTAAATTTAAGATAAAAATTAAACTTAACTTACTGTCCTATTCTCGGGGGGAATTATAATGAAAGTAATTACCAACCCAATTAAAACAAGTAAAGTTCCGTATAAAATGTCGTTTGAATTTTCGTATTCATTTAGAAAGACGATTTTATCCTTTTTCAAATTTGTCAATACATCAACACTTTCCTTTCCAAAAACCTGTTCACAAATAAGGCGATTCCCATTTTTTACAAAAACCTTTCCATTGAATTCCAATTTGTAGTAGCCGCCTCTTCTTCCTAGATTATCACAGTTCAATGGTGTCTCTAGAACCTTTGCAGATACAATCCTATTTTCCTCAGTTATTTTCTTTTTAATTACTCCATTCCTGATCACTAGCAAGGAAACAAGGACCATAAAAATACCACCAACTTTTAAACCATACTTATTGAGAAATGTGAGTGTTTTTGTTTTCAAGTCAGAGTTATAAAAATAAGTTTGAAAGGCTATTTGAATCGTTTATTTGAACTTTATCTTAAAGATTCTATTGAATGGTTGCCATCTGTTCTTTCATTTGCTTTCTAAAATAGAAGTACATGAAAATGTAAAGGGGCATACCTATAAAGAAAAATATAATAGCTCCATCCGCTCCAAAAGATTTCCCCAGTGCTTTGTAAAAATTGGATTGGTCCATAAAAGATTTCATTAGGAAAAATAAATACCCTAAAAGAACCATCACATTTGTAATAGATAAGAACAAATCAGCATGACTCCAATTTAAAAACAGTAAAGTAAGTAAGATATTCCCAAATATTAAATATAAATACAAGCCAAATGCAATTCTTGAGTTTCGACGAAAACTATCATATAAACCCAAGGCCCGATCATATGTCGAGTTTTGAAAATTTCCAGTGAGCCTAAGTTCAAACTCGTCAATCCCTCTACTCTTAAGAATGATTAATGCCTCATTTTTAAGTTCATCACTATAACCATATTGCCTATAGTTTTTAACCACATCAATCAGCTTCGTACTTTCCATCCTCTTAAGCCGCTCTAAAATATCCTCCATGTTATGAATGATTCATAATCGTTTATTTGAACTTTGTTTGTAAAGATATTTTTTCTTCAATCAGCTTTAATGCATTTCTAAATTCCATATTGTGAGTCGGTGAAGTTTTATACCTCCAATCACCTCCATTTTTCAATACAATCTTTAAAATCCAAGGGTCTTTTTTAGCAAACATCCGACCAGCTATTGATGTTGAAATATAAAGCCTCATAAACCAATTGTCATTTGGGTTGTAGTGTGAAACCCTTTTAACATCAGAATATTTAAAAGTCCTGAAATCCCAATAGTCCAAAGCCTTTATTTGAAATTCATCCCTATGAATTTTAACCATTGGAAATCCCTTTTCCTCAACTCTTAAAATTTCGTTTTCCTTTGAATCCTTAATCACAATCGTTTATTTGAACTATTGATTGCTTCTATTTAAAACACTGATCACCAAACGCTTTACTGTTTCCATTTCCTCAGGTTTGCTTGATGCTATAAATAAGGTTAAGCTAGCTAGTGTTTCGTTATTGATTATTGGTTGTTGTTTACTATTAAAAAGCATATTGTTATGTTGCAAGAATTTTAGAAAACATGCTGCCGCAATTCGTTTATTACCATCTACAAATGAATGGTTTTTCACAATCAAGTATAAAAGCATTGCAGCCTTTTCTTCTAATGTCGGATAAAAATCCGTTTCGCCAAAACCCTTTGCGACTTGGCTTAGAGAGCTTTGAAAACTGTTGTCCTTTTCCTTTCCAAATACAGCACTGTCAAATTCAGATTTCATTTGATCCACTACCTCAAAATAAGCCTCTATAGTCGGATAGGTTGCCGCTCTTGCAGTTAATCCTTTGGCATCTAATTGCTCATGGTCGTAATCGTCTAATAAACTTAAACCTTTAGCATAAACTTTAAGCCATTCATTATCTTCTACTTTTTCTTCAATGGCCCTGCTTAATATTTGTATGCCTCCTTTTAAAAGTTGTACTTCTTGCTCCTTTTGGGCCAAACGTTTTTCATTTACAGCGTACCCTTGTATAAGATATTCCTTTAGAATATTGGAAGCCCATATTCTAAATTGTGTCCCTCTTTGAGATTTTACCCTATAACCTACAGAAATTATAACATCTAGATTGTACAAGTTAACGTTGGAGGTTTGTGTTTTCCCTGCAATGGCACCGTGTTGAGTGGTTGTCCGGGATTTCCGGACAACCAGTTTTTCATCCAGTTCACCTTCTTTAAAAATATTTCGTATGTGCTCTGAAATCGTACGCTTGTTTTTTTCAAATAGTTGACCCATTTGCGCTTGGGTTAACCAAACAGTATCTTGTTCAAATTGAACATTAATTTGAGTGGAACCGTCATTGGCCTGATAAATCTCTATTTGCTTATCCGTATTCATATAGTTATGAACTGAAACCTTCTGTTTGAGATAATTTTTCATTACTGTCCCATTAAAATCTAAAATAGTTCTTTGAAATATTTGAAATATAGTTAGTTACAGAGGTTTTTCGATTAAACGGATTTCAATTTTAACTTTTGCAATTCTTATACAGATTTGCAATGCATAAAGACAAATTCGTTTTCTCACAGCTTGTTTCCTTTTTGGATAGAAACAAGTTCAATTATATTGTTCGTACCTATCGGGGGGATAAATATGTGAAGCACTTCACCTGCTGGAACCAGTTGCTCGCTTTGATGTTCGGCCAGCTCTCCAATCGTGAAAGCCTTAGGGATCTGGTAATCGCACTTGATGCCCACCGATCCAAATGTTATCATTTGGGAATGGGGAAGAATGTCTCTAAATCATCTTTGGCAAGGGCCAATCAGGACAGGGATTACCATATCTTTGAGGAGTATGCCTACTATTTGGTAAATCAGGCCAGAGAAACCAGAACTACCAACATCTTCGATCTGAGTGGCCACGTCTATGCTTTCGATTCGACAACGATCGACCTGTGTCTTTCCGTATTCTGGTGGGCAAAGTTCCGAAGGAGAAAAGGTGGCATCAAAGTACACACCTTGTATGATGTGGAAACACAGATACCGGCATTTTTTCATATTACCGAAGCTTCAGTACACGACTCAAAGGTTATGAAAGAAATTCCTTATGAACCAGGGTCCTACTATATATTTGATCGAGCCTATAACAACTTTAAGATGCTGTATAAAATCCATCAGATAGGTGCTTACTTTGTGATCAGGGCAAAGAATAACCTGCAGTACAGATCCATCAAGTGGAAACGCAGATTGCCCAGGAACGTGCTTTCAGATCTGACCATTGGGTTGACTGGATTTTACCCAAAGCAGTACTATCCTGGGTCACTGCGGCTTGTCAGATACTGGGATGAACTACAACAACGGGAGTTCGTCTTTTTGACCAATGCTACTCACATCTCAGCCCTACAGGTTGCTGAACTTTATAAGAACCGCTGGCAGGTAGAGCTGTTCTTCAAATGGCTGAAACAACACCTTAAAATCAAAAAGTTCTGGGGTACTACCGAGAATGCCGTGCGAATCCAGATCTATGCTGCCATCTGCACCTATTGTTTGGTGGCCATCGTTCAGCACGATATGAAACTGGAGAGAAGTACTTATGAAGTGCTGCAGATATTAAGCATCTCCCTGACCGATAAAACGAACCTTCGGGAACTCTTTAGCAAAACTAAATTTCAAAATGACAAAGAACGAAATAGGCTTAATGGGCCAAATTTATTTAATTTTTAAAACGTCCCAATTTTAATGGGACACTAGTGATAATTTTTGTTTAATCACTTTCAGTCGTTAGTTATCGTTTATTTGAACTTTAGTAATTATTGGTGCTAAGCTAGTTATAAAGGCTTTCATCTAAGCCAAAATAACCACCACCTATTTCTTCACATTTTTCAAGATAACTCAATAAAACATCTTCTTCATTGATTCCCCTTGCTCCGAAAAAACTAATTTTCTCATCATCTTTATGAACCAAAATTATAACTGGTTCCCCATCGTTGAGCATAAATGGTGAATTCAATTCAAATCCAACATCAGGTGTTTCCTTTTCTAAATTGTAGATAAAGTAAATACTCGTCTTACTGATGTTCTTATAATCAATCTTTCTTTTTGTTTTAAATATTATGCCTTGCACCTCAATAAAGTCATCGTCATTATAATCCTCAAATTTCTTTTTAGATTCTGAACAGCCAATTAATGAGACAACAAAGCAGAGTATGAAAATGATTTTTTTCAAATTAGTTCTGTTTAAATACGTAGTAGCTCATCGTTTATTTGAACTTTTATTCGAGTACGGCTTTCACTTGTTTCTCTAAATCCTGAATACCGCTAAATTTCCTAAAGTCTAAATCCTTTCCAAGAGACTTCAATTCATCTACTAAGTCCAGTATCAATTCATATGGTTCAGCCTCAAATCCAAACATGTTATTGTCAAATTGAGTACCTAATAAAAGTCCATCATTTTCCATTCCAACACACCAATTTTCCATAAACTCGACTAATGTTATTTCCGCTAACTCATATTCATTCCAGCCATCCTTTATGCAAGATTTGGCTCTTGCACTTTCTGACCAAAAACAAATCAACCCAATCGGGTTACCATCTTCATCTTCATAATGTACAGAGCTAGATGTTGCAAATCCCGTTTTGTTCTTCAATGCATAAACCGTTTCAGTTTCACTTACATTCTTGATAAACTTTTTATGTCGATTTTTAACAGTGATATGATCTTGGAACATTTTTCGAAAATGGTTTAGATGAATCGTTTATTTGAACTTATCATTTCTTTTTTTTAATCCTAGATAACTAGCAAAGCTTATAATTGCAATTAGCAAACATACCACCCTTACTATTCGTATATCAATCGGCAACCCTCTATATTTAACGGGTTCTGACTGGAAGTGAAGCCCAATAAACACTAATGTGAAAACAATTGCAAGAATCAAGAAATGGTTCCAGTTTTCGCTTTTCATTTATTCTAAGGGCTTTTTTCTTTTTCCAATTTATTTTTAAAACTCATCAACTCTTCTTTAGTCAAATCTTCCCGATTGATTGCGGAAATTCCTGCATAAACTGGACTTGCAACTCTTGGGGCATAGATTAACTCATCATTTATGATAAGTGCCAATCTAATATCTGCGGCATATGCTCGTTCAGTGGCATTTATCCAGTTTTCAGTAGCCTTTCCTTCATCGAATTGAATGCTCAATCCAACAAACCCATCTCTGCCTTCATATAACTCCAACTTTTCAAAATCCTTTATCTCAATAATTGGTTCAGGTTTTAAGAACACCGTTTCTTCACTCTTAAACATTTTTCTAGGAATCCCATCATTATTGTCTGACTCAAAATACCATCCAGTGGTTAGTTCTGTTTCGTCACTATTCTGAGAATAGGACTGAACAAAATTCAACACAAAAATTAAGGTCAATAAGGCCGTATTAAATTTCATTGGTAATCGTTTATTTGAACTATTCAACTACTTAAATTTCGCTTGCTATAAATTAAAAGTCCTATAAAAGTCAAACTACAAAGAATTGCCAAAACATGAAATGTTTTGATTGCTTTACATAAATCAATTCCAGAAACAAGGGATATGCAGTCTGTTAATTCTCGTGTCTCGTACTTTAAACTAACCATAGAATTGAATGCCATAAACTCAAATAATGCAATTCCAAGAAAAAGCAAAATAAGAGCAATTATGTAAAGTGTTTTTCTCAATTTATTTGAATCGTTTATTTGAACTTTTGTGTATTTCAGATTCTCATTTTAGGAGTTCATTTTTTCATTAGTTATTTAGCTTCCATATGGCCAGAATTATAAGAAAGAAAACAACGACAATAAAAATAAGCTCAACTTTTCTTTCACTTTTTTTCTTTTTCTGAATGTCAATTTTAAATTTTTCCAGCTCTGCATCGGATAGTTCGGGGAAGTCATATACAGGTTTTGATTCGGATTTTTTGAACCCCATTTTCTTCCTATCAAATTTTCCTTGGTTTTTATCCTTTCGGGCTTTTTTTCTAGCTAGGGTTGCTTTGAATTGAGATAAACTGCCTTCAGCCATTTTACTTCGATTTTTCCATGTGATTGAATCAAGCATGTCTTTATCATTTATTTGAACTTTTTAAAAGCCATTGTTTTTTAAACAAAAAAAGGTTTGAATCGATAATCATTTCAAATACTTTATTCTTTCCCCTTTCGATATAAATACAAGGGCATCGAAAAGTCTGAACCAATTGGTTTTGTCCTTTCTCAAATTAAACATTCCTTCAAATTCCTTCTCCTTAAACTCAGGATTATTATCAATTAATGCTGTTGAATCAATAAAATAATTTTTCTCGGTCGTTGGCAATAAGTGTAAAAGGTTTTCCTCATCCTCACTGGATTTTTTAATCCATTTTTCCTTTCTGTAGGGCATATTTATAGAGGATACAGCAATATGATACGACATATTGGGATTTAAATTTACAAATTGAGCTCCCATTGTTTCCCCATCCATAAAACCATACTCAAATTTTGCCATATGTGCATTGGCCAACCAAACGATGATTTTTTTATCAGAAAGGTTATTGACCAAGAAATCCAAGTTTTTGGCCATTTGTCTGTCTCGAATTGGAATACCTTTCTTTTTTCCACTGTGGGTCGTATATATTAAAACAGCACTTTTGAAACTTTCTAAAAATTGATGCCAAAGTTTATCCCGTTTAATATGCTCGTTGTCCAAAAGCTGGTTTAAGTTCAAAATCACAGAGTCAACTACTGAATCATCAAGCACCTTATTTGAAGTGGGGCCATTTTTAATTATGGCATCTATAGATGAAATGAAACTTTGATCAAATTCAATGGAATTTTTGTTTAAGAAGTCAATCAGCTTTTTTGTAAAGTTATAGTAGCTATAGGGAGAATGGGTCTGATTGTCAAAGCCCCATATCGTCACATTGTTTTTATCTAAAAAATCAAACAATTCCTTGCACTGTTCTACTCTTGACCAATGGGGGAATATATTTTTTTTATCATGTTCGAAATAAAGGCCAAAGAAATCGCTCTCAAATGCAATCTCAGTATAGCCAAGTTCCGTAACCAAATATTTTACGAAATTGGTTTTTGCCAAAAAGTCTGAGCCAATATGATGTTCTGCCTCTCCCAAAAATACAACTCTTTTACCCTCAACCCTTTTACTGATTATTTGCTCTACATCATAAGTTAACAGATTTTCAATATGGTTTAGTTCATAGATGTTCTCTTTTACCTGAGCAGAAGATAAACCGGAAAATAAAAGTACAATCAAAGCATTTAAGAAATATCTCATGAAAAGACTGTTGTTTTTTGAAATCAAATCGTTTTATTGAACTTTATTATTTTTTAAAATCTTTCAGTATCTTCTTGAAATCAGTCCACTCCCTGTCCTCATAAAAGTTTATTTCAATAGGAAAAACATCGTACTTTTCTAAAGCACCATTGAGCATTTTCATAAACTCATCTTGTTTGGTTGTATAATAAACCAATTCTTTTAAATTATTTCCTGTTCTGCTATATACGTGAGTGAAAATATCTGAATTGCTCATAGAACTTTCTAAAGCCCCCTCAAGTAAAATCATTCTTTCATTAACACTTTTTGGTGGCATTCCATTTCTCTCACTTCCATCATATTTCCATGAGACCACTGTAAGGAAAGGAAATTTACTTATGATTGAATCATTTGGGAGTTCATTCACAAACTTCATAATTATAGGAAGGTCATCTTCATAGTATCTACCTATTATTCCTTTTGGCTCTTCCATCGGATCTTTTTCTTGAGCTCTACCTTTTCCTAATCCTAAAAATGATAGCATTAAAATCATAATCAAAAATCTAACCATTTCTCAAGATACTTATGTTCAACCTATTATTACCAATTTTTCTGTCAACTCATCATTCTTGATATACATAATATGAACTCAGTCAATTCAAAACTTGCAAGAGCAGTAAAAACGCCAAGCTCATTTTTGAAATCCTTTTTGTTGAACAAGGTCCAAGTATAAAACCCAAGCGGTATTAACATCAGGAACTGTAATATGCCCCAATGTGAAAAGTTCATATAGCTCCAAGTAAATGACAAAAATGCAAAAAGCCCAATTATCATTCCTGTCCATTTGCTTTTAAGAATACTCCAAATTGTGAATATAAGGGTGAGTGCACCGAAGCTGAAAAAAGAAATGTTTATGTTAATATTCTCGGAGAGAAAAGAAAGTCCAACACTTAGGGCAAGTCCAATCAAGATTATTTTTAAAAGCATCGGCTTAGTTTGGCGAATTAGAAGAAGTCCGATTAGCACTCTAATTCCAAATTTGATTCTTTCAAACTTCATCTTGCAATCGTTTATTTGAACTTTTCTTGGTTGTTATCTTGGTAGCAGCACAAGAAATAATCATATTTTTCTGTCTCGAATTCATACCCTAGATTTTCGAAAAATAATTTTATTTCTCCCTCAATCTTGTAACCGTTGTAAAGCATTGGATCATCTTCTATGTTTTCAAGACAATTTTTTGCCGCCTCAAGGTCGAAATCTACAATCTCAATTTCGTGATGAATGTGGTCTAATGACTTTTCAAAAACATCAAATTGTCTTACTACGTTCATCTTATCGTTTATTTAAACTTTTGTTTGATTTAGTTGACAAGCTACTTCAAAGCAATCAAAACATACAAATTGATGAATTACCATACAATCTGCAAGATTGTATTTGTCACCTATCGAATCAATTTGGGCATAAAAACTCATTGGATTCTTACATGAATCACAATTAGGGAATTGTTCTTCTGTTATACCATCAGGTTCACCTCCCAGTTTGTGTCTTGTCCCTGCAACTTCATTCCACTCAAACCCCAAAGCTTCTCGTGCATCTTGTGTTTTCGGATTTGGGATTAATTTTATTTCTGGAATTTTCATTGCTTTTCAATCGTTTATTTGAACTTTATTATTGATATATGCAATTTGATTTCATTTTAAGTATCAGTTGTAATATCATCCCAATCTTCCTGGTAGCAAGTAATCCAATTTAGTGCGTAATGTCTTTGATAAACAATTGAGGGATTATATCCATTAGGATATGGTCTATTATTTAATCCAGCATCCCTTACCGCCCAATGTATTCGATAAATAAGGTCAGTTTGATCTAGTATTTCTTCGGTACTTCGAATTTCTGATTGCTTAATGAAATTATCCAAAGACCCATATTTTTCTTTTGTTCCTTCATGGGCTTTAGTCAAATCGCATTCTTCGATTGGTTCATTAAGTTTGTCAACCATTCCAAGAGACCAGAAAAGGACGTTTACTGCTTCGGTTCGCCAACTAGCAGCGATTTTATCTTCTTTGGTTAAACTCTTTTTGGTCAAGTATTCCTTTTCGGATTTTGAGACACTTTCCCATAGATTGATTTCTTTTAACCAACTTATTATTTCTTTTCTGTCTTCATCGAAAGCTGTGTCAACAATACCAGTCAATATCATAATCCTAGATGCAATTTCAGATGGCTTTCTCAGAATGACTTCTTGACTATTTTCAATCAATGGCAAGTGTTCACAAATTGGAATACCTTTTGATTCCAGAAATTTGTTTGTCTCTATTTTTCGGGATTCTGATGCTTTCAATGGTTTGGTAATTTATCTAGTTTAAGAAGGTTGATTGTTTATTTGAATTTTGTTTTTAACTAACTGATTAATGTTCCCAGTATTCTAATTGGTAATTGATAATTGTTGAGTCTTTATCCAACTTAAAGTACAGGGTTTTACCTTTAACAGGATCAATATCCCTCCCATAATCAACCATAATTTCATATCCGATTGTCCACTGTCCAATATTCGCATAGTTATTGTGTGGACCAAGAAGTTCTTCGAGTTTGGAATAGGACATCCCTTTGTACAGGTAATTTTCTATTAAATCGTTGACCATGGCCTCCCTATTTGAATAAAAAATATCATCCATATCATTCCAGGTGTTCTTATCGAACCTTTGTTCTTTTATTTTGGTACTGCAACCAACCATAACAATTAACAACAAGATTAATAAAACCCTATTCATCGTTTATTTGAACTTTGATTTTTGGAAGTTAGTTCTCTACTAAACTTGAAGGTATTTTAAACTCAAACAAATGTTGGTTGGTATCTTTCAGTCCCAACCTGAACACCTTGACTTCCTTACTCTGGAATTTACTTCCATAATTCTTGTAAATGGTAGCTTTTAGGTAGGTGGGGGACAATTGTTTGTTACCCAAATAGGTCGCATTTACCTTCCAAACACCAAGCAACTCATCATCCAACAGAAAATCTGCCATGGAAAAACCCAAACGTTTTTCGGAACGGATTCGTTCAGGCATTTCAGCCAAGCTATGCTTCCAATTAAAATACTGGTTGTCGGGATTCACGAACTGTAAATCAAATTCGGCTTCGGAATCACTCCACTCGAAAACCAATCGGGTATTGTAGAAATCTTGATCGGTCTTCTTTCTTGTTTGGATCTTCACGGAACTGTTCTCCAGTAAAAACAAGTTGTCAATTTCACGCTGTACAAGGGTTTCCAAGTTCAAGGAATCGTTCTGTAAAATCCCTTCGTCCAATAAATAGGAACGCCTTGCAAAAAGTGAAGTTGCGGATTCAGGCATATCCAAATTACGGTAACTATTGGCCAGATCTATGTAGCTTTGAGCATAATCAGGTCTTAACTGATATATTTTTTTGAAAATTTCATGTGCTTTTTCATTCCTTTTTTCTTCCTCCAAAGTATAGGCCATTGCTTTCAACATAACTGGATTATTCTCTGAAACCTGAACGAATCGTTCCAAAATGGAATCTGCAAACTCCTTTTCTTTTCTAACTTCATAAAAATGAACATAGGAATCCAATATAAAGTTGAGATTGTTCCCATAAACAAGTTCCATTTGACCATATTCGATTTTAGCTTCCTCAATAGTTTTACTGTTTTGAAGGTTAATCAAATATTGGGGCAGTGATTCCCCTTGTCCATTTTGAACAACTTTACCCTTCAAATAATTGTTTCTAAGTTTTGCTTGATCAAATGGTTTGTTGTTTTTTTCACGAGGAGTCATCGTTCCAGATTTTGTATTGATAACAACCACTCCTCCGCTTCCTTGGGTACCATATAGAGTTGTACCTGCAAGCGATGGGATAAAAGCTATTCTACGAACATTTCCAAAAAGAAAACTACAACTAACTTCAGGTAATATCAAACCATCAACGTCAAAAATAGGTCCCCTAGCATTTTGAATACTTTGGTTAGATCGCATTTTCACCAACAACTTATCAGTTTCGGGATCACAAAATGCATAAACACCTGCCAACCTCCCCAACAAAACCGAATTAATATCAGGAGCATTGTCTAATTCCTCTTCATCTATAATTCGCAACGAATAACCAGCAGTTTCTTTGTTTAAAAATCCAAAACTTGACTTAATAATATTTGTATTCACATCATATTCTGATTCTAGCTGTCGTTGCTTGTTTTTTCTCTCTCTGCCCACCACTTGAACTTCATCCAACTCTTCCATACTAAGTCTCATATTTACATTTAGAATTCTGGTCACGTCTTCCACTATAATGGATATGGTGTCCATGCCGATATAGGTATAACTTATTTCCTCCTTGGGATTGGCGAAAATCTCATAATACCCTTCTGCATTCGATGTCGTTACGGCTCCGCTGGCAATATTGGACACATGCACATTTGAGAGTGGATCACCTGAATTGGTAATCCGTCCATGGATTGATTTTTGACTAAACGAATGGATTGCAAAAAAGAGAAAAAGGATAGCTGTAATGGTAGTGTTTTTCAAATTGAAAGTCTTATGGATGAAATAATCTAAAAATTTGAGTTAATGGTTTGACATACAAATTAGTCTATTTTTCTTATAAAAAAAATAGGTAAGAGGTGAAAGTATTGGTGTATATTAAATTGATATTATAATTCTATTACGTAACCAAAAACCATAACCTGAAAGTTCAAATAAAGGGTAAAATGGAAACTATTTAATTAGTACGGGGAAAATGAACTTTAACATACCAGTGGAATCGTTTTACTCTAAAAGTTCAATTAAACGGTGTCCTTTATACCCCTACTCGAAGACTGTCCTGAATAAAATTTAGCTCGAGCTACAATGTAATCTGTTATGATTGTTTGCCTAACAAACCAATTGGTAAAGTATGGCTACAAAAAAAGCCCCCACAAATATGGGGGCTTTTTTCTGTGATCGCGGAAGGATTCGAACCTTATCCGCTATCCCTTATGTTTACTGGGTTTACCTTGCTTATATTTTGTTTACTAACCGAATTACAGACCACTTTTAGCTATCTCTCTTCGTAGACATAAAATTTAATTATAAATTATTACATCTCCCTAAATAACCAATTGATTGTTTTACTTGACAAGAAAGAGCAGAAATCTAGATAAAACACGATAATACTTAACTCAATTCAGTAAACAAGTTCCTGAAAGAGCTATAAAAATTAAATTTTATCTAATGTTATGGACTTTTACTTGGTATTTTATGGTTGTATTTGTTTTCCTTTCCACTTCCCATTTTCAAGTTCAAATAGCTTTCTGTCATGGAACCTGGATGCTTTAAATTCCAAGAATTCTATTCTCACGGGGTCAATTGAAAACCCTCCCCAATCCTCGGGTCTATCTACCATTTCTTTTCTGGAAACCCTTTGTTGTATTTCTTGTTCAAGTAATTTCGCATCCTTGGTTTCCTTACCCTGTTCACAAATCGAAGAAACTATTTTGGAATAGATATCCCTTTCATGGAAATATTTATCTGCAAGTCTTTCAGGTATTTTTCTCGCTATTCCTTGAACTCTTATTTGTCGCTCCGTCTCAGTCCACCAAAAAGTCAAAGCAACATGGTTGTCCTTTGCTATCTCGATTCCCTTGAGAGAATTCAATGGCCCGGTTATGATGAAGGCATCATTGATTATTTCTTTTAGGGACACGAATCTGGCATTGGGGAATTCATCAGTTCCATGGGTCGATAAACAAACAGCTGTTGGAATTCGAACCTGGGTCAAATCAAGTTCTTCTTTATACCATTCCTTAAAAATTTTTATTGGTGAAGTTTTCATTGTTCTCTTTCGATAATAAAGCTACTTTCTTGTTTTTTAAATCCAACCTTTGGGTAGTATTCAATTGCCGTTGGCACTGAAAGAAGTAATACCATGGATTGATTGCCCACTTTTTCTTTTGTCAAGCTTATCAGTTTTCTTCCAATTCCCATTTTTTTGTAATCACCCCTAACTGCAAGATCTGACAGATAACAAGCCCAGACCCAATCGGTAATGGAACGAGAAACACCTACCAGCAATTCATTGTCCCAAGCTGTTATAATCAGGTTGGAATTTTCAAACATTTGCTCCATTCTCTCCTTGTCATTTGTTGGACGTGGCAAACCTGCGTTGTCGTAAAGCTCAATTATTTGGTCTGTTGTGGGTCTTTTATTAAAACTGTATTCTATGTCCATTTATTCATTTTTGTTTGTTCAAACTTTCCCTATAAACATGATATTCCATTCTGTCGAAGGTTGGGACAGTTCATGATTTTATGATTATATATAAGCCGCTATAGCAATATCCATAAATATGTTGTTGTAAATGACTCTTATCAATGTATTGTAAAATCCTATGGAATAGCCAAAAGATGGTTACAAAGAAACTTTATTTCATTGTTAGTTTGGCAATTGCATTCTTTAGTGAATTATCACTGGTCAGATATTGCCTTTCTACGGACCGGGTCAGTTGTTGGTCATTTACGATTGTATCTAAAGTTTGAATCAAGAAATTGTAATTGGTGAAATTGGTTTCTGTAGTGAGGATTGTAATCAACCATTTCCACATCTTCTCTTCACCGATTTCCTTTTTGATGGCGGTAAAAACAATTGGAGCGTAATAATAAACATATAATTCCCTGTTGCCATACTGGGATTCACCTTCTATTTTCCCCATTGAAATCGGGTCAAAATCTTTGAGTGCCTCTATTTTATCCGATATCTTTTTATCATAAACCTCAGCTCCCATCATTGCTTTGGTTAATTCTAATGACAAAAACTCTGCAAATCCCTCGGTCATCATATCCCCAAGTTCAGAGTTGAGAACTTTATATGTGCCAAAGTAATAATGTCCAAGTTCGTGTGCTATGAAAGGCCTGTACCAATTTTGAATTTTAGGGTCAAAAAGACTGATCAATCCCATTTCCCCCCAGCCAATACTGAAAATTGAAGGATAGGAAACGAACATCCAACCGTCTTTCTTTGAAGTTGGTGTTGTTTCAACAAAGGTTACCGCCTGGTCAAATGGTATGTTCAGTTTGTGGGTATAGAAGTCCTTATATGAATTGATTAGGTTAGTAAATTCATTTATTTGTTCACTAGTAAAACTAGGATTCAAAACATAGGTATCCCCTACCGCGGAAAAGTCAAAATTTCCGCAAAAGAGTGTCAATTCGCGGGCAATATCACTTTTGAACCTATAATTTTGTGCATTTACTGGTTTGTTGCCGTTGATGTAAAGGGTTGTGCAATCTTGACAATCAATTTCCACATCATACTTGAGATTATCATAGGTTTTGTCATTGGTTATATCATATAGTACAGGATACCAAGAGGATTGCAATCCATCTGCCCTAATAGAATTGTGGTTAAATGCGATGTTTCCTCTCCAATCTTTCCTGGAGTAATTGTTGAGCGTATCTTTAACAACAGGATATTTACCTACATATTTAACTTGAACCTCATTTGGCAAAAATTTCCCTTTACCCGTATCATCGGGGAAAAAGTATGCTTTTGTTTCTCCATAAGAGAGCGTGTCGTTGTGGGCCACAGAAAAACCCAGAAGGAAATCATTTGGTTCGGTAGTCTTAAAATTCAATATGTTCAAACCCGAATTTAGTCTAATGAAATAGTCTTTTATCTGTGGAATGTCACGTAAAGATAAATCGGCTTCAATGGTTCCTTGTTCAATTGAGATTTTGACCTTTCCTGTAAGTTTGGGGATTGTTTCTTGTGCACCTAGTTGCATACCGAATAGATAGGTCAAAATTAAAAGTGTTCTTTTCATTCCAAATTGATTGTTGTTGCGGTTTATATCTGAATAATTAGGAGTTATTTTATTGACCATGGCACTATGGATTTGCTTATGGTGGATGAAGGATTTACAGTGACTTCCCTTTTGATTTACTGATTGTTTTATGGCTTGTAACAAATACAATATCCACACATTTTCACATATGCATTACAAATGACGGTGGCATCAATTAACTATTCCGAATCTTTTATTTTTATAATCAACAATGATTCGTTTATCAAGGAAGAAGGAATTTCCCATTAGACCCATGATTTCTTCTTTTTCATAGAATTGTTTGAACTCCTTTTTAGAATCATAGACTTTTAGGTTTTCTGTTTCAATTTTAAAATTTCCAATATAGATATCAGAAGTAATCTTGTAACCGTGAACATCGTAGTATTCGCCCCAAGAAGAAGTGGTCAATGTATCCGTTACAGAGCTTTCTTTACTAATTTCTTCGATATCATCTTTATCAACAGCCAAAGGAAACATGGATGCACCAGTATCAAATAAAAAATAATGGGTAGTTCCATTGATGGTTACAGGCACTTTTAATCTCCCGTGCTTATCCTGTATGGCGTCCACAAAGGTTGTTTTGTTTTTATAATGGGTATTCAAAGAATCCAAACTTGCTATTCTTTGATTTGGAAAATCAATGATCAAATATTTTTCCTTGAATAAATCCGTGCCTATTGTTCCAATATGTTTTATGGTTGGTGTATCAACCGAGTCCTGTGTCAATACTTCTCCATATCCATTGTAATAAAACAATTCTCGATTTTTGAATAAAACGGTATCCAATCTAAAAGCAATGGATTTAAAAAAAATTTTCTTTCCATTTTCAAAATTTGCATTTGCAATAGTGTCAAGCTTCACATTCTTATACTTATCCAAATAAGGCTTTAGAGTATTTCCATATACCATTGTCAAATTTGCGCCCAAGTCAAATTGACTTTTAAATTTATGTGGTATGCCTTCAATCGAAAAGGGTATAGTAATGGCCAATTTATCAATGTATTGGTTACCTATGGAATCTCCGACCCAATCAAAACCAATCCACTTATTTTGTTTTCCATCTACACTTTTTTGCTCCTTTTTCAAGTCGGTACAACTTATCAGTAGTGTAACAATTAGGGTAGTTAAAACAAAAAAGGTCTGTTTTCCTGAAGTCTTCCTTTCTTTCATATTAGTTAATCATTTATTAACGGTGTCGCTTTCAACTATTTAATTTAACTTTTAGAAGTGGCCTATCTTTTAATTCCATATGTAGTATCGGATATGGTTTTCCTGTAGCATCCAATTCAGAGTGACCTATTACTTCAAATCCGCAATGCTTGTAAAATCCAACAGCTTGTTCATTCTGTTCGTTTACATCGACCTTGATGACATTTAGCTTTGTGATAGCGTAATCCAGTAATGTTTTGCCAATCTTTTTCCCTCTGTAATCAGGGTGAATGAACAGCATTTCTAAATTCTGTTCCGCAACACCAAGAAATCCGGCTATTTTATTCTCACTATTTCGGATACCCCTCAACTCAACTGCATCCAAGTAGGTATTCAAGATCAATGGTTTAAAATATTCTATATCTTCTTCCTTTAAAAAATGATGGGTTGCCCTAACCGATGCTTCCCAGACATTTACCACTTCAGGATATTCGATTTTATTTATTTGATCTATCGTCAGTTCCATATTTTCAATTACTATACTGTTTAATTACTCAATTGGATTTCCTTTTTCGCCACCATGCTATTGCAATTATCAAAACAGTAATCAATAGGACACCTACTCCCATCATATTCAACATTTTGCCTTGCAGCATCGTAAACAAAAGGGTATCTACTTTTCCGGTTTTCAGGAAGACCCAATCACTTGCCAATCTTGTGGCCAAATCCGGATTTCCAGTTTCCAATATAATTATTCCATCTCCAGATACTGGGTCAATTCGTAGTGCCGTATTAATGGGAGGGTTACTCTGTCCATCATGTCCGATTATATATTGATCGTTTCCAACATCCACATAAAGAAATGTGCCCAAACCATAAATTGCCTCCCCCATCATATCCCAATGGGATTCTTGCATTAAGTCCAGAGAACTTTGACTTAACGGTCTGCCCTCAACATCTTTTTTATCCTTTACGAACAGCATAAAAAATTTCTCCAAATCAGCTAAAGAGGTATACAGTGATGTTGCGGCCAAAGAGGTATAAAAAAAATGAGGGGCCTTGGTACCATCCGCATTATAAAACTCACAAAGATCATCGCCAAGTGAATCGGACCATTCGTAAGTCGACTGAGTCATCTGTAACGGAGCAAATACATTTTCTTTCATAAAGTTGTCAAATGATTGTTCACTTGTTTCCTCCACCAATAATTGCAAGAGTGTAAACCCTCCCCCAGAATATACCCAGCTCGAATTTGGCTCAATGCCCACTTTAGTTTCTCCACTTTTTCCTTCATCGGCATCATCAGCTTTTGTCAAAGAGGCTTCTAGGGTCTGTACGGCGTCAGGGGTTTCGAATCCCGCATAACCAAGTCCGTCCGTAAGTCCGGCCGTATGACTTAGCAAGCGCCTAGCTGTTACTTGTTCATTGTCAAATTCACTTGGAGGCAATTGCCATCTTGTCAAGTATCGACTAACCGGGGTGTCCAGATCAATTTTTCCCAATTCATTTAATTTCATGACACCTGTTGCTGAAACAAATTTGGACAGGGATGCTACTTGGAAAATGGTATTTCTATTCACCTGTTTTCCGACCGAATAAAAAACTTCCTCTTCTATTCTCCCTTCTTTAATTATTGCCATGGCAAAGTTACCCACATACTCTTTTTGGATTTCCTCTTCGACGGCTTCAACAAAGGATTGTGGATCTGTTTCGTTAGTGAAGGGTGTGTGCCACCATCCATACACGGTGCCAAAAAAACAGGTTAGAACCCATACTATGGAAATAGTTACAATAAGGGCCAGGTTTATTAGTATTCTTTTCATTGTTCTGCTAAGTTTTTGTTTGACACGTATTGGCCAACAATTATCAATCAACCAGTTCCATAACCATTTTACGACCACCCAGGTCAATTTCTTGTTTTAATACCTTACGGGATTCTCTTTCTATATAATAAGTACTGATTGCGGTGTTATGGGAAATATCATCGGTAACGGTGACTTTCCACACCTCCTTAATTGCTCCTTTAAGTTCCAATGTGGACTGTTCTGTATTTTTAATGGTGGCAGAGAGCACCCCTGCCCCTGATTTCGGATTATAATCAAAAATTGCTATTGAACCATTGTATCCAGTTTTCAAGGGCAGCCATCGTATAAATTGTGGGTAAAAGTTACTGTCAAAGAAAGGGGCGTCCACCGATTCGGAAATTGCAATTTTTTTACCAGATTGTTTGTCGTTGTAATATCCGGTCACTGGGTCCGAAAAATTGAGTACCATATCTCTCTGTTGGTTGAAAGAGGAATGGTAAATGGGCTCAAACTTCCTTCTCCCAACTATGGTACTGTCTACCCATAATGAAGCAGCGCCTGGCATTTCCACGGTTGATATGATGTAAATTCGCTTTTTCTTCTTTTGGATCTCGGTCTGTACCTTACCAATATCAATTTTTGAACTATCCTTGAGCATGTACCAAGCCATTTCATAGTTTTCCTCATGGATAAGGCTTTTGTCCACAGGATTATTTTCTGGGGTCAGGATTGATTTTTGCCCCATAGCTTGGAACGATGTTGCCAATACCACTAGTAGTAGGTAGTAAGTTTTTTTCATGTCGCTTTTCAATTTGATTGACTTGTTAGTGCCATTTAGTAGAATTTGTTTCACTTAAGTTGCTATTAATTTTAAAGCATGAATAATTACTCTATCTTTTTAGGGACATTGGAGTGATTCCCGATTCTCCATTTCTCGCCATAGACAGAGGAATATATAATCTCGATATCAATCTCATCATCATTTAAAATCTGATACAGTTTATTTGCCCTATCCAGTGTGCTTTTCGTAGTTTTTTCGGTTGTAACAAGCCCCCAATCTTTAATCATGTTCTCATCTAAAAGCTGAATCAAATTGATTTTCTCATTTGCAGGTATCAATCGCCCAACCCAAAGGTTGGAATAGACGTAGTTAATGGAATCTTGTTTCCCAATTGTTTTTTCAACATAATGTATGATATCGTCATATACCATATCGTTCGATGCAGACACCTTAACTGATTCAATAAATGCTGGCCCAACTCCGTGATTGGATAGGCCAAAGGAATATTGTAGTGTACCTGATTTTTCATTCATTAGACTCAAATGTGGGTAAGCAGCCATATACTGCTGTTTTCTGAGCAGATTGGTTTGGTAAACAAAAACAATCAACGTCAATAGACTAACTATTAAGGCAGTCAGTCCTACAATTTTTTCAATATTCCAAAATCCTTTTATCGTCATTTTAAAATCAATTTCATCTTTAAAATTATCCGTTGTTTGGATGTGCCATGTAAGGGCTATACAATTCCTGACCAGTAACCTTTGCCAATTCCTATCAAACTCAATCAGAAATTGAAAACACCTTAAAACATTCTATTTTAGACTTTTGAAAAATTTCGTTTTACAATTCAAAACCTTGGTCGTATAAAGGGCACTTGCCATACGATAAATCTGTACTTCTAGTGAATTTTCTTAAAAAACATTGAATATCCGTCCCAAGCCCGGGTTTATTGCCCTTAAAGATTTTAAATGTTCCATACAGGTCATATGGAATGGATGGATTAAAAAGGGAAATTCTTCCAAGTACCAAGGAAACCTATCCTATGTACGATCATCCACTATAGTAGAACTTTGTACGCTCATATAACATTTAAAATTGAAGAAGATGAAAACAAAGATGAATTCAATTCCAAAAAAATGGACCGCCTTTGCAATAGGACTATTTCTAATCGGCATGGGGTCCCTAGTGGCACAGTCCCATAGTTATAACACCGATGAAAGCACGATTGCGCTGGATGGCTATAGCCCAGTATCCTATATTGATGAAAACATGGCACAATTAGGAAAGAAGTCCTTTAAGGCAACCTATGACGGGTTAACCTACTTTTTCGTTAACCAAGACCAACAAAAAAAGTTTCAATCCAACCCCAAAAAGTACATTCCCCAATATGGTGGCTGGTGTGCCTACGCCGTTTCCTTGGGCTATAAGTACCGCCCGAACCCTAAAAGTTTTCGGGTAGTGGATGACAAGCTGTATTTGTTCACCGTAAATGTAGAGGCAGAATTTGTCAAGGCCTGGGAAAAGGAAGGTAAGGAGAAACACATTTTACAAGGAGACAAGAACTGGAAGACCTTGGAGAAATTCAAAAGCTTTTAAAAGGTCTTTAAAAAAAATTCCTTTCAACCAAAAATACTGCAAAGGTCGCTGTAACATAATCCAATCATTTCATACGATGGATAAATGTCAGCGGCTTCCTTCTTTCGCTTCATTATAATTTCGACGTATTAGGATTCAAAACCCGATCATTTAATATGAAATCGTTTATTTGAAATTTGGTAACTGTCTAGCGTATGAGTATAGCAGATTTTATTCGCAAAACTTTTCATGTTTACACTCTCATTTCACACTTAAGCCACTATTACCTATATCAAATCTTAGGGTTAGCTTTTTATCCACTCAATTGCATTTTCAGACATTTTTTTATAGTTGTGACCTACTTCTTTTACAGTGTGCATTTCCCAATTAAATGTCCAATTATTTTTGCTGGTCAATTCCTTGTTCTCATTAAAAAAAGTTGTTCCACGTTCCAACCGATGTGCTCCTTGTTCCATTGCCAAATCCGTTGTTCTAAAAGTCCCTAAACTTGGATCATTATCGAGTTCTCCCAAAAGAACAATCAATCTTTTTTTGTAAGATTTTTGCAAATCTGTTTCTGTATTCTTGATACCATACGGAAATTCAAGGTTCTCGTTTGGCAAACTGTAAAATCCAGAATTTGCAGCTATAGCTGTCCCAATTCTCGATTCGGGCATTAACATTACCATTCTATGTACAAATTGTCCACCAGCTGAATGACCAAAAATATCGTACTGCTCGTTTGTGATATTGTTAACCGATTTAATGTGGTCAAATATGTTTTCAACCACTGTGTATGCCCATTCTGTTTTCGGGTTTTTAGTTCCAAAAAAGGTGAATAAATTTCCCTCTTGGTAGTCGTTCGTTGTATATTTTGAAAACTTATTCTCGAATTCAGGCGCTATTATCAGTAGGTCATTCTTATTGGCCAATTCAATCCAAGCGTTAAGATAGTCATCCGCATTTCGCCCACCACCGTGCATAACGAAAACTATTTTGTCTTTGTCATTCCAACCTTCTGGTTTATAAGTCCATACCTTGATCGATTTTCTCTTACTATCTTTATAGGCATGGATTACAAAAGAGTCTATTCCGACATTAATTTTATTGGTTGCTGTTATTTCAGGTCCTTTTGGTAGCACATAGAGGTAAACGTAACCTGCAACTGAAAGAAGTAAAAGAATGGAAAATGTAAATAAAATTACCTTTTTAAATATTCTAAAAAATTTGTTCATTTATTCTCCTTTTTTATTGCTCAAATCTATACATCCTTGATTAGCTGCTTAGTTTTTAATTTCCGAATTGCTCTTTTTCAAGGACAAATTGTTTTTACATTAACCCTAACTTGTTCATATAAGCGTAGAATACATCTATATATCCAAATTGGGGTAAAATCTATGTATTTGATCATCTTCTATTGGAATCGTTTAATGAATTTTGTTCCAAACTAATTTAGGTTTGGGTCGCGCAACTACATATTTTCTTACAATAATTTCTAAGAATTCAATTCCTTTAATCTCTTCTTCTATTAATTTATCCTGTAATCCTTCAGACTCGGAGGTCATCCCAGATAGTCTAATTTCAAGGAAGTCCAATGAATGGTCAAAATTGTGATTAAAGAATACATCATCCGATTTTTTTCATATCCAGAAATCACTGTTGAACATCTTTTTGAGATATCAAGCAAACTTACCTTTGAACCCATTCCAGATCCAATAAGCAATTCCTCCAAAAAATTTAAATATTCCAAACAACCATCCCTTTCATAATAAAACCATCATGTTGGGGCTCAATCAAAAGTTGGGGGATGTAAAAAGTAAGTTTTTTACCAACTATTCTTTGGTAAAATATGGGTATTCCAAGTTCTTGGCTGCCGCTTTTGCCCAATCCTCTCCTAAAATTTTCGACATCAAATAAAAAGAGGTGTCGATTCCAGCTGAAACCCCGGCAGAAGTGATTATTTTTCCATTGTCTACAAAACGTTGGTCATCCTTAACTTTTTTAATCTTTGGATAGTTATTTTTCAGATTGGTGATTCCTGCTCTGTGGGTTGTAGCTTCCAAACCGTCTAAGAGTCCTATTTCAGCTAGGATAAATGCACCGGTACAAATGGAGAACACATAATCTGCCTCTTTTGAGGCCGTTTTAATCCAGTCTTTTGTCTTTTCGCTTACGGTACTCCACATTCCCCCAGGAACAATCAAAATATCAGGTGTTGGGGAATTAAATATTGAGTACTGAGGATTTACGCTCAAATTGGGCATAGTAATTACCTCGTCCTCCGTCTCGGCAACTGTATACACATTGAAATTTTCACCACCTGCAACAAAAACGTCATATGGACCTGCATAGTCCAGAACTTGTGCGTGATGATATAACAATATGGCCACATTCAAGGGCTTATCTAATTTTTTTAATGAATTAAAGGGTGTGGTCACCAATACCAACTCCATACCACAACTAGGGCAGTTTCCAGGTTGATGAAAATGCTTGCCGTCAGATGTACAGCCACAAGGAGCGCATTGATAAATGGGTTCTTGAGTAGATTGTGCAAAAGTGCTCGTTTGCAAAAGGAATAAACAAATCACAAAGAGTAAATTATATAATAATGCCTTTTTCTTTTTCATGATGGATGAATATGTTAAAGATTTGAATCAGTATCAAAAAGTAAAGGGCAAAGGAAATTCAATTCATTAAATTTAACTAGGACATTTCCCTATCCATTGAGGACATTATTAGCATGTGTATCCATTTTTTTCAGAAGCTTAAATAGCTGGCCAGTAGACTTAAATCCACAAGCTTCGGCGACACAATCCATTTTGTATTTCTCTCGGATCAATTGCTGTGCGTGCTCCATTCGTATTTTGTCAATGTAGTTGCCAATGGTGATTCCGGTAGCTTTCTTGAACATCCGAGTGAGGTTCCTAGGACTGGTATAGACCATTTCCGACATTGAATCGATAGTTAACTTTTGATGGAAATTTTTAGTTATAAAGTCTTGGATTTTGTGCACTCGGTCATCGAGATGATTTCGATGCTGTAAAAAGAGGCTCAACTGTGGATCAGTCCCACTCCTACGCAAGTAGACCAATACCTCACGTGCGACTTCCATAGCAAATCGGCTTCCATATTGCTTTTCGATTAGAAATAATGATAGGTCAATACCTGATGAGATACCAGCACTAGAAAAGATGAACTGGTCTTCCACAAACAACCTGTTTTTCAGTAATGATACCATAGGAAAACGCTCTTCGAAACTTGCAAAACGCCTCCAATGAGTTGTACAGCTCTTGCCATCCAAAAGACCTGTCTCAGCTAGAATGAATGCTCCTGTGCAAACGGATGCCAACCAAATACCTTTATGATGTTGTACCTTCAACCAATAAAAAAAGTCGGAAAGCTGATTTATATATTCTTGATTGGAAAGCAAAGAGAAATCCAATCCGGGTAAAAAAACAATATCTTCTTTGTTGAGTTCCAACTCTTGAAAGTGAACGAGTTTAGAAAAATACAATCCACTTGTGGACAAAACCTCACTTTTGTCTGTGGTTACAAAAAGAAGCTCGTAATCTGCACCATATTCGACAGCCTCATAAAACACATGTGCTGGTCCGGCCATATCCAATAGGTGAGTTTGGGAAAAGCAGATAAATACCAACTTCTTTGTGTTTGTGGACATATTGACTAGTTAAAAGTTTAAGATATCTATTAAAAATAGAATAATAAGGAGGTCGTACTAATCCTATAAAAAGGGGTAACAGACAAGTAAGGAAGGTCTCGAATTCATATTATTCTGAAAGAGTAGTCTCTAAAAGTTATTATTCCTGACATCCCATATAAATTCTGGTTTTTAGTATCACGTAATTCCATTAAGTCCTTTTTTAGAGATATTCCTTTTCGTACCAATCAGCCAACCCTAACTGTTCTATACAATTTAGAGTTAAGCATTGTATAATACTGCAGTTTCTTTGCCATCATTTTTGAGCTTGAAGAAGATAATATTTCGAATCTTATGTTTAATACAAATCCATCTAGTGGAAGTTTCAAGCTTAGTGCCGTGATACTGCTCATTTATATCCAAAAACCATAACCTGAAAGTTTAAATAATCGGTAGAATGTAAAATATTTATAAAGGAAAATGAACTTTAATAAACCAGTAGACTTTTTTCACTCTGAAAGTTGAATAAAACGGTAACCTTTAACCGCTGCTCGAAGACTATCCTGAATAAAATTTAGTTCGAGATACAATGTAATCTGTTACGATTGTACCTAACAATCCAATTGGTGAAGTATGGGCACAAAAAAAGCCCCCACATTAGTGGGGGCCTTTTTCTGTGATCGCGGAAGGATTCGAACCTTCGACCGTCTGCTTAGAAGCCGCTTTAATACCAAATCTTCCAAAAACCAAAATCACTATATTTTATTGTATTTCAATGTGTTACATTTATTTTAACCTCATTTGAAATCAAATGGAATCAATTATTTGTTTGCAAATTGTTTGCAAATTTTTTTGCTAACTTGAAGTAAATGAGAACATATTTGACCCTTTTATTGGATACAAGAAGAGCAAAAAAAGATGGCACCTACCCTATCATTTTTCGCCTCACTCATTTGCGAAAAACAACATCCATCGCAACTGGTTTTTCAATATCCGAAATATTTTGGGATCATCAAAAATGTTCCATTAAAAGAAACTACACTCGCACGGAATCCATTGCCCGATTGAATACACTTTTATTAAAAGAAGAAGCTCGTGCAAATGACATTCTCAACAAACTTTCTGATCAAGGTAAGTTGAACTATTTGTCAATTGTTGAAGTGAAAAATCGAATCACAAGAAACAGTACCTATGAATCCTTTTTTGAATTTGGGAATTCTGTAGTTGAGGATTTAAAGGCGGCACACAGATATGGGACGGCAAGACATTATAAAGGCATTTTATCGGTCTTGAAGACCTTCAATAAGGGCAAAGATCTTAAGTTCAATGAAGTGAATTACTCCTTTATCAAACGCTTTGAAAAATATCATTTAGCAAAGGGAAATAGTTGGAATGGATTATCTACTTACTTACGCGGCTTACGAGCACTCTTCAATAAGGGTATAAAAGCAGGGTTAATTGAAAAGGAAGCCTATCCTTTTATGAATTATACAATAAGACAAATTCCAACCGAAAAACGAGCTTTGGAAATTGAAGATATCAGAAAGATCCTAGAATTGGAAATTCCAGAGGATCAAGCATTGTTTAGATATCGAAACTATTTCATTTGTTCCTTTTTTCTCTATGGTATGAACTTCACGGACATGGCATACCTCCAAGTAAGCAATATAGTGAACGGTCGTATTAAATTTCGCAGAAAGAAAACAGGAAAACTATATGACATAAAAATAACCGGACAACTTTCAGAAATCTTGAACAGTTATTTGAAAGGAAAGAAAGCGGAGGATTACATATTTCCTGTAATAAAACGAGAAAATCCTGCTAAACAGGAACGAGAGATTAATTGGGAAAGGCAGCGTTATAATCGCGGGTTAAAAACAATTCAGGAGTTATGTGGAATTGAGCAGAAGCTTACAACCTACGTTAGCAGACATAGCTTTGCTACACAAGCTATGCTTCACAACATTCCTTTGGAGGCCATTTCTGCCATGCTTGGACATAGTAAGCTGAATACAACTCAAATCTATCTCAAATCGTTGCCGACTACTATCCTGGATGATTACAATGAGAAGTTAATTGAAGCTATCTAAAGTTATTAACGACAATTTAAGGGAGGCCGTCATGACTGGAATCATCCATGAAATCATATATTATTGAAAATCATTGTTTTAGTTGAATTTTTTCATGATATATCCCTTCTTAAATAGCATCATTTATTTTAATATCATGAAATTAGCGATGTACTTAGAAGAGGTAAATCTACAAAAGGATTCTGCTAGTGAGATATAATAATTGATTTTTGAACTATTTCTTGATCAGTTATTATATTAAGTATATAAACCCCGTTCGTTAAATGTTCAGTTGGAACAACCGATAAGTTCTTGTTTTGGCTTTTGAATAAAACCTTCCCGTCCATACTGCTTAAAGTGACATTTACAAAAGTTAAATCAGCGCGATTCTTCAGCAAGATATTTATCCGTTCATTTGCAGGGTTAGGATAAATTTGGTTTTCAGTTATAGCTACTCCTATACCATCGAATTGAGTCTTAAGTGGAATTCCACCTCCACCACTGCTTGAATGGGATACACTTTTAGTCTTAGCTCCTCCAACACCACATTTATTTTTCCCCATGACCTGTACCAATCCGGAAATCTGTCCCATTCCAGTATAAGCTGTAAGATAGCGATCCGTTGTTGTCCTCATTTGCCAACGCTGACCATTGTAATTCCAGCTTGTAACTACATCAAAAGGATAAGGCAGACGCCATTCATAGCTACTGGCTCCAGAAGCTACGGACGAGTTATAATTTACAAATGCACCTGTTAAAACAGATGATGGACCGGAAAGGGAAGATGGTGCACTGGGTTCGCCTACCCAAACATCTTTTGTTAATTGAATACCATTAAAACTTGCCGTGACCTGACCCTGACTTCGAGTACCACTTACCCCCTTGACCGTAACCGAACTATTAGTACTGCTTACAATGGTCATATTGGTTGAAGTAGTCCAGTTAACAGTGGTACTTGGGGGATATTGCAGGGTTATTACTGTATTTATATTCGAACAAGTACAATCGTCACCAATCAACTTGGTTATCTGACAGTTCGTTGCTACAGCATCTGATAAAATAGAATATTGTGGTATCGCATTTTTCATAACCGCCACTTGTCCATCAGTAAATAAATCTCGGCATGCCGACCTTGAATAGGACATAATGTTATCCGTAAGGGGACTGTAACCATTTCCGCCAGTGTAATTACAGGTAACATCGACGTTAAAACTCGAAAGCTGCGGGTCAGCTGGCGTATCGCAAATTTTATCCCCAGCCGTTGAGCAATTTGAACCATTTATATTTTCAACCCCATAGTAAGTTTCATGAGTATGCAATAAGTTAAGACAATGTCCCAATTCATGGGGAGCTGTAGAAGTAAGCACAAAATCATTATCTATTATCATATTCCTGCTAGGAATATCCTGGGCCAATCCAGCGTAAACAATTCCACTGGAGGTTTGACCTGAATTTACAAGATAAACATTTATGGCATTCGCTTGGTTGTTTGTACCAAATAGCTGGTTCGCCTCATTGTCCGTTCCGATATCGAATAAAGCATCACTATCGATGTAATCATTGCCGACAGATTGTATTGAAATTTCGTGTGGTAAAAATGCACTGTTCATGACATTAAGAATATCGTCGATAACCGTTGGATTGACCCCACCGGTACCATTGGTTCTGCGAACAATATGGAAATATAAATTCAAACAATAGGAGGAAGAGACTGAAGATTTTCCAGAAATACCTGATGAAACTGAATATGCGGTCGGTGTAGGGGTAGCACATTCTTGGGCGTGGATGAGGCAATTAAAACCAATAAAAACTATTAACGTAGTAATTTTTTTCATGCTGGACCGTGATTATGAGATTTATAATTTATATTTTCAAAAATTTGAGCTTAATACCCTCATCCGGCGTATTATTCCCTAATGCACTAACTATCAAAATATCCGGAAGATCACTTTCATCATCAATGAAATAATCAGTCCTATCATCTAGGCATTCAAAAAAAACAGAAATTTTTGATTGTTCTTCTGAATATTCATAGGTGCCACTGCATGAACTATAACTAACGACAGCTTCATTGCCATCAGCAAAAGTTATGGTATAACTCGCACTATCATCAACAGTTTCCCAATCGGCACTTCCATCCAATTTGGTTTGATAGGTTGCTGTCAATTTCCAGGTTCCTAAAAATTGATTCACCTGGTAACCTTCTTGACCAGAATTATCAGAACAAGAAAATAACAGAATTGATATAACGTATAGAAACATTTTCATTTTAAATTGTTTACTTTTCTAAGTGAGTTCAACGAAATTCATTATAACGTAATAATAAAATTATTTTCGTATGTAATATATTACAAATTATTTTATTTTTTCTTAATTTATTGAATATTTTATCTTTCAATTAATTGCCCATGAAATTGAATTATCCAAAGCTTGTTATTTTTATAACTCTTTTAGGCTATTCGGTAGCGTTATCTGGGCAATCCATTGTTATTGAAGACAGAGAATATGCTGACATAAATGGTAAATTGAAGGATATATTTGATGACTCTTTCGATACCGATTGCCTTGATGTTTCTATTGAAAGGGCGACCAATCTATCGTTAAATGGAATCAGCACATTTAATAGAGGTAACTCAGAATTTCCGTTTGATACAGGTTTCGTACTATCAACAGGTCAAGCACAGATGTCAATCGGACCAAACAAATCACTAAGGACGAGTTCGGTCAGCGAACCGTTTGGCGGGATATATACCATACAGGAAATTCTCGACGATAGAATTGGTACTGTCGGTCAATATTCGGAATCAAAAGCTATTAAATTGAGATTTGTATCTCAAACTGATTTTTTCAATTTAAATTACATATTTGCTTCTGAGTCTTATAAAGTTGGGGACATTGAATGTTTTGATGGCGATAGTTCAAAACAGGATGGATTTGCAATATTATTGACCGGTCCAGGTATTACACCAGATACCTTTGATCATGACAATGACACGACAACACCTGAAATAGAATATGTACATCACGGTAAAAACATTGCATTACTACCGGATCAAGTTACGCAAGTAGGCCTACATAGCATTCATAACAATCCGGAGTGTAACAATCTTGGATTCCAATCATACTTTATAGAGCAAGAAGTTGGTACGGGCGAAATTGAGGCGAACGGTAGAACCGTGCCGCTAACCGCTGTCTCACCGATCATTCCCGGTGAAGTCTATGAATTGGAAATTATATTGACCAATAGAGGGGACAATAGCTTGGATTCTTGGCTTTTTATTGAATTTGCACAGAAGCCTATTGTGCCTGATTTAGAAGACACATATTTTATATGTAAAGAAAATACAAACAGTAACAACTATCAAAGCATTTTCATTGACACAGACATTGATGACCCAAAGTATTCTTTTCAATGGTTTTTAGATGGCGACCTTTTATCCGATCAAACAAATAATAACGTTGAGGTATTTGTTCCGGGAGAATATTCGGTAAATATTGTAGCTCCCAACGGATGTTCAAGAACTTACTCCTTTTCTGTTGTTGAATCTTCAATTCCGTTTGATTTAGCATATTCCCTGTCCGGAGAACTTTTTACGAACCAACAAACAGTTGAAATTAGTACGACAGGAATAAGTGACTATTTGTACTCCTTAAATGGAATAGAACAATCTTCATCAACTTTTACAAGTATTGCTCCAGGTACATATCATTTGGTAGTTAAAGATATCAACGGTTGTGGTGAAGCCGGCTTGGATTTTACAATAGTTGATTATCCAAAGTTTTTTTCCCCCAATGGAGATGACATCAATGATATTTGGAGACCTAATATGGGCAATATCAGTAAAGATGGTAATGTTTTTATCTATGACAGATATGGTAAGATGCTGAATAACTTCTCCCTGAAAAATGGCTCGTGGGATGGAGTATTTAATGGAAATAGAATGCCTCCAGCAGACTATTGGTTTATTATAAATTTTAAGGACGGACAGGTTTTTAAAGGGCATTTTTCGTTAATAAGGTAACCATCAGCCCCTAGATCAACCCCTTTCAATTTATTGTCCAACCAATTCTTCCCCGAAACAGAAGACATTAATGATAATTTTATGAATTTAGCGATATCCTAAAAGAGGGAAGGCTAGATAAATGAAGGGCGAACGGAACACAGTGAAGTGCTGTAAGTGTCCCCAAATCTTACCCCCAACTTTTGCGCATGGATCCTTTCGGGTTTTTGTAGTGTTCCGGTAGATAAGCGTAAAGCAAAAACCCGAAAGGGCGCAACCTACTTCTGGGATTTCAGTAACCCATGTCCTCACCTGCTCCCCTAGCCTTATCGATACCCTTTCCAAGTGCCTTAATGATCTTGGCCGCCATCTGCACTTTATTGGTAGGTATGCTGGGAGCTTTGATACCCATCGTCTTAAGGAGTTTAAAGGCCATGTCCTTTTCCTTGGTGGGCAGTCCCATGACCTTGGCAAAGAACTTCCCCGGTTCCTTGGCATGGGCCTTTCTCCCAACATAGGATTCCACATAGTTCCTCTTGAACCCAGTTGTCCTGTCAAAGGTCTTTTCGGCTGCTTGGTAGAAGCTGTCCCGATCAAATCCCCTCTTTACCGTCTTTCCGTTCAGTTCCACTTCCGAGGCCTTGTGCTTGGCCATGGGTGAAAGTGTATAGGTGTTCGTCACATCCCTCCTGCTGACTATGATATGGATATGGGTCTGTGGCCCCTCCTTTTGCATCCCTGCGGCCACAAGCTGCCCGTTCTGTTTGTGTGGGGCCAATCTTGTTTGCTCTGCAATCCTCTTTTCAAGCTCTTTGACATTCCCAATGGATTCGCCACGTTCCACTTTCCGTATCTCGTTTTTGAGCCTTGCTATCTCCCCTCGGTAGGGAGCATTCTCCTGAACCTGTTTGTCAAAGCCCCTATAGGTGCGTTCATGTTCGATCTTGGCATAGTATTTCAGGTTCTCGGCCTTTACCTCTTGGTTCCTATGGAAACTCTTGGCATAGTCCTCCATGAGTTTCCTAGTGTATTCCCTTAACAGTTTCTGGTCATTTCCTATGGCTTTAAGTTCCCTTTGGTTGGGACTGACCACAATGGAATAGAATTTCGGGTCCTTCTGCCTTAATTTGGCGGTATTGGCATCAATTTCATCGATGACCTTTTCAGGGCTTACGCTGTCGTTCTCTTGGTCAAAGAATTCCTCCCTTTGTTCGGGCGACCTATCCTCGTTTTCCTTTTCCAGATAGTCCACATAGCTCCCCACACTGGAGTTATAGGTACTGCCTATTTTCTGTGCTGAGATGGTAAGGTACATAAGTGTCATTTTAATTGATACTTCATTACTGTCCCATTAAAATCTAAAATAGTTCTTTGAAATATTTGAAATATAGTTAGTTACAGAGGTTTTTCGATTAAACGGATTTCAATTTTAACTTTTGCAATTCTTATACAGATTTGCAATGCATAAAGACAAATTCGTTTTCTCACAGCTTGTTTCCTTTTTGGATAGAAACAAGTTCAATTATATTGTTCGTACCTATCGGGGGGATAAATATGTGAAGCACTTCACCTGCTGGAACCAGTTGCTCGCTTTGATGTTCGGCCAGCTCTCCAATCGTGAAAGCCTTAGGGATCTGGTAATCGCACTTGATGCCCACCGATCCAAATGTTATCATTTGGGAATGGGGAAGAATGTCTCTAAATCATCTTTGGCAAGGGCCAATCAGGACAGGGATTACCATATCTTTGAGGAGTATGCCTACTATTTGGTAAATCAGGCCAGAGAAACCAGAACTACCAACATCTTCGATCTGAGTGGCCACGTCTATGCTTTCGATTCGACAACGATCGACCTGTGTCTTTCCGTATTCTGGTGGGCAAAGTTCCGAAGGAGAAAAGGTGGCATCAAAGTACACACCTTGTATGATGTGGAAACACAGATACCGGCATTTTTTCATATTACCGAAGCTTCAGTACACGACTCAAAGGTTATGAAAGAAATTCCTTATGAACCAGGGTCCTACTATATATTTGATCGAGCCTATAACAACTTTAAGATGCTGTATAAAATCCATCAGATAGGTGCTTACTTTGTGATCAGGGCAAAGAATAACCTGCAGTACAGATCCATCAAGTGGAAACGCAGATTGCCCAGGAACGTGCTTTCAGATCTGACCATTGGGTTGACTGGATTTTACCCAAAGCAGTACTATCCTGGGTCACTGCGGCTTGTCAGATACTGGGATGAACTACAACAACGGGAGTTCGTCTTTTTGACCAATGCTACTCACATCTCAGCCCTACAGGTTGCTGAACTTTATAAGAACCGCTGGCAGGTAGAGCTGTTCTTCAAATGGCTGAAACAACACCTTAAAATCAAAAAGTTCTGGGGTACTACCGAGAATGCCGTGCGAATCCAGATCTATGCTGCCATCTGCACCTATTGTTTGGTGGCCATCGTTCAGCACGATATGAAACTGGAGAGAAGTACTTATGAAGTGCTGCAGATATTAAGCATCTCCCTGACCGATAAAACGAACCTTCGGGAACTCTTTAGCAAAACTAAATTTCAAAATGACAAAGAACGAAATAGGCTTAATGGGCCAAATTTATTTAATTTTTAAAACGTCCCAATTTTAATGGGACACTAGTG
>NZ_JARFVA010000004.1 GCF_029194005.1 Flagellimonas okinawensis | reverse complement strand
CGCTAAGGTCCACCGTAACATCGGTCGTGCCCTCGCTGATCGTCAATACGTTGCTCGGAGCGTCCAAGGAAGCTCCCGTGATATCGTCATCGGCCATGCTGTCGACATAGGCTTTGGTCGCGGCATCCTGAGCGTTGGTAGGATCTGCGATGTTGGTGATGGCAGCTCCACCACCATCGTTCCCATCGGCAAGCACCTCTCCCAAATTCTGGATCTCGTTGGTTGAGGATAGGTCACCGTCCGCGGCGATATGGTCCGCAATGTCGGTCGCGTTGGCTGAAATGGCCGTGGCATTTGTTGTGATGTTGCCCGTGTTGGTCGAGATGGCCGTAGCGTTGTCCGAGATATCGGAAGCGTTCGTGGCAATATTGTTCGTGTTGGCCGTGATGTTCGACGTGTTAGAAGTAATATTCGAAGCATTCGTTGTGATCGCAGCGGTGTTCGTTGCAATATCGGATGTATTGTCCGAGATGTTCGTGGCATTGGTTGTGATGGCCGAGGCATTGGCCGCCACTCCTGCACTGTCGTCAAGGTCGCTAAGGTCCACCGTAACATCGGTCGTGCCCTCGCTGATCGTCAATACGTTGCTCGGAGCGTCCAAGGAAGCTCCCGTGATATCGTCATCGGCCATGCTGTCGACATAGGCTTTGGTCGCGGCATCGCTACCAGCTGTCGGTGTCCCGAGACCGGTGATTACCAATCCGTTCGCATCGTTGCTTTCTGTAAGTACTTGCTCGATGTTCTGGATCTCGTTGGTCGAGGAAAGGTCACCGTCCGCGGCGATATGGTCCGCAATGTCGGTAGCATTCGCTGAAATGGCCGTGGCATTTGTTGTGATCGCAGCGGTGTTCGTTGCTATATCGGATGCGTTGTCAGATATGTTCGTGGCATTGGTTGTGATGTTGCCCGTATTGGTCGAGATGTCCGTAACGTTGTCCGAGATATCGGAAGCGTTCGTGGCAATATTGTTCGTGTTGGCCGTGATGTTCGAAGTGTTCGAAGTGATATTCGAAGCGTTGGTCGAAATCGCAGCGGTATTCGTTGCTATATCGGATGCGTTGTCCGAGATGTTCGTGGCGTTCGTTGTGATGGCCGAGGCGTTGGCCGCCACTCCTGCACTGTCGTCAAGGTCGCTAAGGTCCACCGTAACATCGGTCGTGCCCTCGCTGATCGTCAATACGTTGCTCGGAGCGTCCAAGGAAGCTCCCGTGATATCGTCATCGGCCATGCTGTCGACATAGGCTTTGGTCGCGGCATCGCTACCAGCTGTCGGTGTCCCGAGACCGGTGATTACCAATCCGTTCGCATCGTTGCTTTCTGTAAGTACTTGCTCGATGTTCTGGATCTCGTTGGTCGAGGATAGGTCACCGTCCGCGGCGATATGGTCAGAAATGTCGGTAGCGTTGGCTGAAATGGCCGTGGCATTTGTTGTAATCGCAGCGGTGTTCGTTTCTATATCGGATGCGTTGTCCGAGATATCGGAAGCGTTCGTGGCAATATTGTTCGTGTTGGCCGTGATGTTCGAAGTGTTCGAAGTGATATTCGAAGCATTGGTCGTTATCGCAGCGGTGTTCGTGGCTATATCGGATGCGTTGTCAGATATGTTCGTGGCATTCGTTGTGATGTTGCCAGTGTTGGTAGAGATGGCCGAGGCGTTGGCCGCCACTCCTGCACTGTTATCCAGACTGCTTAGGTCTACAGTTGCAGATGCTCCATTTTGTATATCAATTTGTAATTGATTTGAACCGTTCAGGGTTGCTCCTGTCAAGTCTTGGTTGTCGGTATTGGTATCAATCAAAGCTGCCAGATCCGCCAATGCTACAGCAAAAGTATTGGCTTCTGAATCCGTAATTACCAAATTGGTATTTGTACCGTCAATATCAAAAGAAGTTACGGTGGTATTTGAATCTGTCAATACATCCTTCAAGCTACTTAAATCAACATTTACATTCCCCCCATCTTCCAAGGAAAGTGATAATATGTTTGTAGCCTCATCAAAAGTAAATCCAGTTAATTGTTGATCGTCGGTGGCGGTCAGTTCCCATGAATCACCGTCCCAGAAATAAATGGTTCCTGTATTGGTGTTGACATAAATGTCTCCCAAATCTGCACCTGTTGGTGTCAAAGCTCCTGAACTGGTTACATCTGTACCCTTAAGAACTTCGCAATTGCATTGATCTTGAAGGGTTACTGTTGTTTGAGAAAAGGCAATTCCTGTAAAAAGCAGAAATAATAAGGCTAGAATGCTCTTTTTCATGAGGTTGCTATTAAATGAAGATTGTATTGCTGTAGTTTTGTTGATTCTTTAAACTTCTGGTCTTTAAATTCTTTGGTGATTCAACACACCGAATTTTCAACCGCATACAAAATTACCCTCACTTTTAGGGGTGGAAAATAATTGTTGTGAACCAATGAATTAGAATTGTATAGCAGTCAAAAAATGAGGTGACCAACTTAATTTTTTACGATATTTTTAAGACAGTTCATCGATGAGCCCACATTATTTAACCAATAAAGTAAGTCGAATCTTACATTTCAAACCTCTGAAATAGAATGACATCATGCCTTAAAATCATCCCCAAAAATTGAACATGTAAATCATACACATATAAAAAAACGGCCCCTTAAAAAGGAGCCGTTTTCTAAACAATTAAAAAATAATGTTATTCGAATATGATAAACTCAGATCTTCTATTTAATTGATGCTGTTCTTCAGAGCATTGAACCCCATTTGCACAATCATTCACTAAGCGTGTTTCTCCGAAACCTTCACCTTGCAACCTGTCCGCAGCTATTCCCTTTGAAATCATATAGTTTACGGTGGACTCAGCTCTTTTCTGTGACAACCACAAATTGTAAGCATCTACGCCTCGGCTATCTGTATGAGAATTGACCTTAATTTTAAGGCTAGGATACTTTTCCATGGCAACGATCACTTTCTGTATCTCAATTTCGGCATCTGGGCGGATATTGAATTTATTGAGATCAAAATAAATCGTGCTCAACTGTAACAACTTGGCCAAATCATCACCAAAACCACCGGTTACCACATCACGTTCCAGATAAAAATCCACAATACGGGGTTTACCGTCAGATATGGGTAAATATTCTTCTGCAGGGACGTAACCATCTCGAGAAGCCCTCACAAAATTACCTTTGGAACAATCCAACATAAGTATATAATTTCCTTCTGAATCCGTTATGGTGGAAGATATCTCGTTATTTTCCTCATCAATGATCTTTACCGTGGCCCCTGCCAGAACTTCATTGGAAATACGATCCCGTACCGTACCACTGACCTCCTGGATACAGTCCAAGGTCAGGGGTTCGTTTTCAACAAACTCATAAATATCGTCATCGCCTGTTCCTCCGTCCCTGTTTGAGGCAAAATACCCTGTACTATTATCGGAATCATAGATAAAAGAAAAATCGTCCTTTGGGGTATTTACAGGTTTCCCCACATTAACCACGGGCTGGGTGTAATCGTTATAGGTGATTTTGGTGGCAAACACATCCAAACCTCCCAGGCCTTGATGTCCGTCTGAGGAAAAGTACAAAATCCCATCCTTGGTTATAAAAGGGAAGGTTTCCCTTGCTATGGTATTGATATTCTCCCCTAGGTTTACAATGGGCCCGTAGGTACCATCACCGATGATATCAGTGACAAAAATGTCCGATTCGCCCAAACTTCCCGGCATATCGGAGACAAAATATAGTTTTTTACCATCAGGACTGAGCATGGGATGGGCAACGGAATAAGAATCACTGTTAAATGGAAGTTCCACGATATTGGTCCAAATACCATCCACATTTTCGGCACTGTATATTTTTAATCGTATGATTCCTTCTTCATCTTTCTTTTTTCTGCCGTCCATGAAGTTGTTCCTTGTAAAGTACATCATGGTTCCATCCTTGGTAATCACTGAAGATGACTCGTGTAGGCGGGTATTTACATCTCCATCCAGCTTTACCACAAAATCATTCGAAACACTATCGGCATTCACCTTGTAAAGGTCCAGAAAGTCCCTTGCATTCCAGGTATGCCTGTATCTTGCAAAATTTCCTGTATCTCGGTCCGAAGCAAAAATGAGTCCTTCCTCATAATAGGCCGCTGCAAAATCTGAATACTTGCTGTTGTAGGGAAACTCCTTTATGGTATACCTGCCTGAATTTTTCTCTATCTTGGCCATGTAATCCTCATCAAAGTCTACCATAGCAGCGGTCATGGCCTTGAAATCCTCCATTACCTTTGTGGCCTGATCATAATTCCCAGTGGATTTAAGACTCTGCGCATACCTGAACACATCCTCCACGGACATTGCATCCGGATAGGTTTCTTCGAGTTTTTTATAAGTCTCTGCAGCTTCTTGGTATTTGGCATTGAAGTAATAGGAATTACCCAGTCGTTTTAACAGGTCAGGGGAAGTATACCCCTTGTCAAGGACTTTCTTATAAATGTCTATTGCAGGACTAAAGGAATATTGATTGTATCGTTCATCGGCCTTTTCCATTACCCGGGCAATCTGTTTATCCGGGATACTATCTTGCTGAGCGTTCAGTTTAATAAAACATCCGCTGGTTACAATCAATATTATGAGTATTCTTTTCAGCATGCTATACTAGATTAAAAGAATCTTGGTGAAATGGTCCGTTGAAAGGACTTCAATAGTTCCAGTCTCAGGAAGACTTCAAAAGAGCCATCGTTAAACTGTGTACCTCCCAATTCGGTAGTCTCACGATCGTAAGCAAGTCCCAACATAATCTGGTCGGTCACCTGAAAACCAACCAATCCGCTCACAGCAGCATCCCACCTATACGCGGCTCCAAAACTAAATTTGTTGGCAAACAGAAAACTTGCCGATAGATCCACCTGTAAAGGTGCTCCTCCTACTGCCTTGGTGAGCAAGGCAGGTTTAAATTGAAGGTCCGGGCCCACATCAAATACATAACCGGTGATCAAGTATACGTTCATTCTATCAGCGGACAGAAAGTTGACGCCATCTTCCGTGTTGTCATTGTCAAAATATTCCGCTTCCAGCACATTTGGCGCCGAGATACCTGCGTAAAATTTATCGGTATGGTAATATACTCCCAGTCCAAAATTAGGATTGAACCTGTTATCTATATTGTTTTGATTGACCACTTCCTGATCAAAATTCCTCAACCCATTAAAATCCAAACTCAACATATTTCCACCAGCTTTAAGCCCAAAGGATAATTTGGCATCCATAGAAACATCGATGGTGTAGGATATCACCGCATCCAAATAAGTCTCTTGGACCACTCCATCACCAATGTTGTCGTTGACTATGGATATTCCATAACCCAACCTACTGTTGCGTATGGGTGAATGCAAATTCAGGGTAAAAGTTTCAGGTGCCCCATCCAGACCTACCCATTGTGATCGGTAGAGTCCTGCAAAACTTAGTTGTCCTCGAGAACCGGCATAAGCAGGGTTGACACTCAACGTATTGTACATGTATTGAGTATACTGGGCATCTTGTTGGGCGATTGCTCCTGTAGATAAAATCCCAATAAACAACAACGTAGTTAAAATATGTTTCTTTATCATTCTGAAAATATGTTATCTGCTTATATAAAGGTATTCCGAATCTGTAAAACTACCTTGTTCGGTCTGGTAATTAAAAATATAAAAATAAACACCTGCAGGAAGGTAATCGTTAACGCTCAAGGCTGATTTGCCCCTTACCCTTCCATCGAAGACATTGTTTACATTATCATAATTATTCCCTTCAAAAACAAGGGTCCCCCATCGGTTGAATATTTTGATAGTACTTGATTTGATGTACTCAACACCACGTATAAACAAAAAGTCATTTTTTAAATCTCCGTTCGGTGTTAGCATTTGGTTCACTTCGATGTCTTCCACAATCACCGTCACTGTTGCCGTATCACAATTATCAGGATTTGCAGCCTCACAAATGGTATACTCTATAGTATAGGTCCCTGCTGGAGTATTCGATGCCAATATTACCTCACCATTATCATTGATGCTGAGCTCGTTGGTAGATGTTGACGTTAAGATCACATCAATGGGCGATACTTGCTCATCATTCAATGTATCATTCAAAAGAACATTGCTATCCGTGATCAAACCACCACCTGAACCAGTGTTATAACCATCATCTACGGCATCGATTTCATTATCCATTCCGGATACTACCTCAACGGTTACCGTAGCCGTATCACAGTTCGTTGTATCCGTTAGATCACAAATGGTATAATCGATTGTATAGGTCCCTGGTCCGGTTCCTGGCACCACACTGACACTCCCATCAGGGTTGATGATCAGTTCATCGGTCGGTGTAGAGCTTAAATTGACATTGTCAAGGGTAGCCGCCCCATCATTATAAGTGTCATTGGACAGTACATTACTATCTGGTATCATTCCGTCATCTCCGCTTTCAACGGTGTATGAATCGTCCACGGCGTCCAATACATTTCCAGCACCCTCCATCACTTCCACGGTTACCGTGGCCGTATCACAATTATTGACATCCATTACATCACATAAAGTGTAGTCAATGGTATAGGTACCTGGTCCGGTTCCTGGAATAACACTGACACTCCCATCAGGATTGATGATTAATTCATCGGTCGGTGTAGAACTTAAGATAACATTGTCCAGGGTAACCTCGCCATCATTATAGGTATCATTGGACAGTACATTACTATCTGGTATCATTCCATCCTCTCCGCTTCCAACGCTAAAGGAGTCGTCAACCGCATCCAATCCATTCCCAGCACCCTCCATCACTTCCACGGTTACCGTGGCCGTGTCACAGTTTGTTGCATCGGCAAGGTCACAAATGGTATAATCGATGGTATAAGTTCCGGGTCCGGTTCCTGGAACAACACTTACACTTCCATCAGGGTTGATGATCAATTCATCGGTCGATGTAGAGCTTAAGTTGACATTGTCAAAGGTAGCCCCCCCATCATTATAGGTATCATTGGAAAGTACATTACTATCTGGTATCATTCCGTCCTCTCCGCTTTCAACGGTGTATGAATCGTCCACGGCGTCCAATACATTTCCAGCACCCTCCATCACTTCCACGGTTACCGTAGCTGTATCACAGTTCGTTGTATCGGTAAGGTCACAAATGGTATAATCGATTGTATAAGTTCCGGGTCCGGTTCCTGGAACAACACTTACACTTCCATCAGGATTGATGATCAATTCATCGGTCGATGTAGAACTTAAATTGACATTATCAAGGGTAGCCGCCCCATCATTATACGTGTCATTGGACAGTACATTACTGTCTGGTATCATTCCGTCTTCACCGCTTTCAACGGTGTATGAATCGTCCACGGCGTCCAATACATTTCCAGCACCCTCCATCACTTCGACGGTTACCGTGGCCGTATCACAGTTCGTTGCATCGGTAAGGTCACAAATGGTATAATCGATTGTATAAGTTCCGGGTCCGGTTCCTGGCACCACACTAACACTCCCATCAAAATTGATCATCAATTCATCGGTCGGTGTAGAGCTTAAATTGATATTGTCAAGGGTAGCCGCCCCATCATTATACGTGTCATTGGACAGTACATTACTGTCTGGTATCATTCCGTCTTCTCCGCTTTCAACGGTAAAGGAATCGTCCACCGCGTCCAAGTTGTTTGCACCAACTTCAATATAAATTGTAGCGGAAGCACAGACACTAGGGTCTGGCAACACATTACAAACCTGGTAAATTATTGTTACAGTAGAGTTGGATTCGGTAACCAATGGCGTATAACCAACAAAACCTGTCTCATTGTTAAAGGTAACCTCGCCTGTTGCATCTCCGCCTATTCTGGTCAAATTAGTAACACCAAGTTGATTAGGGTCGTTATTGGCAAGAAAGTCGTCATTCTCCAGTATATTGATAGCAACTTCCGTTAGGGCAGCAGTTGAACCAAAATCATCACTGGCATTGGCCATCAAAGGGTCTGGATCATTACCATTAGGGTTGCCATCGCCGTCACAATCCAATGCTTCCCAATCTGCGGATTGCGGCAAAGTTACACTCTCGGGATTGTAATCACATGGGTCCAATGGGTCTGTTCCATCTTCTTTTTCATCTTCATTGGTAACCCCGTCCCCATCACAGTCAGAGGTGTTCCATGTCGACGAAGGGTCCATAGTTTGACTTTCCAAATTAAAATCACATGGGTCTTGGGGATCAGTACCGTCCTCTTCTTCATCTCCATTGTTCACTCCATCTCCGTCACAATCTACCTCTAGATAATCGCCTGAGCGAGGAAGTGTTATACTTTCCGGATTGTAATCACAAGGATCCAAGGGGTCGGTCCCATCTTCCTTTTCATCTTCGTTCGTAACTCCGTCACCATCACAATCAGTTTCTTTCCATTCCTGCGTAGGTGTACAATCTTGGTGCTCCAGTATAAAGTCGCATGGATCTAATGGATCTGTATCATCCTCCTTTTCCTGACCATTGCTCACTCCATCACCATCGCAATCAGCGTTCTTCCATTCCTGCGTAGGTGCACAATCTTGGTGCTCCAGTATAAAGTCGCATGGATCTAATGGATCTGTATCATCCTCCTTTTCCTGACCATTGCTCACGCCATCACCATCGCAATCAGCGTTCTTCCATTCCTGCGTAGGTGCACAATCTTGGTGCTCCAGTATAAAGTCGCATGGATCTAATGGATCTGTACCATCCTCCTTTTCCTGACCATTGCTCACGCCATCACCATCACAATCAGCATTTTTCCATTCCTGGGAAGGGGCACAATTTTGATGTTCCAATATCAAATCACATGGATCAAAAGGATCTGTTCCATCTTCTTTTTCCTTTCCATTGCTCACACCATCACCATCACAATCTGCATTTTTCCATTCCTGGGAAGGGGCACAATTTTGATGTTCCAATACCAAATCACATGGATCCAACGGGTCAGTACTATCCTCTTTTTCCTTTTCATTGCTCACACCATCGCCATCGCAATCTGCATTTTTCCATTCTTGGGAAGGAGCACAATTTTGATGGGATAAAATAAAATCACAAGGATCATTGGGATCTGTACCATCTAGGTTTTCCTGTTCGCAGGTCACACCATCGCCATCACAATCAACCGTGCTGAACTCCTGCGCGAGGGGATTCCACAAATTATTTGCCCAACCAACACTTTGGACATCATATTTGTTCTCGGCATGATGATCCCCAGAAGGAAGAGTATGTGAAGTGTTATATGTATTGGCACCAAAAGCTGATTTAAGTCCAACTATAAAAATCAACACCAGTAAGGTGGATTTTTGGACCAAACGTTGCTTTAGTCTTACAAAAGTAAAATTCTCCATAAATGATAAGTTTTGGTCAACTAATCACCATGGCTAAAAGAGGTTGTTGTAATTGTAAGAAAATTGGGGTTTTCTTTTTGTTTTAATGTCACTGGTCCTATTCGACACAACTCGACACAATTACGTCACATAGTTAAACTATTTGACCATCACCTCCTATTTTTCTCGACAAAAGGCGATTTCTTCATCATAATTAACCTTATCCATCTGTTTGACAAACGAATGGTTCCCGCGTAGAATGGTTAGCGATTTTAAAACGGGCGAAAATTACCTTTCTTTTTCGTTTTGGAACGGGTAAATCACCAATTTTTTTCCAATGATATCAACAATTCCGAATCCTTTAGAAAATGAGGGTCAAAACATATAAATCCCCTATTTTTGCGGAAATTTTTGTTGATGGTTTTTGAAAAGGAAATAGCGAAAAGAAGAACATTTGGTATCATATCCCACCCTGATGCGGGTAAGACCACTTTGACCGAAAAATTATTGCTGTTCGGAGGCGCCATACAGGAAGCGGGTGCAGTAAAAAGCAACAAAATCAAAAAATCCGCAACAAGTGATTTTATGGAGATAGAGCGCCAAAGAGGTATTTCCGTTGCCACTTCCGTACTCGCCTTTATCTATAAAGACAAGAAAATCAATATCTTGGATACTCCAGGTCACAAGGATTTTGCTGAAGACACCTTTAGGACACTTACCGCTGTCGACAGTGTAATCGTAGTTATAGATGTCGCAAAAGGTGTGGAGGAGCAGACCGAAAAATTAGTGGAGGTTTGCCGTATGCGGAACATTCCCATGATTGTTTTCATCAACAAATTGGACCGTGAAGGTAAGGATGCCTTTGACCTTTTGGACGAAGTGGAACAAAAATTGGGACTTACGGTTACACCTTTGAGCTTCCCTATCGGCATGGGCTATGACTTTAAGGGCATCTACAATATCTACGAGAAAAACATCAATCTATTTAGCGGGAACAGTAAAAAGAATATCGAAGAGACCATTGCTTTTGACGATTTGGACAACCCGGAACTTGAAAAAATCATTGGCAGTAAAGCTGCCGAAGAACTCAGGGACAATCTGGAGCTGGTGCATGGTGTGTATCCGGATTTTGACAAGGAAGCCTATTTAAAAGGTGAGCTCCAGCCAGTATTCTTTGGATCGGCCCTGAACAATTTTGGAGTACGCGAGCTTTTGGATTGCTTTGTGAACATTGCTCCATCACCCCGCCCTAAAAAAGCTGAAGAAAGGTTGGTAAAGGCCAATGAAAAGGACTTTTCCGGCTTTGTGTTTAAGATACACGCCAATATGGACCCAAAGCACCGTGACCGTCTTGCATTCGTTAAGATTGTTTCGGGAACCTTTGAAAGAAACACCCCATACTTACATGTTAGACAGGGCAAAAAATTAAAATTCTCAAGCCCCAATGCCTTTTTTGCAGAGAAAAAAGAGATTGTGGACATCTCCTATCCCGGTGATATTGTTGGATTACACGACACGGGGAACTTTAAGATCGGGGATACCTTGACCAGTGGAGAAGAATTACATTACAAAGGAATACCAAGTTTCTCCCCTGAGCATTTCAGGTACATCAATAATGCCGACCCTATGAAGGCCAAACAATTGTACAAGGGAATAGACCAATTGATGGATGAAGGTGTGGCACAGTTGTTTACTCTGGAAATGAACGGAAGAAAAATAATCGGTACCGTTGGCGCCCTTCAGTATGAGGTTATCCAATATCGATTGGAGCACGAATACGGTGCGAAGTGCACCTATGAGAATTTCCCTGTACATAAGGCATGTTGGGTCGAAGCCGAGGATGAAAACAATGAGGAATTCAAAGAATTTAAACGCGTAAAGCAAAAGTTTTTGGCCACGGACAAAAAGGGACAACTGGTATTTTTGGCAGATTCCCCTTTTTCCCTGCAAATGACACAACAAAAATATCCTTCGGTAAAACTGCACTACACTTCGGAATTCGAATAGGACACATAAAAACTTGGTTGCACATGAATCTGAATATGAGCAGTTTGCACAGTTTTTGCTACTTTTTTTCGTACATTGAATAGCATAACCAATTAAATAAAGGTATTATGACTACTTCTGTTAAGCCGCCAACATGGTTTTGGGCGGTAAGTGTTATTGCCCTGCTATGGAACTTGGTAGGTGTATTCAATTATCTAAACCAGGCCTATAATCAACAAGCGATTTTGGAAACTTTGGACCAAGCACAGCGAGAGGCGTTTGAAGGTATTCCCGCTTGGGCAACCGCTGCATTTGCCATTGCTGTTTTCTCAGGGACTTTAGCCTGTATTGGATTGCTTATGCGAAAAAAATGGGCCAGACCACTATTTATTATTTCGCTTTTGGCCGCAGTGGCCCAATTTATCCATTGGTTGTTCATCTCCAATGCCGTGGAAGCTTTTGGACCTTCCACTTACACCATGCCCATTATTATACTGGTGATCGGACTTTACCTGATATCATTTTCCGGAAAGGGCATACAAAAAGGTTGGTTAAAATAAAACCAATAAAAAAGCCCCTGTTCAGGGGCTTTTTTTATGCTTCACCGGTAGGTCCAAAATTCAATGGAATCGCGGGCTGCTCATAATCCTGAATGGTTCCGTGGGCCTGTTCAAAACGGCTTACGTTCTCATTTAGGGCCTTGAGCAACTTTTTGGCATGTTGCGGGGTCAATATAACCCTGCTCTTTACCTTAGCCTTTGGAGCACCTGGCATCAAGCTGATAAAGTCCACAACGAACTCGGATACGGAATGGTTGATAATGGCCAAGTTGGAATAGGTTCCCTCAGCGGTTTTTTCATCCAATTCTATATTGATCTGTTTCTGTTTTTTGTTTTCCTCTGCCATAACTTGATAACTTATCTTAAAAATAAAACCCCGGCCTAAGGGCCAGGGTTTATGTTATTTAGAATTTAAATTCCTCCTTTCGGGCCATGATCTCATCGTATTCCTCTTTGGAACCAACTATGATGCTATCATAATCCCTCATACCTGTACCGGCCGGAATCTTATGTCCTACAATTACATTCTCTTTCAATCCTTCCAAGGTATCTACTTTACCGCTTACAGCGGCTTCGTTCAATACTTTGGTAGTTTCCTGGAACGATGCTGCGGAGATGAACGACTTAGTCTGCAAGGAAGCTCTTGTAATACCCTGCAAGATAGGGGTAGCAGTGGCTGCTACTGCATCTCTTGCGGATACCAAGGTCTTGTCCTCCCTTCTAAGAATGGAGTTCTCGTCCCGAAGTTCACGTACTGTCAAAATCTGACCTGGTTTCAACCTTTCTGAATCACCGGCATCTTCAACAACCTTTTTACCGAAAATCTCATCGTTCTCGTTGATAAAGTCATCTTTGTGCACCAATTGATTTTCAAGGAAAATAGTATCCCCTGGATCTTGGATCTTCACTTTACGCATCATCTGTCTCACAACCACCTCAAAGTGCTTATCGTTGATCTTCACACCTTGTAAACGGTATACTTCCTGTACCTCGTTCACCAAGTACTGTTGTACTGCTGATGGTCCTTTGATTGCCAAGATGTCTTCTGGTGTAATGGAACCATCGGACAATGGCATACCTGCACGTACGTAGTCGTTCTCCTGTACCAAAATCTGGTTGGACAATTTGACCAAGTACTTTTTAAGGTCACCTGTCTTGGACTCGATAATGATCTCACGGTTACCACGCTTGATCTTACCAAAGGATACCACACCGTCTATTTCCGACACTACTGCCGGGTTGGATGGGTTACGGGCCTCGAAAAGCTCGGTTACCCTTGGAAGACCACCGGTAATATCCCCTGCCTTAGCAGATTTACGTGGGATTTTCACCAATATCTTACCTTCCTTCACCTTATCTCCGTCATCCACCATAAGGTGCGAACCTACTGGTAGGTTGTACGAACGTAAGGTTTCTCCTTTAGCATCCTGTATCAACAAGGTTGGAATCAACTTTTTGTTTCTGGATTCAGAAATTACTTTTTCCTGGAAACCGGTCTGTTCATCGATTTCCACTTGGTAAGTAACTCCTTGCTCGATATTCTCGTAAGCTATCTTACCGGAGAATTCAGAAACAATAACACCGTTATACGGATCCCACTCACAGATAACCGTTCCTTTGCTGATCTTCTCGCCGTCCTTGATGAACAATTGAGAACCGTAAGGAATGTTATTTGTACTTAGGGTAATTCCTGTTTTTTGATCTACAATCTTAACTTCCGAAGTCCTGGAGATCACAATGTTGGTTTTACTTCCATCACTGGCCTCGCCTTCAACCAAACGCAAGTCCTCGATTTCTGCAACACCATCAAATTTGGACTCCAATTTGTTGTCCTCGGAAATGTTACCTGCAATACCACCCACGTGGAAGGTACGCAATGTCAACTGTGTACCCGGCTCACCAATGGACTGTGCGGCAACAACACCTACAGCTTCACCTCGTTGAACCATTTTATTGGTCGCAAGGTTTCTACCGTAACATTTGGCACAGATTCCCTGTGGCGCCTCACATGTCAATGGAGATCGTACTTCTATTTTCTCGATAGGAGCTGCTTCCACCCTTTTCACATCGACCTCGTTGATTTCTTGGCCTGCTTTAAGGATAAGTTCTTCGGTCAATGGGTTGTACACATCGTGCAATGATACCCTACCTAAGATTCTTTCTCCTAAGGTTTCTACAATCTCCTCGTTTTTCTTCAATGGCTCTACTTCGATACCTCTCAAGGTTTCACAATCTTCGCTATTAACGATCACATCTTGTGAAACATCCACCAAACGTCTGGTCAAGTAACCCGCATCCGCCGTTTTCAAAGCGGTATCCGCAAGACCTTTACGCGCACCGTGGGTAGAGATAAAGTATTCCAAGATCGAAAGCCCCTCCTTAAAGTTGGAAAGAATCGGGTTTTCGATAATTTCACCACCACCAGCGGTGGATTTTTTAGGTTTGGCCATCAATCCACGCATACCGGTCAACTGACGGATCTGCTCTTTGGAACCCCTTGCACCAGAATCCAACATCATATATACCGAGTTGAATCCTTGTTTGTCTTCACGAATACGCTTCATCGCCAATTCGGTCAACATGGCATTGGTAGACGTCCAAACATCAATAACCTGGTTATATCGCTCGTTGTTGGTGATAAGACCCATGTTGTAGTTCATCATAATACCGTCAACCTGCTCATTGGCCTCACCAATCATATCCAGCTTTTCTGCAGGGATGATAATATCACCCAAACTAAAGGATAGACCACCTTTAAAGGCGAAATCGTATCCCATGGCCTTGATCTTGTCCAAGAAATCAGCCGTGGTAGGCACATCGGTTACCGCAAGAATGTCCCCGATAATATTTCTTAGGGCTTTCTTGTTCAATACCTGGTTGATGAATCCTGCTTGTTCCGGCACTTCCGTGTTGAACAATACACGACCTACCGTGGTCTCGATGATTTGATATACCAATTCACCTTCTTCGTTAAAGTCTTTGGCCCTTACCTTAATTCCGGCGTTAAGCGAAACTTTTTTCTCGTTGAAAGCAATCTCAACCTCTTCAGAAGAGTAGAAGGTCAACCCTTCACCCAATACAGGCTCTTCCGGAGTGGATTTTTTATGTTTGGTCATATAGTACAATCCCAAGACCATATCCTGAGATGGTACGGTGATCGGGGAACCGTTGGCTGGGTTAAGGATGTTCTGTGAAGCCAACATCAATAATTGAGCTTCCAAAATAGCCTCTGGCCCCAATGGCAAGTGAACTGCCATCTGATCCCCATCAAAATCCGCGTTAAATGCGGTACAAGCCAATGGGTGCAAACGAATCGCCTTACCTTCGATAAGTTTAGGCTGGAACGCTTGGATACCCAAACGGTGCAATGTGGGGGCACGGTTCAACAATACTGGGTGCCCTTTAAGGACGTTTTCAAGAATGTCCCATACTACGGGTTCCTTCTTGTCTATGATCTTTTTCGCAGATTTAACGGTCTTTACGATACCCCTTTCAATCAACTTACGGATGATGAACGGTTTGTAAAGCTCGGCCGCCATATCTTTTGGAAGACCACATTCGTACAATTTCAATTCCGGTCCAACGACGATCACGGAACGAGCGGAGTAATCCACACGTTTACCCAACAGGTTTTGACGGAATCGACCTTGCTTACCTTTCAATGAATCAGAAAGGGATTTCAATGGTCTGTTCGATTCTGTTTTTACAGCGGATGCCTTTCTTGTGTTATCGAAAAGGGAATCCACCGCTTCTTGAAGCATACGCTTTTCGTTCCTCAAGATCACCTCTGGTGCCTTGATTTCCATCAAACGCTTCAAACGGTTGTTACGGATAATTACCCTACGGTACAAATCGTTCAAATCGGAAGTCGCAAAACGACCACCATCCAACGGTACCAACGGACGCAATTCTGGTGGAATTACAGGAATCACCTTCATGATCATCCACTCAGGGTTGTTCTCCCTGTTTCCTTGCGACTCACGCAAAGCTTCCACAACTTGAAGACGCTTCAAGGCTTCGGTCTTACGCTGTTTTGAAGTCTCCGTGTTCGCCTTGTGACGAAGTTCGTATGACAATTGTTCCAAATCGATTCTGGACAAAATGTCGATCAAACACTCGGCACCCATTTTGGCGATGAACTTGTTTGGATCGGTATCCTCCAAGTATTGGTTCTCGGTAGGTATGGATTCCAAAATGTTCAAATATTCCTCTTCGGTCAAGAAATCCATCTTGTTGATTTCTTCACCTTCCGGACCTTTGGCAATACCGGGCTGGATAACCACATACCTTTCATAGTATATGATCATATCCAACTTTTTGGAAGGCAATCCCAAAAGGTATCCTATTTTGTTTGGCAGTGAACGGAAGTACCAGATATGCGCTACGGGAACCACAAGGTTAATGTGCCCCACACGATCTCTACGAACCTTTTTCTCCGTCACTTCAACACCACAACGGTCACAAACGATACCACGGTAACGAATTCTCTTGTATTTTCCACAGGCACATTCGTAATCCTTTACAGGACCAAAAATACGCTCGCAGAACAATCCATCACGCTCTGGTTTGTGCGTTCTATAGTTTATGGTTTCCGGCTTCAACACTTCTCCTCGGGACTCCGCCAAAATTGACTCTGGAGAGGCCAATCCGATGGAAATTTTGTTGAACCTTTTTTGTGCGTTATTATCTTTTATTCTAGCCATAACAATATGGTGATGATATAATTAATGTAATATAGTGTTCTACTCTTCCAATCGGATATCCAAGCCCAAACCTTTAAGTTCGTGCATCAATACGTTGAAAGATTCTGGCAATCCAGGTTCTGGCATGGTTTCACCCTTAACAATGGTCTCATAGGTCTTGGCCCTACCGATCACATCATCCGACTTAACGGTCAATATCTCCCTAAGGGTAGATGATGCTCCATAGGCTTCCAATGCCCAAACTTCCATCTCTCCAAAACGCTGACCACCGAACTGTGCCTTACCACCCAATGGTTGCTGAGTGATCAAAGAGTATGGTCCAATAGATCTTGCGTGCATCTTGTCGTCTACCATGTGTCCCAGTTTCAACATGTAGATCACACCAACGGTTGCACGTTGGTCGAAACGTTGACCTGTTCCACCATCATATAGGTAGGTGTGCCCAAATCTTGGAACACCTGCTTCATCGGTAAGCTTGTTGATCTCATCCAATGAGGCACCGTCGAAAATCGGAGTGGCAAACTTTTTGCCCAATTTCAATCCGGCCCAGCCCAATACGGTTTCGTAGATCTGACCAATGTTCATCCTTGAAGGTACACCAAGCGGGTTCAATACAATGTCCACTGGGGTTCCATCTTCCAAGAACGGCATATCCTCTTGACGAACGATACGGGCAACGATACCTTTGTTACCGTGACGACCGGCCATTTTATCACCAACTTTAAGCTTACGCTTTTTGGCAATATAAACTTTGGCCAATTTCATGATACCTGCAGGAAGCTCATCCCCTACTGAGATGGTAAACTTGTCCCTTCTAAGGTTACCTTGAATATCGTTCAATTTGATTTTATAGTTGTGCAACAAATCGGCCACCAATGCATTGGTAGCATCATCCGTTGTCCAGCTACCTCCCACCAAGTGAGCAAAATCGTCAACGGCATTCAACATCTTAATGGTGTATTTCTTTCCTTTTGGAAGTACTTCTTCTCCCAAGTCGTTGATAACACCTTGTGATGTTTTTCCGCTGATCAACCCGAACAACTTCTCGATCAATTCATCTTTAAGCTGTTGGAACTTCACTTCGTAGTCCATCTCCAATCTTGCGATGGCTTCTTTATCTTCGGAACGTTTTCTCTTGTCCTTAATGGAACGTGAGAACAATTTCTTATCGATTACCACACCTCTCAATGATGGAGAAGCTTTCAATGATGCATCTTTAACGTCACCTGCCTTATCACCAAAGATGGCACGCAACAGTTTTTCCTCCGGTGTTGGATCGGATTCTCCTTTTGGAGTGATCTTACCGATCAAGATATCACCAGGCTTCACTTCTGCACCGATACGGATCATACCGTACTCGTCCAAATCCTTAGTGGCCTCTTCGGAAACGTTTGGAATATCGTTGGTCAATTCCTCTGCACCCAATTTGGTATCCCTTACTTCCAAGGAATACTCATCCACGTGGATGGAAGTAAAGATATCCTCACGAACCACTTTTTCGGAAATCACGATCGCATCCTCAAAGTTGTATCCTTTCCAAGGCATGAAGGCCACCTTCATGTTTCTACCCAAGGCCAATTCACCTTTTTCGGTAGCATATCCTTCACAGAGTACCTGACCTTTTTTCACCTTGTCCCCTTTTCTAACGATAGGCTTCAAGTTGATGCTGGTACCTTGGTTTGTTTTTCTGAACTTCACCAATTGGTAGGTCTTCGAATCATCATCAAAGCTTACCAATCTTTCTTCTTCCGTTCTATCGTACTTGATGGTGATTTTCTGTGCATCCACATATTCCACTACTCCATCGCCCTCTGCATTGATCAAAACACGGGAATCGGTAGCTACTTGTCTTTCCAAACCTGTACCTACGATCGGAGAATCTGGTCGTAACAATGGAACTGCCTGACGCATCATGTTAGATCCCATCAATGCACGGTTCGCATCATCGTGCTCCAAGAAAGGAATCAAGGATGCCGAAATGGAAGCGATCTGGTTCGGTGCAACATCGGTATATTTTACCTCTGTTGGATCCACAACCGGGAAATCACCTTCCTCACGGGCAATTACCTTCTCTCTTTCAATGGTACCGTCATCAGCCAATGGAATGTTGGCTTGGGCAATCTTCATTCCCTCTTCTTCCTCTGCACTTAGGTAAATGTGGTTTTTGGTATCCACTTTACCATCTTCTACTTTACGGTAAGGAGTTTCCAAGAAGCCCATATTGTTCACCTTGGCAAATACGGACAATGAAGAGATCAAACCAATGTTCGGACCTTCAGGTGTCTCGATCGGACACAATCTTCCGTAGTGCGTATAGTGAACGTCACGCACCTCGAAACCGGCTCTTTCACGTGAAAGACCACCTGGCCCCAATGCGGACAATCTTCTTTTGTGCGTAATCTCGGCCAACGGGTTGGTCTGGTCCATGAACTGGGACAACTGGTTGGTTCCGAAGAAAGAGTTGATCACGGATGACAATGTCTTTGCGTTGATCAAATCGATCGGTGTAAACACTTCGTTGTCACGAACGTTCATACGCTCACGGATGGTACGTGCCATACGTGCCAAACCTACGCCGAACTGCTGGGACAATTGTTCCCCAACGGTTCTCACACGACGGTTGGACAAGTGATCGATATCATCAATCTCCGCTTTGGAGTTGATTAACTCGATCAAATATTTAATGATGGTAATGATATCTTCCTTGGTCAAAACTTGTTTGTCCATTCCGATATCCAATCCCAATTTCTTGTTCATTCTGTAACGACCTACTTCACCAAGATTGTAACGTTGGTCGGAGAAGAACAATTTATCGATAATACCACGAGCTGTTTCCTCATCAGGCGGCTCGGCATTACGTAATTGTCTATAGATATGCTCTACCGCTTCTTTCTCGGAGTTGGTAGGATCTTTTTGCAAGGTGTTGTGGATAATGGCGTAATCCGATTGCGCATTGTTCTCCTTGTGAAGCAAAATGGTCTTCACATCGGCATCAATGATCTCATCGATATGCTCTTTCTCCAAAACTGTATCACGATCAAGTACAATTTCGTTTCTTTCGATGGAAACCACTTCTCCTGTATCCTCGTCCACGAAATCCTCATGCCATGTGTTCAACACCCTAGCGGCCAATTTACGGCCCAATACTTTTTTAAGTCCGGATTTGGAAACCTTAACTTCTTCCGAAAGGTCGAAGATTTCCAAAATATCCTTGTCCCTTTCAAAGCCGATGGCACGGAACAAAGTGGTTACCGGTAATTTTTTCTTCCTATCGATATAGGCATACATCACCGAGTTGATATCGGTGGCGAATTCAATCCAAGATCCTTTGAATGGGATTACCCTGGCTGAATACAATTTTGTCCCGTTTGCGTGGAAAGATTGTCCAAAGAAAACCCCTGGAGATCTGTGCAACTGGGATACTACAACACGTTCCGCTCCGTTGATAACGAAAGTTCCACTTGGGGTCATGTAAGGGATAGTCCCCAAATACACGTCCTGTACAATGGTCTCGAAATCTTCGTGCTCTGGATCGGTACAGTATAATTTTAGACGTGCCTTTAACGGTACGCTATAGGTAAGTCCACGCTCGATACATTCTTGGATGGAATATCTTGGTGGATCAATGAAGTAATCCAAAAACTCAAGTACAAACTGATTTCTGGTATCGGTGATTGGAAAATTCTCCATGAAGGTGTTGTAGAGACCTTCGTTTCCTCTTTCGTCAGATTTAGTTTCAAGCTGGAAAAAGTCTTGGAACGATTTTATCTGAATGTCCAAGAAATCCGGGTATTCCGGTATGTTCTTAGCGGATGCGAAATTAACTCTTTCAATAGTGTTTGTGAACATCTATGGACAAATTTTGATCGTGATTACTAAGTGGGTTGGTGTACGGCTTTATACACTCCTTATATAAATAGGCTAAGGTCTAACCAAAAATGGAAAGACCTTAACCAAGTTCTAATGGGAAAAGCGATTATTTAAGCTCAACTTCTGCTCCTGCTTCTTCCAATGATTTTTTGATACCTTCTGCTTCGTCTTTAGAAACACCTTCTTTAACTGCCTTTGGTGCGCTATCAACGATATCTTTAGCCTCTTTAAGACCAAGACCTGTCAATTCTTTTACCAATTTAACAACTGCCAATTTAGATCCACCAGCAGCAGTAAGGACTACGTCAAATTCTGATTTTTCCTCAGCAGCCTCAGCTTCACCACCACCGGCAGCACCACCAGCAACAGCTACTGCAGCAGCAGCAGGCTCAATACCATATTCTTCTTTTAAAATGTCGGCCAACTCATTTACCTCTTTTACTGTAAGGTTTACCAACTGTTCTGCAAAATCTTTTAAATCTGCCATTTTTCTATCGTTTAATAAAAATTTTTAAAAATATACTTAGTTTATTGTGCGCGAATTATTCTTTCTCAGAAAGTGTTTTAAGGATACCTGCCAATTTACCGCCACCGGACTTAAGTCCAGAAATAACGTTTTTAGCTGGTGATTGCAACAATCCAATGATATCCCCGATAACTTCCTCTTTGGACTTGATGTTAACAAGTGCCTCAAGGTTTTCATCCCCAATGTAAACTGCCTCTTCAATAAAGGCTCCTTTCAATACGGGCTTTTCCGATTTCTTTCTAAAGTTCTTGATAAGTTTCGCTGGTGCATTCCCTGTTTCGGACAACATCAAAGATGTATTGCCCTTCAATACTTCGGGAAGTTCACCGAATTCCTTATCAGAAGCTTCCATTGCTTTTGCAAGCAAGGTGTTCTTAACGACCGCAAGCTTAATGTTTGCCTTGAAACACGCTCTTCTTAAGTTAGAGGTATCCACGGCGTTCAATCCTGATATATCCGCCAAGTAAATGTTTGGATTATCAGCCAACTGTGCAGTCAAGTCTTTTATTACTGTTGCTTTTTCTTCTCTTGTCATAGTTATAAAAATTGAACTACCAGTTATTGAACTGCTTTTGGATCTAATTGAACACTAGGACTCATGGTACTTGACAAGTAGATACTCTTCATGTACACACCTTTTGCAGCAGATGGCTTCATTTTGATAAGGGTATCGATCAATTCCCTTGCATTTCCTGCGATCTTATCAGCAGAGAAAGAAGCTTTTCCTATTGCAGCGTGCACAATACCAGTTTTGTCCACCTTAAAGTCTATTTTACCGGCCTTCACATCGGATACCGCTTTCGCAACGTCCATAGTTACCGTACCGGTCTTTGGATTGGGCATTAAACCTCTAGGTCCCAAAATTCTACCTAATGGTCCTAGTTTACCCATAACACTTGGCATGGTGATGATTACATCAACATCAGTCCAACCGTTTTTGATCTTATCCAAATATTCGTCCAATCCTACAAAGTCAGCACCAGCTTCTTTGGCCTCTGCTTCTTTGTCTGGAGTCACCAATGCCAAAACTTTTACGTCTTTACCTGTTCCGTGCGGAAGGGTAACCACGCCACGTACCATTTGATTTGCTTTTCTTGGATCCACACCCAAACGAACTGCCAAATCAATGGAAGCGTCAAATTTTACATTGGTTATTTCTTTTACTAAAGCTGATGCCTCTTCCAAAGTATAGAGCTTGTTCTTGTCTATCTTGGCCTGGGCCTCTTTTTGCTTTTTAGTCAATCTTGCCATTTCTTAATTGCTTTCAGATTTTAAAAAGGTCTTGGTCCTGCTATTTTCAGACCCATTGATCTTGCTGTACCCGCAACCATACTCATTGCAGATTCCACGGTAAAAGCATTAAGATCCGCCATTTTGTCCTCGGCGATCGCTTTTACTTGATCCCAGGTTACTGAACCATTTTTAACCCTGTTAGGTTCTCCCGATCCTTTTTTAATCTTAGCCGCTTCCATCAATTGAACTGCCGCAGGTGGTGTTTTTACAACAAACTCGAAAGATTTGTCTTTGTAAACGGTGATAACAACAGGTAATACCTTACCTTGTTTGTCCTGCGTACGAGCATTAAACTGCTTACAGAACTCCATGATGTTAACACCAGCAGCACCTAAGGCGGGTCCAACCGGTGGCGATGGGTTCGCAGCACCTCCCCTAACTTGTAATTTAACTACCTTATCTACTTCTTTTGCCATTGTTTCTAATTAAATTTAAAGTGTGTCAATTGGAAGCAACACAGCTTTATATATGTAACAGCTCTTGTTATACTTTTTCTACTTGCATATAGCTTAGTTCCAATGGTGTCTTTCTTCCGAAAATTTTCACCATCACCTCAAGCTTACGCTTTTCTTCGTTGATTTTTTCAACAGTTCCATTGAATCCGTTGAAAGGCCCATCGATAACCTTGACCGTTTCGCCCAACACAAATGGTATGGCCACGTTGTCTGTATTTACAGCCAACTCGTCCACTTTTCCGAGCATACGGTTTACTTCGGACTTTCTCAAAGGAACAGGATCACCACCTTTAACTTCGCCCAAAAAACCAATCACATTGGTAATGGAACGGATAATGTGGACCATTTCTCCTCCAAGATTTGCCTTGATCATAATATACCCTGGAAAGTAAACCCTTTCTTTGTTGATTTTCTTTCCGTTTCTGATCTGAACAACTTTTTCGGTAGGCACTAGAACTTCTTCGAGATAGTCACCGAATCCGGCACGCTCCACCTCGCTTTCAATATAGCCTTTGATCTTGTTCTCTTGACCACTGACCGCTCTAACTACATACCATTTTTTCTCCAGAACCTCAGACATATCGACCGATCTTTATCCTATTAATTTTTCAAAATACAAAGTGATCAAGTTACTGAACAAGGAATCCACTCCCCAAGTCGCCAAAGCGAACAAAATGGAAAAAACAGCTACAATGACCATTAGATTGGAAGCTTTACTTCTTTCCAACCAAGTAACATTGTTTTTAAGTTCCTCGAACGATTCCTTTATGTAAGTGACCATAATCTTTATGTGTTTTACTTGCACGGGAGGAGAGACTCGAACTCCCGACACCTGGTTTTGGAGACCAGTGCTCTGCCAACTGAGCTACACCCGTTTATAATTACACTGAAAGGTATCCCGATGAAATCGGAACACCCTTAAGTGCAATTTTATAATATATATGAATATTAATCTAGAATCTCAGTAACCTGACCGGCACCTACTGTTCTACCACCCTCACGGATAGCGAAACGTAGACCTACGCTACAAGCTACAGGCTGAATCAAATCCACAGTAATTGTCAAGTTATCACCCGGCATTACCATTTCAACACCATCAGGCAAGTTAATGTTACCAGTAACGTCAGTTGTTCTCAAGTAGAACTGAGGACGGTAGTTGTTGTGGAATGGAGTGTGACGTCCACCTTCTTCTTTTTTCAAGATATAAACCTCAGCTTTGAATTTAGCGTGTGGCTTAACAGAACCTGGCTTACAGATTACCATACCTCTTTTGATATCGGATTTCTCGATACCTCTCAAAAGAAGACCTACGTTATCACCAGCTTCACCTCTATCCAAAATCTTACGGAACATCTCAACACCAGTAATGGTAGAAGACAACTTCTCAGCACCCATACCAATGATATCTACAGGGTCACCTGTGTTGGCAACACCAGTTTCGATACGACCAGTGGCAACAGTACCACGACCAGTAATTGTAAATACATCTTCGATAGGCATTAGGAAATCCTTGTCAACCTCACGAGTTGGCTCCTCGATCCAAGTATCAACAGCTTCCATCAATTCCATAACAGTGTCAACCCATTTTTGCTCACCGTTCAAAGCACCAAGTGCAGAACCAGCGATAACAGGACCATTATCACCATCGTACTCGTAGAAAGAAAGCAATTCCCTAACTTCCATTTCAACAAGCTCCAATAGCTCCTCATCATCCACCATATCAACTTTGTTCAAGAAAACAACGATACGTGGAATACCTACCTGACGACCCAAAAGGATGTGCTCACGAGTTTGTGGCATTGGACCATCTGTTGCAGCAACTACCAAAATAGCACCGTCCATCTGAGCAGCACCTGTAACCATGTTCTTTACGTAATCCGCGTGACCAGGACAGTCAACGTGAGCGTAGTGACGGTTAGCAGTTTGGTACTCAACGTGTGAAGTGTTGATAGTAATACCTCTTTCTTTTTCTTCTGGCGCGTTGTCGATGGAGTCAAAGCTTCTAAGCTCAGACAAACCAGCGTTTGCCAATACAGTGGTAATAGCAGCAGTCAATGTTGTTTTACCGTGATCCACGTGTCCAATGGTACCAATATTTAAGTGGGGTTTGGAACGATCAAAAGTTTCCTTTGCCATTTTAAAATAATTTTAATCTTAGTTTATATTAGTGTACAAATCGTTTTGAGCCAATGACGGGAATTGAACCCGTGACCTCTTCCTTACCAAGGAAACGCTCTACCCCTGAGCTACACCGGCCTATGGGTTATCAGGTTTAGAGTTTAAAGTTACAAGCTTAGCTCGTTAAAACTTCAACCTTTATCTTGAAATCCAAGTTTCAAGTTTAGAGCGGGAGACCGGGTTCGAACCGGCGACATTCAGCTTGGAAGGCTGACGCTCTACCAACTGAGCTACTCCCGCATTTTTTTGAACTTTCATCCAAAAGATTCCATTATTTCAATAAACCTTCTTCCCGATTGTTCCGACGAACAATCTTTGTGGGGGGAGCAGGATTCGAACCTGCGAAGGTAAAAACCAACAGATTTACAGTCTGTCCTCGTTGGCCGCTTGAGTATCCCCCCGCCTTAATTTTCAGTAATTTACGAGCCGATAGAGGGACTCGAACCCACGACCTGCTGATTACAAATCAGCTGCTCTAGCCAGCTGAGCTATATCGGCATTTCACCGCTTTTTACTCACTAAAAAAGCCCGCTATTTCTAACGGACTGCAAATGTATATATTTATATTTTAATTCAAAATAAATTTTGAAAAATTTTCATCAAGCTTTCGCCCTGAGCTTCTCCTTCTTTTTAACCAGCTGTCTCTCCAAGGAACTGCAAGCTGAATCAACGGCCTCCTCAAAAGACTTACATTGTTTTTTTACCATGATTTTATCCCGAGGGACGAACACCATGATTTCCACGATCTTATTCTCTTTTGCACTTGTGTTTTCCACTTTTAGATATACATCCGATTCAATCACCTTGTCATAAAACAATTCCAACTTGTCCATTCGTTTTTGGACAAAGTCGAGGAGTTTAACATCAGCTGTAAAATTTACCGATTGTGCGTTTACTTTCATAAGACGAAGTTTTTGTACTGTCCAGGACAGTGAAGTTAAACAATACAAGAATATTTTATTTCTTGTTTCTTGGATGGGCCTTTTGATGTACCTTTTTAAGTTCAGCAATACTGTTGTGCGTATACACTTGCGTTGATGCCAAACTGGAATGACCCAATAATTCCTTTACGGAATTTAAATCTGCCCCCCGATTCAGCAAGTGTGTTGCAAAGGTGTGCCTGAGTATATGCGGGCTCTTTTTAACCTTGGGGGACACCAAACTAAAATACTTATTTATAGTTCGATAAACAAGCGTTTCATAAATTTTAAGACCATCTTTTGTTAATATCAGATAGGAGGAATCCACTATCTTTTTAAGCGATGCTCGCTGCTGCAAATAATTTTGGACCTGCTTTACAGTGGCAGATAACATGGGAACGATTCTTTCCTTGTTTCGTTTTCCCAGCACTTTTAATTGCCTGGCGGAGAGATCCACATCCTTTAATTTTAAATTGACCAGTTCCGCCCTTCGCATTCCAGTGGCGTACAACAACTCTATCATGAGTTTGTCCCGCACTCCCTCAAAATCATCTGCAAATGGTATTTCGGACAATACGGATTCCATTTCCATTTCCGAAAAAGGAACCTCGACTTTTTTGTCGGTCTTCAAGGCCCTGTGTTTCACCAAAGGCGAAGTATTGATTTCACCAATCTTTAATAAAAACTTGTAGTAGGCCTGGAGAGATGATATTTTCCTATTGATGGTCCTGTTGGAAACACCTGTATCCGAGAGGGCAACGATCCAATTTCTGACCAAAGGATAGGAGACACCAAGAATATTGTCCTCATCATGTTGATCTCTGCAAAATTCAGAAAAGACCTCAATATCCTTTTGATACGCTTTTACGGTGTGATCGGAGTAGTTTTTCTCCAACTTCAAATAAGATATAAAAGCTGCAATGGACATATATCAAAAGTAACAATTTGAATCCGCTTAGGTACCAAACGAAAAATCCCGTTCCAATATTGGAACGGGATTTATATATTTTGTAAAAGCGATAGCCCTATACTTCTTCTTGGTCCCTAAGACCCTGAATGTATTGTGCTTTTTGAATTTGCGCTCTACGCTCTACAGAAGGCTTTGTGAACTGCTGTCTTGATCTTAGCTGACGCATTGTTCCTGTTCTGTCGAACTTACGCTTGAAGCGCTTTAGTGCTCTATCGATGTTTTCTCCTTCTTTAACTGGTATAATTAACATGGGCTACAACCTCCTTTCTTTAATATTTTGGAGCGCAAATATACAAATGATAATCAATAGTTAAAGAAATATTTTACTTTTTTGATATTCGCCTAGACAAATCGCTTTTTGTACTCCTTTTTATCCACGATAATCTTGGCAAGAATTTCCTTCAAAATTTCGGAAGTACCACCACCGATAGGGCCAAGCCTACTATCCCTGAGCAATCGAGCCATGGGATAATCCTCTATATATCCATAGCCTCCCAGGAACTGAAGACAATTGTAGATGACCTCATCGGCCATTTTAGTCGATTTAAGTTTGGAAATGGTCGCCTCTTTTACCACATATACGCCTTTTTCCATTTGTGCTATGGTAGCATAATTGAATTGCTTGCACATCACCATATCCGAATATAGCTCCACCAATCGATGGCGCAATGCCTGGAACTGATCTATTGATTTTCCGAAAGCTTCTCGTTCGGACATATAGTTCAGTGCATAATCCAAGGCAAATTCTGCTCTTGCATGTGCATTCACACCCATCACCAAACGCTCCAAAGCAAAAGCCTCCATGATATAGCCAAAACCACTGTTCTCCTCTCCCAATAAATTGGCAGCTGGAACCTCTACATTATCAAACGCAAGTTCTGCGGTATCGGATGCCCGCCATCCTAGCTTGTTGAGTTTGCTTGCGGTCACCCCTTTTGCATTGCGATCCATGATAAACATGCTTATCCCTTTATGGCCAGCATCCTTATCCGTTTTTGCTGCGAGAATGATATAGTCCCCATAAACACCATTAGTAATAAAAGTTTTGGAACCGTTCACAATATAGACATCACCCTTTTTTTCAGCTGTTGTCCGCATAGCGGCAACATCACTTCCACCGAAAGGCTCCGACACACCCAAACATCCTATTTTATCCCCAAGCACACTTGGCTCCAAATAAGCTTTTTTCTGATCATCATTGGCCAGTTTGTTCACATAGGTCATTGCCAAATACTGGTGCGCCCACATGGCAGCGGCAAAACCGCCCGAATTGATCTTTTGCAATTCTTCCAAAAAAATAACGGTATAAAAAAGGTCCAGGCCCAAACCGGAATATGCCTCGGGGGTCATGAGACCAAAATATCCCATCTCGCCGAACTTTTTCCATATGGCCCTGTCTATTTTACCGGACTCTTCCCAATCTCCTATATGGGGAACCACCTCCTTTTGCAAAAAATCCTTTAAACTTTCCCGGAATAAATTATGCTCTTCCGTGAAGTACATATCGCTCATACCACCTATTTTAAAGAGACAAATATAAGGCTATTCTATCTAGTTTTTCCGAAGGAAATTTTTCGATATTTTTCAAGTCTTGGAACGACCGAAACACCCCATTCAGCCCCCTATATTCGACAATATTGTAAGCTAATGATTTGGGAATATAGACCAATTGAGCCAATTCTTCCGCACTTGCTTTATTTATGTTTATTCTTTTTATCGTTGGGACTTCCTTTACCTTAAACTTGAGTAAAGTCTTCTGAACTACTTCTGGTTTGAGTCCATAAACATCGTACAATTGTTCATCCACAAGAAAACCGCCTAAACGATCCCGAAATTTGACAATTCTTTTGGACAAGGTCTCCCCTATTCCATACACTGCCATCAAATCGGAAGCCGTTGCAGTATTTAAATCCTTAACAAGCACCTTAGTTTTAGATTGAGACTGGTGCTTCCTTGTAGTTGATGGAACGGAACTGACCCAATCGGGAAACTTGAAATATGGAGCGATGGTCTTTAAAAGTGTATCCGAAATCTTGGTCACTTCTTGGAATTCTTCGGCCGAATTGACAAATTTTCCTTGATTTCTAAACACAAACAGTCTATCCAATTCAGCAGTCGACAAACCCAAGGTATAGCCTTTGGCATCTGAAAGGAAATTGGGATTGAAAGGAAATATTTTTAATGGGACGTTAGGCCGAGACGTTTTTAGACTATCTATAATTGCCTGCTCCTTAATATTTAGAGCAAAATTATTTTTTAATCTGGATGGATTGGTCTTTACAAGATAGTGGACTCCTTGAAGAGAAATTTAAATCAATAGAAAAAAGAAAATCCCACTTCGTTCCTGTTTATTGAACTTGAAGCGGGATTTTAATTTCATCTTTTACTTTGCTTTTACATTTTATCCACCAAATCCTCGGCACCGTCTTCCAATGCGTCTTCTTTTTTATTGATGGCATTCATGTATTTTCTTAATTCTTTTCTAACTACCGGAGTCAATAATATTACACCGATAATGTTCGGCACTACCATAGCAAAGATCATGGCATCCGAAAAGTCGATTACGGAACCAAGGCTAATGGAAGCTCCAACAACCACAAAGAACAAGAACAATATTTTATATGCTAGATCGCTTCTTTTACTTTTCCCGAAAAGGTACATCCAACCTTGCATACCATAGTAAGACCAAGAAATCATGGTAGAGAAGGCAAACAATATAACCGCTATGGTCAACACTATGGAGAAGTGAGGAATCACAGTATCAAAAGCTGTAGCCGTAATCTCGACCCCTTCTGTAATTTCTGTACCATACTGCAAAAAGCCAGCCTCGTAGTTGGTAATAATAATTACCAATGCGGTCATTGTACAGATAACTACAGTATCAACGAACGGCTCCAAAAGAGCAACGATACCTTCACTAGCTGGATATTTGGTTCGTACAGCGGAGTGAGCGATTGCTGCAGACCCTACACCGGCCTCGTTGGAGAAAGCACCCCTACGAATACCTTGGATCATTACACCGATAAGTCCGCCAGCGATTCCAAGTCCTGAAAAGGCTCCTTCGAATATCAATCCAAAAGCATCATCTATGGAAGAAAAGTTGGCCCCTAAAATAATCAGGGCAGCCAATACATAAATACCTGCCATGAACGGAACAATTTTTTCGGTAACAGAAGCTATTCGCTTAATACCACCAATAATAACGATGGCCACCAATACAGCCATCACCATCCCGAAGTACATTCCTGCATTATCATTTTCCAAGCTGAACAACTGTACAAACTGTGCTGCCGCCTGGTTGGCCTGGAACATGTTTCCACCACCAAAGGATCCACCAATCACGAAGATTGCGAACAACACTGCCAATACTTTACCAAGTCCTTTGGCATTTTTTTCCTTTAGACCTTTGGTAAGGTAATACATAGGACCTCCGTAAACAGTCCCATCTTCACCTACATCCCTATATTTTACACCCAAGGTACATTCCGCGAATTTGGATGCCATACCCAAAATTCCAGCAAGCATCATCCAAAAGGTCGCACCGGGACCACCAATGGACAAGGCCACTGCAACCCCTGCTATATTACCCAATCCAACGGTAGCGGAAAGGGCAGCAGTCAAAGCTTGAAAGTGGGAAACCTCACCATGTGCGGATTCATCCCTTATCGTATCCTGAAGATCGTGCTCTTCGGCCTGGTCACCGTACAAATGATCCACACCATGCTTTTCAATATCCTCGTACTTGCCACGTACTACTTTAATTGCAGTCCAGAAGCCCGTAAAGTTGATCAGCTTAAAGTATATGGTGAAATATAATGCACCACCTACCAAAACAATCAATACCCAAGGAATCTGAAATTCCTCGCTAAATGGAATTTCATAGAAGATGGCATCAACGAACCAGCCAGTGTATTTGGAGAACACTGCATCGATTTTTTCCGATGTACTTTGTTCTTGCGCAAAGGAGAGCGCCGGTAACATCAAACTTAAAATGGAAAGAAGTCTATACTTCATCATATTGTTTTGGTTATGTTAGTTTTTTGTAAAGGCCCCAATATCCTAAAAAATTTCTTCGCAAAAAAATTAATGGGTGTTAAACTAGCCTATCTGAAACATTTGGTTGAGCTTTCGTATTTGCTCCGGCCTGCCCAATACGATTACCTTGCTATTGGGCTGTAAAACCATATCGGCTTCGGGGTTGATAATATATTTACCATTGGGATCTATATAACCAATGATGGTACAGCCCGTCTTTCTTCGCAGATCCAAGTCCCTTAGTGAGTGACAATCCATTTGATTGGTAAAATCCTCAATGCTGACCTCCTCTAAATTTGTGGTGTGTTCCCCCTCAATGGAGAGTTGGTCCAGGAAGGTGATCAAATCGGGCATTACTACTAAAGATGCCATATGGTCACCACCGATCTTATCGGGCATAATTACCTTGCTCGCTCCAGCAAATTCCAATTTCTTGATAGAGGTCACCTGTGATGCCCTGCTTATAATAAAGAGATTTTTATTGAGCTGCCTTGCCGAAAGTACAATGAAAAGGTTTGCTGCATCATCGGGAACCGCGGTGATCAAATATTGAGCTCGATCAATACCCGCTTGTAACAGAACTTCGTCCTCATTGGCATCTCCTTCCACAAATAAAATATCCTCCTCATGCCTTTCTATGATATCCTTGTCCTTTTCAATAACAACAAATGGTTTCTTGTAGGCAATCAACTTTTCTGCCGCTTGCATACCATTTCTACCAAAGCCGCAGACCACTACGTGATTCGAAAGACTATCTATCTGTTTCTTCACTTTTTTCTTTTTTAGCAGTTCCAATGAGTTTCTTCCCAAAATGTATTCCGAGACCACAGAAATGGCAAAACCAAAAATAAATACACTGGTGACGATTAAAAATACGGTAAAAATCTTTGCGTTGGCATCCAACGGTCTTACCTCGGAGAAACCGACCGTGGTCACCGTAATTATAGTCATGTAAATAGCCTCGATCCAAGTAAAATCGGACAGCATTTTATACCCGATTACCCCAAATAAAAGGACAATCACCATTAGGGATAGTGCCAATACTATTTTGGAGCGCATCAGTCTAATCATGGCTATAGGTCAAATACGGAAGTTCGTTTTGTGTAGATCAAGTCTTTTATCCGTAACCAAAATGCAATAAAAAGATAGAGGGCAAAACCGAAACCTAGGGTCACAAAAGTCAGATAAATAAAACTGGTCCTGACCACTCTTGCCCTGATTCCAAGTCGTTCAGCTATTCGCCGACAGACCTCAAAGCCTCTTTTTTGAAAGTAGTATAGGGTATTATAGAATAAAGACATGGTTAAAATTATGTAATTCTATTCAATAATTGAGTACCAACAACGCATTGCATGCATTTATTTTTAGAACAATAATTGGTATAGAGTTCCAACTTTGCCTGACTCTCCAATGCATTTTGGGTTTTAGATCCAATAGCTGCAAAATTTTTGATGATGGAATTATCCTCCTTTGCCAAATCAGATACCAGGGCAATCAAATCCTCGTTCCAGTCCTTGCCCAAATGCTTTGCATAACAAAACTTAAGTGGCAACAAGGTGTTTATTATTATAAGATCTATAAACTTTTTGGACAGCAGCTTTTCCCTTTTCTTTGAAACCTTACCAAAAGTGTAATGCTCTTCCCAATACAGGCCTGCTGAAATTTCGAAGGCTCCATAAATCTCTTCTTTACCCTTTAAAGCCATTAAAGTAGAAAATAAATTATGGGTGCCCACATACAAATTCACCAATTGCGACACTCTGATCGTAGGGAAGTTCATAGGCCTTAGGCCAAAAAAATCGGGTTTGGACAATGGCCTATCCAGATTAAACTTTCTACATATATAGTCATACTCAATCTGAAGCTGTAAAAAATAAAGGTCCTTGCAATCCTCGACTCCCAAAAGACCAAAATGTCCAAAAAGCAAAGCTTCCAATTGCAACGGTTCGTTGCTTGTTTTGCGTACAATGGAAAAATCCAAAGCCGCCGCCCGCTCCAAAAAATAGGTTCCATTTACTTTAGAACCAAAATTTTTGGCGAGCATTATAAACAGAACCGATTCCCAATCATTATTTGATTTTTTTAGGAGCCCCTGTATCAACTGTGACTTATTTTCGAGTCGCTCTATAAACAATCGATGCAACCAGTTCTCCATTTTAAAGGAGTCTACAGCTTTTAGATCGCGTTCACAATTAATAAAACTAGAGCTCGAGTTTTGCATCAAGCTATGATAACCGTCCAATATTTGATCGGAAACATAGTGCTGTATTTCCAAAGTGGGAATCTGTGAACCGTCCTTCCTAAAAACAGCAATGTCATCCTCCCAAACTACATGGAGAATGACATTGTTATAATTATCATCGTTCTCGTGGTGATGCGCATACCAATCGGAAGATTTGAGGTGCATTTCCACATTCCCGGCCCATAACTGACCATCGATTTCAACTTTTGCATTAAAAAAATCGGGGCCTGCCAACCTATTTTGGGTTCCAGGTGACCTGATTACAATAGTCTCACCAACGCCGGTGAATAGCGCTTTTGTTGAAAGCTTATTATGCTTCCAAATAAAATAAAGTAGGTCTTCTCGCATTGATTTGGGATAAATGGAGAAGTGCTTAATCTACTCGGTCACCTTCCCAATTCATGAATCCTCCTTCCAGGTTATAGGCATTTTCAATTCCTATACTGTTCATGATAGCACAGGCTTGTCCGCTACGGGCTCCCGACCTACAGTAAACGTAATAATTTTTGTTCTTGTCCAATTTCTTGAGTTCCTCCAAAAATTCCTCTCCCAAATAAATATCCAGGTTTACTGCCCCGGGAATATATCCTTCTTCAAATTCTTGAGGAGTTCGCACATCCAGTGTAAAGGCGTTGTCATCATTTTGTAATTGCTCAGCCCATTCTTCTTGTGATAAATCTGCCATTATTTTCAATTTAAGTTCTGCAAAAATAAAAATCCGAAGCATTACTCCGGATTTCTGAGGGTTTTATTTTGAAACTAGGGATTTAAGATAGCATCCCAACTTGTTCTCTTAGCCATATTTGGCAATTGTATTTTATTGGACGATCCTGCAATCTAAATTACCGCCCCCCTCCTTCTAAAGCCCTATTGACCTATAAATTTGTTTACCTCCGCATCCAACTGTTCAAAGGAAAAACCGTGCTCATAAAAAGCCCGCTTATCCTTATTATATATTAAGGTCGCGGGAATGCCTCCACTCCAATCCGCTGACACCTTGGGAATCCATTCCTTCTGTTTTGGATCATCCAGTATAATTACTTCAGATGCAATGCCCTTGTTTTCTACATAGGGTTCCAATCGCTTTTTCCACATGTGGGGCATATCCAAATTCACTAAAACAACTTTTATATTATGATCTTTATATGCGGCATTTATGCGTTCAAAAAAAGGCATTTCCTCAAGGCAAGGTTTGCACCATGTGGCCCAAAAGTTGACGATATAGGTATTCCCGTCATTTCGGTGCAGCATGGGTTCGAATTCCTCAAAATCATACACGGGAAAATTCACATCAATACGTCCATTTACTTCATCTTCAACCATTTCATGGTTCGTACTGTCCTCGTTATCAGTCTTTGCCCCTTGCTTTTCAACACAACCAGCCAAAGAAAACACAAGGAAGCTGAAAAATATTAACCTACTCATTTACTGCTGTTTAAAGCCATAAAATTAACCATCCAGAGATCGACTTCCCTCTCTTTAACAAAAATTTATCGATCAAAAATTTGGATGGGCGAACAAAATCGACATACATTTGTATATACAAATATTGTTTATACATGAATGTTGAAGAAATCATAAAAACCTCAAAAGAAATTCCTTTGGAACCTAGGACTTTGATTCACTTGCAATTAGTTCACAATAAGGTGAACGAAGCAATGAACGTTGCCCTGAAGCCTTTTGAAGTTTCCCTTCAACAATTCAATGTATTAAGAATATTAAGAGGTCAACAGGGCAAACCGGCCAACCTATCCACCTTGAATGAACGTATGGTCACCAAAATGAGCAATACGACCCGATTGGTGGACAAACTTTTGGCAAAGGGATTCGTCAACAGAACGGTATGCCCCTCTAACAGACGAAAAGTGGAGATTGTCATTACAGATAATGGACTTAAAGCTCTGGAACAGATGGACAGTGCATTGTCCAACGCTCATAAGACAATCTTTGAAAACTTTGATAAAAAGGAGTTGGAACTATTAAATACACTATTAGATAAATTTTAGATATAGCAATGAGTACAGTTATTGAAAATAGAACATGGCGCTATGCCACCAAAAAATTTGATCCCACCAAAAAGATTTCGGCAGATGACCTAGAAACCCTATTGGAGGCCACTCGTTTGAGCGCATCCTCCTATGGATTGCAGCCTTATCATGTGATCGTGGTATCCGATCAAAACGTAAAAGAGCAATTAAAACCTGCTTCTTGGGACCAATCCCAGATAACTGATGCATCCCACATCATCGTTTTTGCCAATGCCGCCGATTTTGGAGAAGAATTGGTAGATGATTTCGTGGCCAATGTTAGCGAAACCCGAAATATTCCATTGGAAGGACTTAAAGGATATTCCGATTTTATGAAATCCAAGCTTATCGACCTTCCGGTGGAAACCAAAAACAGCTGGACCACAAAACAAGCCTACATAGCTTTTGGAAACTTGATGCAGGCCGCTGCGGAGTTGAAGATCGATACATGCCCAATGGAAGGCTTTGAACCTGAAAAGTACAATGAAATCTTAGGGTTGAACGAGAAAAACCTGAACGCTGCCGTAGTTTTGGCCGTAGGTTATCGTTCAGAGGAAGATGCTACACAGCATTTGCCCAAGGTCCGCAAATCAAAAGAAGAATTATTTACAATTATATAATTATTGAACCCTTAACAATTAGAAACAGAAATTTTAAACAATCATGAAAAAGACAATTTTAAGTTTAGCCTTGGTCACTCTTTTTGGAGCCTCAGCAGTTGCAAACCCTATCAAAAAGGAAACCAAAGAAGTAAAGACTTCCGAAAGCACTGTAACCTGGAAAGGTTATAAGGTCGGTGGTTCTCACACAGGAACGATCTCTCTGGAGTCCGGTGCTTTGGAGTTTGATGGTGACAAATTGGTAGGCGGCGAGTTTGTTGTGGATATGACAAGCATCAACACGACCGATTTGGAAGGAGATTATAAAGGCCAATTGGACGGTCACTTAAAGTCCGACGACTTTTTTGGAACTGCCAATCACCCAACGGCTAAATTGGTTTTCACCAAAGTAAAATCTACAGGTAAAAATTCTTATGCAGTAACTGGCGACCTTACTATAAAAGGCACCACAGAGCCTGTTAGTTTTGATGTATCCGTTTACGGGGACAAAGCTACTGCTACTTTGAAAGTGGACAGAACCAAGTACGATGTAAAATACGGATCTGGAATCATTGGTACCGCCAAGGACAAACTGATCTACGATGAATTTGATTTGGTAGTTGACCTACAGATGTAATCAACTACTGTTTAGTGTGTGAAAATCCCGTTCGAGCTAATCTTGAGCGGGATTTTTTATTTTAAACAAAACATTGTTGTCCCGTTAAAAATTCCTCCCTATATTTGATGCAATGAATAACAGAATAGCAAATACCTGGTGGTGGATAAACTTATGTCAAACGTCGTGAGTTAAGTCCCCATTATAACCATACAAGAGGCTTGTCATCACGACAGGCCTTTTTTAATTTATAGCAGTTTCAAAATGAGTTATACCCTTAAGACACATTACAAAAAAATACTTGCGGACACCATTACGCCCGTGAGTGTTTATCTAAAAATCCGGGATAAATTTCCAAACAGTATTCTTTTGGAAAGTAGCGATTACCATGCCAACGACAACAGCTTTTCATATATCTGTTGCAACCCGATCGCATCCATCAAGGTAGAAAACGAGATCATTACCCAACGGTTTCCCGATGGTAACAAAGAAGTTACCCAAATAACCCCTGATATCGATGTGACCGAAGTCATCCATAATTTCTCGCAAAAGTTTTCAGTTGCCCAGAATGATTTCAAATTCATCAACAATGGCTTGTTCGGGTACATGGCCTACGATGCTGTTCGCTATTTTGAGGATGTGAAGATTTCCAAAAAGGAAGATTCCGTAAGCATTCCGGATATTTATTATGCAGTGTACAAGAACATCATCGCCATCAACCATTTTAAAAATGAGGCCTATTTGTTTGCCCACTGCTATGATTCAGAAAGCAATGTGGATGAAATTGAACAATTGTTCAATGTTCGCACCTTCTCATCCTACAATTTCCATAAAGAGGGAGAACCCGAATCCAACTTAAAGGATGAAGAATACAAAGAACACGTGGAATTGGCCAAAAAGCATTGTCAGCGTGGCGATGTATTTCAGTTGGTGCTCTCCAAAAGGTTCAAACAAAAATTCAAGGGGGACGAATTCAATGTATATAGGGCACTCCGTTCTATAAACCCTTCCCCTTATCTTTTCTATTTTGATTACGGCAATTTTAAAATATTCGGAAGCTCACCCGAGGCGCAACTTATCGTAAAGGATGGGAAAGCAGAGATTCATCCCATAGCAGGCACCTATAAACGTACCGGAAACGATGAAAAAGATGCCGAACTGGCCAAAAAATTGGCACAGGACGAAAAAGAGAACAGCGAACATGTAATGCTTGTGGATCTTGCACGAAACGATTTGAGCCGCAATGGCAATACCGTAAACGTGGAAACCTATCGCGAAGTCCAGTATTTTTCCCATGTCATCCATTTGGTATCAAAAGTAACGGGACAAAAGAAAAAGGACAGTACCACCATGAAAGTGGTCGCCGATACGTTCCCGGCCGGGACTTTGAGCGGTGCACCCAAGCATATGGCCATGCAACTTATTGAAAAGTACGAAAAAACAAGTCGTTCCTACTACGGTGGCGCCATTGGGTTCATGGATTTCGAGGGCAACTTTAACCACGCCATTATGATCCGGACATTTTTGAGCAAGGACCATGACCTGTATTACCAAGCCGGAGCTGGTTTGGTAGCAGCGTCCAATCCTGATGACGAACTTCAAGAAACATACAATAAACTGGGCGCACTGACCAAAGCGCTGGAAATTGCCGAAACAATCTAAGCCATGGGACGAAAGATTTTAATGATAGACAACTACGATAGTTTCACCTATAATTTGGTGCACTATCTGGAAGATTTGGATTGTGAGGTCACTGTAAAACGGAACGACCAACTCACCTTGGACGAAGTGGAACCGTTCAAATACATCGTCCTCTCCCCTGGACCGGGAATACCAGATGAGGCCGGACTGTTAAAGGAGATCATCAAGACCTATGCACCGACCAAACGGATTTTTGGAGTTTGCCTGGGGCTCCAAGCAATCGGAGAGGTATTTGGGGGAACCCTGATCAATTTAGATGAGGTATACCACGGAGTGGACACCGCCATTATCGTGACCAAGGACGACCCTATCTATCAGAACATGGCCAAGACCCTTCAGGTAGGTAGATACCATTCATGGGTAGTGGACCCTGACCTTCCTGAAGTTTTGGAAGCTACCGCACTGGATGAAAACGGACAAGTAATGTCCCTACGACATAAAGAACTCGATGTTACGGCCGTGCAGTTTCACCCAGAGTCAGTTTTGACACCTGAAGGCAAACAAATGCTTGAGAATTGGTTGGAAAGTTAGTATGATCTCATTCCTGCAGTACCCTTAACGAAATCGAAGGGAAGCAGGAATACAAATAAATTGAATAAAAGATTCCGGATCAATTGCGGAATGACAAGCAAGAATAAAACGATTGTCATTCCTGCAAAAGAAGGAATCCAACAGAAATAAAAATTAGATCCCGCAACAGGTACGGGATGACAAAGAAGAACAATGAAAGAGACTTTAAATAAACTGATCAATCACGAGATACTTCCAAAGGAAGAGGCCAAGCAAATTTTGGTGAACATTGCCAAGGGAGATTACAATACCTCCCAAATTGCCGCTTTCCTTACCGTTTATATGATGCGAAGTGTGACCATTGAGGAACTTGAAGGTTTCCGCGACGCCCTGTTGGAACTTTGTTTGGCAGTGGACTTGACCGAATACGACCCGATCGACCTTTGTGGGACCGGTGGCGACGGAAAAGACACCTTCAACATTTCCACTTTGGCATCTTTTGTAACGGCCGGTGCAGGAATCCATGTGACCAAACACGGCAACTACGGGGTATCTTCCAAGTGCGGAAGCAGCAACGTCATGGAATTTTTGGGCATCAAGTTCAGTAACGATGCCGATTTCCTCAAAAAAACCATAGAGGAAGCTGGTATTTGTGTACTGCACGCCCCTTTGTTCCACCCAGCCATGAAAAATGTAGCCCCCATCCGGAGGGAATTGGCGGTCAAAACCTTTTTCAATATGTTGGGACCCATGGTAAACCCTGCATTTCCAAAAAATCAAATGGTAGGGGTATATAATTTGGAGTTGGCCAGAATGTACGGCTACCTGTACCAGAACACGGATAAGAGGTTCACCATTTTAAACGCATTGGATGGATATGATGAAATATCGTTGACAGGCGACACCAAAACCATATCGAACAGCACAGAAGCCATGCTCGCTCCAAAGGATTTTGGAGTGGAGAAAGTTTCGCAGCAAGAAATCGTAGGTGGTGCCGATATCGCTGAATCCGCCCAAATTTTCATGGATATTCTACAGGGAAAAGGCACCGAAGCCCAGAACAATGTTGTCTGTGCCAACGCAGGGGTCGCAATTGCCACGGTAAAAGGTACTTCCCCTAAAGAAGGTTTTGAGAAAGCAAAAGAATCCTTGTTTGGTGGTAAAGGACTGTCGGCATTAAAGAAATTGCAGGAATTGAGTAAGGACTAAATTTGATCAAATTGTCATTCCTGCGAAAGCGGGAATCCAATGGACATTAAAGAAATGGATTCCGCATCAAACGCGGAGCAACAACAACAGAAAATGAACATACTAGATAAAATAGTAGCGGATAAACGCAAAGAGGTGGCTTTAAAAAAATCGCTGGTCACCCTTCCGCAACTGGAAGCTTCGGTGATGATGGAACGCACCTCAATTTCATTGGCCGAGGTCTTGCGCAAAAGCGATTCGGGAATCATAGCCGAGCACAAACGCCGTTCCCCCTCCAAATCGGTCATCAACCAAGACCTGAGCGTTCAAGATGTAGCCAAAGGGTATACCGATGCCGGAGCCTCTGGCATGTCCGTTTTGACCGATGGAAAATATTTCGGTGGTTCCTTGGACGATTTGATCCTTGCAAGGGCATCCTCCAATATTCCCATTCTGAGAAAAGAATTCATCATAGATGAATACCAGATTGCAGAGGCCAAGGCATACGGCGCCGATGTTATTCTGCTGATCGCAGCAATATTGTCCAAAGAAGAGATTAAAACTTTTTCCGAAGTTGCAAAGGGTCTGGGACTGGATGTACTCCTGGAAGTGCACAATGAAGAAGAACTGCAGAAATCCCTAATGCCCAGTTTGGACATGTTGGGTGTGAACAACCGTAACCTAAAGACATTTGAGGTAGATTTGGACATAAGTAAATCACTCTCCACTAAGATTCCTGATGAATTTGTAAAAGTCTCGGAGAGCGGAATCAGCTCTGTGGATGCCATTCGTGATTTAAAAGAGTTTGGTTACAGAGGCTTTTTGATCGGGGAGAATTTTATGAAGACCGATGATCCTGGGGCAAGCGCCAAAAAATTTATTACTGGACTAATTTCTTAATCAGCACCATGAAACTGAAAATTTGTGGCATGAACCATAACCCGGAAGAAGTGGCAGAATTACAGCCCGATTATTTGGGGTTTATCTTTTGGGAACCTTCTTCCCGTTATTTTTCGGGAGAGATGCCTGTATTGTCCAGTTCCATAAAAAAAGTAGGGGTTTTTGTGGATTCCCCATTGGAAGAGGTCTTGGAGAAAACGGCCCTTTATCAGTTGGATGCCGTGCAACTCCATGGAAAGGAAAGTGTTCAGTATTGCTCCGATCTAAAATCCAACTTTCCATCATTTCGAGCGCAGCCGAAAAATCCAGACATCATCAAAGTATTTTCTATCAAAGATGATTTTGATTTCGATGTACTAAGGGAGTTTGAAGGAGTCTGTGATTATTTTCTTTTCGATACCAAGGGAAAACTACCTGGAGGTAATGGCTATACATTTGATTGGTCAGTTTTGGAAAAATATCCATCTGACAAGCCCTACTTTTTAAGTGGTGGCATAGGTTTGGATTCCATTGGAAAGTTGCAGGATTTTTTAAAAAGCCCTGCTTCCGTACATTGTTTTGCCATTGACGTCAATAGTAAGTTTGAGACAGCTCCAGGATTAAAAAATATTCAAGATCTAAACATATTTATAGATTCGCTGCAAAGCGGTCATAACCAGTAAACAAGAAACGATGAACAGTTATCATGCCGATGAAAGGGGGTACTACGGTGAATTTGGGGGAGCTTTTATCCCCGAAATGCTATATCCCAATTGCGAGGAGCTTCGCCAAAATTATCTGAGCATTATGGAAGAACCTTCCTTTAAGGATGAATTCCATCAATTACTGAAGGATTACGTAGGTCGACCGACCCCTTTATATTTTGCAAAGCGACTATCCGAGAAGTATAACACCAAAATTTACCTTAAGCGCGAGGACCTCTGCCATACTGGGGCCCACAAGGTCAATAATACTATCGGACAAATACTGATGGCAAAAAAATTGGGCAAGCATAGGATCATTGCAGAGACCGGTGCCGGTCAGCATGGGGTGGCAACTGCTACGGTATGTGCATTAATGGGCATTGAATGTGTGGTATACATGGGTGAAATCGACATCGCCCGCCAAGCACCGAACGTGGCCCGCATGAAAATGTTGGGAGCCGAGGTTAGACCGGCCACATCGGGCAGTAAAACCTTGAAAGATGCGACCAATGAGGCGATCCGTGACTGGATCAATAATCCAGTGGACACGCATTATATCATAGGTTCGGTAGTTGGGCCACATCCCTATCCCGATATGGTGGCCCGTTTCCAATCGGTGATATCCGAAGAAATCAAAGGTCAACTCCTAGAAAAAGAAGGCAGGCAAAACCCAGATTATGTTGTGGCCTGTGTCGGCGGCGGAAGTAATGCCGCAGGGGCCTTTTATCATTATCTTGATGTCCCCGAGGTCGGCATCATTGCCGTTGAGGCAGCAGGAAAAGGCATTGATTCGGGGGAGAGTGCCGCAACTTCCGCTTTGGGAAAGGTGGGCATTATCCATGGAAGCAAAACATTGTTGATGCAGACACAAGATGGTCAGATTACAGAACCCTATTCCATTTCTGCCGGTCTTGATTACCCAGGTGTCGGACCCATGCACGCGCATTTATATACATCTGGACGTGGAGAATTTATTTCCATAACCGATGACGATGCCATGAAGGCGGGCTTGGAACTTTGCAAACTGGAAGGCATCATACCTGCCATAGAATCATCGCATGCCCTGGCCATTTTTGAGGATAGAAAGTTCCAACCTGAAGATGTTGTGGTAGTGAACCTTTCCGGTCGTGGCGACAAAGATTTACAGAACTATATTGATTATTTCAAATTATGAACAGAATCAAGCAAAAACTAAAAGAGGACAAAAAAATCCTATCCATATACTTTTCTGCAGGCTACCCAAATCTGGAGGATACCGTACAAATCATCCAAGAGTTGGAAAAGAACGGTGTGGACCTCATCGAAATAGGACTCCCTTTCAGTGACCCTTTGGCCGACGGCCCCACCATTCAAGAAAGTTCCACTATAGCATTAAAAAATGGAATGAACACGGCACTCTTGTTCCAACAATTAAGGGATATCCGCAAGTCGGTTTCCATTCCGCTTATCTTGATGGGATATTTTAACCCAGTACTACAGTATGGCGTAGCAGAGTTTTGTGCCAAATGCGAAGAAATAGGTATCGATGGATTGATTCTTCCCGATTTGCCCTTGGATGTCTACAAACAAGAGTATGAGACAATTTTTAAAAAGCATGGTTTGATCAATGTCTTCCTGATTACACCACAGACCAGTGACGAGCGCATCAATGCCATTGACAAAGCTTCCGATGGCTTTATTTATATGGTCAGCTCTGCAAGCACAACAGGGGCAAAACAGGGTTTCGGTATAGAACAATCCGATTATTTTGAGCGCATTGCCCAAATGGACCTCGACAATCCACAGATAGTCGGCTTTGGAATCAGTAACTCGGAAACTTTTGAGCAAGCGACCCAAAAGGCGAAAGGAGCAATTATCGGATCGGCATTCATCAAACATTTAACAGCAAATGGAGTACATGGAATTGCTGACTTTGTGAGTCAAATTCGTTAAATTACAACCCTTAAAATCTATACGATTCCTTCCATGAAAAAAACCTTATCCTTAGTTTCCCTTTTCCTTAGCTTAAACCTGTTGGCACAGGATGATATGGCGGTTAAATCGCAGGTGGCCGATGCCATCAACGAGATCCGTGAATTTATTGCAATTCCGAACGATGCCCTGGATGCGGCGGATATCGATCGTAACATTATGTGGCTCAAGCGAAAATTTGGGGATAGAGGTTTCAATACAGCCGTATTGGACACCGAGGGACTGCCATTGTTCTTTGCGGCCACCCCGGTGAGCAGCGAAAAACCGACGGTACTTATTTATATGCATTTTGATGGTCAATCCGTTGATCCTTCCAAGTGGGATCAGCCGAATCCCTATCAAGTAGTATTAAAAGCTCCCAAGGACGGAGAATATGAAACCGTCTCCTTTGATGAGTTGGATGATGACATCAATTATGATTGGCGCTTGTTCGGACGTTCTACCTCCGATGACAAATCACCTATAGTAATGCTCTTGAACGCCATGGACCTATTGAGGAAAGATGGTACGGAAATTCCTTTTAATATCAAGGTAATCTTGGACAGTGAGGAAGAAAAGAGCAGCAAACCCCTACCGGCCGCTGTAAAACAATATCGGGAACTCTTGGAGTCCGATTTTTTGATGATAGTGGATGGACCGGTACATGCCTCGGAAAAACCGACAGTGGTATATGGGTGTCGTGGCATCACCACTATGACCCTTACCACTTATGGTCCGATCAAACCTCAGCATAGTGGTCATTATGGTAATTATGCTCCAAATCCAGGGTTTCAGTTAGCTCAATTATTGGCTACCATGAAAGATACTGAAGGGAGGGTGACCATTCGAGGATATTATGATGGTATTTCCATTGATGAAAAAACAGACTCGATTTTAAAGCGTGTTCCCGACAGTGATAAAGCAATTGCGGAAAAACTCCAGTTTAAAACAGCGGAAAAAGTGGGTGGGTTCTATCAGGAAGCACTACAGTATCCCTCGCTGAACATACGTGGTTTGGGTTCTGGATGGATAGGTGAAAAGGCCAGGACCATTGTTCCCGAAAATGCCACTGCCGAACTGGATCTCAGATTGGTCGTGGAGAGCGATGGCCATCGATTGAAACAATTGGTAAAGGACCATATTGCCAAGCAGGGTTACAAAGTACTGGACCACACTCCCTCGCTCGAGGAGCGTATGCAGTTTGATAATATTGTAACTGTAAAAGAAGGTAGTGTAACCGATGCGTTCCGGACAGATCTGGACAATAGATATGGTGATTTTATCGTAAACACCCTCGACCAAAGTTTTGGAGAAGATGTCATCCAGATACGTACCATGGGAGGAACTGTACCAATTGCACCTTTTATCAACGAGTTGAAGATACCTGCCTTTATTGTTCCGGTCGTTAATCCCGACAACAATCAACACAGTCCTAACGAGAATATTAAAATTGGCCAATTGGCTTATGGCATAAAGGCTTTTTATAGCATTCTGTCGACATCGATAGATTAAAACATAAAATACATCAACAGTAAAAAAGCCCCTTAAAAATGGGGCTTTTTATAGAATATAAGTTGCAAAAACTATAGGTTATTGCCATTCTTCTTTTGTTGTCCGGGAGCATACTCCTTGGCACTCTGGGCACCTGTAATCTTTTTCACTTGTCCGGGAGCTGTTGCACTATTTCCTGCTCTTCTATGTACGGAACATGATCCGAACAATAATACTGCACAAACAACCCCTACGATTTTGGTCATTGATTTCATAATTCAATATTTTTCATTTATCCATCTATATATCTACGGGGATAACGGAGAAAAAGATTAAATAATGCTTTAGTTGCTGCTAAAAACAAAAAATATGATTCAATTAAATTCCAAAAAAGTGAAATAAATCTAATTGTAAATAACGAAAGTTTGGGATATGCTTTTTAACGACCCTGCAACCTATAGATCAACTTTGTCTTTCGCTGTTTAAGCATGTGATATATAGAGGCAAGATCTGCATATACTGTTTTCCAATCCATTAGCAAAACACAGATTACCCTATAATATGAAAAGCTTAGCCCCATGGTATAACCAATGACACTATGCATTATAATTACGGATACAAGAAAAATATTTCTTAATCTTGGATTTACAAACACAATAAAACCAGCTAATTCCAACAAAACAGTTAGGATAGAAATCGTAGACATCAAAAACTTGTTAGAGCCTAACCAAGAATTAAAAGCTCTATTTGTTGGCGAGGTTCGGTAATTCCCATATGTATGAGAATAAAGTCCATAGGGGCCTTTCCAAACAAAATCATTTTCGTCAACGCTCCTACCCATTAATATTTGCTTTTTTCCTTCCTCATAATCCATCATTTTATCCTGAATATAGAAGCTAAGAGTCGAACCATCCAACCATTCAATCCCTCCATATCTTAATTTGGAAACGCCCGCTGTAAAATAAGTAAATGCCACTACAAGTAGAATAACATTTGTACTCATTTTAATAATTTTATTATCGGCCCTAACAAAATCTTTCTTCTTCCATATTTTGCCCATCACCCACTTATCAATCGAGTAGGACAATGTGCCTGGCAAAAACGCTAGGATAAAATAGATTTGACTAGGTAAAGAAAGGTTATGGTCAAAAATCCCAATTCCTTCCACCATACCGTTCATCATAATAGCGGTGAATGCCAATAAAAATATGCTCAACCTCCCAAATATTCCAACAACTGCAGTAATTGTGCATACTATGATCAGGTAATAATAGAATTCAAAATTACTTTGATTTACCAACATCTCCTTTGGAATCATACTATTGATCCAGGTCAATGAAAGTTCATAGGTCTCGTTATTCTTAACACCGATCAAAAAATTTAACCGCTCTAAAGCATTTTTACCAATCAATAAGGTTAAAAAAATTCTTAGTGTAAATAAAGGGTTACTTAAAAACTTGAGTATTTGATTTAAAATTGACTTGATCATAATACTAATCCATTATTACTTTATATTCCTTACTTGCGCAATTATAGGTTCCGAATGGTCTATAATCACGAACAATGTTTCTTTCACTATCCACTTGGGCAATTTTAACCTCGATACTATCGAATTTAAGTTGATACTCCTCCCAAAGAAATTTCTGGTAGCTATCAAAAAACAATGTCAACCTTTCGTGAAATCTCTCCTCATCTTCCAATACCCGACCAGAAAATGGTGTAAAGTAATCGGAAGAGCCGTACACCTTACTAAAAAAATGCCTAATAAATCTTAACTCCGATTTACCATAATAATCTACGAGGTCAACACTACCATCGGCAGTATGCCCTTCAAATTTTAGAAGATATAATTTGGTGTTCGAGTCTATGTAATGTCCGAACATCGGTGCTTGTGTGTAAGGAAAACTCTCAATACCCAAAGCCATAACAAAAAGGTTCGGCAGTAAAAAAATGGCAGCTATGAAGAAAATATAATTCTTCCTTGATAAAATTTTCATCCTATAGTATCTATGAATCTATTAGACATGCTTTTCGATGGCAACCAACAACTTTCCTTCTTGCCCATCATCTTATATCGATTTTTTGCAATTAGGTCATAAACAGCATTGTTGAATCTAAGAGGTAGAAATGAAAATATTCTCAATAGGGGCCACGGTGCTTTTAAATTCTGGATAATCTCAAAGAACGCCTTACTTTTAATATAGGCCTTTTCATTTTTGATAAATACAATGGAATCCACGGAAGAGGAATCAACGCCATATTCTTTTAATAGTCGTCGCCCTTCTTCAGACTGTAATGAGGCAAATGAAATATTACTGTTCTTCTCCCTTTTGATCACAAATTGCACAAATCCACTGCACAAATTGCAAACACCGTCGAACAATACAATGTTGTTAATGGTCAATCTTAAAATTTTCGGAAAAAGTAACTGTATTAATAAATCGGCAATCAATTAAATCGTCCAATTGCCTAAAAGTTGGCTAATCAGTAATCACTGGCTTGTTATCCAATTGTGTTATAGCGAATCTGAAGTAAAAAACTTGCTGTATTGCAGAACTCTAAAATCCAACGTATTGAATTCAGGGTTCTTGCCCTTTAGATCTTTATAAGCTTGGAGACTCCCAACCGCCCTATTGGCTGCACCGGAGGGTGCGATTAAAGAGACTGTTTTTACAATTCTGGACTTTGGTATTGGGGAATTGGATGGATTCATGGGAAGTTCCAAATGATGGATTCGGGGCACCTGATCGGAAATCACCCTTAACCTAAGACCATGCTCCTTAAGCTGTCGACGAAAGAAGTATTCGGGACCATTCTTACTGTTCCCTCCGGTAAACAAAAGGGTTTGGATATTGGGATATTCTCTCAAGTAGCCCACTAAATCACGTAGGACCACATTTTGCATCCCCAGATCAGAGGCATCGATTTTTTCACGTTCCGCGCTCTCCACGATATCGCACACTCCAATTTTATGTTCCATCAAGAACCTCTTCCGTTCTTGAATGGCCTCCTCGCTGGTTTCATAGGAAAGTCCCAGATTGAATATCCTATCCAAAATGGGCCATAACTGACCATTGCTGCTTCCATAGCAAAAATCCACATCTTGTGGTTTAAGCTCCCCAGTGGTAAACCGGGGAGGAGGAAGTGTACCTACGATCAACTTAGTGGCCTCCTTTAACAAAAAGGGGGCATACGGGTGTGTATGTTTAAAAAGTGTCGAACCCAATCCTTATCTATCTAGGCGGAGTTTCTACTGGCGTTGATATTTCCATATAGGGAACGTGTCACGATTTTCTCGTAAAGTTCCTTGTATTCCGAATTTTGTGTGATATGGTACAATGCATTTTGCTGTATGACCAACAAAGGCAATACTATTTTTTCCCTGATCTTCACGGACTCCCTTGAAACAGCCTCGTCCTCCATCAAGATTTTGAGACCGGAAATCTGCAAGAGCATCTTTTTGGACAGCTGGAATTCTTCGTGCAGAATGTTCCAGAAATCACCGAACTCGGGATCATCCTTCATGTAGCTTGTTAAATCGAAATTGGATTTTGCCAAGGACATCATACTATTCAACATTAAAGCCTTAAAAAATGGGACTTCTTTGTACAGTTTTTTCACCTCACCGAGCCTTCCTTCATCCTTTAGTTTTTGCAGTGCCGTTCCAAGGCCAAAATAACCAGGCACGTTCTGTTTTAACTGGCTCCATGAACCTACGAAGGAAATGGCACGCAAATCGGATAGGGTCAGCTGTTTTTTATTGCCACGTTTCCCTGGTCTACTTCCAATATTGGCCTTGGTATAATACTTCAATGTACTTCTATTCTCCAAATAAGGAATAAATTTTTCATGCTGTTTTAGGGCATCATATTTGTCAAAACTCGACTCGGAAAGTTCTTCTATCAACTTTCGTTGTGCGGCCGATATAGTGAGTTCCTTTCCAAAGAGGTTATTGCTCAGTCCGGCAGTGAGCAATTGCTCGGAATTGTGCATAAATTGCTCCTTTGTTCCATAGGTACTGGTAATGGTCTGTCCTTGAATGGTCAATTGTATTTCGTGATTGGCCACATCCTTGGTCTGGGCGGCATAGAACCTATGTGTCTTACCTCCTCCTCGTGCTGGCGGTCCTCCCCTACCATCAAAGAAAATAGCGGCGATTCCATTTTTCTTACAGACTTTGCTTAGCGTCTCCTTGGTTTTTAGGATGGACCAGTTGGCCTTCAGGTAACCGCCATCTTTTGTACCATCGGAAAAGCCCAACATTATGGTATGTATATCCCTTCTGCGCTCCAAATGTTGTCTATACTTCGGAATATCGAACAAGGTTTGCATCACTTCTTCGGAAGCCTCCATACCTTTCATGGTCTCGAACAATGGAACTATATCGAAAGTGATTTCTTTCTCGTCCCATCCGCACCATCTAAATAGACCGAATACGAACAGTACGGCAAAAACATCTTCTGAGTTACTGATGATATATCGGTTACATCCATCCTCTCCATTAGTTTCTTGAATGGTCTTCAAATTTTGGATATTGACAATGGTATCCTTTACAATATCGTCTTCAAAATCCTTTGGGTCGAGCTTAAAATTGTCTTCCAATAATAATTTCACCAATTCCTTATCCTTGAGCTCATCAAGGTTTTCCTTAATGATGCCCTGCTTTTTTAACACGGATTCGACGACCATAAAGTGCTTGCTGTGGTCCTGACGGATATCCAAAGTGGCAAAATGGGTTTTGAAGATATGGACCTTATCGATAAATTGGTCCAACTCATCCAAATAGAGCTCATGGTAATGATCCACCAATTGTGCCCTTACTGCACTCAAATGGCCAATGATCGTCTCATAGGAGATTGGCGCATTGGGGTCGAACATGGCCTTGTACAATTTGGAACTCAATTCATTGATCTCGCCCTGCATGCTCTTAAAGGTCAATTTCTTCCTAAGGTCTTTTAACTCGTTATAGTAACACTTCATCAAGGTCAACCTCAGTTCATCGGCCACTTGTTTTGTAATATCGGCGGTTACAAATGGGTTTCCATCACGGTCACCACCCGGCCAAAACCCGAGCTTCATCAGGTTATAGTTCTCGAACTTGTCGTCACGTATATTGCTCTTCACATATTGGTACAGCTCGCCAACTGCATCGTAATAAGTGTTTCGAAGAATATAAATAATGTTTTTGGCCTCGTCCAATGGTGTTGGCTTTTTGGCATTGATCAAAGAGGTAAGACCCAATTGTTGGAGGGTGACATCGATATCATGAATTCTGTCCTCGTCTATCAACGAACGTAGTTCGGCAATGATATCCAGAACTGCAGGGGTATAAAACTGTGTTGGGTGGGCCGTTAAAACTATACGTGCACTGAAGGTGGATAGTTTTTTGGATACCTTGTCCCAGTTTTTGGTACGGTTCACCAATTCAAAATAATCCTTGATGGTCAGTGAACTACTGTATTCCTGTAATTTTGGAAAAGCGGAATCCTCCACACTGTCATAGAGCACCACTTGGCGCTCCACATATTGGACAATCCTGAACATAAAGTCCAATCGTTCGCGCTCATCCTGGATATCGACAAAATTTGAGAAGAACACTTCCAAGATCTCTTGGGGTTCTTTACCTGCTTTGAGTCCTTTCTCGCATTGATCCAATAAAAGTGGAATCAATATCCCCACGTTTTCCACATTCTTGTATGGTAAACTTAGGAATAGACTATTATAGATATTGAACTTATTGGTTACCGATTTTTTAAATTCCTCTAACCGTTTGGTCTGCTGTTGCATGTATATTTTTTATGTTAGTGTTAAAATAAAGACAAACACCCAAAGTTCGTGAATAAACCGTAACCTCGGGTCCAAATTTAAGCGTATCACAATTTAAGGCATGCGTCCTTTAATCGTAACAACATGCCTTGTCGACTATAACTTAAAGATTACTTCGGATTTTACCAAAGTTTTTTATCGAATGAACACGGGTTCATTTGCCTTCACGGTATGTTCTTCACTGTACAAGTACCCGTCGTAGTTGAAGTTTTTGATGTCTTCCAAAGTTTCGGCACCTGAATCGAGAATATACCGTACCATGGAACCCCGAGCTTTTTTGGCGTAGAAACTGATGATTTTCAACTTGTCGTTTTTCCAATCCTTGAATACCGGCGAGATAACGGGAACTTTCAAGTTTTTGACGTCTACGGCACTAAAGTATTCGTTGCTTGCCAGATTCACGAACAGCTCGTCCTCCTGGAGTTCCTTGTTCAAGGATTCGGTGATTTCCCCTTTCCAAAACTCGTACAGGTTCTTTTTTCTGCCCACTTTTAATTGTGTGCCCATTTCCAATCTATAGGGCTGCATCAAATCCAATGGTCGGAGTACACCGTAAAGACCGGACAAAATTCTGAGGGTGTCCTGTAATCGGTCCAACTTGTCCTCCGGAATGGTGTAGGCGTCCAAGCCCTGGTATACATCCCCACTGAAGGCATAAATGGCAGGTCTTGCATTATCGGCAGTAAAGGGTAGCTCAAACTTTTGATTTCGTTCCCAGTTCAGGTCGGCCAGTTTATCCGAAATGGACATTAGATCGGCCAATGCTTTGGGCTTTTTCTTTTTCAATACGGTATTGAGCTTTTCAGCTTGTTCCAAAAATTGGGGCTGGGTATATGTTGATGTAGGCAAAGCTGTATCGTAGTCTAGGGACTTTGCCGGTGATATCACAATTTTCATCTTCTACTGTTTTTGGTAAAAATAACGAGCTTTTTACTTTTTTGGAAGCATATCCCAATGGTGTTTTCAATCTCGTAATTGAAGAAACCTATGATTCGTGGTGCTTGGCATACCCACGCCATTTCTCTATTCCATTGACCATATCCTCTGGCAATTCAGAGTCAAATCGCATAAATTCCCCGGTCACTGGATGCTCAAACCCAAGGGTTTTGGCATGGAGGGCCTGTCTTGGCAATACTTTAAAAGTGTTTTCAACAAACTGTTTGTACTTGGTAAAGGTGGTGCCCTTTAATATTTTATCGCCACCATAACGTTCGTCGTTGAACAAGGTATGCCCAATGTATTTCATGTGCACTCTAATCTGATGGGTCCTTCCGGTTTCCAGTTTGCAGGAAACCAAGGTAACATATCCCAAACGTTCGATCACGTTGTAATGGGTAACAGCTTCCTTTCCATCGCTCCCATCCGGGAACACCATCATCTGCAATCGGTTTTTGGGATTGCGGGCAATATGTCCTTCTATGGTTCCTTCATCCTCTTCCACATTGCCCCAGACCAGAGCAACATATTCACGCTCACTGCTCTTCTCAAAAAACTGTTGGGCCAGATGAGTCATTGCCGATTCGGTTTTGGCAATGACCAATAAGCCGGATGTATCCTTATCGATTCTGTGTACAAGTCCTGGCCTGTCAGAACTATTATTGGGAAGATTTTCAAAATGATAGACCAGCGCGTTGATCAATGTTCCAGAATAATTGCCATGCCCGGGGTGCACTACCATACCTGCCGGTTTGTTCACTACCAGGAGCACATCGTCTTCATAAACAATATCCAAAGGAATGTCCTCGGGGGTCAACAAAAACTCATAAGGAGGATGCTCGAACATCACCTTTACCTCATCACCGGCCTTTACCTTATAGTTTTGTTTTACGATGGAGCCATTCACCCATATATGGCCTTTTTTGGCTGCTTGTTGAATTTTGTTCCTGGTGGCGTTCTCGATAAAGTTCATCAAGAATTTGTCCACCCGCAAGGGCTCTTGTCCTTTGGACGCCACAAAACCGTGATGTTCATAAAGGTCGTCCTGCGAAAGTTCGTCCAAATTTTCGGAAGTATCCATATTTAGTTGGAATCAGCCTGCACCCTTGCACTACCCGGAATGGTCCCGTTCCCGCAAATCAATTCCACTTTGGAGGTTTTGGGCAAACGGTCGCCAGGTTTTATGTACTTACCCTTGTACTTCATTCGGTAGACCATGTCCTTACCAAGCTCATCGATATAGGTTACGCGCTCCACATCCAGGCCAACGGCCCTTAACATAGAAGAGGCGTTACGTTGGGTCACCTGTACAATATCGGGCACACTTACTTTTTTGTATCCGGAAGGGTTAACGGTAAAATAAATTTTACGATTGGACTTTACCTTGTTTCCAGCAGGTGGATTCTGATCCAAAATGGAAAATCTTGGGTAGTCCGGATTGTATTCCGAGGAATCCAAAACCTGATATCTGAGCCCGGCTTCCTCAACGGCCTTGCGCATCTCCATCACCGACATTTTTGAAAAGTCCGGCACCTCCACAAACTCACCATGGTTTGTAGTGCCCTTGAGCCATTGCAGTGCCACGAACACCAAAACCAATATGGCGACTGCCGCCAATCCGAGTTGGATGAGAAAGGTCTTGCTCTTTAAAAAGTTGAAAAAATTTTTCATGTAGTTCACCTTAACGGAACAAATATAGGAAAGCCAGTCCTTTTTTCTTTAATTTGGCTTCGCGATATTAATTAAGTCAATGAAAAAGAACATTGCCATCATCATGGGCGGCTATTCCAGTGAGCACAATATTTCCATAAAAAGCGGTAATGTGGTTCACAAATACCTGGACAGGGACAAATACAATGCCTACCGTATCGTCATCACAAGGGACAAGTGGTATTATTTGGACGGGTCCAACAGGGAACACCCCATGGAAAAATCAGATTTCAGCATAGGTGTCGATGGTAAAAAAATACAGTTTGACTGTGTTTTCAATGCCATTCATGGCACCCCTGGTGAAGATGGCCTAATGCAAGCATATTTTGAACTTCTGGGTATACCCCAGACTTCCTGCAACCATTACGAAGCTGCACTCACGTTCAATAAACGGGATCTATTGAGCACCCTCAAACCTTATGGTGTGCCATGTGCCACATCTTATTTTTTAAACAAGGGTCAGACCATAAACGAGGAGGCCATCGTAGAAAAGGTTGGGCTCCCATGTTTTGTAAAGGCCAATAGGGCGGGCAGCAGTTATGGCGTGTCCAAGGTCTACGACAAAAAAGAACTGGGAAAGGCAGTGGAAGATGCGTTCAAGGAGGACACCCAGATAATCATAGAATCCTTTTTGGACGGAACGGAGGTTTCCGTAGGGGTCATCACTTACAAAAGTGAAGTAACTGTACTACCCGCGACAGAGATTATTTCGGAAAATGATTTCTTTGATTTTGAGGCCAAGTATATGGGGAAATCGAAGGAAATCACCCCTGCAAGAATTTCCGAAAAACAAGAGACCAATGTTAAACAATTGGCTGAGTTCATTTATAAGGCACTAGGATTGAAAGGCTATACACGTAGTGAATTTATTTTTATCGGTGACGAACCCCATCTGCTCGAAATAAACACCACACCCGGTTTGACGGAGGAAAGCCTTTTGCCCCAACAGGCCAAAACCGCTGGAATATCTTTGGAAGAGCTATTTGACAGTGCCATTGTTGAAGCTTTGCGATAGAAACCGTATTTTTAAAAAACTTTATTCCACAACATGAGACGCGCATTGTTCCCGGGTTCGTTCGACCCACTTACTTTAGGACATTATGATATAATCAAAAGGGGAGTCACACTTTTTGACGAACTGGTCATCGCCATCGGAATCAATGCCGACAAAAAATATATGTTCTCCCTAGAAGATCGGGTGAAATTTATTGAAGAGGCTTTTAAGGACGAGCCAAAAATAAAAGTGACCACCTATAAGGGAATGACCGTGGACTTCTGCAAAAAGATCGATGCCAATTTTATATTGCGCGGATTGCGGAACCCTGCCGATTTTGAATTTGAAAAAGCCATTGCACATACCAATAGAAAGCTTTCCGAAATTGAAACAGTGTTCCTATTGACATCCTCTGGCAAATCGTTCATCAGTTCATCGATTGTGCGTGATGTGATCCGAAACGGTGGGGATTATACCGGTTTGGTGCCAGAAACCGTGGTCGCCAAGTAAAAATCTGACGCTGACCGACATAGCGCACTGTACGTAATTTCTTTCGATTCTTACATTGACACACCTAGTCAATTCGTGTAAATACCACATTAATAAGTGTTTTCACAACATTAACTACGCTTGAACAATGAATAATTTTACTTTGGCTGTAAATTCCTGAGTAGGAAAAGGTTTTTAAACATCCCCCAGTTTTGAAAGCAGCAGAGAGCATTGACCAATTTTATTTACTAAAACAGTTGCCCAAGGCAACGGCACTTCTTTGTAAAGAAGGTAGGCTGCTCGATGCTTCGTGCTCATGGCTCGAACTCTTCAATCTCCCTCCACAAAATGGAGACCTCAAAACCAAAGTTTATAACTTGTTTCCGGAAAATTCCGAGCTCAATAAAAAACTTAAAGAAAATAAACCTTTTACCATCCAGCACAAAAGAGCGGCAGCAAATGGCACCCGTTATTTAAAAAGCTATTTCTCCCCTTGGTTCGACAAGGAGGAAAATGTGGTCGGGACCATTGTACAAACCGATGATATTACCATGGAGGTGGAGAAGGATAAAAAAATCAAATGGCTCGAAAATGTACTGGAGACCAAGGTCGAGGTATCCAAAACGGGATGGTGGGAATTTGACGTGGAAACAGAAACACTAACATGGTGTAACGAAACCAAGCGAATACATCAGGTACCCGAAAACTATACCCCCACTACAAGCGAAGCCATCAACTTTTACAAAACCGGTTATTCCCAAAACAAAGTCGGGATGTTGTTCCACCGCGTCAAGGAAAACCAAGAGTCCTATGACACCAAACTCATGTTGGTCACTTTCCAAGGTCAGGAAAGGTGGGTACACGTCACGGGCAAGCCTATTGTTAAAAATGGCAAGGTCACCAAGGTATTCGGAACCATTAAGGACATCCATGAACAGGAAATGGCCGAAACCAGGGTTAAGGAGCACCAACAATTATTATCCACGTTGATAGACAGCCTCCCATTGAACGTATACGTTAAAGACCTTGAATCAAGAAAAATGTTGGTCAATAAAGGTGAATGCAACTATTTCGGCAAAACGGTGGGCGAGCTTATTGGCAAAAATGACTTTGACCTGTATGATGAAGAAATAGCCAAAGTCTCCAGACAAGAGGACATCGAGGTCATGAAGCATCTCACTCCTATAATCGGCAAAGAGACCACAAGCACCCTTAACGGCAAGACAACATATTTTCTAACATCAAAAATCCCGCATTTTGATTTAGAGGGCAAGGTTTGTGGACTGATCGGCATGAGCTTGGACATTACTTCCATGAAAAAGAAGGAAGAAGAGCTTCATAACCTGATAGACATTACCTCCATGCAAAACCAAAAATTAGTGAGTTTTGCACACATTGTGTCCCACAATTTGCGATCGCATTCAGCAAATTTCTCCATGCTTTTAGGCTTCCTTAACTCAGAAAATGACCCCAAAGAAAGACAACGCATAATAGACATGCTATCGCAGGCTTCGGACAATTTACTTGAAACCCTCGGGAATTTGAACCAAGTTGTGGATATAAATTCCAACACTTCCGCGACCAAGAAAAAATTGAACCTCAAAAAGAACATTGTCAAGGTCCTGCAAAACTTTTCTGCAGTTTTGGAAAAGAACGATTCCAAAATCATCAACAATGTTTCGGAAGATATAGTAGTGAGTTGTGTTCCCGCTTATCTGGACAGCATAATTCTCAATCTGGTCTCCAATGCGGTCAAATACAAAAGTAAGAACAGATCACCTCTTATAATCATCGATGCCATAAAATCAAGTGAAGGAATACTTCTGAGCATTTCGGACAATGGTATGGGCATAGATTTAAATAAATACGGTGACAAGATATTCGGAATGTACAAGACATTCCATAATAGAAAAGATGCCAAAGGTTTCGGTCTTTACCTGGTAAGGAACCAGATAGAAGCCATGGGCGGAAGTATAACGGTGCAGAGTGAAGTTGACAAAGGCACTACATTTAATGTGTATTTTAATGAAGACAGTTAGTTGTATTTTTATTGTGGACGATGATCCAATTACGGTTTTTGGTATAAAAAAAATGTTGAAATCCGTTGCCAATTGTGACGATATCCAAATTTTCCAGAATGGGCAGGAAGCCTATGAAGCCGTCAAGCTAAGACATGAACAAGGAAGACCTATTCCGGAAGTGATTTTTTTGGACATCAATATGCCGATAATGGACGGATGGGACTTTCTTGAAGAAATCATCGCCCTCGATATCAACGAACATATCGTGATCAACATGATCACTTCATCCATAGATCCTTTGGATTACGAAAAATGGAACGGTTTTAAAGATAGGTGCCCTTATACGCTCAACTTCAAGAACAAACCCATTTTCAAAATCGATTCGGCCGATCTTGGTTGCATCAATGTAGCTTCATAAATTATAATAATCTGTATTTTTGGCACATACAAACAGATGTACATTTTGTATGAACCAAAGTTCCCAAAGTATTTTGAAGCACATTTACCCAATTATCGCTTTCATTATTTTCATCTCCTGCGAGTCAGAGACCCAGGATGAAAAACCCTCTTACCCGACCCATTATGAACTATCGGAGGGAAAGGAGACCGCTACCTATAAGCAGACCATTGATTATTACATTGCCCTTGCCAAGGACTTTCCCGAAATCAATATCCATACGATAGGGAAAACGGACAGTGGTAATCCTTTGCACATCGTCACTTTTAATCCAGATGGCGACTTCAACTATGAAAATATCCGTAAGGAAAAATCCATTATACTCATCAACAATGGTATCCATCCAGGGGAAAGCGATGGTATAGATGCCACCATGATGCTCTACAGGGACTTGGCCACCGAAAAACTGGAAATGCCAAAAAACACCGTACTTGTCACCATTCCCATCTATAATGTCGGGGGTTCGCTAAATAGAAACTCCACTACCAGGGCCAATCAGAACGGTCCGTTGGAATATGGCTTTAGGGGCAATGCACGCAATTACGACCTTAATCGGGACTTTATAAAAATGGATACCGAAAATGCCAGGACATTTGCGCAGATTTTCCATCTGGTGAAACCCGATGTCTTTATCGACAACCATGTGAGCAATGGTGCCGATTACCAGTATACACTGACCCATCTTTTTACCCAGCACAACAAAATGGGCGGTAAAATGGGCGCGTATCTACACGAAACATTCATGCCCAGCCTGGAAACTTCCCTGGCACAAAAAGAATGGGATATTACCCCTTATGTAAATGTATTCAATGTTCCACCGGAAATGGGATTCAGTCAATTTATGGACCACCCCCGATATTCCACTGGGTACACTACACTATGGAGCACATTGGGCCTCATGGTCGAAACCCATATGTTAAAACCATACGAGCAACGTGTGGAAGGGACCTATCATCTTATGCAAAGCCTTATTGAGCTTGTGGAAGGTGAGCACGATAACATAAAATCGCTCCGTAAAGAGACCTTGGAGAACAACCTCGACCTTGCCGAGTACCACTTCAATTGGCAAGTGGACAGCACCCAAAGCTCCACCTTGCTTTTTAAGGGTTACGAAGCCGAACAACTGACCAGTGAAATCACGGGTCTTCCCAGGTTGAAGTACAACCGGGACAAGCCGTTCACCAAAGAAACCGTTTACCAAGACTATTTTTATCCGGCCGACACTGTAGCTGTTCCTGCAGCCTATATTGTCAAGAAAAGTTGGAAAAGGGTCATAGAACGATTGGATGCGAACAAGATTCAATATACACCCATTACAAAGGACACTGCCCTGACAGTGGAAGTCTATCGAATTTTGGATTACGACACCAGGAGAGCACCTTATGAAGGGCACTATCTGCATTCCAATACCAAGGTCTCCAAAAGTAAGAGGGAGGTTTCCTTTAGTGAAGGTGATCTTTTGGTTCCGACTCGCCAGCCAGGAATCAGGTACTTAATGGAAACCATGGAACCGCAAGGGACCGATTCTTTTTTTAACTGGAACTTCTTCGATACCGTACTCCAACGTAAAGAAGGGTTCTCCCCATATGTTTTTGAGGACGTTGCACTGGAAATGCTAAGAAATGATTCATTGCTCCTACAGGAGTTCGAAGCAAAAAAGGCAGCGGAGCTCAATTTTTCCAACAACTGGTACGCCCAATTGGATTGGATTTTTGAACGTTCAGAGCATTTTGAAGAAGCCTATCTGACCTATCCGATATACAGGGTTGCCAAAAACAGTGAAGCCTCGGGATTGTTGCCTAATTAAAGGGCCAATCTTCGAACAGAATCTTAATGTTGTGGTAAGAATTCTTTAAAGCTTTCTTGGTCTTTCGTGCACCTTTCCACTTAACTTTTTTGATTCCTTCGGATTTTTCGGCCACCAATTTGCCGTCATAATCTGTGGACATAATGAACCAGTGCGTCTGTTTCAACCTGTATTCACCGTTCCTTTTGAATATATGGTAGGTCGTATGCAAAAAACGGTCGATCTTGAGGTTTTTTACACCGGTCTCCTCCTCTACTTCCCTAACAGCGGCATTTTCGATGGACTCACCTTTGTCCACTTTTCCCTTGGGTAGATCCCATTTTCCATTTCTATAAATAAAAAGGACCTTACCCTTTCTATTGATCACAAAACCGCCACCTGCTATCACTACCGGTATCTTGTGCATGAATAATTTCAGGATCTTCTGCTCATCCGGATGGTACAAGTAGGCCTTTTTCAATTTCTTTTTGGACAAAAGCCTGATGGCCTCAACAATGGAATCACCATCCAAAGAAAACAAATTACCATTGGAATCCTGGGGGCGCTCGTTTGTTAAAATCAGTGGAGCCTCATTAACAAAAACTTCATACATTTGCGCAATGGTTTTAGATAAGCAAATCGCAAAAAAAACAGCTGAGCTGTTATTACAAATTAATGCAATTAAGTTGGAACCTGAAAATCCTTTTACATGGGCCTCAGGTTGGAAATCCCCTATTTATTGTGACAATAGGATAATGCTCTCCTACCCCATGGTCAGGAATTTTGTCCGAGAGGAGATCGCGAAACAGGTCGAGAACCTTTACGGCAAGCCAGATGTTATCGCCGGGGTGGCCACCGGGGCCATAGGAATTGGCATCTTGGTCGCTGAGGCATTGGGACTCCCCTTTGTTTACGTAAGGCCCAAACCAAAAGAGCACGGCAGGCAAAACCAGATCGAGGGATATTTTGAACCGGGACAAAGTGTCGTGGTGATCGAAGACTTGATCAGTACGGGCAATAGCAGCCTTAATGCGGTTCAGGCATTAAAGGAGCAAAATGCCGACATCAAGGGCATGATCGCAATCTTTACCTACGGCTTTCCAGTTTCCACCGAGAATTTTGCAAAAGAAGGCGTGGAACTCCACACGCTGTCCGATTATGAAAATCTAATCGAACAGGCATCGGAAACCAATTACATCAAAGAAAACCAATTACAGACCCTATTGGAGTGGAGATCGAATCCACAAGAATGGAACTAAAATTTCACCATGCACATAGAATCATCAAAAAAAACGGTTGCCAAAAGCAACAAAGAGGTATTTGAATTCTTGACCGACATCAAAAATTTTGAAACCTTGATGCCAGACAATATTGACAAATTCGAAGTATTGGACGAGAATACGTTCAAGTTTGCATTGAAGGGCATGCCGGAAATAGTGCTCAGATTAAAAGAACAGAATCCCCATGATAAGGTGGTTCTAGGCGCCGCCAGCGACAAACTTCCTTTTACCCTAACCGCGGACATCAAGTCGTTGGGTGAAAATGAAAGCGAGGTAGGATTGAGTTTCGAGGGGCAGTTCAATGCCATGATGGCCATGATGATCAAGGCACCTATCACCAACTTTATAGGAACGTTGTCCAATAACATGGACAAAATAGGTCAATAGAGCAGGCTGACCTCTTTTAGGTCGAACTCCTTTAAGATGTGATCCTCCAATTCAATGACCAGTTTGCCAATGGGCGATATCTTTCTGATATACCCCATGAACATCTCCCCATGGACATCGGTAAAGGTGGAAGGCTTGTCCTTTCTAAAAAGGAGTTTTTCGTAAACGGGCAATAATTGGGAAACCGTTTTGGCCTCTATCCCCTCTAAATGGAACCGTAACCGCTGCAAGAGGTTTTGCAGCAATTCATCCAGATCATATTGGGCACCGGTGACCAATTTCAAGGAAGAAACTTTTTCTAGCCCGATAAAATCGGTTTGGTTCACATTGAGCCCAATACCTATAACGGTCTGACCCACCCAAGGTCCCTTCAGGACATTTTCGATCAAAATTCCACAGACTTTCTTGGAACCTGACATTATGTCGTTGGGCCATTTAATGCTGACATCGGGAACGGAGAGTCCCTCCAACACCTCATGAACCGCCAAGGAGACCGCGATATTAAGTGCAAACTGATGGGACACACTCAAGGCCTCAAAACGCCTCAAGACACTGAACGTAAGGTTTTTGCCAGCATCCGATTGCCAAACAGTGCCCATTTGTCCCCGGCCTTTGGTCTGATTCCCGGTGACCACTACGGTATAATCCGAGGGATTTCCCGAACGCAACAATTCTTTCAAAAACAGATTTGTTGAATCCGTGGCATCAAGTTTGAGTATCTGAAATTGTTTTCCCAATATGACAAGCCTTTACGATTTGTTAAAAACTAGGGCTAAGAAAACAAAAAAAACATAACTTTGTAAAAACTAAACTTTTTGAATGCAGAAAAAGAAAGCTAGCGCAGATGAATTGATTGCCTTAATCCTGGAAGGAATAGAAGACGTTAAAGGAGTTGATATAAATCTACTGGACCTTAGGGAAATCGAAAATACAGTTTGCGACTACTTTATCATCTGCAACGGTACTTCCAACACACATGTAAACGCTATTGTTTCCTCTATCCAAAAAAAGGTAAGCAAAGCCATACAAGACAAGCCATGGCATGTCGAGGGCTCTGAAAATGCCGAATGGGTACTGATGGATTATGTCAATGTTGTAGTTCATGTATTTCAAAAACATATTAGGGAATTCTATGACATTGAGGGACTTTGGGGAGATGCCAAGGTTACTATGGTGGAAAGCAGTTACAATTCTTAAGAAAAAATGGCAAAAGAAAACAATCCAAATAATGCTCCAAAAAAGCCACGTTTAAGTTCGTGGTGGATATATGGTGTGGTAATCGCATTGATCATCGGCTTTCAGTTTTTTGGCGGAAGCAGTTTTTCAAGTACGGAAAAGACCACAACATCCGAATTACAGGAATTTTTGCGCAATGGCGATATCTCCAAGATCGTCATCATAACCAATACGCGCCAAGCCAAGGTATATCTTACCGAGGAGGCCATGAACAAGGACGTCCACAAGGGTGTGGCCGAAAAACCCTTGTTCCCGTCCACTAGCTTGGTACCACAATATGTATTGGACTATGGCGACCTGCAGATTTTCCAAAATGAAATAACGGAAATCAAAAAAGAGAACAATCTCGACACCATAGTGGAATTCGATACCGAATCCAACGTGCTCGGTGAAATATTCCTGACCTTACTGCCTTTTGCATTGATTATCGGTATATGGATATACTTGATGCGCAGAATGTCGGGAGGGGCCGGAGGTGGAGCCGGTGGCCAGATTTTCAACATTGGAAAATCCAAGGCAAAACTTTTTGACGAAAAAACGGATACCCGTACATCTTTTAAGGATGTAGCAGGACTCGAAGGAGCCAAAGAAGAGGTTCAGGAAATCGTGGAATTCCTAAAAAACCCCGACAAGTACACTTCACTTGGTGGTAAGATACCCAAAGGAGCGCTGTTGGTAGGACCTCCAGGAACCGGTAAGACCCTGTTGGCGAAGGCCGTGGCAGGAGAAGCAAAAGTGCCATTCTTCTCGCTATCCGGTTCTGACTTCGTTGAGATGTTCGTAGGTGTGGGGGCCTCCAGGGTACGTGATTTGTTCAAACAAGCGAAGGACAAATCCCCAGCTATCATATTTATTGATGAAATCGACGCCATTGGACGTGCAAGGGGCAAGAATAACTTTACAGGTTCCAATGATGAGCGTGAAAATACATTGAACCAGTTATTGACCGAAATGGATGGTTTCGGAACCAACACCAACGTAATTGTGTTGGCAGCGACCAACCGTGCCGATGTACTGGACAAAGCATTGATGCGTGCTGGACGTTTTGACCGTCAAATTTATGTTGACCTTCCCGACCTGAACGAAAGAAAAGAAATATTCGAAGTACACCTTCGTCCCATAAAAACAGCTGAAACCCTTGACTTGGACTTTTTGGCCAAGCAAACACCAGGTTTCTCCGGTGCGGATATTGCCAATGTTTGTAATGAAGCAGCACTTATTGCCGCCCGTAAAGAGAAAAAGGCGGTAACCAAGCAGGATTTCTTGGATGCCGTAGATAGAATTGTTGGTGGTCTTGAGAAGAAAAATAAAATCATCACTCCGGATGAAAAGAAAACCATAGCCTTCCACGAAGCGGGACACGCTACTGTAAGTTGGATGTTGGAGCATGCCGCGCCTTTGGTAAAAGTTACCATTGTACCTCGTGGACAATCCTTGGGAGCAGCTTGGTACTTGCCGGAGGAACGTTTGATCGTTCGCCCTGAACAAATGTTGGACGAAATGTGTGCAACTATGGGTGGAAGGGCCGCAGAAAAAGTAATGTTCGGAAAAATTTCCACAGGTGCATTGAGCGATTTGGAAAAAGTAACCAAACAGGCCCGTGCCATGGTTACCATCTACGGACTTAACGATGAACTTGGTAACATTACCTATTATGATTCATCCGGTCAGAACGAGTATGGATTCACCAAGCCCTACAGTGAGGAAACGGCACAAAAAATCGATCAGGAAATATCCAAAATGATCGAAGAACAATACCAACGTGCCATTAAACTGCTGGAAGACAACAAGGACAAGCTGACTGAACTAGCTGAAAGACTTTTGGACAAAGAGGTGATCTTCAAGGACGATCTTGAGAAGATTTTTGGTCAAAGACCTTTTGAGAAAGAAGAGGAGAAACTCGAGCCAGCAGAATAAAATCGTTTAGCAAAGTCTAATCAAAAGAAGTATATTGGTTCATTAGAAAGCGAAAGAACACAAAACCATAAATGGGAGTTTTTAAAAAACTTTTCGGAGGAGGAAAAAAGGTTTCCAAAGAAACCACGGAAACCCGCGGTGACCATATGCCCGATCTAAAAATTCCCGTAGATGAAAAATTTACCATCTACTTTAAAAAGAATGGTGGAAAGTTCATTTACTGCGAAGACTTTGCAGAAGTTTCCGAGGCCTTAAAGAACATTATTTCGGAAAACGATTGGCAAAACCACCTTTTCTATTCATTGGACCCACGTCTGGAAACAAAGTTTGCATCTGAAAAACTACAGTTCACCGACAAGAGAAGTGAAAGCAACATTTTCTTCACCACCTGTGAGCATCTGGTGGCACACAATGGATCTATTTTGGTATGTTCCAATCAGATCAAAGAAAAAAAGTTGGACGAGCTTCCTTCCAATCTGGTCGTTTTCGCAACCACCAGCCAATTAGTGGATTCCATAAGTGAAGCGCTCAAGATCATAAAAGAGCGATATCAAAAAAACATTCCCAACAACATTACCACCTTAAAGCATTTCCAACCTACCGCAGAAAACAAAGATGACTTTCTTTCTTACGGAAGTGCCTCAAAAAATGTATATCTTTTACTCCTAGAAGATTTCTAAATACATGAGAGAAATTTTAAGACGCTCCATTACAGGGGTGATTTATGTGGTACTTCTATTGGGTGCGGTATTTCTGAGTTCAGATGCCTTCGACTTTTTGTTCATGGCCTTTGGCCTTGGCTGTCTATATGAATTTAAACGTATCCTAAGGCTAAAGGGCTACCATATCTTTGTCGCCTATTTGGCTCTTTGGTGGATATTCATCTATCTCACCAACGATAGTACCATTATCAACCTGCTCATGCTCTGCACCATAACTGTGGACCTGGCCCTGTTGATGTTCCTCTTTTCCAAAAAACCCAGAAATTTCACCAACCTTCAAAAGTTCCTTATAGGACTATTTTACATTGGTGGCGGATGCATTTTTTTGACCATGATCCCTTATAAGCATGACAGCTTTGCCCAATTTTTGATCATGGGAATCTTTATTTTGATTTGGGTCAACGACACTTTTGCTTACTTAACGGGCAGAACTTTGGGGCGTACTAAGCTTTTTCCTTCAGTTTCACCAAAAAAAACCATTGAAGGTTCTGTTGGAGGTCTTATTTTTGCATTGGTAGCCGCTTACTTTTTATCGTGGTACGAAACACGGCTTTCGGTAACGGAGTGGATGGCAATGGCATGTTTAATAGTGGTCGCAGGTAGTTTGGGCGATCTTTTGGAATCCAAGTTCAAGCGAATGGCCGGCGTAAAGGATAGCGGAGCTATACTGCCCGGACACGGTGGAATTTGGGACCGATTGGACAGTTTGGTCTTTGCTGCACCTTTTGCATATTTGATTTTAAATATTTTCTCCTATGTTTCATAAAGAGGGTCAAAAGATTATTATAGTCACCTTTTTTAGTGTGGTCGCCGCTGTATTGGCCGCTCAATACCTTATTGATCTGGAATGGGTGCGCCTTTCCGTCCAGATCGCTGCACTGGCAATCCTAATTGCCATCCTGCAGTTTTTCAGGAACCCGAAAAGGCTTGTCACCCCGAATTTTGACGATATATTGGCTCCTGTAGACGGCAAGGTAGTGGTGATCGAAGAAGTCGAGGAGCCCGAATACTTTAAGGACAAGAGAAAACAGGTTTCCATTTTTATGTCTCCCACCAATGTACATGTTACCCGTTACCCGGCAAGCGGGACGGTGACCTATTCCAAATATCATCCCGGTAAATACCTGGTGGCATGGCATCCCAAATCCAGTACGGAAAACGAACGGACAACGATAATTCTTCATACACCCAAATTTGGGGAAATCGGATACAGGCAAATTGCTGGCGCCATGGCTCGAAGGATAGTGAATTATGCCGAGGAGGGCGAACAAGTGGCACAGGGCGAAGATGCCGGTTTCATAAAGTTCGGTTCACGAGTGGACCTCTTGTTACCGCTCGATTGCAATATTACCGTAAAGCTAAATCAAAAAGTAGTGGGAGCCCGTACATGTATCGCTTCCTTAAGACCGTTGGATGATTAACGAGGAACTACATAAAAGGTTCAATGAGGCCGTTAAATTTGTAAATGACTACACGGACCCCCTACCGGCGGACCTATTGCTGAAGTTGTACGCCTATTTTAAGATCGCCAACAAAAACTTTGAAAATCCGGGCAGCAGGACACCGCTCATTAATGCATTCAAAGCCAATGCACTTTTTCAGGCAAAAAGAATCAGTGTTGAGGAAGCCATGGAAAATTATGTGGAATTAGTGGAGAAAGAGCTAAAAACGCTTTAGGAGACCAAATCTTGTGTTGCAAAGGACTTCTCGAAATATGTAAAGTAGATTCCACCAAAAATGGTAATCAAAAAATAGACGGCCACCAGATAACTGCCCATATACAGGAACGAATCCATACCGAACCAATCTCCGCTCAGATAGATCAGGACCAGGCCACCCACTCCCCGGACCACTTCTATCCAAACTGCATAGTTCTTTCGATCCATCAATGTTGTATACCCATAGATGCCAACAAAAATAAAAGCCCCGAACAACAGAAGGCCATCAAAACCAATATCGGAATAACTATAAAACATGAACAGCATCAAGAAAGTGGTAACGATAAGTTGGAACAGAGCATAACCCTTTAGGGATTGCGAAGCCTCTGGACGGTATTTCCTGAAATTATATACGTTCTGTATTATGGCAATGGGGTATTTTTCCTGTACGTCCTTTGGACGCCAACCAGTGGGCATGAACCATATTCTGATCTTGTCCCAATAACTTTTGGTCCGCCAAGCATCCTGCACCAATCTCCATAAATGTTGAAAATTAATAATGATGGGGTTCCATGTATTTGCGGGTTTCAATACCCCATATTGCGGTGGCACCGAATCCAGCTCCTCCTGGAAGGTTCCGAACATCCTGTCCCAAACGCAAAAAATCTGCCCGAGATTTTTATCTATATACTCCCGGTTTATGGCATGGTGTACCCGGTGCTGTGATGGTGTAACGATCACATACTCCAAAAAACCCATTTTTCCGATATGCTGCGTATGGTACCAAAATTGCGCAAATAGGTGTATGGGTGCCAATATGGCTATTACCTGGTTGGGCACACCCAACAATGCCGCGGGAACCAATAAAAGTGCATAATAACCCAGCAAATTGGATATGGGCTGACGTAGTGCACAGGCCAGATTAAATTCCTCACTGCTATGATGGATGACATGCTGGTTCCAAAAAAAATTGATGTGATGGCTCAGCCTATGGTTCCAATAACCTGCAAAATCCAAGGCGATAAAGGCCACGACCCATACCAGCCAGGTTGCTTTGATCTCCACCAGGGCCAAATGTTCCAACAAAAAAGGGTAACTCACCAAAATAAGCACCAGCCCCAAAGAATCCTTCACCACATTGGTAAGACCGGAGCTAAGACTGCTCACGGTATCCATGAGATTGTGTTTTTGGTCTTTCACAAATCGGCCATAAAGAATCTCGATCAACACAAGGCCGATAAAAAAAGGTGTAGCATATAACAATGCCGTTGCATACGATTCCATATCAAGAAAAATTAAACTTTTGCTCGATGCAAGAATGGGATTATATGCCTATAAGTTACTCTAAATTTTTAAATAACTGAATATCATTTGCATCGGTTAGATCTGGAATATGCTCGGAACGGGGCATACAAAGAACACTTTGTGATTCTTCAGCCACTAAATTGGCTACGGCTTTGGGCAATTCCTTTTCATCCCGCTGCGGATCAAGAGGACAATTTTTTAAATAGGGATAGATTTCCTCTCCGGAAAAGCTAAAGATGTTCATGCTCACCCGCAACTCACCCAACGCATCTTTGTATTTGGGAACATCCTCCACATTGGGTTTCTCTATAATTTCTTTCAAAAAACCATCCGAGGAAATATCCATTACGGCGAACTTGGAGATGCGTTCCTCAGAATATTCAAAACCTGAACTACCATAACTGATCAACGCATGGGGAGCCTTTCTTTCTTTCCTTAAATCCATTAAGGCCCCGACAGAATAAAGATTGTCACCGTTGCAGACCGTGAAGGTGGTCCGCTTCAATACAGGGTACTGATCTAGGCATTGTTGGAGCGCATCGGCAGTTCCCAATGGCTTTGTTCTTCCCTTGGGCACCGATTGCACGGCCAAAAACACTTCCAATCCGGCTGGAAGGACATCTTGATCGATCAATTGTTGGAAGGCACCGTTATCCGGACTTGTGATCAGGAACAACTTGTTGTATCCAGCCTCCACGGCATTAAGGACCAAATAATACAAAAACGGCCTCCCCTGCTTTCCGACCGGAATCAAACTTTTGTGCGGTATGTTGCGCATAACCTGTTCGTCCCGCTCCTTCAAACTTCTCTTCATTCGTGACGATGCACCACCTACCATGATGATCAGACTGTTATTTTCCATTGCAATCAACTTGTTAATTCTACGGCATAGACCGCTTTGGCACCTTTGTTCAAAAATGCCTGTCTCACGTTTTCCTCGCTATCTTCTGTGACCATGGCCACCATGCACCCTCCACCACCGGAACCAATGATCTTTGTGCCCATGGCGCCTGCTTCTAGTGCAGCATTCATCATCCCTATCATTTCCAAAGGAGTGTTCTTGATTTCATTTTGAAGAATAAGCTGATGCCGGTTCATTAAATCCCCTAAGATTTTACTATTGGGATTCGGATTCAACAGTTCCTTTTTTGCCTCCAGCGTGATATGGTAATTATAAATGGTCGCATACCAATAGCCTTGAAGTTCCTTGGGGACGAATTCTAGATATTTTTCATAATCTTCCAAAGTGGCAGCTTCCAATTCAAACTCCGGATGCACAGCTTTGACCGCATCAACACCTTTTTGCGCATAAACCCTGGCATTTTTCAGCACTTCCAAGGTCTTTTTTGGCACTCCCGACTCCGCTACCAACAATCTCCCCATATGGGCATGGAGCCTAGTACTCTCGCCACTTTGGGTATCTATGTAAAGTAGCCCCCTCTGTGCAATCGTATACTGATCCATTAAACCACCGGGTTGATTAAAGAACAATACTTCGGCCTCATAGGCCCATCTTCCGATTTGTTCGTCATTAAACTCATTGGATCTACCCTGCGTTTCCACTAAAAACCGAATCCAGGCAACCACTAGTGCAGAAGAACTGGAGAGTCCAGCATTCACGGGAATGTTTCCGGAAATATCAATAGTATATCCTTGGGAAAATGTAAAACCTTCCTTTTTCAGCACGGCCATCACAGATCTAAAATAATCATCAGGTTCAATCGAGGTCAAAACATCAGCAAGCGCAATGGAAGTTTCCTCATCAAGGTCCAATAACTGTAAAATGAATCTATCCTGCGAATTCGGGGTGGCCCTTAAGTGAATAAAGCGGTCAATAGTCCCTGCAATAACAGGTAATCCCAAATAATCCTGATGGTCCCCGTAGAAACAGATTCGGGCGGGCACTTTAATTTCTATCATATTTCGAGTCTGCTTAACTTATGATCCGCAAGGGTTCGGTTTCCTGCCAATTGCCTCGGGTAAAATCAGGGAAAGGCTGTGGGGCACCTCCACTGGCCACAGAACGTTCACTCAAGGGAGATACTGAGCTCCATAGGCAGCCTTCATATACATTTTGATCCATAGGCAACCCTTGTTGCAGACATTCCACAATGCGATATACCATGATTCCATCCATACCTCCATGCCCACTGCCTTTGGCAGCCTCGTTCAATCGCTTATAAAGAGGATGGTCATATTTCTCGTACAATTTTTCCAGCTGTTCTCCTTGGACCCATGAATGATGGTCCTCGGTCAACCCTTCTACCCCGCCTTCCAAGGCAACACGCGTAGGGAACCCTGCCAAAATTCCTTTGGTCCCCTGTACCAAATTCAGTCTAGAATAAGGCCTTGGACTGGTTTCGTCCCATTGTACCATAATGGTTTTTCCAAAGTGGGTTTTAATGATGGAGGTATTCAAATCTCCTCCTTTAAATTCCAGCTCGTTCCATTTATGGTCTGCCGGATAGTTTTTCTCCGCATAGAGGGCCCTGCCCCTTGCCGGTGTGGAAAAGGACACCAAACTACCAAAGGTATCATCTTGTCTTGCCAAGTTCATATACTGTGCAACCGGTCCCAGACCATGGGTCGGATATAAGTTTCCGTTACGGTTGGCATAATGATGGGTGCGCCACGAACCGGTACCCCGCTCCTGCTCTTCCATTTGCCAGCGCAGTTCATGAATATAGGCTGCCTCACCATGTAAAATTTCCCCGATCAGACCTTGTCTGCACATATTAAGGAACATCAATTCGTCGCGGCTGTAGTTGACATTTTCCAACATCATGCAATGCCTTTGTGTTCGCTCACTGGCATCCACAATATCCCACATATCCTGGATGGTGGTGGCTATGGGCACCTCAACGAAAGCATGCGCACCATGTTCCATCGCCCCAATGGCCATTGGGGCATGATTGGCCCAGTTGGTGGCAATAAATACCACATCGGGCCTTACTTCTTCGAGCATGGTCCGCCATGTATCTTCATCTCCCCAATATTGGGCAATGTTTTTATGCCTATTTTCTCCAGCGGCATCTTTTACCCATTGCGTCTTTTCTTTGACCAAATCCTCGTATAGATCGCAAATGGCAACGACTTCTGTTCCTTCCAATGCGGCAAAAAACTTGGCATGTGTTCCGCCCCGGGCCCCTACCCCGATAAATGCGGCCCTTACTTTTTCCAGCTTAGGAGCGGTAAATCCCCCCATATAGGTTGAAGAAAATGGCCTTTCGGAATTGGCTCTTAAATAGCTTGGGACTATCGAGACTGCAGCTGCGGTCAAGGAAGTTTTTTGGATAAAACTTCTTCTATCGAGGTTTTTCATTTGTCTTGAAGTAATTGGTTATTCTACGTTCCAAAGTATGAAAAATAAAAAGAAAAGGGAAGCACGCTTCCCCTTTCAATTTCAATCCGTAATATATGTTTTTGACTATTTCAAACTAGCCAAACTCTTTTCCAAGGTTTCAATCTTGGCCTCTGCATCAGCTGCCTTTTTTCGCTCCATGGCCACCACTTGTTCCGGCGCATTGTTCACAAAGCGGTCGTTGCTCAATTTCTTTTCAACGGACCTTAAAAATCCTTTGGTATAGTCAAGTTCCTCGGTAATCTTGGCAATCTCTGCTTCGACATCGATGGCCCCGCTAATTGGAATAAAATATTCATTGCTCTTTACCCTAAAGGTAAGGGCTCCATCCAAGCTTGCTTCTACCATATCCATTTTGGAAAGGTTCCCCAATTTTTGGATTATGGGATCCATTTGGGAACCTACGTTTTCGGCATTTAGAATAAATAGTTCCAATGCATCCTTTTGCGGAATGTTCTTCTCCTTTCTAATGGTTCTTATCCCTGAAATCACATCTGCGGCAAATGCAAAATCCGAAATCAAGGCCGAGTCAACATCCTTGGCCTTGGGCCATTGGGAAACTATCAAGGCTTCCTCCGGGGTCCGTTCGGCGATGTGCTGCCAAACTTCTTCGGTTAAGAACGGCATAAACGGGTGCAATAATTTCAAATTTTCCTCAAATAGGCCCAATACCTCATCATATGTCTTTTGGTCTATGGGCTTTTGATACTCCGGTTTCACGATCTCCAACAACCAAGAGCAGAAATCGTCCCAAACCAATTTATAGATGGCCATCAAGGCATCGGAAATACGGTATTTGGAGAAATGGTCCTCGATTTCCACCAAGGTCTGATCGAACTTGGCCCTGTACCACTCGATTCCTTTTTGTGCGGCTTCGGGTTGCGGAATATCGGCCACTTCCCAGCCTTTTACCAATCGGAAGGCGTTCCATATCTTATTGGCAAAGTTGGCACCTTGCTGACAAAGGGCCTCATCGAACATAATATCGTTCCCAGCGGATGAACTTAACAATAGTCCAACACGTACGCCATCGGCACCAAAATCCCTGATCAATTTTAAGGCATCCGGGGAGTTCCCGAGTTGCTTGGACATTTTTCGTCGCTGTTTGTCGCGAACCAGTCCAGTAAAATATACATTTTCAAAAGGTCGCTTACCTCGATATTCGTAGCCTGACATGATCATGCGCGCCACCCAGAAAAATATGATGTCGGGTGCCGTGACCAAATCACTGGTTGGATAGTAATAGTTGACCTCTTCATTATCCGGGTCCAAAATCCCACCGAACACACTTATGGGCCACAACCATGAGGAAAACCATGTATCCAGAACATCTGCATCCTGGCGAAGGTCCGATGCCTGTATATTTGGGTTTTTGGCCTTTGCCAATTCCAGAGCTTCCTCCGGGGTTTCGGCCACCACGTAGTCTTCTTGACCATCGCCATAATAATAGGCAGGAATCTGTTGTCCCCACCACAACTGGCGTGAGATGTTCCAATCCCTGATTCCCTCCATCCAATGGCGGTATATATTTTCAAACTTTTTGGGATAGAACTTGATGTCGTTCGTTTCAAGGACACCTTCAAGGGCCGGTTTGGCCAAATCCTCCATTTTCAGGAACCACTGATCTGACAACCTTGGTTCTATAACGGCCTTGGTCCGTTCCGAAGTACCGACCTTGTTGAGATGCTGCTCCGTTTTTACCAAGAATCCCTTTTCTTCGAGCTCTTTTGCAATTTCTTTGCGCACCACAAAACGGTCCTTCCCTTCATAGTGAAGCCCAAAGGAATTCATGGTCGCATCATCATTGAAAATATCGATGACCTCAAGGTCGTGCTTTTCACCAAGATTTTTATCATTCTCATCATGGGCCGGTGTAACTTTAAGGCACCCGGTCCCAAATTCAACGTCCACGTATTCGTCCTCAATGATCGGTATCACCCTATCGCATATAGGCACAATGGCCTTTTTGCCCCTCAAATGATGGTATCTTTCATCATTTGGATTGATACAAATGGCAGTATCTCCCAAAATGGTCTCGGGGCGTGTAGTGGCAATGGTCACTTTTTCATCGGAACCCTCGATGGCATAAGACAAATAATACAGGTTACCTTGTCTTTCCTCATAGATTACCTCTTCATCCGAAAGTGTTGTTTTGGCTTCGGGGTCCCAATTGACCATTCGATACCCTCTGTATATCAACCCTTTGTTATATAAATCAACAAACACCTTGATTACCGAGGCCGACATATCCTCGTCCATCGTAAACTTGGTCCTGTCCCAATCACAGGAGCAACCAAGCTTTTTAAGCTGCTGCAGAATAACACCTCCATATTCATTGGTCCAATCCCAAGCATGCTTTAAGAATTCATCCCTCGACAACTTGGATTTATCGATGCCCTCGCTTTTAAGCTTGGCAACCACCTTGGCCTCGGTAGCAATGGACGCATGGTCCATTCCTGGCACCCAGCAAGCATTTTTCCCCAACAATCGAGCCCTACGGATTAGCACATCCTGTATGGTATTGTTTAGCATGTGCCCCATGTGGAGCACCCCGGTTACGTTGGGTGGAGGGATTACGATGGTATACGGCTCCCTGTCATCCGGTGTGGAACTAAAATAATCATGCTCCGACCAGTAGGCATACCAGTGCTCTTCTACCCTTTTTGGGTCATATTTTGATGGAATTTCCATTTTTCGGTACAGTTTTTGTTTAATAGAACTGTGATTGGTTTTTTTGAAGGGAAAGCTAAATGTTAATTTTACGCCATTCTTCCGATAAGGGCCAATCCAGAAATACGAAACAAAAATAAGTAACGTTATTCTATAACAAAAGAATTTTGGATGCAGGTATCAAAACATCTACATTTGAAGTTCACCCAAAAACCAAAAATGATGAAAAAAACTGTACTCATGCTGTTTGTAGGGCTTTTATCCTTAGGGATGTATGCTCAAGAAACTGCTAAAATCGAATTTAAGAGCGAGACCATTGATTATGGGGAAATTGAAAGAGGTAGCGATGGTGTGCGTGTATTTGAATTCACCAATACAGGTGATGCACCTTTGGTAATCAGCAATGTAAGATCTAGCTGTGGCTGTACCATCCCTAAAAAACCTGAAGAACCCATTATGCCCGGTAAAACTGGTAAAATCGAGGTAAAATACGATACGAACAGGGTTGGCCCTATTAGAAAGGCCATCACTGTGACCTCCAACGCGGACACACCTACAAAGGTTTTAAAAATAAAAGGTACCGTTAAGAGTCCAGGAGCAAAATAAGCAAAAGGAAAATTATATTATTGGACCCCGGGACCATTTGGTATCGGGGTCTTTTTTTTTAATCATCGTCAAATACTTTTTTCAGCACGAAGGTGAACAATAGGTCACGGTTGTACCTCTCTATCAAAACCTTGATGCGCTTGCCCTCTCTTTCGTTGAGCATTTTAAGTATTTCCTGAAGTTTGTATTTATGAATTCGTTTACCATTTACAGCAAGGATCACATCTCCTTCCTTAAGCCCAGCTTCTTCCGCAGGGCTTCCAGCTCTAATCCCGGATACGACAATTTCGGGCACAAGGCTTAGCCTTGTTTTATTTTCCAATAATATTTGAACATTGCCAAAGCTGTCCCCGTTATCACCTTTTACAATACCGTTCACATCGGCTATACTCTCGGCAATGTAACGAAGTCCGTTATGTTGTAGATCTATTCCCGCCAAATTGTACTGAAACGGATCATTGAAGTTTCCATTCTTCTTCAAAGTGACCAGTCCTCGACCATAATCGAATACCATATTGAACCTTTTGAGCACTTCCCCGCCCAAGCTTCCGTTTCGATCTCCAAGACTGTCCATGCCCTGGAAAAATTCGCGGTAGGGAAAGGCCACTTTGGCTTCGTCCAGTTTAAAATCACCGATACGGACCCCATTTATTTTACTGCGTTTGCCGAATATGTCACCGCTCAGTCCCCTTCCCAAATGATCCTCGTAGTTCTTTTCCGGAACTTCCAGGCCCTTTTTAGGTTCCGGGAACAGCCAAAGTGCATCGCTACTTCCCGTGTCCACCAATAATTTGACCGGGATATTCGCAGTATCCCTCATGAGGACGGTTCCCTCCACATAGGCCTTTCGCTTTTCGACGATCAATGGAAGGGTCTGTTCCTTTTTCCGGTCCCTGTATCTGTAATGTTTAGGATTGTGCAATTTTATGCGTTTTGCCGCATAATTCACTTCGACAATAAAATCCCTGAACAGATCGTAACCCATGATTCCATGGACAGGAATCCCCAAAGATGTCGAGAAGTTAATGCCCCTGTCCAGAACTACATAAAGATCCTGGGAATAATTCTTGGCCATACCCAATTTAAAGGCATTCCCTTTGGAACTAAGCGCCTTCATAGGCTCACCGCCACCAAGTCCGCGAATAGTGACCTCGGACACATTGTTGATAGGAATGGAATCGGACTCCGATAAGTTAAAAAGAATGGGTTTGCTCACCCCAGAGTCCAAAATAAAGGTCAGTTCCGTACCATTGATCTCCACCGGAATTATGATAAGGTTGTTGATCAGCTCGAATTTTATTTTTTGGAATTTTTCCCCTTCAGGCAATCGATATCCTTGCCCAAAAGCGAAATCGGACATAATTAACAGAAACGCAAAAAAGACAATAATTTTCCTCAACATACTTAATCTCAACTGGTCATACTTATTAAATATACAAATTAAGCGTCATACATGCTTGAAGTTTAACATTTTGATAAGCCAGTAATTATTCCCGAAAGTTGTTGTTTTCGATAGTTGGTTTTCTCATTTTTGCCAAAACTTTAGCTCATGCCAAGTATTTCCAACAAGGGGACTCAGATGCCAGCTTCCCCGATACGTAAATTGGTTCCTTTTGCGGAAGCCGCCAAAAAGCGAGGTGTACATGTCATCCACTTAAACATTGGGCAACCCGACATCAAGACGCCAAAGGTGGCGTTGGACGCTGTACGCAACCATAATATCGAAGTGCTGGAGTACAGCATGACGCAGGGGTCGGAGGAATACCGCACCAAAATAGCAGCTTATTATGCGAAGCGGGATATTGATGTAGCGGCAGACGAAATCATTGTGACCACCGGAGGATCGGAAGCCCTTTCCTTTGCGATGGGCACTATTATGGACAACGATGATGAAATCATTATCCCCGAACCTTTCTATGCCAATTACAATGGTTTTGCAACCGCTGCCGGTGTAAAGGTAAAACCGATCGCCTCCTCCATAGAAAACAATTTTGCGTTGCCCCCAATATCCAAGTTCGAGGAACTCATTACCCCTAAAACAAAGGCCATACTTATCTGTAATCCCGGTAACCCTACGGGATACCTTTATAGTAAGGAAGAAATTCGGCAATTGGCAGATTTGGTCAAAAAACACAACCTTTTCCTAGTAGCGGACGAAGTCTACAGGGAGTTCACCTATGATGGTCGGAAACATTATTCCATCTTACAGGAAAAAGGTCTGGAGGAACATGCCATCGTAGTGGATTCGGTATCCAAAAGGTATAGCATGTGCGGAGCGCGTATCGGATGCCTTATCTCAAAAAACAAAGAGGTCATCGGTACTGCCATGAAGTTTGCCCAAGCACGCCTATCCCCTCCCACATTTGCACAGATAGCAAGTGAGGCCGCCCTGGACACGCCACAGTCCTATTTTGATGATGTAATCAAGGAATATGTTTCGAGAAGGGACCTGCTGATAACGGAACTCAACAAGTTGCCAGGTGTAAAGGTTGCCGTCCCACAGGGTGCATTTTATTGCGTTGCGGAACTCCCTATTGAAGATGCAGACCACTTTGCCCAATGGTTACTGGAAAGTTTTGAACTCAACGGCAATACGGTGATGGTCGCCCCTGCAGCAGGTTTTTACGCCAGTCCTGGATTGGGAAAAAATCAGATAAGAATTGCCTATGTGCTCGAAAAAGAGCAACTTGTGAAGGCCGTGCAGATTTTGGGCAAGGCCTTAACCGAGTATAAGAACAAGTGAACATCCAGGAAAACATATCCTTAAAAAGTTACAATACCTTTGGTATTGATGTCAAAGCAAGGTTTTTTGTGGAAATCACCGGTCTGGTCCAGCTACAAAAGGTTTTGGAACTCAAGGCATATCCCAAAAAATTTATCATCAGTGGTGGCAGCAATATGTTGCTGACCAAGGATATAGACGCCCTAGTGATCCACATAAAGCTAAAAGGCATCTCGATCGTTGAGGAAAACGAGAATTTTGTAGAGGTCAAGGCAATGGCCGGGGAAAATTGGCACGAACTTGTCCTTTGGAGCCTTAAGCATGGTTTCGGGGGACTGGAAAACCTCTCCTTGATACCGGGGAATGTTGGGACGGCCCCTATCCAGAACATTGGCGCCTATGGAGTGGAGCTCAAAGATATATTTGTGAGCTGTGCCGCCATGGATGTACAAACAGGGGAATTGGAAGGTTTCAACCGTGAGGACTGTAAATTTGGTTATCGCGATTCCATCTTTAAGAATGAGGCCAAGGACAAGTATATTATCACATCCGTGGTCTTAAAACTCACCAAAAAGGACCATGTCCTGCACACAGGTTACGGTTCCATCGAAATGGAACTGAAAAATAAGGGAATCGTGCACCCCACGATCAAGGATGTCTCCGATGCCGTCATCGCCATACGCAGGAGCAAACTTCCCGATCCAAAGGAGATAGGGAACAGTGGCAGCTTTTTTAAGAATCCCGTAATCCCCAAAAAAACCTTCGAAAAGTTTATAAAAAAGAACCCAAGCGCCCCTTATTATGAAATGGAAGAGAACCAGTTTAAAATACCGGCAGGATGGCTCATAGAACAATGTGGGCTAAAAGGCAAACGTTTTGGGGATGCAGGTGTACATGACAAACAGGCCCTTGTTTTGGTGAATCACGGTAACGCCACTGGCAAGGAAATTCTTTATCTGGCCAAAAAAATACAGGAAGAAGTGCTCAAAAACTTCAAAATCAAGATTCAACCGGAGGTCAATATAATAAAATAACCCCCGCATTGAAGACAATAACGAGGGTTATACCAAACCAAACTAACCAAATTTATCTATGTTGTCAGGGCTTGACACCCTTTATTTCTTTATCGATGGACAGTAGCAAAATGCTTTTTCTGTCTTAGCTTTGTTTTATATACGAGATAAATCCTATTTTAGATTTTGTCCCTGAAAAAAAATTACCAAAAGCACCTTAAATGAGCACTTTGATCGAGCGACATATTGTATCACTCCTTGCGGAAAAAGACGACAAGGCCATCTCCTTACTATATGAAAATTACGGGGATACGCTCTTTGGTGTTGCTTTCAAAGTGGTCAAGGACGAGGATTTGGCACAGGATGTACTGCAAGAAAGTTTTATTAAAATCTGGAAAAAAGCAGATACTTACGACCCATCGAAAGCCAAGCTTTTTACCTGGCTGTTCCGAATTACCAGGAACACGGCCATCGATAAATTACGAAGTGTCAACAATAAATCGGACAAAGAGATCCAAATCGACGTTTCAGACGTATATAATGTAGGAGTCAAGGGCATAAACCCGGAACATCTGGACATCCAAGAAAACTTGGACAAAATAGAAGACAAATACAGAATTGTTCTAGAGGCCCTGTTCTTTGAGGGAATGACGCAGCAGGAGGCAAGTGATGAATTGGACATTCCTTTGGGGACCATTAAGTCCAGATTAAAGATAGGGCTTAGGGAACTTGGAAAGATTTACGGTACAACCATGTCACTGCTCCTTTTATTAAACTTATTGTCATGAAAGAGAAAGTTAAAATATTTTTAGATTCCGACATTTTGGAAAAGTACCTTTTGGGAGACACCACCAAAGAAGAGACCCAAAAGGCGGAAAGGTATATCGCAATGTACCCTGAGGTCAGGGAGACCTACGATATCCTCCAAAAAAACCTGGAGACCTTTGCCAATATGTACGCAAGAAAGACCCCTGAAGGCCTAAGGGAAATTATAATGGCTAGCGCCAAAAAGGAGACAATGGTCAGTAAGCGATTCATGCGCTACGCTGTCGCTGCCAGCGTTGCCATTATGATCTTTGCAGGTTCCTCCCTGTTCTTCTGGAACCAGAACAAATCCCTTCAAGAGGAAAACACCATGGTCACCAACCAGATCAAGTATCTGGAAAACAACATGAAGGACCAATTGGCCGACATGAGGAACCAGTTCATTGTACTGAACAATCCCGCCACTAAAAAGTATCAGGTCAAAGGAGAGCGCGAAGGCAGGGAACTTAAGGCCATTGCCTATATCAATCCGGTCAAAAAGCTCTCGTACATCAATGTAAGCAATGTTCCCGAGCTTCCAGAGGACAAATGTTTCCAGATGTGGGCAGAGGTCAATGGTGAATTGGTCAATTTGGGCGTCATCAAGAACTTTGACGAGAAAGACAAGCTTCTTGCACTGCCCTATGCCGATAATGCCGTAGGTTACATTACCATTGAGCCTAAAGGTGGAAACAACACCCCTTCCGTTGACAATATTGTGGCCAACATCAAGTATTAGGCCCGACTTTAAAGAAACCTTAAACAACCCCTCCTTTACCAAGGTATTTTGTACCTTTGTACAAAAGTTGGAATATGAAGTTAGCATTAGTGACCATTGGATTATTGGCCCTGGCATTCGCGGGAATAGCCATAAAAATCTGGGCAAAAAAGAACGGTGAGTTTGCAGGAACATGTGCAAGCCAAAGCCCTTTTTTGAACAAGGAAGGTGAAGCTTGTGGTTTTTGCGGGAAACTTCCCGAGGAACAGGACTGCAAAAAGGATACGGTCACAAACACCCAATAACAGAAAATACTTTTAGGAAAGACTCATTTTTTGGATAAAACCGACACTTCCATCAAGGAAATTATACGAAGGGCAAAGGAAGGAAACCAAATTGCCTTTAGTACACTTTTGGATACTTTTTGGAACGATGTATATGGTTTTCAGGTTCTTCGTACCAAAAATGAGAACGATGCCGAGGATATTACGATCAGGACATTCTCCAGAGCTTTCGATAAAATAGATACTTATGACGAAAATTACGAGTTCAAGACGTGGTTGATCACCATTTCCAAAAATCTACATGTGGACCTGCTCCGCAAGCGCAAAAGAAGTCTATTGAACGAAATGGAGTCGCGGGGAGATGAAGTAAAGCGAGTGTTGGACGAAACACCGACCGTGGAGGACCGTTTGATCACGGAACAAAATCTTGCCCACCTGCTCCGTGACATCAAAAAATTGAAGCCTCATTACCAAAAGGTAATCAACCTCCGCTACTTTCAAGAATTGAGCTATGCGGACATCGCAAAAGAGCTCAACGAACCGGTGAACAATGTTAAGGTCAAACTACTTCGGGCCAAAAAGCTTTTGGCGGAAATCATCAAAAAAAGCGATACCAGATAAGGTTCCATCTTTCTTTCGCAGTTTCGTATCTTTGTACCTCAAATTCATTCTATGAGCACAAGCGTAGCAGAAAATGTTCATCCTCCAAAAGGAAAGCCGAAATGGTTAAGGGTAAAACTCCCAACGGGTAAAAAATATACCCAGCTCAGAGGCTTGGTGGATAAATATGACCTTAATACCATTTGCACTTCTGGGAGCTGTCCCAATATGGGAGAATGTTGGGGAGAAGGTACAGCTACATTTATGATCTTGGGTAATATTTGTACCCGTTCCTGTGGATTCTGCGGGGTAAAAACCGGACGTCCCGAATCCGTGGATTGGGCCGAACCAGAAAAAGTGGCCCGCTCCATAAAAATCATGAACATAAAACATGCGGTACTTACATCGGTAGACCGTGATGACTTAAAGGATATGGGATCCATAATCTGGGCGGAAACGGTGAAGGCCGTAAGACGCATGAACCCCGAAACAACCATGGAGACCCTAATTCCCGACTTCCAGGGCATATCCACCCATTTGGACAGGATCATCAAAGTTGCCCCCGAAGTAATATCCCATAATATGGAGACGGTGAAAAGGTTGACCAGGGAAGTACGTATCCAGGCAAAGTACGAGAGAAGTCTCGAAGTTCTGGACTATCTGAAGAAAAATGGCGCCAATAGGACCAAATCCGGCATTATGCTGGGGCTTGGAGAGGAAGAGGACGAGGTAATCGCCACCATGGAGGACCTAAGAAGGGCCGAGGTAGATGTAATCACCATAGGCCAGTATCTTCAGCCTTCGAAAAAACATCTTCCCGTAAAACAATTTATCTTACCGGAACAGTTTAAAAAATATGAGGAAATAGGTTTGGAAATGGGCTTTAGGCACGTCGAGAGCGGTGCATTGGTGAGGTCCTCCTACAAAGCGCACAAGCATATACACTAAGGCGGCCTACCCCCTTCACAAGCATGAAGAAGATTACAATTGGAATCAATGGCTTTGGCCGGATAGGCAGGACACTGTTCAGGCTCTTGCTCGACCATCCGAATATAGATGTAGTTGCCATCAACGATTTGGCCAATGCCGAAACCCTTTCACATTTGTTGAAGTATGATAGCATCCATGGGGTCCTAGATACCAATATATCCCATCAGAACAATCATATTCTTGTCAATGGCAACAAAATACCTGTTCTAAATCACCGGCACCCTAGCGAAATAGATTGGAAATCCAATGGTGTGGATATTGTTGTGGAATCCACAGGGAAATTCAAGACGAAGGAAGAACTGGAACTGCACCTGGAGAATGGGGCAAAAAAAGTAATCCTTTCGGTACCTCCCATGGACGATTCCATAAAAATGGTGGTCATGGGCGTTAACCATAATGTCCTACAAGCTGATGACCATATCATTTCCAACGCCTCCTGTACCACCAATAATGCCGCCCCAATGATCAAGGTCATCAAGGACCTATGTGGCATAGAACAGGCCTACATCACCACGGTTCACTCATATACCTCCGATCAGAGCCTCCACGATAGCCCGCACCGCGATTTAAGGAGATCCAGGGCCGCCGGACAGTCCATAATTCCCACGACCACTGGAGCAGCCAAGGCCTTGACCAGTATTTTCCCAGAACTCTCAGACGTAATCGGAGGATGTGGCATTCGAGTACCCGTACCCAACGGGTCCCTCACCGATATTACCTTTAATGTAAAAAAGGAAACTTCCATTGCAGAAATAAATGCTACCTTTAAGAGGCAATCGGAAAATGATCTAAAGGGTATATTGAACTATACCGAGGACCCAATAGTTTCTATCGACATAAACAATAGTTCTTTCTCTTGTACGTTTGATTCATTGATGACCTCAGTGATCGGTAAAATGGTTAAAATCATTGGGTGGTACGATAATGAAACTGGATATTGTTCCAGAATTATTGATTTAATAGCTTTGCTCATAAAGAAAAATTACGTTTGATCTTCAACCTGTTTGACAAAGGGATAGGCAAAAAGTTGCCACTTCTGATGTGCATTATATTATGCACACAGCTGTCCTTTGGCCAAAATGATGGTAACTCCACTACCGACGTCAAGAAAATTTTCGACCAATTTATGGAGTACCGCCACCAGAACAACGTGGACCAGGCCATGGAGACCTTGAACAAAGCTGCCAACATTGCCGAAAGCAATGAGGATACCAAACTTTTATTGGACACCTATCACCAATATTCCCGATTGTTCTTGGAAGAGGGAGATCGTGATACAGCAATGGATTATTGGAACATTGCCAGTCTTCTTCTAAAGGACACCTCCTATTCCTATGGACAGGCTTTCCACCTTTATTTGGAAGCAGCGATAAGATATGATGAAGGGAACAACTTCCAAGCCCTAAAACAGTTGGAAGAATCACGAAAACTCAGCAATAACAGGAATCTAACCAATAACATCCTTTTATTGGAGGCTAGCATCTACACCAATATTGAAAAGTATGATGACGCCATTAAAAACCTGCATGCCCTTATCGTTAACTCGGATGACAAGGAGCGTGCCTTCTTGGCCACTCGGGCAAACCTTCAATTGGCCGACATCAGTGTTAAGCTAGATGACCTGGAAGAAGGGGTAATCCATTCCAAAGCTGCTTTAGAACTGGCGCAAAAACATGGTTTTGCCAAAGAGATCAGAGAGGCCTTTGAGGCATTGGCCAAGATATACGAGGCCAATGAAAATTTTGAGCAATCCTTGTTTTATGCAAGGGGACTGGCCCAAATAAAAGATTCCATATTCAATCTACAGAAAGCAAGATTGGAAAGTGATACGGCAGAAAAGATCAGGTACGATCACTTAATGAACGAGATGAACAAACTCCAGGCAAAAAACGAGGAGTTGAGCGAGTCCAAAAACCGTTCGGAAATCACTGCCATCCTAACATCTGCCTTTTTGACCATTATTTCGCTTTTGGCCGTTTCCCTTTTCAGGAACAACCAGATCAAACTTAAGACCAACGACCTACTTTATACCAAAAATAAAGAATTGGAGTTGGCCAGGGACGCTGCGGTATCGGCCATGGAAGCAAAAACCAACTTCCTCTCTACCGTTACCCACGAGCTACGGACACCGCTTTACGCCGTGACGGGCCTTACCCATCTATTATTGGAGGAAAACCCGGCCGATCACCAAAAAGAACACTTGAAATCCTTAAAATTTTCTGGGGAATACCTTCTTAATTTCATCAATGATATTCTGCAGATAAATAAAATCGACGCGGACAAACTGGAACCGTTGAACATAGAGTTCAAATTGCACAAGGTGTTGGACGATGTCGTGGAATCCCTACAGCAAAATGCCCACGAAAAGAAGACGGAGCTAATATTGGATTACGACCCCACCATTCCCAAAAAACTCTTGGGTGACCCCATAAAGCTGTCCCAGATATTTATGAACCTTGTCGGAAATGCCCTGAAGTTCACCAAAAATGGTAAAGTGGAGGTCATTGCCAAAATGTTGAAAAAAGAGGAAGACTCCGCAAAATTATACTTTGAGGTAAGGGACAACGGAATCGGAATTTCAGAGGACCAACAAAAAAATATTTTCGAAAGCTTTGAACAGGGCTCTATACAGATCAACAGGGAATATGGTGGCACGGGCTTGGGCCTTACCATAGTTAAAAGTCTATTAGGGTTGTTCGGAAGCACGATCCATCTAGAGAGTGAATTGGGACAGGGAAGCTCCTTTTATTTTGAAATGGACATTGATTATGAGGCCAAGGAGGGTGAAGATATTTCGTTCGAGCTCAATCCGGAAGAATTCCAGTTCAAGGGGTTGCACGTACTTGTTGTTGAGGACAACAAGATCAATCAGGTGATCACCAAAAAAATGCTTACCAAAAAAGAGATCACCTGTGATATTGCCAATAATGGTAACGAAGCCATCGACTTGGCAAAGAACAACCGTTATGATGCCATCCTTATGGATATTCATATGCCAGGGATAAGTGGTGAGGAAGCCACAAGGCAGATACGTAAATTCGACCCCAATATTCCCATTATCGCATTAACGGCCATTTCTTTGGACGACAGCTTGGATAGTTTCTACGAAGCTGGCTGTAACGATGTGGTGACCAAACCCTTTAAACCAGAGGTGTTCTACCAAAAAATAGGAGAAAATATCTTTAGGCGCAAAATGGAAGGCTCGGTCTAGAGCACCCCTTGCACTTCACTTTGTAAAACAGCATGGTCTTCTTTGGAGAAGCTATGGGAAATTCCCAAAAAGTATAAATGTTCCACCCTTCCCTCCAAGCGAACAAAATCTTTTTCCGTGGTCAGGATCATATCATGGCCTTTAAACCGTTCTATGTCCTGCTGGGAAAAATGATGGTGATCCCCAAATTCATAATGTTTGAACCCAATCCCCTCTGTTTTCAAATACTGGACCAAGGGACCCGGAGATGCAATTCCAGTCACAAGTGCCAAATTTTTACCACGTAATTGGGATAACCCTATTTTTGTGTCGGCTCCATCAGAGACAAAATCCGAATATTTCAATGTAGCGAACAGCACTTGCTGATGGTTCTTGGGCCTGAGTTTTGCGACCACGGTATTTCTTTGCTCCTTCCCCAAACCTTTTGGACATTTGGTCACAATGATAAGATTCGCGCGTTTTGCCTCCTTTTTTGCGTCACGTAGACTTCCCGTTGGCAGATACCAATCATCTACATATAAATTTTGATAGGTGGTCAACAGGATAGAAAATGTAGGCGTAACCTTTCTATGTTGAAAGGCGTCATCCAAAACTATGACGTCAGGCCCCACCTGTTCCTCCAACCTTTCTATCCCATTTCGCCTGTCCGCATCGACTGCCACGGTAACCTCAGGAAACTTTTTATGGATTTGAAAGGGCTCATCACCGAGTTGAAGTACCGTACTATTACCATCGGCCATATAAAACCCTTTTGATGCTCTCTTGTACCCCCTACTTAAAACGGCCGTATTCCGTTGTTTCAGCAACCCAAGAAGGTACTCCGTCATGGGTGTTTTCCCCGTACCGCCAACGCTCAGGTTCCCAACACATATAGTGGGTGTGCCATAAGAATTGGACGAAAAAACACCGACATCGAACAAATAGTTCCTTATATGGACGACCAGTGCATAGACCAAAGAAAAAGGGAACGCTATTTTCCGTATGAGTTGAAGCATTGAACGAAAATATAATATTTTATCTTTAGCCCACTTAAGATTTTTAAAATGACCGTTAACGAGATAGCAAAAACACTGGAAGAACTTGCTCCATTGGCCCATGCCGAGGATTTTGACAATGTGGGCCTATTGGTGGGCGACCCAAAAATGAAAGTGGATGGCATCCTGGTAACCCTCGATACCTTGGAAAATGTAGTGGACGAGGCCATCGAAAAAAAGTGCAACCTTATCGTAAGCTTTCATCCCATCATTTTCAAAGGATTAAAAAGGTTGACCGGTAGCAACTATGTCGAGCGCGTTGTGCTGAAGGCCATAGCCAATAACATTGCCATTTACAGTATGCATACCGCATTGGACAACAGTAAAATGGGTGTGAATGCCAAAATTTGCGAGGTCCTGGGGATCCAAGATCCAGAAATCTTGATCCCAAGGGCAAAGAGCATCAAAAAGTTGACCACCTATGTTCCCAGAGCAGATGCCGAAAAAATTAAACTGGCACTCTTCGAAGCAGGGGCCGGGGATATCGGCAAATACAGCCACTGTAGCTATAGTTTGGAAGGGACGGGAAGTTTTAAAGCGGAGAACGGTGCCAATCCTACAGTGGGAACCGTAGGCGAGGTTCATTTTGAAAAAGAGACCCAGATCAATGTCATATTTTCCTTTGAAAAGGAGAAAAGCATTCTACGAGCGTTGTTCGAGTCGCACCCTTATGAAGAAATCGCCTATGAGGTCATCACCTTGGAAAACACCAACCAAGACATGGGAATGGGAATGATAGGCACCCTATCCACGCCCATTGAAGAAAAAGAATTCCTCAAATCGGTCAAACAAAGAATGAATGCTTCGGTTGTGAGGCATTCGGAACTACTTGGAAACAAAGTCAGTAAAGTCGCCGTACTGGGAGGAAGCGGAGCTTTTGCCATAGGTGCTGCCAAAAGATCGGGAGCCGATATCTACATCACGGCAGACCTTAAATATCACGATTTTTACCAAGCAGAAAAGCAACTGGTTGTTGCCGATATCGGGCACTTTGAAACTGAGCAGTTTACAAAAGATTTATTGGTTGATTATCTTACGAAAAAAATTCCTAATTTTGCAGTCTCTTTATCGGAGAGTATAACGAATCCCATCAAGTATTTATAAAATATATGGCGAACAAGAAAGAAAGCACTGTGGAGGAAAAGTTGAGAGCATTGTACGATTTACAGCTCATTGACTCCAGAGTGGATGAAATCCGCAATGTTAGAGGCGAATTGCCTTTGGAAGTACAGGACTTGGAAGATGAAGTTCTTGGTCTTAAAACAAGGTTGGACAAATTGAAAACGGATGTTGAGACGGTGAACTTTGAGATCACTGCCAAGAAAAATCTTATCGACGAGTCCAAAGCGCTTATCAAAAAATATAGCGAGCAACAGAAAAATGTAAGGAACAGCCGCGAGTTCAATTCCTTGACCAAGGAAGTGGAGTTCCAGGAGTTGGAGATTCAATTGGCCGAAAAGAACATCAAGGAGTTCAAGGCACAGATCGAGCAGAAAAAAGAAGTGATTTCCGCAACCAAGGAGAAATTGTCCGAGCGTGAAGGGCACCTGAAGCACAAGAAAGGTGAATTGGATGCCATTCTTGCCGAGACCGAGAAAGAAGAAAAAGCACTTTTGAAAAAGTCAGAGGAGTACGAAGACAAAATCGAAGAGCGTTTGATCAAGGCCTATAAAAGAATCCGTCATAATGTAAAGAACGGTTTGGCCGTTGTTCCCGTAGAGCGTGGAGCATCAGGTGGTTCGTTCTTCACCATTCCACCACAGGTTCAGGTAGAGATTGCATCTCGCAAAAAAATCATTACCGATGAGCACAGTGGAAGAATTTTGGTAGACCCTCTTTTGGCCGAGGAAGAGCAGGAAAGAATGGAAAAACTTTTTGCCAAAATCTAATTTCCATTGAAACAATAAATAAAAAAGGCCACCCAAAAAGGTGGCTTTTTTTATTCTTTGTTGTGAACTGAGTATAGCAATTGAGAAATCCAAATCAACGTCAATATGATTACTTCGATTATGCTCCGTAAACAACTTGCATTTCTTAAAAAATCTTACCCTAGATATCTATTATTAGGTCAAAATGGCAATTGCATCTAATTATCCAACAATCCAAGAATCATTTCCTCCACCTCCCTAGAGTCCCATTTTTCTTCGATATTTGGCAATTGCATCACCTGCTGCATAATTTCTTCCTGCCTATCGCCTATCGCCAGTGCTTCTGAATAAGGCCTATCCGAAAAAGTTACACGGCTGTAAACGGGAACCCACTTTTCGGGATGAAGGGCAGCAAAATGCTTTTCTATTTTTTTCTGCAACAAAAACTTGGGGTCTGCAGTTTTACTGCTCATTTCCATAAAGTTTCTATAGCTGAGTTCTGCAATCGCATCCGCATTGGGTTTCCTTTCTTCCTGATATTCGGAAAAAATCGTATCCCAATCATCCCCATGCTTTTCCATAAGTTGATTGAGCACATAAATATCTTCAAAGCCTGCATTCATGCCCTGCCCGTAAAAAGGGACAATGGCATGCGCCGAATCACCAACAAGCGCAACCTTGTTCCAGTAAGTCCAAGGATAGCATTTCATGGTGACCATCGCGCTGGTCGGATTATCAAAAAAGTCCTTGGTCAAATCTTCGATTACCTTACGGACATTGGGGAAGTACTTTTTGAAAAACTCCCTCGCGTCATCTTCTGTGGTCAAGCTTTCAAAAGACACCTCTCCTTCGAACGGTAAGAACAGGGTGCAGGTAAAGCTCCCATCAATATTGGGCATAGCAATGAGCATAAACTCACCTCGCGGCCAAATATGGAACGAATTTTTGTCCAATTTATGGGTCCCATCCTCATTGGCCGGAATGGTTAGTTCTTTATAACCTACATCAATAAAGTTTTGGGAATAATTGAACCTACTTCTACGCTGCATTTTATGACGAACACGAGAAAAAGCACCGTCACAACCAAAAATCAGGTCGTACTGATATTCCCTCCATTCGCTCTTTTCCGTCTCTCCAGTATAAATCTTGGCTTCTGGTAAATTAACGTCCCAGACCTTTTCATTGAATCGAAACTCAGCACCTTCTTCCTCTGCCAAATCGATCATACGTTTATTGAGCACCCCTCGCGAAATGGACCATATGGCCTCTCCGTCCTTTCCATATTTCTGAAAATACATGGGTTTGTCGTTCACATGCATCGCACGCTTATCCAATGGTATCGCAATATCCTTGATTCTATCCCCTATACCTACCTCATTTAGAGAACGCCAGCCCCTATTGCTCATGGCCAAGTTAATGGACCTACCTGAAAACTTGATGGTCCTGATATCCGGTCTTCTATCAAAAACGGTAACGGTATGCCCAATTCTTCGAAGGTATATTGCTAATAGGGAACCCACCAATCCGGAACCGATGATGGCTATATTTTTTGGAGTCTGTGCCATAAATGCCCTGTGGGCCAAATTCTGATTAGAGGGTAAAAATACGCATTTTACTCGTTAAAGTGTTCCGATGATTGGCTTTCACCACCATCAATCAATATTTTGTTTAATTTTTTACTATTTTTATTAAACAATAAATCAATTTGGCGCACAAGAAACCTCATCTACCCACAAAAACATGCCCTGTATGCAAAAGACCTTTTGCCTGGCGAAAAAAATGGGCCAGGGAATGGGAGCAGGTCATTTATTGTAGCGAACGATGCAGGAAAAATAAACATACCAATGGAAACTAATCTTATTTGGTTCGGAAATAACCTAAGGGTTCACGACAACGAAACATTGAAGCAGGCCTCTCGATCCGATAGATTGATTGCCGTATACTTTTTCGACCCAAGACATTTCTTGATCAATTCTTTCGGTTTTAAAAAAACGGAACGCTTCAGGGCTAAATTCTTGTTAGAGACAGTGCAACAGCTCAAGAATAATCTGGAAAAACTCAATATTACCTTACTGGTCTATCACGAAAAACCCGAAGATAGAATCCCCGAGCTGGTAGAGGAGTATAATATCAACCGAGTTTATCTTCAGAATGAATGGACTTCAGAAGAAAGCAAGGTGATCGATGAGGTTAAAAAGAGGGCTTCCAACTCCGTGATTCTTCACACAACATTCGACCAGTTCCTTTTTCATCCCAAGGACATTCCTTTTGAGTCCTTCGACCAAATCCCCCAAGTTTTCACCGTTTTCCGCAAAAAGTGCGAAAAGTATGTTCAGGTAAGACCCTGTCTTGATAAGCCAAGGGTGTTCCCTTTCGACAATCGAATCGAATCCGCACCGCATCTACCCACCTTGGAAAATCTAGGGTTCTCCAGCTTTGAAACCGACCATAGGTCCGCCTTCCCTTATTCGGGTGGCGAGAACAGCGCTTTGGAACGTATGGACCATTATTTTTGGGACACCAAAAAACTGGCCTATTATAAAAAAACCAGGAATGGACTTGTAGGCATCGATTACAGCTCTAAATTCTCACCTTGGTTGGCCAATGGTAGTATTTCTGCCCGAACAATCTATTGGGAGGTAAAGCGCTTTGAAGACGAAGTCAAGAAAAATCAAGATACCAATTGGTTGATATTTGAATTGATTTGGCGGGATTACTTTAAATATGTTTCCCTGAAGCATGGCAACCATATCTTTAAAATTGATGGTATTCTACAAAAGGAGTATGATTGGCACACGAACGAAGCTGCCAAAGAAGATTGGATCAATGGTAAAACAGCTGATGATTTTGTCAATGCCAATATGATAGAGCTTAAAAAAACAGGCTGGATGAGCAATCGCGGCAGACAGAACGTGGCCAGTTATTGGTCCAAACACCTGAAACAGGATTGGCGCATCGGTGCCTCTTATTTTGAAGCCATGCTCATTGACTACGATGTGCACAGTAACTGGGGCAATTGGATGTACAACAGTGGCGTGGGCAACGACCCGAGGGACCGTACTTTCAACACCAAAAGACAGGCGGAAATGTACGACCCCAATAAAAAATTCCAAAACCTTTGGCTCCAACCCACCTTATTCTAATTCATGAAAACTCTCAGACTTATATTAGGTGATCAGCTCAACCAATCCCATAGCTGGTTAAACCAAGTGGATGATGACCATGTATACCTCATGGCCGAAATGCGACAGGAAACCGATTACGTAAAGCACCACATCCAAAAAGTGGTCGGCTTTTTTTGTTCCATGCGGAATTTCGCAAACACACTGAAAGAGAAAGGGCATAATGTGATATACTTTAAAATCGGTGACCAAAACAATCCCCAGAACCTTCCCGACCTTATCAAGAAAACCATATCGGAGCACAACATCGAAAAATTTGAATATCAATTGCCAGACGAATACCGATTGGACCAACAGCTCCATGAAATTTGCGATTCCCTATCCATTCCCTCAGAAGCTTTTGACACGGAACACTTTTATACCAGCAGGGATGAGCTGAAAAATCATTTTAAGGGCAAGAAACAACTATTGATGGAAAGTTTTTATCGGATGATGCGAAAGAAACACAACATATTAATGGTAAACGATCAACCCGAAGGTGGGAAATGGAATTTTGACCAGAGTAACCGAAAAAAGTGGGACGGCTCTCCCAGCATACCCAAGGAACTTTCTTTTAACACCGATGTTACCGAACTACTGGAAGAAATCAAAAAAGCGGAAGTAAACACTTTTGGGAACATTGATGCCCAAAACTTTCCGTGGCCCACCTCCTACCAAGAATGCAAGGAGCTATTGGACTTTTTCTGTTCTAAACTGTTACTCCATTTCGGGGACTATCAAGATGCTTTGCATACCCAGGAAAAATATCTGTTCCATTCCCGTTTGTCCTTCGCCATGAACAGTAAAATGCTTTCGCCCAAGAAAGTCATCGACACCGTAGTCGACCATTATTATGAACACAAAAATGATATCGATATTTCACAAGTGGAGGGGTTTATTCGTCAGATATTGGGCTGGCGCGAATACATGCGGGGCGTGTATTGGAAGGAAATGCCCGGCTACGCTAAGCTGAACGAACTGGAGAACCATAATCCCCTACCGGATTTCTTCTGGACCGGAAAAACGAAAATGAACTGTCTGAACAAAGCCATCACTCAGAGTTTGGACGACGCTTATGCCCATCACATTCAGCGATTGATGGTCATTGGAAACTATGCCTTGCTGACCCAGGTAAACCCGGACGAAGTGGATGCTTGGTACCTAGGGGTTTACATCGACGCCATTGAATGGGTCGAGATTACCAATACAAGAGGGATGAGCCAGTTTGCAGATGGTGGATTGGTGGCGACGAAACCATATGTGAGCAGCGCCAATTACATCAATAAAATGGGTGATTATTGTAAGGAATGCTCCTATAGTCATACTGTTAAGTCGGGAGAAAACTCTTGCCCGTTCAATGCACTGTATTGGAATTTTTTAGAGGAAAAGAAATCGCATTTTAAGAACAACCAACGCATGTCGATGATGTTGAGTCTATTGGAAAAGAAAAGCAAGGAAGAGTTGGATGAGTTACAACAAAGGGCGCGCAAGATCATTGAGCATCCCGATAAATTTTGATTTTAACAATCCTTTAAAATCTATTGGCACCCAAATTGCCGTATATCATATAAAATATTCCGCTTCGGCGCCTATATATAAAAAGTCCTTCACAAACACTTGCGAAGGACTTTTCACTTTTTAAGAATTGTCGTCTTATTTCAAGATTTCATCCACGATTCCGTATTCCACGGATTCCTCGGCGCTCATCCAGTAGTCACGATCAAAATCCTTCATTACCTTGTCATAATCCTGTCCACAATTCTCAGAAAGAATTTTTGCACCCAATTCCTTGGTCTTGATAATTTCCCTGGCCTGGATCTCGATATTGGAAGCCTGTCCCCTTGCCCCACCACTTGGTTGATGGATCATGACACGGGCATGCGGCTGAATAAACCTTCTACCCTTTTCCCCTACCGAAAGAAGAATGGAACCCATAGAGGCTGCCAATCCGGAACATACCGTGGACACAGGACTCTTTATCTGCTTAATGGTATCGTAAATAGCAAAACCGGAGGTTACGTACCCACCTGGGCTATTTATGATCAATTGAATTTCTTTATTGTTCAACATGTCCAAATATAGCAACCTGTCGATTACGTGCTTTGCAGAATCATCATCTACTTGGCCCCACAAAAACACTTTGCGGTCTTCTAACAGTTTTTCTTGGATCAATTCCTGAACTTTTCCTTTTTTTGAACTCATTTTTTACGTGTTGTAAGACTTCAAAAATAATCAAATTCCAAGGAAGTTACCGCACATGTTTTGCACAATACTTCCTTTATGATTTTATCTGCACCTTTTGGGATACCACATCCTTGATGGGAATCACAAATTTCCCGTCCATGGTTTCCAGGGTAAGACTGTTGTTGTCTATGGCCTTGATGGTTCCTTCATCACCTCCGATCACGATTTTATCGCCCACCACATAGGTCTTTCGGGTGTAGAATGCCCTTAGGATATCTGCGACAATATCGCGCGACCCCAAACCAACGCCCAAGGCGAATGCCAAGAGAAAGGAGCCAAAAATCAGGGTGATATTATTGGTAATGATGGTCGTGTCCACACCGGCCTGGTTCAATGCGGTGATGGACATAAAAATGACAATCACGTAGAAAAACAAGTTGCTCACAATGTTGGAACCTCCAAATTCCAGGGAATCGAATAATCGCTTGATGGTCTTCTTTACAAAGTTCCCTATATAGAACCCTAGCATCAACAGAGCGAGTGCACTAAAGAATTTGGGCAAATAATGCAATAGGTTACCAATCTCCTTTGATATGATCTTCCAATCCAGGATATCCGCGGCAACAATAAGAAAGACCAGTATCAAAAACCATCGGACAAAGCCTAATATCACTTTTATGACATCTACATTAAGGTCCCCTTTTCCCGTAACATCCATACCATTGATCTTATCGTTGAGCATATCCACTTTGGCCAGTTTTAAGATCTTTTTTAAGAGGAAGAGTACAATTTTGATGATGATCCAACCTAAAACTAAAATAACGATCGCGCCCAAGATCTTGGGAAAGGCCAAGGCCATTTCTTTACCCATTCCGGATAGGGACTCCAGGGTCACATTTTTCCATTCATTAATAATCTCCATAGTTGTTGTTTATTTATAGTGTTCTGTTCGTTGATTAGTGATCTCCCATAGTTCTGAATAGCTTGCGCAAAGCACTTCCCAAATTAATAGAGAACAATGAAGCCATGTCCATGATCAACTTTGCCGCAGCAATGTCGTTCATCACCTTTTGCTTCATTTCGGGCGGTGCCTCGTGCAGGGAGGCCTCCAGCTCTTTGAATGGGTTTTTGTGTTTTTTTGCCATCTATTCCAGGGTGTTGTAGATTTCCAATAGTCGTTCCTTAGCTCTTTTAAGACGCATCTTCACCGCGCTCTCCCCGATATCCATCAAACCGACCAATTCTTTGATACTGGCCCCATCCTGATACTTGAGCAACAAAATGGATTTCTCTTCAGGGGAAATGAGCTCCAATGCCTTCTTAAGTTTGTCCGCTTTCATTTCATATAGACTCTCATCGGGCACTTCTTCGGTAAGCTTGTATTCGGAATTCTCAACCTGTACGGACTTATCACGTATCTTGAGTTGTTTGTTCCGGTTTACATAGTTCACGCAAAAATTATAGGTAAAAGAGTACAGCCAGGTAGAAAACTTCGATTTTCCCTTGAAAGTTCGAAGCTTGATAAATAGTTGGAGGAAGACATCCTGCGTTAAATCCTCCGCCTCGTCCTCGGATTTTGAAAATCCGTAGCATTTGTTGTACACCATTTTGGCATAGCGGTCGTACAACTTGCCAAAGAGCATAGGGTCGTTGTCCGCCACGATCTGTTTCACTAATTCCTCATCAGAAAGATGTACGTATAAGTCTTCCTTTTCCAAAAACGCTTTGTCGGGGTTACTTACAAGTATTAGAAACAGGTTTTTTAAAAAAGTCACTCCGGAAACAGATTTATTTGGTCAGGCTTTTTAAAATGGGGCGCAAAATAAGAGATTTTCCTAGTATATTTGATTAAAAACCAGACATGAAGACCAATTACCTCGTTACACTGCTCACTCTTATATTTTTTGTTGCCTGTAAAACGGAACCAAAAAAATCGGAAGAAACGGCCGCAGCTCCTGAAACTGAAAAATCCGTGCCTGAACTTATCGCGGATGCACATGGGTTTGATAATTGGAAAAATGTTGAAGAAATCACCTTTACCTTTAATGTGGACCGGGATTCCATGCATTTTGAACGTAGCTGGAACTGGGAACCCAAAAGCAATACGGTTACCGCAATTTCAGGACCCGACACCCTTACCTATAACCGGAACTCCATGGACAGCATTGCCTTAAAGACCAACAGTGGGTTCATCAATGATCGATACTGGCTGATGGCTCCGTTTAATTTAATGTGGGACTCCAACAACTATACTTACGAACATACGGAGGAGAGCACAGCTCCCATTAGTGGGGAGACCATGCAAAAACTCACCATTGTTTATGCCAACGAAGGTGGTTACACCCCCGGTGATGCTTACGACTTCTATTTTAAGGAAGATTACATTATTCGGGAATGGGCCTATCGCAAATCCAATCAAGAAGAGCCCAATTTGGTCTCCACTTGGGAAGATTATGTTGAAATGGAAGGGCTGCAACTAGCCCAACAGCATAACCGCCCTGAAGGAGGAACCAACCTTTATTTTACAGGACTTTCGGTAAGCAAGAAAGAATAGCATTGTGAATAAATAAAGCTGACAAAAGAAGTTTCACTCAGATTTCATTTGAGTGATAAAAATTCCGTTTCCAGTTTTAAATCATTTTTGACTTTCCTTTTCCTTTACGATTTTCTCCTGAATGTTTCCTGGAACGGGCTCAAATGCCGCAAAACTAGCGTGATAAGTTCCTTTACCCTGGGTAAGTGACCTTAGTTCGGTAGAATATCCGTAAAGCTCAGCTTCAGGGACAGAACACCGTAGAATCTGATACTTATCGGCACTTTCAATTCCCAAAATAACAGCTCGGCGCGATTGCAGGTCGGTCATGACCTGCCCAACAGTCTCTTCCGGAACTTTTACGTTAAGGTTTCGAATGGGTTCCAAAAGTTTGGGCCTGGCATTCAAAAATGCGGCCTTGAAAGCGTGCGCTCCCGCAATTTTAAAGGCAATATCATTGGAATCCACCGGGTGCATCTTACCATCATGGACCATGACTCGAACATCACGGATATAGGATTCGGTCAAAGGACCAGATTCCATAACTTCCAAAATCCCCTTTTTTATCGAAGGCAAAAACCGCAGATCGATAACACCGCCAACGATACAGTTATAAAAGACCAATTTACCGCCCCAGGGAAGTTCAACCTCCTCTTTGCCCCTTATGTTAAAGCCTTCGGGCTCGGCCATATCCTGGTACCAAGGCTCAATCTTCAAATGTACCTGCGCAAACTGACCGGCTCCTCCCGATTGTTTCTTATGGCGATAGCTGGCCGTTGCAGGTCGGGTTATGGTTTCGCGATACGCGATACGGGGCCGCGAAAAATCGGCCTTGACGCCATACCCGTTTTCCAAGGACCATTTGATAACCGATAGTTGCAACTCGCCTTGACAGGACAAAATCTGTTGCTTTAATTCATTGGAATAGGAAACCACCACCGTGGGATCTTCAAGGTGTATTTTTTTAAGGGCCTCCATCAATTTTTCCTCATCATGCTTATCAACAGCGGCCACTGCCTTTCGAGTACGGGCCTCAGGATATTGAATGGGCTTGATGGTAACCGGATGCCCTTCGACATGCAGCGTATCGTTGGTTTGGGTATGTTTTAGTTTGAGCGAGGCGCCAATATCACCTGTATTCAATTTTGAAACTGGCCTTCGTTCCTTGCCATCCATGATAAACAATTGGTTCAATGTCTCCGTTTCGCCGTTCCGGGCATTAATCAGCTTGTCGTTTGCCTTGAGTTCCCCGGATTTTACTTTAAAAAACGTGATCTGGCCCACATTTGGCAAAAATTCCGTCTTAAACACAAAAAGTACTGTAGGTTCTGAAGGCAGTGGCTTTACGGTTTTACCCTCCACGCTCTGCTCTGGTTTCAGGTCGGCTGCGGCCGGGGCCACATTATCGATAAAGCCCATAAGTCGGCCACTTCCCATATCCTGAAGGGCCGAAACACAGAAAACGGGAAAAAGTTCATGATTGAGCATCCCTTGTTTTATGCCTTGTCGCATTTCTTCTTCGCTCAAGGTTCCCTTCTCCACAAATAGCTCCAATAGGTCCATATCGTTTTCGGCGGCCTTTTCGACCAATTCGTTGTGCAATTGGTTCGCCAGTTCCTTTTGATTATCGGGGATGGGCAATTTTTCAGGTTTTCCGCCATCGGGACCAAATTTGTACAACTTCATCTTGAGCACATCCACGATGCACTGTGCCCCATCGATGACCAGGGGATATTGAATTTTCACGGCATTGGATCCCACAAGGGAACGGATTCCTTTAAAACTATCGTCGAAATTGGCATTGGGATGATCGATTTGATTGATGACAAAGACGGTGGGTTTGTTGTAACGGTCAATATAGTTCCAAATAATCTCTGTACCTATCTCCACACCATAACGGGCATTGATGACCGTCACGATGGAATCGGCCACACGAATGGAAGAAAGTATCTCTCCGATAAAATCGTCAAGTCCGGGGGTGTCGATAATATTGATCTTATAGTTGCGCCATTCGGTATGCACTGGAGTTGCAAAAATGGATGTCCCACGTTCGTGTTCTATATCATGGTGATCTGATACGGTATTTTTGTTCTCAACCGTTCCTCGACGATTGATCAGGCCCGCCTCGAACAACATTGTTTCGGCCAAAGTGGTTTTACCGCTTCCATGGGCACCTACAAATACTACATTCTTGATATGTTTGTCATCGTAAACTTTCATGATCGTTATTTGTTTTTTCAGTTCGCATCGTTAAAAGTAAAGCTGCGGACGAACAAAAAACATGACATTTATCCACGTTCATCAATAAACAAACAATAGTCCTAAACTTTGATCGGAACCTAAAAGCGCTATTGTATCAAAAGATAGTCAACGGAAAGAGAAATATGGGATAGAGCAACTTTGATTTATTTATTGTCCTTGAAAAGTTCAAGAAAACAACGACACCTTATTTCCCCTTCCTACGCAAGAAAAAGGTAATCCCAAACACCATTAAGGCAAGGCATAGCAGCAGGATAAAACTATAGTTCAATGAAGCGCTTTCTGCAATAAAACCAAGAATCACGGGTCCTAACAAAAAACCCATATACCCTGCTCCGGCGATAAAAGCAACTCCTTGGGAAGAATCCACCCCTTTAACGTTTCCACCAATGCGGAACAGCTCGGGAACGATTACCGAAAACCCAAGACCGTTGAATGCAAAGCCAATGATGGACCATAAGGTATTTTGTGTTAAGACCAATACAAAACCAAAAGCAGCAATAAGTGCTCCCAACCCTACTATTCTAATGGGCCCTATTTTGGCACTGATCCCATCGCCAAGGAATCTACCCAGGGTCATGGTAGTTGAAAATGCCAAAAATCCAGCTCCGATCAACATCTCTGGGGCCATGGTCATTTCCTTTAGGTATAGCGAACTCCAATCTATAATGGCACCTTCTCCCCCAAAGGATACAAAACCAATGATTCCCAACAACAACAAGGGTTTAAAAAGTTTGAAGCTAAAGGGTTCCTTTTCCACCGGGGCCGCCACAACGTGGATATAATGCTTCTTCAGAAAAAAATTGATGATAAAAACCAAAACCACGGTAATGCCCATGTGCAAAACAGGGTTTCCAATCACTGGAATCAGGAAACTGCCCAGTCCCACTAAAATACCGCCCAAGCTAAAAAAACCGTGGGCTGCGGACATAAAGTTCTGCTTGTCCTCCTTTTCAATCTCCGTGACCAAAGTATTTATGGAAATATCGATAAACCCATTGCTTGCCCCAAAAAGATAAAGTGCGGCCATGAGCATATAATAATTGGGTGCCATTAGCGGCAACATCGCGGTTATAGAGACAAACACCACCCCAAACCACGAAGCCTTTCCAACTCCAAGTTTATTAATGATTTTAGAGGCTACCGGAAAAACGGTAAAAACGCCGAGTGACAGGCAAAAAAGCGCTATTCCCAGATCGGCCTTGTCAATTCCCAATTTATCCTTAACGGAGGGGATATAAATCGCCCAAGTTCCAAACCATATATTGATACTGGTGAACACCCATGCCGCTCCAAAATATCTGGGATTGGACAGAATTAGCCAGAGGGATTTCATTTACACTTGGATTGGTTGGTTGACAGGTTCAATATAAGGAATAAGGTTTACTTCTTTTGGATTCCCTCTTTTAGAATTTGTCCAAAATTGAACATGTCCTGGAACGAACAATATAGGGGCGCCGGGGCCAGTCGAATCACATTGGGCTCCCTCCAATCGGTGATCACCCCGTTTTTCATCAAATAGTCGAAAATGGCCTTGCCCTCACCATGCAGGAAAACGGAAAGCTGACAGCCCCTGGCTTCAGGAGTGATGATCTCGAAGGTGCTGTCCACTTCCTTATCAATTTCTTGAAGTACAAACTCCAAATAGGCCACTATGAGCTTTTGCTTTTCGATAATCGCATCCATACCCACCTCATCAAATATATCCAACGATGCCAAATAAGGGGCAATGGACAATATGGGAGGATTGCTCAACTGCCAAGCATCGGCACTTTCAATGGCATCGAACTCGGGTTTCATTAAAAATCTGGTCTCTTTTTTGGTACCCCACCAGCCTTCAAAACGCGGGATATCCTCTTTTCCCAGATGCCTCTCGTGCACAAAGATTCCCGATGCATTTCCAGGGCCACTGTTCATGTATTTGTAACTGCACCATGCTGCAAAATCCGCGTTCCAGTCGTGCAGATCAAGTTTGATGTTTCCTGCGCCATGGGCCAGATCCCAACCCACAAATGCTCCGACATCTTTTCCGGCCTTTGTTATGGCCTCCATGTCCAGGACCTGTCCGTTGTAATAGTTGACACCACCCATTAACACAAGAGCCAGCTCATCGCCCACTTCGTTAATTGTTTGGATGATATCCTCCGTGCGCCAGGCATGCTCCCCTTCCCGCTTTTTTACTTCAACAATCGCATCATTTGGGTCCAAACCATGAAAACGGACTTGACTTTGCAACATATATTGATCGGAAGGAAATGCCTTCTCTTCACAAATGATCTTGAACCTTTTTTCGGTAGGTCGGTAAAAGGATACCATCAACAAATGAAGGTTCACCGTAAGGGTGTTCATCACTGAAATTTCCTTGGGCCGGGCCCCGACCACTTTGCTCAATCCCTTGGCAAGCCTTTCATGATAGTCCCACCATGGTTTATCCGCATAGAAATGACCTTCAACAGCCAGTTCCCGCCAATCCTTCATCACTTCGTCCACAAATTGTTGGGTCCTTTTGGGCTGTAGTCCCAATGAATTCCCCGTAAAATAGATTACATCCTTTCCATTTACCTGAGGATAATGGAATTCATTTCTATATGGAGATAGTTTATCGGAAGCATCGAGCTGTTTGGCAAATTCTAGGGTATTCTGGAACGTCATTCTCTTTTAGTTTGCATCAAAAATACGATTTGTGAAGGTAATGCGAGGAAAAGAAAATCACTCCAAACGCATTTCAATGATGTGCTTTTTAAAGCCCACTTTTTCATACGCCCTTATAGCTGGTAGGTTTTCGTTGTAAACGGTCAGTCTAATTTCTTTGTACCCTTGTTGTTGAGACCACTGCTTCAATTCTTCAATGATCTTGGCATTGATTCCCTCGCCCCGATAATCCCCGTCCGTATACATAAAACCCAGATAGGCATAAAACTCATGATCTAAATAATGTCTGGCCCTTTTGGGGATGGCATAGCCCGAAGCCACTATTCTTTCACCTACCTCGGCCACCACTACATGGGCCTTAGGGTCGTCGATCATTTCAGCAATATCATAATAACTTACCGGTCCTTGCTTTATGGTAACATCAAAAGGACGTTCCGCATTTATGATCTCCTGTTCAAATTTTAAAAGGACATCCATATCCTTTTGCGTTGCCGGTCTAATGTTCACCTTTGGTAGTGCCATGGTACGGTTTTGGTTTATCCTGTATTCCAATGTAGTTCTTTTCTATATTTTTGCGAAAAATTAATCATGCATTTCCTATCGCCCATATTGGAGAGTTATATCGCCAACAGTTCGGAGGACGAGCCCGAATTGTTGCAACAGCTTACACGAGAGACCCATTTAAAAGTGATCCAGCCCCGAATGATCACAGGGCATTTTCAAGGTCGGGTGCTCAGCATGTTGTCCAAGATCATCAACCCCAAATACATATTGGAGATAGGCACCTACACAGGCTATTCCGCCCTTTGCTTGGCAGAAGGACTTCAAAAAGAAGGACAATTGCATACCATTGAGGTGAACGAAGAACTACATGAAATGCAGCGCAAATATTTTGACAAAAGCGGATATGGTCCTCAAATGGTTCAGCATGTTGGGGACGCATTGGAAATTGTTCCCTGCTTGAACCATACCTTTGACCTTGTTTTTATCGATGCCCAAAAGGTAAATTACGATGCCTATTTTGAGGCCGTGATCCAGAAAACGGTACCGGGCAGCGTAATTTTATCGGACAATGTACTCTGGTCAGGAAAAGTCGTAGAACCTCTACAACCTTCGGATAAGGCCACGGCCTCATTGTTGGAGTACAATCAAAAGCTGAAGAACGATCCTCGAGTGGAAACCGTATTGTTGCCCATCAGGGACGGGCTAACGCTGAGCAGGGTGCTATAAATCGCTTATAGAGGGCATAAAAAAGCCATCCCGATAACAAACCCACTACCATCCCCACCAAAATATCTATCGGAAAATGTACACCCACATAAATTCGGCTCATGGCAAAAAGCACAGGCCAGATAAAGAAGAGTACGGCCCAGTTCACCTTGCGCCTAAGAAACAAGAACACCAGCATGGTAATGGAAAATGAACTGGAGGCATGCCCTGAGAAAAAACTGTAGTCGGTCGGGGTTTTGAGTATTCGAATAAGTGTGTTGATCTCCTCGGTATTGTTGGGACGGAGCCTTGCCACTGAAATCTTGGTAATATGGGTGATCAGTGTAATGAAAAGGACCAAGGCCAACACGGTCAAAAATTTATACAGGGCCTCCTTTTTGGAAAACTTCAGGTAAAAAAGGACAAGAAAAACTATAAACAGTGGAATCCAGGTGGTGATATTGGTAACTATGGACCAAAAGGTATCATATTTTTCTATGCCAAGCCCATTGAGATAAACAAAAGTGTCCCTATCCCATTTGAGCAGTTTTTCCAGCATTGGAAGAAATTATTTATTGAGGTCTCGTTTGATGGAACCGGAAACTTCCTCTACGTTCTTCTTGACGTCATCGATTTCCTTACGGATATTCTTGGTAAAATCGGTATCCACATCCGCGCTTTTTTGGATCTCGCGTTTGATATCGTCCGTGGCGTCCTTGAGTTGGCGCATTCCCTTGCCCAACCCTCTGGCTATTCCGGGAATCTTATCCGCACCGAAAACCATCACCACTATAAATAGGATGAAAAATATCTCGGCTCCGCTAATGAATAAAAATTGCATGGCACAAATATAATCAGAACTTGGTTCCAAAATAAAAAAAGCCCCGTGAAATCACGAGGCTCTTAACATAGTTTTTACTACTATTCGTCTCCTTTGATGTTCTCCTTGAACTTATCAAAGTCAGACTTCTCTTCTTTCTTGGGCCAAGAGTTGTTGGTAGTATCGATATCTGCGGTCTCCAATTTTGGATCTACCACGATACCGACCAATTCTTTCTCGGTGGCCATTACTCTTTTTACCTCTGCATCGTTCTTTCTCCAAATCTCTGGAGGATAGGTAACACTTTCCGTGGTCCCGTCTGCATAGGTATACTCAACGATCAACGGCATTGGGATACCTCCTGGCTTGTCAAAAGTGATTTCATAGAAGTACTTTGGCTCTTTGACCTGTGATCTTTCGGCCTCGGTCATATTGTCCATCATAAACTCCTTAAGGTTTTGTGATGTCTCAGTCGGGGATTTTCCTTTTAGTTCAGGAGAAAAATCCTCGCTGTCCTCTTCAGCCAAGTAAACCAATGGCGGAAGATCGGCCTCTGTCAAGTTCCTATCGGCCATATACTTTTCCATTTCCTTGGTAGGCTTGTTGGACACATAGTATTTTTTTACACCTTTTACACCTATATCAACATAATCTGTAGTGTAGAACCATCCTCTCCAGTACCAATCCAAGTCAACTGCGGATGCATCTTCCATGGTACGGAAGAAATCCTCTGGGGTCGGGTGCTTGAACATCCAACGCTGTGCATAGGTCTTGAAGGCATGATCGAAAAGCTCCTCTCCCATTACGGTCTCCCTTAGGATGTTCAACGCGGTAGCAGGTTTTCCATATGCGTTTGGTCCTAGCTGATATACATTTTCAGGGTTGGACATGATCGGTGAGATAAAGCTTTGATCACCCGACATGTAAGGAACAATTTTAGCTGGATCTCCCCTTCTTGATGGGTATTTTTCGTTCGGGGCGATCACTCCAGGGTAATTTTTACCGAATTCTTGCTCTGCCAAATACTGCATAAAGGTATCCAAACCTTCATCCATCCATCCCCACTGACGCTCATCGGAATTTACGATCATTGGGAAGAAGTTATGGCCCACTTCGTGGATGATCACACTGATCATACCATACTTTACTCTATCGGAGTACGTACCATCCTCGTTGGGACGTCCGTAGTTCCAGCAGATCATTGGGTATTCCATACCTTGGTTCTTCGCGTGAACGGAGATGGCCTTGTGGTAAGGATAATCAAAAGTGTGCTTTGAGTAGGTTTCCAAGGTCTGCGCAACAGCTTTGGTCGACATTTCTTCCCAAAGTGGGTTTCCTTCTTTTGGATAAAGCGATACCGCCATTACATCTTTGCTTCCGATCTTAACGGCCTGCATGTCCCAGATAAACTTTCTGGATGATGCAAAAGCGTAATCCCTCACATTGGTCGCTTTGAACTTCCATGTTTTGGTATCGGTGGAGAAACCTTTTTCTGCGGCTTCCGCCTCTTCTTGTGTTACAATGATCACAGGCTTGTCGTAAGACTTTTTGGCCTGCTTGTAACGCTTCATCATTTCTTTTGAGAATACATCATCACGGTTCTGAAGCTCTCCCGTTGCATCCAACACGTGGTCGGCAGGAACTGTAATGCTCACATCGTAGTTACCAAATGGCAATGCGAACTCCCCACTTCCCCAGAACTGATGGTTTTGCCATCCTTCCACATCACTGTAAACGGCCATTCTTGGAAAGAACTGTGCGATTACATAGGCACGGTTACCATCTTCCGGAAAATATTCGTATCCGGAACGGGCCCTGTTCACCGTGTGATCTGGAACGTTGTACCACCATTTGATGGAGAAAGAAATCTTCTCGCCACTTTTAAGTGGTTGTGGGATATTCACACGCATCATGGTCTGGTTGATGGTGTAGGACAACGGTTTTCCACTATCATCCTTAACGGCTTCGATGTTGAAACCTCCATCGAAAGGCTCGCTGATGTATGTTTCGGCAAAGTTGCCAGCTGTATAGGCGATATTTACACCGTTTCCATTACGCAAAGGGGATTTGGAATCCTTCGCACGTACGTTTTGGTCCAATTGCACCCATAGGAACTCTAGATCGTCCGGTGAATTGTTATGGTATGTAATGGTCTCCTCTCCATTGATCTTGGCGTTCTTGTCATCCAAATAGATGTCCATTACATAATCTGCCTGTTGCTGATAATAGTCCGGACCGGGGGCACCGGAAGCGGACCGATATGTGTTCGGAGTGGAAAACTCCTCGTACAATTGTTTGAATTTACTTTGGTTGTAGTGTCCGGGCTCCCGTTCTGGTTTAACGTCCCCCTCTTCTTGTGCCATGACCACGGCTCCAAAAAGGAACAACACGGAAGCTACGCAATACTTGAATCTGTTCATTTTCTATCTGATTTTAAAACGGTGAAAAATAACATATTTTAACCAATTGTTAAGAATAGGTCATAAGTTTAACATTCCTTTATTGTTCTCTCTGATCAACACAAAACTTTTTTTGTTGTTTTTCCATTTAACATGGACCACATTCTGTTGCTCGTCGAAAAGGTCCGTGAGCACTTCGTTTTGAACCGACATCGATTTGATCTCCGATAATTTTACATTGGGTATTTCCAGATAACATATTACTACGTCGTTATCATAGCGTTTCCCAAGAAAATTATAGGGAACCACTTTTCCATCGAACTGGACCACGAATTTGGACCTGAAATATTTTTCAATGTATTCATCTGCAATCTTGGATTCCTTGGGAGTGGCCAATTTGGCTTCGACCCCGTAACGTTCCAAGAGAAGTTTGTCGAGATCATCTATAAAAATTCGACTGGTAATCTGAAAAGCGCTATCATCTTCGGAGTAGACGATATTGGTAACGCTTACATAGAATTTGTGTGCGGATGAGAAAGACAGAAATAAGAGCATTGCCAAGGGCAATAGCATTATTCGTGCTTTTTTAAATGTCATCATGTACTATAAGACTTTATTGATGGAACAATGTTACAGTTTTATCGATCTATCTGCAATTTACCTGCCAAACTATTTTTTGGACATCAGACTCCTAACTCCTAAAAAACTCAATCCAAATTATTGTTTTCGCGATAGGCCCTACTTTTTTGGACCATTACATCCCATATTCTCAGTTTATCGTCGGAAGCAACAGCGGCCTGAAAGTTCTCATCCACCTCACAGAAATACATAAAATCATCGATTCTCTCCATGGGGATCTTCAGTGTGGTCAAAAAGAGGGAATCAGAATAAAAACCCTGTACTTCTTGTGTTTGAGCATAGTTTTTTTCCAACTTGACCCTGTTTTTGAGCATTTTGGTTCTTCCTGTGATGGCATTGATAATGGGATTAAGGCTGAGTGCCCCTCCGGCACCGCCTATACCTCCTCCCCCCATTACACTCATGCTCGATGCTTCCTGCAGCCTCCGTTCGCTTTGGGTAGGTATACGTTGGTGGGCATTGGGCAATCCCAAAGCTTCCGCACTAACATCCTTTTCCAAGATTACCCTGTCGATATCCCTGCTCAAATCCCCGGTAAGGTCGTATGGGCTTACCACTACTTCCTTTAATTGGTTCACAAATTCCTGCATGGGCACCTCTACGAAATTGGATTTGTACAAGGACTCGTTGACCGGTACTATCTTCTTTAAATAATGAACTGCTGAAAAGGCCAGGGTATCGTTGACATGGACCATAATGGAAAAATTTCCCTCAAAATCGGTAATTACCGCATCCCTAGTGGAAATATTTTGAACGACCACGCCCACAACATCCTTATCGGAACTGGTCACCCTTCCTTGCAAAATTTTACCGTCTCCCTCTTGACCAAAGGCCCATTGGGCGGTACAGATAGTTAAAGCAAGAAAGAAATTTTTCATTACTCATCCAAAGTTGCCAAATATTCCTTGCTTTGGGTCACAAGAAAATCGATCAACTGAAATTCGTTTTCTTTTCTAAGTAATGTCTGAGAAGGCACTTTGTCGTCACAGTACAAAAGAAATGCGTCTATTTTATCTTGAGGCAACCTAAGGTCCACTACAAAAAACTCGTCATCGTAGACATGTCGTAGCACCTCGCTAACCTTTAACGGTTGTCGCTGTTGCCCATTCACTTCCTGCGATTTGAACAGTGCTTTGAAGATATTCACAAAATTGAGGCCATCCTTCATTCCACGTGTGACCCTGGAATTGGCAATGTTTTCGACCTCTGTGCCCCTATCTATCTCGTAATCGAATTGTTTAAAATCCTCGTTTTTCACCTGCAGGAACCTTTCTTGGTTCTCTGGGGTCACAACCACCTCGTCCAGCTCTTGTACTTTTTCGTCCACCTCTACCACCAAACGGTTGTTCGCCAAAATTTCCGGTGTAACCGTAATGACCTCCAACTGGTAATTGACTGCTGTAAAGACCAATTGGTCCCCAGCCATTACAGGAATTACAAATTCCCCGTTATCATCGGTAATAGTAGCATTTCCACTTGTGGAATTGATAACGTTCTCATTGGGCACGTTGGAGTTTCTGTACAACACCTTTCCCCTTAAGATTTGGCGTGTATCCTGTGCCATGGACCAAGCGGACATTAGCAAAGAGAACAATATCAAAAAAGTATTTTTCATCGGAATGTATTTAGTACAAGTTAAAGAAAACCCTTGCCGGGCATAAAAAAAATTAAGCCGTTCTAAACTTTTGTTAATTCTGCATCGTACAAATATACCAAAGGGATTTCCATTCACCCCTGAATTTCGTGTTTTGACGGTATTTATTAAAAATATTAAAACATAAGTTTAGTTTTGCTTATTACGTTTGGAAATCCTCAAATAACAAACACTGTGAAAACTTCAATTGTCTACTTGATCATTGGCCTACTTATGATCAACACACTGAGCGGACAGGTTAAGATCGGGAACAACCCACAAAACCTGGACCCAGCCTCCGTACTCGAACTAGAAAGCACAACCCGTGTATTGGTAATCACCAGGGTAACAGATGCCCAAATGAGCGTGATCAACCCATTACCAGGGGCATTGGTGTACAATATCGATCAAGAATGTCTCCATTATTACAATGGCTCATCTTGGATCAACATATGTGAGGAACTGGACAACTCTTTTACAACAAGCACTAGAGCGGATTATTTGAGCCAACTCAATCCACAAGCCAGAGATAGCACAGTAGTGATCACTCCCACCACTAACCCAGATGGAAGTATCAATTACAATTTTGAGGTAGGACAAATCACTGGGGCCAATATTGTTACCCAGTCCATAAACGGGGATTCCAAAATACAGCCCACATCGATTACTACGGGATTATTGGCACCCAAATCCGTGACCATTGGCAAGTTTGCCGATGCCACTGGAGGCCAGCCCGGGGATATTTTTCAATGGAACGGAAGCCAATGGACTTTGGTAAACGAATCCATTTTGGGCATTACAGAAAAAGACAGTATTGTAGGAAACGAAGTAGTAGGACCTTATGACACCACTTTACAACTTGAAGGGGCAGGTTCTGAAGGAGACCCGTTCACACTGGATGTTTCCGAAGGAGGAATTACAGCTTTTGAAATTGCTACCGGTGCCGTAACCACAGAAGAAATCTTAGATGGCACGCTATTGACGGAAGATATTGCCAACGATGCGATCACTACCGATAAAATTGCGACAGGGGCAGTAACAACTGATGAATTGTTAAACGAGACCATACTTGAAGAAGATATAGCCGATGATGCGGTAACTACAGGTAAAATTGGAACAGCGGGAGCAGCAGATGCCAACCGAATCTTGGGCACCGACATCGGTGGAAATCCTCAATGGCAAGATGCAGCCACCCTTGCTACAAGTCTTGGGGAAGATGTATCTTCAACAAATGGTTCTATTTTAGGAGTGCAGGCCAATGCTGCTCTTGTACCAATGGACCTTGAGGTAAATGTCGACAACGCTACGTTGGAGGTCGACCCCACAAACGGACTACAGATTGCTGATGGAGGAGTAACCACCAATCAGATATTAAATGGGAGTGTAACTAACGACAAACTGGATAAGCTCAATATTCCTTTGAGTGGATTCGGGGCCGCGGGCTCACCCATAGATTTAGGCAACCAAAATATAATTAACCTGGCAGACCCTACGAATCCATTGGATGCTGTCAACTTACAGTCCCTAACTGCCGCGATAACAGCATCGGATGCAGCAGACAACGACACCGACGATACAAACGAATACAATACCGGAAGCGGGATTGCGGCAGGGACACTTTCAATCACCGATGGTGGGGGGACCGAAAGCATCGACCTGATCAGTACTCAAGCCAACAATGATATCATCGCAGGTGCGGATGGGGCTCTTTTCCTTGATGAAACCGATGACCAGACCGCTGCCGAAGTATCCTACGACGGAACGACGTCGGGACTTTCCGCCACAGATGCACAGGCTGCAATCGATGAACTCGCAGCAAGCAACGCCGCAGACGGGGACACCGACGATACAAACGAATACAATACCGGAAGCGGGATTGCGGCAGGGACACTTTCAATCACCGATGGTGGGGGGACCGAAAGCATCGACCTGATCAGTACTCAAGCCAACAATGATATCATCGCAGGTGCGGATGGGGCTCTTTTCCTTGATGAAACCGATGACCAGACCGCTGCCGAAGTATCCTACGATGGAACGACATCGGGACTTTCTGCCACAGATGCACAGGCTGCAATCGATGAACTCGCAGCAAGCAACGCTTTAAATTCTACTAACATAGCAACAAACTCTACAGCAATTTCAAACATTCTTTCTCCTTCCGTTGCAGGAAAAATTGATGCTACTGGAACAACCCCTTTAAGTAATTTCAATATTACTTCAGTTGACCGTTCCATTGGAACTGGTATTTACATAATTAATTTCACGGATTTAGGAACCACAAATTATGTAATAAACACAAGTGTTGAAAGTGATGGAACCAATGATGTAATTATAAATGTTACTAATGTTGCTAGTGATAGTTTTACCGTTGAAATAAAAGAATTGACTACTTCAGATACACCTATTACCGTAACAGGTGGAGGCGGTGGAACTGTTACAGTTCCTGTACAAAACATAATACTGATTGACAAGACTTGGTCTTTCACAATTTACAATCCATAATCTTGAAAACCCTCCTCCACATAGCATTTTTGTTTTCGGTCAGTATTGCCATGGGCCAAACCGGGCTATTTAATAATGGGAACCTGCAAGTGCACAACAATGCCAATTTGGGTCTGCACACCAACTTTATCAATAACGCAAGTTTTGAACAGACCACAGGTTTGGTCGGTTTTTATGGCAACAATGCCATACAGGTCTCCGGTAGTTTTTCCCCAACCTTATGGGATACCGAGATCATGTCCTTGAGCAATGTGTTTTTACAAAATCCAGTTTTGGTACAGAACAACGTCAATTTTATCGATGGCAATTTCTTGACACCGGTGAACAATCAGGCGGTGTACCTCAACTTTATGGAAAGTGGCTTTTTCTCTGGTGAGAGCAATGCTTCCAAAATAACAGGCTTTGCAGCGGTGAACGATCGCGATGTATTTTCGTTCCCTGTTGGGGACCAACAACAACTTCGTCCACTCACCTTGAATTCCCAAAGCACTACCCCACTGGCCATTTGCGCCTACTTTTTCGAAAACCCGTCCAATCCTTCTTCCATTTTGGAGAATTTTGATACGGAGGAAAAAGTGAATACTATCGGAACGGTCTCCGACCGTGAGTTTTGGATCATCCAAAGTGATGTGCCTGCACAGGTGACCATTTCTTGGAATCCCCGAAGTGCGCTGGGAACCATTCCCAATGCCACAGTGGAATCCATTATTATTGTAGGATGGCTTAAATCAGCAAACGAATGGACAATCATCGGAAATTCCGCTTTTAGTGGAGATATTACCCAAGGCTTTATTACATCCGAAACCTTCGTGCCAAGCGATTATGCAGCCATCACCTTTGGTACCATACCCCTTCCAAGGGATACTTTTGCAGTGAACAATCCCACATTGGGCAATTATTTTTTAAGTCCCAACGGGGACGGTATCAACGATTTTTGGATTATTGATGGCTTGGAAGAATCTCCGAACAATAGTGTACGCATTTTTAACCGTTACGGCCAAAAAGTATTCGAGCAACTCAACTACACCAACGAATTCAGGGGAATTGCCAATACAGGCACCATGATTCCCAACCAAAGCGCTGGTTTGCCAGAGGGTGTTTACTTTTATTTGGTGACATTGGACGACCTTGAACTGGAATATTCGGGCTTCCTGTTTTTGGACAATTAGTGTATTGCTGACCCTCACCCAAAAAATTCAAAACCACGAATTGAAAATACTTCTTAACTTGGGGCAAAATTTGTTTCATGAAAAGAAGGACTTTTATCAAAACCACTTCAGCAACCGGGTTGGCCTGTACCATACCTCCGATTTTTCCCAATATTTTTGATGCCAAATACTCCACAGAGGAACTCATGGGCAAGGAAAAAATTGAACTGTTCGGAGAGGGCATCAACCTTAGGAGAGAAGCATACGAGTCCTTTTTGGCCATGAAAAAAGCCGCCTATTCCGATGGTTTCGATATAAAGATAGTCTCCAGTTATCGCGATTTTTATCACCAAGAAAGAATATGGGAACGCAAGTACCAGCAGTATACCGTGGAGGAAGGCATGGCTCCTCTTGATGCCATTGACAAAATTATCGAGTACTCCACAATTCCCGGTACGAGCAGACATCATTGGGGTACGGACATTGACATTATCGACGGTTTCCCAGAAGCCTCCGGAGATGTTTTGCTTACCGAAAAGTTTGAAGTTGGCGGGCCATATGAAGGACTGAAGCTTTGGTTGGACAAGAACTCGGCCAAATACGGCTTTTACCTCGTGTACACCAATAATCCCAGAAGAAGAGGGTTCGAGTACGAACCATGGCACTACAGCTATGCCTCAATTTCAATCCCTATGTTGACCGCCTACAGAAGGCTCAATATTCTAAAGCTTTTGCAACAGGAGAATTTCATGGGCATTGAACACTTTACCAACGGTTTTGTAAAAACCTATCTACAGGACCACATTTTGGATATCAACCCCGTACTGCTATAGCCTTTTTTTGTATCTTCAACATACAACAACACTAACCCATGAGAAGAGGAAGTTGGAGGGTACGAATCCTTATCGGTTTGGCCATTGTGGCCTTCGCTTTTATCCGCAGGTGTAGCAACCAGGAAGAAAATCCGTATACCGGAAGAACGCAGAACATTAACATGACGACCGAGCAGGAAATTGCCATTGGACTGCAAAGCGCCCCTGAAATGGCCCAGCAGCACGGCGGGCTCTATCCGGATGAACGCATGCAGGCCTTAGTGGACGCCGTGGGCAAAAAATTGGTTCGCAGCAGTGTGGCAAGGGAAACCCCGTACCAATACGATTTCCATTTATTGGCAGACGACCGCACCATTAATGCCTTTGCCCTGCCTGGCGGACAGATCTTCATAACTTACGCCTTATTTTCACAACTCAACGAACCACAATTAGCTGGAGTACTAGGCCACGAGATCGGCCATGTAATCGGACGGCATTCCGCGGAACGGATCGCTGAGAGCAACTTTTGGCAAACCCTGGCAACAGGTGCATCCGTTGGTGGCGATATGGGACAACTTGTGGCAGGTATAGGTCAAAACACCTTATTGACCAATGGCCGGGACGACGAATTGGAAAGCGATGAACTCGGCGTGCTGTTTATGATACAATCAGGGTACGACCCGAACGAAATGATCGAGGTCATGGAAATACTGAAAGCGGCGGCAGGTCCCAACAGGGTTCCAGAGTTTCAGAGCACCCACCCGGACCCGGAGAACAGAATAGAAAAAATCAAGGAAGCCATACAAAAATATTCAGGTCGATAGAATCGGCTGTTTATCGATAAAAAAAGGGGATTGGCATAATTTCTGTACCTTTGAGTCAACCCCAAATCCTACATACGTTCTCTTGACCTATGATGCTGTAAAAAGAGAGAACACATGGGAACACTAGAACACTTTAAAGATCTCTATTTAGAGGCATTTGACGATTGCAAACCAAGCTTTGTAGTATTCTTTTTAAAAGCATACTCCATTTTTTGTGCGGTCCTGCTGTTTATGGCCGTATACGCATTTTTATACAGAGCTTTCACCGGCTTCGAATTCTAAGCCGCAGAACACACTCTTTTGCAAGGACACTAAATATGTAAAATGAGCAAAGGGCCCATCCGATCGGATGGGCCCTTTTCGTAAGACGAATAAACTCCTTTCTATTTTTTCATAGCAGCTTCCAACACAGCTTGCGCTTCGGTCGCATTGGATAATTTTGCATATTTGATGGCGGTCATACCACCATCGCATTTCTTTTTGAGGTCGGCACCATTTTCGATCAGCACTTTCAACACCTCTGCCTTATTGTATCGGGCAGCATAGTGGATCGGGGCCTTGCCCAGCGATTTCTGGTTGACATCCTCTCCAAGCTCGATAAATTTTTTGACGGTTTCCACATCTCCTTGCATAACTGCCTTGCAGAATGCGCTAAGATCTTCTGGATTTTCAACTTCGATGGTCGGTCTGGAATCGATTGTTTTAAGTTCGTTGGCAGAAACGCCGCTTAGGGCCAATAGACATACCGTGGCCATTGAAAAGATTGTTTTTTTCATGATGATTGTTTTTGATTAATGAATTTACTTGTTATAAAAATAGACTGCTCAAAACCTTTTGCGTTACAGGATTAACAGTTATATAACTAAAGTTTAACAATCTTTCAATTTTAACATAAAATAATTAACAACTTGATAATTAGAAAACTGCGAAAAAACTAGCGCATCCAAGGAGATCATTTTATTTTTGCATTACAATTCTATACTATGGAAAAAAAGGTAATTCTTATGATATTGGACGGGTGGGGAAAGTCCCCCGACCCAAATGTTTCTGCAATCGAAAAGGCTAATACGCCCTTTATCGATTCTTTGTACAAAACTTATCCCGATGCCGATCTTCATACCGATGGAATGAACGTTGGACTTCCCGAAGGGCAAATGGGCAACAGCGAAGTGGGCCATATGAATTTGGGAGCTGGAAGGATCGTTTACCAAGACTTGGCCAAGATCAACAAAGCAGTAAAAGAAGATACCTTAAAGAACGAAAAAGTACTAAAGGATGCGTTTGAGTACGCCAAAGCCAACAATAAACCTGTCCATTTCCTTGGATTGGTAAGCGATGGTGGCGTACATAGCCATATTGACCATCTTAAGGCCTTGATCAAAGCGGCCGACGAAAGTGGAGTAGAAAAGTCATATGTACACGCCTTTACCGATGGTCGTGATGTGGACCCGAAAAGCGGAAAAGGCTTTTTGGTGGACCTTGACAACTATTGTGTGAACAAAAAAACACAGTTGGCCACGGTTATCGGAAGATATTACGCCATGGACCGTGACAAACGTTGGGAGCGGGTGAAATTGGCCTACGATGTATTGGTAAACTCAGAGGGTGAAAAAACTCAACATATCGGGGAGGCAATGCAAAAAAGCTACGATGAGGGCGTAACGGACGAATTCATAAAACCTTTGGTCATGACCGATGCCGACGACCAAGTAATAGCGAACATAAAAGATGGGGATGTGATCATATTCTTCAATTTCAGGACCGACCGTGGCCGGGAATTGACACAAGCTTTGAACCAACAGGATTTCCACGAGCAGAACATGCACAAGTTGGACCTGTACTACGTGACCATGACCAACTACGATGAATCCTTCAAGGACATCAAAATCATATTCAACAAGGAGAATATCAAGGACACCCTTGGAGAAACACTTGCCAAAAATGGCAAAAAGCAGATTCGTATCGCCGAGACGGAGAAATACCCACACGTTACCTTTTTCTTTAACGGAGGACGAGAGGAACCTTTTGAAGGGGAACAGCGCATCCTATGCCCATCCCCAAAAGTGGCCACCTATGACCTTCAACCGGAAATGAGTGCCTACGACATTCGTGACGCCATTGTACCGGAACTACAAAAAGGGGAGGCGGATTTTGTTTGTCTCAATTTCGCCAACCCGGATATGGTAGGACATACCGGCGTAATGCAAGCTGCCATAAAGGCCTGCGAAACAGTGGATGAATGTGCCAAGGATGTAATTACCGCAGGTCTGGCCAACGGATACTCGACCATTGTCATTGCGGACCACGGAAACTGCGACACCATGATCAACCCGGACGGAAGCCCTAATACGGCGCACACCACAAATCCGGTCCCATTGATTTTGGTGGATAAGGATATCAAAGAAGTAAAAAGCGGGGTCCTGGGCGACATTGCCCCCACTATCCTTAAATTATTGGGTGTCCCCCAACCTGAATTGATGACCCAAAAGCCATTGGTTTGATCCCAATGCCCTTAAATCCATAGATTCAAATTATCTTTGCAGCTATGATTCAAGTAAAGACAGCAGAGGAAATTGAGTTGATGCGCGAGAGCGCATTGGTAGTATCCAAAACTTTGGGCATGTTGGCCAAGGAAATCAAACCTGGGGCCAACCCTTTAAAGTTGGATAAAATGGCCGAGGAATTTATACGGGAGCAGGGTGCTGTACCCGGCTTTTTAGGGATGTACGATTTTCCGAACACCCTGAACTGGAGCCCCAACGCTCAAGTGGTCCATGGCATACCTGGCAATGAGCCTTTAAAGGACGGAGATATTATCTCGGTAGATTGTGGGGCGGTCAAAAACGGATTCCATGGAGATCACGCCTATACCTTTGAGGTTGGAGAAGTAGCGGAGGAAACCAAAAAACTGCTGAAGGTGACCAAGGAATCGCTCTATATCGGAATCAGGGAATTTAAATTGGGCAATCGCGTGGGCGATGTTGGTTATGCCATTCAAAAATACACCGAAGACCATGGATATGGCGTGGTTCGAGAACTTGTTGGACATGGCCTGGGAAGAGAATTGCACGAAGACCCTCAAATGCCCAATTATGGCAAAAGGGGCAGGGGCAAAAAATTCGTAGATGGAATGGTGGTTGCCATAGAGCCCATGATCAATATGGGCACCAAGCGCATTAAACAACTTAGGGACGGCTGGACCATTTTGACCGCGGATGGAAAGCCCAGCGCCCACTTTGAGCACGATGTAGCCCTTATCGACGGTAAACCTGAACTCCTCTCCACTTTTCAATATATTTATGAGGCCCTAGGAATTACCAGTGATGAGGAAGATGAATTTCGCAGCAAGAAATTGGTGCTTTGACAATTCCGAAAAGCTGTTCAAAGCAGCTAATAAATGAAACGACTCTTTAAGTTCTTTCTTAATCTTATTCCAAGACCCTTGCTCATTAAAATGAGTTATTGGGTGAGGCCCATGATTGCCTTTTTTTTAAAGGGGAAAAGATTTATGGACCCCATTGATGGAAAAAGTTTCAAAAGCTTTTTGCCCTACGGGTACGAAAACCCTAGGGAAAACGTCCTGTCCCCTTCCACCTTGTCACTGGAAAGGCATCGATTGTTATGGCTATATCTAAAAGATAGGACCAGCTTCTTTACCAAGCCCATAAAATTGTTGCACTTTGCCCCGGAGCAAGCCTTTTACAAGCGTTTTAAAAAATTGGATACCCTTGACTATACCACAACGGACCTTAATTCTCCCTTAGCGGACGTAAAGGCAGATATCTGCAACCTACCCTTTCCCGATGATTCGTTCGACGTGATTCTGTGCAACCATGTATTGGAACACATTCCAGATGACACCAAGGCCATGAAAGAGCTTTTCCGGGTAATGAAACCTGGAGGTTGGGGCATCTTTCAAATACCACAGGATTTAAATAGGGACATAACATTTGAGGATAATACTATTACCGATAAAAAGGAAAGGGCGCGTATTTTTGGCCAGTACGATCATGTTAGGATCTATGGGAGGGATTATTTCGACAAGCTTAGAAAAGTAGGCTTTAAGGTGGAAGAAGTGGATTATACCAATACCCTTCCAAAGGAAGATGTTGAGAAGTATCGCTTGGCACAAGGAGAAATCATTCCTTTGGTCCGAAAAAGCATCAATTCTTGATCAATGCCTCAAAACCAGGGGTGAAAAATTCCTGGGTCACACCGTCTTTGTCCAAATAAATAATGTAGGCCTCCAATTCTTCATGATCCTGTAGTACTTTTTTGGACGCTTCGAGATCCATCGCCATGAAAGTTGTGGCATATGCGTCTGCCACCGCACAAGTCTTTGCCACCACACTTGTTGCCAAAACATTAGAATTTTTGGTGTATCCCGTTTTTGGGTCAATGGTGTGCACGTACTTCTCACCGGTCTGGGGATCCACACGGAACTTCCTATAATTGCCCGACGAGGCCATGGCCACATCTTTCAACGAAACGATTTGTTTGAGCTGCCTTCCGGTTTCTACTTGGGGGTCGTCGATACCGACCGTCCATTTTTTTCCAGAAACCAGATTGGTTCCCTTTGCCAATACTTCTCCCCCGACTTCTACCAGATAATTTTTGATGCCTTTCTGGTCCAGCATAACTCCCAATCGATCTATGGCGTATCCTTTGGCCACGGCATTGAAATCAAAACGTATCGACGGATGTGCCTTGGTGATGGTATTGTCCCTGTTCAATTGCACTTTATCCCAGCCCACATAGCCCAATAAGCTATCTACACGGAGGCTATCGAGCTGTATTCGTTCTCCCGGACCAAATCCCCAAGCATTGGCCAAAACACCGATAGTAGGGTCAAAATAGCCATCGGAGGCCTCGTGCACCCTTGAGGATACATCAAACACTTCTTCGAACATATCATCGACCACGATGGTCGAATCCCCCTGGTTGATCCTGGAAATGTCCGAAGAAGGAATATAGGTGGACATGGACTTGTTCAATACTTGGAATACGGAGTCAATTTCCTTCTGAAAATCCAATTGCTGATCGGAAATATAGATAATCGAATATGTGGTGCCCAGGGCATTGCCCCAGCTCTGGTTCTTGATCACCTCTTTGGGTGTACAGCCGACAAACCATACGGCCCCTAACAATACTAATACTTTTAGTTTCATTTATATTTCGATTAAGCCTTGATAATCCACTACATATTCTTCGTTCAGGTACAAAGGTTCCGTCCTATCAGCTGCATTGGAGAGTCCAACGCCGGCATAATAGGTCCTGGCCTCAAACTTTTCAGCATGCTCTTTGACCTTATCCATCAGTTCCCTGTCATAATCCTTTGGGTCGATTGGAAATTCCACGTTGCGCACCACGATAAAATGAAGCTTTTTTTCCTTTAAGCAAACGTATTGAGGGTTCTTCTTCAGCTTGCTGTTGATTGCCATAAACTCAAAACCATTGGCCTCCAGTTCATGACCTACAATGTTCATGGCCAAGTTGTGCAATTCCTGATCTGTCAATTCTCTTCCCATAACTAACAAAAAAACCGATGCCAGAGCATCGGTTCGGTTTTATTTGTACCTCTCGACAATGCTCGAGGTGATTCACTTCTTCGGATTTATCCTCCAAAGTCATCAAACCTGATATTCTCATCTGGAATACCAAAATCCTGACCCATTTTCTCCACTGCTTTGTTCATCAATGGTGGACCACAGAAATATAGTTCAATATCTTCTGGAGCATCGTGATGGTTCAAGTAGTTATCGATTACACAGTTGTGAATAAACCCAACGAAGCCGTCACCTTCCTCGTCGTTGATGTCCTTTTTTACTTTCCAATTGTCCTCTTCCAATGGTTCAGAGAGGGCCATGTAAAACTTGAAGTTGGGGAATTCCCTTTCCAATTCCTTGAAGTGTTCGATGTAGAACAACTCCCTTTTGGAACGACCACCATACCAGTAGGATACTTTTCTATTGGTCTTCAAAGTTTTGAACAGATGATACAAATGGGAACGCATCGGTGCCATACCTGCTCCACCTCCAACGTATAGCATCTCTGCATCGGACTCATTGATGAAGAACTCTCCAAACGGACCGGATATGGTCACAGGATCACCTTCTTTTAAACTAAATATATACGATGATGCGATACCGGGATTGACATCCATCCATCCGTTCTTGTTACGGTCCCATGGCGGGGTAGCGATACGCACGTTCAACATAATTTCCCTTCCCTCTGCAGGGTAAGAGGCCATGGAATAGGCTCTTTCCTCTGTCTCAGGGTTCTTCATGACCAATGGCCACAAATTAAATTTATCCCATTCGGCTTGGAACTTGTCCGGAGTCTCGTGCTCTTCAGGGTGGGCTGTAATGTCGATATCCGAATACTTCACTTCACATGGAGGAATCTCAATTTGAATATACCCACCTGCTTTGTAATCCATATCCTCGGGAATTTCAACAACAAACTCCTTGATAAAGGATGCCACGTTGTAGTTACGAACAACTTTAGCCTCCCATTTTTTGATACCGAATACTTCTTCAGGAATAGTGATTTCCATATCCTGCTTCACCTTGACCTGGCAGGCCAAACGTGCACCTTCGCTCAACTCTCTCTTTGAAAAGTGAGGAGTTTCAGTAGGCAGGGCCTCACCTCCACCAGAAAGTACATGGCACTCACATTGGATACAGGTTCCACCTCCACCACATGCTGACGGTAGGAATATTTTTTTGTTACCCAAAGTGGACAACAACGTTCCCCCAGAACCTACTTCCAATTTCTTTTCCCCATTAATGGTAATGGTCACTGGACCTGATGGGGAAAGTTTTTCCTTAGTGAACAGCAATAGCGCCACTAACAGTAACAACAAAACTAGAAACGCTACTACGGTAATTAGAATAGTACCTCCGGTACTTGCGGCTAATATCATCTTCTATTTGTTTACGGCTTCGTTATAAGAGACTGCCTTTTCGGTATCGTCAATCTCCTTTTTGATTTCTTTATCTTCTTTGGTCTCCACTGTGGTGTTCTGAGTCTCTTCTGGTGGTTCGTTGTCACCTGTCAACATACCTCCAAAACTTTGGAAACCGATTCCCATCAATCCTGTGATGATAAAGGTGATTCCCAACCCTCTCAAAGGAGCTGGCACATTGGAATATCTGATTTTCTCACGGATTGCGGCAATGGCCAAAATTGCCAAGAACCAACCAATCCCTGAACTCACCCCGTAATTCAAGGCCAAGCCAATATTTGGAATCTCTCTTGTCTGCATAAATAGGGAACCTCCCAGGATTGCACAGTTTACTGCAATCAATGGCAAGAATATACCCAAGGAGTTGTATAGTGAAGGAGAAAACTTCTCCACAACGATCTCCACCAACTGTACCATTGTGGCAATAGTCGCAATGAACAGAATGAATGAGAGGAAGCTTAGGTCGTAGTCAGCATATTCAGGACCCAACCAAACCAAGGCACCATCCTGTAACAGATACTTATCCAACAACCAGTTCAAAGGAACGGTAACCCCCAAAACGAAGATTACAGCTGCTCCCAAACCTACAGCCGTAGACACTTTTTTGGATACGGCCAAGTAGGAACACATTCCCAAAAAGACCGCAAACACCATATTGTCCACGAAGATTGATCTAAAAAATAGTTCTAAATGCTCTAACATGCTTCCTTAGTTTATGCTTCTTCAATTAATTCTCTATTTCTAGAGCGTTGTACCCAGATAATGATACCTACCACGATCAATGCCGCGGGTGGAATGATCATAAATCCATTGTTCTCATATCCGATGGAGTAAAGTCCTGTTTTTGTAACGGGATCTCCCAAAACCTTCATTCCAAATAGTGTTCCAGAGCCCAAAAGCTCCCTGAAGAAACCAACTATTACAAGGATTACACCGTACCCCAATGCGTTACCGATACCATCCAAGAAGGATTTCCAAGGTCCGTTACCCAAAGCAAATGCTTCAAAACGTCCCATGATGATACAGTTGGTAATGATAAGTCCAACGAATACCGATAGCGTTTTACTCAATTCATATGCAAAGGCCTTTAACACTTGGTCCACAATAATTACCAATGAGGCAACCACGACCAACTGAACGATGATCCTAATTTTGGCCGGAATAATATTACGGATCAGTGAAATGACCACGTTACCTACTCCCAGCACGAACAATACCGAAACCGCCATTACCACGGAAGCTTTAAGCTCGGCAGTAATCGCCAGGGCAGAGCAGATACCCAATACCTGAATGGTAATAGGGTTGTTGTCCGCCAACGGGTCCTTTATAAGATTTGCATCTTTTTTAGATAGTAGCGCCATATTAATTGGATCTTATGGTTTGTAAATAAGGTTTGTAGAGCTTAAGGCTCTCTTTGATCATTGCTGTAACTCCATTACCTGTAATGGTCGCTCCGGCCAAAGCATCTACTTGATTATCTTCTTTATCGTTGTTGAGAGGGTCGTTGTTTCCTTTGGCAACCTCAACACCTTCATAGGTATCACCATCCATAATGGATTCGCCCTTGAAGTCGTCCATAAAGAAACGTTGTTTGATGTTCGCCCCTAGACCGGGGGTCTCACCACGGTGATCAAAATAAACACCTTTGATCTCCATGTTCTCGCCAACGGAAATGTATCCCCAAATGGCATCCCAGAGTCCTTTACCGAACATAGGGATGATATAAAATTTTTCTCCGTCCTTTTCGCCGATCAACAAAGGAAGTTCGGCTTCCCCTCCACTCTTGGCACTCGCCAATGCTTTCTCCACATTGATCAAATAAGCGTTGTCCCTTTCCTCTGCCTGGGAACCATTGATCACCAACTGTTGTGTGATATATTTTGAGAATTCATCCTCTACCTCAGTAGTGGGCACAAAGGCTACATCACCATCTCCCTCATTTTCGTTCACACCCATGGCATAAAGGATGTTCTGTTGCTTTTCGAAGCGCTCGTTCTCATCGATCATTGGTTTAAGACCTGAGGCAACGAAAGCCAACAGCGACCCTACAACAATAACCATCAAGACTGCGAAAATTACAGTATAGCTATTTTTCTCTGTATCAATTGCCATAATTAAGCTGTTTCAGTTTTTAGTGAGTCAACCTCATCCGAAGATTTAGGATAAATGGTTGCTGTCTTAAATCGTTTTAATCTCTTTTTGATGTTGCCCCTAACCACATAGTGATCAATAGTTGGTGCAAATACGTTCATCAACAAAATGGCCAAGAACACCCCTTCTGGATAACCTGGGTTGAACACCCTGATCATCACGGATAGGAAACCAATAAAGAAACCATAATACCATTTTCCTTTGTTGGTCTGTGAACCTGTAACCGGGTCGGTAGCCATAAATACGATACCGAAAGCCAATCCTCCGACCAGCAAATGCTGCCAGTAAGGGAAACTCATCAATGTATAGAACTTGCTGTATTCTGGCAACCAACCGGCATCCACAATACCATTGAATATCAATCCCATGGCCAAGGCACCTACCACGGCACTGACCATAATTCTCCAGGAAGCTATTTTTGAGAAGATCAAGAACAGACCCCCCAATAAGATAAGCAATGTCGATGTTTCACCAACAGAACCTGGGATAAAACCATAGAACATATCGGCCAGCGAATAGCTATAATCCGAACCTGCGGCCAATGAACCCAATACGGTTTCACCAGAAATGGCATCTGCTGTTCCAGCTCTTTCCACAGCTTCATGAACCCATACTTTATCCCCGCTCATCCATGTAGGATAAGCAAAGAACAAAAACGCACGAATGGTCAAGGCCGGGTTCAAGATGTTCATTCCCGTACCACCGAACACTTCTTTACCGATTACAACTCCGAAAGCAACGGCAATGGCCAACATCCAAAGTGGTGTATCCACTGGAACGATCAATGGCACCAACATACCTGTCACCAAATAACCTTCTTCAACCTCATGGCCTTTGATCACAGCAAACAAGAATTCGATTCCCAACCCAATTCCGTAGGAAACAACCACCAAGGGTAGCACCGTAGTGACACCGACCCAAAAGTTGTCCCATGTTAAAAAATGATCGAAAAGGGAAAAGCTTTCTGGAAAACCATTGATAGCCGAATAGTGTTGATACCCTGCATTGAACATACCGAACAACAAACATGGCACCAAAGCCAAAATAACGGTGTTCATGGTACGTTTCAAGTCATCCGCTCCCCTAATGTGACCTCCTGAATGTGTGGTCTCGTTCGGAGTATAAAGAAAAGTATGCAGTGCGTTAAAGGCAGGGGCCATTTTTTTGCCCTGATACTTAAGTTTTATCTGATGTAATTTTTCTTTCATGCCCATATTATCCAAGTTCTTTTTGCAACAAATCCAATCCTTCCCTGATTATTTGTTGGTGTGGTTGTTTTGATATGCATATGAATTCTGTCAAGGAGAAATCCTCTGGAGCCACTTCGTAAAGACCCAATTGCTCCATCTCGTCCAAATCCTTTACCATACAGGCCTTCAACAATTGAAGCGGGTAAATATCCATTGGAAAAACTTCTTCGTACTGACCTGTCACCACAAAAGCCCTGTGCTCACCATTGGTATTGGTGTCCAAGTCGTATTTCTTTTTGGGCTGCAACCAAGAAAATGTCAACGCCCTAGTGGTTGAAATCTTATTGAAAACAGGCTTGTTCCATCCGAAGAATTCGTAATCGTCCCCTTCCGGAATAGCGGTCACGGTATTGTTATAGAAACCCAGATAACCTTCGGTGGTTGTCTTTGCTCCTGTCAACACATCACCATTGATCAGTCTGAACCTGTCCTCTTTTACGCCACTCGCGTATAAGAAAGTTGATATTTCAGCACCAATTTTGGTCTTATAGTATTTTGGTTCTTTTACAACGGAACCTGCAAGCGCAACGATTCTCTCTGCGTTGAACTTTCCGGTCAAAAGAAGTTCGCCCAACATCACAAGGTCCTGTGGGGACAATGTCCAGACCACTTCACCTTTGTTCACCGGGTCTATTTTATTGATCTGTGTTCCCACTAGACCCGCTGGGTGCGGTCCGGAAATCTTGTGAAGCTCGATACCTTTAATATCCTTAAAGGGAGAACTACTTGATTTTCCTATGGTTACATGTATTTTCCCGGGAGTCATTTTACTCAGCGCCATGATCGCAGCCTGAACCTCTTGCTCTTTTTCCTGAAGGATAAAGTCTGGGTTGGCCGCCAAAGGAGCTGTAGCATATCCCGAAACAAAGATTGCTTTGGGAGTTGCAGCGGGATCGGCGATCACATCATAAGGTCTTTGCTTGATGAAAGGCCATCCCCCACATTGCAGTAGGTAAGATTTTATGGCATCACCATCGGCCGTATCCAAATCCGGCACCTTGTTTATTACATAATCTTGTTCTTTGTCGGCAAGAATCTTTAAAGTTAAGATTTTCCTCCTTGCTCCCCTAACGATTTCCACTAACTCACCACTCACTGGGGAAACAAAATGCATTGCTTCGTTGTTCTTGTTATAAAAGAGGGGCTCGCCCGCTTTTATCTCTTCACCCTGTTTTATCAACATTTTTGGAGTGATTCCATGGAAATCTTCTAGGTTCAGGGCATAAACGTTACTTGTAACGGCTTTGGAGATAGTCTGCTCAGCTGCCCCGACGAGGTTGATGTTCAACCCCTTTCTAATCCGGATGTCTTTAGACATATTGTTGTAGACCTTTTGTTATCAAAATCGGACGCAAAAATAGCACTAAAAGGATTGTTTTCATAATTATTAACCATAAAATTGGGATTATGACGAGCTTAATTCCCTAGGCACACTTTTTGTTTACCTTTACCCAAAAATGTTGCCCTTGACACGTTTTAGAAACTTACTGCTCCTTTTCGCCGCCATATCCAACTTTACTTTTGGCCAGGTACAGCAAGAGGTAAATCCTCCCGAAAACATAAAAACCATAGTTTTCAAAGGCCCCACCGAGGACCAGTTCCCTGTTATACAACTCGGGGAATCAATGACTTTGGAATTTGACGACATCCTGGCCAATGAACAGGATTATTATTATAAAATTACACATTACGACTACGATTGGACACCATCACAGTTGCTAAAATCGCAATACCTTTCTGGTGCGGACAACCAAAGAATCATCGATTACGAAAATAGCTACACAACGCTACAGCCCTATTCCAACTACAGACTAACAATTCCGAACGAAAATGTTAAATTAAAGGTTACCGGCAACTATGTGCTCGAAATCCACAATAGTTATGGAGACCTACAATTTTCAAGAAGGTTTGTGGTCTACAGAAATGCCGTGAACGTTGGTGGAACGGTCAAAAGGTCTCGGGATTTCGAATACATCAACACAAAACAAGTCGTGCAGTTCAACATCAATACTGCAGGGTACAATGTGGTGAACCCAAAAAGAGAAGTGAAAATCGCCATTTTACAAAACCATCATTGGCCCACGGCGCTGTTCAATATCAAACCCCAGTTTACGATCGGCTCGGAACTGGTGTATAAATACAATGAGGAAACCAGTTTCTACGGTGGTAACGAGTACCTGAATTTTGACACCAAAGACCTGCGCTCACCTACTTTTGCCATATCGAACATTGAAATGCGGGAAGTGTACCACCACCATTTGTTCACGAATGAATATAGGTATGACAGGGAATACACCTATTTCCCGGACATCAATGGGGATTTTGTAATACGGACCCTCCAAGGCGAGGATGTATCGCGAGAAGCTGAATATTCGAAAGTGCATTTTAGCCTACCCTATTCCAATATGATCGGACTGGACAATGTGTACGTGATCGGCAAATTCAATAACTACGCATTGCAGGAAGAAAACAAAATGACCTTTAACCAGGAAAATGGAAAGTTTGAGACCACCTTGCTGATGAAACAGGGCTTTTACAACTATAAATATGTGGTGCAAAAAGAAGATGGCACCATTTTGCCCAATCTGGTGAGCGGTAATTTTCATTTCACGGAGAACAACTACCTTATATTGGTATATTATCGCGATTTTGGGGACATGTACGACAGTATTATAGGTATAGGGTCCGTAAACTCAAGAAATATCAGTAATTAATTATCTTTAGCATCGAATCCTGAAAACAGTAGTATGGGGAAAAAGGATGGCTTAATCACCAAAGGTCGCTACGAATTGAAGTTCAGGGGCGTTGAATGTCTTAACTGCGGACATCCATTGGACATTAGTGACAAGTACTGCCCCAATTGTTCACAGGCCAATAGCACCAAGAAACTTACCCTAAAGGATTTTTTTGATGAATTTTTCTCCGGGCTGATCAATTATGATTCCAAGCTTTTAAAAACGCTATATGCACTGCTTTTACGCCCCGGTAGAATAACCAAGGACTATGTCAACGGCAAAAGGGTCACCTACACCAACCCGTTTAGGTTTTTATTGAGCTTGGCTTTCTTTTATTTCTTAATGTTTACCTACAACAGTAGGTTTGATGATTGGGACCAAGCCGCCAAGAATTTTGATGGCACCATTTACAATGGCTCCCCATTCAAGTTCAATACGGACTCCGGTGCCATAGAGTTGGATAGTCTTGAATTGGAGAAACAAACCGAGGTCACACAGAAAACCATCGATTCCTTAAAGAAGGTCAATCCAGGGATCATGATCGGGTTCAACAAGCTCGACTCCCTTGAAAATGACGACCAAAAACTCACATCAAAACTTAAGAATCTTGATTCCCTGGGCGTTTTTATGAAGGACCTACAAGATAAAGAGCGAAAAAAAGACTCTTTGATGAACGCCGACCCAAAAGCCTATTTTAAAACCTTGGAGAACAAATCGGGTATGGATGCATTCTCAAAAAAGGCAGAGTTTTTTGGATTGTATATCAAAAAAGACACGCTTTTCAATTTTGAACAGGCCATGGCCAAGTACGATATTGAAGAGACCACGACCAATAAAATGGCCTTCAACTTTTCCAACAGCATATGGAAGGTTGTAAGCGAACCGGGCAGCTGGGTGAACGAGACCATATCCAAACTCCCATTTGTGATATTTTTCTTTATGCCGGTCTTTACCCTGTTCATTTCGTTGGTATACATCAGAAATAAATATACCTACACCGATCATCTTATTTTTAGCTTTCACAATCAGTCTCTCTTATTTATATTGCTCATCCTTAGCCTGACTTTGGATACCGTATTCAATATTGACAGCGCAGGGATATTCCTATTGATCTTCGCATTTTACCTTTATAAGGCAATGCGGAAATTTTATGGACAAGGACGATTTAAAACTATTGTGAAATACATTTTTCTGAACACTGTTTTTATGATCTTGGCATTTTTCACGATCCTATTAACGTTCACGGGAAGTGTCTTTACCTATAATTGATATGTTTACACAGGTTACCAAAGGAATCAAAGTATCGGTGAGCACCACATTTGAAGGCACTTTCTTCAAAAATTACAAAGTCCACTATGCATTCGGTTACACCATAACCATTGAAAATCAGAGCAAGGATACGGTCCAACTCACTGCAAGGCATTGGGACGTATTCGATGCCCTTAAGGAAATGGAAACGATAGACGGCGAGGGTGTAATCGGGAGAAAACCGGTGATCAAACCAGGGAAATCGCACACATATAGCTCCGGATGTCTTTTGGCAGCACCTGTTGGAGCTATGCGAGGTCATTACGACATGGTCAATTTTACCGATACCGAAGAGTTCCAGGTAGAGATTCCCACCTTTAAGTTTGCTGCGCCCTTTGCAATAAACTAATCCACATCATTTTATATTCCATATAGGTTTCATTACCTTTGATAGAATTGTACAATCTTAAAAAACATTTCTATGGCAAAAGGATTTTTTCAAGTTCCGACAGCTTACAACGAACCTGTATTGAGCTATGCTCCAGGTTCTCCCGAACGAGAAGAAGTACTAAAACAATACAAGGCTTTTTATAATAGCAAAGTGGATGTTCCACTATATATAGGAAGCGAAGAGATAAAAACCGGCAATACCAGACCAATGTCGCCCCCACATGACCACAAGCACATTGTGGGCCAATATCATTTGGCGGAACAGGAACATGTGGAAAAAGCCATATCCAATTGTTTGGAGGCTAGGGATGCTTGGGCAAATTTGACCTGGGAACAACGGGCCGCAATTTTCCTGAAGGCCGCTGAGCTCATAGCCGGACCATATAGAGCGAAAATGAATGCGGCAACCATGATCGCACAGTCCAAGAACATCTATCAGGCCGAAATTGATTCCGCCTGTGAAATAGTAGATTTCTTGAGGTTCAATGTGGAATACATGTCTCAGATCTACAGCGAACAACCAGAATCGTCAGAAGGGGTTTGGAACCGTGTGGAATACCGCCCATTGGAAGGGTTCGTTTATGCGATTACACCATTCAACTTTACCGCCATAGCAGGAAACCTGCCCGCAAGTGCAGCCATGATGGGAAATGTCGTTGTTTGGAAGCCAAGTGACAGTCAAGTATATTCAGCCAAGGTGATTGTTGACGTATTCAAGGAAGCTGGTCTTCCTGATGGAGTGATCAATGTAGTTTACGGAGACCCCGTAATGATTTCGGACACCGTATTGTCTAGCCCAGATTTCTCGGGCATCCATTTTACAGGGTCCACCAATGTGTTCAAATCACTTTGGAAACAGATCGGAAACAATATCCATAAATACAAAACCTACCCGCGAATTGTAGGAGAAACAGGAGGCAAGGATTTTATCATTGCCCATCCAACGGCAAAACCCCAACAGGTGGCCACGGCCATTACAAGGGGCGCCTTTGAGTTCCAAGGACAAAAATGTAGCGCGGCATCAAGGGTCTATTTACCAAAATCCACTGCGGACGAAATTCTGGAATTGGTCAAAAAGGACATTGCATCGTTCAATAAGCCAGGATCCCCAGAGGATATGAGCAATTTTATCACAGCCGTCATTCATGAGGGTGCGTTTGATAAATTGGCAAAATACATAGATCAAGCAAAAGCAGATGCAGATGCAGAGATCATTGCCGGTGGTAATTATGATAAGTCCGTAGGTTATTTTATCGAACCAACCGTGATCTTGACCACCAATCCAAAATACGAAACCATGTATACCGAACTGTTCGGTCCTGTGGTAACCATTTATGTGTACGAAGACAAAGATTGGAGCGACACCTTGAAGTTGGTGGACGGGACATCCGAATACGGTTTGACCGGTGCTGTACTTTCTGCAGACCGATACGCTATTGATGAGGCCACAAAGGCATTACAGAACTGCGCGGGCAACTTCTATATCAACGACAAGCCCACAGGGGCCGTTGTGGGACAACAACCTTTTGGAGGAGCCAGAGCATCAGGAACCAATGACAAAGCTGGTTCCATGCAAAACCTATTGCGTTGGGTATCACCCAGGTTGATCAAGGAGACATTTGTTACTCCAGAGGATTATAGGTATCCATTTTTGGGATAACCAAAAATCAATTAATTTAAGGGCTGCCTATTGTAATGGCAGCCTTTTTTTTGAACTAATCCCACAGAATTATGCCCAGACCCTATGTATTGTCCGAAACCAACTGGAAACATTTAAAAGACGAATCCTTTGAACTGGCCATTTTACCCTGGGGCGCCACTGAGGCACACAACTACCACCTCCCCTACGCGACCGACAATATAGAGGGCACTGCAATTGCAGAGGAATCGGCTCGTATAGCATGGGAACAGGGCCATAAGATTATTGTTCTCCCTACCATACCATTTGGAGTGAACACGGGGCAGTCCGACATTTACTTGGACATGAACCTAAACCCCAGCACCCAATTTGCAATATTAAAGGACATTCTTACGGTACTTGACCGCCAGGGCGTCAAAAAGTTCATGATTTTGAACAGCCACGGAGGCAATAACTGGAAAGCCATTATTAGGGAATTGGGACTTCTTTTCCCGGAAATGTTCCTTTGTGTGACCAATTGGTTCAAACTGGGAAGCGGCTCAGGGGTATTCGATATTCCTGGAGACCATGCCGATGAAATGGAAACCAGCTTATTATTGCATTTAAAATCTGAACTGGTATTGCCCAAAGAAGAATGGGGAAAGGGAATCGAGTTCAAAAACCAGATAAAGGCCTTTTCAGAAGGTTGGGCCTGGACCGAACGCCCATGGTCAAAAATAAGCGAGGACACAGGGGTCGGCAACCCTAAAGAAGCGACCAAGGAAAAGGGTGAAGTGTTCTTTAACATGGTTTGCACCAAAATGGCGCAACTTTTTGCCGATATCGCTCAATCTGACATCAAAAATATTTACAAGTAACTGAATATCTTTTGTTTATAAAATAAAAGACAATGGAAATTCAGACCCAAACACAATTTATATGTAAATTTAACGTTAACTAATTGTAAACTAAACGTAATATGTTTAACTTTGTTGAACTAAATCAATTGGTTATGAGAGTTAGAAAACATGCTAGATGGGAACAAATAAGGAATAAATACAGGCAACTTTGGCAATTTGCCAAGGACTATGCCCGCAAATGCCGATTGGTATATAAAAGAATGTACAGTATTTAAATCAACCCTTGTACTTCTGGGGCAGGTACACCACTTTTTTGGTGTCAAAAAATTCTTCTTCAAAATATTCGCTCAAATCAAAGACCTGAACCGTTTCATAACCTTGCAGTTCCTCAGTGAGGTCTCCGCCTTTTAGATAGAGAATTCCATTTTTACGCTGATGGGCCGAGTCTTTTTTAATTTTCCCCTTGGTCCAATGAACAAAGGTAGGCATGGCGGCCACGGCCCTGCTCACGATAAAATCAAATTGTCCCGGGATATCTTCCACACGTGAATGGAGCGCTTGAACATTATCCAGGCCCAGACCTTCGATTACCTCATTCACCACTTTTATTTTCTTTCCTATGGCATCCACCAAGGTAAAATTCACGTTTGGAAACAATATTGCCAAGGGTATGCCGGGAAATCCTCCCCCTGTTCCCACATCCAATATCTCGGAACCCTCATTAAAGGCCTGAATTTTTGCAATACCCATGGAATGAAGCACATGGCGAAGATAAAGCTCATCGATATCCTTTCTGGAAACCACATTGATCTTTTGGTTCCAGTCTTGGTACAACGCCTCTAGTTGAATAAACCTTTCCTTTTGTTCCTCGTTGAGCGTCGTAAAATATTTAAAGATGAGTTCCGCTTTCATGTTCCAAACGTTATTTTTGACAAAGCTAATACTTTTGTCAACCTTAACACCGTTCTAACAGAACCTTGTTAACTCTATAGAAGCATTTTAGTTACATTTGTAAAAACATTTTTTTATGGATAAGAATACCATCCGGTTTTCAAGAAGGGATTCCGCACAATTTTTCAGAACGCTGAACAAAAGAGTCAATGAATACTTCAAAGAAAATGATCTAAAGAAAACTGGGAACTGGAAACTTCACTTTAAGACTATTGTGATGTTCGCCATCTTTTTGACCCCCTATTTTTTAATGTTGACCCTGGACCTTCCCTTTTGGGGATATTTGCTATTGTCCATAACCATGGGCGTAGGTATGGCAGGTGTTGGGATGAACGTAATGCACGATGGAAACCATGGTGCATACTCCAACAAGAAGTGGGTGAACAAACTTATGGGCAGCAGTATATATATTTTGGCCGGAAACGTCTACAACTGGCAAGTACAACACAATGTGTTGCACCACACGTATACGAACATACACGAACATGATGAGGATATGGAGGCAGGAAGGATACTTCGATTCTCCAAACATGCCGAATGGAGGAAGCACCATAAGTTCCAACACTACTATTCCATTTTCCTTTACGGACTTTTGACATTCAATTGGGCCATTACCACGGATTTCCAGCAAATGTACCGTTACATGAAAAGGAAATTGAGCTACGGAAAACTTCCAAACCCCGTAATCAATTGGAGTACCTTGGTCATCACAAAAGTCATTTACTTGACCATCTGGATCGTACTTCCATTGATCTTTGTTGACATTGCATGGTGGCAGGTATTGCTAGGTTTCTTTATTATGCACTACGTTGCCGGGGTAATATTGAGTGTTGTGTTCCAATTGGCGCATATCGTGGACCATGCAGACACCCCTCTCCCAGACGAAGATGGAAATATGAAGAATACATGGGCCATACACCAGTTGTTCACAACGGTGAACTTTGGCACCAAGAATAAAATCGTTAACTGGTTTACCGGTGGATTGAACCACCAAGTGGAACACCATATATTCCCGAACATCAGCCACATTCATTACACAAATATTTCCAAAATTGTGAAACAGACGGCCAAGGAGTTCAATTTACCGTACCACGAATATAAAACTACCAGAAAAGCTATAATTTCGCACTTCAAACACTTAAAAGAGCTAGGTAAAAACCCAGCACTTCAGTATCAGTAAAAACGAAGTACCAATGAGCAACCATCTATCTGACAGGATTAGGAACATGTCCACGTCAGCGACCTTGGCCATGGCGGCCAAAGCACGTGAATTACGCAACGAAGGAAAGGATATCATCGGTTTGAGCTTGGGGGAACCCGACTTCAACATCCCTGACTTTATTAAAGATGCCGCCAAACAGGCCATCGACGAGAATTATAGCAGCTATACACCGGTTGATGGGTATGCGGAGCTAAAAACGGCCATTGCCAACAAATTCAAAAGAGATAATGGCCTAGATTACGGAGCCGGCCAGATAGTGGTTTCCACAGGAGCCAAACAATCGCTCTTCAATGTTGCCATGGTGGTCCTTAATCCAGGAGACGAGGTAATTCTACCGGCACCGTATTGGGTAAGCTATAGCGACATCGTGAAATTAGCTGAAGGAGTTCCGGTGGAAGTCCCTACACAGATAGATACAGACTTTAAAATGACACCCGAGCAATTGGAAGGGGCCATCACCCCAAAAACCAAAATGCTCTGGTTCAGCTCCCCCTGTAACCCAAGTGGATCGGTTTATAGTGTAGAAGAATTGGAAGCATTGGCAGAAGTGCTCAAAAAACATCCGGACATCTATATTGTATCCGATGAAATATATGAGCATATCAATTTTGCGGGAGGCCATGTCAGTATCGCCGGTATTGATGGAATGTACGACAGGACCGTTACCGTAAATGGAGTATCCAAAGCATTTGCCATGACGGGGTGGCGTATCGGTTACATCGGGGCTCCGGAATGGATTGCCAAGGGATGTACCAAGCTACAAGGTCAAGTAACCAGTGGTGCCAATGCCATTGCGCAACGCGCGGTGATCACAGCATTGGAAGCACCTGTGAGCAAGATCCAGTTTATGATCGATAAATTCCATGAAAGAAGAGATCTTGTCCTTGGCTTGTTGGGAGAAATTGAAGGTTTTAACCTCAACGTTCCCGAAGGAGCCTTTTATGTGTTCCCAGATATTTCGGCATTTTTTGGTAAAACCTTAAAAGGGGTAACCATCAATAACGCTTCGGATTTCTCATTATACCTATTGGAGCATGCGAACGTGGCCACAGTTACCGGTGAGGCGTTTGGAAATCCGAATTGCATCCGTATCTCCTATGCTGCATCGGAAGCGGAACTCAAAGAAGCTATCGCCAGGATCAAGGCAGTTCTTTGATAACAAAAAACATAAGTTAGGCTGAGCCTGTTTCAGCATCTAATGATAAGATACAAAACCTCTTGGAGTTTACTTCGGGAGGTTTTTTTAATTAGGTTTTTTTCCAGAAGTAAGGTGTAAGTACTATAAGTACCGTGAACAGTTCCAATCTACCCAACAACATCAAGAAACCGCACCACCACTTTCCGGCGGCAGGCAAACTATTGTAGTTGCTTACCGGGTTCAAGCTACCCAAGGCAGGCCCAACATTGCCCAAGGAAGAGGCCGACCCCCCCACAGCGGAAACAAAATCAAGTCCCAGGAAGCCCAATACCAAGGAGCCTATAATAAAAAGGAGCATATAGAGCACAAAAAATGCAACTACATTGTATACAATATGCTCGGTAACCGTTTTTTGATTGTACCGCACAGGAATGACCGCATTGGGGTGCAATGTTCTTTTAAATTCCAAAATACCGTTCTTAATGATGAGCAAGTGACGCATTACCTTGATCCCACCTGCAGTGGAACCTGCCGACCCTCCAAGGAACATCAAACCAAAAAAGAAAACGGTCAAAAATGGTGTCCATGAGGTGAAATCGGCCGAAACAAAACCAGTGGTCGTAATCACGGCAATAACCTGGAACAAAGTGTGCCTAAAGGCACTTTCCGCTTTTCCCAATACCATAGGGTGAAAATCCGAGACCGGGACATCAGCTTTAAAATATACGCCAAGTGCAGCGATTATGGTAAAAACAACGATAAACCCAAAATAATATTTGAACTCTTCATCCTTCAGGATACGCTGTCCACGACCGGTAAGGGCAAAGTAACTGAGTACAAAGTTACTTCCCGCCAAGAACATAAACACAATGATGATGTACTGTATCAAAGGCTGATCGTTCCAAAAGGCCAGACTCGCATTTTTAGTGGAGAACCCCCCTGTTGACATGGTGGCCAATGCATGGTTGATGGCATCGAAAAACGACATGCCCGCAAACTTCAACAACAAAGTCTCGAGGACCGTGTATCCAAAATAGATCAACCAGAGCCTTTTGGCCGTATCCGTAATCCTTGGATGAAGCTTATCACCACCGGGACCAGGTGCTTCCGCCGCAAATAGCTGCATACCCCCAATACCCAAAAGCGGCAAAATGGCAATGGCCAATACAATGATCCCCATCCCACCGATCCAATGGGTCAAACTTCTCCAGAGCAGCACACCTTCCGGTAGCGCTTCTATATCATCCAAAATGGAAGCTCCTGTGGTTGTGTAACCGGACATGGTCTCGAAAAAAGCATCCGTAATCGAAGGAATTGAACCCGAGAACAAATAGGGCAGCATTCCTGAAATGGACATGACGATCCAGCCAAAGGTCACCACAATATAGCCTTCCTTCCTTTTAACTTCTTTTTTATGCCCCCTTGTGTAGAACATGGCCATAATACCAAAAAGCATGGTGACAATGGCGGCCAACATAATATCCATGGTCGCGCCATCTTTGTAAATACCACTGGCTAGGGCGGCCAAAAGCATAAAGGACCCATTGCACAGCAGCAATAGCCCCATAATATGGATAATGATTCGTGTATTGAGCTTCATTACAGGAACAACTTTTCTATCCTCGGAATGGCCTTGGGCAAGCAGCAGACCACCACCTTATCCCCTTCAGCGATCCTAAAATCACCTAGGGCGATCACTCCTTCACCATTTCGTATTACCCCACCGATACTTGCTTCACGGGGGAAGTTCAGTTCTCTGATTATTTCTCCGTTGACCAATGAGGAAGCCTTCACTTCAAATTCCAGAATTTCAGCGTTCAAGTTGTTCAATCGGGTCAGCGCCAACACCTCACCTTTTCGGATATATCTAAAAATACTGTTGGCCGCAAGTAGTTTTTTATTGATCAATGTATCCACCCCTATGGAATGGGACAATTGAAAGTAATCCATGTTCTCGACCAGTGCAATGGTCTTTTTGATCTTTTTGTTCTTGGCCACCAAACAGGACATGATGTTGGTCTCGGAATTCCCTGTTACCGCTATGAAGGCATCCATGGACTCCAAGTTCTCTTCATCCAACAGTTCCACATTTCTTCCATCCCCATTGATTACCAGGGCATGTGGCAGTTCATCGGCTATATCAAAGGCCTTTTCCTTGTTTTTCTCAATGAGCTTTACATTGAATTTCTTGTTACAGAGGTCTCTGGCGGTCTTAAATCCGACCTTACTGCCACCCAGGATCATTACGTTCTTGATGTCCTGCTTTTGCATTCCGGAAAGTTTGTAAAGTTCCTCGACACCTTTATCAGATGTAATGAAGTAAACTTGATCTCCTTCCTTAAATATAGTGTCTCCCCTTGGGATAAGGGTAAATTGTGTCCCGGTTCGTTGCAGTGCGATGGGCATAAAATTAAGCTCCGGAAAAATTCTGGCTGCTTCCTTGACCATCTTTCCGACAAAAGGAGCGGTCTTGGGCAATATTACACCGAACATCGTCAACAAACCCCCTTCAAACTGGTAGGTATCGTTGAATGCGGATTGATTGAGCATCAACTGGATTTCCATAGCCGCCAAACGCTCAGGGGAAATAAGTTCATCAATGCCCAACTGCTCGAATTTGATCAACTCCCTGTTGTCCATGAACTCCGTATTGGAAATCCTGGCCATGGTCCTTTTGCAGCCCAATTGTTTCGCCAGAACACAAAGGGTCAGGTTGGTCGTTTCCGAAGCGGTGACCCCTATCACGAGGTCTGAACCATCCACTTGTGCATCTTGCAGCACTTGTATGGAAGTGGCATCACCTTTGAGCACCCGAATATCCAAGTGGTTGTCCGCGTAGGATAGCCTTTCTTTGTCCGTATCGATCAAAGTGATATCCTGTGCTTCATAGGATAGTAATTTTGCCAAATGAAATCCAACTTCACCAGCACCTGCAATAATGATTCTCATTGATTAGAATAGGATGTGTTCTTAAAATTATTCAATTTGCACGTTACAAATGACACTAAAGATGATATGTGGCTCTTAAACCACATACTTTTAACCAAATACGGAAAATAAATCCTCTTGGAGGGCAAAATTACATAAATATTTTTGTCCGCATCCCCTTAGCTAAGTTGTATATTTGCCAGCAAATAAAAGCGATGTCGAAAAAGGTAACGCCCTACAAAGAATCTGAGCTCGGCAAAAAGGAGCAAGTAAGACAAATGTTCGATAACATATCCGGAAGTTATGATGGTCTCAACCGGGTCATTTCTTTTGGAACGGATGTAAAATGGCGCAAACGCATCGTGTCCTTTCTAAAGGACAAATCCCCGGAATCCATACTCGATATTGCCACGGGAACGGGGGACCTGGCCATTGCCATGGCAAAAACGGGAGCTAAAAAAATAGTCGGTCTGGACCTTTCACCGGGAATGTTGGAAGTTGGAAAAAATAAGGTGGCCAACAAAAAATTGGACAACACCATTGAAATGGTAGTGGGAGACAGTGAAAACCTGCCCTTCGAAGACAACTCTTTCGATGCCGTTACGGTAGCTTTTGGAGTACGGAATTTTGAAAATCTGGAGAAGGGCCTCGAAGAGATCCACCGTGTACTAAAACCAAAGGGACACTTTTTGGTCCTGGAGACCTCGGTTCCCACCAAAACACCATTTAAACAAGGGTACAAAGTCTACACCAAACACATTATGCCAACAATTGGAAAACTATTCTCCAAGGACAAATCGGCCTATACCTACCTTAGTGAATCCGCATCTGTTTTTCCACATGGCGAGGCTTTCAACAATATTTTGAAGAAAATCGGGTTTATAGGAGTAGAGAACAAACCACAGACAATGGGTGTAGCATCCATTTATGTTGCTTCAAAATAGATTGATGAAAAATCTCCTTATTCTTTTGGGACTGATCGTATTGTCGAACAATATGGCCTTTGCACAATTTGGCGGTGAGCCTATCTTGAACCTTCAAAACGAGGACAAGAAGTTTTTGAACTGGGGATATTATCTGGGCTTTAATCAATATGACTTTCAATTTGAATATGAGGAGGATATTGGCAGGGACATTTTGGTAGATAAAAGCTTTGGTTTCAATGTTGGGCTTATCGGGGAACTTCGGATAAACGAATTTCTCGATGCGCGTTTCGAACCTGGACTTCTATATACCTCAAGGACTCTCGGTTTTCCAGGGTTCACAACCGAAGCCGAAGCCATTCGAGAGGTACGCTCAACCTACATCCGGTTCCCCCTATTGATAAAAGCCAGTACGCGCAGGATCGGTAACTGGAAACCATTTGTGATCGGGGGCGTTTATACCTCGATAAATTTGGGCAGTCAAGAAGATAGTCTGGATGACAACAGCAGTGGCCAGTTTCGAATGAAACAAAATGTCTATGGTTACGAATTGGGCTTTGGAATTGATTTTTACACGGAATATTTCAAGTTTACCCCATCGATAAGGGGCGTGTTTGCACTAACGGATGAATTGGTTCCCGATGTAGACCCCAACAGTCCTTGGACCGGAAACATTAATGCCATGCGAACCCGTGGCATCTTTATCAACTTTACTTTTGAATAAATTGCTTTCTGCAGATCTCGTTCAGTAGAATCGCAGTGGCAGTCGCCACATTAAGGCTCTCAGTAGTAGCTTCGCCAAATTGTGGTATGGCAATCCTGTCGGTAATATATCGGCCTACATGATCGGAAATCCCGTTACCCTCGTTGCCCATCACTAATATCCCGGCTTCGGGCAGTTTGGCCCCGTATACTGGCTCACCATCCATATATGCCCCATAAACGGGAAGGTCGGTAGCTCCTAAAAAATCCTTTAAATCAAGATATGATATGTTCACCCGTGAAATGGACCCCATCGTTGCCTGAAGCACCTTTGGGTTATAACAATCTACGGTATCCTGTGAACACACCAATTCCTTGATACCGAACCAATCGCAAAGCCTGACAATGGTCCCCAAGTTCCCTGGATCTCTCACGGCATCCAAAACCACGGTCCAGCCTATGTATCGGGAACCTTCGGTTTCCTTCATGTGAAAAACAGCTAATACCCCATTAGGATGGGTCAGACTGCTCATTTGCTTCAACTCCTTTTTCGACACTAGTTCCGAACCTTTAAATTTATCGATAAGTTCAGGTGCATCCACAAAAACTCCAAAAGGCGCATATCCTGCATCCAGCAGCTCGTTCACCACTTTCTCACCCTCCACCACGAATAGTCCATGTTGAGATCGGTACTTTTTTTGCTTTAGGCTAACAACTAGTTTAATTTGGTTTTTTGTAACCATCTAAATCGTGTATTTTTGGCTTCTATGAAGGTTTTTTTAGGTCTAACGCGCAACTGGGCAAAAATAGGATTATTGTTGCTTTTGCTATGCATTTCGGGTTGTAATACCCTAAAAAAGGTTGGCGAGGATGAATTATTGCTCACTAAAAATTCCATTATTGTAGATAACGAAAAGATCAATTCCAGCGAAATTAAAGGTTTGATCACCCAAAAACCCAATAGCAGTGTGTTGGGATACCCCTTAAAATTGAACCTTTACAACCTGGCCAAGGAAAATCCTGATTCCTCCTTTCAGGATTGGTTGCAAAGAAAAGAAAAAAGGGAAAAACGCCTGAACAACCTCCTCTCCGAAAAACAAGTGAACCGCTTACGTGAATCCTTCATGGTCAAAGGGGCAAGTGAATTTTTAAAACGAATCGGGGAACCACCGGTAACCATAGACACATCGGAGACCAACAAATCCATCAACAAATTAAAAGCCTATTATAACAGTAAAGGGTACTTCAACAATGTGGGTACTTATGAGATCTTGGATGGCGAAAGAAAGAAAAGGGCCAAAATCGAATACCAAATAACACTCAACAAACCCTACGTTATCGACACCATACAAAAAAACATTAGCTCTCCCGAGTTGGATTCCATCTATAAGAGTTCATCCGTAAAAAGCTATGTAAAGCAAGGGGAACAGTTCGACCTGGATAAATTTACCATGGAAAGGGAACGACTGACCACTTTGTTCAGAAACTCCGGGGTCTACAATTTTCAGGAAAGTTCCATAAACTACGACATTCTAAGGGACACGACAATTGCTGCGGACGACCAGCTCATGGACGTTCAACTAAACATCAAAAAATTTAGGAGCACCAGCGACAGCACGGACACCAACACTCCGTACAAGGTGGCCCGTCACAAAAAAATAAACATATACGCTGATTACGACATTAGTGGTGGAACGGACACACTGAACAGCATATCATATGAGAATTACAACATATATTACCGGAATAAGTTAAGGTACCGCCCCAAAGCGCTAACAGACGCCATTTTCTTTGAAAAGGACAGTATTTATAGGGATTTGGATCGTATTCGTACCTACCGGCAAATCACGAACTTGAATACCTTTAAATACCCGAACGTTGAGTTTATACCAGATGCTACCCAAACCGAACTGGAAACAAATATCTATTTGGCGGCCAAACCAAAATACTCGCTCAACCTCAATTTTGATGTCACCCATTCCAACATCCAACAAGTCGGAACTGCATTCAGTGCCACGGTGATCACCCGTAATGTATTTGGGGGAGCGGAGACCTTGAATGTATCCGCAAGGGGCTCTATAGGGTTGCTCAACGACTCTGGACCAACCGATGCCACGTTCACCTCTGAACTCGGGGGAGACGTCAACATTACGTTTCCAAGAATATGGCTCCCTTTTAATACGGAGCAAATCATCCCTTACTATATGTTGCCACAGAGCAGGTTATCGGCAGGTACCAATTTTCAGCGAAACATTGGATTGGACAAGCAATCCTTAAACTCCATTCTATCCTATAACTGGTCACCAACAGACCGTATCAAAAACAACATAGAGCTATTGAATGTCGAGTTTGTTCGTAATGTAAACACGGACAATTTTTACAACGTTTACCGTAACACATTTTCAAACTTGGATGAAATTGCGGACCAATTCCAGGACGATCCTCAATACGCCCCTTATTTTGAACCCATACAGGAAGAGGGGGAGGAGCCAAGGCTGAGCATTCCTGAAGGGGCCAATAATTTTGCCCGTTATGTTTTGAATGACTCCATTCCCGTTAGCCGAGAAGACAGGGATATAGTCAACAGCATTGAAGAGCGGCGCAGGAGATTGACCGAGAACAACCTTATATTTGCCACCAATTTCACACACACCAAAAACAGTAAGTCGGGAATTAACGACCTGGACTTTTATCAGTATCGTATTAAACTGGAAAGTGCCGGCGGCATGCTCTCAATGCTCACCAATGTAATTCCGTTCAACAAAAATCCAGAGGGACAAAACCTTGTTTTCGGTGTCCCGTTCTCCCAATATGTAAAAACGGAGTTCGACTATATCCGCCACTGGGAAATCGGCGGTGGGCAGGTAATCGCGTTCCGAAGTTTCTCCGGATTGGCCATTCCCTACGGAAATTCCGACAATGTCCCATTCGTTCGAAGTTATTTTGCAGGGGGGTCTAACGACAATAGGGCCTGGAACGCTTACGAACTTGGCCCGGGAAGCACGGACAACATCAACGATTTTAATGAGGCCAACCTAAAATTGGCGCTCAACTTGGAATATCGCTTCCCTATTGCCGGGGATGTAAAGGGAGCCCTCTTTGCAGATGCGGGGAACATTTGGAACGTGTTCGACAACGAAACCAATCCGGATGCGATTTTTAGCGGATTCTCCTCATTAGGGGATATTGCATTGGGAACCGGTCTTGGTCTAAGGTACGATTTCACCTATTTTGTATTCCGTCTCGATGTCGGGTTCAAGACCTACAATCCAGCCAAGATAGGGTCCGATCGCTGGTTCGATGGGTACAACCTGAAAAAGGCCGTCTTCAACATAGGGATCAATTATCCTTTCTAGAGCAAATAATTTATTACTTTTGTCTCCTATTTAACTCGAAACCAATATAACTATGTCCCACAATATAAAGCCCGGTGTTGCTACCGGTGATGAAGTACAAGCAATTTTCAACCATGCCAAGGAAAACGGATATGCGCTTCCTGCGGTAAATGTGATCGGATCGGACAGCATCAATGCCGTAATGGAAACAGCGGCCAATTTAAATTCCCCCGTAATCATCCAGTTCTCCAACGGAGGTGCACAGTTCAATGCAGGTAAAGGACTTTCTAACGACGGTCAAAAAGCAGCTATTCTAGGTGCTGTTGCAGGAGCAAAACATGTACACCAATTGGCAGAGGCCTATGGTGCCACGGTCATCCTTCACACAGACCACTGCGCCAAGAAATTATTGCCTTGGATCGATGGACTTTTGGATGCTAGCGAGGCACATTATAAAGAAACTGGCAAATCCTTGTTCAGTTCACACATGATCGATCTTTCTGAAGAACCGATCGAAGAAAACATTGAAATCTGTAAAGGTTACCTGGAGCGCATGAGCAAAATGGACATGACCTTGGAGATCGAATTGGGAATTACAGGAGGTGAAGAGGATGGTGTGGACAACTCTGACGTTGACGATTCCAAATTGTACACCCAGCCTGAAGAAGTGGCCTTTGCTTACGAAGAACTTTCCAAAGTTAGCCCTCGCTTCACAATCGCAGCGGCATTCGGTAACGTACACGGTGTATACAAGCCCGGAAACGTAAAATTGACTCCAAAGATCCTTAAGAACTCCCAAGAGTTTATTACAGAGAAATATGGCGTTGAGCACAATCATATCGATTTTGTGTTCCACGGTGGCTCCGGTTCTACATTGGAAGAGATCAGGGAAGCCATTGGCTATGGTGTTATCAAAATGAACATCGATACCGATCTACAATATGCATTTTTGGAAGGTGTCCGTGATTACATCCAAGGCAAGGCCGGATATCTGCAGGCACAAATAGGAAATCCAGATGGCGATGACCAGCCCAACAAAAAATACTACGATCCACGAGTTTGGCTCAGAGAAGGAGAAAAAACGTTTATCGCGCGTTTGAAGAAAGCCTTCGAAGACCTGAACAACGTAAACACCTTGTAAGCCTTAGTCTAACTAAATATTGATTGCATGTCGTCTTGGTTTAAAAGAAAGGAAAAAGGAATACAGACAGCTACCGAGGAGAAGAAAGACACCCCCAAGGGGCTGTGGTACAAATCCCCTACCGGTAAAATTGTCGAGGCTGAAGATCTGGCCAAAAATTATTACGTAAGTCCAGAAGATGATTATCACGTTCGTATAGGAAGCAAAGAGTACTTTGAAATCCTTTTCGATGATAACAAGTTTCGTGAGCTTGACACAAAAATGACTTCTAAGGACCCCTTGAAATTCGAGGATACCAAAAAATATTCCGATCGCTTAAAGGCCGCCCAGAACAAAACGGGATTAAAGGATGCCGTGCGAACAGCGGTTGGCAAATCGCAGGGCAAGGACATTGTTGTTGCCTGTATGGATTTTGGTTTTATCGGAGGCTCCATGGGAAGTGTGGTAGGTGAAAAAATATCACGTGCCATCGATGTGGCCAAAAGGAAAAAAATTCCTTTTATAATGATTTCCAAATCTGGTGGAGCACGTATGATGGAAGCTGCATTATCACTGATGCAGTTGGCAAAAACATCAGCTAAATTGGCACAATTGGCCGATGCGAAAATACCGTACATCTCGCTTTGTACAGACCCTACAACAGGAGGAACAACTGCTTCCTATGCCATGTTGGGCGACATCAACATTGCCGAACCGGGAGCACTGATCGGCTTTGCCGGCCCACGAGTAGTAAAGGATACTACCGGAAAAGACCTTCCGGATGGTTTCCAGACTGCTGAATTCTTGAAGGAGCACGGATTTTTGGACTTCATCACCCATCGCAGGGACTTGAAGAAAAAAATCAATCTTTATATTGATTTGATTACCAATCAACCGGTAAGAGATTAAAAAAAGCCCCCGGATTCGGGGCTTTTTTTATTTGTACTATAGAATATAAGCCAAATCCCTATATGTAAAGTTTATATTCAATAAGTCTTTTGGTTTCAAATAAAAGCATATCTTTGCACGCTGATTGAAGGTCAATCAATACATAAAAATCATTTAAATAATATTGGAATGTATCTAACGAAAGAAGTAAAAGCCGATATTTTCAAGAAATACGGCGGCTCTGAGAGCAACACCGGTTCTACGGAAGGACAAATTGCATTGTTCACGCACCGTATCAACCACCTGACAGGACACCTTAAAAAGAACCACAAAGATTATAACACTGAGCGTTCTTTGGTGGCATTGGTAGGTAAAAGACGTAGTCTTTTGGATTACCTAAAGAAAAAAGATATTGCAAAATACCGTACCTTAATTAAGGAACTAGGTATCAGAAAATAAAAACAAAAGGGGAGGCATAGGCTTCCCCTTTGTTTTAGTTGAACGTGTTTCAACAAAAAGTCCCAGTATAAAGTGGGCAAACACAAAAAGCTACAAATAGTTTTTCATTGGTCAAGTGCCCAAGGCACACACAACAACAACACAACCCGACCGCCCGGATGGCGGTAGACCAAATGTTTAACGACCTGACCTTGTTGGTTAGGTAAGATTAATTTTATGATTCCAAAGACATTCAAAGAGGTCATAGACCTTGGTGACGGTAGAGAGATTTCTATCGAAACCGGAAAACTGGCAAAACAGGCACATGGCTCTGTTGTTGTCCAATCTGGCAAGTGTATGCTATTGTGTACAGTTGTCTCAAATTACAAAGCTGCGGATGTGGACTTTTTACCACTTACCGTGGATTATCGTGAAAAATTTGCCGCTGCAGGACGTTACCCTGGTGGTTTCTTTAAAAGAGAAGCAAGACCAAGTGATGGCGAAGTATTGACCATGCGTTTGGTGGACAGGGTTTTGAGACCATTGTTCCCAAAAGATTATCATTCTGAAACTCAAGTAATGATCCAGTTGATGTCCCATGACGAAGACGTTATGCCAGATGCCATGGCTGGATTGGCCGCTTCTGCTGCCATTCAACTTTCGGATTTCCCATTCGAATGTGCCATTTCAGAAGTTCGCGTAGGTAGGGTTAATGGTGAATTCATCATCAATCCAACCAGAGAACAATTGAAAGAATCCGACATCGACATGATGATCGGTGCCTCTGCAGATTCTGTTATGATGGTTGAAGGTGAGATGGACGAGATTTCCGAAGAGGAAATGGTAGAAGCCATCAAATTTGCCCATGAAGCCATTAAAGTACAATGTGCTGCACAGGAAAAATTGGCCGAAGCCTTCGGTAAAAAAGAAGTTCGTGAGTACGAGCCTGAAGCTGAGGACGAAGATCTTCAGAAAAAAATCCACGACATGGCCTATGACAAGGTATATGAAGTGGCCAAGGCAGGTTCTTCCAAAAAAGAACGCAGTGAGGCATTTGCCGCTATAAAAGAAGAAATCAAAGAATCTTTCTCCGAAGAGGAATTGGAAAAATTCGGTGATTTGGTTTCCAAATACTACCACAAAGCCGAAAAAGAAGCTGTTAGAAACCTCACTTTGGAAGAAGGTCTTCGTTTAGATGGTCGTAAGACTACAGATGTCAGACCTATCTGGTGCGAAACGGATTATTTACCATCCGTACACGGTTCCGCCATCTTTACCAGAGGTGAAACACAAGCTTTGGCAACCGTTACTTTGGGTACATCCAGAGAGGCCAACCAAATAGATATGCCATCTTACGAAGGTGAGGAAACATTCTATTTGCACTACAACTTCCCTCCTTTCTCAACAGGTGAAGCACGACCAATCCGTGGTACTTCCCGTAGAGAGGTAGGACACGGTAACTTGGCACAACGTGCCCTTAAAGGGATGATTCCAGAGGATTGTCCTTACACCGTACGTGTAGTTTCCGAAGTATTGGAATCCAATGGTTCCTCTTCCATGGCTACTGTGTGTTCAGGTACAATGGCCTTAATGGACGCAGGTGTTCAATTGAAAAAGCCTGTTTCCGGTATTGCAATGGGATTGATTACCGACACCGAAACTGGAAAATACGCTGTTCTTTCCGATATCTTGGGAGATGAAGATCACTTAGGTGATATGGACTTTAAGGTAACTGGTACCGAAGATGGTATTACAGCATGTCAAATGGACATTAAAGTAAAAGGACTTTCTTATGAAATCTTGGTAAAAGCATTGATGCAGGCAAGGGACGGAAGAATGCACATTTTGGGCAAACTTACAGAGACAATTGCAGAACCAAGACCAGAGGTTAAATCCTATGCACCTAAGATCGTTACCAGAATCATTCCAGGCGAGTACATTGGAGCACTTATTGGTAAAGGTGGTGAAGTAATCCAAGAGCTTCAGAAAACAACGAACACTACCATCGTAATCAATGAGGACCCGGACACCGAAGAAGGTATCGTGGAAATCTTGGGTACAGATCAAAATGGTATCGATGCCGTATTGGCAAAAATCGATGCCCTGATGTTCAAGCCGGAAGTTGGAAGTGTTTACGAAGTGAAAGTAATCAAGATGTTGGATTTCGGAGCTGTGGTAGAATATACTGAGGCACCGGGCAATGAAGTCTTGCTTCACGTATCCGAGTTGGCTTGGGAACGCACAGAAAATGTATCCGATGTCGTGAACATGGGAGATGTATTCGATGTAAAATACTTCGGAATCGACCCAAGAACCAAAAAGGAAAAGGTATCAAGAAAAGCCTTGTTGCCAAAACCTGAAGGATACAAGGAACGTCCACCTAGAAATGATAGAGGTGGAGACCGTGGTGATCGCAGAGGTGGTGGCGACCGTAGAGGTGGCGACCGAAGAGGCGGTGACCGTGACAGAAAACCAAGAAGGGATTAGTTTTTAACGTAATCCTATTTTATAAAACAACCCCGAGGTGCTTCCTCGGGGTTTCTTTTTTGTAAAATTCATAGCCAAAATAATAAGCTGTCACTTCGAGCGCAGTCGAGAAGTAATTGCCCTCAAAGTCAAAAAGCAAGGTCTAAACTACGCTCGACTTGACAACTTTATATGGCTTAACAAATCAGACTTTTTAAAAAAAATACAAGCTAAATGTAACTTTTTACTTTTTTGAACGTATAACCTAATGAGCTCCGGCTCACAAATTAAATTTGAAGGGATTTATTAGATGAGACAGTTAAAGATTACAAAACAGGTTACCAATAGGGAAACCGCGTCGTTGGACAAGTATTTGCAGGAAATCGGTAAGGTGGATTTGATTACCGCCGATGAGGAAGTGGAGTTGGCACAGCGAATAAAAGCGGGAGACCAAGTAGCCTTGGAAAAATTAACTAAAGCCAACCTTAGGTTCGTGGTTTCTGTGGCAAAACAGTACCAAAACCAAGGGTTGACACTTCCTGATTTGATCAATGAAGGAAACCTGGGACTCATTAAAGCCGCTCAGCGTTTTGATGAAACCCGTGGATTTAAATTTATTTCATATGCCGTTTGGTGGATTCGTCAGTCCATTCTACAAGCATTGGCAGAACAATCCCGTATTGTACGTTTGCCATTGAACAAGATCGGATCCATAAACAAGATCAACAAGACATTTGCTTTCTTGGAGCAGGCACACGAACGTCCACCATCCGCTGAGGAAATTGCCAAAGAATTGGACATGACAGTGGAAGACGTAAAGCAATCCTTGAAAAACTCGGGTCGCCACGTATCCATGGACGCTCCTTTGATCGATGGTGAAGATTCGAACCTTTACGATGTATTGCGTAGTGGCGAGTCTCCAAACCCGGACAAGGAACTCTTGCATGACTCACTTCGTACGGAAATTGAGCGTGCATTGGAGACCTTGACCCCTCGTGAAGCCGATGTTATCCGTCTTTATTTTGGATTGGCAGGTCAACATTCCATGACCTTGGAAGAAATCGGTGAAACTTTTGACTTGACCAGGGAAAGGGTTCGCCAGATCAAGGAAAAGGCCATTAGAAGGTTGAAGCACACCTCCAGAAGTAAGATTTTAAAGACATATTTGGGATAAAGTGTGAAATTTACCCTATTAATTACAGTTAAACTATCCTTAAATTTGATTTTTGGCAGGAAAGTTGTAATTTAGTAAGATATAACAGTTTATCATGACTGTTCGTTTTTTGATTGATGAATAAACTCCGGCTGATTACCGGAGTTTTTTTCGTTTATGGATGTCCGTAATTGGCTAACTTTGTAACATGAACAAATCAATGATCGCCCCTTCGCTCTTGGCTTCCGACTTTGCCAATCTTCAACAAGAAATAGAAATGGTGAACCATAGTGATGCCGACTGGTTCCATTTGGATGTCATGGACGGTGTCTTTGTACCCAACATCTCCTTTGGAATGCCAGTGATACAAGCCATTGCCAAACATGCCAAAAAACCGTTGGACACCCACCTAATGATTGTTGATCCTGATAGGTACATTAAAACATTTGCAGATTTGGGCGTACATAATCTTTCCGTCCATTATGAGGCATGTCCACATTTGCACAGAACCTTACAGGCCATCAAGGCAGAAGGTATGAAGGCGGGAGTAGCCATTAACCCCCATACTTCGGTGAAATTGCTGGAAGACACCATTCAAGACATTGATATTGTCATTATAATGAGCGTTAACCCGGGCTTTGGAGGGCAATCCTTTATCGAGAACACCTACCAAAAAGTATCGGACCTCAAGGAACTCATCAATCGTAAAAATGCCAACACCCTGATTGAAATAGATGGAGGGGTTAATGCCGGCAATGCGAAAAAATTGATCGATCATGGAGCTGACGTTCTGGTCGCCGGAAGTTTCGTCTTCAAGAGCGATAACCCAACAGAAACGATTAAAAAATTAAAAGAAGAAATAGCGTAATGCAACAATTTGATGTAGTTATCATTGGGGGCGGCCCCATTGGTATAGCCTGTGGACTTGAAGCAAAAAAACAAGGCCTATCCTATATCATTATAGAAAAGGGACCTATCGTAAATTCGCTTTTCAACTACCCTGTGAACATGCAGTTCTTCTCATCTTCCGAAAAATTGGAGATAGACGAGATACCCTTCATTAGTAAAGAGGCCAAGCCAAAACGAAACGAGGCACTGGAATATTACCGAAGAATCGTGACCTCCAACCAGCTGAATATCCACCTTTTTGAAAAAGTCATAGATACCAAAAAAGATGGTGATATTTTTAAGGTATTGACCGATAAAGATGAGTACACGGCAAAAAATGTTGTTGTTGCCACAGGGTTTTATGACCTACCAAACCGCATAAACGTTCCCGGAGAAGACCTTCCCAAAGTATCCCATTACTATAACGATCCGCATTTTTATGCCAGCCAAAAATTGGTTGTTGTCGGCGCTAGCAATTCCGCTATAGACGCCGCATTGGAATGTTGGCGAAAAGGGGCCGAGGTCACGTTGGTAATCCGTGGCCCAGAGGTTGGCCCACGCGTAAAATATTGGGTACGCCCAGATATTATCAACAGGATAGAAGAAGGCAGCATCAAAGCATATTACAACTCCACGGTAAAGGAAATAAGACCGCATGAAATCGTATTGGACACCCCTGAAGGAGAAATCACCATGGCCAACGATTTTGTATTGGCATTGACAGGTTATATGCCGAATTTCAGCTTTTTGGAAAAATTGGGCATAGCGTTATCGAAAGACCCGAAAAGACTTCCGAATTATGACCCTGAGACCATGGAAACCAATATTAAAGGACTATTTCTGGCAGGAGTTATCTGTGGTGGAATGGAAACACATAAATGGTTTATAGAAAACTCGCGGATCCATGCACCTATTATTATGAATACCCTGAAGCAGAGACTCGGTTTGAAGGAATAGACTCATGATATGGGTTAACATTTGATGCTTTTCAGTAAGGGCTTCCTTTGGGATATAATTATCTTTAAACGAACCTGAAATATTTTCAAATGAACGCTACAACAAGTACTGTACAAAACGTTTTTAGAATTATACTGGGTCTATTGATGATGATGGCCGGTTTTGGTCACCTCACCTTTCAACGCGAAGAATTCCAGGCCCAAGTACCAAGATGGTTGCCCACAAGCGAAGCTTTTATGGATTTTGTTGTGGTTGCCTCGGGCCTTGTTGAGATACTTTTGGGACTTGCCATGGTGTTTTTGGTTAAATACAAGGTAAAAACTGGAATAGTTTTGGCCATTTTCTATATCTTGATATTCCCAGGAAACATTTCACAATACACGAACGGAATCGATGCATTTGGATTGGACACTGACCTCAAAAGGTTTGTTCGTTTGTTTTTTCAGCCCGTTCTGATACTTTGGGCCCTTTGGTCAACTGGAGCCCTCAAGTATCTTGTGAACAAAAACAAATAACACTATGGAATTCTACAAGTTTGAAGCAGAGCGATTAGATGGGACCACGGAGTCCATGGAAAAATACAAGGACAAAACTATTGTAGTGGTGAATACCGCCAGTAAATGTGGCCTTACCCCTCAGTACGAAGGCCTGGAAACACTTTATAAAACATATAAAGATCAAGGATTGGTGATTTTGGGCTTTCCTTGCAATCAATTTGGAAACCAGGAGCCGGGCAGTGCCGATAACATCCAAGAATTTTGCCAAGTGAACTATGGGGTTTCCTTTCCTATGTTTGCCAAAATCGATGTCAATGGTAGTGGTGCCCATCCCATTTTTAAATATCTAAAATCCGAATTGAGTGGCCTGTTGGGAGGAAAAATCAAATGGAACTTCACCAAATTTGTAATCGATAAAACAGGTAGGCCCGTAAAGCGCTTTGCCCCAACAACGGAGCCTAGTGCCATGGAAAATTACATACAGGGAATTCTTTAATTTCCCTAAAACTTTAATTGCGCCTGCAAAGCACCTGTTTGTTTCAACATAGCCCTTCCGTCCTTAAAACTAAGATAGGTATGGCCAGCTTTTTTGTTGGCTATACTGATCTCGCACAACATGGCCCAATGGCGGGCAACTTCCCGCCATGCCCAAAACAAGGAATGCTGGGGGTCGTAAATATGGGTGGCCTCTCCCCCTGCACCATTCACTTCAATAACACTAAAGTTCTTTCCTTGGCAGAGTTCCTCAAATGTATTGTAGAGCACATCCAATCGTCCGTAATGGAAACCGTTCATTTGGGAACATATATCATCTATGGTATTTACCAATGCTTCATTGATTTTATGACTGATATCGACGAACTTGGCCCCTCGCGTATGGCTACCGTAGGGCACCAAGATAAATTCCTCCCCTTCGATTAAAACCTCCTGAAGTTGTGCACCGAACTTTTTTTTCAACACTGCTAATTGTAAGTGACTTCGAGGATTCCTTTTGATGAGCTCGAGCATGGTGCTCTGTCCATCACCAGTGACAGATAGAAATTCCTTGGACACAATCCCGGTAATCTTACCATGAACTTCATCGGGTTTGCGTACATAAAATATCCCCACTTCCTTTTGGTAAGGTATAAGTTCTTGTACCAAAAAATGGGAAGGCGTCCAATTCAGATAATTTCTAAACTCATCCTTGTTATGGATTTTCTCCACGCCAAAAGCTTTCATCCCGATATCCGGCTTAGCAATGAATGGAAAACCGATATCATTTTCCAAAACTCGCTCCAATGCCAATTCAGGAGTATCATTCTTTTCAATAAAAACGGTTTTGGGAATAAATCGTTCGGGAATCATAGTGTAGATTTCCATCTTGGATATCATGGCCATGCCCCCATTTTTCATACCTGGATTGGCCGCATTAAAAAAGAAAAAAGACCTTGCCTTCAAAGAATAAAACAACCAAACTGGAAACATGGGGTAATAGATCAACCAAAACGGCCAATACTCCCAATTGGTTATTCGATGCCATATCAATTTAAGGGAATCCATTGCTCTTACATGGTGAGTTGCGAGGGTGAAAAGGGAATTTCGAAAAATTTATCGTTCAATAGGTCCAAGTGACGCATCATAATGTCCCCTTGATCAAGCACTGCTTGGGTCACACTGAAAGTTTTAAGACCAGAATCGCGATCGATTATAAATCCATTCTCATAATCATTGTGATTATTGGAATGAAAATCGACTACCTTGCTAGCGGTGGCCCTGGGATTTGATTCCACAAACTTTCGAAACAATCTTCTCCGGTGCTCAATTACTTCATCGGTATAGAGGGTTGCCGAAGACCAAATATAATTCTTGTTCTTATCCAATGGCCTAAAATATTTTTGATTTCCATCCCATCTAAACTCCAATAGCTCACCATTGAACAAGACCAAGGTAAAGGGCTCGATATCGATCAGCGGTATTTCCTCCAAAAGCACATATGGCCGTTCCGATGCGATAATGTCCAAAAGTACCAATCCCCTACTTCGGGCATAGGTCCCATTTGGGGCATGATTTACAAAACCACCATTGAGCAGTACGGCAACCGAACCATTTTCATTAAGGGCAAACCAGGTACCCCCCGCTTTAGGGTCCTTTGGAAAAAGTACTTTTACAGATCCCAAGGTTTCTTCTTGCGGCCTTAAGGCCAAAGGTCTTGAAATATGTTCATCACGGTTAGAGGTAATCAACCGGGTCCCTCCGGAGGATATAAAACTTACTGTGCACATACCTTTCGATATTGAAGGGTAGATGGAGCCACTCCAAAAGACTCTGGAATTTCTTGAGAAGAAAGATGTTTGATGCCCACTTTGATCAATGCTTGGTGATGTATGGTATGCTCTAAATTATACATGACCTCCCTAAAGTAATTAGAGTCCAAGCTATTTTCACCTCCACTCAATTCATAATTTATCTTGATGCTCTTGTTCTGCTTTTCAAGGTGCTCCTGAATATAGGTCAACCTATCTAGGGCATAATCCAAATCCTCTTCGATTCTGAGATTGCGCTCACGACGATCATAAGAGACATCGGAAAACTCATACCCATTGATCAAGCAAAGGTAGAGTTCGATGATGTGCCGCGTATGCTGACCAATGGTAGCATTGGACAAAATATCGCAAGATCGGGAATAACAATCTAAGGGCAGATCGGACAGCACTTGCTTAAACTGCTCCAAAGTTTCCAAGGAAGATTTGAACATGATGTTTAGTTATTGGGTTATTTTATTCGCTTTTTGATGAATTTGAGTATAAGATAGAAAGAATAATCAATTCTTTAATTTCTCCCAGTTTTTATCCGCTTCCAAAACCAGGTCTTCTGGTGAACCTTTGAGCCAAAACTCTAAGGTGTTGTTTTTTCCTTTATTATAAAACAGGTAAAGTTTACCGTCCCTGATTTCAAAAGTTTCGGGATCGACATTCACCTTTCGACCATTTATGGCCACGGCATACGCACAATAACCACCATACTTGGGCAAGAAATTAGCAGGTCTTTCCTTGAACCTCTCCAAGTTGGTTCGACTAAAAAACTTAAACTTGGTCCCATCATATGTCGCAGTGAACTCGCTTTTCCCTTCCAAAGGGGAACCTTCAAAATAGGACACTACATCGTAGCCATGTACAGCATAACCATTTTTGGTGTTATAATCAGTGTTTTGAGCAAATCCCAATGTACCCATCACCAAAAATGTCATCCAAACATATCTCTTCATTGCCGTTTATATTATTTACAACTTCAGCTTTAGTCCATAATATTTGGAGTTCCTTTCAACAATAGGTGTCTTTCATCGAAGATTTTCTGGATTACATCCAAAGATCGGACTGGCCAATACCAAACCCCATGTAGTGACGTTTATAAACCAAACCAACTAACAAAAGGTTCCGTTTTCCCAAAAAAACGGTTCCAGTAATACCTACTTAATGTGCAACACTCCCCCATTAAGGCCATATCTATGGTCAATCGTTTTATTATTTTTTTTTCCATTTTTTTCCATTGCTCAAATTTCTGCAGACGGCAATAGCCATGAGGTCATTTCGCTTAGACCAGTGACATCTGTTTTGCTTGCAGGCCAAAAAGATTACAGCTTGGAAGAAATTAGGAACAACCCGGACTTGGACTTTGTTCCATTGACCAGTTTAAAGGAGAACCTCGGATTTTCAAGTGACAACTACTGGCTCACCTTTAATTTGGAAAACAATACTGAGAGCTACAAACAGTATTATTTGGAAACTGCACGCCCGATAACGGATGTGGTAAACCTCTTTCTTATAGATGAGGACAGCCAAGTTGAAAAACAAATAAGCGGGGACAGGATTCCCTTTTCCAAAAAAACAATACAGCATAGAAAGTCAATCTTTGACATAGACCTTAGACCGGGACAAAAACTACAGGCATATATAGAGCTCAAAAGTGATGGAGAAGTGGTGATGCTTCCCATGAATCTGTACCAGGAGACCAGTTTTTTCAGGCTCACCTACAAAGAGCAGGTATTTTACGGCTTCTTTTATGGCATTTTGATTTTAGCCTCTATTATCTACCTGTTTTTCTTTTTTGCACTCAAGGACAAGGCCTTTGTGTACTATGCACTTTATGTGCTTTTTATTGCGGCCATGCAGTTTTCATTGGATGGATTCTTTCACCAATATTTTACTCCACAAGGTGGCTGGCTGTCGGATAGGGCTGTTTTGCTCACCGCTTTTGTTTCACTGCTCTTTTTTGGCAATTATGGGGATACCTTCCTAAACCTTAAAAAAAACAGTCCCATCTTACACCTCATCAACAAATTATTAGGTGCATCAATAGTGCTGGGTGTTATCATATTAGCGGTTTCCCAAAACTTTGAATATTGTTATCCTTTGGCCAATGCCATCGGAATTCTTGTGTTGGCACACATGATTACCTCCTTGGTCGTCATGAAAGCTAAAAGACAAAAAGTAGATCTATTCTTTATCATTGGTATTTCATTTTTGATATTAGGGTTTGTGGTCTTTATACTGAACAACTTCAATACAATAGAGAACTCATTCATCACCAGTAATGGTGCCAAATTCGGCATCGGGTTTGAAATTATTTTCTTATCCATATCGATGAGCAATAGGATTCGTGATCTACGGATGGAGAATGAGCAAAACCAAATGCTCGCCCTTCAACGAGCCGAGGACATGAACGAGATAAAATCCTCATTTCTATCCAATATAAGCCATGAACTTAGGACACCGCTTAACCTGATTATGGGCGTAGCTACCTCTCTTCAAGAAAATAAAGAGGAAGAAAACTTGGATGAAAAATGCAAGATGCTGTTGAGCTCCTCGAAAAACCTATTGGGTTATATTGAGGATATTTTAGACTTTACCGTAATTGAAAAAGGGGACCAAGAGTTGAAAGAAGTGCCTTTTGACCTAAAATCGACTTTGCAAAAGATCTTGAACCTTCAGGAAAAGAAAGCGACTTCAAAAGGGTTAGAGTTCAATATAAATTTATCGGACGATTTACCTTCCAGGATAGTTGGCGACAAAGCAAAACTGGCCCAAATCCTTAACCACCTCTTGGACAACGCAATTAAATTCACCAGCAAGGGCAGTGTAGCTATAGACATTGATTGCACCAAAAAGAATGATCGAGCTACGATAGGATTTACGATCAAGGATACAGGAATCGGTATTTCAGCAGAAAAAATGAGCACAATCTTTGAATCCTTTACCAAAAAGTCCTTTATGGATAAGCGCGAATTCAGTGGTCTGGGTTTAGGACTATACATCGTTAAGACTTATGTTGACCTACAAAAAGGAACAGTGAATTTCAAAAACAACCAAGGCAAAGGCACCATATGCGAACTTAGTCTGGGTTTTGAAATAGATGAAGATAAAGAACTTAGCGCCAAAGAATCCGATTCAGTCAATTCCGATATTAGATCCACGGCGGGCAACATACTTTATGTTGAGGACAACAAAATGAACCAGACCGTAGTAAAGTTGTTGTTCAAAAAGAACTGGAAGGATGCCAATCTTACCATTGCCAACCATGGCAAGGAAGCTTTGGAAATCATGAAAGAGAAGTCATTTGATATGATTCTTATGGACCTTCAAATGCCTGAAATGGACGGTTTTGAAACCACCACGATGATCAGGGAAGGAAAAGCCAGGTGCAATGCCCAAATTCCAATTATTGTGGTGACCGCGGACAATACAAGTAATACAAGAAAAAAGATCTTCGAGTTGGGAGCCAACGATTTGGTAACAAAACCCGTCAACGGTCCGCTTCTTTTCGCTAAGATGAACAAAAACGCATATGGTCAAGCTTCAGCAAAGGTGGCTTGATCAGCAATGGGTATTAAAAAAGCACGCTGATCAAAGCGTGCTTTTTTAAGTGACCTCAAGAGGACAAGGTTCTAACTTTTTGAAGGAAGATATCGAAATCATTATCAAAGAATCATTTCATATTAGAAGCACTTGATTCTCTTTCAATAATCCTTTTCAGAGTATTTTTATTCTTTCCTTTTCACCTCTAGTATTTACTCAGACGGACACCTCCTAGTTTGAAACTGTCATACTCTGTATGAACATAGATTAAAATTTATAAGCAATCTTGAACATAATAATTCGGGGCACAATATAGATACTCCTTTCTTGAACTATAAAATCGGAAAAGGAACTTTCCCGTTTTGCATTCACATTGAACAGATTTGTAGCCTCCATTTCAAAACTCCATGGGCTATTCTCTTTATTGTAGTAAATAGAAGTATTTGCTAGGTCAAAAAGATTTTGGATCCTATTTTCCCGATTTAGGAACCGATTCTTGGAGTATTCAACAGTGAATTTGAAATCATCGAAAAATCTGAATTCCGAACTTACGAACAATTCGGAAGATAGGTATCTTGTTCTTCCATCCTTTCCCCCGTAATTTGAAGGAGAATGTTCGTATGAGATTTCAAAGTTTGGACCCTTTTCAAAATAAGTTTCGGCCCTGATTTTCCCCGATAGGTCAGTCAAAAAAAAAATTGACGCCTCTGAATTGAACACCTGAAAGAACTCATCATAACTGGCCTCTCCTTGAAAATGGAATTTTAGGTTGCTTATTTCTTTGCTCAAATTAAAGTTTCCGGCCAAACTGTTTTCTGGAGAATAAAGTATTAGAAAGGTACTTGATTGATCGATTCCATTCAATACCACATTTTTCTTGATGTTTTGGGCTCTTCTTAAATATACCAGAGAGGTATCAAAATATAACCCCTTGAAAAAGTTTAGCTTATAATAATTCAAGGAAAGGGAATGGCTTTTCATTGGACCCATACTCGGATTACCTTTTGTAACGACATTGAAATCGACAATTGAGTAATTTTGGGAAAATTGGGAAGTATCGGGAAACCCAACATCAGTATCATATTTGATGATCAATTTTTCACTGTCATTAAACTCCACTCTCAGTAAAAATTGAGGCAAAATTGTTGAGGAACTGTTTGTAAAGATGTTCGTTGTCTGTCTGTTTCTCCAAAAATACCTATGATAAATAAGGCCAGGTTTAAAAATTAATTTCCCTATTAAGAATTTATATTCAAGACCTATGAAGATATCATTAAAGTTACGATCGAGATCATTGGAAAAACTATCTTTTGGGAAGTCGATACTGTCTTGATCTGTAAGTGCTTGACCCGAACTGGACAAATAATTGTCAAAAGATATGCCATATCCCAGTGTAGTATACAAGTGATTGTAATTGTTCAATATCCAATAATCTTTTAAAGCAAGGTCAAAACTGGTTTTCCTTAATTCCCTCTTTTGGTTTATGCTGTATGGCATATCAATTTCCAAAGGTAGCAGGTCTTCTAAAAACGACTCATTGGATATCCAATCCCCAATGGACTTATTTTGAGAATGACCCAGAGTAGCCTCTACACTAAGAGTCTGGGCTTTGGAGAACTTCTTATTATAATCAATGTTTTGTTTTAGGTCTAAGTATTCAAAACTATTAAAAGTCTGGAGACTATTGTTCTGGTATGGATTGATTGAGATCAAAGAGCCAAAGGAGTCATTCTTTCCTAATTTAACCAAAGTATTGGCTGAGATGTTTAAGTTTTGCTTCGAATGATGGCCGATGGATAGTTTGCCTAGAAGGAAGGAGATGTCATTTGATTCCAATTCCTGTCTATTTTCGATGAAAGGTTCATCGGCAAGGTAATTATTGACCGTTTGGGTTTCTGTTTCTGATTTGCTATTGGTTATAATGGCATAGGAGTTTATCTCTGTCGTGGGGGAAATGGACTGTCTAAGGTTAAATGCCCCAAAACTATTTGAATTTTCCTTGAAATCCATGTTGTTCAAATGGGAAGCAAAATCATCGTTATAAAGAGAGACAAAGTTTTTGTTATTGGACATAAGTTTTCCAAACCCTCCTTCAAAATCAATGTAGTCCGTAATAGAAAATCCTTTCTCACCAATATTGTTCAGGTCTCCAATAATATTGACATTTGTCTTGGGGCTATAATAAAAAAGGGCAGGGTGTGCCAAGTACCTTTCCTCCAATCCATAACCCAATTCGATGTCACCGAACACAAACCTTTTCTTTTCTTCTTTCAATTTGATGTTCAAAGCCTTTTCCTGGCTATCTTCCAGCCCTTTTAAAAATCCGATGGCACTGTAATTGTCCAAGATTTCAATTTGGTCGATGACATCTACGGGAATATTGTTCACGGCAAGTTTGCTGTCCCCGGTAAAAAAGGTTTTTCCCTCCACCAAGACCTTCGTTATTTCTTTTCCCTGCGCACGGACATTACCCTCTCTATCGACTTCTATCCCCGGTAATTTATTTAGGAGTTCCTTAAGTTTACGTTCTTTACCGGATGCAAAGGCAGTAACATTATAAATTGTAGTATCCTTTTTGATCTGGACAGGAAGTTTATAAGTTAAAAGGACTTCATCCAATTCTTGGACCAATGGAAGTAGGGTAAAGTCCTTTTTGGCACTATTTTCAGCAATCAATGAAAACACCAGTGGGCGGAAACCAAGATAGCTCACTTGGATTTCATAAGTAATATTTTTTTTTAGGGTCAATGAATATTCCCCCTTTTTATCTGTGATTGCAAATGGGGTTTTTTCTGAATTAGAATTTGGGAATGCAATAATATTTGCGTTGGACAAAACAACACCACTGGAATCCTTTACCTGACCAAAAATTTGGATCTCTTGTCCTAGAGCTATAGTACTGCCCCATAAAAAAGCAATAAAAAAACAAATCTTCTTCAATAACCTTTTTTCTTTATATCCGCCACTTCTTTTTCCAGCATAATATAATATTCTTGGTAGGATATTTGATTGTTTAGTTTCGGTTTTTTGATTTTTACGTTCGCTTTTTCAATCTTGTTCAAGGTATAGATCATTTCCTCGAATTTAAGTTCAACAATGAATCCGGGAAGTCCTCCAAACCCCAGAGGCCCAAAACTGTAGGGCAAATCAGAGGTAAACCATGCTTCAACTGGGGTCTTGACCGTCCCTTTTTGCCGAACTGTGGTAGCTTTGTAAACTTTATAATCTCCAAAATTCTTTGATTCTTTGGTAATGTCCCATTCCAATTTTTCATCAAGTAGTAAAGTCATTGGTTTTGAATCGTTCTTCTCAACAATCTTGGTACCTTCCAAATCATTGACATACCAAGTTTTATCTCCTTGGGAGAATACCAATGCTTGATAATAAATATAGGGGGATATATCATCGGGCTTCAACTGTTCCTTCCGATTGAACAAAGACTCATGGTCCGATATCAACAATTCAAATTCAAAATCTTTCAATACAGAAGCTATTGAAATCATTATATTTTTTACTTCAAAGTTTTCCATATCATCAATGTTCTTTGCAGATTTGACCCCATACAACGCCCTAACACCATCTTGTTGGGCATAGGTTGTATGAAAAACTAACATTAAAAGGTATATTATATGCTTGTTCATTTTGATATATTTTTTCATTAAAAATCCCCAAAGTTTGTTTCTTTGGGGAGAATAATATTGGGGGCCAGAATTCGCCTTCTGAATCAAGTCCTCATTCGTATTTGGCCCTCAATTCGATGCATCCAACATACGCTGCCCTAAATGCTTCAACACTTTGTCCCCTAGTGAGTTCCGTTGCGATTGCAACACATGAAAGATAAGCCTCATCGGAAGCTTTGGTGCATGAACAGTCGTTTTCTTCAATAGCATTGGCATTGGTAGTAAGAATTAGGGCCAATGCAAAAATCCCAATGATTTTTTTCATAATAAAATGGTTAGAGTTAATATACATGTCTCAACACTAGTGGGCACTATAAGTTAATATAAGTTCTTTGAAATTCTTTGTATATCGCACCTGAGAGGATTTTTCGTGGCGTGACGATTTGAACCGGAAGTTGGATTTTTGCAATAAAATCCATGAACCAAGGCAAATATGTGTTCGCCCAACTTACCGAGTTCCTGCCGCGCCGGGCCTTCGACCGTATTGTCAAGGAACATGGCGGCAACAAATACGTGAGAAGCTTTACTTGTTGGAACCAGATGTTGTGCATGGTCTTCGGGCAACTGACCTCTAGGGACAGTATGCGCGATTTGATGTTGAGCCTTGAGGCGCACCGCCCAAAATATTACCATTTAGGGTTTGGCACCACCGTAACAAGGCGCAATCTGGGCAAGGCCAACGAAAAAAGAAGCTACAAGATCTTCGAGGAGTTCGCCTATGTCCTTATCGGCGAGGCCAGGAAAAGCTGTTACCGGGGAGATTTCGAGATTGACATCGAGGGCAACGTGTACGCCCTTGACTCGACCACGATCGATCTTTGCCTGAGCGTGTTCTGGTGGGCGGAGTTCCGAAAGGCCAAGGGAGGGATAAAGCTCCACGTACTTTACGACGTGATGACCTCGGTCCCCAGCTTCGTACACATCTCGAATGCGAGCCTGCACGATGTCAACGTTCTGGACATAGTACCTTATGAGACTGGAAGTTTTTACGTCATGGACAAGGCATATATCGACTTTGCCAGATTGTACGCCATCCATCTGCAAAAAGCCTTTTTCGTTACCAGGGCCAAGGACAACCTACGTTTTAAGAGGATGTATTCCCGGGCCGTCGATAAGGCCAAAGGGGTCAAATACGACCAGTTGGGCGGACTCGAAGGGCATTACTCAAAAAAGGGCTATCCTGAAAAACTCCGCCGCATCAAATATTACGACGGCGAGACCGGAAAGGAATTCGTCTTTTTGACCAACAACACCAATCTCGATGCGACCGAAATAGCACTTCTGTACAAGAAACGATGGGAAGTCGAGCTGTTCTTCAAATGGATGAAACAGCACCTGAGGATAAAATCCTTCTGGGGGACGAGCATGAACGCAGTCAAGATACAGATCTATTGCGCAATCATCGCATACTGTCTTGTGGCAATAGTCGGGAACAAATTGAAATCCCAGCGAAGAATCTACGAAATATTACAGATATTGAGTATATCGCTACTCGATAAAACCCCTGTAAGAGAGATACTTACGCATTACGATTACAAAGATGTCAAAGAACTAAAAAATAAACAACTGAAAATCAATGGGTTTTAAGTACCCACTAATGATGTCTCAATATAGATAAATTTTTCATAAAAATGAAAAAACTTACATTGTAAGCAAATAATATCCTTAGTAAGTGTGGTCTGTTTAAATCAGGTTTAAGATTTGTTTATGTTCCCTTCGGGCACAAAATGGCTACCTGTCAATGCCATTTATGATAATATCCCTGTCCTGAATCCTTCAAGTGTCTAGGTATAGTTCCTTTGCATCATGGAACTGGCTAAAAAACTGAAAACAAGGGATTTATCCTCTTTGTCTTCCAGAGATATTGATGCCGTGTGTCAATGCAGAATCATGTCGAGGGTCTTGAAAATTTCCCCCAATGGAGCTATCCCATATTCAGTTTATAGCAGTATTGATGAAATCGCTGGGTTATTCGATATCCCTTTCCGGTTGCTTTTTTTCCACCAAACGATCCGTTCTTTGTTCTGTTATATGGGCATATACTTCTGGGTTATAAATTAGATATTTGACTCCATTTGGTTCAGTACCTCTAGGATTTTCTCTTAATTTGCCTGTAAGTTGTGCATCAATAATGTTAATGATTATTGCTTGCAGTAGTTTGCACATTTTTTTAACGTATCATAGGCATGGGTAATGTAAAAAGCAAAAAGTGGGTTAAGGAATCGACGGAATATTCTAATACTAAAGTTGCGCTTGAAAATCTTTTTATAATTCAGGGGGAGCAAATTCCTGTAAACGAAATAGAAAGAGACCCTAAGTATCCAAGAATTGAATCTATAGTGAATTTTCTGAACAGAAACGGTATAGAGAACTTGGTAGTTGAATTAGGGGAAGATTCATTACGAAAAATCCCATTCCCTTGCTTAGCTCAAATTATAGAAACCGATGATAAAAATCTTGAAAAAGGACAGGTTCGTTTCGTAGTATTAAATTCTCTTAATGGCAGACTCTGTAATTATTTAGATTCAAAAAAGGGGTGGGTAGAAATAGAGGTGGATACTTTTCTCGATATCAGCACGGGAATCTTTGTTTTGGTCTCCAAGCCGGAAAATGATGATGTGGACAGTATATCAAACGTCGTGACTGATGCTGAGGACGTTCCAAGTATGTTCTCAGTGGGGACTTCAGCAGCTATTTTCTTCATTTTATTGATAGGCTACATTTTTTTTGCTAAGGTCGGAGTTTATGGAAAAATAAGCTTTGCTTTTAGTCTTATGGGGGTCATTTTAAGCTTTTTATTGGTGAAAGAAGAACATAATTTCAAAACCGGCAATGGGAGTAAACTTTGCGGAATATTGTCCTTCAAAGGAAAATCATCGAATTCCTGTTCAGAGGTAATCAATTCAAAAGCAAGTAAAATTTTTGGGCTCAGTTTTAGTGATGTGGGATTTATTTTTTTTGGATTTATTGTGATGGTTCTAATCCTTAATACCACATCATATCCCGGCACAGAATTATCCCTTGGATTGATTAAATTATTAAACACAGCCGCGCTTCCTTTTACCTTTTTTTCCCTTTTTTATCAGGGGGTCGTCATAAAAAAGTGGTGTGCATTATGTGTCTGGACACAAATAATCATAGTCGTTAATTTTATTCTATCACTATTTCTGATCGAAGGTTTCAATGTCGATTTTTTATTCAATGGTTATCCTGTGTCCATTATTTTTACTCTTTTATTGGTTTTTATAATCTGGAAATTAATAAGAAAGAACTATTCACTAAGCAATTCTTTAATGGATACAGAGCAGAAGCTATATGTTTATGAAAATGATACGGTTGTCTTCAATGGGTTGCTTAAGGAAGAGAAAAGTGTGCCGCTAAGCACCAATGAGTACGATATAGTTCTTGGGAATCCGGATAGTGAAAATATTTTGCTTATTTATACAAACCCGTTATGCCCTTCTTGTCGGAAAGCCCACCAATACATAGACCAAATTTTAAAGAGAAACCAGCGGTATTTCAGGATAGTCATACGATTTTTAGTGGCTGAAATATCAGAAAATGATTTTACAAAATCGCCCGACAACCTAGATACCGCCCTTGCTGTATCGGCTTTTCAAATATATCGGCGAGAAAAGTCAAGTAAGGATAAATTGGGGTTTTTAAAGATAATGGAGGAAATTTATTCCATGGAAACCATAAATGAGAAATCTATTGACAAATGGATATCTGAAAGGGTTGGGACAATCGATGGCCTGGAATATATAGAAAAGGCCTTAAGAAATCACAAAAGAGTTGCGGTCGATAATGGCATTGAAGATACACCAACCATTTATATTAATGGTATATATTATAGGTACGGGATTTTGTATCTAAAAAATATTTTGAACAATGCCTATCGATTAAAGGAAGAAGTGGCTGAGTAATTTGTTGGGGTCAAAAATTCTTTACTTTTTTTCTCAAAAAAAGTAACAAGCTCCAAATCATTACTGTTTTCAATAATTTGCACTAAGTTTTCATCTTCGCAACAGTATATAATAAACCCGTCTATATTATTGGGGGGGATGTTTAAGTGATCAATAAAGAAGCTATCATTTAATTTGGATTTAACGCTATCGAAATATCCCGCAACTTTCTCCGCCTTAATTTCTTTCTTTACTTGCTTCAACCTCCCGGTAAGGACATTGATCAGTAAATTAATGGCGCCTGTAGATGAGTGTTTCAGTTCCCTTTCGGCATAGCTCAACCTTCGTATTTGTGGATTGGGTAGGCCTAAATCCTCATTGGACAACACTTTTTCCAACTTTAAAGAGTTTATATCATATAATAAATCGCCTGTTAAATAATGATTAGACACCACCACTTCCTTTAATTCTATTGGGGTCTCCTGTAAGTTGATTTTAACAGGGTCCGGTTGGTGTAAAAAATTATTGACCGGAACAATTTTCAAACCGTACTGGATAGAGCTGATTAACAATGTATCATTCTGTTCGACCAATATCGAAAACCTTCCATTTTGGTCTGTTATGGTACCTCGTCCACTTTTCTTGCTGATTACGTTCAGTCCTACAACGTCCCCATTATTGGATTCAACGAATCCAGACAGTTCTTTTGTCTGAGAATAAGAGGTATAAGGGATAAGAAATATTATAAAAAAAACACAAAGAAAGGGATTCAAAAGAACCCCTTCCAATCTTCGTTTTAATAAGAAAGTGCTAATCTGCAAATTTTCAATTACTGATTCCCACATTTACAAAAGAAGCAAAGACGTGTATTCTTTTTAATACCGTCCAAAACCCCTGTTAGACATATGATTGCTCCGCCAACCACACTTTCCAAATTTTTTACTTCAAATTTTTTAAATTGATTTAAAGAAGATGTTTTCATAATAAATTTTTTAGTTAATGGAAAAATTAAATTTGCTGTAAGTTAAAAAAAAGACTTAATACTTTCCCGCTTTTTTAAAATTAAATAGCGTTTTTTCTGGTTCTATTATGTCGTAATCCCTCCAAATCTCGAAGCTATATTCTTTCGGATATATAACTTCGACGGCCGATTTACCAACATTGGAGGCTTTATTTTCTTTTCTTTTGGTAACGTTTGGATTACCAAAACTTGCTTCTTCTATATAATGTTCCAAGATATTGATGTCGGCCTCAAATGAAACAAGTTTCTCTTTTCCATTATCAGAAAGACTTTTAATTTGCATATTTCGGTTGATTCTTAATTCTTCCTTCGTCTCAACTCGGGCATATTTCGGAAAATAGCCTTGTGAATTGTGGAGTTTTTGGAAATAAATACGATAAGAATGGCCGTTCATGGTCGAATGAATCCCCAATAGGCCAAACATTTTCTCAGATACCCCAGCTATAGTATTCACATCCAATTTATGGATACCGAAGTCCTGCACATCAATAAAAATTTGACCTTCATATTTTGCCTTATCGTCCTTTGGCACTATTGAGATAACATAAACACTATGTTCACCATAGCTGATCTCACCTTTTAGGTCAAACTCATAATACTTGGGCTTCTTTAAAAAATCAAATTGGTCTGGATTGTTATATAACAGATCGTTTATAAAATTTGACCCGAGGTATCCACTGCTGTTAATGGCCTTGTCCCTGTTGATGTCCGTTTTGTCATTTTGCGGTCCATCTCCATTTATATCTATATCACTGCCTAGTTTGAAGAGACCGGACTTAAACCGAATTTGTGTGGATCCCGGTAAATGTTTCTTTAACAATGATATCAAATCAATTTTAATGGAGTCCAAAGCGGATGCCTGGTTCTTTTCTTCATGCTTGACTATCCGGATAGGATTTAGTATGAAATCTGATTTAATTCCCGACGGTTCGTTAAAATCAAACAAAACTTCGGTATATTTCGTAATGGTCTTAGGTATTTCTTTGGTCAGACTATCCAATTTTACCTGGGTAAACTCACTGATGTTGGATTTTAATTTTTCAGTTTGAACCTTTGTAATATTCTCGTTTAGGGTCTGTCGTAAAAAAAAGTCGCTCTTTGTATGTTGTTGGGCGTAATTGTCTTCAAGATGTTCGATGGCCTTGTTGACAATCTCAATGGGGTCAAGGCTTACATTGCTGACCGTTACCCCACTTAAACGTACAATCTCAGGGGAGAGAAGAATTTTTTCATCTATTATTTCCTCTAACAATACTGTTTTTGTTTTATATCCAATACAAGAAATTTTGATTTCTTTATTGTCCAACCTCTCGTTTTCCGGCAAACTAAAATTGCCATCTTCGTTTGTGATCACTCCAGAATTTGAATTTAAAACTATGTTAGCATAAGGAATGGGGAATTTCGTCAAAGAATCGGCCACTGTATAGGTTATGCGTTGGGAAAGACCAATATAGCTTATCAATAAAAAGAAGAACACCATGTTCCTTTGAATATTCATAGACACCAAAATATTTTAAACATTATAATTTGTCACAAAAAATCTCATTGGAGAAAAATAACCAAAAAGAACATTGAAACTTCACACAAAAAAGTTAATATTTGATTATCACAAAATTTTTTGCCAAAAGACCTCCTTTTATTGGCAGAGGTCAGGGGGGCTTGGTTATGAGTACAATCTTCGATAGGGTCGATTTCATTCAAGGATTATTTAATGCTCTTACGGAATATTTTTTTCTAAGCTCCTCAAATTCAATAGAACAGCTAAAAACTCAATTGTTTGTGTTTCATCGAAATATGAATAAAAAACAAGGGAAAAAGTTTAAACTCATCCAATTGTTACTTTTGAAGTAAAGCAAAATATGAAGAATTTTCCTTTTTATAGACAAATAGATTTTAAGGATTGTGGGCCAACTTGTTTGAAAATGATTGCCGAGTTTTATGGGAGAAAGATTTCCATTGAACATTTACGTGGGTTGTCCGAGACCAGCCGAGGCGGGACCAATTTAAAAAAACTCAGCTTTGCTGCTAAAAATGTTGGCTTTGATGTGATCGGGGCAAGACTGAGCCTAGAAAATTTGGACAAAGCCCCGTTACCCTGTATCCTATTTTGGGACAATAATCATTATGTGGTCCTTTATCAAAGAGTAAATGAAACCTATCATATTGCCGATCCAGCAGTTGGATTGATCAAATATAAAAAAGGTGCGTTTGTTAAACATTGGGCCAGCAGTGTCAATAATAGTGACAATCCCTCGGAAGGAATAGCCCTGTTGCTTGAAAAAACTGAGTATTTTGATAGTGTAAAATCAGAGCCCCCAAAAAAAAAGTCAGGATACAAACATCTTCTGCCGTATATACTTAAATATAAATCTCTTTTTCTTCAATTATGTGTTGGGCTTTTGGCAGGGAGCTTGTTGCAACTCGTTTTCCCTTTTTTGACACAAAGTATAGTTGATGTGGGAATAAAAAACGAAAGTGTACAATTAATATATCTCCTGTTGCTCGCCCAATTGTTCATCTTTTTGGGGAAAATAGCATTGGAACTGATAAAAGGGTGGGCACTTTTACATCTTAGTACAAGAATCAACATCTTGTTGGTCTCAGATTTTTTTAAAAAGCTGATGAGTCTCCCTATTTCTTTTTTTGACACTAAGATAACAGGGGATATTTTACAGAGGATTGACGATCATTCGAGAATCGAAAAGTTAATAACAACATCGTCACTAAACATTCTTTTTTCCATTTTTTCCATTTTGATTTTTGCCTCTGTTATAGCCTATTATGATTTTTATGTGTTCCTTCTTTTTGCGGTTGGGTCTGTGGTTTATGTGGTTTGGATCCTGTTTTTTTTAAAAAGGAGAGAACTAATTGACCATGAAAAGTTTAGACTTATGTCCCAAGAACAAAGTTTGGTTGTTGAACTTTTAAACGGAATGCAGACAATCAAAATGAACAATGTCGAAAAAGAGCAAAGATGGGCCTGGGAAAACAAAAGAGTGGAACTTTATAATGTATTGATAAAGGGAACTCGTTTGGAACAAACGCAGGATGCTGGTGCAGCATTGATCAATGAACTGAAAAACATACTGATTACCTTTTATTCTGCGTTATTGGTGATTGAAGGAAACATGACCATCGGGGCCATGTTGGCCATTTCTTATATAATAGGGAGCTTAAATGCGCCCTTACACGATTTTGTGGGATTTGTTAAAGAATCACAGGACGCTAAATTATCCTTACAAAGACTTTCTGAAATCCAGAATAAACCCAGTGAGACTGACAATGGAGAGACAAAACAGCTCCCAAAGTCATCTCATGATATAGAAATTAAAAATTTAAATTTCAGGTATCCTGGTTCAGATGTTTTGGTGCTTAAAAACATTAATCTCTTAATCCCCCAGCTAAAGACCACGGCAATTGTGGGTGCAAGTGGGAGTGGCAAGACCACTTTGCTAAAAATGCTTTTACGGTTTTATAGACCGGATGAAGGAACTGTTTTTGTCGGAGACCAAAATCTTAGCTCCATCGATTTGAAGGCTTGGAGAGATCATTGTGGAGTGGTCCTTCAGGAAGATTTTATTTTTAATGATACTATATTAAAAAATGTAGTGATCAGCAATATAGAGCCTGATAAAGAGCGGTTTTTAAATGCTATTAAAATGGCAAATATTGAAGATTTTATTATGAAATTGCCCCAAACCTGGGATACGGTCCTTGGAAATGAAGGCATGGGATTAAGTACAGGCCAGAAGCAAAGAATTCTCCTTGCCAGAGCAATTTATAAAAATCCCAAATTTTTAATTTTGGATGAGGCCACTTCTGCCCTTGATGCCGATAACGAGAAAATAATTGTCGACAATTTGGAGCGTTTTTTTGAAGAAAGAACGGTTTTAGTCGTCGCCCATCGGTTGAGCACGGTAAAAAATGCCGACCAGATAATTGTATTGGAAAATGGAGCCATTGAGGAAATTGGGTCGCACGTTGAATTAGTCCAAAAAACGGGCAAGTATTATAATCTTATAAAAAACCAATTGGAGCTTGGTGATTAATTTATGGTAAACTCTAATGATTCAAGTCCAAAATTGATTTCAATAATTGAGAAGCCATTTCACTGGACATTAAGGTTTGGGGCATCTGTTTTGATGCTTGTTATAGTCATTTTTTTAATTTTTCTGTACAATTTTGAGGTTTTCGACACCTATAGTGTTGAGGGAAGGGTTTTAAAAGTCACCAAAAAAAAAGTCGGAAAATTGGAGTTGACCGCAGCCCTATACACAAATGAGCATCCGTTTAAGACAGGGGACACCATATCCGTGCGGCTGGCAACCGACGAAAAACGTTATCCGGCCATAATCTCTTCTGAAAGCTGTGATGGGACTTGTTGTTCCAACTGTATTTTGTCAGTCGTTTTTAATACACCCCCCAATCTTATAAATATTCATAAAAAAAACACAAAAATCAGCTTGTCTAAATTAGAGAAGAAAAGCCTCCTACCCGGGTTGAGAGTAGGTGAGAATTAGGTCTATTTCAAATGAACAATCTACAATCCTTTATATCAGCTTATCTGCAAAAAGGATGTCAGGCATTTTTTTGAACTTTTGAAAACCAAAATGCAGGGAGAATCCAGCGTAGCAGTTTTTCTTAAAAGTTTTTTTATTGGTCTGTTTTACTTCCCCTCTATTTACCACAAAAATTATTACATCGACGTGTTGAAAGGTCATCCTTTTTTTTTACAAAATTAACACAAATATTTTGATGATAATCTAAAGGCGGAAATTGAAAAATCATTCCCTTACATTTATTCGACCGCTTCGAAAAATACTTTCAATCCTGTAAATCCCATCAAAATTCGTTGATGCCCACAAAGAGCCATTACATTTCGGTCAATGGGGTGAGTATCTGTCGGGTGCTATTCTTGCGGGAAAAGAAGAAAAGGCAGGTTATTTCCTTAGATTCCACTGTGGTTTCTGCCATACGGCCGTTGTGTCAATTGGATTTTAGGCAATTGCAATACACAAATAATATTTGATGATTTGTATGATCGTACATTTAATGATTTAGATAAATATGTACATGAAAAATGGAACGGAATCAGGGGCGAAGTTTAATGTAATATTTTTCTAATCGATTCGTTTTATTTCTTCTCCATTTGTCACAAAAATAATAGCATCAAAGTGTTGAAACCATTTGGCTTTGGAATTATTCAAATTAAATATATCGTTATCATTGTAAACTGCGTTTGCAATTTCTGGTCGTTTCTTCCTTATTTCAATGACATCAATAAAAAAATTTTCATTCAGTGCAGGAAGAAAGTGAACTAGACTTCCTCTATCCCTGTGGGCCTTGATGATATCTTTTTCCGTTCGCGGGGGCAAAATTAAGGAACCCACTGCAATGCTATAGGAAGAGTTAGGGTTCATTCTAGCATACTGAAAGCCCATTGTCTTACCTTTCATAAATTTTTCGTTGCAATTGGACATATGCGCATTGGCCAACCAAACTATCACCTTTCTATTTTCCAATCTTTTAGTAATAAAATTTAAATTTTTAGCCATTTGGGCATCTCTTATGGGTACTGCTTTGGATAAACTATAATGGGTGGTATATATGAGCAATGCGCTTCTGAAACTATCTAATATCTGATACCACAGAAGGTCATCCTTGACTTTATCATTGTTCAAAAGAATTTCCAAATTTTTGTGTACATATTCAACATCAGTCTTGGTCAAAACTTCCTTTGTATTATAATAGTTTTTTGCAACTTTTCCTGTCAATTCCAAAAACCTATCTTCAACTAAAATTCCATGCGACTTCAGAAACTCTTTCAGCTTAGCGTCAAAATGATTCGCAGAATACTTGGAGTGGAGCTGGTTATCAAATCCCCAAAGGTTCACATTTTCTTTTTCAACAATATCAAAAAGCTTTTGACATTGAACGGATTTTGACCAGTGAGGAAAGATATTTAATTTACTATGGTCAAAAAAAAGTCCAAAAAAATCACTTTCAAAAGCAATATCGGTAAACTGTAATTCTTTGACGAGATATTCGACCACCTTTGTTTTAGCCAAAAAATCCGAACCACTATAATGTACAGATTCACCGATAAAAACAACGCTCTTATCTTTGACGTTATCCCGAATAATTTTTTTCACATCATCTGAAAGTCCTTCTCCAGAATCAAATTTGTATATGTTGGGGTCAATCTGACCTTGGAGATTGAAAAACGTTAAAAACAATAGACAACGTAGGACACTGTGCAAAAAGAATGAATACTTAATCATGATATTTTTTACATTGTATGTATTAAATCATTTAAGATAAAAATTCAAAAGTAAATACCACATACTCCAAAAAAATGCAAAAAGATTTCTTAGTAAATTCTTTCCTACATTATTTCAAAAAGAAAAAAATCCATGTAGACGCTTCCAAGTGCAAAAAACGGACTTTGTATACCACTTTAGACGGAAAACAATGAGCATAGTGAAATAGATCATAAGGTTCATATATACAATATGTTACAATAAAATAAGATGGATTAATTTAGTGGTTCTCAGTATCCGTCCTTTCCATGTACTCACCGTTTTTTCACTTTGACACAAAATTAACGCATTATCATATAACACAATACATGTACCATATTGCCATGTGAGAGTGCACCCTCCGGGTGCCCTTTTGTGGAAAGGGAGAAGGAAGAAAAAGTTGGATATTTCCTTGGATTCCATAGTGGTTTTGCCATACGGCCGTTGTTGCAATTGGATTTTTGGCAATTGCAAGACACAAATAAATATTTGATGATTTGTATGATCGTACATTTAATCATTTAGATAATGAAAAATGGAACGGGATCAGGGGGCGAAGCGAACCTTGCGATGATGATTTAAAGCCGATGATGGTACTTTTCTCCCTTTCCATTTTTAGTCCATACAGGCATTAAAATCGATTTGGACAATACAAATCGGCCGTTTTGCCCCTGTCCATTGAAATACCAAGTTCAAGTTCAGTGTGGTTTTTGATTTTTCTCTTCTGAAATGACCCTTCAATGATTTGCCGTACAAAAGTCCATGTACGGCAAATCCCTTGCAAACAATCCATAGGCCATAGGTTTGCCATATAGTTGATGGGGGGTCACGAAGCAAGTTGTGTTTTTGTAAACAAAAACTGCGCACTTCGTTTACAAGTGACCTTTAGAACAATACCAAATTCATGGCAAATGGCAAGACCTAAAAAGGACATATCAAAACAAAGGACGATTGTCATCGCCTTTAGGGTTTCACAAAGTGAACACGCGATCATTTCCAACAATGCGGAGACAATTGGATTATCCACAGCTGAATATATCCGAAGAAAATGTACGGGAAAATCCTTGCCGAATAAAAAGGTAAGCCCATTGGACCGAAAACTGTTTGTCGAACTGAGCCGGATGGGAAACAACCTGAACCAACTTGCCAGGGTATCGAACTCTGGCATCCATGCCCCGTTCAGTATATCTAAACAATTGGAGGAGGTAAAAATGTTGTTACAGCAGCTCAAAACAAATATCTCGAACAATGATAGGTAAGATAACAATAGGGAAAGACTTCTATGGTGTTCTTGCCTACAATGAAAAAAAGGTAAGCGAAGGGGTCGGATATGTGATCGATTCCAATATCGAACAATCCACAGCGGTAAACATGACACAGGAATTCAATTTGATCCGGCAATTGCGTCCGGGACTTGGGAATGCGGTCCTTCATGTTTCCTTGAACCTGCCGTACTCTGATCAATTGGACGATAAAGAATTTGCTTCATTGGGATGCGACTATCTACTGAAGATGGGGTTCGACAACAACCAGTTCATCATGTACCGCCATACGGACACGAAGCACGAGCACATCCATATCGTGGCCAATAGGGTCAGGTATTCGGGCAGGACAACAAGTGACAGCAACATTAAAAGAAGGAGCCGGGAAGTGCTCAATGATCTGGAAAAGAAATACGGGCTGTCCCAAATTTCTGTAAAGACTGGTGCCGAAAAACCGCTTACCCAGAAAGAGATCGAGAAAACCCTTAGGACTGGAAATCTGCCCATCAAACTTATCCTTCAGGATAAAATTGGTTTAGCAATCTCAATAGCTGCGGATACGTCCGAATTTATTTCAATGCTCGAATCGAACGGTATTTCGCCCAAGTTCAATATAAGCAAGACCACGGGCAGGGTCTCGGGCATATCGTTCAACCATCAAGGCGTAGTGTACAAAGGCAGTACGCTTGGCAAAAAATATTCATGGAACAGTATCGTAAAACAAATCGATTATGGGCAAGACAGAGACCGTTCAGTTATACTATCAACTAATGGAAAAGAACGGGGAACTGATAGAGTTGGTGAAAGAAACCTTGGAACAGCAATCAAACCTGAGCCAAGAAGTGAGGGAGTTACAAAAGGCACTGAAAATCCTTCTGAACAATCAAAAAGTTATGTGGGAGAAATTAAGGGAAATGGAATGACCGGGCCTTTGGCAAATGAAACGGATTGGACTCCCTTTAAACTGGAACTCATTGACCATGGTGCGAGGAAAAAGTCCAAAGGAAAGAAGAAAAGAAAAGGGCTGGGCCTCTAGAACTTGAACTTATGGAAAATAACAACAAGCAAAAACCTTCAGGAATGACCCCCTCCGAGATCCAGGTATTGGAGATGATACGTAGCAAAAGGTTCCTATCCATCAAAGTGATCATCAAGAACGGGGAGGTCGATGCCATTGAAGGTCTGGAACGATTGGACACAGGGGAGCGTATCATCGATATGTTGAAGCAGCACGATTTTCAAAATCTGGAGATCAAACAAAGTAATGGTAAGATCGTCTGTGTGAACAGGATCTTTAGAAAAAAGATCGACCCTGTCGCAAAAACCAAAAGTTGTTGACCGACAACTCATAAGTATGGAATAAAACAATGGTCCCACAAGGGATCAGATCAATTAAAAAAGGTAAATTAAAGCCTGCTTTACAAATACGGTAGTGACCTTCAAGATAAAGGAGCTACTGCTATTTAATGGAAATGTCAAACCCGATAATCGAGCTAAAGCGGAAAAACAGAACATTCAACAGTACATGGCTCAGAACGTATAAAGGTTTTGAGGACTGCCCGGAGAAAGAAGCGAAAAAGATCGTGGAACAACTCAGGGAACTCGCCAACATAGTTTGCCGCCATGTCCAAAAAGGGAACATATGAACTTAGAGGTATTCAGTCAATTTGCGAAAAAGGAAAAAGGAAGGATCATAGGAAAGAACAACACGGCGGTCATCTACACCCGTGTTTCCAGTAAGGAGCAATTTGACAACAATGCCAGTCTCAGCACCCAACTTAAATATTGCCAGGAATACGCAATTCGAAAAGAATTGGAAGTATTGGAATATTTCGGGGGAACCTATGAATCCGCAAAGAGCGATGAGCGCAGGGAGTTCCAAAGAATGCTCAGCTATGTCAAAAGGAGAAAGAACATCGGCTATATCATCGTCTATTCCTATGATAGATTTTCCAGAACTGGCGCGAACGGTGCCTATATCAGCGAACAGTTAAAAAAACAGGGAGTGGCCGTTATATCGGCAACCCAAGAAATCGATGTGACCACAAGTGCGGGTACGTTCCAGGAAAATCTCTACCATATGTTCTCCCATTTCGACAACCAGATCCGTAGGGACAAATCCATTACTGGAATGCGGGAAAAACTGCGAAGGGGCCATTGGACTGGTGCCTATCCATTTGGATATACCAATACGAATCCCGGGAAAGGGAAGATCCCGAATTTTGTGATCTCGGAGAAAGGAAGATTGCTGAAACAGGCTTTTTTATGGAAGGCAAATTCCAATATGTCACATGTCGAGATTGCAAAGCGTCTGAAAGAAAAGGGTCTGGACATACATGCAAAAAGGTTAACGGACCTTTTCAGGAACCCGTTCTATTGTGGGCTTATCGTGAACAGTCTTATTCCCGGAGAAGTGATCCAGGGGAAACACGAGGCCCTCATATCGAAAGAAATGTTCCTTAAGATCCACAATCTGCTCCATGCAGGTGAGCCACCGAAGAAATATTCGTTCGATGACGAAAACCTGCCATTGAAGATGTTCGTCAGATCTTCGGTCTGTGGAACGCCCTACACTGGATATATTGTCAAGAAAAAGGGACTGTGCTATTACAAGAACAGACGTAAGGGCAGCAAGGAGAACAGAAGCGCCAATAAGCTCCATAAAGAGTTCCTGAACGTATTGAACAGGTTTACACTGGCCGACAAAAAGTATATAGAGCCTTTGACCGAGATGATTCATGATACCTTAATTGTCAAGAATCAAGAAGCACTTCATGACCAAAAGCGGTTGGCCAAAGAACTCGGCCAACTTAAAGAAAGGATTGATACATTGGAGAGAAGATTCGTCGTTCTGAACGAGATCACAAAGTCCCAGTACGACCTTTTCATGCCGGAACTGAAAGCCAAACAGAGGGAACTGGAGGTGAAAATGGAAAATGTGGGAATAAATAGTTCGAACCTTAAAAAGTCCGTAAAATTGGCACTCGGTTATGCCTGTAACCTACCATCACTGTGGAAGTTAGGGGATTTGGAAACCAAACGGGCCATCCAATATATGGTGTTCCCCGACGGGATTGGGTATGACTTCAAAAACAAGCGAGTTCGAACTTTTCGGGTCAATGAGATTTTTGGTGCAATCTCTATATTGGCGGGGAGTTTGAAGGGTAAAGAAAAAGGGGACTTCCACTCGATTTGCAGAAAATCCCCTTTAGTGACCGCGGAAGGATTCGAACCCTCAACCCTCAGAGCCGAAATCTGATATTCTATCCAGTTGAACTACGCGGCCCAATATGTTATTATGAGCTTAATTTTGCTTTTACAATGGCGGAAATGGTCTTTCCATCAGCTTGACCTGCCAATTCTTTGGAAACGATTCCCATTACTTTACCCATGTCCTGCATACCCGAGGCCCCAATGGAGTCAATGGTCTGAACCACGACCTTCTCAATTTCCTCTTCGGTAAGCTGCTCAGGCAAGAATTTTTCGATAACGGCTACTTGTGCCAATTCCGGTTCTGCCAAATCCTCCCTGCCCTGCTCTTTATAGATAGCGGCAGAATCCTTTCGCTGCTTTACCAGTTTCTGAACCAACTTGACCTCATCTTCTTCGGACAATTCCGCTCCACCACCTTTATCGGTCTTGGCCAATAATATTGCCGACTTTACGGCTCGCAAAGATTCCAAGGCAACGGTGTCCTTTGCCTTCATTGCGGCCTTCATTTCTGTCATCACCTTTTCTTGCAAACCCATTAGAATATATTTAGGCCGCGAAGATAAAAAATAAACCCGAAAGTTTTTGCACTTCCGGGTTTATGCTTTCCATTAAAAATGGATGTTAATTTAAACACTACTAATCAACATTATCGTGCAAAAAAGAGTTATTGGAACGCAACTGTAAATCATCGTTGCTATCCTCCCCCAAGGTTGTCCTGGATACTTTTTGTTCCTTTGGAACATCGTTCAGGTCCACACCTTGGCGTTTGTATGCTGGCTCTTTTTCAATATCATCTATACTGCTTCTGTTGTTTTGGAACTTATAATTGAAGTTCTTAAGCTTTCTCCTGCGTTCATCGGCACGGTTTTTCAAAATATCGCTAATGGAACTGTTCATAGGATCCAAGCTACTTTGAGGTTCTTCTTGTTGATTGGAACCTTCTTTTTCTTCAACCCTTACCGTTTTCTTTTCAAAAACAAGTTCGTTCTCGACCATTTTAGGCTCATGGGTCTCAGCTTTTGATTTAGCCCCCGTTAACCGCTCTTCCAATTCCATGTATTCTTGAAGGTCATATCGGGTCTCACCTTCTTTTTTATACTCCAAGACCGGCTTCACCTCAACATAATCGTTCACTTCCACATCCCCAAGGCCATCATCGTCCAAGTTAAAGGTTACGGTATGTTCCTTTTCGTCATCCTCCTCTACATCATTGTTCAAAGGCATATCGAAACTTAAGGTAAATTGGTCTTCATTGCTTTTTGCAGATACCTCTTCCGCATCAATTACATCAATGTTGTTGATTACGTTCTTCGCTTCGATAATAACGAAGTCATCTTCTACTGGCTCAGCGACCACTTCTTCATAGAACACATTGAAGTTTCTGATATAACTTGTTGTTGGAATCAAATCAGGATCCTTAGCTTCAACTTTGGGTGCTACTTCCTCAACCTCTTCCATTTCCAAAGTATGCTTCACCACGGTCGGCTCTGGCTCTGGTTCGGGAACCGGAGTATTTTCAACTTGGATTTCCTGAACCGTAGTAGATTCAGGCGTTAGGTCCTGCTCTGCGGTCTGTTCATCCTCAAGGGTATAAAAAACCTTTTTGGACTCGGTATTTACAATATTATCCTGTTGGTCTACATTGAAACCTGTGGCTATTACCGTTACGGCTATGGCCTCGCCCAAGCTTTCATCTTCTCCCACACCCATGATAATGTTGGCTCCGTGACCTGCTTCAATCTGGATATGATCATTGATCTCCCCGATTTCATCAATCGTGATTTCTTGAGTTCCTGATACAATGAGCAACAATACGTTTTTGGCCCCATTGATTTTATTATCGTTCAACAATGGGGAATCCAAAGCCTTCATAATAGCTTCGGTGGCCCTTGAGGAACCTGATGCTGCCGCCGACCCCATAATGGCGGTACCACTGTTGGAAAGTACGGTTTTGGCATCCCTAAGGTCAATGTTCTGTGTGTAGTGATGGGTTATTACCTCTGCGATACCCCTTGCCGCAGTGGCCAATACTTCATCTGCTTTGGAGAAACCGGCCTTAAACCCAAGATTACCGTATACCTCCCTTAGCTTGTTGTTGTTGATCACGATCAAGGAATCCACATTGGCACGTAGCTTCTCTATCCCGATTTGGGCTTGTTTGTTACGCATGGCACCCTCGAACTGGAACGGCATGGTAACGATACCTACCGTAAGAACATCCATCTCTTTGGCAAGCTTAGCCAAAACGGGAGCTGCCCCTGTTCCGGTTCCACCGCCCATTCCCGCAGTAATGAAAGCCATTTTCGTATTATTGTCCAACATGGCCTTTAGATCCTCCATGCTTTCCAATGCGGCTTGCTCACCAATATCTGGGTTGGCACCTGCACCCAATCCTTCGGTCAGGGATACGCCCAACTGTATTTTATTTGGTACGGCACTATTTTGCAAGGCCTGTGCATCGGTGTTACAGATTACAAAATCGACTCCGTTGATACCGGCCTGGAACATGTGATTGATAGCGTTGCTACCGCCACCTCCAACTCCGATAACCTTAATTACGTTGCTCTTGTTCTTGGGCAAATCAAAAGCGATGTTGTCAAATTCAGTGTTCTTACTCATGACAGTTGTGTTTCTCTTATGGGGTTATTATTCTGCATTGTCCAAAAAGTCCTTCAACTTTTCCGACCATTTATCAAAAATGGATTTTCTCTCCGTATGCGTCGCCGTTGCATTAGCTTTGGCGCCCATATCGTTTTCCTGACCGACCAATAATTCTTCTTCGTGCACCTCTTCTTGGTGAACTTCTTGGTTCTTATTGTTGGCCCTAAGGGAATTCATCAATAATCCAACGGCCGTGGCATACAATGGACTTGCGATTTCCTCGTCGGAATCACCGGCCAAATGTTCGTTTGGATATCCAATCCTGGTGTCCATTCCGGTAATGTACTCTACCAATTGTTTCAAATGCTTCAATTGGCTTCCACCTCCGGTAAGCACTATTCCAGCGATCAATTTTTTCTTTTGTTCCTCGTGTCCGTAGTTTTTGATTTCCACATACACCTGTTCCACGATTTCCACTACTCGCGCGTGAATAATCTTGGAAAGGTTCTTTAATGTGATTTCCTTTGGTTCACGACCTCTAAGCCCCGGAATGGAAACAATTTCGTTATCCTTGTTCTCCCCTGGCCAAGCGGAACCAAATTTTATCTTCAAGAGTTCGGCTTGCTTTTCAATGATCGAGCAGCCCTCTTTGATATCTTCTGTGATTACATTACCACCAAATGGGATAACAGAGGTATGACGGATAATACCGTCCTTAAAGATGGCCAAATCAGTAGTTCCACCACCTATATCGATCAAAGCAACACCAGCTTCCTTTTCTTCCTGGCTCAAAACTGCATCAGCAGATGCCAATGGCTCCAACGTAATGTTCCCAAGGTCCAGACCAGCGCTCTTTATGCACCTTCCAATATTTTTAATGGAAGAAACCTGCCCTACCACTACATGAAAGTTGGCCTCCAGACGACCACCGTACATACCTACAGGTTCCTTTATTTCCGATTGACCGTCCACTTTGTACTCTTGTGGCAACACATGGATGATCTCCTCTCCGGGGAGCATCACCAATTTGTACACTTGGTTGCACAATTTGTCCAAATCCTCATTGTCTATTACCTCTTCGGAATTGGGCCTTGTGATGTAGTCGCTATGGTGCAAGCTACGAATATGCTGACCTGCAATACCCACGACAACAGAACCTATCTTAAGGCCAGAATTTAATTCTGCCTGTTCCACCGCTTGTTGTATGGACGAAATGGTCTGTGTGATATTGTTGACCACTCCACGGTGAACACCCAAACTCTTTGATCGTCCGGTGCCCAAAATTTCAATTTTCCCATACTCATTTTCCCTACCTATGATCGCTACGATCTTGGTAGTTCCAATATCCAATCCAACTGAATAATTACCTTGTTCCATAATTTAAATTTTGGTGCAAACCACTTGATTGTTGAATTCCAAACTAACTGTTGCATAATCCTCCAAGGAATTGTCCTTGGCCGCCTTCGCATAAAAGGCCATAAAATTTTTGAACTTTAAGTTCAAATTATCCACTCCGCCCAGGTTTACCACAAAGTTTTCCATGCGGAACTTGAGCTGATATTTTCCTTCTTCCTCGATATGTATCCCAATAATGTTTTTTCTCAAAAAATCATCATTGTTGATATAGTCCAATATTACATAGGCATCCTCAAGGGTCTTCCCGGTAATTTTTCCAGTAATTATCGGAACCCTTGCCGAATGATATCTAGACAATGGCATACGTTTGCCCTGATCATCCAAATAAAATTTGGAGACACCCTCTATTCTTCCAATTGGCTTTCGCTGAACAATCTTGGATACAAGTTCCCCGTTTACAGTAAGATAGACCTGGGCATTTTTGACCATATCATTGGATAGTATAACCTCCTCTATGGTATTCAAAACTAACTGTTCTTTGGGCCTGTTCTCTAGGGGTCCGTAATTTTGTATTAACAATTTATTAACCGCATCCTCAGTTAAATACAAATTGTTTTCACCAACGAATTTTACAGTGACTTTTTCCACCATTTTTCTTTGGTTTCTTTGATCGGCAAATCCATAGAGCGCAACTATGGATACCGACAAAAATGCCAGTTTAATGTATTCCCAATTAATGCGCATTGCTCAGTTCTTTTTTGATTTTTGGTACTTCCAGTCCAATATCACCTGCTCCTAGGGCGACCAACACCCCGGTTTTGCAGTTCTTTACTTCCTCCAATAATGCTGATTTTGAAATCAGTCTTTTATTGGGATTTTCAATTTTATCCAAGAGCCACTGCGAGTTCACACCTTCAATGGGCTCTTCCCTGGCAGGGTAAATATCCAATAGGATGATTTCATCAAAATCCGAAAGACTTGAGGCAAAATCATCGATAAAATCCTTTGTACGTGAAAAAAGATGGGGCTGAAAAATCACTGTCACTTTTTGTCCCGCATGCATTTCCCTAATGGCCTGATGTACCGCACTGATTTCCGTGGGGTGATGGGCATAGTCGTCGATAAAGACAAAATTCTCTTCTTTTATCTGATAGGAGAACCTACGCTGCACCCCTTTAAAAGTACCGAGAGCTTCGGCAAGGCGGTGTGGTGGGCAACCCGTTTGCACCGCCATCGCAAAAGCAGCTAATCCATTGAGTAAATTATGCCTTCCCGGCTTGTTGAACTTTACGTTCTTGATGACCTCGGAAGGCGTTACCAGATCAAATATGTAGGCTCCATGTTCAATTTCAATATTTTCTATGCAGTAATCGGCACCATTCTCAATACCAAAGGTGATTCCCTCCAAGGGCAGGCCCTTGTTAACGAACAACTTTCCCCCGGGCTTTATTTTATCCACGAAATCCCTGAACGAATGCTGAAGTTCCTCTTTTGTCCCATAAATATCCAAGTGATCGGCATCCATTGAGGTTACACAGGCTATGGTGGGACTCAATCGTAAAAAAGAACGATCGAATTCATCCGCTTCCACTACGGAATACTCTGTTCCATCAAGCACAAAATTACTATCGAAGTCTTCCGAAATACCACCTAAAAATGCAGTCATTGGCAAACCACATTCTTTGAGCAAATGTGCCAAAATGCAAGTAGTGGTGGTTTTGCCATGTGTCCCGGCAACCGCCAAACAAAATGAATCTTTGGTGATGATACCCAAAACTTCGGAGCGCTTTTTCAAGTCAAATCCTTGTCTCTTGAAATACTGAAGTTCCGAATGTTTAGAAGGTACGGCCGGTGTGTAAACCACTAGGGTTTGTGGATGCTTGAACGTATCGGAAATCAAATCGACATTATCTTCAAAATGAACTGAGATTCCTTTCTCTGTCAATCCATCCGTAATGGGTGTAGGTGTACGGTCATAACCCGCCACTTCTTTACCCACAAATTTGAAATAGCGAGCCAAAGCGGACATCCCTATGCCACCTATACCGATAAAATAAACGCTATGTATATCCTTCAAATTCACTTCAACAACTTTTCAATTTCGTCCACAATATGTTCGGTAGCCTTTGGCATTGCCATTTTTTTGATGTTTTTCCCAAGGTTTTCCTGCATCTCCTCTGATTCAATCAACTCAGAAAAGCGTTGTTCAAATTCCGAATCCAATTCATTTTCACGAAGCATAATAGCGGCATCCTTGGCCACCAGAGCTTTTGCATTCTGGGTTTGATGGTCTTCGGCCACATTGGGCGATGGAACAAAAATCACCGGTTTGCCCACCAAGCATAGCTCGGAAACGGAACCGGCACCAGCCCTTGAAATGACAACATCGGCTGCTGCGTAGGCAAAATCCATCCGGTTAACAAAGGCCAAGACCTTTACCGAACTGGAATCATATTTTTTATATTCCTCGTTGTACAACTTGCCACATTGCCAAAGCACTTGCCATCCTTTTTCTTCAAAAAAACCAAGTTCCTTTTCAATCAATTGATTGATTCGTCTTGCTCCCAGGCTACCGCCCAGAACCAAGACCGTCCTTTTATCGCCATCAAGTCCAAAAAAGGCGGCGGCCTCTTTTTTACCTTCCTTTAATTCCACTAAATCCGTTCGGATGGGGTTTCCCGTCTTCACGATTTTCTCCTTCGGAAAAAATCGATCCATACCATCATAGGCCACACATATTTTTTCCGCCTTGCCCGCCAATAGTTTATTGGTGATTCCAGCAAAGGAATTCTGTTCTTGCAGCAAACAGGGCACACCTGAGCTTTCGGCCATTTTCAACAAAGGTCCGCTAGCAAACCCCCCGGTACCAATGGCCACATGGGGTTTAAATTGCTTCACTATTTTTCGTGCTGCCAACAAACTACTTATCAGTTTAAATGGAAACATGAGATTCTTCAATGTCAGTTTCCGTTGTATTCCACTTATCCACAAGCCTTTTATCTCGTATCCGGCCTGCGGTACTTTTTCCATTTCCATTTTATCCTTTGCACCTACGAACAAAAATTTAGCTTTAGGATATCTTCTCTTCAGCTCGTTCGCAATGGCCACGGCAGGATAAATATGTCCTCCAGTCCCTCCTCCAGAAAGTATAAACCTATAATTGCCCACTCAATACTTCTAAAGGGTTCGTATCATCTATTCCTTGGGATTGCTCCTCCAAATTTTCCTTTTTATTACTGGCACTCAACACGATTCCAATGGCCATACAGGTCATCCAAATAGATGTCCCCCCCATACTGATCAACGGCAAGGGCTGTCCCGTTACGGGAAACAACTGCACCACCACGGCCATATTGATAAAGGCCTGGAATACAATAGGCAGTCCTACGCCGATCACCAATAATTTTGAGAATACCGTTTTGGCCGAATGCGCCACGACCACAATGCGAAACAGCAATAAGAGGTAGAAAAAGAGCAAAGCCCCTCCACCCAATAATCCATATTCTTCTATAATGATGGCAAAAATGAAATCCGAGGTACTCTGGGACAACATGTTCTTCATCACACTTTTTCCGGCACCCTTGCCCACAACACCACCTTCGGCCACGGCAATCTGTGCCAAGGTCAATTGGTGCAGATCATCTTTGTCCGCCTGTTCCGGGTGGATAAAGGTCTCTATCCTTGATTTCCATGTCCCTGCACGTTGTGGCAATACTTCTGGCGCCTTGAACAGTACGAACAAGAACATTCCGGCCAAAACAATACCGGTTCCCACCATTGCAAATAGATATTTTAATGGATATCCACCTAGAAAACAAAGTACCAACGCCATAAAGCTGATGATGGCTGCGGTTGAAAAATTTTCGGGCAAAATCAACAATACCACCAAAGCAACAGGGAGCCACAACGGCAAAATACTTTCTTTAAAAGTGATTTTGGTTTCCTTGATTTTGGTTAGATACCTAGCAATCCAAATCATTAAAACCACAGCAGCCAATGTTGATGTCTGAAAATTGACTCCGACCAAGGGAATCTTTATCCAACGATTGGCCGTGACCCCTCCAATCCGCGTTTCCACGGTCAAAGTATAGATCAACAATAGTATGACTATGGGCATGGCTATAATGGAGAGCCCTTTGAAATAATGCGTCGGTATCCTATGTACAGCATATATAATGCCGAAGCCCAGAAACAACAGCACAGCATGCTTTACCAAATGGCCCAAAGTGGTCCCATCACCATTGACGTATACCAAATTGGTACTGGCGCTGTACACCGGCAAAAATGAGAAAAGTGCCAATAGGGCCACTACGCCCCAAATAGCTTTATCACCTTTCAGATTTTTGAATATTGCGAACACCTTTTACAAATTTTTTACAGCGTTTTTAAATTGGTCTCCCCTATCCTCATAATTTTTAAAGAGGTCAAAACTGGCACATGCCGGAGAAAGCAAGACTGCATCACCTCTTTCCGCAACCTTGTAGGCCACTTTTACCGCCTCTTCCATCGAATAGGTTTCCACCATAAGGTCAATGACGTTGCCAAAGGCATCTATTAACTTTGAATTGTCGACGCCCAAGCAAACAATGGCTTTTACCTTTTCGCGCACCAACGGCATCAGTTCAGAGTAATCGTTCCCTTTGTCAACACCTCCAACGATCCAAACAATGGGCCGTTTAATGCCGTCCAAGGCATAAAAGGTCGCATTCACATTGGTTGCCTTGGAATCGTTGATGTATTCCACATGGTTTATTTTCAGTACGTTTTCCAATCTGTGGGGAACTCCCTGAAAAGACTGTATACTCTGGCGAATGGTCTCTTTTCTGACCTTAACCAGCATGGCCGCCATACTTGCCGCCATTGAATTCTTTACGTTGTGCTGACCTTCCAAGGCCAAAATATCTTCACTCATTTCCAAGGTTTTATTTTCTAATTTTATTTTAATCGTTCTGTCTTCCAGCCAAGCTCCCTCAGCCAGTTTTGTTTTTACCGAAAAGGGCAACAATTTGGATCGAACTGGGTGTTTGTCTAGCCAATCACCTATTACTTCATCATCTGCGTCATAAATCAGGTAGTCATTTTCATCCTGATTAATGGCAATCCTGAATTTGGAGGCGATATAATTTTCGAATTTGTAATCATATCTGTCCAAATGATCAGGTGTGATATTGGTGATCACGGCAATGTGCGGCTTAAACCCCTCAATACCGTCCAATTGAAAACTGCTTATTTCCAACACGTAATGATCGAAGTTTTGCTCAGCTACCATTTTGGCATAGCTATCTCCAATGTTCCCGGCCATTCCCACATTCAACCCACCATTCTTTAAAAGGTGGTTGGTCATCATAGTGGTCGTGGTCTTGCCGTTGCTCCCTGTTATCCCGATCAAAGTAGCATCCGTATATTTTGATGCGAACTCTATCTCAGAAATCACTGGAATCCCTTTCTCAATGATTGCTTTCACCAAAGGAACCTTATCTGGAATACCTGGACTCTTCATCACCATATCGGCATTTAGAATCTTTGACTCGGTATGCTCACCGGACTCCCATTCAATCTCAAAATGTTCAAGAACCTCTTTGTATTTTTCCTTTATTTCACCTTTGTCCGAAACAAAGACTTCAAATCCTTTTTGCTTTCCCAAAATGGCGGTTCCAACGCCACTTTCTCCTCCTCCAAGTATCACCAAACGACCCATTCTATCTTATTTTAAGCGTAACAATACTGATGATGGCCAGCATGATTCCGATAATCCAAAAACGGGTCACTATTTTGCTCTCGTGATATAATTTTTTTTGATAATGATGGTGTAATGGGGCCATCAAGAAAATTCGTTTCCCTTCCCCGTATTTTTTCTTTGTATGCTTAAAATAGCCTACCTGCAACATTACCGACAGGGACTCGGCAAAGAAGATTCCGCAAAGGATAGGAATCAAAAGCTCCTTTCTTACGATTATGGCGATTACTGCAATAACCCCACCAATGGTTAAACTGCCTGTATCCCCCATAAAAACTTGAGCTGGAAATGTATTGTACCATAAAAAGCCAACCAACGCCCCAACAAAGGCAGCGATAAAGACCACTAGTTCGCCCACTCGAGGCAAGTAAAAAATATCTAGGTAATCCGAGAACTCGATATTTCCGGACACCCACGCAAAAATCCCCAAGGTGAGAACAATTATTGCGGACGAACCTGCTGCCAGACCATCTATCCCATCGGTAAGATTGGCACCATTGGAAACTGCGGTCACGATCAAGATCACGACCGGTATAAATATAAGCCACGCATAATCCTCGGCACCTTCCCCCATCCAGGAGATAAAATCTGCATAATCGAGTTCGTTGTTCTTAAAGAATGGCACGTTGGTACGCACTGCTTTGGTCTCCTCGCCAAACACCCTTTCCACTTTAAAATTTTCTGTAATGGTGGATGAATCCTTCTCCTTAATGGTCACCGCCGGATGGAAATAAAGGGTCAATCCCACGATCAGTCCCAATCCTACTTGACCCATCACCTTGAACCTCCCCTTAAGTCCTTGCTTGTCCTTTTTGAAAGTCTTGATGTAGTCATCGATAAACCCGATGATACCCATCCAGATGGTGGTCACGATCAACAGGATGACATAAATATTTTTGATGTCCGCAAAAAGGATAACAGGCAACAAGGTGGACACAATAATGATCAACCCTCCCATAGTTGGGGTTCCCGCCTTTTGTTTTTGTCCCTCAAGACCAAGATCGCGGATGCTCTCCCCAATCTGTTTCTTCTGCAGGAACAATATGATTCGTTTTCCATAGACCATGGCAATCAATAGGGACAACAACACGGACAAGGCCGCCCTGAAGGTAAGGAACTGAAAAAGTCCCGCGCCAGGCAGTTGGTATTGCTTCTCTAAAAATTCGAACAAGTAGTATAACATGGACTACATTATTTTTTAAGGCTCTCCAGAGCTTCTTTAACTTCTTTAAAATCATCAAAATCGACCCTAACACCATTGGTCTCCTGATAGGTCTCGTGACCTTTTCCCGCCACAAGGATAATATCTTGTGCCATTGCAAGCTTGCAAGCTGTTTTTATGGCCTGTTTTCTATTCTCTATGGACAATACTTTACGAACATTCTGGGCTTCTACGCCCGCCTCCATTTCTTCAATAATGGCTGTTGGTGATTCCGTTCTGGGGTTATCCGATGTAAATATGGCCTGATCGCTCATTTCGGAAGCGATATGACCCATAACCGGACGCTTTGACTTATCACGGTCACCACCACACCCCACTACGGTGATGACGTTTTCATTTCCAGTCCTCAATGCATTGATGGTTACCAACACATTTTTGAGTGCATCCGGCGTATGGGCATAATCAACAATAGCCGTTATCTTGTCTTTTGATATATAATATTGAAACCTGCCATCCACATTTTCCAGCTCGCTCATCAGCCTTAAAATCTCCATCTTCTCCAAGCCCAAAATAGCTGCCGTGGCATAAATGGCCAGGAGGTTATAGGCATTGAAGTCTCCAATGAGCCTGGACCACAATTCATTGTCGTCAACCTTCAGCAATTGACCATTGAATTGTTTCTCCAGAATCTGTGCCCGGTAATCGGCAAAGGATTTTAACGCATAGGTATATTTTTTGGCTTTGGTGTTCTGAAGCATCACCAAACCGTTCTTGTCATCGATGTTCACCAGGGCGAATGCGTTTTTTGAAAGACCATCGAACAATTTTTTCTTGGTATCCCTGTACGCTGCAAACGTTTTATGGTAATCGAGATGATCATGCGACAAATTGGTAAATATGGCCCCTTCAAAATGAAGTCCTTCCGTTCTCTTTTGATGGATTCCATGAGAACTAACTTCCATAAAACAGAATTCAACGCCGGCTTCGTTCATTTTGGATAAATATCCATTTATGGCAATGGCATCCGGTGTTGTATGCGTGGTCTTATACTCTTGATCATTCACCAAAACCTTTATGGTGGATATCAAACCCACTTTGTAACCCGCTTTCTTAAAAAGGTTGTACAGCAAAGTGGTTACAGTGGTCTTACCATTGGTACCTGTGACACCGATCAGTTTCAAATTTTTGGATGGAACCCCATAAAAATTCGATGCTATCACCGCCAAGGCACTGTTACAATCGTCTACTTGAAGATAGGTTACACCATTGACCATAAGCTCTGGAAGCTCTTCGCAAACAATGGCCCTTGCTCCGGAATCAACGGCCTTTTGAATGTATTGATGTCCATCGGTAAGGGTTCCCCGAATGGCAACGAAAACATCATCCATCTCGATTTTTCTGGAATCAAAATGGACATGGTTCACCATTACATTGGTATCCCCGCTTACCGCGGAAAGGCTCACACCATATAATATGTCCTTCAATAACTTCATGAAAGCTCCAATACTATTTTTTTCACCTGTTTGATATTGGTCCCTTGATTGACCGATTGATTCTTTACTTTTCCATTACCGTGCACTTCCACCTCAATCCCCAGATTTTCCAAAAGGGAAACAGCGTCCATTCCGCTCATACCCTTCAAATTGGGCACCGTGCTATAACTTTTTTGAACCTGGGCAAAGTATTGTTGGTATTGCGCATCTAATTCTTCATTCTCCAAGACCTTATCCTCGACCTCGTCAACCATTGGTGAAATAGCATGTATTTTTTGCGCCATGGATTTGAATACTGGTCCGGAAACATCCGCTCCGTAATACCCTTCGTCCTTATCTGGCTCGTGAATCACTACTATACAGGAGTATTTAGGATTATCCGCAGGAAAGTATCCCGCAAAAGAGGAGATATATGCCAATTTATCCGGGTTCTTTTCAACGTAGTTCTTTTGTGTGGTCCCGGTTTTCCCAGCCATGGAAAAATTCTTGGAATACATTCGGTGCCCGGTACCATAATCCTTTTCCACAACATCCTTTAACAATTGTTGCGCCTTTCTCACGGTTTCCTTGGAACAGATGGAGGGGTTCAAAACCTCTCTATCAAAACGTTTCAACACCTTGTTTCCTTCACGCACCTCTTGGATCAAACGAGGTTTTACATACTCACCATCATTGGCTATGGCATTATAAAAGGCCAAAGTTTGAATCGGAGTCAAGGAAACTTCATAACCATGGGACATCCAACCCAAGGAAATTCCCGACCAACCTTTATCTCCCGGATAACGAATCACAGGGTCACCCTCCCCGATGATGGGCAACCCCAATTTTTTATGGAGACCCATGTTCATAAGGCGATTGACAAACTTCTCTGGCTGCTCCTTATAGTTTTCGTTGATAATCTTGGCAAAGGCCGTATTGGACGATACTGCAAATGCCTTGGAGAGGGAAATCTCACCATACCCACCCCATTTGGAATCCTTAACAACACCGTCATATATGCGGTACCTCCCCTTTTCTGTATCAATGACCGTACTGGTGTCTACAACTTTATCCTCCAAAGCGGCCACCATGGACATCAATTTGAAAGTGGAACCGGGCTCATGGGATTCCCCGACAGCATAATTCAATTTTTCGTAATATTTTCCATCGGAAGTCCTTCCCAAATTGGAAATGGCCTTGATTTCACCTGTTTCGGTTTCCATCACCACTACACAACCATGGTCTGCTTTATATTTTTCGAGTTGCCTCAACAATTCATGATGGGCTATATCCTGAATATTGACATCAATGGTGGAAACAACGTCCAATCCATCTTGGGGCTCGACAATATTGTCCAGACCAACGGGCTTCCACTGTCCCTTGGCTATCTTTTGTTTTAACCGCTTTCCTTCCTTGCCCCGCAGATAAGATTCACCGAATGCGCCATCCAGACCTACACGGGTATAATAACCGTTCTCATCCACCCGCTCATAACCTATGCTCCTTGCTGCCATCTTACCCAAAGGATATTCACGGACTACCCGGTGGGTTTCAATGAAACCACCTTTGTACGGACCAAGATTGAACAATGGGAACTGCTTGATACGAACGTAATCCAAATACCCTACGTTACGTGCCACCAATTTGTAGCGATTTCCATTGGCGCGTGCCTTACGGAACAATTGTCGATAATAAGATGAAGGTCGATCGAACATTTTGCCCAAAGAATCGGACAATGCCGCAACATTGTTCTCAAAATTTTCCTGCGAAACGGTTTGGGCATCAAACCTGACCTCGTATTTTGGCACAGATGCCGCCAATAAACTACCATCTTCTGAATATAGATTCCCGCGATTGGGCTCAATAGTGAACATTTTCTCGGTTTTGCTCAGGGCAAGTTCCTTATACTTTTCTCCCTGCACCATTTGTATATCCACCAACTTTACCACCACGGCAATGGCCAACACAAGAAGACCTCCCGCTACGAGGTAAAGTCTATTCATGATATTTTTTTCGGTAATGGCCACTATTGTTCCGCTGATTTAACTTTTATTTTTTTTGGTGGGTTTTGGGAGGGCGCCAAGCCTTTTTCGGCCACCACTTCCCTTAAGGTCGATTCGAGCTTTAATTGTTGAACACTGGAACGAGCCTCAAAAAACTCGCTTTTAAGTTTTCGCACCTCTTCGTTAAGCTCGGCGATTTCCAATACTTTTTTATCGGCATTGTGACTACTGGAAATCATTAAGGCCGCCAAGAAAGAGGCAAACAACAAAAACATCCAGTTCTTGGGAGCATCTCCGCTCACCAAAAACTTTCCTTTTAGTATGTCCAGTAATCCTTTTCTCATTTTGTGTTCATTTGCTGGTATTCCACTTAAGCGGAAACCTTTTATAAGCGCTCCGCAATGCGGAGTTTTGCACTTCTTGCCCTAGTGTTGTCGGCTATTTCTTCTGCTGATGGAACAATCAAGCCACCTACCTTTTTAAGGGGCACATTAATGTTTCCGTAGAAATCCTTTTCAGGCTCGCCGTCGAATTTACCCGCACGGATAAAACGTTTTGCCAGACGGTCTTCCAAGGAATGGTAACTGATCAAGCTCAATCTCCCTCCCTCATTTAATACCTCTGGGACTTGCTCCAAAAATTCCTTGAGCACTTCGATCTCTTGGTTCACCTCGATCCTGATCGCCTGATAGATTTGCGCCAAAATCTTGTTCTCCTTCATCTTGGGCAAAAACTTGCGCAATACACCTTTGAGATCATCTGTGGTTTTTATGGGCTCTTCCGCCCTTGCCGCAACAATGGTCTTTGCCATGGCGTTTGCGTTTCGCAATTCGCCATATTGAAAAAGAACCGACGCTAAATCTTCTTGGGAATAGGTGTTTACCACCTGATAGGCCGACAATTCGTTTTTTTTGTCCATCCGCATATCCAGATCCGCATTGAAACGAATGGAGAAACCGCGATCGGCTTCATCGAACTGATGGGAGGAAACCCCAAAATCCGCCAAGATTCCATCAACTTTCCGAATGCCATAGAACTTTAAAAACTGTTTGAGGTAGCGAAAATTCTGATTGATCAATTGAAACCTGTCATCCTCCAATGCATTTTGAAGGGCATCTTCGTCCTGATCAAAAGCGAACAATTTTCCGCCATCGCCCAATCTTTTCAAAATTTCTTTGGAATGCCCTCCGCCACCAAAGGTGACATCCACATACACTCCATCTTCTTTTATATTCAACCCGTCCACTGACTCCTTCAGTAATACCGGGTTGTGATATGCACTACTCATCGTCGTCAAAAATCTCCTCGGCCAGATCGGCATAATCCTTCTCACTTTCCGCCAAGACTTTCTCGTACATATCCTTGTTCCAAATCTCGATTTTATCAAAAACCGCATTCAGAACCACTTCCTTTTCGATCCCTGCGAACTCCACCAAGTTTTTTGGGATCTGCAATCTTCCCGAATCACCGTCAATGCCCACCTCCTTCATTCCTGCAACAAAATTCCTCACAAAAGCATCGTACTTTCGATTGATTTTGCTTTTCTTCATCACTTTCTGCATGAGTACATCGAACTCTGCTTTGGGATACAATTCCAGACATTGCTGAAAAACGGACCGCTTGATTATAAACCCATCCTTGATTACGGGCAACAACTGGTTCTTCAAAGAAATGGGCAATAACACCCTTCCTTTGGAGTCCGCTTTGCAATCATGTTGTCCTATGATATGGGTCACTAGAAATCAATTGGTTACTTAATACAACTCAAATATATAGATTTTATTTCCACATTTCTCCACTTAATACCACTTTTGTTAATAAATTCTCCACTTTTGGATAAAAAACCATTATTCGGAATGTGATTTAGCGTGTTGGACAATCTCCTTATTATGGTATAGTTTTAACTCAAATGAAAAAACTTGTGCCCGATATGATAAAAGCTAAATTCTTTGTGATATGAAATCCCTATATTTGCGCCTCTTACTACCAACTAACTATTGATGGAAGAGCATTTAATCGAAGATGGCAAATACCGGTATATAGAAAAAGGGGAAGGAACCCCTATGATCATATTGCACGGTTTAATGGGAGGCCTTAGTAATTTCCAGGGTGTTTCCGAATATTTCCCATCCAAGGGCTACAAGGTTTTAATTCCCGAGCTGCCCATTTATGATATGCCCATCTTAAAAACCACCGTAAAGAACTTTGCCAACTTTTTGGAAGGTTTCATCGAGCACAAGGGCTTAAAGGATGTTATCTTACTTGGAAACTCACTTGGAGGACATATAGGTCTTTTGCATACCAAAATGTTCCCGGAAATGGTCAAAGCACTAGTAATTACAGGGAGCTCTGGACTTTATGAAAGTGCCATGGGCGATGGTTACCCTAAGCGAGGCGATTATGAGTTCATAAAAAAGAAGGCCGAGGATGTTTTTTACGACCCCAAGGTGGCAACCAAGGAAATAGTGGACGAAGTTTTTGCCACGGTGAACGACCGAATGAAGTTGGTAAAAACCTTGGCCATAGCCAAGAGTGCCATAAGACACAATATGTCCAAGGACTTGCCTCATATGAACACGCCTACATGTATTATATGGGGTGAAAACGATACCGTGACACCGCCAAACGTGGCCAAGGAATTCCATGAACTGTTGCCGGACTCCGATCTTTACTGGATAGAAAAATGTGGACACGCACCAATGATGGAGCATCCCAACGATTTTAACCACATCCTCGAGGCCTGGTTGAAAAAGCGTAACTTCTAGACATGAAAATTACTTCGGCAGAATTTGTGATGAGCAACTCCAACGTTGCCAAATGCCCCAATGAACCCTTACCGGAATATGCCTTTATCGGCAGGTCCAATGTGGGCAAATCATCCTTGATCAATATGCTAGTGGACCGCAAGGGACTGGCCAAAACCTCTGGGAGACCTGGAAAAACACAGCTCATCAACCATTTTAAGATCAACAATAATTGGTTCTTGGTCGATTTGCCAGGGTACGGCTATGCAAGGGTCTCCAAAAAGGACAAAAAAACATTTCAGAAATACATCACGGAGTATTTTCAAAAAAGAAAACAATTGGTCTGTGGTTTTGTTTTGGTGGATATCCGTCACGAACCCCAACCGGTGGACTTGGAGTTTATGGAATGGCTCGGCACCAATCAGATTCCTTTTGCCATTATTTTCACAAAATCGGACAAGTTAAAGCCCAAGGCCATAGAGCGACAGGCAAATGCCTATCTGCAAAAATTACTGGAGGGCGCATGGGAAGAAACGCCCCCACATTTCACCACTTCGTCCACCAGCCGGATGGGAAGGGAGGAACTTTTAGGGTTCATTGATGGCATTAATCAAGAATTTTTCCAGAACAAGAACTGATCGTATTATATATCCCCAGCATCAATCAACAGGTAAGATTCCATAAGTTTTAACGACTATTGGAACACCTTAATAGCTTAGACAAGTATTAATTAAAGATTGATTAAAATGAAATCCGTATTGCACAAAGCAGCAACCCGCGGCCATGCGAACCATGGCTGGTTAAATTCACACCATACTTTCAGTTTTGCCGGTTATCATAACCCTGAACGCATGCATTTTGGAGTTTTGCGAGTATTGAACGACGACCAAGTTGCACCAGGGAGGGGATTTGGCACCCATCCCCATGACAACATGGAGATTATATCCATTCCCTTGGAAGGGGACTTGGAACACAAGGACAGTATGGGCAATACCGCCACTATCAAGGAAGGTGATGTTCAAGTGATGAGCGCAGGTACTGGGATCCAACATAGTGAATACAACAAAAACACGGATCAGGAGGTCAAGTTTTTACAGATTTGGGTATTCCCCAACAAAAGAAATGTAACCCCTAGATATGACCAGATTTCGATTCGGGACATCGAAAAACAAAATGCCTTTTACCATGTACTTTCCCCTAATCCCGATGACGAAGGTGTTTGGGTCCATCAAGATGCCTGGTTCCATTTGGGAAAATTTGAAGCTGGGTCCACAGACTCCTATCAAGTAAAAAAGAAAGGAAATGGAGTCTACGCCTTTATCCTTGAGGGAGAGGTTGAAATCGATGGGCAAAAATTGGAAAAAAGAGACGGTTTTGGCGTTTGGGAAACCGATTCCTTTACCTTAAAATCGGTATCCGAAAGCAGGGTGTTGCTCATGGAGGTTCCCATGAGCCTCGAGCATATTGGTCAATAACCCCATGAATCCCTAATTAAAAAAGCCCTGAAAACAGGGCTTTTTTAATTTTATTTGTTGGGTTTATGTAATTTTAGAAAGCTCTAATTACCGATCATCAATGAAGAACCTTTTATTTACACTTATCTGTTTTTCAACAGTGAACCTATCTGCCCAAGGGGAATTCCTTCCTCCCAAAATGGAAATATCGGATTATTCCCTTTCCAAATTCTTGACCGAGCTCACCTTGGCGGTCGGCAAACAGGACAAACAATTCATAGTTGATCACTTGGACCCGCATATATTGAACAACTTTGGGGGTGATGGTGGCATTGATGAATTTAAAATGCAATGGAACTTAGAAGGAGACTCCACCAATCTATGGGAAATCTTGGAAAACATTCTATTGATCGGTGGCCCCGGCCATATTTCTTCAACCTATGAAAACAGTTACACCCTCCCGTTTACTTTTTCCGACTGGCCAGAGGAATATGATGCCTTTGAACATTATTATGTTTTGGGGAACAATGTGAATGTAAGGGATAAACCCACCACCGAAAACTCAGAGGTAATCGGTCAGCTGAGCTATCAGATCGTGAAGATTTCCGATATCGAAGAAAATAGAATTTCAGAAGAAACAAAATGGCTCCACATAACTACAGTGGACAACAGCTTGTCCGGATTCGTATATGGCAAATATTTGGTCTCCCCGATTGGTTATCGAATGGGTCTTATTAAAAGGAACAATGGATGGATGATCAATATGTTGGTCGCCGGGGATTAAGTACATAAACTTCACCAAAACCGAACGATGCAAAACAACAGCAACAAACTCACTCCTGGAGGATTTCTAAAGACCATATCCTTTTTACATATAGGCATCTCGGCAACTCCAGTTGTCCTTGGAGCACTCTTTTATTTTAGGGCTTCCAAAATGGAACTGACATTGACCGATACAGACGACATGTTCTTGGCCATTGTACCCATGGTCGCTTTGGCCGGTATATTTTTGGGCGACTTCATATTTAAAAAAATGACGGGCTCTCTACCCAAGGACATGGATTTACGGACCAAGCTCAACAGATTCCAATCCGCATCCATTTTAAAGTACGCCCTTTTGGAGGGAGCAGCGCTCTTTTGCATCGTAATCTTTGCCAATACTGCTAACCTCACCTATTTGATCATAGCTGTATCACTCATTTTCTACCTATTCTTTCAGAAGCCCACCAAACAAAAAATTGAAAATGTTCTGGACCTAAGAGGGGAAGAAAAATCAAAATTCAACCGCACAAACGAGCCGTTGGAATAGCGGTTTACTTTTTCAGCTCCAACTTTTCCGCAAAGTAATCGCAGAAATCCTTCATGGTGGCCGTCATTTTTTCGTCCTGGGTGGCCTTAAAAAATGTATCCGCCATGGTCACCAAAGTCTGATGAAAAAAGACTTTCATCTCGTCCACTGGCATATCCTTGGTCCAAAGGTCAATTTTGAGCGATTCTTGGTTTTTGCTGTCCCAGACAGAGAGCAGCATGGCCTTCGCATCCTCTTCATTAATACCGCCATCTTGTGCCGACCATGTTAGTTCTTCGGGCACTCTGTTCTCATCCAATCCAACCTTTAAGGTTATCTCCGAAGTATGTTCTACTGCCATTTATCTTTTTGGTTTGTAATTTGATTGTTTTAAAATTTCATCAGCGGGCAAACGCAACATTTGCTTCAAATCCATGTCGGTTTTCTCCATAAAGGCCCTGACTATCTGCCATCCCATGTATCTGCCCAGTCGTGGGGGTGATTCATTGTCCAGCTCCAATCCGAATTTAGAAAAGGGTGCCGGATCCAAAAACTTTCTATCCAGACCCGTATCGGTACTATATAAGAGTTCCCGTTCCACAAAATACTTCCACATCTGTTCCTCATTGGCCCTTGCCCATTCAAGTTGATCTTCGGAATATCCGATTTTCTGTGCATCCGTTACTGACGGAATCAACACATCCTTTAGGTAAAGTTCCTTTCCATAATACACCATTCTAGAAAGAAGGGTCCTATTTCTGGGATAGGGCAATACTTTTTTGGCAAAGGCACTTGCCACATCCGAAGTAAGAAACTTTCTATCCAAAGATGCCGCCACATATCGTTGCATACCTTCGTAAAAATGATGGTCCGCACCTAAATAATTATCCAAGCCGATAAGTAACAACGAATCGGTAAGTATGATTCTATTTTCGTACCTCACATCCGATGTTAGGGTCACCACATGAGGGGTTCCAGTTTCCGGAAAATAAAATTCAATATGTTTAAAGAGGGCTTCCAAGTCATTGGACTCCTCTTCAAAATCACCAAATGTCCTTTCTACCTCATCCGATAATTCCATTTGGATGGTATCGGTAAGCTTAGCGATCCAAACACTATCCGGAAACTGTTCGGGAAACAAGTAGGGATATTCGGATTTTAAGCCAGGGATATCTTTTGAAGTTGTCTTGGCAAACTCCCGGTCGAACCTGGATATTTTCAAATCGATGGCAACTTTGTCGATTTCCTCTTCTGTCCTATCGGTTTCACCACAGGAAGAGACCAGTAAAATTATCCCGATTACAAAGATTCTTTTTACCGGCATCACAAAGTATTTCAACAACCGCTTCATTTTTAAGGGCACAGGGTTTAAATTTACAGGGCACAAAGGTAATTTATAGAATCTAAATAGTAAGATATGCAAACAGAAAAGGTTATCGCCCATATTGTAGAATGGTTAAAGGAGTACGCCGAAAATGCAAAATGCAAAGGTTTTGTCATAGGGGTTTCCGGTGGAATTGATTCTGCTGTGACCTCCACACTCTGCGCCAAAACGGGATTGGACCTTTTGTGCCTAGAAATGCCCATTCACCAAGGTGAAAACCAAGTAACTCGTGCAGATAGGCATATTGATTGGCTTATGGACAACTTCCCCAACGTTTCCAGACAACCCGTGGACCTTACACCGGTCTTTGATAGTTTGGTAGATGCTTTCCCAAAGGTGGACAATGAGGAAGAACGTTTTATGTCCCTTGCCAACACCAGGGCCAGGCTTAGGATGACCACATTATATTACTTTGCAGCACTGAAAGGATATTTAGTGGCAGGAACCGGAAACAAGGTAGAGGATTTCGGTATTGGCTTTTACACCAAATATGGGGATGGCGGTGTGGACCTGAGTCCAATTGCCGACTTGGTGAAAACCGAGGTCTACGAACTTGGCCGTGTGCTGGGAGTTAACCAAGATATTATGGACGCCGCACCCACCGATGGACTTTGGGGCGACAGCAGAACAGATGAAGATCAAATTGGCGCGTCCTATCCAGAGCTGGAATGGGCTATGGAAATGGACGATCAAGGTAAAACCGCGGATGACTTTTCTGGCAGGGAAAAAGAAATATTCACCATATATAAAAGGTATAATACTGCCAACAAACATAAGATGGTTCCCATACCTATTTGTGAGATTCCAACCGAGCTGAAGTAGCTGTTTGTCTGGAAAAACCCAAACTAAGACGAAAAAAACCCCAGAAAAACTATGGTTTTAAGAAAAAAGTTACAGTTTTACATGATTAAATTGTTATCTTGCTCGCTATATACTTTAGGTATTTAGCAGCTAACCATTCACTAAATAAACCGTTTCATAATGATTAAAGTATTGATTGCTGACAACCATCCTATTGTTAGGCTTGGTATAAGACAGGTACTTGAAACGAGCTCGGACATTGAAGTCATCGCAGATGTATCAACCACGGAAGAGCTTTTTAAAACTTTAAAAACAGTAACTCCAGACGTCGTCATCCTTGAGATGGATATTCCTGAAATTAACGGAATTGCCACCCTAAGAAAAATGAAATTGGAATTTCCAGACATCAAAACCTTGATGTACAGCGGACAATCCGAAGACGTTTATGCCTTGAGCACCATACGGGCCGGTGCATTTGGATACCTATCCAAAACTGCCGACCTCGATTACATAGTTACCGCAGTCAAAAAAGTAAGCGAAGGCAATATGTTCATTACCAATGAGCTTGCTCAACGCCTTGCTTTTGATGAAGGCACACAAAAACCAAGAAGATTCTTTAGAAAGCTTTCTTCCAGAGAGGTCGAAGTACTGAAACTTTTGGCCAGTGGAAAAAGGAACAAAGAAGTTGCAGAAGGTTTGAATCTGAACGAAAAAACCGTAAGTACATACAAGGCCCGTTTAATGAAAAAATTGAACGTGGACAATTTGGTGGACTTGTTGCAACAGGCCAAGGCCTTAGAACTTTATTAAGAAACTACCCAACCAAACTAACTATTGTAAAAACCCCTTTCAATCAAAATTGAAAGGGGTTTTATATATTAAGAAAGTACCCGGTTCAGTTTTGCGTTCAACAACTTATTCAACTGCAGGTAATTCATAATTTCTTCCAATACCTCGGTGTGGTCCTCTTGGCTATCCTCGGTCCTTTCCTTTAATTTTTCGATGCGGTTTTTAATGAGGTTGCACCTCAAGGTCAGGATGGTCTCCCCTACCAATTGTGAAATCCCTATTTTTTTCTCTTTTGGATAAATGTCCCTTCGCTCCCAATCATGCAACACGTATTGCTCTTCTTCCATAAGAATGGAGGAGACCTGCGACACGGTTTCCTGATCGAGTTCCGACAAAAACGCACTTACCGAAAAGTCTGCGTCCTCATTCAACCTTTCGATCAACTTATAGTAGATGGTCTTGAACTGCTGATTGGAAAGTTCTATCTCATCATCTTGAAGATCCAGATATACTTTTTCATATACTTTGGCCTCCACCACTTCAGGTTCCAGCACCAATTCGCCCTCCTCATTTTCCTTTAGCACCAAATCTTCAAACTCCTGCTTTTGGTTCCCGTACAATAAAAGAACTTCGATGATCTTTCGTTCCAATTCATACTGTACATCGACCTTTTCCACTACAGCATCGTTCTTGACCACCTCAAAGGTCTTTCGCTCCTGCTTTTCCTTTTTTGCAGCATCCGTTTGATGCTTTTTATCTATTTGCGCCAGGGTATTATAGAGTACCTCTTCAGAAATCTGCATGATCTTTGCACACTCCTGTACATAGATTTCCTGTCTGATACGATCGGGAATCTTGCTTATACTGTTAACTATATCACGAACAGTATCGGCCCGTTTTATGGGGTCGTTTGCCGCCTCCTCCGCTAAAAGTGAAGTTTTGAATTGGATAAAATCCTTGGCATTCTCTTGTAGGTACTGTACTAAATCTTCATAGGTGTTGTTCTTGGCAAAACTGTCAGGGTCCTCACCTTCGGGAAAAGTACATACCTTCACATTCATTCCCTGTTCAAGAATCAGGTCTATACCCCTTAAAGAGGCCCTTAATCCCGCGGCATCACCATCGAAAAGAACGGTAATGTTTTTGGTAAGCCTGTTAATGAGTCGGATTTGCTCCGGCGTCAAAGCTGTACCGCTCGAGGAAACCACATTCTCCACTCCTCGCTGGAACATCTGAATGACATCCGTATATCCTTCTACCAAAAAACAGTTATCCTCTTTGGCTATGGCCTGTTTGGCGTAGTAAATACCATACAGCACCTTGCTTTTATGATAGATCTCACTCTCTGGGGAATTCAGGTATTTGGCCGCCTTTTTGTCGTTCGTTAAAATACGGCCACCAAAACCAAGTACCCTTCCGCTCATGGAATGGATCGGGAACATCACCCTTCCCTTGAACCTATCAAACCTCCTGGCCTCACCTCCCGATTGGTCTTTTACGATGGTAAGACCTGTTTTTTCAAGGAATTCCAACTTATAGCCATCACCTAGTGCCTTTTGGGTAAAAGCTTCCCATTCATCCAAGCTATATCCAAGTCCGAACCGCTTTATCGTTTCATCCGTAAACCCGCGCTCCTTAAAATAGGTGAGTCCAATTGCCTTGCCCGGCTCACTGTTCCATAGTGTCTTGGTAAAATATTTTTGGGCATATTCGGAAACCAAGTACATACTTTCGCGCTCATTGGCCTGCTCCTTCTGTTCATTGGTCTGCTCCGTCTCCTCTACTTCGATATTGTATTTTTTGGCCAGATACTTTATGGCCTCGGGGTAAGTGAAATGTTCGTGCTCCATCAAAAAAGCGACAACGTTACCACCTTTACCACTACTAAAATCTTTCCAGATCTGCTTTACGGGAGACACCATAAAACTTGGGGTACGTTCATCCGTAAATGGACTTAAACCTTTAAAATTGGACCCCGATTTCTTCAATTGCACAAAATCACCGATCACCTCCTCCAATCGGGCAGTCTCATATACTTGGTCTATGGTGTTTTTTGAAATCAAGTTGTTCTGTTAAAATAGCTGTTAAAGGTAAATAAAAACAATGTTTTGATGAATTCAAAAACCAAATCCCTCTATTAGTTTTAGTATCTTGGGAACACTTAAGATTAGAATAAAAAAATTAAAATGATTCCATGATATTAAGAGATTCCAGAAGTTATAGGTGCTTGGTTGCGATTTTTATGTTCACCACTCTTGCCGTTCAGGGACAAATGGCAAATAAAGTCGGACCTGTGATCAAAAATGGAGAAGCCCAAGTGGTAGAAGCCTTTTCCGACCCCGGGACCTGGATACGCCATGATCTTTGGGTGGAAACGGAATTTGATTCCGATGGCGACGGGAAGCCTGACCGAATGCATGTGGATGTCACCAGACCAGGTCAGACAGATACCCAAGGACTAAAACTTCCCATTATTTACGAATCCAGCCCTTATTACGCAGGTACAGCCGGACTGGACAAGGGTATATTTTGGGATGTGAAACACGAACTCGGCGAGCCCGGAAAACCAAGAAAGCATCCAGATGTCACCCGCGTGGGAGAACGCCCTATTATTTCCAACTCTCAGGTTCGGACCTGGGTCCCCAGGGGCTATATCGTTGTCCATTCCTCCTCTCCGGGAACCGGTCTTTCGGATGGAGCCCCCACCGTTGGCGGAGACAATGAGTCCTTGGCTCCGAAAGCAGTTATCGACTGGCTGAACGGAAGGGCCAAAGCCTATTCGGAACGCAACGGTAACGAGGAGGTCAAGGCCTTTTGGTCCACGGGAAAAGTGGGCATGACGGGCACCTCCTATAACGGGACCATTCCACTTGCTGCGGCAACCACAGGAGTCGAAGGTCTGGAAGCAATCATCCCCATTGCCCCCAATACATCATATTACCACTACTATCGTTCGAACGGATTGGTTCGGTCACCTGGGGGTTATCTGGGCGAGGACATTGATGTGCTTTACGACTTCATACACAGCGGTGATGAATCAAAAAGAGCAAGAAACAATAAAGTTGTTCGCGATACGGAAATGAAAAATGGTCAAGACCGGATTACCGGTGATTACAATGACTTTTGGGCTGGAAGGGATTACCTTAACGACATGAAACCTATGAAGGCCGCCCTTTTAATGTCCCATGGTTTCAACGACTGGAATGTAATGCCCGAACACAGCTACCGCATTTACAAAAAAGCCAAGGAAATGGGAATACCTGCACAGATCTATTATCACCAAAACGGGCATGGTGGCCCACCACCGATTTCCATGATGAACAAATGGTTCACACGCTACCTTCATGGGGTGGAAAATGGAGTGGAAAACGAACCAAGGGCATGGATCGTAAGAGAAAATGAACAGAAGGATAATCCGACACCCTATGAGGATTACCCTAATCCCAAAGCCAAAGAAGTAACCCTATATCTAAATCAAGGTGCGCCTTCGAAAGGACAATTAAGCTCCGTCAAGCCCAAAAAACAGGGAACGGAAACCTTGATAGACAATTACAATTTTCCAGGGGCGGACTTAGCCAAAGAAGACGTCTCTGAAAATCGTTTGCTCTACGTTACGCCACCTTTAAAAGCGGATGTCCACATTTCTGGTGTGCCAACAATAAATATAAGGTTGGCCAGCAGTAAACCTGCTGCAAACCTATCTGTTTGGCTGGTTTCCCTGCCTTGGACGGAAGCACTGGATTCCAAGATCACGGACAACATTATCACACGAGGATGGGCCGACCCTCAAAACCACGAATCATTGTCAAAAAGTGCTCCTTTGGTCCCCAATAAGTTCTACGAATTGGAATTTGAACTTATGCCGGATGATCAAATCATTCCAGAAGGACAACAAATCGGACTCATGATTTTTTCAAGTGACAAGGAATTTACCCTTTGGCCAGAACCGGGAACCGAACTCACCGTGGATCTTGACGGCACAACGCTAACACTTCCAGTGGTAGGAGGAAAAATAAAGCTATAGGATGTCAAGACTTAGTTTATTGATTTGTTGTGCGTTTCTTTTTGGGTGCCAGCCAAAAAAGAAAGATGTAAAAGTCCAAAAGGCTGAAAAGCAAGATTCCATCGAAAAGGCATCAATTCCAGAAAGTCATTCCCTGATTCCCATTTTTGAATCATTGGACTATCTTGTTTTGGCTAAAGAACCTAAGGAAATTATGGTGACCAAAAGGGAAAGGGCCAATGACAGTTTCCCGATCTACAATCAATTGGCCGGTTATGGTGAAGACATCATTATGGGAAAAGATCTTTCTTTTGAGGATGTGATCATCTACAGAAAATATGGACCAAATTCAACATTTGAGGATTATCCTGTTGACGTATATCAAGGAGAATTGGCCGAACCTGATTTTTCCACCAACCCGGCAGCAAAACAATTCATCACCCGAATAACCGAGGGATGTGCGAATGGCGTCAATTTTTCGGGACATTACACCTTTGTCTCTTGGGGTTGTGGATCTCCCTGCCAAACAGGTGTGGTAGTTGACCGGATTACAGGGAAGATCTTCGATGGCCCCGTTACCTCACTTGGCTCGGAATTTAGAGAGGACAGTAAACTCCTTATAAAAAATATTGGGGCCCTGGACAAAAAAACAAACCTGATCGAGGTATGCTCATACTGTGAAGTGACCCATGAGGTATGGAATGGAAATTCCTTTGAAACAGTATACAAATAGTCCATTTTAACTGACCAATATCATTGGATTTACCATGATATTTACGTGACTTTAGGCTAGTCTAACCATTAAGCTTTTTGTCATGAAAATTTTAATCATTTATGGTACAGTTGAAGGCCAGACACGAAAGATTTCCAGATTTATGGAGAATGTTCTGCAAGAAAACGGGCATCAGGTGGTAGTTTCCAATGCATCGGAAGACCCTCCGTCTCCAGAAGCTTTTGATGCCGTACTGGTGGGCAGTTCAATTCATATACACAATTACAATCCGTTGATCAAGGATTATGTTCATGAACATATCCATTCCCTGAACAATAAACCTGGAGCATTTTTCTCTGTAAGCATGGCTGTGGCATCTTCCATCAAAGAAGAACATGAAGAGGCAGAACAGATAGCTGAAAACTTTTTAAAAGAGACCGGATGGAACACAAGGAACATATGGCATATTGCCGGTGCTTTGAAATACACAAAGTATAATTATTTCAAAAAGTTGATCATGCGCTCGATCGCAAAAAAGGAAGGGGGCTCCATTGATACCGATAAAGACCATGAATACACGGATTGGTCCCAGATAAAATCGAAAGTCCTTCAATTTATTGCTAACTTAAAGATCTAAGAAAAAACCTATGGACAAATACAGTTTTGAAACACTTTCGGAAGCAGTGAACACACTAACCCAGAAAGAAGGTTACAAAGAAGATTTTGAAGCGGATGAAAATTGTATAAAGGCGTTATATTCCAAAAAAGAATATCAACCCAAAGATTTGGTCATCATCAATTCGTATCGTTTTGAAGGCATGACCAATCCAGCGGACGAATCTACCGTTTTCACCATTGAGGCCACAGATGGCACCAAAGGCACTTTGGTTATGTCCTATGGTGCAGCTACAGCACAGAACGAGGACCTTATCCGACAGATACCCTTAAAGAAAGATTGATCAAACAAAGAGCTTACCAACAGCCGATGGCTGATACAACAACCAACCGGTAAGACTGAACCTACTTTTGTTGGCTTCCAATACAGCATGGGGCACATCGGCACTTTTGAACATTACACAGCGGGAGGCAAAGGGTTCCACCAAGAAACTCGTCCCGTCCTTTTCAAAAATTTCGAGTTCCCCGCCATCTCCCTGTTTCCAGTCATCATTTAAGTAAATGATCATGGAAATCATACGGTTATTGCGATTTTCGAACTGATCTAAATGTTTATCGTAGTGTCCACCGGATGGATAGTGTGCCAAATGAAACTCATAGCCCGACAAGCTCAAGTAACAATATCGGTTAAAAATGTGAATGGTCTCGTCCAACAATTCCCAGTAGCTTTTTAAATGGGCATCTCGATCTCGGTCCAACCAATAGGTAAAATCCCCGCGGACCTTGCTATCGATTTGATTATCCGAATGGGCACCTATGCCTGCTTCCTTAAAATTGGGAAGTTTACCAAGAAAGAAGGATTTGATCTGGGTATAAAGTTCGTCCCTAAGAAAGTTATCGATAATCACATAATCCTTACTGGAGATATCGTCCATCCAGGACAACCAATCCTCCAAATCGTGGTAGGCGTTCAATGTTTCTAAAATGTGGGCGAATGTAGAAAATATTTAAAAACAAAAATCATTTTTTTCATTCGCCCTTGAAAGCTCTAAATTTGGGATGGAACAATATTATTTGTGGAATGATACTTTTTTTTGGAACAAGACCGGGTAAAAAAGAAACCAGACTACTCCGTCATGTTACCTGTTCGCACTGTGGCCAAACAGGAACAATCACCGCGGTGGCACAGCCCAACTACGCCCATTTGTTCTGGATTCCAATGTTTACGATCAACAACATCCGTTACGCGGAATGTTCCCATTGTAAAAAAGTCTATTATAAAGAGGATTTTACTTTGGAAATGGAACGGGCATTATCTGAATAAAATACGGCCAGGAAAACCCTGACCGCATTTATAAATGGTTCTTGAATGGTTAAATATCGAACCGAAGACCCAATGAAATATTGTTTTGTTTTACATCTGCATCCTTAAAAATTGGATTAAGATCATATTTAAGATATAATAATACGCCATCAAAACCCATGTACCCGCTTACACCATAAATTAGGTCACTGGTGTTGTAATCACGTTTAAGTTTATCTTTTACATCTTCTCCCTCACGATTGTATTTTAACTTTTGACGTGTACCTAAATTAAACCCTCCATATCCTCCAAAACCAAGTCTAAATTGATCTCGGATTGAATAACGAATGGTCTGCTCCGTTTTTTTAAAACGGGAAGGGCCGACTTCAAAATGAATTGGGAAAACAAGGTTGTCCATTCGTAACTTGGCCTTATCCAAATCATAATCGAATTGCTCGAGTACTGTTTGGTCCCCTTCCTGTACAAAAATCCGGTTTCCGTCAGGTTTAAGTCCATTGAACTGAAAAGAAAATCCATAATTAAACCTGAGCCAATTGGAATTTCTGAATACTCTGGTCCTCCATTGCCATCCCATTTCAAAAAAGCGACTTCCACCAATTTTATAGGGAGAATCGGAAAGTGACTGTCCTTCTATCAAAGCATTGTTCAAGCCAACTGCCATCACAAAGTCGGAATAAGTACGCCTATCATATTTGATTTCCTTCTTATGGTGCTTAGAGTTAAATATAATGGCAGGTTTGCCATCAATGAACAGGTCCAGCCGCATTCTATCCCCATAAATGGTATCTATTTCGCTCAGTGAAAGTACATCTCCCTTGTTGCGTTCCAACAATGCGATTCTATTCTCAATAATAGCCACACGGTTCTCAATATTTAAAGCCCTTTGTTTGGCCACGTCTTCCTTTAAAACTCGAGCCTCACCTTCAGAAATGTCCCCATCCTCCAAACGCTGGTTAATTTTTTTCACTTCTAGTTTAAGAGCTTCTTTTTCTTGCTCTACTATGCGTTGTTTTTCAAGCTTCAACGCTTCTATTTTTTTCTGATAATCCTCTTGTCCAAAAGCCGCTTGGGAAACGAGAAACAAGAATAAAACTGCTGAATAAAATGTAATTGTTTTCATGATTGTTTTTGATTTATAACCCTCCCACCTTCCTGCCCCCATCGAGTGCAGGAAGTTGTAGAAGGTTGACTTGATTGATGAATAATTTTATTGATTTCGGTCGGCCACCGCTGTACGTACTTTAAGGTATCCGGATTTTAGGGCATCGAATATTTGGTCCCGGAACGATCCGTCCAGTTCATCCTCTACTTCTGCCAATAGTGACATGGCATCTACGGAACCACCTTCGGCGAACAGCTTGTCCGTGAGGATTTGTCGTTGGGCGGCTCGTAATAGCGAGTCCACTTCTGCGTCGGAAACATTTTCATGGACACTTTCCATAAGCTCGACTTGTGCCACGACCTCCTCAACCTTTTGGGCAATCAATTGGTCGGAATTCAATTGGACCTCATCCTGTAGCGGCTCCTTGATTTCTTGTTCTGCAATCAAATTGTTGGAAGTCGGCTCCGAAAACTGTTCATTATCTTCGGTCTTTATGGGCTCCATATCCACTAGATCTGTTTCCTTGGATGGAACAATTTCCAAGGTCTCATCATCCGGCAATTGGGTTTCCGTTGCTTCCTCTACATTGGTATCCACAACTTGTATTTGCTCCAGATTACTGTCCTTATTTGTAAAAAAGAAAATAGACACGAACAAAACACCAACGATACTTGCAGCAATGGCATATGGAAACCATGTATTTCCTTTTCGCTTGATCGGTTCTTTGACCTGCGAAGCAATTTTGTCCCAAGCATTGGCAGAAGGTTCAATGGTTCGCTCCTCCAGCTTTTCCTTGATATGTTTTTCCAGTTTATCCATACCGTTATTTTTTGGTCGCCGATCGTAATCCCGGTGACATTCCCTTTAAATTTAAATTCTCTTGAAGCATTTTTCTGGCCTTGAACAATTGTGATTTGGAGGTTCCTTCCGAAATTTCCAATAACTCCGCAATCTCCTTGTGACCGTAGCCTTCTATGGCATTGAGCAAAAACACCGCCTTATAACCTTCCGGCAGTCTATCAATGAGGTCTTGCACGTATTCCACATCCAAGAGGCCATCACCAGGTTCTGAAATCTTACCATTTACTTCAATGGCTTCGTCATCATAAACCACAAATTGTCTTTTACGTAAATAAGAGATGCTCTCTCGTACCATGATGGTCCTGATCCAACCCTCAAAACTCCCTTTATTTTGAAAAGAACTCAAGTGGTTAAATACTTTTACAAAACCGTTGATCATCACATCCTCGGCAAAATGAAGGTCCTTGATATATTGCCTACAGACACCTAACATTTTTGGTGAAAATTTATCGTACAACAACTTTTGAGCATTTTGGTCCCCTTGAATCGATTTTTTGATCAATTGCTTTTCGTTGTTATGTAGCGTGATAATCTTCAATGGTTTGGTTTATAAAGTGCTTCTATTTTAATAGACGGAATATAAACGCGAATAGTTGCCTGAAAAATAAAACATTTCAGCAACTATCTGTTTTTCATTGTTTTAAAAACTTATTTTTTTCGGTCCACCACGTAATTGACCATAAGTGTGAGGGCACTTTTGTATTCAGAGTCCGGGTAATTGTCCAAGATGGCCAATGCTTCGTCCTTAAACTCCAGCATTTTTACTACGGCATAATCCAGACCGCCTTTTTCTTTGACGTACTCGATCACTTCCTTTACCCGTTTTTTGTTCTTGTTGTGCTTTTTGATGGAGTTGATCAACCATTTTTTCTTTTCCTTGTCACTATTGTTCAAGGCATAGATCAATGGAAGCGTCATTTTCTGTTCTTTGATATCGATTCCAGTGGGCTTTCCAATTTTCTCGGCACCGTAATCAAATAGGTCATCTTTAATTTGAAATGCCATACCACAAAGCTCACCGAACTTCCTAAAGGTTTCCACCTCATCCGAATCAGGTCGAACTGAACAGGCACCCATACTGCAACAGGCGGCAATTAAAGTTGCCGTTTTCTGTCGGATGATATCATAATACACATCTTCGGTGATATCCAGCAATCTTGCTTTTTCAATTTGAAGAAGTTCCCCTTCGCTCATATCACGTACCGCATTGGAAATAATATGAAGAAGATCGTAATCCTTATTTTCCAAGGAAACCAAAAGCCCTTTGGAGAAAAGGAAATCGCCTACCAAAACGGCTATCTTGTTCTTCCAGAGTGCATTGATGGAAAAGAAACCCCGGCGCTTGTTACTATCGTCCACAACATCATCGTGCACCAAGCTCGCCGTGTGTATCAATTCAATGATGGATGCCCCGGTATAGGTGCGCTCATTGACTTCACCGTTCAACAATTTTGCCGTTAAAAAAACGAACATCGGACGCATTTGCTTGCCCTTTCTATTAACTATGTAATAGGTAATCCTATTGAACAATGCGACTTTGGAGGACATGGATTTGAGGAATTTCTCCTCAAAAAGCTGCATCTCATTTTCTATGGGTTCCCTTATCTGCGAAACGATTTTCAACGTAACGGTGTGGTGTTTGGTTTTGAGACCCTAAAAGTAGGGAAAATGCAAGAGTTGTAGGAATGAAATCGAAGTTTTAAGATACAGGTTCAAAAGTATCGATGATTTACAGGGAATGTGATTGTGGGTTTAGGATTTAGGAAGAAACATATTTCATATAACTCCTGTATCCTGTATCCTAGATGTTAGCTCTTATTGGCCAATTGTCCGCAAGCGGCATCAATATCCTTTCCTCGCGACCTACGTACGGTAACAGTTATCCCATTCCGTTCCAAAGTATTTTGGTACATTTCCACTGCACTGCTCGACGCTTGCTGGAACTCCCCATCATCAATGGGATTATACTCAATAATATTGACCTTGGACGGTGCAAACTTGCAAAATTTCACCAAAGCATCAGCTGCCTCTTGGGTATCATTGATGCCCTTCCAAACCACATATTCATAGGTTATCCTGTTTTTGGTCTTACTGTACCAATATTCCAGGGCCTCGCGAAGGTCCTTCAAGGGGAAAGTTGAATTGAACGGCATAATTGATGTACGCACCTGATCGATTGCAGAGTGCAAAGAGACGGCCAGACCGAACTTAACCTCTTCATCGGCCATTTTCTTGATTATCTTGGGCACTCCCGAAGTGGACACCACAATTCTTTTGGGCGACATCCCCAATCCCTCAGGGGAAGTGATTTTATCAATAGCTTTCAAAACATTGTTGTAGTTCATCAAAGGCTCTCCCATGCCCATAAAAACGATATTGCTCAAGGGCCTGTCAAAATACAGACGGCTTTCATTGTCAATGGCCACTACTTGATCATAGATTTCATCCGGATTCAGGTTCCGCATACGTTTTAAACGTGCGGTGGCACAAAATCTACAATCCAGGCTGCAACCAACTTGACTGGAAACACAGGCAGTTGTTCGGGTCTCCGTGGGAATCAATACGGACTCGACCACTAAACCATCGTGCAATCGAACAGCATTTTTAATGGTACCATCGGAACTACGCTGCATTTGATCTACGCGAATATGATTGATGACAAAATTGTCCTCCAACATTTTTCTGGTTTCCTTGGAGATATTGGTCATGGCATCAAAATCATGGGCTGACTTCTGCCACAACCATTCGTATACTTGATTGCCACGAAATGGCTTGTCTCCTTGCTCCACAAAAAACTGACGGAGTTGGTCCTTTGTCAATGCCCGTATGTCCTTCTTTTTGGTTTCCATCACTTAAAGATAAGCAAGAAAAAATCCCGCTGGCCATAAAGCGAACGGGATTTCTCTTCTATGAAATTATGCTTTTATAGAATCAACATTGCATCCCCGTAGGAATAAAAGCGATAGCCTTCCAAAATGGCCTGCTTGTACGCCTTTTTAATAAGATCGTGACCTGCAAAAGCCGAGACCATCATCAACAAGGTAGATTTTGGCAAGTGGAAGTTCGTAATCATACAATTGGCAATACTGAATTCGTAAGGAGGAAAGATGAACTTATTGGTCCACCCTTCAAATGTATTTAATGTATGCTCCGAGGATACGGCACTTTCCAATCCACGCATAACTGTTGTACCTACCGCACAAACTTTTCTTTTGTTTGATTTTGCGTTGTTTACAATTTCGGTTGCCTTTTCATCTATGACCAATTCCTCACTGTCCATTTTGTGCTTGGACAAATCCTCGACCTCAACCGGGTTAAAGGTTCCCAATCCTACGTGAAGTGTTACTTCGGCAAAATTGATTCCCTTGATTTCCAAACGTTTCAACAAGTGCTTGGAAAAGTGGAGACCTGCTGTAGGTGCTGCAACCGCACCTTCATGTTTGGCATAAATGGTTTGGTAACGTTCCTCATCATCAGGGGTAACCTCTCTTTTGATATATTTTGGAAGTGGAGTCTCTCCCAATTCCCTGAGCTTTCTTCTAAAATCGGTATAGGAACCATCATATAGGAAGCGTAATGTTCTCCCTCTTGATGTAGTATTGTCGATCACCTCTGCCACCAAACTTTCATCCTCACCAAAATACAATTTGTTCCCGATTCTTATTTTTCTGGCTGGATCCACCAAAACATCCCAAAGGCGTTGTTCCTGGTTTAACTCCCTCAAAAGGAAAACTTCAATTCTAGCTCCCGTCTTTTCCTTATTTCCAAAAAGTCGGGCAGGAAACACCTTTGTATTGTTCAAGACCATAACGTCATCTTCATCAAAGTAATCTACTAGGTCTTTGAACATTTTATGTTCAATTTTTCCGCTATCACGGTGAACCACCATTAGTTTGGATTCGTCCCTGTGTTCCGCAGGATATTCTGCCAATAACTCTTTAGGCAATTCAAAATTGAAGTTTGATAATTTCATGTGGACTTTTTTTCGATTTTTTAAAAGAGGGGCAAATATACAACCTACCAATAGCGGATGTCAAGTAATTTGATGATTAAATGTGAATTACAGTTCCTCCACAACAAACCCAAGCGCTTTTAAATCGCTCCAAAAATCGGGGTATGACTTGGATACGACCTCGGCATCATTGACCACAAATCCTATTTTTAGTGCCAATGGGCCAAAGGCCATGGCCATTCTGTGATCGTTGTAGGTATCAACAGAAACATTGCTATTCAGCTGGGACTGTTCCGTTAGCGTTAAACTTTCCGAGTCGATATCAACGTTGCCGCCAAACTTGCCCAGCTCGGTTTGCAATGCTGCCAAGCGATCGGTCTCCTTAATTGGAAGTGTGTGCAGTCCCGTTAAATGACAGCCAATGCACAATCCAAGGCAGGTCACGGCAATGGTTTGCGCAATATCCGGGGCATTGGACAGGTCATATTCCAAATGGTCAGACTTTGCTCCTCCTATTTTTTTGAGGCGAATACTATTGTTTGCAAACGTGGTCTCTACTCCAAAATCCTTATAGATGTCGGCCAAAACACTATCCCCTTGCAGTGAATTTTGTTTGTAGGACGACAATTGTATTTCCGTACCCACCTCGCACAGGGCGACGATACTGTAAAAATAACTCGCCGAGCTCCAATCCGACTCTACCACTAAAGTAGTCGCCTTTACCGTAGCCTTGGGTGCAACTTTAATAATGTTCCCTTCAAAAGAAGATGGTACTCCTATTTGCTCCAAGAGCGCCAAGGTCATTTTTATGTAGGGAACGGATGTAATCTTACCTATCAGCTCCAATTCAAGGCCATTTTCCAAACTAGGCGCTATCAACAACAATGCGGAAATATATTGGCTACTGATGTTCGCGGGCAATGAAACTTTACTTTTTTCGAGTTTCTTGCCTGTTATTTTTAGGGGTGGATACCCTGCTTCTTTTTCGTATTGAATATCGGCACCAAGTGATTGTAGCGCTTCCACTAGAATTTTAATCGGGCGTTCCTGCATTCGATTAGACCCCGTGAGCGTGACTTGCTTTCCCTCTTGTGAGGCAAAATATGCCGTTAAAAATCTCATGGCTGTTCCAGCATGATGAATATCCACCACACCCGTTGATTTTTGCAATCCCTTTTGCATCACCTCCCCATCATCTGAATTGGAAAGGTTCTCAATCTTGATATTCGGAAAAAGGGCCTGTAACAAAAGTGAGCGGTTGGTTTCACTTTTGGAACCGGTAATCGCAATTGTCCTTTGTATTTTATTATCGCTGGGCGAGGTAAGCTGGAGTCTCAAATCTTTGCGGTTTGAATGAATTGTCAAAACTAGAAAAAACAGGCCTAACGACCCTTTAGGCAAACAACTTTATTTGAGCTTTTTGTTATTTTGATGACGGTCATGGTCGCGTTTGGTCTTCAAATCCAATTTTTTATCGAAAGCTTCTTGTAGGTCAATTCCGGTTTGGTTTGCCAAACAAAGAACTACAAAAACCACATCTGCGAGCTCTTCGCCCAAGTCCTTGGCCTTATCCGATTCCTTTTCACTCTGTTCCCCGTAGCGCCTTGCGATAATACGTGCTACCTCGCCTACCTCTTCGGTAAGTTGGGCCATATTGGTGAGTTCGTTAAAATAACGGACGCCATGGTTCTTGATCCACTCGTCTACGGCTTTTTGTGCGTTTTCAATGTTCACCTTAACTGTATTTGTGTTTTGAGACAAAGATAAGCAGAACAGCATCATTCCTTTTCAAGAACTATATAGCTTTGATTTTGGCTGGCGACCGCATTGCGAAATAATTCCTTTATATAGTGGTATCCGGCACTTTTATAGTGGGCAGACTTCAGTTGTAATGAAAAAACTACCATAACCTTGCCTTGTATCTCGTTAGTATTGAAACGCAATATTCCGCTTCCATCCGGTAATGCCATATTTATGGATTCTGGTAAATCTTTCACCAAATATCCTTCAGGAATCTCGATACTGGCCATATAATCAAACCTCTTCGAGTAACCAAAATCGACAGGATAACTCCTTTTTTCAGCTTTAAAAGGATTATTCTTAAAGAACCGAATTAAAAAAGGATTAAAATAAATAGTACCGGTCGGCTCCAGATTTTCCAATTCAAAAGAAAAATGTTCAACCAAACTTTTTTCGTTTGATTTTTCCCTGACGATTTCATATTCCTTTACAAAAAAACCATCCATATTCTCCTTCTCAATTTCTTCTAAATATTCCTCTTTGGACAATGAAGCTATCTTACTTCTTTTAAAATAAGCATCATATCCCAGCGAAGTTTCATCGCAGACCCCAGTGACCAACCCATTCTCGACATCCAGTTCAACCTGAACCCTAATTGACCTGACATTTAATTTCTCTGGTGCAATGTCATACCAATAACTAGCTCCATCCAGGTCCATTACCCTGCCATAATAGTTTAAACAACGATATGGCAGCATTCCAAAGGGCAGCTCCTTCTCAGTGGCGTCCAATAAATAAGTGGTTCCCTCAATTTCCAATTTCGCGATGACATAATTAAAGTCGGACATTATGGGATGTGATTTCTTGGGCAAACCATGCATTCTGGTCGATAAAAGCATAAGATCAGCATCAATACCTGATGCATTTAGCAAATTGATCAACGTGATATTAATTTCCGCTACATTGCCAATAGCCTCGTCGAATGCCTTTTTTACATTATTATCCCTAAAAATGCCATACTTTCCGTTCCAGCGGTAGTGGGACTTGACAAAGTTGTAGAGGTTCACGGCCCTGGTCAGATCATCTTCCTTTCCAGTAATGAGTTCTAATGGAAGATTTCGTTCAAAATAGTTCTTTTTACGGAGCTGCCCTCCGATATCCCGATCTGTTCGAAACTCTTTGTCAACATCTTTCCATGATTTGGTAAATTTCTCCCTTCTCCCATCAAATCCTTCAAACTCGGATAGCTCAAACTCCAATCTGGACCTGTAATTGGACGGGGCCAGCATATATTCTTCATCGCCTTTGAAAGCGGGCACATCCTTCATCACATACTTCAACACTTCACAATCGGCCTCTGCTGAAACACCGGGTATGCTAAAACAATTGGACTTAATGGTGGCATCGTTTACGTTCAATGCCAAATTTCCTAAAAGCGACCTGTTATACCGATAATTCCCGGGTATTTTAGCGTTGTACTCCGTGTATAGTTTGGGTATGTGATCTTGGAATTCCCATCCGTGAAGATTGTAGAAAAAAGGCGACTGGACTTCATAAGTGTATTCTAAAACAGATCCTTCTTGCACATTCGAAAAAGTAAACCTTTTTTCCGACCATCTTTCACTGACCTCAACATCATAAATATTGCTATCCATCACATTGTACTTAACCCCATTGGTATGTGATATTGCCTTTATATCGTTCACCCTTTCAGTCTTCCCATCCGAATGATAATAGGGTATGGTAATATCTGCTTCGGAAAAACCCTCCTTGTCCAATATTTTTATCTTGGCATGGTATGTAGTAATCAACCAAACATAGTTTCTCCTTACCTCAAAATAATTTTCCCCTTTTTCGTAAAGGTAAATTGCATGGGCGGTGGTATCCTTGTCATAATTCCTAAATTCAGACTCAATAATTGAAAGTTCCCCAAATTCGAGATCTTGACCGATTGCCAAAATACTGTTTACTAAAACAAGGAACAACAGGATTCTTTTCATTCCAAGTCCACTATGATTTTGTCAAGACTATTTTCTGTGATTCCTTCTCGATAATATGACGGTAAAATTCCTTCAGATCGCCATAATAATGAGCTGGAATCACAGGATTGTTGAATGCTGTCTCTATACGGGCACTTATGACATTGTTATTTGCGGATATGTTGTATTTAAACTGCCCCATATTATCCGGAAGTGCAACGGCTATGGGCTCCGGAATAGATTCGACCACATAGCCCTCCGGAACATTTATATTGATAATATACTTGTCTTCCCAAGGATAACCATAATCTACTGGAAATGCTCTTTTTTCCGTTTTAAATGGATTCTCCCTAGTGGTCAGGTGAAAAAGAGGTGAAAGATATAGTTTACCTGCAACTTCCTCAAAAGCCGCCTCTTTACTATAATTAAATGATTGCACTACCGGTTTGGCAGGGTCTTCCGCATTGATCACTTCATATTCTGAGATTTCCAAATCACCATGTCTTTTTTCCAGTGCATCCAAAAAGGAGTCCTCTGATCCTTTATCATAGTTATTTCTAAAAACAAAGGCGTTATTCGCTGTATATTGCTGTCTATACCGTCCATTAATGGAACCATCCTCGTTTAATTCCACACTCATCATTATGGCATCCAAGGATTTGGTCTTCGGCATTAAATTTACTTGGCTGGAGCTACCGTCCTCACGAATTAATCTTCCAAACCAATTCAAAGCACGCATTGGTAGTACATCGGGAAAAGCATTTTTTTCCGTGGCATCAAACAAAACAAGATCATTTTGTATTTGAAGTCCCGCAACTACATAGTTGAAACCATCGCTCGTAGGAAATAAAGGTATTCCATGAGATCGTGTACTCACCAAGATAGGGTTTGCATTTAAACCTGCATACTTAAACATTGAAGTGAGCATCAAGTTGATTTCCGCTACATTTCCGGTTCCCTCCTTATATGCACGTCTAACACCTTGGTCACTACACCCGACACCGGTGTACCCATCCCAGTTCATTTTAGATTTGACGTAATGGAAAATAGCCATAGCTTTCTCTTCATTCGAAGTTAAACCTGAAATCAGTTGGTCAATATCGTCATCGAAATAATTCTGTTTGTTCAATTCTCCCCCGAAATCATCATATTCATATATTGATTTTGCAACATCTTCCCAGGTTAAGCTATAATTCTTAAAAGGTTGGTTGGGAAAACGTGTGGAAGCTAGTTCAAAATTCACGGCAACCCTAAAATTGTCGATATTGCTAGTGTATTTTTCATCCAATAGTGGAGGAAGGTTGGAAGCTTCTATATTGTAAATATTTTCAAAAAACTCAAGTGTTCCGTTTTTACGGCTTGTACTGCCCAAACGGCCCATTTCATCAGAACTTCTATAAGAAACATTAATAGACCTATTTTCCCTGGTCTGGGAAAAATCTATATTATGAAAGCCTTTACTGTACTGCTTGAAGATAAAATATTCTGGAATTTCCAACCGTACTTGTGCCTGGTCAACTGGAATATCGTACTGGAGCTTAAACTCATCAATATGCCAGTACAAAGGCGAGATAATTTTGTACTCGATATCCAACACACTTCCTTCCTTGACCTCTGGCATGGTTATAGAGGCTTTGTTCCTATACTTGTTGACCTCTTCTTCAAATACTCCATCATTCCTTAGTTTTTGACTCACTACTTTTCCGTTTTCCATATTGAAGGTGAAACCTTTTACCCCGGAAATTTCCTCCTTGTTTCCACTGGCAGCATATAACGGAACCTGTAAAGTTGCCCAATCAAAGCCTTCTTTATTGTAAATTTTTATTCTATAATGTACCTCCCTGATCACGGACCAACCGATTTGATATTGATATTCGTAACGGACCCACTCATTTTTATACAATATCGCCGCATTGGCTTCTGGGAAATTTTCGTGCTGCACAGAAGCGACTTCTTCCTTGGAAACCTTTCCAAACTTAATTTGATTGGAACTAGCAACCTGCTGAACAAACAAGAACAATAAAAACAGACCTAATCTCATGACTCTTTTCTAGTTAAAACAATTTTGGCATTATCATATCTGGCAACTTTCTTTCGAAAATCACGATATAGTTTATAGTCTTCTTTTGGGTATTGACCGGATTTTATAAGAAGCCTCCTTTTGTAAAGGATTACTCCCGGCTCTTTGGACTCAATTGATATGGCATAAGAACCAAACTTGGTTTCTTCCTTTACCGGTAGCATCCAAGTTTCTGGTAAGTATCCGTCAGGAAGGTGTATTATGAACTCGTCCTCATCCAAATAACCGCGCCTGATCAACAAGGGCAGTTTCCTATTTCTAGATCTATCGGGCACACCCAAGTTTCTGTTCGACAAATTGGGGGCCAATAGTAATTTATCCCCAGCACTCGAAAGATAATTCTCCGCGCTAAACTCAACTTCCTCCACAAACTCAATATTATCTACATCGTTATGGAAATCAACGTTGCCCAAACTAATATTCTGTACATAATTCCAATATCCTTTATAAAATTCCTCTTGTTCCGATCGGGTATTGTTTGCCCGCCAATATTTATTATCATACTGGGTACCCTTGGAAACTATTTTTACTTTACCACTGATTTTTTTATCAATTCCAACCTTGAATTCCGCAGCTGTAAATTGATAATTGTCCTCATCCCTATACTTTTTGGTCCGGACCAGTTCACCTCCCTGGGGTGTGACCTTCAAGACATTTCTATTATCTGTAAACGTACCTAGATGATTTACCGGAGTAGTTTGGCTTGTGCACTCCAACCATATGTCAGAGCCTTCCAAAGGAACGTTCAAAAACACGTGGTTGCCCTGCATCGAAGGAAAATTGGGATCTAAGTTTACTTGTTGACTTCCGGCATTTACCACCGTATAATAGGAGTCTACACCCACCGCATCCAATAAGGCCTTGGTATAATTGGTAAGTCCTTTACAGTCGCCATATTTGACACGATCAACATCAGAAGCACTTATCGGCATCCACCCCCCTATGCCCAATTGTACACTTATGTACCTTGTATTTTCTTGTACATAATTATAAATTTTCCTTGTTTTTTCAAGTGGATCGGTCAACCCTGCCACTAATTGTTTAGCCCGTGCGATGGTAGCTTCATCCAATTTATCCCTACCAGAAAGCAATTCATTGTTGATCCAACTTCCCAACTCTTTCCAGGTAGTGGCTTCACCATCTACCCCCTCTAAATGAAACTTGTCAAGAGCGACTTTAACAATAGGGGTGAAATCCTGGAACGAAGGAGACAAAGGTTCACGCTCCAATGCGACCAAATGTTTGGCCTTGTATACAATCCCATTCGTAATTTCAGTCACATCAATATTATAGGGACCAAAATTTTCTTCCTGATGCCTAAATGGAATTCCACATTCCACTACAAAAGAGAACTCACTGTTTTCCGTACTTACTCTGTAATTGTCCAAAAAACTCCAATTTGGAGCAAAAGCAGTGTTGGGTGTAACATATTCTTTCGTGAATTCTATAGTATATGGATATTGGGTTGGGGTATAATTCAATATCAATACCCTGGAATCGGAATATAAAGTACCCCCACCTATAGCGCTTTGATCTAAAAAATCACGCTTTTTGATCTTTTTTATCTCTTGCCCTTTGGAATTGTAAACCACTGCCTCCAATTCGGCAACCTTATCCTTCTTCTCATAGTATGTATATGCCTCAACAAGTCGATCGCCATTTTCATTGAGAACAGTGACCACCCTTTTCGCGTTTATTTTCATTTGGTCCCTTGCGGTTACAACGACATCCATCTTGTCCAAACGCACAACGGCATCTGCATTATCAAGTAATTTCTTTGGTATGGAATCAAAGCTATATTCTTGGGAAAAGGTAATACTAGCCCAGAGAAAAAGAAGAATCGAAAAAGATAAGCGCATTCGTTTAGGAAATGGTTAGTTGTGCAGCAACAAGGTGCTCAATTTCCTACAATTAAAACAATTTTTTCGACAAAAAGTAATTATTCCTTATTTTTTGTATCCATGGTAATGGTCACTGGACCATCATTAAGTAGTTCGACTTTCATGTCTGCACCAAATATACCCGTCCCTACTTTTTTGCCGAGTTTTTTTTCCAAAACCTCGATAAACTCTTCATACATGGGAACCGCAACATCAGGCTTGGCAGCTTTGATATAGGATGGCCGATTGCCCTTTTTGGTTAATGCGTGCAAGGTAAATTGACTGACAACGATAATATCTCCATCAACATCCAAGACAGAATGGTTCATCACTTCATTTTCATCATTGAAAATCCGAAGGTTTAAAATTTTATTGGTCAACCAGTCTATATCCGCATTTGTATCAGCATCTTCTATGCCCAAAAGCACTAAAAGGCCAGTATCCATGGAGGAAATTACTTTACCATCCACGGTTACACTGGCGTTGGATACTCTCTGTAATACTGTTCTCATTTATCGTTCCCTATAAGGATTATCTTCATCACCTGTTAACATTTGAACGTAACTACGATATCGGCTTGCCGCGATTTCATCATTTTCCAATGCTTCCTTTACAGCACACTTGGGTTCATCCAAATGAAGGCAATTATTAAACTTACATTCCGATTTCAATGCGAAAAACTCGGGAAAGTAGTCCCCTATCTCGTGTTTTTCCATGTCCACGATGCCAAACCCCTTGATACCTGGTGTATCTATGATCTGGGCATCAAAAGAAAGATCGTACATTTCCGCAAAAGTTGTGGTATGCTGGCCTTGCATATGCTGCTCGGATATTTCTGCCGTTCTTAACCTAAGACCGGGTTCCAACGCATTCACCAAAGTGGATTTTCCTACTCCGGAATGTCCAGCGAACATACTAGTTCGGCCCAGCATCAGTTCCCTTACCTCATCAACATTCTTCCCCTGTTTGGCCTCTATTCGTATACATTTATAGCCAATCTTGGTGTACAGGTCCATCAAATAATCCACTTCAAACCTTTCTTCATCCCCGTAAACATCCATTTTGTTGAAAAGAAGCACTACAGGAATATCATAGGCCTCTGCTGTAACCAAAAACCTGTCTATAAAACTTGTAAAAGTGGGTGGGTTGTTCAAAGTGACCAATAAGAATACTTGGTCCAGGTTAGAGGCGATGATGTGGGTTTGCTTGGATAGTTTCACCGATTTACGAACAATATAGTTTTTACGTTCCCCAATTTCAGAAATCACACCGACCGTTTCATCTCCAATATTTTCCAAACTAAACTCTACATGGTCCCCCACTGCAACCGGATTCGTGCTTTTTATTCCTTGGGTACGGAACTTGCCTTTTATGCGACACTCGTAAAATTCTCCATCCGAGGACTTTACGGTATACCAGCTTCCAGTTGATTTATAAACAGTTCCGTTCACTATTTGTTTATATTTTGATTGCAAAGAAACAATATTCCTTGTTTTTCGTTGTATATCTTTAATAAGAGTTTTAACAATCAATAACTTAAAGTAGTATGAAAAAATTTGTTTTGGCAACAGTAGTGCTTTTTGCAGCTACATTGACCATGAGTGCACAGCAGTACCATGTTATTACCAGTGTGGAATCGATCGTACCCAACGGACTGGGAAGATCTCGAATCATCAATGCCCTTGAGGACAAGGATTACAAGGAATATACCAGTGTCCAAACGGAGGATGACAACTCTCGAAATAAATCCAGCAGGAGTGAGATCAGAGTAAAGAACTTCGAAGAGACGAAACTTTTAAACTTCTACAATATCGGCGGAATCCGTTTCCAGAACATTGCGGCCAATGATGCCATGATCACTTCCATGATCAATGATATGGTTTCCAACGGATGGGAACTGGCCTTTGTAGTAAGCGGAGTTGAAAGTGAGGCCGGAAAAGGCGATGGACAAGGAATTTTTATCACGAGATACATCTTTAAAAAGTAAACTCGATTTCTTTCCCGAAAAAAAAGGCCCTCCAATATTGGAGGGCCTTTTTTTGGCAACAAGTTTCATTAATCCTTAATATAGACTCTTCCGCCCACAAAGGTTCTTTTATTCACTTTTTCCGGATTTCCGTACACGTATACATCTCCTCCGGCCCTTACATTTATGTCTACCATTTCCGAAGCAAAGACATCGGCTTCGCCCCCGGCTGAAATTTTAACATCGGTTGTAGTGGTCCTTAATTCCCTTCCCTCAAAAATACCTCCTGTATTCAGCACAACACTTTGGTTTTTGGCCAATCCGGATGCCCTTACAATACCTCCGGTAACCGCTCTGACCTCCGCATAGTCCACATCCATGCCAATATGGATCATGGCACCTTCTTGGGCACGAAGCTCTATCTTACTTTTTTGAACCATTTCGTTACAGGTAATCTGAGCACCTTCGTTGCTATCTATGACATCCAAATTGGTATAATAGACTTCGATCATGGTGTCCTCTCCCTGAAATTTTTTATCCAATTGCATTCTCAGTTTCAAGGTCCCATTTTTGTTGGACCATTTAATGTCATCTACATTCCAGCCTTTGATCATGATCTTATTTTCATCGGATTGGATCAGATTGACCTCGATAAGATCAAAAACTTTGATTTTGTTGAATTCACCGACTTCCGTATCAATGATTCGCTGCGAGAACATGAACAAGGGAAGCAAGAGAAGACTTAGTGTGTATATTTTTTTCATGATAGAGTGTTTTTACTTTTCAAAGATGACCCTGTTACCATTTTGTTACAGTTTAAAACAAAAAAACTATTTGCAGCCCATATTTATTGGGACCACAAATAGTTCTTGAATCAGCCTAGCTAAAAATCAGCTTATGCGTTGATGATCTTTTCTTGGTGGTTGATGGATTCTTGGTGAATTGCCTTGAACATTTTCAAAACAAACTCTTCGCTCAATCCTCTTTGTTCACCTTCCAAGATCATATTGCCCAAAATGGCGTTCCAACGGTTACTTTGAAGGACTGCTACGTTCTTTTGTTTTTTCAACTCTCCAATTCCGTCGGAAACCTTCATTCTTTTTCCCAAAAGGTCGATCAGTTGATTGTCCAAAACATCGATCTGTGCTCTGAGATTGCTCAAATTGTTATTGTATTCCGCCTCCTCATCAGTCTCCTTCCTAATACGCAAATCCTTCATCATTTGAATCAAGGTTTTGGGAGTTACTTGCTGGGCTGCATCGCTCCATGCATTATCCGGATCGTAATGCGTTTCGATCATCAAACCATCAAAATTCAAATCCAGCGCGGTTTGGGACACATCGAACACCATATCGCGCTTTCCTGTAATGTGACTAGGATCGTTGATAATAGGTAGATCGGGGAACTTGGTCTGTAGCTCAATGGCCAACTGCCATTCCGGAATATTACGGTATTTTGTTTTCTCGTAAGTGGAGAAACCCCTGTGAATCACACCCAATTTTTCAATATTGGCAGAGTGCAAGCGCTCCACTGCGCCCAACCAAAGCGATAGGTCCGGGTTAACAGGGTTCTTTACCAGAACAATTTTATCCGTTCCTTCCAAAGCATCTGCAATTTCTTGAACGATAAATGGACTTACCGTGGAACGTGCTCCGATCCACAACAGATCGACATCGTGCTCCAAGGCAAGATCTACGTGCGCTCTATTGGCAACTTCGGTAGCTGTTTTAAGACCGGTTTCTTCTTTTACTTTTTGCAACCACTTCAATCCGATGGCTCCTACTCCTTCAAAATTACCTGGACGAGTTCTTGGTTTCCAGATTCCAGCGCGGTAATAGCTTACATCGGTATCCTTTAGCTCATGTGCTATTTTCAACACTTGATCTTCGGTTTCAGCGCTGCATGGTCCAGCCACAACCAATGGATGACCTAAATCCATGTCATCCAACCATTTCCTCATTTCCTTTTTGTTTTCCATAATACTCTCTATTTTTTTGTAAGTGGTATTCCTTTTAGTATTTGTTTTATTTTATTGGTGTTACTCATTTCTTGGTGGACATTTTCAAAATCATTGTCCAAAATCAATTGCTTAAACGTGGTAAGGTTTTGAATGTATTCTTCCAATGTTTCCACAACATTATCTTTATTCTGTTCAAATATTGGCGTCCACATATCGGGTGAACTTTTTGCCAAGCGAACAGTGCTCTCAAAACCACTCCCCGCCATGTCAAAAATATCACGCTCATTTTTTTCTTTCTCGATAACTGTCTTTCCCAACATAAAAGAGCTAATGTGTGATAAATGAGATACGTACGCTATATGTTTATCGTGTGCCTCGGGATTCATGTACCGAATACGCATCCCTATATCTTGAAAAATGGCCAAAGCTCTTTCTTGAAGCTTGAAAGCTGTTTTTTCCACTTCGCAAATAATCATCGTCTTACCTGTATACAAGCCCTGAAACGCTGCGGCCGGTCCAGAAAATTCAGTACCCGCAATGGGGTGACAGGCCATGAAATTCCTTCGGTTCGGATGTTCAGCAACTTGCTCACAGATTAATCGTTTGGTGGAACCGGCATCCATTACCACGGTTTCATCTCCAACCGCATCCAATATGTTGGGCAATTCGGTGACCAAAACATTGACCGGGATTCCCACATAAACCAAATCCGCATTTGACAAAGCCGAGTAATCCCCTTTTTTATCTATGATTTGTAGCTGAAGGGCTTCATCCAAATGCTCTTCACTTTTGTCCACACCGATAATTTCAGCATCAGGATGTAACTTTTTTACATCCATGGCAAAAGAACCGCCGATCAGTCCAACTCCTATAATCACTACTCTCATAAGCTAAAATCTTTCTATGGCCTCTTTGATTTTTTCTTCGCTTACACAAAGTGAAAAACGGATATAGCCCTCTCCATTGCTCCCAAATATGGTCCCTGGGGCAATAAAAATATCTTTGTCGTATAATACGTTATCAATAAATTCTTCAGATGGTGCTGCTCCATTTGGCAGTTTGCACCAAACAAACATTCCTACCGCATTTTTATCATAGGTACAGCCCAATTTATCTGCCAATTGAAACATCAACTCGCGTCGTGTTTTGTACACCTTATCCAATGCTTCAAACCATTCTGGGCCGCTCTTCAATGCGGCAACTGCACCTTTCTGTATTCCGTAGAACATTCCAGAATCCATATTGCTTTTCACCTTCAACACTGCGTTGATGTGCTCTGCACTCCCTAGTACCATCCCAACACGCCAACCCGCCATATTGAATGTTTTGCTCAAACTGTTCAGCTCTAAAGTGCAATCTTTAGCTCCTTGAATAGACAGAATACTGGTTGGATTAGTGGACAGCACAAAACTGTATGGATTGTCGTTGACCAAAAGGATTTCATTCTCCTTGGCAAAATTTACCAAAGACTTCAATTGCTCTTTTGTCGCTGTAGCTCCGGTTGGCATATGCGGATAACTGATCCACATTAACTTTACTTTGGACAAATCTTTCTTGGAAAGTTCCTCTAAATCAGGGAACCAACCATTTTCTGCTTTTAGGTCGTAAGTGACAGGCACCCCACCTACCAAGTTTGTTACGGACGCATAGGTCGGGTACCCAGGGTTGGGCAAAAGCACCTCGTCCCCTTCATTTAAAAAGGCCATACTGATGTGCATAATCCCTTCTTTAGAACCCATTAAAGGTAAAATCTCGGAATTTGAGTCAACCGACACATCAAACTTCTGCAAATAAAAATCGGCAATTGCGGTCCTTAATTCAGGTAACCCTTGATAGCTCTGATACTGATGGGCACCGGCTTCTATGATGGAATCCCTTAAAGTTTCCAGGACCTGTGGCGAGGGTGCCAAATCGGGACTGCCAATTCCCATATTGATGATTGGTCTGCCTTCGGCCATCAATCCCCTGACTTCCCTTAACTTTTTAGAGAAGTAATATTCCTGTATGTTATTTAATCGATCTGCTGTAATCATTACAATAATGCATTTTTATATTCGCCCAACACCTTAAAATCCTCTGCCATGATATGCATCAAAGATTTGGTTTTGGCAAAGTGCTCGTATTTATCAAAAGTGACATCCACAAAAAAGGCATACTTCCATGGGGTTTCGATGACGGGCAAGGACTGAATTTTGGTAAGGTTCATATTGCAATCGCTCATCACGTTGAGCACCGTGGCCAAACTGCCTCTTTTGTGATCTGTTATAAATCTCAAGGATGCCTTATTGATCTCCTCTTCCGGCAGTACCTTGTTCTGTTTTTTCAAGATGATGAACCTGGTGGAATTGTTCACAATGGTCTGAATGTTGTCAGCAATAATCTCCAAATCATATAGTTCAGCGGCCATTTTAGGTGCTATCGCGGCAATATGCCCCAAATCTTCCTCTTTGATTCGTTTCGCCGTCTCTGCCGTGTCCACACTTTCTACCAACTTGATCTGTGGGTGCGATTTAAAGAATTCCTTGCACTGCAACAATGCCATGGGGTGTGAATGCACCTCTTGGATGTCCTCAAAAGTTTTGCCCCGCATAACCATAAGGTTATGGTGAATGTTCAGATAATGTTCCCCTATTACGTGGATATTATTGTGGTAGACCAAATTGTAATTGGGAATTATTGAACCGGCAATTGAGTTCTCTATAGCCATGATACCCTTGTCCGCGGCACCTACCATCAAACTGTCTATAACGGCATCAAAGGAACTACATTCAAGCAGTTCTATATTTTCCCCAAAAAAGTCCGTGGCAACCTGGTGGTGGTTGGAACCCTTTATTCCTTGTATGGCAACTTTTAATTCCATTGCAAAAAAAAAGTCCCGATGTATCGGGACTTTATAAATTGGTTATACTTTAAACGTATCTATAACAGTCCCGCTTCTCTCCCAAAAAAGAAGTAAAAATAAAAACGGTTCCAGAAATACGTGTTTGTCATCATTCCATTAATTGGTGGCTAATTTAGCTATTCAATTGGAAACACACAGAGATTCCCAATTTTTTTTTGATTTTTTTTGAAATTGATCTTTTTGCTGCGTTTTATTTTACGAAAACGACACTTTATTGTGAATTCCCCTTAAATGGTTTTTTTAAAAAAGATGAAAAGAATAATATCCTTGATATTGAAAGTCAAGGATTAAAACCGCTAAAAGTGTATTTTTGGAATCATTAAAAAGATTTTGAATGTCCATTACAGTACAGAACATCACCAAAACTTTCGGCACCCAAAAGGCATTGAACAATGTATCCTTTACCATCAACAAAGGGGAAGTAGTTGGTTTTTTAGGTCCTAACGGTGCAGGAAAATCAACCATGATGCGCATCTTGACCACTTATTACAAAGCAGACAATGGGGAAGCTACCGTTAATGGATTTAATGTTTTGGAAGCGGAAAAAGACGTTCAAAAAAGTATCGGGTATTTACCAGAGCACAATCCATTGTATTTGGAGATGTACGTTAAGGAATACCTATCCTTTAATGCGGATGTTTATAAAGTGGACAAGTCCAAAATCAATGCGGTTATCGAACAAACGGGATTAACCCCGGAGGCGCACAAAAAAATTGGTCAGTTGTCCAAAGGTTATCGCCAGCGTGTAGGTCTTGCGGCAGCTCTTTTGCACGACCCGGAAGTTCTGATTCTTGATGAACCAACGACAGGTCTCGACCCCAACCAGTTGATCGAAATAAGAAAGCTCATCCGTACCATAGGCAAGGAAAAGACCATTTTGCTCTCCACACATATTATGAAAGAGGTTGAAGCCGTGTGCGACCGTGTGATCATCATCAATAAAGGCGAATTGGTTGCCGACAAAAAGCTGGAAGAACTTCGTGAAGCTGAGGAACAGATCATTGAGGTGGAATTTGATTATCGCGTGGAAGAACAGTTGCTAAATCAAATGCCCAACGTTACCAAGGTAAAGAATACCGGGGGATTTGTCTACGAGATTACCTTTGGCACTTCCAAGGACATGCGACCTGCCGTGTTCGATTTTGCCCACGACAATAAACTAAAAACACTACAGCTGAGCAGAAAGAACAAAAACCTGGAAAGCCTTTTCACCGAACTCACGGCTTAATATCCCTATTGTTAAAACTAATGGAACAACCATCCAAAATGGGATGGAAAACCGTTCCAAATATGGTACTTTTGCCATACAGAAGAAAACGGTTATATGAAGAAGAACAACGCCAGATTGGAACTCTCCAAAGAAGAGATGAAAACCTATGGGCATCAAGTTGTGGATGCCATTGTTGAGCACCATGCGACCCAACACGAAAAATTACCGGTCGCTCTTGGATCGCGGGAAGAAATGGACTCACTCTTTTTGGAGGAAGCCCCTGAAGAAGGCTCCGACCCGTCCAAGGTTCTTGAATTTGTACTGGAAAAAGTGATGACCAACAGTGCCAATATGGCCCATCCCAAATCATTTTCTTTTGTTCCCGGACCCAGCAATTATGTCAGCGTAATGGCGGATGCACTCGCCACGGGATACAATATCTTCTCTGGTGGTTGGGCCGCAAGTCCTGCTGCGGCAGAACTGGAGATCGTGACCATTCAGTGGCTGTTGAAGATTTTTGGTTTTCCCAAGAAAAAAGGAGGAGGCATTTTTACCAGCGGTGGTTCTATGGCCAACCTTACCGCAGTGGTAACCGCTCGCAGAATAAAATGCGGGGATGATTTCTCAAATGCCGTAATCTACCTTTCCGATCAGGCCCACTCGTCCAACATTAAAGCAATTCGGGTATTGGGCTTTAAAAAGGAGCAGATCAGAATTATTCCCACGGACAGCGAACTTAAGTATTCGGTGAACAAGTTGAAAAACTGTATTGCCAAGGATAGACTGGAAGGTCTATATCCATTTTGTTTGATCGCCACTGCGGGAACCACGAACACAGGAACCGTAGATCCATTGGTGGAACTGGGAAAAATATGCAAGAAAGAGGATATCTGGTTCCATATTGATGGTGCCTACGGCGGTGCCGCCATTTTGTCCCAAAAAGGAAAACAGGCCATGAAAGGAATTGAAAAAGCGGATTCCCTCACGGTCGACCCCCATAAATGGTTCTTTCAACCTTATGAAATGGGATGTCTATTGGTAAGAAACCACAAAAACCTAAGCCACACCTTTACCGAAAAACCTGAATATTTAAGGGATATCGAAGGAAATACCTCCGAGATCAATTTTTACGATCACGGCATACAATTAACGCGAAGGTTTAGAGCCTTGAAGTTTTACATGTCACTAAAAACCTTTGGTTTAAAAGAATTCCGTGATGCCATCACCTACAACATTGATTTGGCGGAAGAGGTGGAAACAATGCTGCGTGGCAGTAAAAGTTGGGAAGTGGTATTCCCTGCCACCCTGGCGGTGATCAATTTTAGGTACAATCCGATAAATAAAAAATATTCCGAAAAGGAATTGGACAAAATCAACCAGTATATTTCGGGAAAAGTGATGGATTCTCGGCAGGCCATGCTGGTGACTACCATTTTAAATGGACAGATCGTACTTCGAATGTGCCTCATTAATCCTAGGACAACAATGGAAGATATCACCGATACGTTTGACCTTTGTAAAAAATATGCACTGGAATTCGAGGAAGGGGCAGTAAGCAAGGCCTAAGTAACGGCCTCAAATATTGAAGTAATGGCAAGATCCAATTCTGTTTGGATTTTTGGGTCCGTACAATTGATGAGGATAACGATTACTATTTCCTGTTCTGGGTATATAAAAAGGTTGGTATAGGCCCCAACGCTGCTTCCAATGTGCCCTATAAATTTTCTGCCATGGAAGTCCCGGCTCACCTGGAATCCAAGACCATAATACGTGGGCTCTCCTTCTATAATTTGGGAAGCAAGTAACTCCTCGTAGGTTTCGTTCTTAAGTAATTTTCGCTCTAAAATGGCCTGTCCCAAAATGGCGATGTCCTCGCAAGTCGACAGGTAACCGCCCCCTGCCAATTTATAGGCGTTGTTAACCTCAACTGCTTTTAGGAAGTTACCCGAACGCCTTGTGTAAAACTGAGTGTTGCTCTCCAATGTGCATGAAACTTTGCCCATATCCTTGGGAGAGCAGGTGTTCTTTAACCCCAGGGCTGTCAAAATATTATCATTCACATATTGTGGAAAGGATACCCCACTGGCTTCTTGCATGGCCAAGGACAACAGCACAAAATCAAAACTATTGTACAAATAACCGTTCCCAGGTTTAAAAAACAAGGGGTCGTCCTTAAAAACCTTTATACCATCCTTGATGGATAAATCTTGGTTCAATGCAAATTCCTTGCCCCGGTACCCGCGAATACCGGCGGTGTGACTCGCTAATTGACGGAGTGTAAAATCGTATTTCTTTTGAGGGTAGTATGGCACATAAGTATAAAAAGATTCGTCCAGATCGATCATGCCGTCTTCTACCATTTTACCCAAGGCCAGACCTGTGATACATTTGGAAATGCTCGCAATACGGAAAACCGTTCGTTGTGCATCCGCCTCGATTTTTCTATCAAGATCGGCAAAACCGTATCCTTTCTGGAGCACCACTTGCCCTTTATTTAAAATAGTAACTGCCAAACCAGGAACCTTGTCTTCCGCAATCAGGTTATTAAAAATAGTTTCGGCCTTTTCCTGCCCATGAAGTCCTTCCAATGGTTTTACTTCTGGAGGACCAAAGAGCATTTTTTTGATATGTGAGAGAAGAGTTCCCAATAGCTCGATTTGAATATCGAATTTACTGAGAAAATGAATGGCCGCCACAAACCATTGTCATAGTTTGTCCACCGTCAATCCTGATAGATCAATTTACCGTTAAAAAGTTCCTCGACGTTAACTTCTGGGGGTGTATTGACACTGATTACATTACCTGTTCCTCGAATCACCCCGCTCAACCGTTGTTGTGGATTCACAAAAACATCATTGGACCCCCTATGGTTTACGGCCACATTTGTAGCAACCAGGTTTTCCGCTTCCACCCTGGAATCCCCTGCAGCCACTGACACGTTCAGGTTTTCTGTATTTCCCTGCAGCTTGAAGTAGGCTATGCCGTTCACTGTAATTCTGATCGTAGTCGAATTCAGGTTCAAATCAAAAGAACCATCGGTTGTTTCCGTATCGGGATTGATGAAACTTTCCGCCAATAGGTTTAGGCTTGGATATGACAGCACCCCATCACTGGAAATCAGGAGCCCTGTGCTGCTTCGTATTTCAGTGAGATTTGGTGAAGTGATGTATACTGTGGTCAAGCCGTAATCGCGAACATAATTACAACTGTTTTCATTTCTCAAGATCAAACGGTTATTTTCGACAGTTGCGGAAACATCGTTCCAGAGGAACTCCCCTGTTTCAATCTCCACTATTTGTTCATCGCCCTGCTTCAACACTACGTTCAGGTTTTCGAATACGGTTAGTGTATTGAAGTCAGAAACCTCAATTGGTCGTCGCACAATGTCACCAGCATTTTGAAAACAATCGGGAACATTGTCGCCGTTACAGGAAAGCAATAATAGAAAAATAGCCAACGTAAAGCATCTTTCGACTGTGCCCGAGATGACATCCTTAAACCTATATAAACTTCTGAATTCCAGCATCTAAATTCTATAATCTTACTCCTATTCCAAATTCAATGGCCTCTGCCTTGGCCCCGTGGGATTTTAAAGTTACAGCTCCGAATATTCTATCACCAAAATATCGTTTCAAGCCGATCCTGTTATACATTCTACCCTCAAAATCAAAAGGATAATATACATAATAACCCAATTGAGCCACTACGCTCAATTTGTTCACAAACAATTCATGCCCCAAAAATAGACCTACCCTTTTATAATCCGTGTCTGGTTCAACATTCAGTTCCGGAAATGCAATGGATTGATAACGTATCAATTCCTTCAAAAAATTGGAAAAGAAAATATCGGTTCCCAATTGAATCGCACTGCGGTTCCCCAAACGCTTATCTGCATATGCGGACACAATGGCAAAACCATACTGCCCCATATTGATCACATCACTTTCGTTGGCACCACCGCGAAGTACCAGATTATATCGAATAGGTTCCTTGATTTTCTCCTTTGCTTCCGGGGTCAGATACTCAGGGTCCACATCCCTGTTAAAATCGTAGGTGAGCCCAAGATTAAATGCCACTGTGTTGGTAGAAGTATTTGGGGCCTTAAAATTAGCATTGGAATAATGTATTAGGGCAACACCGGCCTTCAACCCAATACCCGCCACTATATTCTCCCTGTTATAGTTGAACATGAGCATGGTGGAGCTCAGTAGGTGACTGCCATAGGCATTGTTCCTGAAATTATTGTCCCTATCATAAGGATTTGTATTATAGGACACTCCTTGAGCGACCCTGAATTGCAGGTTCCTTTTAAAAAAGTAGAAATTATAATGCGCGTACAGCCCATAATGCCTTCCAAGGGTGGCATTGTTCATGTCCTGATAAACGAAGGAAAATCCAGTGTCCGGATAGCCCAGATCAGCCTCCCAATCTTGGTGGCCGTAACGTTTCCTGTTAAAACCAAGGATAATTCCTCCAGGGTGATTGGTTATCAGGTGCGAAATATCGGGGTTGTGCAGAGCAACCGAACCATAAAATTGACTGAAATCCAAAGAGTATTTTTTTGGAACATCCCCATCTTGGGAAAATCCAAAAAAACAAGCGAACAGAAATAATGAGCAAAGTAGGTGCCTCATGGGGCGCTAATGTAGGAAATTAAAAAAGTTCCTTGGCAATGGCCTTCACATTATCTGATTTACCCATGGAATAATAATGCAATACGGGTACACCGGCCTCCCTTAATTCCTTGGATTGTTGAATGGCCCACTCTACCCCAACTTGACGTACCGCCTTGTTGTCCTTACAGGCCTCAACCGAGTCGATCAAGTCCTGTGGAATATCCACCCTAAAAACTTGGGGCAAGAGTTGCAGGTGACGTTTAACGGCAATCGGCTTAATTCCTGGAATTATGGGTACATCAATTCCCATATCCCTTGCAGCCTTCACAAATTCAAAGAATTTTTGATTATCGAAAAACATTTGGGTCACCACATAGTCCGCTCCCAAATCGACCTTTTCCTTTAAACGTTTTAAATCGGACTGAAGCGACGGGGCTTCCATATGCTTTTCCGGATAACCTGCAACCCCGATACAGAAACTGCTCAAATCACTGGACTGTATCGTATCGTGCAAATAATTTCCTTCGTTGATATCTTGGATCTGCTTCACCAATTCAGTTGCATACTGATGTCCACCTTTGGTGGGCGTAAAATATTTTTCCTCTTTACGGGCATCGCCGCGCAAAGCCATAACATTTTCAATCTCCAAATACTGACAGTCCACAAGAAGATACTCGGTCTCCTCCTTGGTAAACCCTCCGCACAATACATGAGGCACCGTATCCACATCGTACTTATGTTTTAAAGAGGCACAGATACCCAAGGTCCCGGGTCGGGTACGGGTCAGTTTTTTATCCAACAAACCATCTTTTTCCTTGTAGATATATTCTTCCCGAGAGGTCGTCACATCAATAAAAGGTGGCTTGAACTCCATCAACGGGTCGATATTGTTATAGAGTTCCTGAATGCTCTTGCCCTTTACTGGTGGTACAATCTCAAAACTGAACAAGGTTTCCCCTTGGGCTTTCTTTATGTGATCGGTAATTTTCATTTGCTATTCGTCAACTATGTTGGGAGCCAACCACTTTTGGGCTTCCTCCAATTTAATATTTTTTCGTTCAGCAAAGTCATGGACTTGGTCTTGTTCTATTTTGCCCAATCCAAAATACTTGGCCTCTGGGTGGCCAAAATAATAGCCACTTACACTTGCTGCTGGCCACATCGCCAAACTTTCGGTGAGTCGAACCCCTATTTTTTCCTCCACGTCCAACAGATCCCAAATGGTCAATTTTTCTAAATGGTCCGGACAGGCTGGATAACCCGGGGCGGGTCTTATTCCCTGGTATTTTTCTTTGATCAATGCTTCATTGTCCAGATTTTCATCCACGGCGTAGCCCCAGTATTTGGTTCTCACCTCTCTATGAAGATATTCCGCAAATGCCTCAGCCAACCTGTCGGCCAAAGCTTTGATCATAATGGAATTATAATCATCGTGGTTTTTCTCATATTGCGATGCCAATTCCTGCGTCCCGAATCCTGTGCTTACACAAAAGAAGCCCATGTAATCATCAATTCCTGAATCCTTTGGAGCGATAAAATCCGCCAGTGCTATATTTGGGACTCCTTCACGTTTTTTTAGTTGTTGGCGAAGCGTTCTAAAAATGAAAGTTTCTCCTTCCTTATCAACTTCAATATCATCCTCATCGATTTGATTGGCAGGAAACAATCCAAAGATAGCCTTACCCTTTAACAGTTTTTCATCCAAGACCTGTTGCAACAGTACCTTGGCATCCCTGAAGAGTTCCTTAGCCTGTTCACCAACAACACTATCCGTCAGAATATCAGGATATCTACCGTGTAGGTCCCAGCTTCTGAAAAAGGGGGACCAATCAATATACTCTTCCAACCGCGTCAAATCAAAATCCTCCAAAACCTGAATCCCCAATTGGTTCGGCCTTTTGATATCGGACGATTTCCACTCGATTTGAAATTTATTCTTTCTGGCCTGCTCCAATGTCAAATATTCCTTTTGCTTGGAACGGTTCAAAAATTTATCCCTAAAACTCTCGTAATCCAGCTTAATCGATTTTTTATATGTTACCGAAGTCTCCTCCTGTAACAGGTCGCCCACAACGGTCACGGCCCTGGATGCATCGTTTACGTGTACTACGGCATTGCTGTATTGAGGATCAATTTTAACCGCTGTATGGGCCTTACTCGTTGTGGCCCCACCGATTAAAAGGGGTACCTCAAAGTTTTGGCGCTCCATTTCTTTGGCCAAGAATACCATTTCGTCCAAAGATGGGGTAATCAATCCGCTGAGACCAATGATATCGACTTGCTCTTCTTTGGCCCTATTGATGATTTTTTCCGGAGGCACCATCACACCCAAATCCACGATTTCGTAATTGTTACAGGCCAGAACCACACTCACGATGTTCTTTCCAATATCGTGGACATCTCCTTTTACCGTGGCCATCAATATTTTTCCGGCTGCTTTCGCATCCTTATCTTTTGATGCTTCAATATATGGGGTCAGATAAGCTACGGCCTTTTTCATCACCCTGGCTGATTTTACCACCTGAGGCAAAAACATTTTTCCACTACCGAACAAGTCCCCGACCACGTTCATTCCCGTCATCAGGTTGCCCTCTATAACTTGTAAAGGCTTCGCAGCCTGCTGGCGTGCCTCCTCAACATCTTCAATGATGTATTGATCAATTCCTTTAACTAGGGCTCGGGTGATCCTATCTTGAAGCGGCTCTTTCCGCCAAGACAGATCAACTTTACTTTCCTTTGCCGTACCCACCACGGTTTCTGCAAACTCCAACAAACGCTCAGTGGCATCTTCCCTTCTGTTGAGCAAAACATCTTCTACATGTTCCAACAAATCCTTGGGAATATCATCGTACACCTCCAACATCGTCGGGTTTACGATTCCCATATTCAAACCCGCTTTGATGGCATGGAACAAAAACGCAGAATGCATGGCCTCACGAACGGGATTGTTCCCCCTAAACGAGAACGAAACATTGCTCACCCCTCCACTGACACTACAATAGGGAAGGTTCTCACGAACCCATCGTGTTCCTTCGATAAAATCGATGGCGTTGTTCTTATGCTCGTCCATACCGGTCGCCACTGGGAATATGTTCAGATCAAAAATGATGTCCTCTGGCGGAAAATTCACTTCATTTACCAGAATATCATAAGAACGTTTCGCTATTTCCTTTCGACGTTCCAGGGTATCGGCTTGCCCCACTTCATCGAATGCCATGACGATTACCGCGGCACCATATCTTTTTATCAGTTTGGCATGATGGACAAACTCTTCCTTGCCTTCTTTAAGGCTTATTGAATTAACCACACATTTGCCTTGCACTACCTGCAAACCGGCCTCGATAATCTCCCATTTGGAGCTATCGATCATAATGGGCACTCGGGCAATATCCGGTTCGGATACGATTAGATTCAAGAACCTGACCATCGCTACCTTTCCATCGATCAGACCATCATCCATATTGATGTCGATAATCTGCGCACCACCTTCCACCTGCTCGCGAGCGATGTCCAATGCCTCATCAAACTTTTCCTCCTTGATCAGCCTTAAAAATCGTTTGGACCCTGCCACATTGGTTCGTTCCCCCACATTGATGAAATTGCTTTCCGGGGTTACCACCAATGGTTCGAGACCACTCAGGCGTAAAACTCGTTGTTGATTACTCGTTGCCATAAACTTAAACTATGCTGGTGTCAGAAGTTTTCTTGGTTGATAATCCTTTACCACCTCTGCTATTGCTTTGATGTGTTCAGGTGTTGTCCCGCAGCATCCGCCTACAATGTTGACCAATCCTTTTTCTACATATTCCTTGATCTGAACTGCCATTTGCTCCGGGCTTTCATCATATTCACCAAAGGCATTCGGCAATCCTGCATTGGGGTGGGCTGAAATGGCAAACTCCGCCTTTGCCGAGACCACTTCCAAATGGGGCACCAATTGTTTGGCTCCCAAGGCGCAATTGAACCCTACCGATAATATAGGGATATGAGAGATGGAAATTAAAAAGGCTTCGGCCGTCTGTCCTGATAAAGTCCTTCCCGAAGCATCGGTAATGGTACCACTGACCATTACTGGAACTTCTATATTTCTTTCATCCTTTACTTCCTCAATGGCAAAAAGAGCTGCCTTTGCATTGAGTGTATCAAAAATGGTTTCCACCAAAAGTATATCGGCTCCACCATCCAAAAGTGCCTCTACCTGTTGTTTGTAGGCAATTCGGAGTTCATTGAACGAGATTGCACGAAAACCTGGGTCGTTCACATCAGGTGACATACTGGCGGTTTTATTCGTAGGACCGATACTCCCTGCCACAAATCTTGGTTTTTTGGGGTCCTTTTCTGTGAACTCGTCCGCGACCTCTTTTGCGATCTTGGCCGATTCATAATTCAGTTCGTACACCAGCTCTTCCATACCGTAATCGGCCATTGCAATGGTAGTGCCCGAAAATGTATTGGTTTCGATTATATCGGCACCTGCTTCCAAAAATTTGCGATGGACATCTTTTACGGCCTCCGGTTGGGTCAAAGACAACAAATCGTTATTACCTTGCAAATCACTTGGCCAATCCTTGAAACGCTCGCCCCTAAAATCCTCTTCCTTGAATTTATGGCGCTGTAGCATGGTGCCCATGGCCCCATCCAGCACTAAAATCCGTTCCTTCAAAATATCTTCAATCTTTCCCATAGTAATATTTGCCTTAAAAAAGGATGTAGTGAGATCAAGAAAAGTGCATGGATACTGTGATGTATTCGTTAGTTATCCGTCCCCTTTTACTTAATGGCAGGTATGAATACTCCATCAGGTCCTAAAACAAGTTCAGCACAGGGGTAGAATGTAGCACCTTCTCGAAGTCGAGGGTTGCTAAGGCTTCACAGGGTCCAATCCCTCCACCTTTCTTGATAACACTTTCAATTTATAAATGAACTGAACCGCAAAGAAACGGCACTCCTAAGTGAAAAGCAAAAAAACCTTCCAAAATTGCTTCTGGAAGGCCTTTTCTCTTCAAAAAACTTTTTTTTTAACTGATGCTCTGCACCACTTCTTTCTTCGCTTCCTTTTTGGAACCGTCAAATCCCTGTACTCCGCCAACAGTGGTGTACTTCATCACAAACCTTTTGTCCGGATTGATAATTTGATAGGCATACTGGCACATTACGGCAGCTTCATGGAATCCTGAAAGGATTAATTTCAACTTGCCCGGATAGGTATTCACGTCACCTATGGCAAATACGCCCGGAATATTAGTTTGATAATCTTTGGCGTTGTTCACCTTTATGGCATTTTTCTCGATTTCCAAGCCCCAATTACCCAATGGTCCCAATTTGGGCGACAGTCCGAACAAAGGAATAAAGTAATCGGTTTCCACGTAGGAATCGTCTTTTGCGTCGTCATTATATTTTATGACTACGGCATGCAATTCGTCCTTACCATGAATTTCCTTTACCTCTGCTTCCGTGTACAATTTGATCTTACCGATCTTGGCGAGTTCACGTGCCTTCTCTACCGAGTCCAATGCTCCTCGGAACTCATTTCTTCGGTGTACCAGGGATACCTCGGAAGCTACATCGGCCAAGAAAATGGCCCAATCCAATGCGGAGTCACCACCACCGGATATCACCACTTTTTTATTACGGAACTGTTCAGGGTCCTTCACCATATACTCCACTCCCTTGCTTTCAAAGAGCTCTATATTTGGGATCAGTGGTTTTCTGGGTTCAAAAGAACCAAGTCCTCCCGCAATAACCACGACCGGTGCATGGTGCTTTGTCCCTTTGTTCGTTGTAACAATGAACGACCCATCTTCTTGCTTATCCAAGGTTTCTGCTCGCTCTCCCAAGGTAAAGCCAGGCTCAAACGGTTTGATCTGCTCCATTAGATTATCCACTAAAGTACCTGCCAAAATCTCTGGGTAGGCAGGAATATCGTAAATGGGCTTTTTTGGATAAATCTCCGAACATTGTCCTCCGGGCTGTGCCAAGGCATCTATCAAATGGCATTTTAGTTTGAGCAATCCCGCTTCGAACACGGTAAATAACCCAGTGGGCCCTGCTCCGATTATAATGATATCTGTTTTTATCATAATTCTACTTTTAATTCGTCTTGAAAGTCCCTTTGGCTTCGCTCAGGGGCCTAACGAGCTGACATTTGGTTTAAACTTTTTCTTGCAATTTATTTCCCTGTACTTGGTATTCACGTTGAATATCCAATATGCTTTTTCGGTGGTTGACCACCTCCCCGATTACTATGATCGCTGGATTGGACAACTGCTGCTCCTTTGCCCTGTGCTCAATGGAAGCAACAGTGTCAATACCAATTCTTTCTTTTTCCGTTGTTCCATTTTGTATGATGGCCACCGGAGTTTTTTCTTTTCCTTCTTCTTTAAAGAGCTCCATGATCTCCCTGAGCTTGGACATGCCCATAAGAATAATGACGGTGGCATTGGACTTTGCCGCCAAAGCCACATCACTGGACAACTTGTGCTCCTTGGTCGTTCCGGTGATTACCCAAAAACTCTCCGCAGCACCTCTTTTGGTAACCGGTATGTTTTGTGATGCCGGTACGGAAACTGAGGATGAAATACCCGGTACCACGGCAACTTCAATTCCGAATGAAGCGGCATGCTCCATCTCTTCGGCGCCTCGCCCAAATACAAATGGATCACCACCTTTTAACCGCACAACCTTTAGTCCTCTTGCAGCTCGCTCAACTATTAAATCATTGATCTGTTCTTGCTGATAGGCATAGCAGCCCTTGCGTTTGCCAACAAAGACTTGTTCGGCCTGTGGTGCATGATCTAATAATTCCTTGGACACCAAGGCATCATACAAGACCACATCCGCGTTCTGCAAAGCCTTTATACCTTTGAGGGTTATCAAATCCACGTCACCTGGACCCGCTCCTACTACCGTCAATTTTCCACTATACATGTTCCAACTCCATTTTTCTGAACGCTTCCAATCGCTGCAGCACTGTTTTGGCATCTTCCACATAGCTTTTTGCAAATGATTCAGACGGTTCGTTTTTATTCAGTTGAAGGGCAACTTGTTCAAACCCTCCTTCGAAGGCTATTTTATTTGATTCCACATATAGTTTATCAAAATCCTTGATGATACTGGCATGTGTATTGGTCTTTACCTTTTCTGCTGTCAACAATGCCTTGGCAGAATTCACGATGGATTGATACGAATAATAGATACTTGCTGCCCATTTGCCTTCTTTAATGGCCTCCTCGGCATTTTCTATCTTCTCTTGGCTTTCGAAGAACAATGTGGCCACTAAATCCACTATGACCCCTGCACATTCTCCGACACCTATCTCTTTTTTATATTTTTCCTCATTGCCCCAGTCGATAAAATCTTCTTGGGTAAGATTGTCCACATCCGTCAAAGGTTTAAGGAAGTCGTAAAAATAAATCTGCCCCTTATCCTCATAATAGTCGGTAAATGATTTCCCGTTTCCGTTGGCTTCAAAATCATCTAAAATAAGACGGAGTGCCTGTGGTCCCCTCCTACTTGGAATCTTGGCAACTTTATCGGCAAATCTCGCCCTACCATCGCCATAATTCCCTCCTCCCAACAACACTTGAAGTGCAGGAGCTACCAATTTATCCTTGGTTCTAACAGACATGCCCTGAAAGCCTATGTGTGCCATATTGTGCTGCCCACAAGCGTTCATACATCCACTGATTTTGATTACAACATCCGGATTCTTGATGTACTGTGGGTATTCGGCCTTGATCACTCTCTCCAACTCATCTGCGATTCCCGTACTGCTCGCAATACCAAGGTTACAGGTATCGGTCCCTGGACAGGCCGTAATGTCCAATGCCTTGTTATAACCTGCTTCTGCAAATCCAAGTTTTTTCAATTCTTGATAAATGAAAGGAACCAAGTCCTCTTTTACGTAAGGAATCAGTATGTTTTGTCTGAGCGACAAACGAATCTCTCCTGCGGCAAAATCCTTTACCAATTTGGCGAGCTCACGGGCTTTATCGGTATAAAAATCACCCAAAAGCACTTTAATACCGATGGCCACATAGCCTTCCTGTTTTTGAGGCACCAAGTTGGTCGATTTCCACTGTTCAAAAGCTTCTTGGTCTTCGATGGAAACCTCAGGGGTTTCAACCGTAGCGACCTTTACTTCTGGGTAATCATCAACATTAATGGAAAAGGTTTTATGTGGAATGGCGGTTTGTTCTTCTTCCAGCAAAGCTTTGAAGCCTTCCAGTCCCAAATCCTTCAACAAAAATTTCATCCTGGCCTTGGCCCTACTTTTACGTTCACCGTATCTGTCAAATACACGGATCACACCTTCCATCAGTGGAATAATTTTATCTGTGGGCAAAAACTCATAAAGCTCGTCGGCATGCCGTGGCTGTGATCCCAGACCTCCGGCCAACATCACTTTAAAACCTCTTTCACCATCTTTTTCCTTTGCAATAAACCCAAGGTCGTGCATGTAGGACAAACCCGTATCCGCATCACTGGCCGAAAAAGAAACCTTGAACTTTCTTCCCATCTCCTGTCCGATGGGGTTTCTAAGGAAGTATTCGAACACAGCTTGGGCATAGGGAGAAACATCGAAAGGTTCGTTCACATCGATTCCAGCAGTTTCACTAGCGGTCACATTGCGTACCGTATTACCACAGGCCTCGCGAAGTGTCACCTGATCTTTTTCCAATTGGGCCCATAATTCCGGCGTCCTCTCCAAATCCACATAATGTATCTGGATATCCTGGCGGGTAGTGATATGCAAACGTCCTCTGGAATATTCATCCGAAACATCGGCGATTCTCAGTAATTGATTGGAAGTCACTTTACCATAGGGCAGCTTGATTCGAATCATTTGAACTCCTGGTTGGCGTTGTCCGTATACCCCACGTGCTAGTCGGAGGCTACGAAATTTTTCCTCATCCACTTCCCCTCCTTTGAACTGGCGAATTTTTTTCTCCAATTCGATGATGTCCTTCTCTACAACCGGGTTTTCAATTTCTGTTCTAAAACTTTGCATAATCTAGTTTTCCTATCTTTTTAATAGAGTTAAATAAAATAAACTCCCCTTCTTCCAGCTAAATGGAAGAATACTAATCAATAAATCCTACGCCTGCAGTATTGTTTGTTCTACTATCGATAATAATGAACGAGCCATTGGTTCGATGATCTTTGAACCTATCATAGAAAATAGGCTTGTTCAACCTTAGCTTTACCTTTGCTATATCGTTCATCTGAAGTGCGGTCACATTCTCCTCGATCCCAGAATAATCCGGGTGGATCTTGTGTTCGATGGCATCCACCTTGGCCAGTACTTTGTTTACTCCGTGTTGAAGCACATATTTACCCCCTGGCACAAAGTTGGCACTATCCATCCAAGACACCGTTGCGGTCAATTGTTTGTCCACGGTCGGTAGGTCACCTACCTTGACCAACATATCCCCTCTGCTCACATTTACCTCATCTTCCAAGGTGATGGTCACGGAAGACCTTCTTGGTGCGGTCTTATATTGTTCGTTATAAAAATAAATGTCCTTGATCTTGGAACGCGTCATTGAGGGCAAAACCACTACTTCGTCGCCGACATTCAACTCACCACCATAAACTTTTCCGGCAAATCCACGAAAATCATGGAAATCCTCAGTTTTGGGTCGGATTACATATTGTACGGGGAAACGGGGTGTCCCTGTATTGTAAATATCTTTTTGGTCCAAGGCTTCCAAATGCTCCAATAAGGTCTGTCCTTCGTACCAAGGTGTATTCTCGGAGCGGTTGACCACATTGTCTCCTTTTAGGGCACTTACCGGAATAAAAGTAATGGTCTGGTCCTGGTAATCCCTTTTTCCCATCAATTCCTCGAAATCGGATTTGATTTTATTATAGGTCTCTTCCGAGAAATCAACGAGATCCATTTTATTGATGGCCACTATTACATCTTTGACCCTTAAGAGGTTATTGATGAAAAAGTGACGGTGTGTCTGCTCTATCACTCCCTTTCGGGCATCTATCAAAATTATCGATGCTTGTGAGGTCGATGCACCGGTCACCATGTTTCGTGTATATTCCACATGTCCGGGAGTATCGGCAATAATGTAGCTTTTGGACGGTGTAGAAAAGTAGATATGGGCCACATCGATGGTGATTCCCTGCTCTCTTTCCGCCACCAGACCATCGGTCGCCAGTGAAAAATCAAGATAATCATATCCTTTTTGTTTGCTGGTTCGCTCAATGGCCTCTAATTTATCATCGGTCATCGACTTTGTATCATAAAGCAATCTTCCGATCAAGGTACTTTTACCATCATCTACACTTCCTGCTGTTGCTATCTTTAAAACTTCCATTCGTTTTTTTCCCTTTAAAAATATCCTTGTTGCTTTCTTTTTTCCATGGCCGCTTCGGAGCGCTTGTCATCAATACGTGCACCACGTTCCGATATTCTGGAGTCCCTGATCTCTGCCACCACTTTATCAATGGTATCGGCATAAGATTCAACGGCAGCCGTACAACTCATATCACCGACGGTTCTAAAACGCACCATTCGTTCCTCTACTTGTTCATCATCGGCCCTGAATACGACATCGTCCTCTGCCGACCAAATCAATCCATCCCTTAGGAAGGTGTTTCGTTTGTGCGCAAAATAAATGGATGGGATCTCAATATTTTCTTTTTGGATATAGCTCCATACATCCAATTCGGTCCAATTACTGATAGGGAAAACCCTAACATTCTGGCCTATTTCTATTTCTCCGTTCAACATATCGAACAATTCCGGTCTTTGGTTTTTTTCGTCCCATTGTCCAAAATCGTCCCGCACGGAAAAGATGCGCTCCTTCGCCCTTGCCTTTTCTTCATCTCTTCTTGCTCCGCCGATACAGGCATCGAACTTGAATTCTTCAATGGCATCCAATAAAGTCGTGGTCTGGAGCATGTTCCTGCTGGCATATTTTCCGGTCTCCTCCACTACTTTACCCTCATCAATGGAGTCCTGCACATTTCGTACGATCAACTCAACCCCCAATTCCTCTACAAGTTTATCCCTGAACTCGATGGTTTCGGGAAAGTTGTGACCTGTATCGATATGCATTAATGGGAAGGGTATCTTGGCGGGCCAAAATGCCTTTTGTGCCAAACGCACCAATGTTATGGAATCCTTTCCTCCTGAAAATAGCAGGACTGGTTTTTCAAACTGTGCCGCTACCTCGCGCATAATGTAAATGGCTTCGTGCTCCAAAGCATTTGCACCCGGTCTTTCTGACTGACTGGCGATTTTCGGCTTTTTAATTTCTTCTGCAAGTGTGCTCAAGGCTATATCTTTTAGTTGAGATCACCCCATAGAGAGGCGAATATTCATTATCGTTGATTAGGTGTGCAAACCGCATTCACGGTTGGCCAATACTTTTGTGGGATCGAAGTATTTGTGCTCATTGGGCAATTGACGCTCCTTTAAATAGGCATCCAGTTGGGTATCGCTCCAATGATAAAACGGACTGACCTTTAATACACCGTCTTTGCTCAAGCTCAATACATCCAGGGAATCCCTGTGTGCAGTCTGTCCTTTTCTTAAATTGGTAAACCAAACATCAGGTTTATACTCCTCCATGGCCCTGCGGAAAGGTTCCAGCTTAACCTGCTCGGTGAACTCTTTGTGCATGGGGTCATCTATTTGTGGTATACCCATTACCGCATCCCTGTGGGCAGTTGTCTGCTTGGGAACGAACAATTTTATGTTCAGGCCCAATCTTGCGATCAGTTCCTCTGCATGTTTATAGGTTTGCGGGGTATTGTATCCGGTATCGCACCAAATGACAGGAATTTTATTGTCCACCTCGGTCACTGCACTGAGGATAGCTACCTCATAGGGTCTAAAATTGGTGGTGACCACAGGTAATTTCCCATGGTTGATGGCCCACGAAATAATCTCTTCCGGAGGAATGCCTTTAAATTGGCGATTCAAATTTTGTATTTCTTCTTGAGTCAATGCCATATCCAGCTATTTTATTTACCCCATTTTATGGAGTTCCATATTCTTTCGTGAAAAAAATAGAGTACCATTTTGGTCACCAGCTCCACCAAACCGATGGAAAATGCCAACGACAAGGTTCCTGTTACGAGCCATGAAATAATAATGGTATCCAAGGTGCCGACCACTCTCCAACTTATGGATTTCACAATACTCCTTTTAGGGCTTTCGGATGTACTGTCCTTTTCATAAGTACCCTGCTCCTTTTCCCTTTTCACCAATAATTGCTCCGTGATCATTTTTTATTCTTTTTTTACCCTATCGATTTAGTAGGGTTTTCAAAAGTAAAATTATTTTTTGGAACGAAAAGCAAATGGCAACATAAAATTACTTTTATCCTATAGTTTTAGTAGATTAACGAAAAATAGGGCTGATTTTTTTCAATAATCAACTAGAAAGCAATAAAACCTTGATTAGTTTAGAGTAGATCTTCCAGGGTATTGTTCCTGTACACCTCAAGTGCACTATCCCGGACCTGTAACATTAATTTGTGCACGGAGCACTCCCCTTCATCGGGACAGTCGTCACATTTTTCATAGAAATTCAAACTGACACATGGGACCATGGCAATAGGACCCTCCAATACCCTCATTACCGTGGTCATGAGAATATCTTTTGGCTCCTTGATTAGGTAATATCCTCCACCTTTACCTTTTTTTGAGCCCAACAGACCGTTTCTTCTTAAAGTAAGTAAAATACTTTCTAAAAATTTTTGCGAAATATTCTCGTGCTTCGCAATCTCAGCTATTTGAATGGGCTGATTGTCCGACACCTTAGCGAGGTAGGTTAAGGCTTTGAGTCCGTATTTTGTCTTCTTGGAGAGCATCATACGAATATAGGGAAAATTAACAACCTACCTCCCTAATTTCAGGTATCAAAATATTATCCCAGAGCTTGCTCGATATCAGAAATAATATCATCGATATGCTCCAAGCCTACGGACACCCTAACCATGCCATCCGATATACCAACGGCCAGGCGCTCCTGCGTAGTGAGCTTACTGTGGGTCGTGGATGCGGGGTGGGTCACAATACTACGGGCATCCCCCAAATTGGCGGACAGTGACAACAATTCGATACTATCGAAAAACTTCCTTCCGGCATCGAGACCTCCCTTAACCTCAAAAGCTACCACACAACCTCCGGCCTTCATTTGTTTTTTTGCAATTTCGTGCTTTGGATGTGATTTTAAGAATGGATATTTAACCCATTCAATTTTATCGTGACCTTCCAAAAATGTAGCCAACTTTAGGGCGTTCTCGCAATGCCTATCGACCCTAATGGCCAATGTTTCCAAACTTCTGGACAACACCCACGCATTAAAGGGAGATAAGGCCGGTCCGGTAATCCTTGAAAAACGATATACTTTGTCCATCAATTCACCACTACCTACCGTAATACCGGCCAGCACCCTTCCCTGACCATCCATAAGTTTGGTGCCTGAATGAATGACCAAATCAGCCCCAAACTTTATGGGCTGCTGTAAATAGGGAGTGGCAAAGCAATTATCCACTACAAAAATAAGCCCGTGCTTCTTTGCAATTTGCCCCAATACTTCCAGGTCCAATACATCCACCCCGGGATTGGTAGGTGTCTCCACATAAAGGATCTTGCTATTGGGTTTTATAAGTCCCTCTATTTCCGAAAGATCATTGGCATCAAAATAACTGGTCTCTATGTTCCATTTTGGAAAAAACTGGGTAAACAGCGTATGTGTGGAGCCAAAAATACTCTTGGAGGATATCACATGGTCACCCGAGTCCAACAAAGCTGCCAATGTGGAAAAAACTGCGGCCATGCCAGAGGCATAAGCGAACCCATTCTCCGCACCTTCCATTTTGCATACACGATCGATCAATTCGGATGAATTTGGATTGGAATACCTGGAATATATGTTCCGCTCCTTTTCCTCCGCAAAAGATGCCCGCATATCTTCAGCATCCTCGAATACAAAACTGGATGTCATATAAATGGGGCTTGAATGCTCCAAATTATGACTGCGTTCCATCTGCGTCCGTATTGCCTGTGTCTCAAATTTCTTGCCTTGCTTGCTCATATCTTTTCTGCTATTCTTAAAATGTCACCAAATACTCCTCTTGCCGTTACAGCGGCTCCTGCACCGGCGCCTTGAATCACCAATGGATGCTCACCATAGGACTCCGTATAAATTTCAATTATGGAATCGGAACCTTTTACATGTCCCAATGCACTTTCCTTGGGAACCGGTATCAATTTAACGTCCAACACACCCTTATCCTGTTGAAGGTCTCCATGAAGATCACCGACATAGCGCAATACATGCCCGGCTTGTTGACCAGCCTTGATTTTCTCATAAACAGCATCCATTTCACCTATTCGCCCCATGAAATCATTAAAATCCAATGTGCGCAGATCCTCCGGGATCAGATTGTTCACAGTGATATCGGAAAACTCGTTCTGTAAGTCCAGTTCCCGGGCCAGAATCAATAATTTTCTTCCAACATCGTTCCCTGAAAGATCTTCCCTTGGGTCGGGTTCGGTAAACCCGCTCTCCATAGCTTCCTTGACAATTTCGGAAAAAGAAACATCTTTCTCTGAAAAGGTGTTGAATATATAGCTCAATGAGCCAGAGAATACTCCTTTTATCCGTGTAATGTTCTCCCCGGATAAATGTAACAGCTTAATGGTATCTATTAACGGAAGCCCTGCCCCCACATTGGTCTCGTACAAATACTGCTTTTGATTGGACTCCAAACATTTCCTTAGACTTTTGTAAGTATCAAAACTCAAGGTATTTGCAATCTTATTTGAAGAAACAAGGTCAAAACCATGTTTTACCAAAGGTTCATAGTTCTCAACAAATGTATTGCTTGCGGTATTATCGACTGCGATCAGGTTTTCCAGGTGGTTTCTTTTGGCAAACGATATAATATCATCCACTTGATAGGGCACCCCCTCCTTTTCCAAACGCTCTTGCCAATCCGCCCCTATTCCTTTGGCATCCAACAATACTTTTCTGGAATTGGATACGGCAAAAATTCGAAGATCCAAGCTTTTTCGCTCTTCAATACTCCTTTCGGAATCCAGAATCTGATCTATCAATGTACCTCCAACGGTTCCATGGCCGAACAGGGCCAAATTGATTTTCTTGGCGATTCCAAAAATTTGTCCATGAATTACATTAATGGCCTTATGCAGGTCGGATTTCTTTACCACCATGCTCACATTCTTTCCTGTCACCGTATTATTGAACAGCAAGGGAATGACCTGATTTTTGGCCAAGGCATTGAACGGTTTGTGAAAACTGCTCAAGTCCATTCCAACAATGGATATGACCGAAACATCTTTGACCACTGTAATCTGGTTGATATCCTTTGATGAGTAATCGGTCTCGAATTCTTGGTCCAATACTTTCTTGGCCTTATCTGCTTTGGATCCATCCACGACCAGTCCGATACCTCTTTCCGATGACCCCTGGGAAACAATACCTACACTGATGCCATTTTGACCCAATGCCCTAAAAATTCTCATGTCTACCCCAACTTTTCCCAGTAAGCCCCTACCCTCTAAATTAATAAGGGCCATATGGTCCAATACCGATAGTGATTTTATGCCACCATTATCCGTTTTAGGACCGATCAATGTACCTTCGTTATCATCGTTGAAGGTATTGCAGATTCGCAATGGTATGTTCTTCTCGATCAAAGGTATAATGGTCTTTGCATGCAGTATGTTTGCACCAAAGTTGGCCAGTTCGTTCGCCTCACTGTACGATATTACATCTATTAATTTAGCGTCGCTCACCAAATCAGGGTTGGCGGTAAATATACCGTCCACATGGGTGTAATTAATCAATTCGGAAGCATCCAAATAATTGGCCAATAAGGCAGCGGAATAGTTACTGCCGTTTCTTCCCAAGGTGGTTGTGGACCCATCCCTATTGGAACCGATGAATCCGGTTATCACGGGAATGGTGCCCGAATCCAATTCGTGGAAATAACGAAGTACGTTTTCCTTGGATGTACTTTGATCCACTTCGGCATTACTATAATTGTCATCGGTGGTTATCAATTTCCTTGAATCGAAAAGCTTTGCGTTCAATCCGGTTGCATTCAGGGAGGCGGTTACATATTTGGCAGACAACAATTCACCATAAGACAATATTTCGTCCTTCGTTTTTAAGCTGTAGTCCCCTGTCAAGGAAACCCCGTTCAATATTTTTTCTATAGCGTTCAGTTCTTCTGAAATATCTATATCAAAATTATTTTTCTGATAGGATGCAAACTTCTTCAGCTCTTCCTCAAAACCCTTTCCCGAGGCAGCTTTGTCGAGCAGATTTTCCAATTGATCTGTAGCCTTTCCCCTAGCGGAGACCACAACTGCAAACTGTTCATTTACCACTGCTCTTTTGGCAATGATCTTGAGTACCCTTTCAATACCCTCTCCATTGGCCAGTGATTTACCTCCGAACTTCAATATTTTGATTCGTTCCGTCTTACCCTCGGGTTGGAAAACAGGCTGTAGCAATTTTTCCAATTGTTCAAACTCCATTAAAAAAGCATCGTGGCCATGGAGCGACTGTACTTCACCATAAGTAACATTGGCATTGGCCTGCGCCAACCGCTTAAAGGTCTCCTTATTTTCCTCGGCTGTAAAGAACAGATCGGAATTCACCCCAATGATATGTATTTTGGTGTTACTTTCCTGTAAAGCCTTGAAAGCGGCATCACCATTTCTGGTAATATCTATCGACTTTAGCAGTTGGTTCATCAACTTATATGCGGATAACTGAAAGCGCTCCTGTAGTTTTTTCCCGTGGTGCATCAACCAAGATTCCACATTGAACACTTTAAGCTCCTCATTGGTACTTCTTTTGAACCTTTCCTTGAAGGATTCCGGCGTACGGTAGCACAACATGGCGTGCATACGTGCATCGTGAACGGGCTGTTTTGAATTCACCAAAAACTGTTCTTGAATCTGACAATTGGCAATCAACCAATCTGTCGATTTCCAATCGGATGCCACGGGAATCAAATGCTCCGTAATGTTTGGGTTGATAGCGGTCATTTCCCAGGCGATACCACCGCCTAGAGAGCCACCGATAATGGCGAACAGTTGATCAATATCCAACTGCTCGAGCCCCCAAAGAAATATTCTGGCAATATCACCAGCTACAAAATCCTTGTAGTTTTCGATGACAAATCCATCAAAACCGTTCCCTGGAATATTAAAGGATAAAATCGTGTACTTCTCGGTATCGATACATTTTCCGTCTCCGATCAAATCGGACCACCAACCTTCTTTGCCCGCCACATTGGAGTTTCCCGTAAGTGCATGGTTCACCAAAATAATGGGGGCCGTATGCAACGGTTTGCCAAAAACTTGATATGACAATTCCAAGTCCTGAACGGACCCGTTCAATGTCTTAAAATCCGATATGGCCAAATGCCTTAAATCCATATAAACAACTGTAGACCCAATGGGTCGAAAAATTAATAAATAGTAAAGGTTATAAGAAAGAAGGGGCAGAAACTACCTGTGATGTTATCTATTCCCAACGGGATAGAATGTAGCACCTTCTTGACTGGGCCAAGGGTTGCTAAGGCTTCAACGGGTCTATTCCCTCCACCTTTCTTGATAACTGACAATACGTGTTTGAACTTCGTGGGACAAATATACTGATGGAAAGGTCGATTTTCCTAATCTTTTGGAAAATTTTCATCAAGCGGGTTTGCCCCACGAACTCCTGTTTTTTTTATTTCAATACCGTAAACTCAATATTGGAATCGGTAAATACGGTATGTGTCTGTGTTTTGAAGTCGGATTCATCCGCCTTAAAGATATTGTCCACATAGGTCTGCGGATTTAGATCGATAAGCGGGAACCATGTACTTTGAACTTGAATCTGCAGTTTGTGCCCTTTTTTTATGGTGTGGAATACATCCTGAAGTTTAAGGTCCACATCCGTCTTTTGGTTGGGAGTGAACGGTTCCGGGTCGGAGAAGCTATTTCTGAACCTACCGCGGAGCACCTCGCTCCTAACCATTAAATGGTAATTGCTCATTTTTAGGTGGTCTTGCATTTCCTCATTGGTCTCGGCATCCGATGGATGCACATCGATCACCTTTACGATCCAATCTGCAGCTGTACCGGTCGTGGCCACTTTCAATTTAGCCAAGATATCGCCCGCCAAGGTGAGGTCCTCTTCCATCACATCGGTTTCAAAAACCAGAACATCGGAACGGCGAGCAGCAAAGCGCTGATCGTCGGTCATGTATTTTCTAGGTGTAAAAACAGTCTTTACATCTTCGGAATAGGGCACTGGTTTTTTTATATCGCTTATAAACTGGATTCCTGTAGTTCCCTTTTGCTCTGTTGTCAGTTCTTGATCTTCGGAAAGGTACATGGTCTGTTTCACTGCATTTGTGGGCGGCCACGCATCATATCGTTTCCATTCCTTTTTTCCCGTATCAAATACATAGGCCTCCGGCAGTCCGGTATCCTTATCACCTTCCCCTTTTAGGAAATGATTGAAGAACTTGGTTTCAATATCCTTTTGAAAGAAAAGTGAAATAGAGTCCCCGAAATAGTAGTTGCCCACTACATTGCGCTCCTTGTCGCGGGCCCAACCTCCATGGTCCCATGGCCCGAACACCATGGTGTTGTAATTACCTTCGTTGTACTTTTCTATGTTTTTATATGTTTCCAACGGTCCGTACAGGTCCTCAGCATCAAACCACCCTCCCACGATCATGGTGGCGACACTGCTCTTTACATTTTTCAAATGTTGGATCAGTCCCCTACTCTGCCACATTTCATCGTAATTGGGATGTTCCTTGAGCTCGTTCCAGAAATAATCATCGGTCACACCCTCGGGACGCATTGTAGGGGTATCCGCGGTTTCATACTCGAAAAAGTAATCTAGATTTTTCAATGGTCCTGCCTCCAAAAAGAACTGATACTGGTCTTCGGTGGGCAGGTTCGGCAAAGTGTACCATGCCGTATCGATCGGCGCATCTCCGTTGGGTCTAGGGGTTCCAAAAAGCGAGGTTGCCCTAAAGTAACTCAACAGATAGGCCCCGTTGTGATGAAAATCATCAAAAAAGAAATCCCCTATACATGCTTGTGGGGAGGCGGCCTTTAGCGCAGGGTGCGCGTCCACCGTGGCATATGTGGCATAATGACCAGGATAGGAGATTCCCCAAATACCCACGTTACCATTATTGTTTTCCACATTGTTCACCAGCCACTCAATGGTATCATAGGTATCCGAACTCTCGTCCACCTGATCATTTGATGTTTTGTTGGGTATATAGGCCCTCATATTCACATAATGGCCTTCACTGAGCCATCTTCCCCTAACATCTTGGTAAACGATGATATTCCCTTCTTTCATCAAATGCTCGTTCGGCCCGATCTTGGTCCTAAAATTCCCCTCACCGTAAGGTCTGGAACTATATGGGGTGCGCTGCATAATGATGGGATACTCCCGTGAAGTATCCTTGGGAGAGTAAATGGTCGTATGCAGTTTTATCCCATCACGCATTTCAATGTCCACCTCTTTTTTGGTATAATTGTCGGCCACATAGGTGTCGACTTCTTGCACCTCGGTCTTGACTGTTTTTTTACAACTGACGGAGACCGTCAACATTAAAGCGCTTAGTAATAGGATTCTAACCGAACTTCTCATTTTAATACTTTTTGATTTGCTAAAGCTACTAAAGTTCATGGGAGTATACCAATAAAAAAAAGGAGCTCTTGGAGCCCCTTTTTAGTACTGTTTATTTTTTGCCCTACAGGTCAAAGGCCTCCTTCACCTTATCCACCATATCCAATTTTTCCCAGGTAAATAGTTCCACTTCCTTTTCAATCCTACCATTATATGGGGATTCGAACACCTTGGTTACGGTTCTTGGGTCTTTGCCCAAATGTCCATAAGCGGCTGTTTCCAAGTAAATCGGGTTACGTAGTTTTAGACGCTCCTCGATGGCAAAAGGCCTCATATCAAAAAGTTCTGCTGCTTTTTTTGCTATCTCACCATCGGTCATCTTCAAATTGGAAGACTTGTAGGTGTCCACAAAAATCGATGTGGGTTCCACTACCCCAATGGCATAGCTTACCTGTACTAAAATTTCACCTGCAACTCCGGCGGCCACCAAGTTTTTGGCCATGTGCCTTGCTGCATAGGCAGCACTTCGGTCCACCTTGCTCGGGTCTTTTCCACTGAAGGCTCCTCCCCCGTGGGCACCCTTTCCACCATAGGTATCCACAACTATTTTTCTTCCGGTAAGGCCGGCATCACCGTGAGGACCTCCGATCACAAATTTTCCAGTTGGATTGATGTGATACTTGATGTTGTCCGTAAACAATTTTTGAATACTCTCCGGAAGTAAATTTTTCACCTCTGGAATCAAAATATTGATGATATCCTCCTTGATTTTGGCCAACATGGCATCATCCGAGTCAAATTCATCGTGTTGGGTCGAGACCACTATCGTATCGATTCGTTGCGGGACATTATCATCCGAGTATTCGATGGTAACCTGGGCCTTTGCGTCCGGGCGCAGGTATGGAATTCGTGTTCCCTCTCTCCTTAAGTCCGCGAGTACCTCCAATATCTTATGGGAAATATCCAATGCCAAAGGCATGTAATTATCGGTCTCCGTAGTGGCATAGCCGAACATCATTCCTTGATCACCAGCACCTTGTTCTTCCTTGCTTCCTCTATCAACGCCTTGGTTGATGTCCTGTGATTGCTCATGGATCAAAGAAATCACTCCACAGGAATCACCGCTAAACTTATATTCCCCTTTGGTGTAGCCAATATTGTTGATCACGTCGCGTGCTATACTCTGCAAATCCACATATGTATGGCTCTTAACTTCTCCTGCCAAGACCACTTGGCCCGTTGTCACCAAAGTTTCACAAGCTACTTTGCTTTCAGGGTCAAAGGCCAAAAAATTATCCAATAGTGCATCACTTATCTGATCTGCTATCTTATCCGGATGTCCCTCACTAACGGATTCCGATGTAAACAAATACGCCATTTCTCTTTTTTAAAATCATAGACTTGACAGAATTGCGAAGAAGTTCCTTACCCTTGATGAAGAGATGCCAATTTTGGTCGGCACGAACTGCTTTAGCATTTTTCGTATACCTTGAAAGGTAACAGAGGTTGCAATCAGTCAAATCTTTCCTCGTTTTGAAGCGCAAAAGTACATATTTGCCCGATAATTTAAAACTTTGTCGGGAGCTAATATTCAACGCCTCATTTGAACCAGTTTTTTTTCGATAAGCGGATATACTTTGTATATTGCGGCGATTAGAAATTCCCTCATCCATAAACACCAACTTAAAAACAATCACATCCCATGCATATTGCTGTAGCAGGAAATATTGGCGCTGGAAAAACCACTTTAACAAACTTACTTGCAAAACATTATAAATGGGAGGCCCATTTTGAAGATGTAGTGGACAATCCATATCTGGATGATTTTTACACCCAAATGGAGCGTTGGAGCTTTAACCTACAGATTTACTTTTTGAACAGCAGGTACCGACAGATCCTAAAAATCAGGGAAAGTGGCAAAAACGTGATACAGGACAGGACCATTTACGAGGATGCCCATATTTTTGCTCCGAACCTTCATGCCATGGGATTGATGACCAATAGGGATTATGAGAATTACAAAGGGCTCTTTGAATTGATGGAATCCTTGGTCCAGCCCCCAGACCTAATGATCTACCTACGCAGTTCCATCCCCAATCTGGTCAGCCAGATCCATAAAAGGGGGCGGGATTATGAAAACTCCATTTCCATTGATTACCTGAGTCGATTGAATGAACGTTATGAAGCTTGGGTGAATACCTACGAAAAAGGCAAGTTGCTCATTTTTGATGTGGACAATTTGGATTTTGTCGACAATCCAGAAGATCTTGGAGAGGTCATCAATCGGATTGATGGGGAAATTCATGGTTTATTCGAATAGGTTCCTTTTTGTCGGAAATGAAGCATTTCAAAAAAATTCTGATTCTCCTATTTGTTTTATCCACCCATATTTTTGCCCAGAAAAGCAAAACAGATTCGCTTCAAAAAGGCAAAGCCCTAAAACCGAAATTACAATCTTTAATAATTCCTGCTTCCCTGATCACATACGGAATCGTAGGTTTGGAAAGCCATCAATTAAAATTTCTCAATGCCGACATCAAAAACGAACTCAGTGAGCATATAGACACCAAGTTCACTATTGACGATGTTTCCCAGTACTCACCGTTTTTATCCGTTTATGCATTGAATGCCCTGGGCGTCGAGGGCAAGCATAATTTTAAGGATAGAACCATAATTTTGGGGACGGCCTACTTGATTATGGGTGCAACGGTCAATACCATAAAAAAGACATCCAATGTAGAACGACCGGATGGTTCTTCCAACAACTCATTTCCTTCGGGACATACAGCAACAGCATTTATGGGGGCCGAGTTTTTATTTCAAGAATACAGGGATATTTCGCCGTGGTACGGTGTTATGGGCTATGCGGTTGCCACAGGAACCGGATTTTTTAGAATGTACAACGATCGCCATTGGCTCACCGACGTGGCAGCAGGTGCCGGAATTGGAATATTGAGCACCAAAATAGCCTATTGGGTGCACCCTTATATCAAAAATGCATTTTTTAAAGACAGGAAAACAGCGGATGGAATGGTAGCCCCTTTTTATAATGGAAAACAAATGGGCCTTGGAATTTCCATGTCATTTTAAATAACATTTCCATTTTACTCATTCAAACAACCTGTTCACTCATTGGCAGTTTAATACGGTAATTTTTCGAGGTAGTTTAGGACTGGGACGAGCCCACAGCTATTAACTACACCTTTTGTAAGGTAAAAACTTGAAAATTATGGAACCGAAAAAGAATCCAAACTTAGAGGTCAAAAGAAATAGCCTACTCTACTTCTTTGTAGGGATGACCTTGGTATTGCTCATGGCCTACTTGGCCTTGGAATGGAAAAGCTATGACCCAATTTCCGATTGGGATACGGGGCAAATGGACCCAAGAACACTTCTGGAGGAGGAGCCACCGATAACTTTCCACAAATTGCCCGACCCCCCAAAGCCACAAGTACAGACACCTCCGGTAATAGATGTGGTAGAAGATGAAGAGGACGTAATTGAAGACGTTATCAAATCATCGGATTCCGATCAGAATACGGAGATTGCGCCCATTGAAAGTATTGAGGTAGAAGAAGAGGAAATTCCTGACGAGGTCCCCTTTATCCTTATAGAGGATGCTCCCATTTTTCCGGGATGTGAAAATGAAAAGACTGAAAAAGGGAAAAGAGCTTGCTTCCAAGAACAGATGCTAAAGCACATACGCAAAAATTTCCGTTACCCGGAAATGGCCCAAGAAATGGGACTTGAAGGAAGGGTCAGTGTCATATTCACTGTTCAAAAAGATGGAAGTGTAGGAGACATAAGGCTTCGTGGACCACATGAAAGCTTGGAAAAGGAGGCTGCACGGATTATCTCCAAGTTACCCAAATTCCAACCCGGAAAACAAAGAGGCACACCAGTTAAGGTACCATACTCGATCCCCATAACTTTTAAATTAAATCCATAAAAAAACCACGCCAATTGGCGTGGTTTTTCCAGCTTTCAAAAAAGCGCGAGCTAATCCTTTGCCTCGGCACTCTTATATTCTTGAATTTTTTTCTCCAATTCTTCTTTTGTATCGGCAGTAAACTCTTTGGTCTCCTCCACTAGTTCACCATTTACATTGGTACTGGAAATCACAACTGCTTTAAAGGAACCATCTGCTGTATTGCTCACCTCTACACGGATTTGCTTTTCAACAGACTTGGTTTCTTTCATCCCTTCCTCTGTTATTGTAATCATTGTTCCATCCTGTTTCACCATCCCCACCTCATCGGCTGGAGCAAGACTTACAAGACTTGGAGCTATGACCAATGCCACAACGGACATCAATTTAAGCAAAATATTCAAGGATGGACCCGAAGTATCCTTAAAAGGATCGCCAACGGTATCACCTACAACTGCGGCCTTATGTGCATCACTACCCTTACGACCTTCACTTTCGATAGTTTTTTTGGCGTTGTCCCATGCACCACCAGCATTGGATTGGAAGATTGCCATAAGTACACCTGCTGTTGTTACACCGGCCAATAATCCTCCCAACATTTCGGCACCTCCGATAAAACCTATGGCCACGGGTACGGCTATAGCCAAAAGGCCAGGAAATACCATTTCCCTAATGGATGCCTGAGTGGAAATCTCCACACATTTCTCATATTCGGCCTTTCCATCTGCAGCTTCAAAGATTTCCATATCTTCTTTACTTGCCTTTGAAAGGTCGGAATTGTGCTTTCTCATAATTTCCAAGGCCGCCTTTAATTCAGGTATATCCTTGAACTGTCTACGTACTTCTTCGATCATGGACATGGCTGCGCGCCCAACGGCATTCATGGAAAGTGCGGAGAATACAAATGGAAGCATTCCTCCAACAAGAAGCCCTGCCATGATATCTGGCTGAGAAACATCAATGGATTTGACCCCGGCGGTCTTCATAAAGGCCGCAAATAAAGCCAAAGCCGTCAGTGCGGCAGAGGCAATGGCGAATCCCTTACCAATGGCGGCAGTAGTATTTCCTACAGCGTCCAATTTATCTGTTCTATCACGTACTTCCCCTGGAAGTTCTGCCATTTCTGCAATACCACCAGCGTTATCGGAAATTGGTCCGTAAGCGTCTACTGCCAACTGAATACCTGTATTGGCCAACATCCCAACAGCTGCAATTGCAATACCGTAAAGACCTGCAAAATAGTGTGAAACCAAAATGGCGGCAGCGATAAGTATGATCGGAATGGCAGTGGACATCATCCCTACGCCGAGTCCTGCGATAATATTTGTTGCGGAACCAGTTTCTGATTGGCGCACTATGGAGTTTACCGGTTTGGTTCCCGTTCCCGTGTAATATTCAGTTACTTTACCTACCAGTAGACCTGCTACCAAACCAGCGATCGTCGCTAAGAAAACACCTAGAGAAGTATATTCCCTTCCGGCTTCGACCCAAGATTCTGGAAGCATTCCAGTTATCAGAAAATAAGAAGCTATCAACATCAGTCCCGCAGAACCGAACTCTCCAATGTTCAAAGCAGTCTGTGGGTTCCCACCATCCTTGACGCGAACAAAGAAGGTACCTATGATGGACATAATGATTCCCACCGCGGCGAGTGCCAAGGGAAGGTAAACTGCTCCCAAACCATCAAATGCCGATTGAAACTCGGGCAGACCGGCAAAAACTGCACCTAATACCATGGTACCTATAATGGAACCGACATAGGATTCAAAAAGGTCAGCACCCATACCGGCCACATCTCCAACATTGTCCCCAACATTATCAGCAATGGTCGCAGGGTTTAACGGATGATCTTCAGGAATCCCCGCTTCTACCTTACCTACCAAATCGGCTCCTACATCGGCAGCCTTTGTGTAGATACCCCCACCCACACGGGCAAAAAGAGCAATAGAAGAGGCACCCAATGAAAAACCGGACAATACGTTCAGTACTTCACCGATTTCCCAGCCCTGTCCGCTATACACCATAAATAGTCCGCTGAGCCCCAATACCCCAAGTCCAACTACTCCCAATCCCATAACGGCACCACCTGCGAAAGCTACCTCAAGGGCCTTTCCCAAAGATGTTCGAGCAGCATTGGTGGTTCTGACATTCGCTTTTGTCGCCACCTTCATACCAATAAATCCGGCCAAGGCGGAACATATGGCCCCAACAACAAAGGAAAGTGCAACCATACCGTTTGAGCCGGTTTCATTGCTTCCTTTAAAGTAGAGCAGAATGGCCACACAGATTACAAAAATGCTCAGTATTTTATATTCAGCCTTTAAAAAGGACATTGCACCATCTGCAATGTTCTTGGCAATCCTTGCCATTTTTTCGTCCCCGACCTCTTGCTTGGTTATCCAAACGTTCTTGACGAACACATAAAGGAGGGCTAAAAGACCAAATACGGGCAAAAATTTTACGATTAAATCCATAGGTTAGATTGTTTAGAATTTTTTAATGCCAGCTAATGTAATAAAATACGAAGTAATAAAAAAAATGCGCCTTTAATTATTAAAAGCGCATTTTTTTAAAGTTATTATTATGTAATCTATATCGTGTATGCTCTGCGTTTTTTATGCTCGCTATCTTCGTAACGTTGAACGCATTCATGATAGATTTTTACGGCCTCATTGACATCTCCCCAGCCACCAACATCTACTTTCTTCTCTTCCAAATCCTTATACACTTGGAAAAAGTGTTCAATCTCTTTCAAACGGTGTGGATTTAATTCACTGATGTCGTCCCTTTTGCTCCAGATAGGATCGGAAACCGGTACGCAGATTACTTTTTCATCCGGACCTTTTTCGTCGGTCATATGAAAAACCCCGACTGGCTTAACCTCAACAACTACCATAGGATAGGTCGGCTCGGTACATAGAACCAATACATCCAGTGGGTCGCCATCCAAGGCCAAGGTCTCAGGGATAAAGCCATAATCTCCAGGATACATCATCGAGGAAAATAAGGTTCTATCAAATCGGATCTTGTTAAGGGTAAAATCGTATTCGTACTTGTTTCTGCTACCTTTGGGGATTTCTACCAGTACATCAAAGGTAATACGTGGTTTTTTAGACATGTTAGTGATATATATTTATTATGCAAAAATAACCAGTATAACTGGAATAGACGGCATAAATTGCCTGTTTCGTGCTATTTAAAAGCTAAATCCGAAAGTTCCGGTAATCCCAAATGCTCTTGCATCTGGATTTTCTAGGTAATTACCCCTAAAATTGAAGTCGATCCGAAGTATTTTGAAAATATTGCCCACACCTAACGAGTACTCCCAATAGACTTGGTCCTCGGGCGCCATCAAAGGAATGTTGGTCGGAGCACTCAAGGCAATGTTCTCTTCGGACAATTGACCCCATGCCCCTCTTACCCCTACAATCTCACGGAGATTGAGTTTACGCAATAGGGGGATTCGCGAAAACAGACGGCCATTAAAGTTATGTTCCAAATGGACCGTAGCGTAGGTGTCCGTAACAAACTCATAAAAATCCAAATTGGGAAATACATTGTACAGAGAGAACAGTGTTTGATTTCCCGGGATCACACTTAAAAGACCCAATGGCACAGTGCCGAAGGTTTTACCAAGTTCCACGCTACTGGTCAACCGGCCAAACCCGCCGATTTGCCATGGCTGTTGATAAGAAAACTGGAGCTTTTCGTAATCAAAATCACTTTCCAGGAAACCATCCACACCTTTGGTATATTTCAAGACCAAGGTACTGTAGTCGTCATTGATATTGGAACGCTCCACACCATAACCAATAGTCCGTTTTCCCGGAGTATAGATCAAGGTTGTACTTAGGTCGAATTGTTTTACCTCGGAAGCTATTCCTGTTGGTGAATCCACATCCACATAATCCAAACTGAATGCATCAGGTAGAGCAGAGCTTAAAGTCCTAAAGGACCCGCCTAAATCTATTCTGAAATTCTTAACCGGTTCCATCTCAAAATTGAGGGTGGATAGGTTTATGTTGGTCAACCTATTATTGGAACCCACGGTGACCAAAGAGGACGAGGCGATACTCCTGCCCATGACATCATTGGTACTGGTTAAACTCAGTCCCAACTGTTCAATATCCCGTCGGTTCCCTCCGGAAATAATAAGTCTATTCTTACGGTCCAGCAAAAACTTGCCCGAAAACCCATGCTTGAATTTCCGATCGTTGAAACCGTACGCCATGTAACCTTCCAATCGCCACATGTCGTTCTGCCCAAAATAGGTACGGGCCCCAGCCCTTAAACGAATACCTTCCGCATCGTTATAGCCGAAGGTGCTGTAGATATCCCCTATATCAATATTCCATTTATCGATTTCTATGTAGCCAGATCCCAAAACACTCACAATATCATAATAGGTCCGGAATTTGGGCACTGTTTTCAAGGTATCCAATAGTTTGAATATACCTGATTCGTCCTCGTTAAGACTTTCCAACCTGGCATTTTTCCAGAAAACACTGTCCTGGGAAAAAACACGTGGATCGTATGGATCGGCAACCGCTTTGTAAAATTCTTCGGTTCTTGGATTATTAAAGTTGTAATTATCAAAAACGGTGGTGCGTTTGCCATACACACCCCTTGAATCCTCTTTCTTTGAAAAGCTGAAATCGCTCAGCATATAGTCCCTCTTCAACAAAAAGACCGAATCGCTGACTACCTCGAAATCCTGCTCAATGTAGATTTCCTTTACCCAGTTAATGTTGGCACTTTTGGTGACCTGCATATTTATTTTCTTGATGGCAAAGGTGGTATCGTTCACCCAAAAATCACCTTTAAAGGTGAGTTCGTTCTTCCTTCTGGGGTAATAAATAATGTTATAACACCATTTATTGTCTATATAAGTACTGTCGGACAGTACATAATTATATACATCCACCCCTGTCTTGGACAACGGGCTAGTGAAACTTTTATCAAAAAACTTGAGGTAATTATCGTAGATATCATAATCGGAATAGAGATCTTCCACAAAAGCCGTTATGGACTGGTTGCCACTAAATCCAGAGTTTTTGTTTCCCAATACATCCTCCTTTTCCCTATCCAACTCGTTGTCTCCGTATACCTTGGAAAAGGTTTCGTTCAAGAACATGGGCAGATAGGTCTTTCCTGTGATGCGAGAAGTATCCAAATCCTCGAACATAAATTCCAATCCCTTGAACAACTTGCTCTTGATCAGTGCGCTATCGATGGTATTTAGATCGAACTCTATCTTCTCGTACTTGTCGTACTGATATTGCTTGAACTTGCGCACACCGTTCTCCCGCTTTTTTGCCCAGATCTTTCGCAGGATATCAATAGCGGGATTGTTCTTTTTTGACTGCTTTCCTGTATAAATGACCACCTCATCCAGTTGTTCGGCAGATTCCGCAAGTACGATTTCCATTCCATAGGTCACCTTTTGTTCCAAGGGTATTTCCATGGTCTCGTAACCAATAAATGATACCTTGATGGCATCATAGGTTTCATCCGACTCCATATAAAAGTGACCATTATCGTTGGTAATGGTACCTTCTGATGAATTAACAAATATGATGTTAGCGAAGGCAATGGGCATACCGGTATCATCGGTAACTACCCCCTCGATCTTGGTCTGCGCAGAAACACAGGCAATAAATAGTAGAAAAAAAACAGAAAGGATTCTTTTCATAGGCAGATGTAAGGGACTTAGGGAACAGCATATGCATTGATCCCGTTCAATTCAGGTCAAATTTGGTTCAAAGTAATTTCTAATCAAAAAATATTCCCTAAAAAAAGCCCCGTCAACTAGGTTGACAGGGCTAATATACCTTACAAATATGATTCTATAGCTTATATAACACTTTCTTAACAGCTTTGATTACATCATCGCTGTTGGGCAACCACTCTTCCAAAAGTACTGGCGAATATGGTGCTGGAGTATCGGCAGTGTTCAGTTTCACGATAGGTGCATCCAAGTAATCAAAGGCCTTATCCTGGACATGGTAGATAATTTCGGTAGCTACGTTACCAAAAGGCCAAGCCTCTTCCAAGATCACCATTCTATTTGTTTTCTTTACGGAAGTAAGAATAGCATCATGGTCCATAGGACGAACAGTTCTCAAATCGATGATTTCGCAACTGATACCTTCCTTTTCCAGCTCATCGGCAGCTTTATAGGCCTCTTTAATTATTTTTCCAAAGGAAACAATGGTCACGTCCGTACCTTCTCTCTTGATATCCGCAACACCCAATGGAATAGTGTACTCTCCTTCCGGCACCTCTCCTTTGTCACCGTACATTTGCTCAGATTCCATAAAAATTACAGGATCGTCATCACGAATAGCCGATTTCAACAAACCTTTTGCATCAGCAGGGTTTGATGGCACCACTACCTTTAATCCGGGCGTATTTGCATACCAGCTTTCGAAAGCTTGGGAGTGTGTTGCGGCCAACTGTCCCGCAGAAGCCGTAGGACCCCTAAATACAATTGGACAATTGAACTGTCCACCGGACATTTGTCGAATTTTGGCAGCGTTGTTTATAATTTGATCAATTCCCACCAAAGAGAAGTTGAATGTCATGAATTCTATAATAGGCCTATTGCCATTCATTGCAGAGCCTACACCGATACCGGCGAAACCAAGTTCTGAAATTGGGGTATCCAAAACACGCTCCGGTCCGAACTCATCCAACATGCCCTTGGAAGCCTTGTAAGCACCGTTGTATTCGGCCACCTCCTCGCCCATCAGGTAAATGTTCTCATCTCTTCGCATTTCTTCGGACATAGCCTCGGCTACTGCCTCCCTAAATTGTAATGTTTTCATTGAATCGTACTAAATAGTTATAGTCTGCTTAAAAACGCAAGCAAAAATAGCAAAAACTACCCGAAAATCAGTCGGGGCAAAACCAAAAAAAGAACAAAATTTATTATGCATGCATAATAAATTTCGGATTTTATATTTATATTTGAAGACATAAACCTTAAGTATATATGAAGATTTTAGTTTGCATAAGCAACGTACCGGATACTACTTCCAAAATCAATTTTACGGAAGGGGATACCAAGTTTGACACAAACGGGGTCCAATTTGTTATTAATCCAAACGATGAATTCGGATTGACACGTGCCATGTGGTTCAAAGAAAAACAAGGCGCAACCGTCCACGTGGTAAACGTGGGAGGCCCACAGACCGAGCCCACCATAAGGAAGGCATTGGCAATAGGTGCAGATGAAGCCATTAGGGTGAACGCTGAACCTATCGATGGCTTTTTCGTGGCCCAACAATTGGCCGAAGTGGTGAAAAACGGAGCCTACGACCTCATTATCGCAGGAAGGGAATCCATCGACTACAACGGCGGCATGGTTCCCGGGATGTTGGCAACCTTGTTGGACATGAACTTCGTGAACACCTGTATATCTCTGGATGTCGAAGGAGATACCGCAACTGCCATCCGTGAAATCGACGGAGGTAAAGAAAAGATAAGCACTTCCTTGCCTTTGGTAATCGGCGGACAAAAAGGATTGGTCGAGGAAAGTGACCTACGGATCCCAAACATGAGAGGCATCATGATGGCCCGTAAAAAAGCATTGAATGTTGTGGAGCCAGTTGATGCCACACAGGCAACACAGGACAAAAAATTCGAAAAACCGGCTGCAAAAGGACCAGTAAAATTAGTTGATGCTGGCAATGTCGGGGAATTGGTCGATTTACTGCACAACGAAGCAAAAGTTATCTAAACAAGATCAAAAAATTATGTCAGTATTAGTATATACAGAATCCCTTAAGGGAAAATTCAAAAAAAACGCCTTCGAAGTGGCCTCTTACGCACATAAAGTGGCCCAAGACCTAGGCACTACCGTAACAGCGGTTTCATTTAATGCAGAGGACGATGCTTCATTGGGAACCTATGGGGTCTCCAAAGTTCTAAAGGTATCGGATGACTCCTTGACAACTTTCAACGCCAAGGCCTATGCAGATGTATTGGCACAAGCGGCCAAGGCAGAGGACACAAAAGTAATTGTATTGAGCTCCAGTGCCGACAGTAAATTCCTAGCTCCTATCCTTAGTGCCAAATTAAGCGCGGGTTATGTGCCCAACGTAGTGGCAGCACCCGAAAGCACCTCTCCTTTTGTAGTAAAAAGAACAGCTTTCAGTAATAAAGGTTTCGCCTTGACGGAGATAACCTCGGATATTAAAGTCATTGGAGTTTCCAGCAACGCTTTCGGCGTAGTTGAAAGCAATGTTTCAGCTTCCGTTGAAAATTTTGGCCCATCATTGGCAGACGATGCCTTCAGTGTAAAATCTGTTGAAGTCGACCGTGTCGTAGGTAAAGCTACCATCGCAGATGCCGATATCGTGGTTTCTGGAGGCCGCGGTCTCAAAGGTCCGGAGAATTGGGGCATGGTAGAAGAGCTTGCGGATGTACTTGGAGCCGCCACGGCCTGCTCTAAGCCCGTTTCCGATATGGGGTGGCGTCCACATAGCGAGCACGTGGGACAGACAGGAAAACCTGTAGCGAGCAATCTTTATATCGCCATAGGAATTTCCGGAGCCATTCAACATTTGGCAGGGATCAATGCCTCCAAGGTTAAAGTGGTCATCAACAACGACCCTGAAGCTCCCTTCTTCAAGGCAGCGGATTATGGAATAGTCGGCGATGCCTTTGAGGTAGTGCCCGAGCTCATCGAAAAATTAAAAGAATTTAAAGCCCAAAACGCTTAAATTTTGTTAATTTGCCCATTGCAAGGGGCTGTTCAGATAACTGGTAAGGCCACTTATTTGAACGGCCCTTTTGCTTTAGGAGGAGATATATGAGTTTAGTACGATTAAAAATTAAGGGGATATCATACAGCCAAACACAAAATGGCGCGTACGCCCTTATTTTAAATGAAGAGGAAGGCGACCGTAAACTTCCCATCGTGATAGGAGCTTTTGAGGCACAGTCCATAGCCATTGCATTGGAAAAAGAGATAAAACCGCCCCGACCTTTGACCCATGACCTGTTCAAAAATTTTGCTGACAGGTTCAAAATTGTGGTCAAACAAGTAATCATTCACAAACTAGTCGATGGTGTATTTTACTCCAGCATTATTTGTGAGCGTGAAAACGAAGAGGAAATCATCGATGCGCGTACCAGCGATGCCATAGCCCTTGCCCTGAGGTTCAATGCACCCATCTTTACGTACAAGACCATCTTGGACAAAGCAGGAATCTTCTTAAAATTCTCGTCCAAGGAAAAGGAAGAAGATGAAGATGATAGCATTATGGTCGATGAGATTCTTCAAGAAGGTGAGACCGTGGAGATAGAATCCGGTTCGGACACCCATGGGTACCGAGAAATGTCCCTTGAGGAACTCAACACAGAATTGGACAAGGCAGTGGCCAGCGAAGACTACGAAAAGGCTGCCAAATTGAGGGATGAAATTTCCAAGCGCAAATAAACAACCACTTACATGGCGAAAAAGACCCAGAGTTTACTACTACTTTTATTCGTTTGTTCGGTCGCTTTCGGCCAAAATTCATTGCCAGCAGATTCCCTTAACGTAGCCATTGGTTCTACCATTGTGGAGGAAACGACAATTGCCCAAACAGCCGAAATCATTCCTAACCAAGGATTTACGTTCAGCACTTTCTTACGAGGCGCACTGGGTATGGCCGTACTTATTCTAATATCATTTTTGTTCAGTTCCAACAGAAAGGCCATCAACTGGAAAACAGTGGGCATAGGGCTATCCCTACAGGTTTTGATAGCTATAGGTGTACTTAAAGTTCCATTTGTTCAATACATATTTGAGCAGGTAGGCAGTATTTTTGTGAGCATTCTGGACTTTACCAGAGCAGGCAGCCAATTTTTGTTTGAGGGATTGGTCGTAGATATGGATACTTTTGGGTACATATTCGCTTTTCAAGTACTTCCCACCATCATATTTTTCTCTGCCTTGACCTCCGTTCTTTACTACTTGGGTGTGATACAGGTGGTGGTAAAATGGATGGCGTGGCTACTCTCCAAGACACTTGGTATTTCGGGTGCGGAAAGCCTTTCTGTGGCAGGAAATATATTTCTGGGACAGACCGAGGCACCGCTGCTGATCAAGGCCTATTTGGAAAAAATGAACAAATCCGAAATACTGCTGGTAATGGTAGGTGGAATGGCCACCGTAGCAGGAGCGGTACTGGCCGCCTACATTGGTTTTTTGGGAGGTGACGACCCAGAGCTCCGCTTGGTATTCGCCAAACACCTCTTGGCCGCATCGGTGATGGCCGCACCAGGAGCAATTGTCATATCCAAGATCCTATATCCACAGACCGAAAAGGTCAATACAGATGTAGAAGTCTCTTCGGAAAAAATCGGGGCCAATATCTTGGACGCTATCGCCAATGGCACCACCGAAGGCCTTAAGCTCGCATTGAACGTTGGAGCTATGCTGTTGGTATTTGTAGCTTTTATAGCCATGATCAACGGGATTTTGGGATGGCTGGGAGATATCACTACATTGAACACTTGGATAGCCGCCAATTCCCCATATGGCGAGTTTTCCCTTGAAGCGATATTGGGAACCGTGTTCGCGCCATTAATGTGGCTAATTGGGGTCGCCAATGAGGATATTATGCTTATGGGACAGTTACTAGGGATTAAATTGGCAGCCAGCGAATTTGTCGGGTACATTCAATTGGCAGACCTAAAAAATGTGGCAAGCGGTGTTCACTTCACCTACAACAAATCTGTTATTATGGCCACCTATATGCTTTGTGGTTTTGCCAATTTTGCTTCGATCGGTATCCAAATTGGTGGCATTGGTTCATTGGCCCCCGGTCAACGAAAAGTGCTTTCCTCTTTTGGTATGAAAGCCGTTTTGGGCGGGTCTTTGGCATCATTGCTTTCGGCTACCATCGCAGGAATGATTCTAGGGTAGAAAGGTAAAGTAAAAGATCCTTTTTCACCGTTAATAAAGTCTTCATAAGTCTTTTGAATTTCTATTCCATAAACTTGTTTATTGAAGTAATTTCGATGGATTAGTTTATTGTCATATTGAGCTACTACATTGAGCGTAGTCGATAGGGAGGTCGAGTTGTCTTGGATTTCTCCTCATTCCATTCGTTCGAAATGACAATTAAAAAACAAACATGTCAGTTTGAGTGAAATCCTAAAAGGATTTTGTATCGAAAACCGATTTATCGATACATTTTTCAACAAACGGAATACCACTCGATATAACACCGTTAACGAAACAAACAGCATGAAACAATACCATGACCTTCTAAAGCACGTGTTGGAGCAAGGAAACCAGAAAGGAGATCGCACAGGAACAGGAACGTTGAGTGTTTTTGGCTATCAAATGAGGTTCGACCTTGCTGAGGGATTCCCTATGGTGACTACAAAAAAGCTGCACCTTAAATCAATTATCCATGAACTTTTATGGTTTTTAAAGGGGGATACCAATATTGCTTATTTGCAAGAAAACGGCGTTCGTATCTGGAACGAATGGGCAGATGAAAACGGGGACCTTGGCCCTGTTTACGGGCACCAATGGCGCAATTGGAACAGCGAGGAGATAGACCAGATCCAAGAAGTGGTGGAAACATTGAAAAACAACCCGAACAGTCGCAGGATGCTGGTCTCGGCATGGAACCCAAGCGTATTACCGGACACATCGGTTTCGTTTGCGGAAAACGTCGCCAATGGAAAGGCGGCTCTCCCGCCCTGTCATGCATTTTTCCAGTTTTATGTGGCCGATGGCAAACTTTCTTGTCAGTTGTACCAACGTAGTGCCGATATCTTTTTAGGTGTACCTTTTAATATTGCCTCCTATGCGTTGTTCACGTTAATGATGGCCCAAGTATGTGGATACCAACCTGGAGACTTTATCCACACCTTTGGCGATGCCCACATTTACAATAACCATATGGAGCAAGTGGAACTGCAATTGAGCCGTGACCCCCGCCCCTTGCCCACTATGAAATTGAATCCTGAGGTCAAAGATATTTTTGACTTCACCTTTGATGACTTTGAACTCTTGAACTACGATCCGCATCCTCATATAAAAGGTGTTGTGGCCGTGTAGACCATTAAACAACTTCTCCAAATGAAAACGGCAATCTCTTAAAATCAAAGCTCTATGAAACCCTTCATCACCCTTTTTGCCGCTCTTTTATTCGCCAGCTGCGGGAACCAAACCAAAAAAGAAATCATCGAAAAAGAGGAAGTAACCGTGGAAACAACAGAAGATAAATCAGGCCCTATATTACGCCATGTAGTCTTGTTCAAGTTTAAAGAGACATCCAGTGATGATAATATAAAACAAGTTGAGGAGGCATTCAATCAATTGCCCTCGAAAATTTCCGAAATAAAAGGATATGAATGGGGAAAGAACAATAGCCCAGAAAACCTGAATAAAGGACTTACCCACTGTTTCTTTTTGACTTTTAATAGCGAGGCCGATCGCGACACATATCTTACCCACCCCGACCATGTCGCCTTTGGCGATATTGCCGGGCCACACATTGATGATGTCACTGTTGTGGATTACTGGACAAAATAGACCAAACTTGTCTTAACGGGCGGATAATTCATCAAATTTGAACTTTATGGCGATAAAAGGTGTGGTATTTGATTTTAATGGCACTCTGTTTTTTGACACCCACTTGCACAATCAAGCATGGGACATATTTTTAAATCGGCATTCATTTGCACTTACGGACGAAGAAAAAAACTTTAAAATCCATGGTAAAAACAATGCCGAAATCATGTCCAACCTATTTTCCAAAGATTTATCTGAATCGGATATACAAGCCTTAAGCATAGAAAAAGAGGATATTTACCAGACGCTCTGTTTAAAAGAAAAAATGGAGTTGGCCCCGGGAGTTTTGGACTTTTTGGATTATCTGGAAAAAATACAAATCCCATTCACCATTGCAACGGCCTCCGACCTTTACAATCTACAGTTCTATTTTGAACACTTAAAATTAGAGAAGTATTTTGACTTCGACCGAATCGTTTATAGCAACGGAAAAATAAAAAGCAAACCGCATCCAGAAATCTTTTTAAAAGCCATGGAAGTTTTAAAAATCGATGCAAGTGAAACATTGATTTTTGAAGATTCGACTTCAGGAATATTGGCTGCTGAAAATTCCAAGGCCAAAAAAATAATTATCGTGAATTCGGCCGAAAATGATTACAGCAAATGGAATTATGATGTAATCACCTCTTTTGATGAAATAGACACCTCCATTTTTTCAAAATAGCACCACTTCTGCCAACAAAAAAGAAAAACCGCCATTGGCTTTGGGGCAAACCAATGACGGATCAGGTAATTTATATTTCCAAAACGGCATTCTCGGTGCCGGCATAATCGTTCCACTGGTAACGATCGGCTTCACCATCATTGGAATAACTGCCGTCTATTAAATATCTAAACTCGTAGCTGTTCTCAACAGGTAGGTCGAACGTGCCTTTAAAAGTTCCGTTCTTCAATTTCTTCAAAGTGCTCTTTTTCGGGTTCCATTTATTAAAGTCCCCTACTACAGCAACTGTTTTTGCCTCATCTGCAGGTACGGTAAAAGTCACTTTGCAGACAGGCTTACTTTTTAAGTATTGTTTTTTAATTGCCATGGTACCAAAATTTTAAATTTCAGGACAAAACAATATATAAAACCATTCACTTACAACTAGTTAGAATCGATTTATCAATTTGATAAAATCTGCCTAATCAAAGGATTACTTTTATCAATTATAAACATCTTTTTTTACCAATCATTAGTTTGATGCCCAGCGCTTTAGAAGTGTTGCTATAACATCTATTTCCTCTTCGGTATTGTAAAAATGAAAACTCAAACGTATGCCTCCGCCCCTTGGTGAGGCCACTACATTTTGTTCGGTTAGCTTATTGAATAGTTTCTCGTCCCCCTTAACATTAAAGATGGTGCTGTGCTGTTTTCTTTTGGCAATAGCGGGCTGTAACAAATCGAGTTCCGAGAAGGCGGACATCGCTCGTTTTGACAGCTTTTGCAGTTGCGCCTGTACATTGTCCAGACCAATGTCGTCCAAAAAATCAACGGCAAATTCCAAGCTTCCAAAATTAAAGGAATCCAAATGGCCTGGTTCCAAAAACTTGCAAAACGTGATGCTGTTGCGTTTGGAGGCATCGTTATCAACAGAACCGTTCCCAATACCTTTAAGATCAAAATGCTCCATTGCTCCATCCTTCACCAGAAAAAAACCGTTGCCATAACCTGCCAACATCCACTTATAAGCACTTGTCCCCAAAATATCGATTCCCGAGGCCTCAAAATCAAAAGGCTCCGTACCACAATATTGGGTACCATCGGCAACAATCATAAGGTCGGGGAACTCCCTTTTCAAATCCTTCAGAAAATCAAAGTCAATACGTACCCCATCCACCCATTGCACCAAGCTCAGTGCAAGTACATCGATATCTCTCTTTTTAACTTTGGCATGGATGTGCTCTTCCATGTGCTCATCCGCATCTACATAGTCCCGTTTAAAATTTCTGGTCTCGAACGGCCAGTTGACACTAGGATAGTCCTTATTTACGAGCAATACCTTTTTATCCTTTGGCAAACCTTCCAACAATAAATTGAACCCTAGGCTAAAGTTGGGCACCAAAGCCACATTCTCCGATCTGCAATTAAAAAATTTACCAACCGTCTTTTTGATTTCGGGCATGTGGGCAAAACCCTTGTTCTTCATCTCACTTCCTCCGATCAGGTAATCGAGGTCGTGACCTTGTCGCCACTCCATTAGATCTTCGCTCAATAGCCCGGCGGAAGCCGTATTGGCGTAAATATATTGGTTAAGTACAGGGAATTTTTTTCTTAGGTTCTGCATGTCGTTCAATTTGGATACAATTCAACTATCTTTGTTGATAAAGATAGCCATTCCATGTTGTCATTTGGTAAAAAGAACAAAACTGAAATCGATTTGGAGCAGCACGAGCTTTTGGAGCATGCCCACAAGCGCATCAAACAAAAGAAAAGGCTCTTCTCACACTTTGTGATTTTTTTGATAGGCAGTATTTTTCTATTGCTTGCCAACAAGGTACTCAAATACGGTGAGACCTATGATTGGGCCATTTGGATAATTCTTTTCTGGGCCTTTTTGCTTCTTCTTCATGTGTTTAACGTATTTGTCACACATAAATTTATGGGACAAAACTGGGAACGCCAGCAACGTGAACGTTTGGTAAACCTCCAAAAAAAACGCATTGGCGATATCCAAAAGGAGATCGAGACGGATTTTCCGCTATCCAAAATCAATAAAAAAAAAGATCAATGAAGAAATTGGTCATTATAGCGGCGGCGGCCGAAAACAATGCCTTGGGAAAGGACAACGATTTGGTATGGCACCTTCCGGACGATTTTAAACGCTTCAAAAACCTAACCTCTGGGCATAAAATAATTATGGGGAGAAAGACCCTCGAGAGTTTCCCAAAACCTTTGCCCGACCGTGAACATATAGCCATTACCAGAGATGAGGACTATAGCCCGAAATTTCCTTGTACCATTGTGCATTCATTGGCGGATGCCATAGGTTTGGTGGAGGAGAACGAAACCGCCTTTATTATAGGGGGCGGTGAAATATACAAACAGTCCATGGATAGAGCCACGGACATTGAACTTACCAGGGTCCATGGAAATTTTGAGGCAGATGCCTTTTTCCCCGAGATTGATGAAGCGCAATGGGAGTTGGTAAACGAAGAATATCATCCGAAGGATGAGAAACATAAGTACGCTTTCACCTATTTATCCTATCGTAAAAAATAGGGATTAAAAATCCAGATGGGCAACTCGGGTAGCTTGAGTCCCTACCAATTCCTTTAAAACCTGTACTTCGGCATTGGTATAGAAGATATGCTTTGGCCTATTGGATTTTTCCGCCAGTAGATCATTTCGCTCCAATACCGCCTTTGTCTGTCTGGCGACAGCCTCACCGGAGTCAATGATATGAACGTGGGCTGGAAGCATTTCCCTTAGTACAGGGATCAAATAAGGGTAATGGGTACATCCCAGGACCAGACAATCTATATTCTGATCGAGCATGGGTCTTAGAAAGCCCCTCAGTAGTTCGAACATCTCGGGAGAGTTAATCCTCCCTGCTTCGATAAGTTCCACCAGGCCCTTCCCCTCCTGCTCTAGAACGGTTATGCCTTCCGCATACAATTTGGAGGTATTATGGAACAGGTTGCTGGAGAGGGTGCCCTTCGTCGCAAGGACCCCCACCTTTTTTGTTCTGGTTTGAAGGGCAGCTGGTTTTATCGCCGGTTCAATCCCTATAAAAGGAACATTATAATGGGAACGTAGATGGTCTATGGCGTTTGTAGTTGCCGTATTGCACGCCACAAGAATTATCTTGCAGCCTTGCTCGAGAAGGTATTCCGTGTTTTTTACACTTAACCCGAGGATTTCTTCTTTTGGTTTTTCGCCATAAGGGGCATTTGCACTATCGGCCAAATAGATGGTATCCTCAAAAGGAAGCATCCTGACCACTTCCTTCCAGATGGAGGTACCTCCAACACCAGAGTCAAAAATTCCTATGGGTTTTGCCATGCTTAAAAATAACCTCTTAACTTATTATTGCATAAAAAAACCGCTTTTAATTAAAAGCGGTTTCTTGAATATTGTGAAATCATGGTTTAGAAACCAAGCTCTTGCTTTACAGCTGGCAGAAGGTCCTTTCCTTTAGCTACAATCAAGCTCAATCCTGGGCTTGCATCGATTACATATTCATAACCTTCGGCTGCGGCCACCTTTTCGATTGCTGCTTTGGCTTTTTCGGAAATAGGAGCGAACAACTCCTGTTGCTTCTTCTGCATTTCTTGCATTGCTGCTTGCTCTGCTTCCTGAATGTTCTTTTCGTACCCTTGAAGCTCAACGGCTCTTTGCTCGTTTTCTTCCCTTGTTTTGGAAGTGGCTTCGTTCTGGTATTGGGTATACTTGTTCTGAAGCTCTGTCATGGAGCTTTGGATATCTGCTCTATAGGTTTCTTGCAATTTCTTCAATTCAGCTTGTGCAGCCTTCATCTCCGGCATTTCGGACAATAGTTGCTGTACATTAATGTGTGCAACCTTGCTCTGTGCATTTACAAAACCAGTAGCCGCAACAAACAATACTAGGGCTACAGCAATCCTTTTTACATTTTTCATGATTCTCAACGTTACTATTTTGACTTTAAATTTAGTGTTTCAATATACATTATCCTATTGAATCCTTTTGTTGTTCCTGCGCTTTTTTTCGCTCTTCCAATTTGGCCTTCCGCTTGGCTTCGCGCTCCTCCAATAATTTTTTTCTTCGTTCTTCGTAAGCCTTCTTGCGATCTTCTCGCTCCTTCAACTTTTCAGCCCTCCGTTCCTCTGCTGCCTTTTCTCTTTCCTCCAAGGCCTCCGCTGCTTGTTCCTGTCTTTCTTTCAAGGCCTCACTGACCTCTTCCTCCTCTTCTTTGAACTGATCCAAACGGCTCTGTTGTTCTTGTTTCTTATTGGATGCACTTACCTTTCTGGTCCGTGATATCTCCCTTAGAACCAAGTCACTGATATCGTGCCGTTTTTCGGAGTACAACATTACAACATCTGCGGATTTATCAAAAATAAAATCGTATCTTTTATTACCACCGATTTTTTGTACTTCATTGAAGACTTGATCCTGTATCGGCTGAATCAACAGTTGTTTTTGCAACACCAGATCGCCTTGAGGTCCAAAACGGTCTTGCTGATAATCCAGCATTTCCTTTTCCAACAATTGAATCTCTTCTTCACGCTCCAAAATAAGCTCATCGGTCAAAAGCACTTTTTCCGCCATCAGATCTTTTTTCATCTGATCGATGACACTTTGCTTCAGTTCGATCTCTTGTTTCCACTTCTGGGCCTTTGTGTTCAACTGGGCCGTGGCATCCCGATATTCCTCTACATTCTCCAAAATGTATTCCATATCCACATATCCTATGCGAACGCCCCGTTGTGAAAACCCATAAAGGGAAGACATCAAAACTACTAATGATAAAAGAACTTTGGTATTCATCTTTGATTCCGCATTTTACATAGAAAATATCGTGCCAAAATAACTAATTTATTTAAAATGAACTACTTACAAATTAGCCAAACACGAATTTTCATTGATTAAAACTGCTGCCCGATGATGAAGTGCGTTTGCCAGCCGCTTGGTCCGACGGATTGTGGACGGGCATCCGTATCGAAGCCATATCCAAAATCAATCCCCAAGAGTCCGAATGCCGGCATAAATATACGTAGCCCCACTCCGGCAGATCTTTTTAACTCAAACGGATTATAATCATTAAAATTGTTGAAGGCGTTACCTGCTTCTAAAAATGATAGTGCATAAATGGAAGCAGTCGGCTTTAGTGTAAGTGGATAGCGCATCTCCAAGGAGAACTTGTTGTAGATGGTTCCCCCATCCTGTTCCAACCTCCCGGTAATGGCATTGGTAATATATGGGGTCAAGGATTGATTCTCGTACCCACGCAACTGTATTACGTCCCTACCGTCCAATGTAAAGTTTCCAAGTCCGTCACCACCAACATAAAAACGCTCAAAAGGAACATCTCCTATATCATGGTTGTAGGCACCCAAGAAACCGAACTCGGCATTGGTACGCAGAACAAGCTTATCTACGATTCTCGTATACCAATCACCTTTGAACTTGATCTTGTAATATTCCAATAATTTGAACCTTTCCTCTTCCAATCTCTCGAGTTCGTCTCTCAACTGATTGAATTCCAACTGTTCTTCCGTTGACCCTGGTTCACCGATTTCAAAAAGTCTTCTGGTGGTATCGTCAACATCCTGCTTTAATTGCCCGTAGTCCTTTCCACTGAACAAAGAGTAAGGTGGGGTGAACTTTGCGGTCAGTTCGAAGTTGGAACCTGACATGGGGAAAATCCTACTAGGCCCTTGTGAGCTCCTGGAAATTCCAAAGGTATAGCTCAAAGAGTTGGAGCTTCCGTTACCAAAATTGAAGAGTCCACTGTTATAATCGTTAAAATCGTACAACTGATAGCTCAAGGAATGTGAAATGGTAAAGAAGTCATCCGGCCACTGTACCCTTTTGGCCAAACCTGCGGAAACACCGGTAATGGCGAACCCGCGGTCCCGATCCACATCGATCCTACCATTTTGGTCGTAGCCCGTGGCAAACTGTTGTGTTCTAGACAGGGACAAGTTGAATCTCACGGGTTTTTTACCTCCCAACCAAGGTTCTGAGAAATTAAGGCTATAGACCCTAAAGGTTCTACTCGCCTGCAACCTAAGGGCAAAGGTCTGCCCATCTCCCATAGGAACAGGTTTGTAGGCTTCCTTGTTGAAAATATTCTTTAAGGAGAAGTTACTGAAGGACAGTCCCAAAGTACCAATGAACCCACCACCGCCAAAACCACCTTGCAGCTCTATTTGACTGGACCCTGATTCTACAAGACTATAGTTGACATCAACGGTACCTTCGTTAGGATTTGGGTTTTGGATATCCGGCACTATTTGCTCGGCATCGAAAAATCCAAGCTGTCCCAATTCCCTGATGGTCCTTACAATGTTCTGCTTGCTATATTTTTGGCCAGGTCTAGTCCTGATCTCCCTGAAAATAACGTGGTCGTTCGTCTTTTCGTTCCCGGATACGGTCACATGGTCCAAGAAGGTCTCCTTACCTTCGATAATTCTTATCTCGAAATCAATGGTATCATTTACCGCAGATACCTCAACTGGGTTGATACTTGAGAAGAGATACCCGTTGTTTTGGTATAAATTGGTAAGGTCCGTGGCATCAGGGTCGGAATCGTCGGCAACCCTTTCCTTTAATAATACTCCATTATAGGTATCACCTTTTTTGATCCCCAAAACCAGACCCAGCTCCCTATCTGTATAGACAGAGTTTCCTACGAAGTCGATATCACCGAAGTAATATCTGTCCCCTTCTTCCACTTTTACGGTCAGCTCAATGTTCTTTTGATCCAGTTTAACGAAGGTATCGGAAAGAATCCTGGCATCCCTATAACCTCTCTCGGCATATGTATCGAGAAGGTTATCCAGATCTTCTTGGTAATCAGCCTCGATATATTTCGATTTCTTCCAAAAACGGTAGAACTTCTTCTTCTTGGTGTTTTTCAGTGATTTTCGAAGTCTTTTATTGGACAGTTTTTCATTGCCGACAAAATTGATGCTCTTTATTTTGACCTTGTCTCCCTTGTTTACGTTGATCACCATGTTCTGAACATTGTTACCTGTGGTATCGGCACTTGTAGCTATGTTCACTTTGGCATTGAGAAAGCCTTGTTTCTTGTATTTGTTCTGAAGATAATTCTTGGTATTGGCAATCAAACTCTCCGTAATCTTCTTCCCTTTTTTAAGGTCGGTATCGTCAATGATATCCTCTACTTTTCGTTTTTTGACCCCATATACTGTTACATTGTTCAATGTAGGCCTTTCTGTAATATTGAGTTCCAAGAATATTTGGTCCCCCTCAATTTTTGTGTAATACATTTCCACATTGCTGAAGAGGTCAAGGTTCCATAACTTTTTGATTACCGCACTGATTTCATCGCCTGGAACCTTAATGGGCTGCCCGACTCGCAATCCCGTATAACTCTTGACGGTTTGCTCGTTATAGCTCTGCAGCCCTGTAACGCTCAAACCTCCCAAGATATATTGCTTGCCTTCCTCAAAATCGGTCTCCTGGGCAATACCGTGGGCTGAAAATAAAAATAGTGGGATAATAAGGGTTGAAAGGATGAAATTTGTGATACCCTTAGTTAAGTTGTTCGCTCGTTTTTCCAAATCGTCGTTCTCTATTTTGGTAACTTAATATGGCCTCTACCAAATGGTTTTCTCTAAAGTCGGGCCAAAATACATCAATAAAATATAATTCGGCGTATGCAATCTGCCAAAGTAAAAAATTACTTATCCTACATTCGCCACTAGTGCGTATAAGTAGGTCTACATCAGGCAAAAAGTGCGCGTAAAGATGTGTATTTATAACTGTTTCATCAATATTTTCGGGGGAAATTATGTTATTTTTAACTTTGGTCGCTATTGCTTGGACTGCTGTTTTAATCTCTTCCCTAGAGCCATAGCTCAATGCAAGGGTAAGTGTCATTCCCGAATTGTTCTCCGTTTGGGACATTACTTCGGTCAGCTCTTTATGCACTTTTGTCGGTAAAGTATCGATCCTGCCAATGGCCCTCAACCTAATATTGTGCTTGTTCAGGGTTTTCAGCTCTCTTTTTAATGCGTTGACCAAAAGTCTCATCAAAGTATCGATTTCGGTCTTTGGACGGTTCCAATTCTCTGTGGAAAAGGCATAAAGCGTCAAAAATGGAATCTGAAGTTTAGCACAGCTCTCTACAGTTTGGTTCACGGACTCAACGCCGTTTTCATGTCCGAACATTCGGAGTTTGCCGCGCTGCTTGGCCCATCTTCCATTGCCATCCATTATTATGGCAACATGCTGCGGTAATTTTTCTTTGTCTACGTCCTCTAGTGTATACATTTTATTGAAAACAATCCTGGCAAGGTTTACGCCCAAAGGTATACGTTAAAGTAATACCTGAAAAAACGTACCAGTCGTCGCTCAATATATTCCCGAATCGGAATTGCTCAAAATTGGAACCTTGAGGGTTACTTGCGTCCAAATTGTCCGTAAAAGTATATCTGGCCCCAATTTCGGCCCCCAGGATCAAGAATTGATTTAAACGATACTTAGCCCCAACCGTCATTGGAATTGCAAAACTACCTTCTTTTTGGTTAATATCCTGCATCTGAAGGGCATCAATATAATTAAAATCGTACCTAAAGTAGGTCACACCCGTATATAAGTAGGGTGTAAAGGCAGGTCCGAGCTTATGAAGATTATATTCAACAAAGTTGATTTCCAGTCCTGCGGAGAACTCCAATATGGAATTATCCACCACATAACCTCTTTGTTGTCGGGATTGCATATGGGATTTTGTATCATCTGCGGTCACCTCTCCATATAGGACACTGGCACGCCATGCATAGCGTTTCCCCTTGTTCCATTTAAAAATACCGCCGAATGCCGGACCAGAGGGCAAAATGTAGTTTGTTCTTCCCACATCACCAATAACATTGGCACCACCAGCGAACAAACCTATTTCATAGGTCTGTGCGCTTACCTTGATCACACAGCATAAAAAAACTGCCAATACTATCCGCATACTATCCAAAAAGTTTGAAGAATTAAAAGTAAAGGAAGGTCAATAGACAAATGGTTTAAATTGTTCTCCCTTGTTAAACAGTTTTTCACGTCTTTTATTGTTCCAAAAGTGTCAATTGCGCCTATCCTCCCCCCAAAGTAACTTATTGCGTAAGGTCTTTAAGAAACTTTCTGATTTATATTCGATCATTTTTATGGTGAAATCCGCTTTTTTGATTCGGATTTCCTTTCCGTTAGAGATATCCGCAATTCTTGAATCCAGGGAGACCAAGTGGGTCTGTTCCCGACCGGACACTTTTAACCGTATCTGGGTGTTATCCGAAATTACCAGCGGACGCGCATTGAGGTTATGTGGTGCGATCGGGGTTAGTACAAGGGATTTTGCCGAAGGGGCGATTACCGGCCCTCCACAGCTCAATGAATAGCCCGTAGACCCTGTTGGGGTTGAAACAATAAGGCCATCCGACCAATATGAGGTCAAATATTCATCATCCAGCCAAGTCTCCACTGTGATCATGGAAGTTGTGTCCTTTCTGCTTACCGTTATCTCATTTAGGGCAAAGTTCAACCCATTGAATTCATCCAGTTCGGAATCCAGTTCGACCTCTACCAAAGTCCTTTCCTCGATGGTGTAGTGCCCTGCCTCAAATTCGGTGACGAGCTTGCGTACATTTTCCTTTTTAAAGGTGGACAAAAATCCCAATCGGCCCGTGTTGACCCCCACAATGGGAATTCCATAATCCCTGATATAGGTAACGGCCCTTAACATGGTACCGTCTCCGCCGAAGCTGACGAACATATCAAAAGTGGAATCAAGTCCATCATACTGGGTAAAGGTCCCCTTTACTTGCTCCTTGGTTATGGTTTCGACAAGCTTGTTGAAGTTCTCCTCCACATAAATCGAAGCATCCAACTTCTTGAGTTCGTCCAAAAGCTCCTCTACACAGAGCTGGTCCTCTTTTTGAAAGGACTGACCATATATGGCTACCTTCATACTAAACGTTAAGATATTTTTCCAAGTAGTTGGAACGTTGCTTTAAATCTTCCAAGAACTGATCGTCACTGTTGCCAAAAACAATGGTATAATTATAGCGCCTAAAGGTTTGCGCCACTTCATTCAAACTCTGTGTTCCCACCTTAAGGGTGATTTCCACTATATCGTTCTCCGATTTGGTTATAAATGCACCCAACAATCTGGCATTGTTGCCTTCCACAATCTGGGCGATTTCACTAAAGGAATAGTCCTTGATGCCTGTGGAGACCACCAATATGGCACCTGGCTCCTTAAAAAACGGGGTATCTATAAAAACATCCACAACATCTTCCAAGTCATAATAGCCAAATATCAACCGGTCCTCATCCAAGACGGGCAGTACATTGGCCTCGTTCCTCGAGAACATCTCCAATACATCCAACCAAGCTGTTTCCTTGGTCACAAAGAAATCCTCCATTTCAAACCTGAATTCATCTATTTTCTTCTCCGGTTCAAAGCAAGCCAGGTCATTTTCAGAGAGCAATCCCAAATAAGCACCGTTTTCGGTAACGCCCACATGAGAATAGGTGGTCTCCTCAAAAAACTTGATCACATCCCTCAAAGTTTCCGAAACTTCAAAAACGGGGACGGTATTGATTATTTTGTCTTGGATGTACATAACATTTCAATTAGGTGCAAAATACTAATTTAAAATGGCAAAAGGCATGCCGAATTCTTATTTTTGACAATCTAAAAATCATCTGCATGACAAAGTTAAGTGTCAATATAAATAAACTCGCAACTTTACGAAATTCAAGGGGTGGCAATGTACCCGACCTGATTTCAGCAACCAAGGACATTGAATCTTTCGGTGCCCAAGGAATCACGATCCACCCCAGACCGGACGAAAGACATATTCGCTACCAAGATGCTCGGGACCTTAAAAAAGTGGTCACCACGGAATTTAATATCGAGGGCAACCCGATTCCTAAATTCATCGATTTGGTGCTCGAGGTAGGCCCCACACAAGTTACTTTGGTGCCCGATGCAGAAGACGCCATCACTTCCAACGCTGGCTGGGACACCAAAAAGCACAAAGATTTTTTAGTCGATGTGATCAAAACTTTCAAAAACAACGGGATCCGTACTTCAATCTTCGTAGACCCTGATGTTGAGATGGTAAAGGCCGCCGCTGAAACCGGCACCGACCGTATTGAACTCTACACGGAAAGTTTTGCAGATGAATATGCCAAGGGCAATAAAGAAAGAGGCATAGCTCCGTTTGTCGAGGCAGCCAAAATGGCACACGAAGTTGGTCTTGGCTTAAATGCAGGACATGACCTTAGCCTGGACAACATCAAATTTTTCAAAGAACACATTCCACATCTTTTGGAGGTGTCCATTGGGCATGCCCTGATTTGTGAGTCCCTATACCTTGGTCTCGAAAATGTGGTAAACATGTACTTACACCGATTAAAATAATGGAGATACTACATTCTAAAATATTGGGCGAAGGACAACCTTTCATCATCCTACATGGATTTTTGGGCATGTCCGACAACTGGAAAACCCTGGGCACCCAATATTCCGAAAACGGATTTCAAGTTCATTTGCTCGATCAACGCAATCATGGAAAAAGTTTTCATTCCGAAGAGTTCAACTATGACCTATTGAGTGATGACGTCATCAATTACATGGACCACCATAATATAGGTTCTGCTTACGTGATGGGACATTCCATGGGTGGTAAAACGGCCATGCAACTGGCAACCACACATCCCAATAGGGTCAAGAAATTGATCGTGGCCGACATTGCACCGAAATACTACCCGCCGCACCACGACTTTATCTTCAATGGACTTTCACACTTGGATTTCAATCAAATTTCCGATAGAAGGGAAGCCGATGATGAACTATCCAAGCATATCAAGGATAAAGGAATTAGACAGTTTTTGCTCAAAAATCTGTATTGGGTGGAAAAAGAAAAGTTAGGGTTCCGTTTCAATTTTGATGTGTTAAAGAACAAAATGGAAGAAATTGGGGAAAACATATTCCCGAATGCCATATTCGAAGGCCCCACCCTATTTTTAAGGGGAGATCGATCCGAGTACATACAGCCCAACGATTTTCCGGAGATAAAAAGACATTTCCCCAATGCACAAATAGAAACCATTGATAGAGCGGGACATTGGCTTCATGCCGAAAACCCCAAACAGTTTTTCGATAAAAGCCATGGGTTTCTGAATTCTTAAAATTCACCCCTTTTTATTATGCATGCATAATTTTTTTACCCTTTTAATTGTCTGTATGACAAATTTGATATAGATTTGGTTAATTCTGGTTTTACCATAACTATTAACATAAACTAACTGATACATAATTTTGATATGAAAAAGTTTTATGCCCTACTCCCTTTTCTAGGCTTATTCTTGATTGCATGTGAAGATGATACCCCGATTGACACTCCAGAGCCAATACCAGTGGAATACACATCCGGTTCTGCGGATTTTACCAATTACGTGGCCGTCGGCAACTCATTGACCGCAGGTTTCTCGGACAACGCCTTGTTCATAGATGGGCAGACCAATTCCTTTCCGAACATGTTGGCATCGAACTTTTCCCTAGTGGGAGGTGGTAGTTTTGAAATCCCCTTTATGGCGGACAACTTAGGAGGAATGACCTTAGGAGGAAATCCCATTTCAGGCAACAGATTGATTTTATCCTTTTTAGGTGCAAGCCCAAGCCCAACACCAGTGACTGGACAGGGCACCACAGAGGTTTCCAATAAATTGACCGGAACATACAATAATATGGGTGTACCCGGCGCAAAAAGTTATGAGCTATTGGCTCCCGGATACGGTAGCGTAGCTGGGGTTGCCATGGGTACCGCCAACCCTTATTTCGCAAGGTTCTCTTCCTCTGAAACAGCGACCGTTATCGGTGATGCAGCTGCACAGGGGGCTACATTTTTCACATTATGGGCCGGCGCCAACGATATTTTGGTATATGCCACAGGTGGCGGTACAGGTGTAGACCAGAACGGAAACTTGGACCCAAGCACCTATTCCAGGAACGATGTAACGGACCCCAATGTATTTGCAGGGTCTTTGGATGCCATATTACAGGCCATGACGGCAAACGGAGCCGAGGGCGCCATTGCCAATCTACCCAATGTAACGGACATCCCATACTTTACTACAGTACCTCACAATCCCATCCCATTGGATGAGGCAACAGCTGCTTATTTGAACAGCGCCGAAGCATATGGAGCATACAATGCCGGCTTGGCACAGTTACAGCAAATGAGCCTTATTACCGAAGAGGAACTGGCAAAACGTACCATCACTTTTTCACCAGGCGAAGGAAATGCCGTGGTGATCATTGACGAAGACCTTACGGACTTGACAGCTTTCAATCCCGCTTTGATAAATATGAGACAAGCCACCGAAGACGACCTTATGGTACTTACCTCAAGAAGTTTTATCGGTACACTGGCAGACCCGAACAATCCCACTTCCATTAACGGGGTAGCGGTTCCTTTGGCAGATCAATGGGTGTTGACCCCGGAAGAGCAGGATATCGTTGAAACCGCACTTACATCTTACAACCAGACCATTGCAGGTTTGGCCGCAGCCTACGACCTTGCCTTTGTAGATGCCAACACATTGCTGAACGAGCTTAATACAGATGGTTTCCAGCAAGCTGACGGAAGTATTGTTGATGCCACTTTCGCCACCGGAGGAGGATTTTCATTGGATGGCGTACACCCGGCACCAAGAGGTTATGCGATTGTAGCGAATGCCTTTATTCAAGCCATAAACACCAAATACGGATCGAATTTGCCCGGTGTTAATCCTTTGGATTACACTGGTCTATATATTGACTAAACAAACATTATTTTCTTTATCTTAAAGGCACCGAAATCCGGTGCCTTTTTTTATTTATCAAAATCTATTTGAAACCTATGAAACTTATATTAAGACTACTATTAAATGCCATTGCTGTCGTAATTTTGAGTTATGTCTTGCCCGGTGTAGGCGTTTCTTCCATGTTCACTGCCATAATCGTTGCAGTTGTACTCAGCTTGCTCAACTTTTTGGTGAAACCCATATTGGTAATACTTACCCTGCCCATCACCATCCTAACATTGGGGCTTTTTTTACTGGTAATCAATGCGATAATCATTCTATTGACCGCAAATTTGATCGATGGTTTTCAGGTTGAAAGCTTTTGGTGGGCCATCATATTCAGTTTATTGCTTTCATTTTTGCAGGCAATTTTGCACTCCGTTCTAAAAGAAGATCAGTAGAATTCATATTGTTTGAAAGTCAACGGTTTAAAAACTTGGCAGCAAATCAAAAAAGAGTTACTTTTGCATCCCATTTTTAGAAAGCAAATTAGGTAGGAAATGAATATAACCAAAGAGCAGATTGACGATCTTAATGCAGTTGTAAAGGTTGCCATAAGCAAAGAAGACTATCAGGACAAAGTAGAGAAAATCCTAAAGGATTACAGAAAGCAGGCCAATATTCCTGGTTTCAGAAAAGGACAGGTTCCCATGGGACTTATCAAAAAGCAGTATGGCAAGGCTGTTTTGGTGGATGAAGTGAACAAATTGCTTCAGGACAATCTGAACAAATACCTTACAGAAGAAAAGTTGGATGTTTTGGGAAATCCACTTCCCAAACAGCAAGATAATTTTGACTGGGACAAGGACAATCTAGATTTCGAATTTGAATTGGGATTGGCGCCAAGTTTCGATGTAAACTTGAAGACCAAAAAAGCGGTTACCCAATACAAAATCGTGGCCGATAAAAAGATGATCGACGAACAAGTGGAACGTATCCAAAAACAATACGGAAAACTTATCTCCAAATCAGAAGTGGGCAAAAAAGACGAAGTAACCGGATTCTTTGCCAATGAAGATGAGGAAATCGACCACAAGACCACAATTGAGATGGACAAGATCAAAAGCAAAAAAGCTATTGATGCCCTTGTCGGTAAAAAAGTTGGGGAATCGGTTACCCTGTCCACAAAAGGACTTTTCAAAGAAGATTATCTGCTATCTAGCGCATTGGGCATCGCCCGTGACAAGGCTGACGACCTAAAGATCGATGTAACCTTCACCATAGAAGAAATCAACGAAAGAGAGCCGGCCGCACTGGACCAAGAACTTTTCGACAAGTTGTTCGGCGAAGGAAAAGTAACTTCCGAAAAAGAATTGAAGGACAAGATCAAAGAGGATTCCGAAAAACAGTTCGAGCAACAATCGGATCAAAAATTGTTGAACGATATCACGGAAAAACTGATTGACGAGACCAAATTTGAACTACCATCCGAATTTTTGAAAAAATGGATCCAAATCAGTGGTGAAAATCCATTGACCGAAGATGAAGCTAAGGAAGAGTTCGAGAAATCTGAAAAAGGACTGCGTTATCAATTGATCGAAGGAAAAATCATCCAAGAAAATGAACTTCAGGTCCAGTTTGACGAATTGAAGGAATTTGCCAAAGGATTCATCAAATCTCAGATGGCACAGTATGGCCATATGGACCCAAAAGAGGAAGAATTGGAAAGCGTTGCCGCTAGGGTAATGAGCAACCAGGACGAAGTGAAAAGATTGTCCGAGCAATTGATGAGCCAAAAACTTTTGGACCTATATAAAGAAAAGGCCAATCTTAAGGTCAAGGAAGTATCTTACGACGACTTCATCAAGGAAGCGTACAGCTAAGGCTTCGCTAAAAGAAAATTAAGTATCTTTACGGTGCCGGAAAGCTAATTTTTCGGCACCTTTTTTTTAAGATAAATCGAGTCAGATCCTATGGATTACGGAAAAGAATTTAAAAAATACGCTACCCAGCACCACGGTATCAACAGCATGTACTATGACAAGCTCATGAGTACCATGTACCCAATGAACATGACCCCGAACATCATCGAGGAAAGACAGCTTAATGCAGTCGCCATGGATGTTTTCTCCAGATTGATGATGGACAGGATAATTTTTATGGGAACAGGTATCAACGACCAGGTAGCAAACATAATACAGGCTCAGCTACTTTTCTTGGAGAGTGCAGATGCATCGAAAGACATTCAGATCTACATCAATTCCCCGGGAGGAAGTGTTTACGCCGGATTGGGGATTTATGATACCATGCAGTTCATTAAGCCCGACGTTGCCACCATATGTACAGGTATAGCCGCCTCCATGGCTGCCGTATTGCTCTGCGCCGGTGAAAAAGGCAAGAGAAGTGGGCTTCCCCACTCAAGGGTCATGATCCACCAGCCGCTTTCTGGGGCACAAGGTCAGGCCAGTGATATAGAGATTGCGGCCCAAGAGGTACTCAAAATCAAAGATGAGCTTTATGAGATCATTTCCAAGCACTCAGGACAGACTTTTGACAAGGTCTATGAGGACAGTGATCGTGATTTCTGGATGAAAGCCCCGGAGGCCAAAGCCTATGGAATGATCGATGAAATATTGGAAAGAGATAAATCCTAACACCAGCAACTTATTTAAAAACAATCACTTAACACAGAACAAATCTATTATTTTTGCGTTATTGTTGATTGAAGATTAAAAAATATGGCAAAAGAAAACTTGGAATGTTCTTTTTGTGGAAGAAAAAAGCCCGAGACCAATTTATTGATCGCCGGCCTTGATGCGCATATCTGCGATAGATGCATAGAACAGGCCCATAGCATTGTAGCCGAAGAGTCCAAACAATCCAAAAATCAAGACCTATCCTCCGAACTGGTATTGAAAAAGCCAATGGAAATCCATGATTTCTTGGACACCTTTGTGATTGGACAGGAAAGAACCAAAAAAGTAATGTCAGTTGCGGTATACAATCACTATAAAAGATTGTTACAGCCCAAGGGCAAGGATGAGGATATAGAAATCCAGAAAAGTAACATTGTCATGGTCGGTCAAACCGGTACGGGAAAAACCCTTATCGCGAAGACCATCGCCAAAATGCTCAATGTACCTTTGGCCATTGTGGATGCAACCGTACTTACGGAAGCCGGTTATGTAGGTGAGGATGTTGAGAGTATATTGACCCGCTTACTGCAAGCGGCCGACTATAATTTGGAAAAAGCGGAGCGAGGTATCGTATTTATTGATGAAATAGATAAAATTGCCCGTAAAAGTGACAACCCATCCATCACCCGGGATGTTTCCGGTGAAGGGGTACAACAAGGCTTATTGAAACTTTTGGAAGGAACCACGGTAAATGTGCCGCCCAAAGGTGGCCGTAAACACCCCGATCAAAAATTCATCGAAGTCAACACTGAAAATATATTGTTTGTGGCCGGAGGTGCATTTGATGGTATCGAGCGTATCATCACCAAGCGATTGAACATGCAGGCCGTAGGTTATAGCGCCTCCAAAGCGGAGGAAAACCTGGACCAAGAAAATATCCTTCAGTATATCATACCGAAAGATCTAAAGGAATTCGGACTTATCCCGGAGATTATAGGAAGGCTTCCCGTGCTGACCCATATGAACCCTTTGGATGCCAAAACATTGAGGGCCATTTTAACAGAACCCAAAAATGCGATCATCAAACAGTACGAAAAACTGTTTGCCATGGATGACATCAAGTTTACCATTACAGATCAGGCATTGGATTATATCGTGGAGAAAGCTGTGGAATATAAATTGGGTGCAAGAGGGCTACGTTCTTTGTGCGAAGCGGTATTTACCGATGCAATGTTCACACTGCCCAGTAGCGATGAAACGGAATTCAAGGTAACCAAAAGTTACGCTGAGAAAAAACTCTCTTACGAAACCGTAAAAAAATTAAAAGCAGTCTCTTAGTCAGACTGCTTTTTTTGTTACTTTTTCCAGTAGTTCCAAACTAATATCGGAGATTATTTTTTCATCGGAATATAAGCTATGACCAAAATTAGGGACTATCCTAAGCTTGGCTCCTACACTTTTAGCCCAACCTAGACCTGGTTTTAATTTATCACACTCTCCATAGATCAAATCTACATCCGCGGATAATAACTGATCTTCGTTTTCAATTCCCAACGCGGAAATAGCCGTGACCGATTTGGCAGGCAACCCCTTTAATACAGCTTTATAAGTAACCGCTGCCCCCGTTCCAAAAGCCAAAAAATGGGCTGGTTCTGATTCTTTTCTAATAAGATTGGAAACGGCCCTTTCCACACCGCCTTCGTTAAAAGCCTTATCAATGTTCTCTTCGGAAAATATAGAAACATCAACATTTCCAAGTTGTTGGCAATCGTGGAAAACAATATCATAATACTGTTGGAGATAGCCGAAGTACGATGCTATCCAAAGTCCTTTTTTGGCTCCCCACTTATCTGATATAACTACAAGTTTTTCTGCCATGATGTAATGGTTTTGTGTTTTGTAAAAGATTTGATTGGGGGAATTTCATCAAATAACGCAGCAAATCCTCTTTTATTTGTTCAAAAGAAAAGTTTCTACGATGAATGGCGTGAATTTACGAAAACGTTTTCGTAAATGTCGGACAAGTAACAAATTTATGGGTTATAAAGCCTATTCCTCATTCATGCCAAGGAGTTCCTCCAAACAATCCCGCTGGTTAGAGAGCCTTGGAATCTTGTGCTGTCCTCCCAATTTGTTTTTGGACTTCAACCAATGGTGGAACAAATTTTTTCGCGCCACATGGACCTTGGGCATCTTTAATGTAATATTATTGTAACGCTTGGCCTCGTAGTCAGAATTCAAGGCCTTTAGCGAATTGTCCAACATTTCCGTAAAATAAGCGATGTCCTCAGGTGGCTTTCGAAACTCGATGATCCATTCATGCGCCCCTTTCTCTTTTCCCGTCATAAAAACCGGGGCTGCAGTGTAATCCATAATCTCTGCCCCTGTTTTTTGACACACTTGTTTTAAGGCCTCTTCCGCATTTTCTATAATGAGTTCCTCTCCAAAAACATTGATATGGTGTTTGGTACGACCCGTTATTTTTATTCGATAAGGATTTTTGGAAGTGAATCGGATGGTATCCCCAATTTTATATCGCCACAGCCCCGCATTAGTGGTAATGACCATGGCATAGTTGACACCTAATTGAACATCCCAAAGTGGTATTGCCCGCTCCCCTTCCCCATGGGCATCCATTGGAATGAATTCGTAGAATATACCATAATCCAACATCAACAACAGTTCATCCGAATTATTTTGGTCCTGGATCCCAAAGAAACCCTCGGATGCGTTATAGGTTTCATAGTAGTTGAACTTCTTACGCGGCAACAGTTTTTTATACTGGTTTTTATAAGGTGTAAAACTTACGCCCCCGTGAAAATACACCTCGAGATTTTCCCATATTTCGAAAAGATGGTTTTTTCCCGTCTTTTCCAACACTTGATTGAGCAATACCAACATCCATGAAGGGACACCGGCCAAACTCGTTACGTTCTCGCGGATACTCTCTTCTATAATAGCCTCCAGTTTAGATTCCCATTCGGTCATCAATGACACCTTGTTGCTAGGTGTACTGCTATATTCGGCCCATAGGGGCATATTATCTATCAAGATAGCGGAGAGGTCGCCAAAAAAGGTTCCATTGTCCTCATACAGTTCCTTGCTGCCACCGAGCCTTAAACTCTTTCCTGTAAACAATTGGGAGTTTTCATTGTTGTTAAGGTAGAGGCACAATAAATCCTTGCTGGATTTGTAATGGCAATCCTCCAAAGCCTCGTTACTTACGGGTATAAACTTGCTTTTTGCATTTGTGGTGCCACTGCTCTTGGCGAACCATTTTATGGATGTGGGCCAAAACAGGTTCTGTTCCCCCCTGCGGGTACGCTCGATCATGGGTGCCACATCTTCATAGGTCACTATAGGGACCCTGTTCCTGAATTCATCATATTTGGGAAGGTCTTGGAACCCATATTGCTTTCCGATCATCGTATCCTTGGAAAAATCCAACAACTGTCGCAATACCTCGTCCTGAACATCCAAAGGATACTTTAAAAAAAGCTCTATTTGGTGGTAGCGCTTTCTCAATAACCAAGAAGCAATGGAGTTGAATAAAGGTATTGGCATTTTAGGTATATTTAACCAAGGAAAATTAGATTGGCGTAACTGCTAAAATAGCTTTTCTGACATACATTTTCAAATAAGACAAACACATTCATATCAATATGCTTTACGAAGGAGTCCTTAAAAAGATGCAGACTGAAATGGGAGATCCCATTCAATATTTTTTGGTTTTTGAAAACGATTTTATCAACATGAACCAAGGTCTGAACAAGGAACTCGAGATTGAGTTTATAAAGTTTCAATGTTTGAATTGCGGGGAGGACAAACCTATTTACAGACAAGGATTTTGCAGGTCCTGCTTTTTTGAAACCCCACTGGCAGGCGAGTGGATCATGAAACCCGAACTCAGTACTGCCCATTTGGACAAAGAGGACCGTGACCTGGAGTTTGAGAAAAAGATGCAGCTCCAACCCCACATCGTATACCTGGCAAATTCCAGCAATATAAAAGTTGGGGTGACCAGAAAATCCCAAGTACCAACGCGGTGGATAGATCAAGGCGCCCACGAGGCCATAGAAATAGTTGAAGCACCCAACCGGTACTTGGCGGGCATCACCGAAGTTGCCCTTAAAGAACATGTAAGTGACAAGACCAGTTGGCAAAAAATGCTCAAGAACAATCTCGAAGATGTTGACCTTGTGGAATGGCGCAATAAATTAAAAAGTAGTATTCCCGATGAGGCAAAGGAATATTTTTTGGAAGATCGGGAAGAGACCCAATTAAAGTTTCCTGTATTGCAATACCCGGAGAAGGTAAAAAGTCTGAACTTGGACAAAACCCCAACCTATAAAGGAGTGCTTAAGGGCATAAAAGGTCAATATTTAATATTTGAGGACAACACGGTTTTCAATGTAAGGAGCAGTGAAGGGTATTATGTTGGGATAAATATTGGCTGACCTGAACACTAGTTCTAATAATTCAACTCAACTAAAAACATCCATGAGCAAAAAAATCAAACTTGCCGAAGCTATTTCCATTGGAATAGGCGGAATGGTAGGCGGAGGGATTTTTGCTGTTCTAGGTTTGGCCGTAACCCTATCAAAAGGAGGAACACCCTTAGCCTTTCTTTTTGCGGGAATATTGGCCCTGATAACATCTTACAGTTATATAAAGCTTTCAAAAAAGTACCCGGACAGGGGCGGAACCGTAAAATTTATCAATCAAGGGTTCGGCAAAAATATATTTAGCGGGGGCATCAACAATCTGCTGTGGGTGAGTTATATAATAATGCTTTCCTTATATGCTTCCGCATTTGGCTCTTATGCCCCAAACCTTCTTTCTTTAACGGGAGGCGAAATGGATTTTCATATTTATGCCAGCGCCATTATCATATTGGCTTCCATTATCAATTATTACAGCATTAAGGTGGTAGGGATGATAGAATCCTATGCCGTGGTCATAAAACTTGTAATTCTAATAGCATTTATCGGGATTGGTCTATATGGCTTGATAGGTAACCCGAACCTGGAACAGTTATCCCCAGAAAACTGGGAAGCTCCTTTACAACTTTTAACAGGCGGCATGGTCATTTTTGTCGCTTATGAAGGTTTCGAGTTGATTGCCAACTCAGCTCCAGATATCGAAAATCCTGAAAAGAATATTCCCAGAGCCTATTATATTTCCATCATTTTTGTGGTCTTTTTGTACATCATCATAGCAGTGGTCACTGTGGGGTCACTTCCATTTGACACCATTAAAACTGCGGAAGATTATGTTTTAGCGGAGGCTGCCAAACCCATGTTGGGCCAAACGGGATTCACCATAATTACCATTGCAGCTTTGATTTCAACCTTTTCTGCCATCAATGCATCTCTATATGGAGGAAGTAGGGTAAGTTATGAAATTGCCGAGGAAGATGAACTGCCCCATCAGCTCACCTATCAACTTTGGAATCAGCCCATTGGCTTACTTATCACTGCAATTTTAACTTTGACCTTGACCAATACGCTGCAACTGGAAAGTATTTCAACTGCTGGAAGCGTAGGTTTCTTGCTCATTTTTGCCATGGTGAACTATGTTGGTATTCGGTTATCAAAAGAAATCGAAAACATTAGGGCAATTCCCATAATCGGGTTTATCTTATGCATTATTGCTACCACTGTTTTACTACAGCAGCAATTTTCAGCTAACAGAATGGGTGTTATTGTTGCCATTTCTATCATCGGCAGCTGTTTCTTAATTGAGTACATCTACAAATGGATAGAAAGGAGCAAAAAGTAATTGCATCCTTTTTTTATATCCAAAATCAACAAAAAAAGCTTATTTTCAGGAGGTTATACATTCACCATCACCACCGACTTCTGAAACCAACCTTAAATGAAAAAATTTCCCAATGCCTTTGTCATACTCATTTCTGTCATAATCTTTGCTTGGATATTTACGTACATAATACCACAAGGGAGCTATCAAAGAATACTGGATGAGGTCACTGGAACAACAAAAGTGCTCAACAACTCTTACCAATCGGTAGATTCGGAACATTTATCCTTCATGGATTTAATCCTCTCCATTCCAAGAGGTATTATTAGAAGGGCGGATGCCATAGTTCTCATCTTATTGATCGGAGGTTGCTTCTACGTTATAGAAAAAACAGGAGCGCTTAACCAAGGATTGGTGAAATTGGTCAGAATACTGGAGGGAAAAGAGACTTTAGCCTTGGTTTTGGTCTCCACCCTATATGCTGCTGCAGGTGTTACTATCGGCATGCAGGAAGAAGTAATCGCCATGATTCCCATATTACTCTTGTTCGGAAAAAGTTTGGGCTTCAATACGCTCACCGTGATACTAATGAGCTACGGATCCACCGTAATTGGCAGTTCTTTTAGTCCGTCCAACCCATTTGCTGTACTGATTGCACAAAAAGAAGCTGGACTCCCCTTACTTTCTGGCAGCGAACTTAGGTTAATGGTCTTGGCAATTGTTCTTGTTGTTTGGACCATTTATCTTGTTCGATATGCACACAGAAACAGAATTGAAAAGGTACAGATGCCTTCGGCACATGAATCAATGACCGCAAGAAGTAAAATCATCTTAATACTGCTCGGTGCAACCTTCTGTGTTGTTATTTATGGTCTTTTGTTTTTGAACTGGGATTTCAACGAAATGTCTGCCTCATTTTTTGCCTTAGGTATAGCTGCCGGACTCATTGGCAGGCTGGGCATCAATGGTACTGGAGAATCTTATATAGAAGGTTTTAAGGAAATGATGTTTGCCTCCATAATTTTGGGACTTGCGAATAGTATATCCTTAATTTTGAAAGAGGGTATGGTAATGGATTCCATTGTCAATGGCCTTTTTGGACCTTTGCAGTACCTTCCCCCATCAATATCTGCGATAAGTATGATGGTGGCCCATACGTTTTTGCATTTTCCAGTGCCCAGTTATTCCGGGCAAGCTGTATTGACGATGCCCATCTTGGTTCCTCTTTCCGATTTAATTGGTATATCCAGACAAACCTGTGTCCTGGCATATCAATATGGAGCTGTTATGGGCGATATGATTGTACCGACCAATGGAGCTCTTATGGCTGTTCTCGCACTTTGTAACATTCCCTACAATAAATGGTTAAGGTTTGCCATTAAACCTACCTTGATCATTTTACTGGTGGCCGCCATTGCATTGGTTATAGCTGTATCCATTGGATACCGATAATTTTTTTATTTGACAGGATGATAACCTAAAAATAATTAGATTCGTTTTGTGGAACTATCTGAAAACGCCAACAGAAGTATATGCTAAAGCTATTTCGAAAAGTAAGAAAGCAATTGATTGCCGAAAAAAAAGTCAGCAACTACCTGTTGTACGCCCTTGGAGAAATCATTTTGGTGGTCGTGGGCATCTTGATCGCTCTGGCCATTGACAACGCGAACGAAATCAACATTAAAAAACATAAGGAGCAGATATACCTTAAAGGACTAAAAGAAGAATTCGAGACGAGCAAGACAAAGTTGGAACAACTTATCGCTTTCAACAAACAAAGCTATGAGGATTCAAAAAAAATTATAGCCTTTATGGTAGACCCGGACAAGAACCCTTCGGAACAGGAACTATCCAATCTATTGTATAATGCCTTTGCTTTCGATATTTCCTTCAATCCCAATAATTCCCTTTTGGAAGAAATGATCAATTCCGGTAGCCTAAAGGACATTTCCAATCCCCGATTACGAATTTTGTTGACCAACTGGATTTCCAATATGGACGACATCTCCAAACAGGAGACCATGTTGGACAATGAAAGGCAGCAGACCATAGATATGTTCCGAGGGGAAGAGAACAGTATAAAGACCATTTATGACCTGACAGGCGTTTCCGGTGAACTGGGAATACCTTTAAACAGTGAAAAGACCAGCAATATCAAACTTTTGGAATCAAAGGAATTTGAGAACAATATGCTCATGTTCATTTTGACCAGCATCAAGACCGAAACGGTACACTACGATCCCTTGATGCAAAGCCTTGATGAGATCATTATGGTAATCGATAAGGAAATCAAGGAATAAAAAAGGGGCGAAATAAATCGCCCCTTTTTTATTAGTTCACACTATCTTTTTTCTTTTTCTTGAGCAGTCCGCCCAAAATGGATTTGGCCGCGTCCTTAACGCCATCCTCCGTTTTGGTCTTGGCGGAATCTGTTGCCGTACTATCTTTTTTACCTCCCAATATATTGCCAATGGCATCCTTGACCCCAGTGGATTTAGTGGCCGTGGTATCTGATTCATCCTTTTTGAAAGCATCGGACAAAAGGTCCTTCACCTTATCCTTTCCTTGGTTCACCAGCTTTTGTTTTTGCATTTCCACCAACTTGGAAGTCAAGGTCTTTACACTCGAGGTCAGATCCGTGCTTACCGATGGATCGGTAAAACTACCACCGATGTTTGCCGTAACGGGGACAGTCACCTCCCCTACACTGTTGTCGTTCAATTGAGCGATCAGTTGGGTTACTTCGGCACCCAGATATTTAGCGGGCACATCCAATGTAGCACTATATTGCATTTGCCTATCAAAGGTATGGCTACCATTGACATTGATATTGATATCCTTGTATTTCAAGGTAAACGGTTTCACTTTGACCGTACCGTTATCAAAAGTCAAAGCTGTTTTAAGGCCATTCAGATTGATTTCTTTGGTATTCAAAAAATTCAGTTTGCTATCCAATGCAGACACCAAGGGGGCCTTTTGTGTATCTACCGTTGGGGATAAAAGTTCTGCCAACAAATTTCCGGAAACAGTGGCCAAGTTAGGTGTAAAATCATCCTTTAGGTTTCCAGCTATTTTTATATCCGAATTCAATTTCCCGTTCAAGGCAGTTGCCAACGGTGTCAATACTTTAAATAGCTCCAAACCGGCAAAAGACTCCCCAATGTTAAAATTGGTCATCCCAAGGTCCATATCAAATGTGGAAGCCTCTTTTTTTGTTGATACCGAACCTGATACCCCTAAAGTACCCCCAAACAAATCAGAGGTCAGGTTTTTCACCGTGGCCGTTTCATCTTTGATGACCAGTGTCCCCTTTACGTTTTTTAAGTTAAGGTTGTCATAGACAACGGTATTGGCCGAGGCTTCGATGGTACAATCCAAGAAGGACGGTATCCTGATACGCTCTTCACTCGTTGATGCATCTTCTCCTTCAACAGGTTCCGATTCGGTTTCTGAAGCCTCATCTTCCATCATAAAATCGTTCAGGGCAAATTGATTGGAACTCAAGGTAAAGTTCCCCTCTATGTTCTCATCATTGAACATAAAGCCCAATAAATTGGTCAAGGTACCTTTCGCTGCAAAATCCGTATTTCCGGTTTTACCGTTGAACGAATCCAATGTTACCGTGTTCGGGTTAAAGGACACCGCTGCATTGTTAATCGCCACAGGGTTTTTAAGCTCTTCGGAGGCGTACTCAAAACCGGATAGGGAGGCCTTTCCCGTTGTTTTGGTGTTCTGATATTGTTTCCTCTCCAAAGAGGCCATATCAAATGCGGTTGTAATGTCGGCGTTCAATATTCCTTTGAGGTCAAAATCTTCCGGAACAGGATAGGCCTGCGAAATATTGGCCAAGTTGATCCTACCATCCATATGGGCATTTACCTTGGTATTACCCATAAGTTCACGGATCTTGGCATTCAGGTTGAATTGATCCTGATCGATCAAAAAGGACAATCTATTGATGTTCACATAGGTATCCTCGGTAATTCCTGTTTCGTTATTGATCTCGGTATCTATAAATACATTGCGCACCGATTTGGGCAAATCCGGGTATTTAAAGGAGGCGTTTTCCGAATTAATGGCGATTTTGAAGGCAGGGATATGATCATCATCCACCACCCCTTTAAACTCCCCGTTCACCTCAAAATTACCCGTGGTTTCAACATTTTCTATATTGGCGGCATAGGCTTCGGGAATCACTGCCAAAAAGTTTTTAAAGTCGGATGATGGTGTTTTAAATGATATATCGACCTCCTGATTTTCCTCGTTCACTTTAACGAAGCCATCGAACACCAAAGGTAATTGGTTGACAAGCGCCTTGTTTTCCAAGAAAGAGTATTTGCTCTGGTTTAAATCGATACCGATCAAAGCATCTAGATTGATCTTGTTCTTGTTCAAATATTGTGTACTGTCCATTTCAAAGGACACCAAGGCATCAGTAAGGGTCTTTAGTTCAGATTTCTCCAAAGAAAGATCTCCTGTACCAGAGTGGTTCATCTCAGTGATATCCAATCGCATTCCACTGCCCAAATCCTCGTAGATGACCTCTGAATTGGTAATGGCATACGAATCCATGTTCAAGGTAAAATTACCGCTGGCTTCGTCGGCTGTTGAAGTAGTGGATTCCTCTGATTCCTTTGCTATATCGTAATTGGCATTTCCTTCCGCATCTGCCTTTATGTGTAATTTTGCACCATCGATATTCAAGGTCTTGATTACAATAGGTTCATCTGCAGATTTAAACAGTTCTTTAATGGACATGGACAATTCTATCTGTGAGGAAGCAAAGAGCGTGTCCCCCTCGAATGGCGCTTTGTTCACCAAGGAAAGTTCGGATAGCCCAACATTGGCATATGGAAAACTTTTGAGAAGACTAAGATCTGCATCCTCAAAATCCAATGTGGCATTGATACTATTGTTCACTTTGGTCTTGATTATCTCTTCAATCTTACCTTGTAGGAACAAGGGCACCAAAATGATAATTGCAAGTAGGATAAGTAGGGTTATTCCGGTAATTTTCAGGAATTTTTTTTTCATATTTGGGTGTTTTACAACAAATTAAAGGAGAAGCATCAATCCAACGAAATTTCCTCTCCTATTTTTAAGTTAAATCTTCTACGCATCAGATATACGAAAAAATAGAGCAATGGGGTGTCCAATACGGCGATCATAATCTTAAAAATCACTCCGCTGATCAATAGTCCGTAGAACTTATCCCAAGGAAGTACTCCAAAAATACAGAGGAGCCCGACAACTGTAAAAGTGTCTATAAATTGGGAGGAAAATGTAGAGAAGTTATTCCTAAGCCAAAGCATTCTTCCTTTTGTAACACGTTTCCAAAAGTGGTAAATGGTGATATCGATATATTGGGCTCCCAAGTACGCGAGCATTGAGGCCAGTACGCCGAGGGGGGACAACCCAAAAACCGTGGTAAATGTGCCATCGTCTACAGGTGAAGAAGGAATGGCATTGGAATAATTGGCGATCAAAATGATGCCCATCGAAAAAAAGGAGGCAAATATTCCTGCCGTAACCACTTGGTTGGCCTTTTTCTGCCCATAGATTTCCGATACCAAATCCGTGATCAAAAAAGTAATGGGATAGGGCAATATACCAACCGAAAGCTCAAAAAGTGGTGCCCCGAAAACGGTGACATCCCCAAACGGACTCCAAGAAAAAAACTTTTGAAATATAAGGTTGGACACTACCAAGGAGGTGATGAACAATGCCCCGAGATACAGATATATGGAAAATGCTAACTTCTTGTCCTTTTGCGTCATATAATTTGTAGGCTAGTTGAATGAGCCCTTTGTGATAGGTCTATTTGATGTTCAAGCTAAAAGGCATTTTGGCCTGTATACCTTCTTGTTTGGTGAACTGTTTAAATTCCTTCAATATTTCGTAGGTCTCGGAGCCGATTTCCTCTTGAATAATGGACTCTCCTATCTTGGATTTTACCGACCCAAAATCTTCCATGAAACGTTCAAAGTCGGATTTATATTTTGGGTATTTACGAACACCATAATCCTCTGTCCCTGCCATTTCGGCGGCTGCAGCTATGGCGTCCTCCAAATTGCCAAGTTCATCCACCAAACCAAGTGCCTGAGCGTCCACGCCGCTCCACACCCTTCCTTGGGCCACCTCGTTTACTTGTTCCACAGTCATATTTCTACCTTGCGAAACACGCTCCAAAAACGTCTGATAGGTTTGTTCTATGCTCTCTTGCATTACATTTCGGAAAGTATCGGTCATCGGCTCAAAGAACGAATAGTCCACGGAATTTTTATTGGTCCCCACCTGTTCAGCATTTACACCGATATTCTCCGCAAGTTGATGCACATTGGGAATGGTACCGAAAACGCCAATGGAACCTGTAATGGTTGTGGGTTCCGCAAAAATCTTATCGCCGCCCACGCCAATATAATATCCGCCCGATGCAGCGACATTTCCAAAGGAAACCACCAATGGTTTTTCCTTTTTCGCCAATTGCATCTCGCGCCAAATAATATCGGAAACCAGAGCACTGCCACCAGGTGAATCTACACGAAGTACAATAGCCTTGACACTTTCATTGTCCACAGCTTTGTGAAGGGCATCCACAATAAGGCCTTGGCCAATATAATCCTTGCCCCCTTCTCCTCCGAGAATTTCTCCTTGGGCATAGATCACCGCTATTTTATCGGACCCCGATCTGATTTTCCTTTTGTTGGCATTTTGTACGTAATCCGTAAGCCCTATATATTCCAATTCGTCATCTGGGGCAATACCCACCTTTTCTTTGAGCAGACCCTCATATTGGTCATAATACAGCGTACCATCCAAAAGACCTGAAGCTACCGCATATTCTGGTGTTCTACCTCCTAGGGTGTCGGCTATAATGTTCAAATTCTGGATGGTAATATTTCTGGATTCGGAAATATCGTCCAGGATAACGCCCCAAACAGAGGTTATGAGCTCCTTGATCTGGGTACGGTTCTCCTCGCTCATGGTATCTGACAGAAATGGCTCCACCGCACTCTTGTATTTGCCATGGCGGATCACTTCCATTTGTATTCCCGACTTTTCCTGAAGATCCTTATAAAAAAGCACCTCAGTGGCGAGTCCCTTAAAATCGACCACACCTACGGGATTTAAGTATATCTCATCCGCTGCGCTGGCCAAATAATAATCCCGCTGCGCAAAAACATCCGCATGGGCCAATACAAACTTGCCGCTGGACTTAAAATCGATCAGGGCCTTTCTGATTTCACGGGTTTGCGACACTCCGGCTTGCAAAAAACCAGTGGTCAAGCTGATTCCTTCAATATCATTATCTGTTTTGGCCACCTTTATGGCGTGCAGTATCTCATCCAAACCGAGTTCTTCCGTCCACAATGACGCAAAAGGGTCCGTCTCATCCTTTCCAGTATAATCCCGGATAGGACCCACAAAACTAATTTCGAGCACCGAATTCCTTTTCACAACAACACCATCCTCTGCACTTCCCACCAGGATCATAAAGATGAAGAACATTCCAACAATAATCATAAATGCCATCAAGCTCCCCAAAATTGAGGCAAGTAGGTTTCTTAAAAACTTCATTCAATAAAATTTAATACACTTCAAATATAACCATTGTAGTATTGTTTTGTTACTTTGTTTCTTCGATTATGGTTACAAAACAAAAGGCATATCTTTCTTTGGGCAGCAATTTGGGAAATCGTCTTGCGAACCTTCAAAAGGCTGTATTTAGAATTCAACAAAAAGCGGGCAAGGTCTTGGATATTTCATCCGTGTACGAGAACCCTGCAATAGGGTTCGAGGGCGATGATTTCTATAATATTGTATTATCGGTACTTACACCGCTTGGACCTAAGGATTTACTGGAAACCCTGCTGCAGATCGAGCAGGATTTTGGTAGGATGCGTTCCGTTTCCGGTTATAGTTCAAGAACTCTAGATATCGATATTATCTATTACGGGTCAGAGGCCATCAACAATGATCAATTGGTGATTCCCCATCCACAAATGCAGCACCGTAATTTTGTTCTAAAGCCCCTTAGCGATATTGCCCCGCAATTCTACCATCCATTGTTATCCAAGGATACTCGCAATCTGTTACAGGAATGCAAGGATAAGAGCCAACTCACCAAAACAAAGCACAAACTGTTCAAGGATAGGTCGGGACTGTTCTCTCAGCTGCAACTGATTGCCATTGAAGGAAACATTGGGGCAGGAAAAACAACCTTGTCCAAAATGATTTCCAACGACTTTAATGCAAAACTGGTTCTGGAGCGCTTTGCGGACAACCCTTTTCTCCCCAAGTTCTATCAAGACCAGGCTCGTTATGCATTTCCGTTGGAAATGTCTTTTTTGGCAGATAGGTACCAGCAGTTTATGGACGATACATCACAGTTCGACCTGTTCAAAAATTTTATGGTGAGCGACTACGATATTTTCAAATCGCTGATTTTTGCAAAGGTTACCCTGCAAAAGGATGAATACAATCTGTACCGAAAGGTCTTTAATTTTATGTACAGGGAGGTACGAAAACCCCAGATTTACCTATATCTATATCAAAATACCGAACGGTTATTGGCCAATATAAAAAAAAGAGGCAGGGACTACGAGCAGAACATAGACCCCATATACCTGGAAAATATCAATCGTGGATATTTGGATTTTATCAAGAGTACACCAAGTCAGAACAGCATAATCTTGGATATGGGCGAGCTCGATTTCGTTAACAATCCAGAGGATTACGAATTCATTTTAGAAAAGCTGGAGGACAATATACTTTTGTCAAACATTTAAGAGAATTTTTAGAAAATGTTTGGATATAACGAATGGTTTTATTTTATTAGCAGCCTCAATTCGAGAAACTAACTAACTCAGACTTATATATGGCCCTGTTTTTCAGGGCCTTTTTATTTTTGGGCATTTAGCTTGGACCATACATCCCAAACCACCACCCCGGCACTTACAGAAATATTCAACGAATGTTTTGTTCCAAACTGAGGAATCTCCAAAACTGTTTCACAAGCGTTGACCACTTCCTGGGAAACACCTTTTACCTCATTGCCAAAAATCAGGGCAACGGTTTCTTGGGCATCAACTTGAAAATCGTTTAAAAGTACGGAGTGTTCCGCCTGCTCGACCGAAACCGTTCTTACACCTTCCTTTTTCAACTCCTCCACAAGCTCCAATGTATCTTTTCTGTATTCCCAATCCACGCTTTCGGTAGCTCCCAAAGCCGTTTTACGGATATCTTTGTGAGGTGGGGTCGCGGTAATACCGCAGAGGAAAATTTTCTGGACCAAAAAAGCGTCTGCCGTTCGAAAAACGGAGCCAATATTGTTGAGGCTTCGAACATTGTCCAAAATTATGATAATGGGAGCTTTCTTGGCTTCCTTAAATTCGGCTACATCCAATCGCTCCAGCTCGCTATTATCAAGTTTACGACTCATTTTTTAAACATTGAGGTGAAAATATCAACAAAAATTTTTGATGGTCGATGAAAACAATATATTCGTTTTCATCCCAATTTTGGGCAAAAGTAACAGAATTAAATCGCTTTGGCAGCCAAGAAAACGAATAAGAAGGTAACCCCGTTAATGCAACAGTACAATGCCATTAAGGTGAAACACCCTGATGCCCTGTTGTTGTTCCGGGTAGGGGATTTTTACGAGACCTTTGGGGAAGATGCGGTAAAGGCCGCCAAGATATTGGGCATCATTCTGACCCATAGGAACAATGGTGGGGACAAGACGGAACTTGCCGGATTTCCACATCATTCCCTGAATACCTACTTACCTAAATTGGTGAAAGCGGGGCAACGTGTGGCCATATGCGACCAGTTGGAAGACCCCAAACAAACCAAGAGCATTGTAAAACGTGGTGTTACGGAACTGGTGACTCCAGGGGTCGCCCTGAACGATGACATCCTGACGGCCAAAAGCAACAACTTTTTATGCGCTGTACATTTTGGACGCCATAAATTGGGAGTCTCTTTCCTGGATATTTCCACCGGGGAATATTTAACCTCTGAAGGGTCGGTGGAACAAGTGGACAAGCTGCTACAGAATTTTTCACCCAATGAAGTATTGGTATCCAAAAGCCACAGGAAGGATTTTGTGGAATGTTTTGGCAAACAGTTCCATAGTTTCTTTTTGGAAGATTGGATTTTTCAAGAAGATTATGCCAAAGAGAGTTTGAACAATCATTTTGGGACAGCAACGCTTAAGGGTTTTGGCATTGATCATCTCAATCATGGGATCATAGCATCGGGAGCGGTACTGCATTATCTTTCGGAAACCCAGCACAGTCGACTGCAGCACATCAATAAGATACAACGAATTGCAGAAGAGGAATATGTTTGGATGGACCGTTTTACCATCAGGAATCTGGAGCTCTACCATTCAACGCACCAAAATGCAGTGACCTTGTTGGATATTATAGATAAGACCATTTCCCCAATGGGAGGTCGACTTCTAAAAAGATGGTTGGCACTACCGCTGAAAAATGTGGAAAAAATCCATCAAAGGCATCAGGTCGTATCCTATTTTAAAGAGGAAGAGGAACAACTGAACAAGATTCAGGGAAACATCGGCCGAATGGGCGACCTTGAGCGACTTATCTCCAAACTGGCCACAGGTAAAATCAATCCAAAGGAAGTGGTCCAACTCAAAAATTCGCTTGAAGCTGTTGCGCCCATCAAACAATTGGCCCAAAATAGCACCAACGACTCGCTGCAGCACATAGGAGAGCGACTGAACGATTGTGATGCACTCCGTTCCAAAATAAAGGAAGTACTCAACGAGGAGGCACCGGTGAACATTGCCAAGGGCAATACCATTGCTCAGGGTTACTCCGAAGAGCTGGACGAATTGCGAGGACTTGCTTTTTCCAGTAAGGATTATTTGGACAAAATGTTGGAGCGAGAAACCAAGGAAACGGGAATTACCTCTTTGAAAATCGCATCAAACAACGTATTCGGCTACTACATTGAGGTCAGGAACACACACAAGGACAAGGTTCCGGAAACTTGGATTCGCAAACAGACCTTGGTCAATGCGGAGCGATACATTACGGAGGAACTTAAGGAATACGAATCCAAAATATTGGGAGCCGAAGAACGGATTTACCAATTGGAGCAACAACTTTTTGAGCAGTTACTAGTGTGGATGCAGGAATACATTGCACCGGTTCAATTGAACGCTCATCTGATCGCCCAACTGGATTGCCTCTGTGGCTTTGCGCAACTGGCAAAGGAGAACAACTATATTGAACCAGTTGTGAACGATTCTACCGAAATCGATATTAAGGAAGGTAGGCACCCCGTTATCGAAAAGCAGTTGCCCATCGGTGATGCATATGTAACAAATGATGTGCTCCTAAACCGAGAAGAGCAACAGATCATTATGATTACTGGACCCAATATGAGCGGTAAGTCGGCACTGTTACGACAAACGGCACTCATTGTCCTATTGGCTCAAATGGGGAGTTTTGTACCCGCCAAAGAGGCCCATTTGGGCGTCGTGGACAAAATATTTACCCGAGTCGGTGCAAGTGATAATATTTCAATGGGGGAATCCACGTTTATGGTGGAAATGAACGAAACCGCCTCCATTTTGAACAATCTCTCCGAGCGCAGTTTAGTCCTACTTGACGAAATTGGTCGAGGAACAAGCACCTATGATGGCATTTCGATTGCCTGGGCGATTTCTGAATACTTACATGAACACCCTGCCAAGGCAAAAACATTGTTCGCCACCCACTACCACGAACTCAATGATATGACCAATACCTTTACCAGAATAAAGAACTACAATGTCTCCGTAAAGGAATTGGAAGACAATGTTCTGTTCCTTAGAAAACTGGTACCAGGTGGAAGCGAACACAGCTTTGGTATACACGTGGCAAAAATGGCCGGGATGCCTCAACAAGTAATCCAAAAAGCGAACAAAATCCTTAAAAAACTCGAAAAATCGCATTCCAGTGAAGAGGTAAGTGACAAATTACAGGCTTCCCAAAACGAAATGCAGTTGAGCTTTTTTAATTTGGACGATCCATTATTGGAAGAAATCAAGGAAGAAATTTTACACTTGGACATTGATACTCTGACACCTGTGGAGGCTTTAATGAAATTAAACGAGATCAAGCGCCTGTTAGGAAAAAAGAAAAAAGCTTCTTCCTAAAAAAATTCTTTTATTTTAATAGAAATATTATAAATTTGCATCCGCGCTTGTGAAAGGTGCAAGAGTTCTTTAAAATGCGAAAATAGCTCAGTTGGTAGAGCATCACCTTGCCAAGGTGGAGGTCGCGGGTTCGAATCCCGTTTTTCGCTCAAAGAAAACGCTGCTTGCAGCGTTTTTTTGTTTCAAGTCTAGGCTCGAGTGGTGGAATTGGTAGACACGCCGGACTTAAAATCCTGTGGGCATTTTGCCCGTGCGGGTTCAAGTCCCGCCTCGAGTACAAAAACCCTTGTCAATCTATTGATTTTCAAGGGTTTTTGATTTTTACACAATATACTTATTACAGAATCCCGTAAGTTACAAGCTCCTTATTCCTTATTTTTCAGTACAAATTCAACCCATGCTGAAAAAATCTATCCTCGTAGTACTGCTACTGATTTACCATTGTTTTGTCTTTTCCCAACAAGATGAAATTTCCTTAATATCATGGAACATCAAAGACTTTGGAAAAACCAAAAACACGGAAGAACTTAACGAAATAGCTGAAATTGTAAGAGACGCGGATATTCTAGCCATTCAAGAAGTGGTGGCTGGTTTTGGAGGTGCTCAAGCGGTGGCGAGACTAACGGAAATACTAAATAGAAAAGGTGCTAAATGGGACTATGTGATCAGTAATCCCACTGATAGTCCAAAATATGTAACCGAGCGTTATGCCATTGTTTGGAAGACAAGACACATAAAAATTAAGAACCGGGGCAGATTAATTATTGAGTTGGATTCCATTATTGACAGAGAACCCATGCTTTTGGACTTTTATACAAAAGGAAAAAAGTTTACTGTAATTAACTTCCATTCAAGGCCCTACAATAAAGATCCTGAAAGTGAAATTATGGCGTTATCCAAATTTGCAATTGACTCATCGGGTTTCTTTCCTCTAATAATTGCAGGTGATTTTAATGTAAATGAAGAAATGCCTGTTTTCAATACCCTTAAAACATCCGGATTCCAAGCGGCCATTTCAAACCAAAAGACCACACTAAAGTGGGAATGTGATGGTACCGAATACCTCAATTATCCCATTGATAATATTTTTTATTCAAAGGGTGTTTTAAAAGTAAAAGGAGGAGTAGTTGATTTTGTGCGATTTTGCGAAAACCTGCAAAAGGCCAGCAAATTATCAGACCATTTACCGGTGTTTTTAAATTTTAGATTGGATTAAAGCTAGGTTTAATCCTCCCAACCGCATAATGTTCGTCCCAAATCTTTTGCCTCAACTAATGTAACCTCATAAATTTTGGTCGAACAGTTGGACAAACCCCGGCAACGCTTATTATAATGATACCTTTTACTACTCTTTCCCTTGCAGATGTATACTTTGGTCTCAAAAATTGTGACAGTGGTAAAACTCGTAAGCGTAATAAAAAGTATGGAAGCAAAAAGGATTTTACTCTTCCTCATAATAGTCCACTGTCTGAAGTAACTCCTTTTCAAATTGATAGATATCATCTACAGTTTCAATAAAGTGCCTAGTCTCCTTTTTCATCTCATCAAAAACCCCTAAATATTTGTTGCCTCCATTAAGATGAAGTCTACAAAGTGGTTTCCTATTGTTATCGTCCAATAGGATACCAAAATAGGACTGTGTATCTCGGTGAACAATACGGTCAATGGCTAACTTTCTTCTAAGAATGGCCACGATAATTCTAAACCCTTCCAATTCCTCTTCTGTAGTGTTTACTTTGCTCGCTTTTTCCGGCTCCTTATCTTCCTCCAATTGTTTCTCCGCCTCTTTGTGAAGTGCGGAATTCAATCGGTTGTTTACCTTCTCACTAATGGTTTGGGAAAAGGCCTTGCTTACCAAATCGGTGAATTCCCCCATTACCTTTTCAGTAAGCCGGCCAGAATAAACTTTTCCTGCAAAAAGCCTTACAAAATCATATGAAGGCTCTTCCAATTCTATTGAGATCATCTTCTTAATTTCCTTAGTATATTTTAAGGAAGATGCGTTGTCCACAATCTCATCAATATCAAAATTTGATTTATGGAACTTTGTAATCTCATTAATAGTACTTTCTTTTAATTGCGTGATATCAAACTCCAAAAATGGTTTTTCATCCATTTTATTGGTCGCTTCCAAGTCCGTATAAAATTGATATTCTATACCATTGGTCAATAATGCAAATCGAGTTTTTGTGGTATGAAAATATCGAAATAATTGGGAGTTGTGAGCAACTAGTTTTTCTTTCCAATTTTTACACTCTATAATAATAATCGGTTCCCCATTTTGAAAAATAGCATAATCCACCTTCTCTCCTTTTTTAAGGCCCAAATCCGCAGTGAACTCAGGTACGACCTCGGTTGGATTGAAAGTATCATAACCCAATAAATTAATGAACGGAAGAACAAATGCATGTTTCGTGGACTCTTCCGTATCAATTTGTTCTTTAAGCTTGACTACTTTCTCGGCCAAGGCTTTCAGTTGGTTTTGAAGTTCCATTTTTCTTGAGGTTAAACTTTTTCAAACCTAAAACCAATAAAAGCCATTCCCTTACAGAATTCTGTAAGAGCCTGGCTTTTTACCAAAAAAAATTGAGAAATGAATAAAATAATCCGTTATCTCTATGGTGAATAGTACATGATTAGTGTTTAAAGCTATTCACTTACTTGTTCTAAATGGCTTTTCCATTCTGTGGGTATCTCATTCAAATCATAGACCTGTAGTCCATCGTTTTGATTACTCGCAGTGGCTTGCACCAAGGTTTCATTTAAAAATTCAGTGTCCAATTTATACATTGCCCCTGTTGCAGGGTCAATTATCAACATACCTATAAGTCCTCCCAAGAGCAAATTCCCAAAATACCAACCGTCCATTTTAAATTCCACTGGAACCGTTTTGGTATCGTAACCGGTTTTGGAAAAAGTCACCTGATATCTTGCCTTTCCAAAAAATCCACTGCCTGCCCTTAATTTTAATGTTGCTGGAGTTTGTCCTGAAAATATTTCAATTCCTTTTTTATCCTTGATTACAATTTTTGCTTCACTTGGGGCACTATTAATTGAAATAGGATAGCTAGACTTGCTTACTATGGACGCACAACTGGAAAAAAGAATTGTGGTTGCCATAAGAATGGCCGATAATTTAAAGGTTGATTTTTTAATCATTTGAATGGTTTGAATAGTTTGTGTTGTCCTAATTTTATGGCACTTAGGTTTAGCCTCGTTTTTAGTTATGGTCGAACTCCATATGATTTAATTTTCTTTGCTCCCAAACATACTTGTAACTAAAAACAATCCCTTACAGAAATCCGTATGGAAATGTAGTTTGGTATGATTCCGAGGTTTAAATTTTATCCTCTCGAATCAATTTAGCAATCAAATGATTGGTATTCTTAGCTCCAAATTCATCAAACAATTTACTGACCCTTTTATCTATGGTACTCTCACTGTTTGGGCTAATATTATCCTTTTTCAATCGTTCCGATATCTCCTTTTTTGTGAGCCCATCTGCCAACGATTGTAGGATCATCAGATCAAACTCTTCCAACTCAAATACGTTGTTACTTACATTTAAGTCGATTTCTGGAGAAACAAAGGTTCGGTTATGGTAAACTTCCTGTACCGCCTTTACGAGTTCCATTAAGCCATTTCGGCCTTTGCATACATAGGCATTTATCCCTTCTTCCTTAAAAAGTGCGTTAATTTTAGAAGGATTGTCTTCCATTGAATTTATGATCACCTTCAAATTTGGCTGAATTCCGCGGGCAGCTTGGATCAGTTCCAGTCCCGAGGTGTATTTACGCTCCACATGATCTTCTTTAAAAAAGAGGTCGGTAATCAACAGGTCAAAAGGTTCGCCTTGGGTCAACGCAAATTTTACACGGTTATAGGCTTTATCGCAATACAATTCCTCTTGTATTGCAGTGATATATAATTTATCCCTAAGTGTATCTGCGATTCCTTGATTGGTATCTTGAAAATCCTCTGCTATCAGTACTTTTTTGAACATACTAACTGAATGTTTTTAAACTGGTACAATCATGTTGGCATTGAATCCAGCTCCTTTGTCCGAATCAAAAGTAATGCTTCCGCCTATGGCCTGAATACGCTTTTCCGTATTCCGAAGCCCATTTTTGGAATTTAGCTCCCGTTTCGATGCCCCCACGCCATTGTCCGAGTAATTTACCAAAAGGGTATTTCCTGATACTTTAAACCCTATGGTTGTCAAGGTCGCATTGCTGTGCTTGCCCATATTGATCATAAGTTCCTGTAGGATTTTATATATTACCATTTTGGATAGCGGTTGGATGCTGTCCCAATCCATATCCTTGGCTCCCGTAATGATCAAATTGGTCTGTGAAGGAGTTCTGAAACGTAACATCTCCGACAATTCCTCTTTAAAATTGGGACCTGTATTCACTTCATTGACTTCTCTGGAAAAACTACGGCTCTGATTATATAGCCCATCCAATCGGTCCAAAATCTTTGATTTATCGGCGTCCCCTTGCAGCATCAGCATGGTTTGGTTCAACCCGGCACCAAAATCATCATGAAGCCTGCGTGACATATCCGCTTCGGTCTCCAAGGTGGCCACTAATTTTGCGGTTTTGGTCTCTTCTTTTAAACGTTTTGTTCGCTGTCCAAAATAATAGATGGCAAAGCTCAGACCCAACAACAATGTGATGGACCCCAGATAAGACATTATTTTCCGGCTACGTTCCCTGGTCGCAAGCAATGTCTGTTCCGCCTTTTCCTTTTCCAATCTTAATATGGATTCTTGCTTTTGTTTATCGTCATATTTATACTTTGCAAATTGGGTTTTCACCATTAATTCTTCCTTCTCAAGGCTATCCTTTAAAATTATATAGCGATTCCGAACCCCAATATTATGGGGTTGCAGTTGCATTATAAACATTAGCGCATCGGTTTCGGCGCGAGGCATTCTTATTTTCCGAGCAATATTGATCACCGTATCAAAATAGGCCATTGCCGCATCGGGATTTCTCTTCATATTCGATTCTCCCAAGTGCGTATAGCTCGAGATCTGCCCTCTTCTATCGTTTTTCTGGCTCCTGATTGTTAATGCCTTTATTAAAGCCTCTGTTTCATCTCTACCATCCAAAAGCCATTTGGCATAGGAAAGATTATCCAAAACTCGGGCATATTGAGTCGTGGTTCGATTTAAAGAAGGGTCATCAATAATATCCTTTAAAATATCAACCGCCTTTTGGTACTTTCCATAATCAATATAAGTTACCGCTAGATTGTTCTTAAATTGTAGTACATCCTGTGCTGAATCCGTTAAGTCCAAGGCCTTTTGAAAATAGGCCAGAGCGTCTTCGAAATTGAGAAGTTTTCTGTGGTTGGTGGCCAAGAGATTATAACATTGGACCATTTCTTTCCTATGTTCGTCCCCATTCAAATACGTTATGGCCTCGGTAACCGTTTCTTTGCTTCCAAAAAAATCATTCTGATCCTTTTGAACAATCGCCATGCTCAATAAAATTTTTCCGACCCACAAACTATCATTCAACGCAGCAAAATAGTTTTTCGAATTCTTATAATTGTTAAAAGCGCTATCGGGCAAGTTAGAATAATGATCATAAAAATATCCCATAAAGTAGTGCTGTCTTGCCAACATGGAGACATTATTGGTCAGCATGGCCTGTTCCACTACATTTTAATTGTAATCTACCAAACTATCGTACTCGCCCAAAGACAGGCTCAACAACTCTTTTTGATACAATATATTAAGATAAAGACTATCGGTTTTACGTTTTTTGGCAAAGTAAATAGATTTGTTGGCGGCTTGTTTTTTGTCCGTTAATGACAGATTTGTATTCAGTGATTGTGTATAGTAATATAAAGCACTGTCCTTGATTTTAGCTGTACCCGTCACGGAATTTCCATCTGAATGTCCACATGAACTGAACAGAACAATCGCGAGTAAAAGGAATAGGTTCTTCAAAATCTTCAAGGTTGTTTTTAAAAAAAGAGCCGTGCCTAAAATTAGGCACGGCTCAAATTAGTAAAATTATTCCTACTTCTATTCCCCAGGTGGTGGTGGCGGAGGTGGTGGAGTTGGCGGTGGATTTTCATCATCCCCCTCGGTTGCCACTGTATTGTACAATGTCTCGGTATCGGCTACATTTTCTTTGGTACAAGAAAACAAGAACATATTAAAAACTACGGCCATTATGGCCCAATGAATTTTCTTCATTTTTAAGGTTCATTAAGGTTAAACAAAGAGGTGGCCGTCCGGGATACCCGGATTTATTTCGGCCTTGCGGCCACCTGTGAGTTTTGGAGTACTCCTTTGCTTTTTTTTGGAAAGTGGAAACTGTAAGCGGCGGTATCGGCTACTTTCCGGTGAGCCAAATACTGACCGCTTTACAGAATCCCATAAAAATGAATCCTCTAGAAAAGCTATGTTAGCAAAGCACAGCTGAATTCATTTCTGCGACAAAGTAAATTGGAGGAATGATTTTGATTGCAGACAAAGGCCGGACTTGTTGTAGACACTTTTTAGACACCAGTAAACACAACCGCTCAGAGCCGTTAAGCTTCCATATTTGCTGAATGAAAATTTGTACATTAATACAATGGATGATAAAAGGATAGAGGAAATCGTTCTAAAAGTTTTTGAGAAAGCTAAAGGGGAACATGCATCCCATTCTAGGTTTGCCTTATCCAAACATATAAGTCTGTTCAGCAACTTAAGTTCTAAAACATTGGAACGCGCTTACGACAAATACATCAACAAACAGAATGAAACAGGCCAACTGCAAGCCGAAAGTGTCGACCTTTTATGTCAATATTTAGGATTTAAGAACTATGCGGATTATGTAAAAAACAACCATGAAGAATTACCCACAAAGAAAAACATCAAATACCTGAGCTTAGGCGTCATTGGAATATTGTTGATGGTTTTAATCGTAAAGCTTTGGCCCAAAAAAGTAGATAAGAATACAGCGCAAGATGAGTCTTGCATGACATGGGCAGATTCCATCTATGTTTTAATATCCTGCGAGGTGGGTCCACGGTCAAAATTTGGCACAAAAGTGGAACCCATTGATCCCTTTAAATTGAAAAATTTTAAAAAGATTAAGGTAAACATGGCAACCCGCTTTTTTACGGAGGATGGCAATCCCATGATCTGGTACTATAAGAACAAGGACAAAGAAATTGAATACTTTACTTCTCCCGGTCTTCATCCTATTACGGAGGAGACTTTACGAAAAATCACACCATATATTATAGAGACCTACGTGCCATTGCATTCAAATAATCCAGATTCCTTTTTAAATGAATAATGAACACTGAAACCTCTAATTATTCATTACCGTCAACAATTAATTTTATTCCAACAATAACCTGCTTAAAGAAATCTTATGTTCCCGTCATAAAATCACTTTTAAACCTATCAAGTGCTTTTTTTGAAAAAGGAACATATGTACGAAGATCATTTTAGAATTAAGGATTTTCCTTATCTGATACTGGATACCTTCAAAGCATGGAACCAAGTAAGGCCTTGGAGATTAAGTGCTGTTGTAGCCTATTATGCAGTCCTGTCCTTGCCTGCATTATTAATAATCATTATTAATGTGATAGGATCCATTTGGGGTACGGAAATTGTGCAAGGCCAACTGACCAATGAATTTTCTTCTGCCTTGGGACCCAATGCCGCTCGTACAATTGAGGAAATAATCCAGGATACCCAAAACAAGGACAAAAATTTAATTTCTACCATCATTGGAATAGCCACGCTACTTTTTGGTGCTACTGGTGTTTTTTACCAATTAAAAATTTCCTTGAACGAAATTTGGCGTATAAAAGGCTTTCAAGATTTTAGTTTTTTGAAACTGATTACCGAAAGGGCAAAAAGTCTGGCCTTTATTTTGGTCATAGGTTTTTTACTGCTCATAAGTTTTATAATTACAGCAGTAATAGCAGCATTGAATGATTACCTTAAAAGCCTCTTCACAGAAATTGCCATTTACTTGGCCTATGGAATAGATGTTGTCTCCTCCATTGGTATAATTACCATATTGTTTGCGCTTATGTTCAAATTTCTGCCAGATGCCAAAATTAAATGGAGAGCCGTATGGTTTGGAGCTTTCTTGACCGCCGTATTGTTTGTAATCGGTAAATTTTTACTGGGCCTCTATTTTGGAGAGGCCAATCCAGGTTCTACCTATGGAGCTGCCGGAACCATTGTTTTGGTCTTATTATGGGTATCCTATTCTTGTTTGATTTTGTTTTTTGGAGCCCAGTTTACTTATATCTATGCCAAGAAATATAACATCCTTTTTGTTCCCTACTATGAATTAAAAAATTGATGTCCCAAAAAATAGCATCACTTCAATTTTCCTTCCACAACAATCCCTTTCCACCCCATTAATGCATCATAGGTTCCATCTTCATTTTCGACAAACTCAAATGATTCGGCCTCTTTCGGATTTTCAAAAAACACGGTTGGTGATTCCGCATTTAGCGATGCTATTTTTTCTCCCTCTTGAAAAACTACAAGTTGGTTGTTTTCCATCCTTATCTCCAACACCAGACCATCAAAATCCGCAAAGGTATAAAAGCCTTCATAACGTTGAAGCGTTTCTGCATCAACAACTATAGCCTTTCTGTTGATTTCCTTTGGAAAGCTTACCGGCTCTGATTTTAAAATGGCCGCCATATCATCGATTGTTTTAAAAAATGGCATTTCGTCATAGTTGGCCAACAAAACAAAATCAAATCCATGAACAAGATCGCTGTACACCTGTGCACGTATCCCTACCGACCCTCCATCTTTGGCTATAACTCCATTTTTGTTCTGTAAATCCTCGGCATAAGGGTTTTGCTTCACAGCATCCAAGAATTTTTTCAAATCAGCTGCTGTCGAAAAAAGGCGGGCCGTCCTAAACTCATCCTTTCTGATATTTTCTACCCTTGTGACCAAACTATCCTTCAAAACATGGTTTTGCGCCAACGCTATTTTTCGGTCTTCTTTTACAAAAAAATGTGCGCCACTGGAGTTCATACCCAATGGAATAAAAATTTCGTCCATGACACATTGGGAAAATGGCTTTTCGTAAATATTGGAAATGATATAATAAAGTATCTCGTAACCAATATTGGAATACTGTAAATCGGACCCTGGCTCGAACAGAAATGTCTGATTGCTCGCCAATCTCACTATTTCTTCCGGATCAAGGTCATATTCCTGCCCCTCATAGCCAATCAACTCCCTTGGCAACCCAGAGCTATGTTCCAATAACATTTGTATTGTAATTTCTTCCCCTTTTGGAAAACCATCCAGAAACATGTCCAAAGTTTGCTGGGTGGAAAGCCTTTCCTGACTTTCCAATTTTGCTACCAAATAATAGGTCATTAATTTGGAAACCGAATGGATATCGAACTGGGTATCGGTGGTAACGTAAGTCGAATTATCTTGATCATGGTTCAAATTATAGGCCCTATTCAGTAATAAAGTATCATTTTGAAAAGCCATGACCACACCATTGAAATGGTTTAACTCGGTCAATTTCAAAAAATAGGTATCCAACGAATCTCTTACCGCAGCCATTTTTTGGGATAACTTTACCTCATGACCCGAGTTCTCTTCACCGCAACCAACAATTAATAAAAAACCTATTAAAATCAAAAAATATCTCATGCCTCTAATTTTGTGCAAAGAAGGTAAGATCTGGAACAATAAAATTGTAAAAATGGAAACCTCAACGGTGACGTATCATAAATTGGGGGAGGTTTTTAAAAAACTCCAACGGTCGAACACCGCAAACTTTTTTAAAATCGTTGATAAAATGGGCTTGATCAAAGTATCCGTAGGCATGGCTAAGCTCCGTAAGCGTAATTTCTGGATTATTGGATTTATACTTTACCAAGTCCAGAATCCGTACCGTAACAATGAACTTTTTTAAGCTGTACATCACTTCTTTTTTGAATACTTTGCCCAAATACTGTCTTGATTTCTTAAAGTGTCCACTTACTTCGTTCACGCTGATTTTTCCTTGCGTTTTATGAATGTACTGGCAGATTTCACGCACCATGTTCATGGAAGGCGACAATTCCATAAGCCTGTTCTCCATAAATTCTTCCGCTAAAGAAAAACGAGTGGACATTCCATCAACATCAAATATATTTTGATGCAACAAAAGGAGTTCCGAATCGGTTTCTTCCATGGGAACCACACCTGACTTGCGCAGTGAGGAAAAAAAATGCGCATTCACCCATGGCTGTAGCTTTATGGTAAAAAATGTGAGCGATCCCTTGGCCTCGATCCTGTAAGGCGGGGTCACATCATGAACCGTGAACACCTTGCTTTCTATAGGTACTTCCCGCTGATCCGTTCCATAATAAAATAAGCCCGAAGCTTCCTTAAAAAAGACAAGGTCATAACAGCAATCATCGATGACAGGAATTTGCCCTGTACCCTTTTCACCCTCAATATGGATATAATAACACTCCTTGAACAAACTGTTCAAGGGTTCCACAGGAATATGTGTTTGAACTTCCACATAACAAATGTATCATTTCCTGCACTGAAATTGACCAGTTACATTTCTTTGCCTATCACAATTAACCTCATAAAAAAGGCCCGTACTTTTGGTATGGGCCTTCTTTTATGTGTACTATTTTGTCTAGGTGAGTAGATTTCCATCCTCGTCCCACTCGGCTATAACACCACGTTTGCTCTGGTCCACACATTTGGCCAGCCACTCCTCATCATAGGAAACCCCGTGCTGCTCCAATACATCCTCGGGGACACCATCCCACACGTTGGGCATATTCCCCTTGTAACCGATTTCTTCTATTCCAATTTTACTGGTGTAAAAGCCGGTCATGGTCAAGTTTCTCACTGTGGAGAAAAAATTCACCTCAAAAGGTCTCTCGTTACCGGGTATTTCCGGATCGTAAAAAGCTATTTCATCTAAAATGGCTTTTTGTTGCTCTTGGGTGGCACCTTTGAATTCTACCCCGTTCTCGGTGTTACATTTGTGGTCCAACCACATCAAACCACCTCGGATATCGGGCTGAAGGGTCTCTTGATCCTTGCACATAAACTCTATAAAACCTACCACATCGGCATCGGAAGCTCCTTTAAACTCATCGGAGGGAGGCAAAATCAAATCACAAAGTATGGTAAGGGTTTCTAACTCGTGCGGATTTAAAAACTGCTCATCTTGCAGCTCGTTGATCAGTTCCGTTTCCAAAGGAACCCGTCCCGGATAAGTGATTTTAGGTGCTTCTACAAGCACGGCACCTTCCGTGGAGGGCTTGCACCCATGTATGGCCAGTCCGCCAGCTACGGAACCAAGTACAATCGATTTTAAGCTCTTTCTTCTGTCCATTTCCTTAAATGTTTTGTTGTTTCAATTGCTCCACAATATATTCCGAGGCCCTCATTGAGAGTGCCAATATGGTCCAGGTACAGTTCTTGTCGGCTTGGGACACAAATGGTCCGGCATCAACAATAAACACGTTGTCCACATCGTGCAACTGTTGGTATTTGTTGGTTACCGAAGTACGGGGGTCATCCCCCATTCTCGTGGTACCCACTTCATGGATGATATTTCCCGGATTGTGCAATCCGTAATTGGTATCCTTGTCCGGCTTTTTGCCCAAAGGCTCTCCGCCCATATTGATCAAGATTTCCTCAAAGGTATCCTGCATGTGCTTCGCTTGATTAATCTCGAACTGGCTCCATTTATAATGGAAACGCAGTACCGGAATACCGAACTCGTCCACAGTTGTCGGGTCAATCTCGCAATAGTTCTCTTTTCGGGCAATGGATTCACCGCGCCCGGCCATTCCTACCACGGCCCCATAGTATTTCTTGGCATCACTTCTAAGTACATCGCCATAACCACCAACCTTGGTCCCAAAGAACTTGTTGAACTCATTGGCATTGAAACCAAATCCGTAGCTCGGCATTCCCATTCCTCCCCATACTTCGATATGGTAACCCCGTGGAAAATCCAACTTGGAATTGTCGCCCCACCAAGGAGAATAAACGTGCATGCCCCCTACTCCATCTTCATTGTAGGACACCTTACGGTTCATTAAGTCAGGGATAAATGCAGCACGATCAGCCCCTGTGGAATCATGCAAATATTTACCCACAACATCACTGCTATTGCCCAATCCGTTAGGGTGTTGCTTGCTCTTGGAATTCAAAAGGATACGAGCTGAACTACAAGCCGATGCTCCCAGAACAACAACTTTACCTTTTAGTTTGTACTCTTTTCTATCTTCTTTGTTAATGTAAGACACACCTGTGGCACGGCCCTCATCGTCCGTGGTCACCTCACGAACCATACAGTTTACATACAGGTCGATTTGACCTCCGTTTTTCTGCGCCGGAAAGATCAAACAGGTCCCTGCCGAAAAATCAGCATATACCTGACAGGCACGGTTACATTGACCACAATAAAAACATACCCCGCGTTCATTGTTGATCTTCTTCGTAAGCATGGACATTCTGGATGGGTATACCGGAATATTGCTTTTCCTAGCTCCCTTGATATAAAAAAGCTCGTGCAACCTAGGTTTTGGGGGCGGTAAAAAGAAACCATCCGGATCATTGGGCAGCCCTTCATTGGTTCCAAATACTCCGATCATCTTGTCCACCTTATCGTAATAAGGTTTTATATCATCATAACTGATCGGCCAGTTGTCACCATGGCCGTCAACGTCTTTATGTTTAAAATCCTTTGGTCCAAATCTAAGGGAAATCCTTCCCCAGTGGTTCGTTCTTCCTCCAAGCATTCTGGAACGGAACCACTCGAATTTGGTTCCATCCTTTTGTGTGTAGGGTTCTCCCTCAATGTCCCAGCCACCATAAGCGGCATCGAAATCACCGAAAGGACGAAAGCGCGTGCTCTTCCCTCTTCGAGGGCTTTCATAGGGCCATTTCAACTGGGTCTGGTGTTCGGGCATTGCTGGATCAAAGAAAGGTCCGGCCTCTACAACGGCAACCTTAAGGCCCGCCTCTGAGAGTACCTTGGCCGACATACCTCCTCCGGCTCCAGATCCTACGATGATCGCATCGTAGTTTGTGCCGTTCTCAATTATTTGCATTGATTTGTGTTTGGTTTAGTTATAATTCTCTTTATACCAATTCCTTACCTTACTAATTTTAAGGCAACTTTTGGTTTTATGTACTTCTAGTTCGTTTTAAAGATACTTTTTCTGATCAAAAATTGGGCGACTTTATTAAATTTTCATTTTGATGGATTGCCCAGCAAACTCATCAAAATAACCGATATTTGGAGGACAAACCATCTTAAACCTTTCTGCTATCATGCAAAGATTTTTTACGCTTACCTTAATTCTCCTGCTTACTTTCAATTTACTTCAAGCACAAAAGGGAAATATATCCTCCCTTAAGATCAAAGATATTATGCAAGGGGATAATTTTGTGGGCAACAGACCGTCCAATGCCTATTGGTCCACTAATAACGAGACGCTGTATTTTGATTGGAATCCAAATAATGCCATGAGCGACTCTTTGTACGCCTATTCCATAGAAAGTAAAGATCTTACCAAGATTGATTTTCTAAACGCCAATTCGTTGCCATCGTCCCGGATTACCTACAATCCTTCGAAAAATCAAGCGACGTACTCTAAAAACGGGGATATTTTCTTGTTGAATATAGATAGCTATCAACCTAAGACCATAACAAAAACCCAAGAAAGGGAAAGCAATCCACATTTCACCGATTCAGGTAAAAGCGTAGCTTTTGTTAAGGGTGGTGAATTGTACACATGGTACATAGGTTCCGGTGTTTTGGAGCAAAAAACCAATTTTGTCAAGTCCAAGAAAGGGGAACCAAAACGTGATTCCAAAGACGAATGGCTGTACCAAGACCAACTGGAAATTTTTGATGTATTGCAGGAGCGAAAGGAAAAAAAGGATGCTGGCGAAAAAATCAGCGAACAACTACAAAAGCTTCAACCTTTGGAAATTGAGACCAAAGGAAAACCAGTTATCAATCTGCAGATAGATCCATCGGGCAATTACATTACCTATGTTTTAATGGACCGTCCCAATTCAAAAGGGACCATTGTTCCACACTTTGTCACAGAATCAGGATATACGGAAGACCAGAACACTCGTTCAAAGGTTGGGGATGAGCCCACACAGTATGAAATGTTCGTGTATGATATTAAAAACAGAAAAAATTACCCTGTGGTATTGGACAATCTGGAGGGATTGGATTACGTACCGGAATATACCAAGGACTATCCGGATAAGCCGTATGAGAACAAGGACCGTATCGGATTTGTCAACGGACCCACTTGGAATTCCGATGGCAGCAAGGCAATTTTGGATATTCAGGCCAATGATTACAAAGACCGCTGGATTGTTTTACTGGACCCGTCAACGGGAAAAGTGGAGCAACTGGACCGCCAGCATGATGAAGCTTGGATCGCTGGACCCGGAATTGGACGATGGGGCGGCGGATCATTGGGATGGATGCCCAATGGCAAAAGCATTTGGTTTATGTCCGAAAAGACCGGGTACTCGCACATATATACCTTGAACCTGAACACTAAAAAGTCCAAAGCTCTTACTTCCGGAGATTTTGAGATTTATGATGCTTCCCTTTCACAAGATAAGAGTCGTTGGTATTTTACTTCCAACAAGACACATCCCGGTGACCGACAATTTTATTCCATGCCCGTTAACGGAGGAAAATGGAACCAACTGACCCAAATGGTGGGAAGAAATGATGTGGTACTTTCTCCCGATGAGAAAAAAATGGCAATTCTGTACTCCTATTCCAATCGACCTACGGAGCTCTTTATCCAAGATAATCCCCTTGAAACAAAAGGCACATCCACAGCAGAAAAAATAACCGATTCCAACACTGAAAAATTTGAAGCATATGATTGGAAAGATCCTCAAATAATCACTTTTGATGCCTCCGATGGCGCCGAAGTCTATGCCAGGCTTTACGAACCCGAAAACAATGTAAAGAACAATGCAGCGGTGATTTTTGTGCACGGTGCCGGCTATTTACAAAACGCCCATAAATGGTGGAGCTCCTATTTTAGGGAATATATGTTCCATAACCTTTTGGTAGATAACGGCTATACGGTCCTTGATATTGATTATAGGGGAAGTGCCGGTTATGGAAGGGATTGGCGTACTGGAATTTACAGGCACATGGGAGGAAAAGATTTATCGGACCAAGTGGACGGAGCCAAAATGCTGGTGGAAAAATATGGGATCGATACAGATAAAGTTGGCATCTACGGAGGGTCTTACGGAGGCTTTATCACCTTAATGGGCATGTTCAACGCCCCAGAAACTTTTAGTGCCGGTGGCGCCATACGCTCTGTGGGTGACTGGGCCGCTTACAACCATGGATATACGGCCAGAATTTTAAATACTCCTGCAACGGATAGTTTGGCCTACAAACGAAGCTCGCCCATATACTTTGCCGATGGATTAAAAGGCGACCTTTTGATTTTGCACGGTATGGTGGACGACAACGTACACTTTCAGGATATGGTAAGGTTATCCCAACGTTTGATAGAACTCGGTAAGGAAAATTGGGAAATGGCGGTCTACCCGGTGGAGCGACATGGCTTTGTGGAGCCGAGCAGTTGGACCGATGAGTACACCCGTATCTACAAGCTGTTCCAAAAATCGCTGTTAGGAAAAGAGTAAGCTTGATAAGTTATGAGGTGGTGATGAGAATTTTAAACAAAAAAACATATCTTCCTGCCTGAAAATTAACAAACAAGCTTGATGAAGGCACTGTTGAAAGCGCTCGGCCCTGGACTACTGTTTGCCAGTATGGCCATTGGCACCTCACATTTGGTACTATCCACAAAAGCAGGTGCCCAATATGGTTGGGTAATGGTGATTCCCATAATATTGGCGAATTTATTGAAGTATCCTTTTTTTGAATTTGGTATCAGGTATACCACGGTAACAGAAAAAAGCTTGATAGAGGGTTACAACAATTTGGGTAAATCCTATCTATGGATTTATGCCTTTGTCACACTGATCTCCACCTTTACAATCTTGGCCGCTTTATATGTGGTTACCGCCGGTCTGTTTATGAACTTGTTCAATGTGACCACGATTGGTGCAGGGGCCATTTCTTTTGGTCTTTTTGTTTTTATCAGCCTACTATTGATCGTTGGGAAATATCAGTTCTTGGAACGATCGCTCAAAGCGGTTATCACCATTCTTTTTATTGCCCTTTTAATCACTACGGTTATGGTTTTGCAAAAGGGACCGGTTCCCAATAGCGAAAATTACCAAAGACCAGAAATCTTCAATGAGGCCGGAATATTGTTTTTGATAGGGCTTGTGGGCTGGATGCCCACAGCAGTGGAAGCATCCGGATGGGTCAGTCTATGGGGCATGGAAAACCTGAAGACCATGAAAAACAAACCCTCTTTAAAGCTTGCCCTGCAAGAATTCAACGTTGGCTATATTTTAACCGCAGTTTTGGCCCTGTTCTTTATGGTGATCGGTTGGATGACCCTATACGGAACCGGAACGGAACTTAGCGGAAATTCCGTGGTATTTGCCGACCAATTGGTCAACCTGTTCACTACCCATATTGGAAGCTGGGCCTATTTTTTTATAGCTGTTGCAGCCTTTGCCACAATGTTCAGCACCTGTATGACGGCACATGATGCCATTTCAAGGGTAAGTTTGGATGTTCTTCAAAAGCTGTACCCTAAAAAGAGCATTTTCGATCATAAACATGCCTTCGCCCTTATGGTTATTGCCATGGCATGGATTAATTGGATAGTGATTAGCCTATTCAGTGCGAACATGGGAAATTTAGTGGCATTGGCCACCTTCGTCTCCTTTGTTTTTGCCCCACTATTGGGATGGATGAACCTAAAAACGGTAACAGGAAAGGATGTTCCCAAAGAACATAGGCCCAAAATAGGATTGAGGGCACTTACATATAGCGGGATGGTGTTCCTATCCCTTTTTGCGCTTTACTATTGCTGGATGCTCTTGATGTAATTCTTAATCAAAAAGGACATTGTCGTTGAGTACCACGATCAAAGATCGCTGGTTCTGTTTGTGCAGTGCTTCCAGACAGAAGACGCCGTTGGTACAGTTGTTCAAGATCTTGTCCTCACCATAACCGATGGAATACAGAATACTTGTTGCTGGCACTCCATTATCCACCATATACCTCTTTATGGCATCGGAACGCCCTTGGGTCAATCTAAAATTGGTACTGCTTCCCCCACGACTGTCCGTATAGGTTTCAATTCGAAGTTGAGCTTCGGGAAAGGCTTTCATAAATTCAACGGCCTTATCCAATTCACTCTTGATCTTCGGAGTCAACTCGGTAGAGCTTGTATCAAAATAGAAATCATCCATTTTAACCACCTTTTGCCCTTCTCGTTCCTCCACAAGATCATCGTAAAAGGAAATTCCAATTTCAAAGGAATCATTTTGCAGTGACTGCAATTGTTCTTCGTTAAACTGTTCAATGTATCGTGAAAACCTTTCTTTTTTGGCCTCGACCACCACTTCCGATTCATAAGGGACCTCTAACCTATATTCCCCATTTTCATCAGAGATCGTTTCCGCCAATTTTACACCGTCCATATTCCAAATACTCACCACTGCGTTTGGTACGATTGTGGACGTATTATGGGAATTGACCACCTGTCCTTTTAAGGTAAGGGTTTTTAAACCTGGCTTTTCATCAACCTTGAACCCATAAATATCATCTTTTCCCTTTCCTCCTGGTCGGTTGGATGCAAAATAACCCAACAACCCTTCTCCTTCGTTCCTAATAATAAGACCAAAATCATCAAATTCGGTATTGATCTGGTCTCCTAAATTGATCGGAATACCAAAATCCTCTCCTTCAATATTTGATTTGTAGATATCCATTCCCCCAAGACCATAGAAAACATCGGAGGCGAAATAGAAACTGTTTTCAAAAATATAAGGTGCTATCTCGTTTCCTGAAGAATTGATCCTAGGACCCAAGTTTATGGGAGCGGACATCACTTGTCCATTATTGGTGTACACAAAATAGATATCCGTACCGCCATATCCGTCCTCAAAATCCGCTGAAAAATAGAGCTTGCCACTGGCGTCATCATAAAATGGATAATAGAAAGAAGTACTCAGATCTTTTAGCAACAATTGGTATGAACCTCCAATGGACTGTTTTGCAATGGACAAAGCATTTTTACCATTGGAATCAAAAGAAAGTTCCCCGTTCTGAGTATTGGACAGCACATAAAACACGCTGTTCAGTGCCGACGAATAGGAAGGCGTGGCCTTGTGGTAATCACTTTTGGCAAGGGCATCAAAAACATGCAAGGACATTACTTGTCCAGATGGTTGTATCTCCGATTCGTAAATATTGAAATACCCTTCATTTCCGGGTTCATATCGTATTTTTTTATTCACTTGTCGACCCGTGGAAAACAATAGTTTGTTGTTGTAAAAAGTCGGGGCAAAATCGGTTTGTGGGCTATTGGCCTCCAAATTAAAGATTTCATAGGTCAACTGATTCCCCTTATTGCCTTCTTGCAACAATTGATTGTTGAACTCCATATTCTCGGTGAGTTCCTTAGGAAAGACTGATGAAACACTGGTTAAATAACCTGCTTTGCCCTCTGTATTTGCTGTTTTGGACAAGCTTTGCAACATTTTGTTATAATGATGGCTATCCATCAAGGTATCCTGATCGTAAATTTCCATGTAGGCATTCGAGGCCTTTTCAAAATTATTGGTCTCAAAATAGGCATCCGCAAGGTTCAGGAACTGCTGTTTGGTCAAGGTTCCTTCCGAAAGCTGTTTTTCATAAGCACCCACCGCCTTTTGGTACTCATATTGAAAAAAGAAGACATCCCCGGCCGATTGCTTTTTTTGCGCGAAACAGATAACCGTGCCCACAAGGAACGCCCATAATGTTAATTGTATTTTTTTTGCCTTGATCATGTTAGAAAAATCTTGGGGAATCTATCTGCTTTCCTTTGTTCTTTGACTTCTTGTCCTTTGATTTGTTGTTGCCGGAACCAAAACCGCCCCGTCCTATATAAAACTTTAAAATAGCCTCGTGTGACCCTCCGCTGTATTCGCCCAGTCCATTGGTATTGTAATCATAGGAATACCCAATAAACATAGCATTGGAAATCTGAAATCCGGCCAATCCGCTTACGGCATTATCAAATCGGTAAGAAGCTCCAATGGTCAATGCATCGATAAACTGGAAGTTCGCCGATAAGTTTACCGTAACTGGAGAACCTTGGAGATAATTCACCAAAAACGCAGGTTTAAACTTGGTTCTGTCGCTCAGCTGAAACACATAACCACCAATAACATTGAGCTGCATATAATCTTCCACAATGGTGGCCACTTCATCATTATAGAGTTCATCTGTCAGGAAATTGGGAACGGAAGCACCCAAGTACCAATCTTCTTCGTGGTACATAAACAGTCCTGCTCCGACAGTTGGGTAAAAACTACTGTAAGTATCCCCAAGAATAACATTATCGGAAGGATCAAAGAATGTTCCTTCAGAATAATCCACATTTAGTGATGACCCTCCAGCATTCAATCCGAACGACAGTTTTGTGTCGTCGGACAACTGAATTTCATATGAATAGGACACATCAAAATAGGTTTGCGTAGAAGGCCCGAGCACATCGTTAACAATATTTACTCCCAGCCCCATTTTCTCATTATTGAAAGGAATATTGGCTCCTCCCCGAATGGTTGTTGGCGCCCCGGGAATATCTACCCACTGTGCGCGGTACAGACCTATGATCTCGGGGGTTTCCACCGTACCTACATAGGCAGGGTTAAAGCTCCCGATGTTGTACATGTACTGGGTGTACTGAGGTTCCTTCTGTGCCTGGACAAAGCCAAGGGCCATTAGAAACACTAGCAATACAATTCTATATTTTGGCAAAGCTCTTTTATCTGGCATTTTAGTTATCCCTTACAATTTGAATCCATCCTTTTACCACATCTGTTCCATCTCCATTAAGGTCTAGGATATAAAAATATGTTCCTTTGGGCAACTGCCCGTTCTTTCCTGTTCCGTCCCAAGAACTATCGTAACCGTTCATTTGGAAGACGCTATTTCCGTAGCGATCGAATACTTCGAATGTATTATTTGCATACAATCCTTCTGGGTCAATAAATTGCAAAGTATCATTGACACCATCCCCATTTGGAGAGAATATATTACAAATGGTTCCTGGATCGACACACTGACTTAAGTTAACAATGACTTGAGCAGTATCAGAGTTATTATCCGTAATACCATCATTAGGAAAAGAACTCAACAAACTTGCTGTATTTTCCAATGTTCCTGATTCAGTTACTACAACTGTAATCTCTAGTGTGACTATTTCTTCTGGAGATAACTCATCTATAACCCATTCTCCCGTAACATCATCATAAACTCCTTTTGAGGGAGTACTTGATTGAAATTCAAAACCACTACTCAAAACATCGCTTATAACAATATCCAAAACCCTATCCATTGTGTTATTTTCTACCGTAATGGTGAAGGTAACCTCGGTATTAATAAGGACTTCGTCCTTATCAACTTCTTTTGCGATTATCAAATCAATATCCATCGGGTTACAATCGGGTGTCAGGAACGGGTCACAAGCATCCAATGGGTCGGTTGCATTTTCGGGAACAGCTTCCGTACTTGGGTCATCTTCCACCAACACTTCCTCTCCATCCGTTAGGCCGTCCCCATCCGTATCTGGATCGTTCGGGTCGGTTCCCAAAGTAGCTTCTTCACCATCTGTAAGCCCATCTCCATCGGTGTCCACAATACAGTCGCTCACCGTTATAGTCACTTGTACGGTAGTTGGGCTACAAGGTGCTTGAGCCGTGGTTGCATACTCGAACACATATTCACCTGCTGGTAATCCAGCAAAATCCACAACATTTTCAGCTCCAATAACCAAGGTTCCATTCGATGGGTCGGTTATTACGCTCCAAGTTCCAGCATCGGCTCCTGTTAGCCTGGTATCCAAATCTATGGTGTTTGGACCTCCATTCCCAGCCACATTACAAGCAACTGTGTTGCTTGGTGTACCTGCATTTGGAGTATCGTTGATCGTAGCGACCACTTCTACTCTTTCGGTTTCACAACCGTTGGCCGAAGCCGTCACATAAAACGAAGTAGTCTCTGTCAATGTATTGGTGACAAAACTTGCACTGGTTGCTACAATACTGCCACCTGTTGGGGCATCGTACCACCTGTACGTTATCGCACTTTCATCGGCGACACTTGCCGATGCGGTCAATGTTAGAATACTTGGTCCACAACTTACGGCTCCAGCTGTATCATCTATAGTTGGGGTAAAGTTACGCACCAGGGTTATGGGCAAAATTGGACTTGCACATTCGTTATCATCATCGTAATAAAAACCATAATAGGTTCCTGGCTCTACCACTTGACCTCCATTTAAATGAGCACCGGTTACACTCGGATCATTACTGGTACTCCAAGTGAGTTCTGTTCCGGCAGGTGCCGTGCCAGTTACATAACTATTCAAATCGGTATCCACCACATCGCAAAACTCGATTGTGGTATTGCTTCCATTAAATTGAGGTGCTGTATTTCCAGCATCACAAGGTCCTGAACAATCGTTAACGGTAACCGTTACATCCACACTTTGGTTGGCACAAGTTCCCGTAGCACCAGTTGTAGTATAGGTAAATATGTAATCTCCTTGTGGCTGACCATCAAAATCTACAATATTGCTGGCATTGATAGTAATGGATGCTCCTACTGGAGCTGTGGTCAACTCCCAGGTACCCAGGTCCGCACCTGAAAGACTATCGTCCAGGTCCACCAAGGTATCTCCATTGCCCGAATCGCTGCACGTACCCAAATTGGAAGCAATTCCAGTAGTGGGTGTAAAACTTTGTGTCAAGGTAACTGGTGTTGCATTGCTGAAACAGTCGTTCAAAACATCGTAAAAGAATCCGTAATATGTTCCGGGCGCATTCACAACGCTACTAGTCAAATAGGCTGATGTGACCGAAATATCTGCATTTGTGCTCCATCTTAGCTCTGAACCTACGGGTGCCGTATTGGAAATGTACAAATCCAGTTCCTGATCAAAATCATCACAAAATGCTGTAAATACAGAACCATCAAGAGCTGGTGCTGTGGTACCGGCATAACATGTTTCCTTGGTAGCCGTATCCGTTGCTGGTGCCCCATTACCATTCACGTTAGACAAAACAACCGAAAGTGTTACTGTTCCGTTACCCAATCCACTCAAATCGATTCCTGTAATCTGTTGCGTTGGTGTTAAAATGTTTCCTGTACCTATTACATTAGTACCTCCTCCTGTACTGCTTATCGTATATTCATATGATGCATCTACTTCTGCATCCTGAAAAGTAAAACTAACCGTATTCTCGTTAGTTTGATTAATCGGATTTTGGTCAAAGCTCACTGAATAACCTGAGGGCAGTGTAGTTAATTTCAATGCAGTATCAGTTGTCACAGGACCTTCTGTTCCCAAAATATTACTTACTGTAACTGACAGTGTAACAATACCATCTGGCAAGCTACTTAAATTGATATTATTAACTGTTCTATTTGAAGAAACAACCAGACCTCCTCCGGTTACCGAAGCCACATTGCCATCCCCATCACTGGTAAATGTGTAATCAAAAGAAGTTAAGAATGTAGGTGCTCCGGAAAAAGAAAAACTGACATTATCTTCATTTGCCGAGTTGATAGGATCATTATTGATAGTTACTGTGTAACCAGAGGGCTGAACATCATCCTCACTAAGAAGATTAATGGTAGCTGTCGATGGACTTCCTATAGAGTAACCGGCTCCTGAATCTAGAGTAACCTCCACTGTTTCCGTTAGTTCAGTTAGATTATCATCAATTGGTTGTACAACAATGGTTGCACTGGTTTGCCCATTGGGTATGGAAATTGTACCAGAAAGTTGAACATAATCCACATCCGGGGTGGCTGCTGTTTCTTCTTCCCCAACACTATAATTAATTAATATATCACTACCAGTATTATTGACACCATTTATCACTACAGTAAAGGTACCCGAAGTTTCTCCAACTTCATTCGCTGTGTCATCTGATGCAGTAATAGTAACAATTGGAGTGTCATCGTTCTGGATCGTGCCCACTCCAGTGTCATCCGTGATAGTCGCGTTCACCGGGTTGCTGATAACCACATTGAAGTCCTCGTCCAGTTCAACCGACGTGTCCCCGTTGACGGTGACCGTGACAGTCGTGCTGGGAGTGCCAGAGGTGATCGTACCGCTGCCGCCCGTTATGGCAACGTAGTCGCCATCCGCAGTGGTCGCGGTGCCGTCAGAGGTGTTCACATCAAAATCTATGTCCGCGGCGGCATTTCCGCCACCGTCAACGCTTACCGTAAATATGAAGTCCGTAGTGCCGCCATCGCCCTCCGAAAGGGTCACATCGCCGATGCTGATCGCATCCAGGGCAACGTCGTCGTTGGTGATCGTGCCCACTCCAGTGTCGTCCGTGATAGTCGCGTTCACCGGGTTGCTGATAACCACATTGAAGTCCTCGTCCAGTTCAAC
>NZ_JARFVA010000003.1 GCF_029194005.1 Flagellimonas okinawensis | reverse complement strand
TTTTGTTGATGTATGCTTTGGGCCTATAGGGACCATGCCTTTCCACCGGTGAGGGTCTGTAGGTCGCCACAGGCGACGTACTCCCCTGGTATGGGCAGATAGGCCAGTACCTCTTCGCCCACATATTCTGAGGACTTGTAGGCCCAAGTGGCCAGGTCCCTCAGGTCGTTGGCAAAGGAGAAGCGTGCGATATCGTCGTCAAGACTGGCCTCGCCTCCCTGCATAATGGCCTGCATATAGCTCATGATGGCCTCGGAATGTGCCTCTTCCTCCTCATCGGAACGTTTCCTCAGATAGGCCTGCAGCGCAGGTTCTATGTCCGCGGGCTCTATGTCCATCAAGCTTTCCTTTCCGGAATCGGCCAGGACCTTGTCGTAGAACTTGTTCATTTTCATGACCACGAACTCCCTTTGCTCCAAGGGCATGACCTCGTCGAGGTATGCATCGATGAAGGTGTGCACGTTCACTTCCGTAGCGGAAGGGGTATCTGTCTTGGGAAGGATCACATCGAGGGTCTGTGCCATGGCATAGCCCTGTTCCTTGTCGAGGAAGCTGGGGGTCCACTCGGCATAGGCCGGTTTGTCCTTGCAACTTTGCAAGAGGGATAGCAATGTCGGAGTGGCCACGGCATAACCGAAGGCCAATCCCATATTCTTGAGTGCTGATCTTCTTTCCATTATATATTTCCTTTTTTAAGTTCTTGGGCGGCATGGTTGGCGGCCCTTGCCGTAAAGGCCATATAGGTCAACGAAGGGTTCACACAACTGGCGGATGCCATAAAGGCCCCATCGGTCACGTAAACGTTCTTGCATCCATGTACTTGGTTGTTTCCATTGACAACAGATGTTTTTGGGTCAAGACCCATACGTGCTGTTCCCATCTCGTGGATACCAAGACCAAGGGCATATGGTGCATCAAATGCGGTAACATCTTTGGCACCGGCCTTTTCCAACATTTGGACGGCTTGTTCCTTCATGTCTTTACGCATGTTAAATTCGTTCTCTCTGATTTCGGCATCAAAAGTTACGGTAGGTAGGCCCCACTGATCTTTTCTGTCGTAATCCAAGGTCATTTTGTTTTCATGGTATGGAAGTGTCTCACCAAAAGCGTTGATGCTCATGTTCCAACCACCGGCATTCATCATGGTGTCTTTATACGCTTTACCATAAGCGGCCTCAGCTACCATTTCTTCGTAATTGCCCCTGCTGGCACCACCTTGGTAGCCATATCCACGGACAAAGTCTTTCATGTTGGAATCTCCTCCTAGGTTACGGAACCTTGGGATATAAACACCGTTTGGCTTCCTTCCTTTATAGTACTTGTCTTCGTACCCTTCAAACTTACCGGATGCACCTACCAAAAAGTGGTGGTCCATTACGTTATGACCAAGTTCTCCAGAGTCGTTTCCTAGACCATTCGGGAACCTGTCGGATTTGGATTGCATCAAAATGGAAGTGGAAGCAATCGCAGAAGCACATAGGAAGATTACCTTGGCCTTGAATTCAAATTCTTCTTTGGTCTCCCTATCGATCACCTTTACACCAGTTGCTTTTTTGGTGTTAGGGTCGTAGATAACCTCATGTACGATGGAATCCGGTCTAAGGGTCATGTTTCCTGTTCGCTCTGCTGCAGGCAAGGTCGAGGATACACTACTAAAGTAAGCCCCAAAAGGACATCCCCTAATACAACGGTTCCTGAACTGGCAACGAACACGTCCGTCTCCATCGAATTTTTTATCACTGTTGATGTGTGCCACCCTACCAGCTGTGATCACACGGCCACCAAAATGCTCGGCAACCTTGCCCCTCACATGGTCTTCGACACAATTGAGCTCCATCATGGGCTCAAACTGTCCATCGGGCAATTGTGGCAAACCTAAATTTTCACCGGAAACACCGATATAACTTTCAACTTTATCATACCAAGGAGCTATGTCCTTATAACGTACCGGCCAATCAACGGCAATACCATCATTTTTGTTCGCAGCGAAATCAATATCGCTCCAGCGGTAACTATGACGTCCCCACATTATGGAACGACCTCCAACATGGTATCCACGCATCCAATCGAAACGCTTGGTCTCGTTGTAGGGGTGCTCCAAATCATTTACGAACCAATGCTTGGAAGCTGCACCAGTGGTATAACCGGTCCTGGATTGTTTTTCTTGTTTTTTGACATCTTCTCGGGTTGCTCTTCCCCCGTGAGGAAAATCCCAAGGATCCATATTGGCGGTAGGGTAGTCTTCGCGGTGCTTCACCATGGGTCCGCGCTCCAAAACCAAGGTCTTGAGCCCATTCTCGCACAGCTCTTTGGCAGCCCAACCACCGCTGATACCCGTACCTACCACGATGGCATCATAGGATTCCTGCTCCTGATTGTAATAAAATTTACTCATTTATTCGGATTGTTTATTTGCTAAATGTATTAATTATTAAATTAATTTTCTACATTTAATCCCTATGTTTATTGAGAATTCATCACTATAACGTTGTAGTTTTTGGATTCCGCACGAAATTAACTAACGTAAAAATATGAACAGAAGTAGTTTAACGCAGAAAAGTATTGTCACTCTTGTTTTAGTGGCTTTTTTGGGATTTTATTCCTGTAAACAGAACCCGAAAAAAGAATCGGCAGAAGAGACGACTACCGAAGCGGTGGAAGTTGAAACAAAGCCGGATATTAAACTTTCCTTGGCACAATGGTCCATTCATAAAATGATTTTTGAAGAAGGAGAGGACCCTTATACATTTGCCCAAAAAGCCAGTGAATGGGGCTTTGAAGGTTTGGAGTATGTCAGCGCCCTTTACTATAAGGAACTTCAGGCCGCTAATTTTTCCAAGGAGGCCATGAACAGCTGGGTGGAAAAAAGTAAGGCCGAAAGTGAAAAATATGGCATGACCAATTTACTTATAATGGTCGATGGACAAGGCGACATTGCTGTGCCCGACGATGCCAAGAGAAAGGAAGCTGTTGAAAACCATTACAAATGGGTAGATGCGGCTGCAGCCTTGGGGTGTCATTCCATACGAGTAAACCTAAATGGCAGTATGGATCCTGAAGTATGGATGCCCTCATCTGTAGATGGTCTTAAGCAATTGGCCACTTATGCAAAGGATAAAAACGTAAATATTATAGTGGAGAACCATGGAGGACCATCTTCCAATGGGGAAATGCTTGCAGAAGTAATGGAAAAAGTGGGGATGGACAATTGTGGCACTCTTCCGGATTTCGGTAATTTCTGTATTAAAAGGGAGGCCGGAGACTATTATTCTTCGAAATGTCTTGAAGAGTACGACAGGTACAAGGGTGTCGAAGAGTTAATGCCCTATGCGAAGGGAGTGAGCGCCAAGTCCTATAGTTTTGATGAAGAAGGTAACGAAACAAGAGTGGATTACCCAAGAATTATGGACATTGTTTTGGATTCCGGATACGAAGGTTTTGTGGGAGTCGAGTACGAAGGGTCCGAACTGAGCGAAGAAGAAGGAATTTTGGCAACCAAAGAGCTATTGGAAAGAATCTTGGAGTAAGCCAAGTAATGGAATGAATGCATGAAGGGATTTTTACAACAGCTCTTCGATTACAATTATTATTGTAATAAAAAATTAATACAACAATGCAGTGGTCTGGATTTGGTTCCGGACAACTGCATTAGACTTTTTAGTCATATACTTAACGCCCATCACATTTGGAACGGCAGAATATTGGAATTGCCGACCAAGTTCGGCGTTTGGGATGTACATAAAGTTGAGGAGTGGGATAACATCCATAATGAAAACCAGCGTACTTCTTTTGAAATTATTTCCAATACGGATACTTTTGACAAAAGGGTAGGTTACGTGAACAGCAAGGAAGAGAACTTTTCCAACCAAATCAAGGATATTCTTTTCCATATTATCAACCATTCCACGCACCATCGAGGACAGGTAATGATGGAATTGAGAAATTCCGGAGTCGTCCCCGAACCTTTGGATTACATACATTTTAAAAGATAACTACTAACTAAATACTTAACATGAATATTAAAACCAAATTTCAACTGTCCTTCATGATGTTCCTGGAGTTTTTCATCTGGGGCGGTTGGTTCGTCACCCTCGGCACCTTTCTGGGAAGCAACCTGGAAGCGACCGCAGGACAATCATCCATGGCATTTTCCACTCAGTCGTGGGGAGCTATCATAGCCCCTTTTATTATTGGGCTTATTGCCGATAGGTATTTCAATGCCGAAAGAATTCTGGGTGTATTGCACTTGATCGGCGCGTTTTTGATGTACCAAATGTACCAATCCACTGATTTTGTGGCTTTTTATCCCTATGTATTGGGATACATGATTTTGTATATGCCAACCCTTGCCTTGGTAAATTCGATTTCCTTTAAACAAATGAAAGACCCGGCCAAGGAGTTTTCGAACATTCGTGTGTTCGGTACCATTGGTTGGATCATCGCTGGACTTGTGATCAGTTATTTGTTTGTTTGGGACTCACCAGAAGCTTTGGAGGCAGGCATGCTCAAAAATACTTTCTTAATGGCCGGTATCGCATCCGCCATATTGGGTGTTTTCAGCTTTACATTGCCAAAGACTCCCCCATCGGTGGACAAGGGCGAAAAGGTGACCATATCGGATATGTTGGGACTGGATGCCCTTAAGTTGCTCAAGGATAAAAACTTTTTGGTGTTCTTTATTTCCTCGGTACTAATATGTATACCATTGGCCTTTTACTATCAAAATGCCAACCCTTTTCTAGCGGAGATAGGACTTGCCAATCCAACCGGTAAAATGGCGATCGGACAGGTTTCGGAAGCACTATTTATATTGGCCCTGCCATTTTTCTTTACCAAGTTTGGGTTTAAGAAAACCATATTGGTGGGGATGTTGGCGTGGACCGTACGATACCTCCTTTTTGCATACGGCAACGCCGATGAACTGTCGTTTATGTTGATCATAGGAATCGCATTGCACGGTATCTGCTATGATTTTTTCTTTGTATCCGGACAGATCTATACCGACACAAAAGCAGGGGAAAAATATAAAAGTGCCGCTCAAGGATTGATTACATTGGCCACTTATGGGGTAGGGATGCTGATCGGTTTCTGGATAGCCGGAAAAATAACGGATACGTTGACCATGGCAGATGGCTCCCATACTTGGGAAACCATATGGATGTATCCAGCAGGGTTCGCCGCAGTGGTATTTGTCCTGTTCGCCTTGATATTTAAAAATGAAAAAGTAGAATATAAATCATAACTAAAACTAGAACATGCCTAAAAAAATCAGACTTGGAATTCTTGGAGGAGGTGGCGATTCCCTTATCGGGGTTTTGCACAGAGTAGCTTCTTTCATTAATGACAATTATGAAATTGTTGGAGCTGTCTTCAATCCAAATTTTGAGGACAATGTAGCGTTTGCAAAGGAAATAGATGTTCCCACCAATCGAATCTACAAGGATTTTGATACGCTCATTGAAGAGGAGATGAAATTGCCCGAAGAGGAGCGTATTCAAGTTTGCTCGATCCTAACGCCGAACTTCCTTCACTTTCCAATGGCCAAAAAATTATTGGAAAATGGCTTTAATGTTATTTGCGAAAAGCCAATGACAACCACTTATGAGGAGGCCAAAGTATTACAGGAAACACTGGAAACGGCAGGGACGGTCTTTGCGGTGACCCATACCTATACCGGTTATCCAATGGTTCGCCAAATGAGGGAGATGGTGAAAGAGGGCGTAATCGGCAAAGTACACAAAGTGGATGTACAATACTACCAAGGCTGGATGAACCCGATTATCCATGATAAGGAGAAAAGGGGCACGGTATGGAGATTGGATCCCAAAAAGGCTGGTATCAGTTCCTGTATGGGGGATATTGGGGTACATGCCTTTAACATGGTCGAGTATACGACCGGGTTGCAGGTACAGTCTTTATTGTGCGACTTTAATTATGTCTACGACGACAATCAAATGGATATGGATGGTACGGCCTTGATCCGATTGGACAAGAATGTGAAAGGGATTATCCGGGCCAGTCAGGTGGCAACAGGAGAGGAGAACAACCTTTCCATTGCCATTTATGGTCAAAAAGGAGGTCTTAAATGGGAACAAGAAAACCCTAATTACCTCTATAAATTGAACGATCCTGAGCCATTGCAGGTATATAAACCAGGGCACCAGTACAACTCAGAACTTTCCTTGGACGGCACCAAATTGCCTCCGGGACACCCAGAGGGAATATTTGATGCCATGGCGAATATCTACTTGGGTGTTGCCAAGGCCATTCGTGGTGAAGAATATAACAGTGGGGAATTCCCTACCATGAAAGATGGGGTTCGCGGTCTCAATTTTATTGAGAATACCGTTGCCTCATACAAACAAGGGAATATATGGGTGGATATGGATTAATATCCCGACCCATAATAATATGATGTGGCCGCCCTTTGGCGGCCATTATTTTTTGTAGAGCATTTCGAATTCCTCGAAAACCACGATCATACTTTCCGTCGGGTTTGCACCAAACTTGGCCAGTTCACCGGTGAAACGATCCCAGTACACTTTTTTCCAATGTGCCAACGACCTATCTCCTTCACCTTCCAATCTTGCGTGTTCTTCCCTAATGCTGAAATAGGGCAGTAGTTTAACCCCAATGGTTCGGATAATACATTTGGCATTGCCCGCCCAATCCGTTACTACATAAAAATCGCCGATCTTGGGCAGATTTTCGTTCCGTAATTGAATTCCTTTCAGCGCATGGGTAGTGGCCCTTTTGGTTTCTTTGCAGACCATTTCGGCACAAAGGTCGGCATCTTTTTCATTGTCACAGAAATGGACAACTTTTGGGGCATCTTCAGAAGCAAACTCCAAATGAGCATCCAAAAAATCGCCCCATAGATTTCGGGCAGAAGCATTTTCCATAAGTAGTATTTAAAAAAGAACTGTAAGCTGTTTTAATTGTTAATGAATCCCTATATTTATCTCTTACCACATGGGACGTAAAAATAGCATAGTTTTTTTCTTAAATATAGAAGATAAATCCCAATTAATTTGGGATTTGCCAATTCATTAAAATTAAATCAAATGAAGACAATCAAAGGACCGGCCGTGTTCTTAGCACAATTTGTGGACAGTCAACCTCCATTTAATACTTTGGATGGGATTTGTAAATGGGCCTCCGACCTAGGTTATAAGGGAATCCAGATTCCGACCACGGAATCGTTCCTGATAGATTTGGACAAAGCAGCGGAGAGTCAAGATTACTGTGATGAGCTTAAAGGGAAGATCAACTCCTATGGGTTGGAGATTACAGAACTGTCCACCCATTTACAAGGGCAATTGGTCGCTGTTCATCCGGCATACGATATTATGTTCGATAACTTTGCTCCCGATAACCTCAAAGGTAAACCCAAGGAGCGAACTAAATGGGCCGTCGATCAAGTAAAAAAAGCAGCTACTGCAAGTCGTAGATTGGGTCTTAAGGCACATGCTACATTTTCTGGATCATTGCTGTGGCATACCATGCACCCTTGGCCACAAAGACCTGATGGTCTTGTGGAAATGGGCTTCGAGGAATTGGCCAAAAGGTGGATGCCCATCCTAAACCATTTTGATGAGGAAGGCGTGGATGTTTGTTATGAGATCCATCCGGGAGAGGACCTGCATGATGGTGATACTTTTGAACGCTTTTTGGAAGCTACGGGCAATCACAAAAGAGTGAATATCCTATACGATCCAAGTCACTTTGTATTACAGCAGCTGGATTACATAACATACATAGACCATTACCACGAATTCATCAAGTCCTTCCATGTAAAGGATTCAGAATTTAACCCTACCGGCAAAAAAGGAGCCTTTGGCGGTTATAATGATTGGGGGGATAGAGCTGGGCGTTACCGCTCTCTTGGGGATGGCCAAATCGATTTCAAGACGATTTTTTCCAAATTGACACAATATGGTTGTGATGTTTGGGCCGTTATGGAATGGGAGTGCTGTATTAAAAGTCCCGAACAAGGTGCCAGGGAAGGCGCTAAGTTCATTCAGGATCATATCATAGAAGCAACAACAAAAACCTTTGATGATTTCGCAGGAGGTGATATCGATGAGGAAAAACTAAAAAATATACTAGGATTATGAAGAAAACATTGATTTTCATGGCTCTAGCGATGGCCATAAGCTGCAAGGAGAACAAAAAAGAGGTCAATGCGGAAGTTGAGGAAGAAGTTGCCAAGGAGGTCGAAGAGACCACCTCGGAGTGGACCACATTGTTCGATGGGTCAAGTTTTAATGGCTGGCACATGTACAATGGAGGTGAGGTCACTGAACCTTGGAAACTGGAAGATGGGGCCATGGTACTTTATCCTCCAGAGGAAAGACCAGAGGGAGCCAACTATAACCTCGTAACCGATACGGAATTCACGGATTTTGTATTGACCATGGAATGGAAAATATCGGAAGGAGGAAACAGCGGATTCTTTTGGGGCGTAAAAGAAGATGAAAAATATGGTGAGCCATATTTAACAGGACCTGAAATTCAAGTGTTGGACGATGAAAGACATCCGGACGCACAAAACGGTGAAGATAGACTTGCCGGTGCACTTTATGATATCGTTCCTCCATCAGAAAAGGTGGTAAAACCTGCCGGAGAATGGAATACGGTGGAGTTGATGATAAATCATAAGACCAATCAGGGCCATGTAATATTGAACGGTACCAAGATTGTTGAGTTTCCTGTCCAAGGGTCCGAATGGGATGAGTTGGTCGCCAACTCCAAATTTGCCGATTGGGAAGGCTTTGCCGCCTTTAAAACAGGTAAGATAGGATTACAGGATCATGGTAATGTCGTTGCCTATAAAAACATTAAGATCAAAGAATTATAATATGTCCAAAGCAAAAAGATATTTATTGGCCATTGCTTTCTTGGCGTGTATTTATGTCCAAGCGCAAGAGATTGAGCCAACCACACCCGAGGAAACTGAGTTTTATGAACCAGTGCCTCCCAAAGTGGCCCCGGGTAAAAATGGCTCGGCACCAAGCGATGCCATAGTCCTTTTTGACGGCACCTCCATGGATAAATGGATAAGTTCCAAGGACAGTACGGCCGCAAAATGGATTTTGAACGATGACGGTAGCATGACGGTCAAAGACAGGACAGGCGATATACAGACCAAACAAAATTTTGGAAGTGTGCAGCTCCATATCGAATGGAAGTCTCCCGAACAAGTTCAGCGCGATGGTCAAAATAGGGCCAATAGCGGTATTTTTCTTAACGGACTTTACGAAGTACAGGTCCTTGACAACAATGACAACGACACTTATGTAAACGGTCAAGTAGGTTCCATTTACAAGCAACATGTACCATTGGCCATGGCCTCCGTGCCTACTGGTGAATGGAATACCTACGATATAATTTATCATGCACCCGAATTTGATAAAGGTCAAAAGGTAAAATCTGGAACTTTGACTGTAATACACAACGGTGTATTGATCCAAGATCATGTAGAGATTAAAGGGACAACTCCCTATATTGGGTGGCCTAAAAATCCGCCGCACGGAGAGGGACCTCTTCGACTTCAAGATCATGGGGACAATAGTCGTGTAAGCTACAGGAATATTTGGGTAAGGGAACTGGATTAGTTTCCTCTAGTTTAGTTGGGAAATAGAAATCCTCTAGGTGCCAAAAACCTATTTTGGTTACCTTTGGCAAAATTTATCATACGTATATGATCCAATCCATGACAGGCTTTGGGAAGCACGTTGTACAGCTTCCTTCCAAGAAAATCACCATAGAACTTAAATCGCTTAACAGCAAAAGTTTGGATATCAATGCCAGACTTCCCCAATTCTACAGGGAAAAGGAGCTGGAATTGCGCAAAATGATAGCAAGTGCTCTGGTACGTGGAAAAGTGGATTTTGGTCTCTATGTTGAAATTACCGGTGAAGAGACTACCGCCGAGGTAAATAAAGGGGTAGTTAAAAACTATATGGACCAACTGGCAAGTATTGCCCAGGGAGACGATATTAAGCTCTTGGAACTGGCCTTGAGAATGCCCGACACCCTAAAAACTGATAAAGACGATATTGACGAAGAAGAGTATAAGGCAATAAAGGGCGCCATGGAGGAGGCACTGTCCAGAATAGTTGAATTCAGGAACGAGGAAGGCAAAGTGCTAGAGGAAGATTTCCTGGATCGTCTTGCAAACTTGAACCGACTTTTGGAGGCTGTAAAGGAGATGGATCCTGAGCGTTTGGGAACCGTTAGGGACCGTTTGGAAAAAGCGGTGGCCGATCTTAAGGTGGAGTTGGATGCCAATAGATTTGAACAAGAGCTGATCTATTATCTGGAAAAATACGATATCACCGAAGAGAAGGTCCGTTTGGCAAACCATCTAAAATATTTTGAAACCACTTTGAACTCCAAAGAATCCAACGGTAAAAAACTTGGGTTTATCTCTCAAGAGATAGGTAGGGAAATCAATACCATAGGCTCCAAGGCCAATTATGCACCCATGCAACAATTGGTGGTGCAAATGAAGGATGAATTGGAAAAGATAAAGGAACAAATGCTCAATGTGCTATGACGGAAGGCGGTAAACTTATTATTTTTTCAGCACCCTCGGGCAGTGGTAAGACTACAATTGTTAAGCACCTGCTCGACCAGCCTGAATTAAATTTGGCATTTTCCATTTCTGCAACCTCCCGACCACGCAGAGGTAAAGAAAAGAATGGGGTCAACTATTATTTTATGTCCGTTTCCCAATTTAAAAGACACATCAAGGACGGGGATTTTTTGGAATGGGAAGAGGTGTACAGGGACAATTTTTACGGGACGCTCAAAAGTGAAGTGGAACGTCTTTGGGCCGAAGGTAAAAATGTGATTTTCGACATTGATGTATCCGGGGGCCTAAGAATAAAAAAGAAATTTCCTGACAAGACCTTGGCAGTATTTGTAAAGCCGCCAAGTGTGGACGAGCTTAAGATCAGATTGAAGAAGCGTAGCACGGAGAGTGACGATAAGATCAATATGAGGATTGCCAAGGCATCGGTAGAACTGGCCACAGCGCCACAGTTCGACAAAATCATAAAAAATTATGACCTTGATGTGGCACTTGACGAGGCCCACAAGCTGGTAGCGGAATTTGTCGGTGCCGAGATACCTCCTAAAGTAGATTGATACATGAAAAAGGTAGGGCTCTTTTTTGGGACCTTTAACCCGATACATATTGGCCATTTGGTTATTGCCAACCATTTGGTGGAATTTTCCGATCTGGATGAGGTTTGGTTCGTTATTACACCACAAAGTCCATTTAAGGTAAAGCAATCCCTCTTGGACGATAACCATCGATATCAAATGGTTTTTGAAGCAGTTCAGGATTATCCCAAATTAAAGCCAAGTAAAATTGAATTTGACCTTCCACAGCCCAACTATACGTCTATTACACTTGCCCATTTGGATGACAAGTACGGGAAAGACCATCAATTTTCACTTATAATGGGAGAGGACAACTTGAAAAGTTTCCATAAATGGAAGAACTATGGGGCAATTTTGGAAAACTATTCCATTTATGTCTATCCAAGGATCTCAGGTGGCACTATCGAGCATCAATTTAAGGACCACGCGAAAATTACAAAGGTGGACGCGCCGGTAATGGAAATCTCCTCTACTTTTATTCGTAAAGCTCACAAGGCTGGTAAAAATGTACGCCCATTGCTCCCATATTCCGTTTGGAAATATATGGACGAAATGAACTTTTACAGGTAAACTATTGTTTTGCGGTCACGACCCCGACCATGCTATCTGCCGTACCATAGTATAAATACCATGTTCCATGGTGCAATACGAGTCCTTCCAAGAATGTGGTCCCATCTTTATATTGGCCCGATTTTTCGAATGGCAGTTCCGGTTTAATGAACGGCTTATGTGTTCTGTCCAATAACTTCCATGGTTCATTTGGATCAAATAGCGCCTGCCCACCGGTATAAATTCTATTGCCCAGTTCCTTTACCCCAATGTTCTGGGAATTTCCTGCATTGTAAAGCACCACAATACCTTTTTCGGTGAGCAGTGGAGGTGGACCTGCTTCTACCAACCATGAATCAAAATAACCAGGTCTAGGGCTTAATACGGGGGCTAATTTGCCCTCATAGGTTTCTACGGGCTCCCAATCGATCAAGTTGGATGAAGTGGCCAACCAAATATGGGGAACGCCGTAATACATCCAATATTTACCATTGATCTTGGCGGCCACCAATTTACCGTTCTTCAGTTCGGTAACAATAGCGCCTGATTTGGTTTCTTTTTCGTGGTAAACACCTTTTTTATAGTTCTGGAAAACCGGTCCGTGCTTCTTCCAATTCACCAAGTCTTTTGATGTGGCAACGGCCAGTTTGGGAACTTTTCTGTTCCATTGTGTGTAGGTCAGTACATAGATCCCGTCCTCGCTCTCGACTATCCGAGGATCTTCAATGCCACCAGGCCATTCATGTATTTTTTGACCGTCGTTTTTGGGATAAAAAACGGGTTCTGGCCATTTGCTATAGGAAAGGCCATTCGATGAGCTTGCCATTCCTATTCTTGATCGGTGACCACCGATTTCTTTTTCTCCTAGTTTTTCCTCTGCTCGGTACAGCACAAAAATCGAATCGTTTTTTACAATGGCAGCTGGATTAAAGGTTGCCATGGATTCCCAATGGACGGTTTTGTTGGTTATGGGATCGGTAAAGTTCGAATGATCGTCTTTTTGTAATATGGGCCTGGCATTGGCCTGGCGTTCGAATGGTCCCAACATCCATTCCTTTTCTTTGTTCTGCGAAAATATATTGGTTATTGAAAGAAAAAGGATGATTAGAATTGGAAGAGGTTTTCTCATTTGGTTTGGTGTTTTTCCAAAGTATCGGTTCCCAAGTATTTGTCGTCCTTGTTTACGTACCAAGCTCTGGTTTTTGGCATTTTTATGCCATTGATGTCTTCCAATCCTTCCAATAGTATGTATTCACCATCCTTCTTGTCCTCATCATGGTAAAATTGATATACTTCCATGGCGTAAGTCGATGGGTCAAAATAAAAATACCATTCATCAGTGCCCACCTCGGCATCATAGGTCACGTTCAATACCAAATACTCTTTCCCTTTAAAGGTTTTCTTTTGCACTTCGGGGTTTAATTGGGTGCCTGGATCGTTCAACTTCATAGGCAATCCATACAGGTAGGTATAATAGTCTTTCATAAAGTTGCCGCGCTCACAATTCAATCTGAATTCTTCGGCTTCTTCTTGCGAAAAGTCCTTACTTCCATTTAAGCTTATTTCACAGGAATCTTTATCAAAAGAGTAGGCGTATGTATTCCCATTCTGTTCTACATCCAATGTAAACACTTGCTGTGGAAAATCCATCGCGATAATACTCGTACGTTTTGGACGGGAAGGTGTTTCCATGATTACCTTAAAGGTCGCCTTAAGGTTTGACCAATTTCCATTGGGGTCATGAAACGCAATGGCTTTTTCCAAAACCTCATTTGCTGAAAGCTTCTGAGCACTACCAACAAAGGAAAATAACACAAGGGCCAAAAAAGCAAAACAATATCTTTTCATATCAACAGTATATTGATAGGAAAGATACCGATTTTTATTTCTTTTCTATGGTTGCCGGAGTTATGGAGCTATCGTGTTCGGCATAGTATTGCTCCAAAAGGTTCATCATGGCGGTGATCAAGTCCTTACTTTCCAATAATAAGGAGAAATATAATGTAGTATTTTTTGGACTGGACTCTTCTGTTCTGGTCCGGGAAACCTGCTGATTGATCTTCTGAGAAACCATATCGTACAATTTTTCCTTGGATTTCAATACAGTTCCGATCTGTTCAAAAGAGCGTTCCTCAAATGCTTTTTGTGTGCTATTGAAAACATTCTCAAGGGCAATGTCGATTTCTTTGAGCTCCTTGATCTGGTTGTATTTTAATTTCTTGTGGTTGTTGTTGACATGGTTGTAACTTACCTTTCCGATATATTCCAGTGACTGGGACATATCCGTTAGGTGACCCATAATGTTTATATAGAAATTACTCGCCCCAACATGTGCTTCGTCCAAGTTTTTGATAAAATAGAAGGTATCGTTTCTTAGGCCGTCGATCTCGGTTGCCAACTTTTTACTTTGCTTTTTGTTCTTCTTTAAAAAGTCCAGGTCATGTTTGGATAAACCTTGTATGGAGTTGGAATAAATGCGATTACTTCGCTTTACCACATTGGCGATGTTGGCAGCGGTTTCTTCAATCACACCTTGAATGGAACTGCTCTCTGCTCTTCTAAGACTGTCCTCTGCCTTTATTTCTTTGGTCTTTTTATTGTGCGATATATAATTGCGCAACAATATGGCAGCGGCAGCGACCAACATCAGCACCAGGGAAATAAATTTTCCGACAAACAATAAATAAGCGATGATCGCAGCGGCAATAAATGCACTCAAAGCGGTAAAAAACCATCCGCCAATTACATTCAATACCCCGGCTACTCGGTATACGGCACTTTCAGCGCCCCATGCCCTGTCGGCCAAAGATGTACCCATCGCCACCATAAAAGTGACATAGGTCGTGGACAATGGCAATTTCATGGAGGTCGCAATGGAAATAAGAACACTGGCGACCATCAGGTTTACCGAAGCCCTAACCAAATCAAAAGCGGGTAGTTCCTGGGTTTTACTTTTGGGAACATAGGTCTGAGGCAAAACAAATTGCTTGTCGATCTTGGCCTGAATCGAAGGTGGTACTACCTTGGATAGATTTTCAAAGGCCACAATACTGAACTTTACGATCTGTCTGGACAAATAGTTGGGCTGAAAACGCTCATCTCCTTCGTCCTGTCTGGCCAAATCCACGCTAGTCTTGACCACTCCCTTTGCCTTGGAGGAAAACCATAGCGTTATTACCATGACCGCTCCAGAGAGCAACAGTAACATGGTAGGTGTTTGTACGGCAGCGGCCAATCCTCGCATGTTGAATTCTGTTGGCGCAATGCCGGAGGCTTGCCAATCCTGATACGATTGAAGGGCAGCGATGGGCACCCCGATAAAGTTTACAAGGTCGTTACCAGCAAAGGCCATGGCCAGAGCAAAGGTTCCGAACCCGATCACAATCCTATAAATGTTCCACTGTAATAGACTTGCTACTATAAAGGACCCCAACGTCCAAAACACAAAATTACCAGCAAGAAATGCCAAGGGTTGGGTCGCTACGAATTCCGAAAGGGCGCCATCAAAAAGAGCGGCACTTTTAAGGCCTTTCACCAAAATAAAATATACAATGGCGGTTATGGCCAAACCTCCGAAAACCGATTCTACCCATTTGGACCGCTTTTTGAATTTAAAGGAAATCAAGGCTCTTGATATAAATTGGACAAGCGCGCCGATGGAGAAAGCGATAAAAACAGAAAGGAGTATGCCAAATATAATTTCGGCGGCCTTATCGGTATTGATATACGTTGCCAAATCTGAAAATCCTCCTTGGGAATCGGCAATTTTGATCAAGGAGATGGCTACGGAGGCACCCAATAGTTCAAAAACAATGGATACCGTCGTGGATGTTGGCATGCCCAATGTGTTGAAGAAATCCAGAAGCAGGATGTCCGTTATCATCACGGCCATAAAAATGAACATGATCTCTTCGAACACGAACTCACCGGGATTAAAAATACCCTTTCTAGCTACTTCCATCATCCCACTGGAGGACATGGCCCCAAAAGCAATACCAACACTGGCAACGATCATTATGGTTCTAAAGGAGATAGCTTTGGAACCGATCGCCGAGTTCAAAAAGTTGACAGCATCGTTACTAACACCAACGACTAGATCGGTTATGGCCAATATGCCGAGTGCCACAACCATGAAAATGTAAATATTCTCCCCCATTCTTTCAGAAATATGACAAAAATGCCATTATAAATCCGCAATAAGGTTAACAAAATGTTACCAAATACGGCCCTAAAAATATCAATATTTTCCCAGTGTTGGACATAGGTTCATCTTTTGATATATCTTCGCTACAAATCAAAAGCCAATGAACTGGGAGCAGCTACTCTCTTTAAGACGTCACGGGGATACGGGAAAACGATTGCGAAAGGAACAAAACGAGACCCGGCTCGGGTTTGAAGTAGACTATGACCGGATTGTTTTTTCATCGGCCTTTAGAAGTTTACAGGACAAGACCCAGGTGTTTCCCATGCCGATTGCCGTCGGTTCCCAAAAGAATTTCGTTCATACTCGTTTAACCCATAGCATGGAAGTTTCCGTTGTGGGTCGAAGCCTTGGACGGATAGCAGGGCAACAAATATTGACGAAATATCCATTTTTGTCCGAAGTCCATGGACATCATTTCAATGATTTTGGAGCTATAGTCGCTGCAGCGGCATTGGCACATGATATTGGTAATCCTCCATTTGGACATAGTGGGGAAAAGGCCATAGGAAACTATTTTAAACAGGGCAATGGAAAATTCCATGAAGACGCCTTGACACCTGAGGAATTCCAAGACCTGATAGATTTTGAAGGCAATGCCAACGGTTTTAAACTTTTGACAGAATCCAGGGAAGGTGTACCTGGCGGATTGAGATTGAGCTATGCCACATTGGGTGCTTTTATTAAATACCCCAAGGGGTCCCTGCCCAAAAGACCGTCAAAAAATATTGTGGATAAAAAATTTGGCTTTTTTCAATCGGAAAAGGAGTTTTTTGCCGAACTGGTGGAAGAAATTGGGCTCTTGCCTAACCCAAATCATCCGAAAACCGGTTATTTGAGGCATCCGTTGACTTATTTGGTCGAGGCGGCCGATGATATTTGCTACACCATAATTGATTTTGAGGATGGTATTAATTTGGGATTGATACCTGAGGAATATGCCTTGGAATATCTTATCAATTTGGTGAAGGATAACATTAACACGAAAAAATACAATGCCATGACGACCTCAAGCGATCGTTTGAGTTACTTGAGGGCACTTGCCATCAGTACTTTGATAGGGGATGCAGTGGATGTTTTTGTGAAGAATGAAGAAAAAATCCTAAAAGGGGAGTTTGATGTTTCCTTGTTGGACAAGGGCAAGTATACCGCACAGATCGACGACATCATTAAATTAAGTATTGAAAAAATTTATCAATCCACCGAGGTCGTGGACAAGGAATTGGCGGGTTACCGAATTATTTCCGATTTGTTGGATATGTATACGACGGCCTTGATCAATGTGAAGGAGGGAAGGGACACCAATTACGATCGATTGCTGATCAAAAGTCTACCTGAAAATTACCGGAACACCGACACATCCATATATAAAATATTATTGGACACGAGTTGCTTTGTGGCCAGTCTGTCCGATAGTGCAGCAGTGCATATCCACGATAAATTGACGGGAAGAAAGATCTAAAACGAATAGAGCAGTCCTACTCCCAATAACTGTTTGAATTGTATTCGGGATATGCCAGGATCCACGATGGTCCCGTCTTCCGCTATTTGTTCATCAAACTTGATGTCATCATCAAAGATGATGTGCGTTCCAATATTGGCATTAAGGAAATTATTGACCTTTAGGTTAAAGTTCAATTCCCAATCCACATCAATGTTCCCGAAACTACGAACATAATCGGTGTACAGATTCAGCCGGTGGTTCATGAGCACATTTTTGGCGATTTCCGATTCCCACGTATTGGTAATAAGAAAACCAAGCTCTAAAAATACCTGCTGCCCTTCTTCCACACCAAACGCCCCTTGGTTGGAAAGGGTCTCGTCAAGTACAAAGGTGGATTTCATGGTGGCCGGTGAAATATATAGATTAAAATTATCCTTGGGTGGAATATAGGAGGTACCCACACCGACAAAGAGATAACCGGGAGCCATAAACCTGGAAATGGGCGTTTCCCTATCCGGGTATTTATACCCGTTGGAGAATTGGGTCCGTATGTTGGCCTTTACGGAATAATACCAATTGGTGATGGTGTCTTTTCTAAAACTCAAAGTGGTGGAAAGCCGAATCTGGTCGTCCGTTTTCCGAAGTTTTCTTCCTTCCTGAGCATTGAGTCCGTATCGAAGCTGTACCTCGTTGTTCCAGTTTAAATAGCGAAACTTATAGTTCCTGGAGAAATCTGCACTTGCAAGTGCAGAGACCGAATTATCCCCCCCGGCATTCCAGTTAACAAAGGAGACCTCGCTTATATTGAGCCCGAATTTATTTACCTTTTTCCAGAAAGAAGTAGGTTTGAATCGATTGTACCAAATGCTCAATGGCTTAACCCGGTTCAATACGGTTCTCGGGTCTGTAAGTTTAGCACTTCTTGTAAGATATTTTAGCTTAACGTCCTTGATGCGAACTATCTTGAATCCTGAATCGGTACTGTCAGGTTCAAAAACCTTGAGTCGGGTAATCTGTGCGTTTGCCGATAGAAAAACAGAAAGGAACAGAATCAAAAAACAGTTTATTCGCATTGGTCTAAGGTTGATTGTATGTATGAGTGAATGCTATCAAAATCTATACCAGCCAGTTGATGGGTCTCGGTGATGGTTCCTTGTTCCACAAATTGGTCGGGTATGCCAAATATTTTGATAGGGTTGGTATAACGCTCTTTGTTGGCAAATTCTAGAACTGCAGAACCAAAGCCTCCAATTTTGGTCCCATCTTCAATGGTGATGATATGCCCATAGTCTTTAAAAATGGTCTTGAGCAGGTCTTGGTCCAATGGTTTTACAAAACGCATATCGTAATGACCAACTTCTTCTGGTCTGTCCAGCCTATCGATTAATCCCGCTATGCCATTTCCCATATGGCCTATAGTAAGTATGGCCATTTTTGATCCTTTTTTCAAACACCTGCCCGTACCGATTTCAATAGGGTCAAATTTATTTTTCCAATTGATGTTCGCCCCACGTCCTCTCGGGTACCTTATGGCCAAGGGATTTGCCAGTCCCAGTTGTGCTGTGTACATAATGTTGCGGAGCTCCATTTCGTTCATAGGAGCAAAAACGATAAGGTTCGGGATACAGCGTAAAAAGGCCATATCAAAAACGCCATGATGAGTAGGGCCATCCTGACCTACCAGACCAGCACGGTCCAAACAAAAAATGACGGGAAGTTTTTGTAAGGCTACATCATGGATTACTTGGTCGTAGGCCCGTTGCAGAAAAGTGGAATAAATATTACAAAAAGGAACGAGTCCTTGGGAAGCCATTCCAGCGGAAAGCGTTACGGCATGTTGTTCGGCGATGCCCACGTCAAATGCCCGGTCGGGTATTTGATCCATCATAAATTTTAAGGAACTTCCGCTTGGCATGGCGGGCGTTATCCCTACTATCTTGGTGTTCTCTAGGGCCAATTCCACAATGGTATGCCCAAAAACATCTTGGTATTTTGGCGGTTGGTCCTTCCCCGATTTTTTTATTCTTTCCCCTGTTGCTTTGTCAAACTTTCCAGGGGCATGGTAAACGACCTGGTCTTCTTCAGCCTGTTTAAGTCCCTTGCCCTTTGTTGTAATAATGTGAAGCAATTTTGGTCCATCCACATGTTTTAAGCGTTCGAGTTCCGAAACAAGGGCGTTTAAATCATGACCATCAATAGGTCCTGAGTAATTTAAGTTAAGGCATTCAAAGATGTTTTCATCCTTAGCTGTACCCGCTTTTACATTGGTAAGATATTTTTTTAGGGCCCCTACGCTAGGGTCGATCCCAATGGCGTTGTCATTTAGAATTATAAGCGCGTTTACATTGGTCACACCCAAGTGGTTAAGCCCTTCAAAGGCCATGCCGCTGGCTATCGATGCATCGCCCACCACGGCAATGTGCTGTTTTTTTAAGTCACCATCTAACCGGGAGGCCATGGCCATACCAAGGATTGCAGAAATAGAGGTGGAGCTATGTCCGGTTCCAAAATCGTCGTATTCGCTCTCCGAACGTTTTGGAAATCCACTTATTCCGCCCAATTGACGATTGGTCTCAAATATTTCCTTGCGTCCCGTCAATATTTTATGCCCATAGGCTTGGTGGCCAACATCCCAGATCAGTTTGTCCTTTGGCGTATCGAAAACATAATGTAACGCAATGGTGAGTTCCACTACTCCCAAACTTGCACCCAAGTGGCCTTCTTTGGTAGAAACTATATCAATAATAAACTCCCTCAATTCTTGGGCGAGTTTAGGTAACTTTTCCAAGGGTAATTTCTTGAGTTCCTTAGGGGATTCGATATGTGTTAAAAGCCTTTCCAATGAATAAAAAACAAAAGTATCGATTCTGCTCAAAATTATTTTATGTGTAGCTTAGCAATCTGTTGAATTTGATGGAAAAAATTGTGGAGAACCCCTTTGATGACAACTATTTTATGAAGAAAGCCATTCAAGAGGCGGAAATGGCCTTTGAAAATGGTGAAGTACCGGTGGGTGCCGTAATTGTTGCAAACAATAGGATAATCGGAAGAGCCCATAACCTTACGGAACGCCTAAAGGATGTAACGGCCCATGCCGAAATGCAGGCCATTACGGCCGCCTCCAACTTTTTGGGCGGTAAATATTTACATGGCTGTACCCTGTACGTTACTTTGGAACCCTGCCAAATGTGTGCTGGAGGGTTATATTGGAGCCAAATATCTAAGGTGGTCTACGGGGCCTCCGATTTGGAGCGTGGCTTTAATGTAATGGGTGGGCACTTGCACCCAAAGACCGAAGTAGTAGGCGGTATTATGGAAAAGGAAGCTTCCGAACTGCTAAAAAGGTTCTTTATACAAAAAAGGAACCTTAATTAAATGAAAAAACCCGGACTTGCCGGGTTTTAAGATCAAAATCAAAATAAAATATTATTATCCGATTACCTGCACTTGTGCAGCAACCACTCCTTTTCTTCCTTCTTCTTCGATGTATTCTACTTTGTCGCCTTCGTTCAATTCTACTCCGTTCAATGCCGTAACATGAACAAAGATGTCTTTTCCTGTGTCGTCGTTTGTAATGAATCCATAACCTTTGGAATCATTGAAAAATTTTACTGTACCAGTCATTAAAAATTAAATAAAATGTTAAAACACGAAAGTAGTTTATTTTGTGTGTGATTGTATAAAAAGAAGTTTAAATCTTATGAAAATTATTGATTTTCAGTGTTTTTGCGTTCTTTTTCTTGCATTTTCTTAATATTTTCCTTGGTGAGCATATAATCTTTCATGTTTTTCACCTTACTTTCTTTCCATAAAAAAAGCGGCATGGCCACCAAAAAGAGGCCAATGGTTCCCCCGCCAATGAATTTTGGGGCTATAGGGTCGTCTTCTTTCAAGGAAAGTCCATAGAATATGGACCCCAAAGCGGATAACATGATTAAAAAAACGAGATGTTTCAGTTTGAATTTCATTGAGAATAATTGATCAATTTTCTGCGATAGGCCGTCAACATTTTTGATTTTGAGATGAAGCCTTCGTATTTACCTTTCTTAATGACAGGTAGGTTCCAAGCTCCGCTGTCCTGGAATTTTTTCATGACCTGTTTCATGTTGTCCGTTTCGTAGAAGATAACTTCTGGCGGGGCATGCATCAAATTTTTAACATATACCGTATCGTATAGTTCTGTGTCGAACATCATGGGCCTTATATCATCCAGGACGATGATACCGATTAATTTTTTATCGTCGTTCAATACCGGAAACAGGTTTCTTTTGGATTTGGAAACGGACTGGTGTAGCATTTCACCTAAGGTCATCTCCGGATGTATGGGCTTAAAATTCTTTTCTATTACATCGTCCATTTCCATAAGCCCAAGGACCATTTGATCCTTGTTGTGTGACAAAAGTGCTCCGATTTTGGCCAATTCTTTGGTGTAAATGGTATAGTCGAGCGCGTTTTTGGTAATTAAATAGGAGATGGCGGCCGTAATCATCAATGGTACAAAAAGCTGGTACCCACCTGTTATTTCCGCAATCAGGAAGATGGCGGTCAAAGGGGCGTGTATTACCCCGGCAATAAGGCCTGACATTCCAATAAGGGTAAAATTGCTTTCGGATACGGAGAATCCCAGCCCCAAGTTATTTATCACTTTGGCGACCACATTGCCCAATGCACTTCCCATTACCATTGTAGGGATAAATACTCCACCAGCACCGCCCGCACCAATGGTAGTCGTCATGGCGATGGCCTTAAATATGGTAATGCCGAACAAAAGGGCGATCACTACCCAGATGTTGTCGGTATAATTATCAAAAGGAGTTGTGCCGAGAGCCTTTAAATGGTCCCCGTCCAATAGGTTGTTGATGAACCCGAAACCTTCACCATAGAGTGGGGGAATGGCATAAAGCATTACACCAATGGCAATACCGCCCACCAATAATTTGTATTTGGGGCTTTTTAGCTTTTTAAAAAGTGAGAGTATGGCAAAGTACATTTTGGTGAAGTAAATGGAAGCAAAACCGGTTCCCACTCCAAGAAGGATGTAAAATGCCGTGTCTTTTAATTTAAAGCCTTCGGACAGGGAAAAGCTGAACAATATTTCGTTTCCCAGGAAAAAATAAGATGTCAATACCCCTGAAATGGAAGCCAATAGGAGGGGCAACATGGACATCATGGTAAGGTCCAAAGTAAAAACCTCCACTGCAAAGATTATAGCTGCGATGGGAGATTGAAAAATTGAAGCAATAGCTCCGGCCGAGGCACAGGCCACCAGTAAGGTCCGCGTTTTGGCATCGATATGGAACAATCGACTTAAATTGGAACTTACGGCCGACCCCGATTTTACCGCTGGACCCAACAAACCTACCGAACCACCAAAGCCTACAGTAAGCGGAGCGGTGATCAAAGGAGAGTAAATATCTTTGAGCTTTAAAAGACCTCGTTTTTTCGAAAGAGAGAAAATGATGGATGAAACGGCATGCTGTAACGGCTCCTTATGGACAAATTTGACATACAGGTATACGAAAGTCAGTCCGATAGTGGGCAATATGAAATAGAGCTGGTTCTCGGAAAACACTATCCCCCTTTTTAAAAGGGATTCTATAAAATAGGTGGAGTTTTTTAGGGTTACCGCTACCGTACCTGCCAAGAAACCGACTATCAGGCTCATTATCTGAATAAAGGTCCTGTTGGAGATATTCCTATACCGCCATTTTAAAAATTTGGTGAACAGTTTTTTGGTGCTGTAGGGCATTGAGGTCCAATAAGGTGATTAAAAGTATTAAAAAATCCCGCTAACTATGCGGGATTTTTTAATATCACAAGTCCAATTTTAAATGGAGCTCTTTTAATTGTTCTTGGTCAATGTTGGCTGGTGCATCGATCATCACGTCCCGTCCACTGTTGTTTTTAGGGAATGCAATGTAGTCGCGAATGGTTTCTTGCCCGCCCAAAATAGCCACCAATCGGTCCAATCCGAAGGCAATTCCGCCGTGGGGTGGTGCGCCGTATTGGAAAGCATCCATTAAAAAGCCAAATTGTGCTTTGGCTTCTTCTGGTGTAAAGCCCAAATGTTTGAACATGGTTGCTTGGGTATCTTTGTCATAGATCCTGATGGATCCACCGCCTATTTCGTTTCCGTTCAACACCAAATCGTAGGCATTGGCCTTTACTTCCCCGGGCTTTGATTCCAATAATTCCAGTTGACCTGGCTTTGGAGACGTAAAAGGGTGGTGCATGGCATGATAGGTTCCGGTCTCTTCGTCCAGTTCCAACAATGGAAAGTCGATTACCCATAACGGAGCGAATTCGTCCGACTTTCTAAGCCCCAAACGGGTTGCCAATTCCATGCGCAATGCGCTCAACTGTGCACGGGTTTCATTGATATTGCCCGAAAGTACACAAATAAGGTCACCTGCTCGTGCACCTGTGACTTCGGCCCATTTTGCCAAATCTTCTTGGTCGTAGAACTTGTCCACTGAAGATTTAAAGCTGCCATCTTCATTACATTTTACATATACCATGCCTTTGGCACCTACTTGAGGGCGTTTTACCCAATCAATGAGCTTGTCAATTTCCTTTCTGGTATAATCCGCTGCGCCTGGAACTGCAATTCCAACGACCAACTCCGAAGAATTGAATACATTAAAATCTTTATGTTGTGCAACTTCGTTCAGTTCACCGAACTGCATTCCAAAACGTATGTCCGGTTTGTCGTTCCCGTAGAGTCGCATGGCATCATCATATGTCATTCGAGGAAAAGCATCCACTTCCACACCTTTGATCTCTTTTAATAGATGCTTGGTCAAACCTTCAAAAGTGTTCAAAATATCCTCTTGTTCCACAAAGGCCATCTCGCAATCTATTTGAGTGAACTCAGGTTGGCGATCGGCACGTAGGTCTTCGTCCCTAAAACATTTCACAATCTGAAAATATTTGTCCATTCCTCCGACCATCAATAGTTGTTTGAAAGTTTGGGGGGATTGTGGCAATGCGTAGAACTGTCCTTCGTTCATACGGCTCGGTACCAAAAAATCCCTTGCTCCTTCTGGAGTGGATTTAATCAAATATGGGGTCTCGATATCTATAAAGCCTTGGTCGGAAAGATATTTCCTCACTTCCATGGAGACCTTGTGCCTAAATATAAGTTTGTTCTTTACTGGGTTTCTACGAATGTCCAAGTATCGGTACTTCATTCGGATGTCCTCTCCACCATCGGTATCGTCCTCAATGGTGAAGGGAGGGAGCAAAGAATTGTTCAGAATGGTGAGCTCGGTAACAAGTACTTCAATTTCTCCGGTAGGAATGTTCGGGTTTTTCGAAGCGCGTTCAATCACCTCGCCCTTGGCCTGAATTACAGTCTCCCGACCCAACTCTCTTGCTTGCTCCAAAAGTTCCTTGGACGTGCGTTCCTGGTCAAAAACCAATTGAGTAATTCCATAACGGTCGCGCAAATCCACCCAGGCAACAAAACCTTTATCGCGGACTTTATGCACCCAACCACTTAAAATAACTTCTGAACCTATATCCGATGCCCTTAGTGCACCGCAAGTATTGCTTCTATACATGACGTTTGTTATGAGAGCGCAAATTTAATAGGAATGTGGGTATTTTTTACTGGATCTGTGCTTTTTCTGTGTTTTCAATGCTTCATTCAGGAATTGATCAATATTGTTATAATTAGGTAACATTAAATTAACATAAAGGATACATTTTGGTTATTTTGTGAAGGAAAAGAGGTTGAATTCATCGTTCAAAGTGTTAAAATTCACCAGTGTTGAAAAATTCAAGTAGCTGAAATACAAATAAATACAGTTTTAAAGTTAAATTAATGTAAACTAAAGGTTATCTAAATGTGTGATTAACGTAAAATTTAAGTAACTTTGTAACGTTATCATTAGGTACTAACAATATTTAAATCCCATAAAACATGAAAAAAGCAGTATTATTTTTGGCGGTGATGTTTGCGGTTAGTGTATCTGCTCAAGATACGAAGCCGACCTTTGAAAAAATGGGAAAAATGGTGAAAGCCACTTATTTTCACGACAATGGCGAAATTGCCCAAACCGGTTATATGTTGAACGGAAAGTTACATGGCGATTGGGTTATGTTCAATGTCGAAGGTAAAAAAATAGCCACAGGTCAATATGACAATGGTGAAAAGACCGGAAAATGGTTTTTTTGGCAAAATGACGAATTGAGCGAAGTGGACTATACGGACAATCGTGTAGCACAAGTAAAAAATTGGAGCCAAGGCGATGCCGTTACGGTAAACCAATAAGTTAAAATCAGTGTTTAAGAAAAAGCCCCGACCATTTGGTCGGGGCTTTTTTGTTAGGTAATTTTTTAGGCTTCCTATGAGGTGACAGTTTCAATCTGTTCCTGTTTTCGTTCCTGACGTTCTAACTTTCTTTTTCTAATTCTCAGCTTAAGTTTATAAACCAGAGTGAACAATATCGGAACAACTACCAAGGTTAAGAATGTGGCGACGATCAAGCCATAGATGACGGTCCAGGCCAATGGACCCCAAAATATTACGTTGTCACCTCCAAAGTAAATGTCCGGATTGAATTCGCTCATCAATGTAAAGAAGTTGATATTGAACCCTGTGGCCAATGGAATAAGTCCTAAAATTGTTGTGATGGCGGTTAGCAATACGGGACGCAATCTCGATTTTCCACCTTTTACAACGACTTCCAACAAATCTTCCTGTTCCAAAAGGTCATCATCTTCCAAGTCCAGATTCACCTTTTTCCTGTCGATCAACAATTGGGTGTAATCCAATAAAACCACACCATTGTTCACTACAATTCCTGCCAATGATATGATGCCCATCATGGTCATCATGATCACGAAAGCACTACCTGTGGCCACAAGACCGCCAAAAACCCCGATCAAACTCAAGAAAATGGCCAGCATGATAATGCCAGGTTTGCTGATCGAATTGAATTGAAAGATCAAAATAAAGAAAATGAGTCCGAGACCCGTGAAGAAAGCTCCCATCAAAAACACCATTTGCTTGTTCTGTTCCTCGATCTGTCCGGTGTAATCAATTTTAATGTTATCGGGCAAATTCTCGAAGTCGTTCATTTCCTCTTGAATCTTTCCAACAATTGCACCTGCATCGGTATATCCAGAGGCCAGTGCGGAATAAACGGTAACTACCCGCTTAACATCACGGTGTTTAATGGCACTAAACCCGGTACTGTTGGTTTGTTTTGTAACCGCGGAAATAGGTACTTCCTTAATCTGTCCGCTCGATGGGTCCCTAAACGTAATACGCTGGTTGAACAATGCACTGGTATTATAGCGATCATCTTCACTGAACCTTACATAGATGTCATAATCCTCGCCGCCCTCTTTGTAGATACCTGCTTTGGAACCGAAAATTGAACTACGGAGCTGTTGACCGATTTGTCCTGTGGCAACTCCAAGTTCACCGGCTTTTTTACGGTCTACCTGAACCAACATCGACGGCTTTGATTTGTTCACATCAATTTTTAGCTCGTCGATACCAGGAATATTTCTTGAGTTGATAAAGTTTCGCATCCTTTCGGCCGTATTGATCAACTCGGTATAGTCCTCACCTTCCAATTCTATGTTTATGGGGTAACCCACTGGAGGTCCGACTGCATCCTTTTCCACGGAAATCGCTACGCCGGGATATACATCTTTCAATGCTTCCTGAACTTTCTTCAATAGCTCCTGACTGTCCGCACCTTCACGATATTTAAACTCGCGCAGTGTAGCGGTAATTTTACCCCTGTTCGGCATCTCGGCACTGGAACCACCATCGGTTTGGGGGTTACCAGCACCTTCACCCACTTGAGAAACGGCACTTTCTGTCATAAAGTTATAATCACCGTTCATATAGGCATCCGAGTTAATGATGTCGTACACGCGCTGCTCAATATCCTTGGTGATCTTATTGGTCTTCTCGATATCCGTACCTTCCGGATATTCGATGTACACAATGATCTGGTTAGGTTTGTTGTCCGGGAAGAACTCTACCTTGGTTCTTTGGCTTTGAACCGATGCTCCAAATCCAATGAAAGCAATCAACAACAATACAAAAGTGGTAATGGCTATATATATAGGTCTTCTACCTGCCAAAGAAAAGCGTAGGGTTTTTTCATACAGGCTTTCCCATTTCGGCAAGATTCTATTTTGAAAGATCCCTGCCCAGTTTCTAAGGAAAAGGCGATAGATCCAAAGCAAGATAGCCGTAAGGACCATTAGGGATCCCAAAGCCCTGTACTCGCCTCCAAAAATGATGATAAGGATGCCTATTACAGAAATAATGGATGTTATTCGGACAATCTGCTTTAATGGCATTTCCTTGTCTTCTGTAGTCATATACCTTGACACTAGTACAGAGTTGAAAAAGATGGCTACAAACAACGATGATCCCAAAACCACCGAGAGGGTTATAGGGAAGTATTTCATGAACTGCCCCATGATACCCGGCCAAAGGCCAAGTGGCACAAATGCCGCTACGGTGGTTAGTGTTGAAATAATGATGGGGAAAGCAATCTCACCGATACCTTTTTTTGCAGCTTCGATCCTCGGCATCTTCTCCTCATCCATCAATCGATAAATGTTTTCCACTACAACAATACCGTTGTCCACCAGCATTCCCAGTCCCATGATCAACCCAAATAGAATCATGGTGTTCATGGTATAGCCTATGGCGTCCAAGATCATCAACGACATAAACATCGACATGGGGATGGCAAAACCAACGAACAAGGCGTTTTTAAACCCTAAGAAAAACATCAGTACGGTTACAACGAGAATGATACCGAAGATGATGTTGTTCACCAGATCATCCACTTGACCAATGGTCTTAGAGGACTGATCGTTGGCTATGGTAACCTTTAGGTCTTGGGGGAATTCGTTCGCAATGGCATCGTCCACGATTACTTTGATCTGATCTACGGCCGCTACCATGTTTTTTCCAGATCGTTTCTTAACATCCAACATGACTACAGGTTCCCCGAATTCACGAGCATAAGTGGTTTTGTCTTCCTCTTTAAACGAAACCTTTGCGATATCCTTAAGATAAATAGGGTTGCCATTTTCGGACTTTACCACAAAATTTTCCAACTCGTCGGGTTCGTCTATCTCTCCCACAATTCGGATTGTCCTGCGTTGACCACTGGCCACAAGGTTTCCGGCAGATGTAGTCAAGTTTTCGTTGCTGATACTGTTGATGACATCATTAAAACTGACTTTGGCAGCCATCATTTTGTAAATATCCACGGCAACCTCCACTTCTTTTTCCTGGGCACCACGAATATCAACCTGTTTAATTTCTTGAAGACCCTCAATTTCATCTTCAAGGTATTCGCCGTACTCTTTTAATTTCTCAATGGGATAATCCCCGGAAATATTGATGTTGAGTATGGGCATTTCTTCGGACAGACTGAGGTCGAAAACATTGGGTTCCACTTTGGCACCGTTAAATGTGGGCCAGTCTTCGCCTGCAGTTTTCGAATCTACTTCGTCCTTTACCTTTTGGAGTGCTGCCTCAACGGATATGTTTTCATCGAATTCGACAATGATCATGGAATAATCCTCTTGGGAAGTTGAGGTAATCTCCACCAAATTGCTCACTGTCTTGAGTTCGTCCTCCAAAGGATCGGTAATGAGTTTTTCTATATCCTCTGCTGTATTACCGGGATAAATGGAACTAATGTATATTTTGGTTTCCTTTACCTCAGGAAAACTTTCTCTGGGCATGCTAAAATAGGCCATGCCACCAAGGATAAGGATTACCAAGATCAACACATACATTGTGGTCTGGTTGTCAATGGCCCATGAGGACAGCCGAAATTCCTTGTCTACGCTTTTCTTTTGTTTGCTCATAATTGAAATCTGTTGGCTGTCTAGCTGTTTTTTATGTTGACCTTTTGTCCTTCTTTTACACTTCTGGCCCCTTCATCTATAATGGCGTCCCCTTCATTGATTCCAGAGAGGACCTCTACAAAATCGCCTTGGGTCTTTCCGGTTTTTACCACTACTTTTTTGGCAACTGGGTCATTTTTAATGGAGTCTGCCTCCACTAAAAACACATATTGCTCACCATCGGCGTTTTCCGATAGGATGCTTTGTGGAATTAAAATGGCATTTTCACTGGTGTAATCATTGATCATGACACGAGCAGTAAGGTTTGGCTTAATTTTTCCATCCTGACTTGGTACGGGAATCTCAGCCGTAAAAGAACGGTTGCTTGGATTAATGAAATTACCGGTCTGTCTGATCGTGGTGGCTACACTATCGCCCAATACCGGGAAGTAAACCTTTACATTTTTGCCAGGGGTCACGTTGGTCAAATGACTTTCAGGTACTTCAACTTCAATATACATGTTGGAAAGGTTCACTATTCGGAACACTTCGGAACCTGGTCCTGGACTCACAACGGTACCTTCATCCTTGATCACATCGTCGATAATTCCTGTGAATGGTGCTCGGATGCTCGATTTACCTACTTGGCTTTCCATCTGCTTCACCGCACTTTGTTGGGCTTCGTAGTTGGTTTTTGCTTGGAGATATTGAATTTCGGAACCAATGTTCTGCTCCCAAAGTCTTTTTTGACGTTCAAAAGTGGTTTTGCTCAATTCAGCCTGGGTTTTCATTTGCGCCAATTGGCTGGAAAGTCCTCCGTCATCAATAGTGGCCAATACTTGACCTTTGGTCACTTTTTGGCCTTCTTTTACATAAACCTTGTTCAATGTTCCTGACATTTCAGGATAAATAAGCACATTTTGTTTGGTCATCACATCACCTTGGAGTTCTAGGTAATGGTCAAACTTTTGTGGGTGTACCTCTATGGTGGTGACCAAAGGTAGCTTGGCGGTGTCATCCAATAGGGCTATGGCGGAATCCAAGGACTTCAATTGTGTTTCCAAGGCCTTTTTTTCGCTTGAAATTTCTGAATGTTTGGCACGAATGGCCTCAATATCCTTGCTGGCCAATACTTTGTCCAATGACTTGCCGCTGTCACCACAAGATGCCAGTATTACCGCAGATAGAGTTATATATATAGCTTTTTTCATGATGGAATGGTTTTCTTTTTCTGTTATTGATTTATGATGTTTTCCAGTTCGGTCTTTTTGTTGATCACATCGACCATGGACTGTAAATATTCTTGCTGGCTCGAATACAATTGAGTCTGTGCTTGTCTTAGCTCAAAGCTCGTGGCAAGCCCTTCGGAATATTTGATTTGATTTTTCTTTTCGATACGTTCTGCCAGTTCCAGATTGTCCTTGGAAGTGCCATATTGCTCTATGGCAAGGATATAGTCGCTTTTGGCACTTTCCAATTGAAGCCTTATTTGGGCCTGAGCTTCGGTAAATTGTGTTTTTGCCTTTTCAAGGGCAATTTTTGCTCTTTGTGTACTTGCGCTTCGGCCCAATGAACTAAATATGGGTATGTTTAGGTCCACACCTAAAATGGATGAACCGAACCATTGTTGACCACTGTCCAAAAAGGTAAAGTTGTTGCTAAAGGAATTACCGCCATAATTGACAAAAGCATTTAACGTAGGTAAGGCACGACTTTTGGCCAATTTCAGCTCAAGGAAACGTTGTTCGTTGAGGTTGGCGGCCATTTTGTAATCCACATTGTTCTCTATGTTAAATTCGGAATCAATTAAACCAAGATCAATCTGACGTTGAGTTAGATCATCCAAGTTTTCGGTGAGTACCGTTGGGCTTTCAATGGGTAGCCCTAAGACAAGATTCAACATCTGAAGGGTGATTTCCTCCATCCTACGGGCATTCTTGAGCTGATTGTCCACTGTGGATAAGGTTATCTGCAATTGGTCCACACTTTCTTCATCCCCAAGACCATTTTCGTAAATGCGTTTGGTCTCGTAGAGGTTTTCTTCGAGCGTAGCCTTGTTCCTTTCGGATATCAACACACTTTCTTGGGCCAAAAGTACGTTGCCGTATGCCTCTACGACAGATTTTCGAACATCAAGCGCTGTTTTTTCCTTGTTGTTCTGGCTGTATTCCAAAAAGGTTTTCGTAGCCTGGACACCTACGATATAGGATCCGTCAAAAATCTGTTGCCTCAATGTAGCGGTTGCCGACATGGACTGGGCCTGCCCAAAAACCACCTCTTGGTAAGTGCCTGGCTCCCCGCCAAAAAACTCTGCAGGAATCTGCGATACGGGCTGCTTTAATTGGTTTTGATAACTGACCGCCCCACTAATTTGAGGAAGTCCGGTTGCGATGGTCTCCCATTTCTGTTTCTGGGCATCCAAAATGTCCCTACTGGCATTGATAGCACTGTAATTGTGTTCGAGAGCATAGGAAATGGCCTCGTCCAAACTAAGACTGGGTATGGTGTCTTGGGCAGATGCCAACCAAGGGAGTATAAGTAGTAGACTGATTAACGTATTTCGCATTTATTCTTGATTTGAATTGATGATTGAGTTGAGTGTTTTTCTTCCTTCCGGAGTAACGATGCCCCTTAGGTGATATTCCAAATAATTGTCCAACAATTGAGGTTGACTAAAAATATCCGTGGGAAACAATTTGTTGTTTTTTATGGCCATGACTCCAGAAAAATAGATTCTGGATACGAATTCCACATTGAGGTTCGCCCTGTAAATACCCAGATTAATTCCTCTTTGTACGTTTTCGGCAACGCACTTGTTTGTGCATTCGAACTGAATTTGCATCAACGATTTGAATATTTTCGGGTAGTACTTCTGCAATTGGTAAAGTGGTGATGATTTTTCATCTTTCATGTGAAGCATCACAAACTTTTTGATCTCGTACAATTCTTCGATCGGATTTTTCTCGAATGAAATAATATCATTGATTCCACAGGTGATATACTCGGACATGGACATGGTGGTCTGTTCTACCAGCTCATGTTTATTTTTAAAATAGGAGTATATCGTTTTTTTGGATATGCCCATCTCATGGGCCAGGTCGTCCATGGTAACGCTCTTAAAACCTAGGTTTAAGAACATTTCAGTTGCTTTTTGAATAATATTTTCCCTCATAATCAGGGGCAAATGTAATTATGGAAACTTTAAAAACAAAAAAAGTTTCCATGGTTTTACAATTTTTTAACGAGGGAATGACAATTTCATTCAATTGGATTTTTTGCTATCCACAAATACTGGCCTAAGCTGAGAATCTTTTTGGTTGGTATCCATGCCTGGACTTCCCAATCGCCAAAAAAATGGACTGAACTGGAGTAGATATTTCTTTCTAGTTTTCTTCTGATGTATCATGATTGTCGTTTTTGATTTTTTCAACATATGCTTTAAATGCTTCTTCGCCTTCCTCTTTCCAAAATTGATCATAGTGTTTCCACTCATCAAAATCCCTTCTCCATGGCATACATGTATTGGACGATTTAATTTTCTTTTTGTGACTTGTGCCACCTTTACTTTTTCCTCCGCCTCCACCAAAGCCGAACAAAAGTTTGGCCAAAACAAAGACGCCCAGTGCCTGCCAGTAGGTAACTGTTCCCACACCGAATAAATCGGGCATCAGCCAGTTCCAAAGTCGCATCAACAGGTAATTTGCCAATAGAAATATCAGTACACCCAGTATCACCATGGCAATAACCTTGACTACTTTTTTTACAGTGCTCTCCACCTTTTTCTCTACAACTTTCTCAAATTCTCTTTTATGTTCCATAACTCAATTCTTTAATATTCTCCAATGTTTTTGATAATTCCGACATGGCCCGGTGTCTTCTGGACATTAAGGTGCCTTGTGGAATCCCGGTTCTTTCTGTTATTTGTTTGTAATTGTATCCTTCAAAATCTATAGCGACAATAATGTCCCGATAGACAGGTTTTAGGTTTTCGACCGCATTTTTTAGGGCTTGCTCCATTTCTGGGGAATAACGGTTGTCCGCATCACCATAAAAGAACTCAGCAAACTCGCGCCATTGTTGGTCAATATCTTCACTGGGAAGTTTTCGCTCTTTTTTGCCCCTCATAATGTCTATGATCCTGTTCCTAATGGCATTGTAAACAAACCCGCCCACATTGGTTATGGGCAGGGCATCATCCGATCGCGAAAACATCCGCAGTGCAACATCCTGCACAATATCTTCGGCATCCCTTTCCGATGTATCCCTGATCTTGGACTGCACATAGGAACGCAGCGAGCCATACTCCTCGTTAAAGAAGTCCGTCAGATTATTGCGATTATCGGTTTTGGCTGCCATTCGGTTGGATCAGGTTGCTTTTCACTTATAGAGACGATAAAAAAGAATTCTATTGCAGTTTTTCTGAAATTTTTTTTACCACAGTTGATTTTTAAAGGTTTGGATAAGTTGTATCCAAGTTTTAAATCGGAGCTGTAATCCCAAATTCAATATTTGAATGTATTTTTGGCTCCATGTCACATATCGATATCATTAGTCAGTATAGGGAACAGTTTGTTACGTATCTCGTGGCAAGAACCCAGTTAGGGGAGCCCAAGAGTTTGTACGCGCCGGTTAAATATATTTTAGGATTAGGCGGTAAGCGTATGCGGCCAATTCTTACTTTGATGACGGCCGAGGCTTTTGGGGGGAAGGTGGAGTCTGCTATGGATGCCGCATTGGCCGTGGAAATGTTCCATAACTTTTCGTTGGTCCACGACGATATTATGGACGATGCCCCTTTACGAAGGGGAAAAACCACGGTACACGAAAAGTGGGATGTGAATACTGGAATCCTGTCAGGCGATGCCATGTTGATTTTATCCTATCAGTTTTTTGAAAGCTATCCAGCCGAAACTTATGTTGAACTTACTAAATTGTTCAGTAAAACAGCGCTTGAGGTATGTGAAGGTCAACAATATGATGTGGATTTTGAGACCCGCGACGATGTGACGATTCCCGAATATTTAAAAATGATCGAATACAAGACCTCTGTTCTGGTGGCTGCCGCCATGAAAATGGGAGCTGTTGTGGCCGGTGCCTCTCCAAAAGATGCAGATGCCATTTATGAATTCGGTCGCAACCTGGGCATAGCCTTCCAATTGCAAGACGATTATTTGGATGCTTTTGGTGACCCCAAAACCTTTGGTAAGCAGGTCGGGGGCGATATCATGGAAAACAAAAAGACCTATCTGTATTTAAAATCCTTGGAAAAAGCCTCCCAAGATGATCAAGAAGGTTTACAGCATCTCTATACCATAAAACCTGAAGACTCCACAGCAAAAGTAGCTGCCGTAAAAACTATTTTTAAGGAAAGCGGTGCGGTGGATGAAACCAAAAAAGCCATTAAAAGTTTTACCCAAGAGGCGTTTGATGCCTTGGCGGAAACAAAACTTCCAGAGAAAAGCAAAGTGTTGCTGAAGGAATTTGGAGAAAGTTTAATGGAACGCACCGTTTAGAAGATTCGCTTTAACAAAGCTCTGATAAAAGGCATAGGTTTCGGAGCGGTTACAATCTTGAGCTCTTCCCACAAATTGGTCTTGTTTTCGAGGAATTTTAAGATCAGTGAAGCCTTTCTTTTTTTGAACATGGACTCGAAAATTTCGTGTCCTAAGTGATTGTTCTCGTACAGAATATCGAGTAACAGCATATCGTAAAACAAGAATCTGCTTTTTTGGTGGAATTCGGTCAATGGTTCCCCGGTTTTTAAATATTCTACCAGTTTGGGTACTTGCCGAGTTGTGTTGTAGAAGGTATAGCCTGTACTTGGTTTGGCCCATCCGCCTGCAATTCCGATATGGAAAACTCGATTGGTGTTATGTTGATGAAACGGATAGCAAGTCATTGGAATGCTACCAAATTCTATTTCTTCGACGGAGTATTTTGTATTACCGTAGTTCTCGGAAATGTACGTTTTGATGGCCTCCTCATACTCACTTTTTTTCAAGAGGTGCTCTGAGAACAAGGTGTACTCTACCAAGGCTTCGTTTTCCGAAAAGGGAAGCACATACATAAAGCGTGTATTGCCTTTTTGTGGTATGGAGAAGTCCATAAAAGTGGCCTCTCCTAATTTAAATACCGACTGTTCGGTTTTTATTTGCCATCCAACAAAGTGCTGTTGCAAAACAGGGTATCTGCTCTGTTTTAAAGGGATGGAAGGGTTAAAGAGGCTGGAAAATACCGTTTGTCCGGTGAATTTTTGAGCTGACGTGGTCACTAAGACCTCATTTTGCTGCTCTTTAACATGTAGCACTTCCTCTTGAGCGAAAGTAATGTTGGGGTAGGCTTTTACCTTTGGTACAAAGTGGTTGTAAAAGTCAATGCCACGTAGCATTTTGTAGGTATAGGGAGCAATGGAAGTTGATTTTTGAAGTCGCTGTCCGCCCACATAAATGGTATCCCAAGTTTTGTAGATGAGGTCATCAAATTGTCCTTTACCACGCTCCCAAAAACACCAGGTACGATCGTTTTTGGATTTATCATCTTTGTCCAGTACCAAAATTGTTTTGGAGGCAAAGAATTCATCCTTGCCCAAAGCATCGGCCAACAATAGTCCAGCCGCGCCAGCTCCTAAAATAATGTAATCGTGCTTGGGCATAGTATTAAAGATAGGATAAGGAAATAGAATTGTTTTGAATTATTAATCTACCCATTTTTGCTCTCTTTCAGTAGCATCAAGAATATCCAATCCCAACGCTAATTTAAAGTGTTGAGCTACCTTAAAGGCGTTTTCCTTGTCAAAAGTTCGATAAAATGTGATGTGCTTATTTCTGTTATAAAATAGATTGATAAGAAACACTACATCTGTGAAAGTAGTTGAAGCACCCAATGAGTTGACACGTTGTTTCTGTTTACCTTTAAAAACAGAAATGTACTCGAAATCTGGAATTGGTTTCCACTTGCCAAAATGTATTGCGAAAATTGACCATATGCTCCTGTAGGTTCGATTATCAAGATTAATTTGTGTTCCTTCTGAGGAAATCAGATAGACCGCAAAAGAAAGCATGAAAAAACCAAAAAGAATATTTTGATATATCACAGTATAAAATGAGAATATAAAAATTACGGTTCCAAATATCCTTTTAAATATTGAAACCGGTTTTAAGTAGGTAATTACATTATCCATTCAGATGAAATTTGAGGTGTTTCACATCTAAGATAACCAATCTTTCCTCACCCTAAAAAACTGTATACCGCAACCCAAAGAACCCACGAATCCCTTGGTTGGGTCCGTACACATAACTGGGGTCAAAAGTGAGCGCGTAGGGGTTGTTGGGTGTGGCTACGGCATTACCATTACTATCAAACATCACATCCCTATCAAAAGGATCGTTTGCCCTTGCAATAATAAAAGGGTTGCCACGGTTCGGTGTCCAATCCAACAAGTTCTTTACGCCTCCGTATACTTCAAAATTGTTCAATCCTTTGTAGGTAAACTGGATATTCTGGATGCTCCATGTTGGAGAATATTCACTTCGAGGATCTAAATCGCCCAACAAGGGTAAACGCATCGAGCCATATAAATTCCCTGTATAATCTGCCGTAAGCTTTAGAGCATGAAAAGTGTACGATAAATTCCACGTAGCGGTAATGCTTTCGGTAAGGATTTGTTGTTGGGTCACTCCATTTTCGGTGCTGCTCACATCCTGCCAAGTGGCCCCGACCATAATCTTGAAACTGCTCGGGAAAGCAATGTCCAAATTGGCACTTACCCCTTGAGAAACCGATTTTCCATCAAGGTTGTCATAAATGATTTGATTGGGATTGGTCTCATAGTCGGGCAGTATCACATTCGAGAATCTAGTGTAAAATGCAGAAGCATCCAACCCGATAAAGGTGCCATTGTCGCTATAAATTTTCTTCAAATAATTGATGTTGACATTGACAGACCGTTCTGGCTTCAACTCTTCTGCAATCACAACATCTCGGGACCCTGTAAGCGCTGCGTGATCTTCAGTAAATAAATTGACTACGCGAAATCCTGTTCCTGCGTTCACCCGGAAAATGTCGTTGTCGGAGATCTTCCATTTATAAGCTGCGCGTGGGGTTAGAATATTGCCGTGCCGTTGGTCATAATCGTATCGTAGCCCGGCTAAAAAGGAATGTTTGGGGGCAAAGGTGTATTCGTCCTGCGCAAATACGCTTGGAATCCAAATATTGTCCGCCTCTGTGGTTGCAGGCGTATTGTCGTTGTAATAATTATATCTGACCGCACTTCCGAAAAGTAAATCGTGATTCCCGGCAGTCTTGTCCCAGGTCAATTGGGCAAAACCAATGCGTTGGTCGGCCAAATATTCCGTATCGCCATATACGGAGTTCTGGTTATGATCATTATAGGAGAAAGAGAGGAGAAACTTTTCTTCAAACGGCAGCTGATACTTTCCGAGCAACTCCCATCTTCGCGTGTATATACTTTCTCCATAGATTTCATCCCCGCCACGGTATTCCGGGGTCCATTGCATTTCACCACCCCATCGGTCCTCGTAAAAAAAGCGCCCCGCCAAGGAGAACAAACGGTTATCCTTCCGTTCAAAATCCCATTTTTGAAATATAGAGATGCGGTCCTGAAGTGTCAAGTCGGTAAAATCATCGCCGTTCTTGTCCACAGGGATATCATAATTGAAGTAATTAAGACCCAAAAGCAGGTTTGTTTTATCGCTGACCGATATTTTACTGCCCACATCCAAATTGTACTCGCCCCAACCCGTGGCAAAGCCATCGGCAAAAAACTCTGGAGCACTAATCGCATTTTTAGTGATGATGTTGATCAAACCGCCTACTGCTTCACTACCATAAAGCGAAGAAGCCGGACCTTTTACAATTTCAATCTGCTCGATCAGGGAATTTGGGATACCGGTTAGGCCGTACACTGTACCCAAACCACTAACAATGGGCATCCCGTCGATAAGAACCAGGGTGTAGGGACCTTCCAGTCCATTGATATGGATATCACCCGTATTACAGACGTTGCAATTAATTTGTGGACGGACTCCGTTTACATTCTGCAGCGCATCAAAAACACTGGCCGTAGGATTCTTTTTTAAAAAAGTAGGGGAGTACACCTCTACGGGAACGGGGCTTTCCAATCGGCTTACTGGTTTTAGGGTGCCGGTAACCACGGTTTCGTCCAAACTTTGTGCAGAAGGTTCCAGTTGTATGTTGATGGTTTTATTCGCTCCTGCTCCAAGACTGATTTTGCTTTGATACGGTTGATACCCCAATGAGGTCACCAATACCACATAATCTCCAGGTTGAATGTCGGTCATCTCAAACATGCCGTCAATGTCCGTAGCGGTTCCCATATCGGTTCCTTTCAAAATCACGTTTGCCAAGGGTAAAGGTTCTCCATTGTCGGTCACCTTACCGTTCAGAGATGCCGATTGGGCAAAACTATAATGGCCGATCAAGGCTATCCATAAGAGGGCTAGATGTTTGCAACTTGATTTCAATTAATATAAAATTAAATTTAGACAAAGCTAAAAATAGATTTTGTCAAATAAAAATGTATTTTTGGAAAAATATTTTTGATGACCCGATCAGAGGAGAATTATTTGAAGACAATTTTTCATTTGGGAGGTGGTGACTCCAAGTCCATTACCACTAATGCCATTGCCGAGCAGATGGAAACAAAACCATCTTCGGTAACGGACATGGCCAAGAAATTATCGGAAAAAGGATTGGTGGATTATGTGCGCTATCAAGGCGTTTCGTTGACAGAGGTAGGAGTAAAAACGGCTTTATCCATTATTAGAAAACACCGTTTGTGGGAAGTTTTTTTGGTTAAAAAGCTGGATTTTACCTGGGATGAAGTACACGAAGTGGCCGAACAGTTGGAGCACATTAAAAGTGAAAAACTGATCGATAAGCTCGATGAGCTTCTTGATTTTCCCAAATACGATCCGCATGGGGACCCTATCCCTACCAAAGACGGAAAGTTTCAGGAGCGTGATGAAAAGTTGCTCAGTGAAATTCCCATCAATTCCCAAGGAGTTTGTGTAGGAGTCAAAGATTCCTCTGTACCTTTTCTAAAATTCTTGGATAAGAATAAAATCGCTTTGGGGAACACCATCAAAGTATTGGACAAAGAAGATTTTGACAATTCCCTCCGTATCCAAATGGAAGGAAAAGAAATGCGAATATCACATCAAATTGCAGCTAACTTATATGTAAAAAAGAACGACTGATGGAACAAGTAATTCAATATTTTCAAGAAATAGACCCCGTATTGGCCGCATTGTACGCAACGCTTTTTACATGGGGATTAACGGCTGCTGGTGCGGCATTGGTATTCTTTTTTAAAGGGATGAACCGAGCCCTGTTGGATGGAATGTTGGGGTTTACCGGTGGAGTAATGGTCGCGGCCAGTTTCTGGAGTCTGCTGGCCCCCGGAATTGAGATGAGCGAAGGAGAGGGGTTCGTTAAAGTGATACCCGCGGCTGTCGGGTTTTTGTTGGGTGCGGCATTTATTTTTGGATTGGATAAGATTTTGCCCCATTTGCATATCAATTTTAAGTTGAGCGAAGCGGAAGGGGTAAAGACCCCATGGCATAGAACCACTTTATTGACCTTAGCGATTACCTTACATAACATTCCCGAAGGGTTGGCTGTAGGGGTCCTTTTCGGAGGTGTTGCAGCTGGATTTGAAGGAGCCACTATTGGAGGTGCCGTGGCATTGGCTTTGGGAATCGGACTTCAGAATTTTCCAGAGGGGTTTGCAGTGGCCATGCCTTTGAGAAGACAGGGTTTAAGTAGACGGAAAAGCTTTTTATATGGTCAGGCATCTGCGTTGGTAGAGCCCATTGCAGGAGTTCTGGGAGCTTGGGCAGTGCTGACTTTCGAACCCATATTACCTTATGCCCTTTCCTTTGCTGCTGGTGCTATGATCTTTGTTGTGGTGGAAGAAGTAATTCCCGAAACGCAACAAGATAAATACACCGATATCGCCACAATGGGCTTTATCGGTGGATTTATAATTATGATGACCTTGGATGTGGGTCTGGGATAAAATGATCTATCCCCCGATCAAATCAAAGACACCCTTGGTCAAAAACTGATCGGTTTCGTTAAGGCCGGTTGATATGATTTCGGTATACCCGTCAAAGGTGCCACCTTGTTTTACGGCTACTCTTTCAAAAGTATAGCCACCGTCTTTTTGTTCGATCAATTTAAGTACATAAAAGTTGCCTTCCGATTCGATTACGGCTTCTTCGGGCAACGACCATGTTTTTGTAGTATCCGTCATGATCATGGCATCTACGAACATTCCTGGTAAAAAGTTACCCTCTTCATGCTCCAAGTGTCCGTGAACCTTGATGGTTCTTTTGGCATCGTCAATGGATGTTCCTACCAAATGAACCTCAGCATTAAAGACTTCTTCGGATGCTTCTGGAATCCTAAATTGAATTTTTTGGCCCTTTTTCACTTTCAAAATATCTTTTTCGAATACGGTAAGTTCCAAATGGACATGGTCGTTGTCGATGATTTCCAATATTTCGGTAGCAGGGGATACATAACTTCCCTTGGCCACGTTCATTTTTGTGATGCTTCCAGCAATCGGGGCATAAATCGCAGCTTGCGATGAGATGTTTCCTTGTTCCACTTTACTTGGCGAAATATTCAGCATTTGCAATTGTTCCCTCAAACCCTGATAACGTGCCTTGGCCGTTTCGTAATTGCTCTTCGCTTGAAGAAAGTTCTTTTGGGAGGCAATTTTCTCATCAAAAAGGGTTTGGTTCCTTTCAAACTCAGCCTTTAGGTAATCCAACTGATTGAATACCTCAAGGTAATCCTGCTGCATTTGCACAAATTCTTGGTTTTCCAAGACCACCAATAATTGGCCTTTTTTTACCTGATCACCAATAAGTAGAGATGTCTGTTTTACAAAACCACCCATAAACGCAGTCACGCTAGCTCGGTTTTCTGGTGGAACGTCAATCATTCCGGATGTCTCCACCATTTTTGGAAAGGTTCTTTTTTCCATGGCACTTATCATCAGGTCATTGGTGTCAAATTGATCTTGTGTTACCACGATTCCCGATTCTTCTGCTTGTTCTTCGGTAGCTGATGCTTCGCTGTTCTTATCGCCGCAGCCCATCAAAAGAAGGAATACAGCGGCTATTTGAAATATATGTTTCATTGTTATAATGTTATTGTCAAGTAATTAATGGCGATTACGGTTTGATTGTATTGATTGAGTACATCCAAATAATTGAGTTGGATGTCGTAGGCGTTTTCCAAACTTTGTATGTATTGGAAAAAGTCGATTTCTCCGTTTTGAAAGTTCCCGGAGGCCGCTTTCAAGATTTGGTCGGAAAGTAGACCGCCTTCGTCCTCGTAGTAAGAGAGTTCCTTGGCCTGTTGCTCCAGTTGTCCCAACAATGTTTTATAGCGCTGGTTCATGGCAACGGTGATCTCGGTGTTCTCCATCTCAGTGATCTTGGTCTGGATTTTGGAAGACTTTACTTTACTGCTGTGTCCAAAGAAGAAAATCGGGATGCGAACACCCAATTGAATCCCGTACAACGATGTTCCAAGCCCACTATTGGTCCCTTGAAAATATTCCAGGTTGAGGTCGGGCAACAATCTATTTTGTTCCAAGCTCTTTTGGGCATTGCTCAGCGCTTGACGGTTGTCCAAAAAGGAGGCTTCGGTTTGCAACATCCCTTGGGAATTCAATACCGTCAACTTTTCCGGTTTTTCGTCAACGATTTCCAATGTGTCCTGGCTTTGCACCAAGCTCACGATCTGACCGTAAGTGGTCAACATTTGCTGTTTTATCTTCGAGTAGGTATTTGCAATCTGGCGTTGCTTGGCCGTTGCGGTCACCTTTTCCAGATAATTGGTCTCACCTAGCTCAAAACGCCTGTTTGCTGCATGGGCGAATTTGCTATAAATACTATCGAGCGTGCTATACAGCTTTGCTTTTTGGTTCAAGGTCTGGTATTGATAGTACGCATTGCTCAATGATTGGTACAATTGCTTCTTCTGTATCTCAAACGATGATTTTTGAAGCTCATAATTCGATTTTTGAAGCTTGTTCTTGGCGCCGTATACTGTAGGGAACTCGAACTGTTGTTGCGCCCCAAAAACCTTGAGGGGTTCTCCGTTCAATGCCAGGTTGTTCTCGTCGTATTGATAGTAAATATCCGTTTTGTCAAACTCAAAGGCGGTACCCTTGAGGGTTTCGGCTTGATCTACCATTAAGGAACCAGCTTGGATGCCCTTGTTGTTTTCCAATGAAAGGGCCATCAAATCCTCTAGGTTCAGTTTGGTTTGTGAAAAACCGGAAAGAGAAACCAAAAGGATTATAATTGTCAATGCGTTCCGTTTTCTCATTCTTCGTTCTTTTCTTCTTTTTCTCATACCACGGAATTTAATGTTATGTGAATAAGCATATAAAACGGGCAATACAACCAAAGTAAGCATGGTGGCCGTTACCAACCCACCGATTACCACGGTAGCAAGGGGTCGTTGCACTTCGGCACCTGCATTGGTGGACACAGCCATGGGCAAAAATCCTAGGGCTGCAGCTGAAGCCGTCAACAATACGGCACGCAGCCTGTCCTTGGTTCCCTGTTTGATAAGGTCTTCCATGGAATCAAAGTCTTTTCCTTTGAGTTCTTTGAAGTGCTCTATCAATACGATTCCGTTCAAAACTGCTATACCGAACAGGGCGATGAACCCAACTCCCGCAGAGATACTAAACGGCATATCGCGTAACCAGAGCAGGAGTACACCACCCACTGCTGAAAGTGGAATAGCGGAGAAAATAAGCAAAGCTTCCTTCACCGATCCAAAAGCAAAGTATAGCATGATAAAGATGAGCAACAATGCAATGGGCACTGCTATCATTAATCTTGCTTTTGCATTCTGGAGATTTTCGAACTGCCCGCCGTAGGTAATGATATACCCTGGGGGCAAAGTGATATGTTCATCTATAAGGAGTTGGACGTCGTCCACAACGGACTGAAGGTCTCGGTTCCTTACATTGATTCCGACAACGATGCGTCTTTTCGTATCATCACGTGAAATTTTGGCTGCTCCTTTTTGATACGTGATTTCCGCCAATTCGCTCATCGGGATTTTGCCTCCATTGGGAATATCTACATAAAGGTTTCTCAAGTTCGAAATATCCTGACGGTTCTCTGAATCCAACCGAACTGCCATATCAAATTGACGCTCACCCTCAAAAACACTTCCAACAACCTTGCCCGCAAAACCCATAGAAATCATTTCGTTAAGGTCGGCTATGTTTAGCCCGTGCCGGGCAATTTTGGCACGGTCAAAGGAAACGTTCATCTGTGGAAGCCCTTCAACTTTCTCAACGATAATATCGGATGCTCCTTCTACATCTTGGATAAGGTCTTTGATCTCGTTTGCCTTTCGGTTCAATGTTTCCAGGTTCTCACCAAAGATTTTGATGGCGATATCTGCTCTTACTCCGGTAATCAGTTCATTGAAACGCATTTCAATGGGTTGGGTAAATTCTACCTCCATTCCGGGAATCACAGACAAGGCTTCTTTGAACTTATCGGCTAACTCGTCCTTGCTTTCAGCGGAGACCCATTCATCTTTCGGTTTTAATGCAATAATCACGTCGCTTTCCTCCATGGACATGGGGTCCGTGGGTACTTCAGCTGCACCGATACGGCTCACAACCTGTTTTACTTCTGGGAACTCGTCCAACAATATTTGTTCAATCTTTGTGGTCGTTTCCACGGTCTTGGCCAAAGATGTTCCGGTCTTCAACACGGGCTGAATCACAAAATCCCCTTCATCCAAGGTAGGTACAAATTCACCCCCCATGGAAGAGAACAATAAGACAGCTCCAATCAACAAAGCAGCCGCAATGGAAAGCACCAGCTTTTTGCTTTTCATGGCCCACTCGATAACAGGCTCATATTGTTTGTTGATCCAGTTGACCAATCGGGTCGATATGCTTTTTTCAGATTCTTTCGATGGCTTTAAGAAGAGCGCCGAAGCTACAGGAACATAAGTGAAACATAAAAGAACAGCTCCCAACAAGGCAAAACTGAAAGTCAGTGCCATGGGTTTGAACATTTTGCCTTCCACACCGCTAAGCGATAGGATGGGGATAAAAACAATGAGAATAATGAGCTGGCCAAAAACGGCGGAGTTCATCATTTTGGTTGCACCTTGTAAGGTGATACTATCCTTGACGGATTGTGTTTCAGCTTTTCCCAAATTGGCCAATTCCGCTTTTTTTCGGGTTATTTGGAATGCAATGTATTCCACGATGATCACCGCTCCATCTATAATAATTCCAAAGTCGATGGCTCCAAGGCTCAACAAGTTGGCATCTACCCCGAAAATGTTCATTAAAGTTAGCGCAAAAAGCAAACAGAGTGGGATTACCGATGCTACAACAAGGCCTGAACGCCAATTGCCCAAAAGCAGTACCACCACGAAAATCACGATCAAACAACCTAGGACCAAGTTTTCTGTGACGGTAAAGGTTGTTCTTCCGATAAGTTCGCTACGGTCCAGAAATGGGTTGATATACACCCCTTCCGGAAGCGATTTGGAAATGGAGGCCACTCGTTCCTTAACGGCCTCGATTACCCTTTTGGAATCGGCATCCTTGAGCATCATGATCTGGCCAAGCACTTTTTCGCCTTCTCCATTTCCTGTAATGGCACCAAATCGGGGAGCGCTTCCGAAACCAACCTTGGCCACATCCTTAATATAGATGGGAATACCATTTCTGTTGGTTACCACTATATTTTCAATGTCTTTAAGATTGCTGACCAAACCTTCTCCACGGATAAAATAGGCTTGGTTTACTTTTTCGATATAACCACCACCGGATACACTATTGTTCATTTCCAATGCGGTGAACACTTCCCTGGCGGTAATGTTCAGAGCATTGAGTTTTTGGGTCTCGATGGCAACTTCATATTGTTTAAGATGTCCTCCCCACGTATTTACTTCCACCACGCCGGGAATACCCGAGAGCTGACGTTTTACGATCCAATCTTGGATGGTACGAAGCTCTGTGGAGGAATATTGGTCTTTATATTCAGGCTCTACATCCAATATATATTGATAGATTTCACCCAAGCCCGTAGTAATGGGGCCCATTTCGGGGCTGCCAAACCCTTCAGGTATACGACTGGATGCAGATTTTATTTTTTCAGCGATAAGTTGCCGGGGCAGGTAGGTTCCCATATCGTCCTCGAAAACAATGGTGACCACCGATAGCCCAAACTTGGACACCGAGCGGATTTCCTTAACGCCGGGAAGGTTGGCCATTTCGAGTTCCACAGGGTAGGTGACGAACTTTTCCATATCCTGTGTGGATAGTCGGTTCGAGGTTGTTAACACCTGCACTTGGTTGTTGGTTACATCGGGAACTGCCCCGATAGGTATTTGTGATAACGAGTATAAACCGATTAAGGCTATAAACGTTGTAAATAGAAGAACAATGAACTTGTTCTTTATACTAAAGTTTATAATTTTTGAAAACATGATTCATAGAAATGTTAGCATTATTAAATGGAATAAAGCTTGATAGAAGTGTTCAGCAAGGCTGAAGTACTATGAATTATGCGTGTTTGGGTGGTTGAAAAGGGTCGTCTCCCCAAATATGGGAGTAAGAGATCAGATAATGGAAATTCCCTTTGACCACTACAGGAATCTCAGAATAGGAGTTAATGAAACTATCTGAACCCAGAACAAAGACCAAGGGCTGCGCGCATGGAGCCTGTTGGTGTTGAAAAGGGAGCTTTTCGTGTTCTTTTTGTTCCTCTTGGTGTTTTTCGCTGTGCGAAGCTTTCAGTTCCCCGTAGTGTTTGGAAACAAAAACCATAAAGTTATCACCATATTCCTCATTGTGGAACTGGTAATGCTCAACAAACTGTCCAAGTTCGACCAAATCCTTAAAATGGATACTGGCCCCTTGAAGCAAAATGAGCAGGGATATCCCTATGATAACTATTTTATTCATCCTGACTTCGTAAAATTACGAATAAAGTATTGTAGGGTAAATAGTTGTGGTTAATTTAGAATTATTCTCATTTCATCGGCAACATTAGTCAATGTTTAAAATCACAGCTTGATATGGCTTCAATTTTATTGAATTGTCAATAAAATCAAGGTCAGAATAATTATTGATCAGAATAGAATGGTTGCTCCATTGTTCGTCCAACTGGATTTCGGAGTTTTCTTTAGAAAAGTTTAACAACACCAATACCTTTGTGTCATCCAAATTTCTGGTGTAGGCATAAATAGTTGGATGTTCTGGTGCCACAAGTTCATATGACCCATAAACCAAGACCGGATTTTTCTTTCTTAGCTCTGTCATTTTCCTAAAGTGGTTCAGTACGGAATTTGTATCGGAGTTTTCCTCTTCCACATTAATATCTACATGATTGTCATTCACAGGAAGCCATGGTGTTGCATTGGTAAAGCCTGCGTGTTCTGAATTGTCCCACTGCATTGGGGTCCTACCGTTGTCTCTCGATCCAAAATTGAGCTTCTCCATAAAAAGTGCCATATCCTCTCCTTCGGAAAGTGCTTTTTGGTATCCGTTAATAGCTGCAATATCTTGGTACTGTGAAATGGAATCAAAATCGATGTTGGTCATGCCCAGTTCATCTCCGTAATAACAATAAGGAGTGCCACGCATGCTGAGTATAAACGTATTCAACAGTTTGGTGGAGGGACTTCTAAAGGCTTTGCTGTCGTTCCCCCATCGGCTCACCATTCGTGCTTGGTCGTGGTTGGAGAGGAATATGGAAAGCCAACCATCGTCGGCAAATTCTTGGTCCCACTTGGTGAACACATCTTTCATGGTCTTGAGGTCGTATCCCTCATATTTGGGAACGTCCACACCTTCAAAGGCATAGGCCATATTCAATTCGTTGCGGTCTTGGTCTACTAGTTTATGGGCATCTTTAAAATTTCGTCCAGCGCCTTCGGCAACGCTCATTACATCATACTTACTGAACACTTCTTCGTTCATTTCCTTCAAATAGTCATGCAACCCATCTTGCATGGCGTAATATTGAATGAAATCCTTTTCGAACCCATCTGGAAACTTGGGGTAGGTGGTATCCTTCGCTGCAAACTGAAAAGCATCCAAACGGAATCCGTCCACACCCTTGTCGGCCCAAAATTTCATTATATCGTAAACTTCTTGCCGCACTTTGGGATTGGACCAGTTGAGGTCCGGCTGTTGTTTGGCGAAGTAATGTAAATAGTAAGCGTCGGTTATTGAATCGTATTGCCAAGCATCCCCTTTGGCATCGAACAAACTGTAGCGATATGGAGGTTCACCTTTTTCGGCAGGCCACCAATGGTAATAATCACGATAGGGATTGTCACGTGAACTTCTAGACTGTTTAAACCACTCGTGCTCATCACTACTGTGGTTCACCACAATATCCATCACCAATTTGATGTCCCTTTGGTGCATTCCGGAGAGTAAACTATCAAAATCCGCCATAGTGCCGAACTCCTCCATGATGTCGCGATAGTTGCTCACATCATAACCGTTGTCGGCATTAGGGGAAGTGTAGATGGGATTCAGCCAAACAGCTGTAACGCCCAAACTTTTGATGTAATCCAATTTTTGAATGATGCCTTTTAGGTCACCGACCCCATCACCATCCGAATCCTTAAAGCTTCGTGGATAGATTTGATATACAATGGCTTCTTTCCACCACTTGGCATTTTCAACGGGCGGATTGCTTTTCTCTTTTGATTCCTCCTTACATGAAAGAGCAATTAAACAAAAAGAGCAAATCATCACTTTTATCAAGGAACGGCTCATAACGGTTAATTTATGTACAGATTTCCTTTAAAGGTAACGATTTGCTCTCTATTGCTCTGAGCTGATTACTTTTTAATCCAGACTAATGTTTGAAACTCCACTATCCTCCAAAATAGCATTTACTTTGGGAAGCTCTTTTTCCAATGCACTGTTCAGTTTGGCCATATGACCGTCCAATTCGGCCGTAAGCTCATCAAACACCACATAGGCGGCATCCGTTGGTCTGGCATCCCCGTTTTCAATGCTTCTTTGCAGGGCATTGAATCTATTGTTCAATTTGATGGGGAAGTTCAAAGGATCCTGTCCTGATTGGTTTTTGGTCTGATAGAGATCATTCTCGATTTCGGTCAAGGTTTCCATAAAGTCTTCGGAAAGTTTGGTAAACTTTCTGCTGGAAACACCTTTGCCCAAACTATCAATTTGTTTACGTATGCTTCTTATTTGGATGACAGCTTCGTTGGCAATGGTAGCCTTTTCCGTGATTTTTGAAGCCAATTCAAACTGTTTTTGAAGGTCTTCAGCTGTAATTCCTTTCAAGTTGGGGTCCATTTCAATTTTAAATGGATAACTCTTGATGACTTCAGGACCCACTTTCATTTGTATGGTGTAATCCCCTAGAGGTGCTTTTGGTCCAGTTGTGGCCGAAGCTCCCCAAATTATAATACCGTCGAATGTGGTAGGATCGGGGTATCTCAAATTCCAAGTAAAGGTGTTGATGCCTTTTGCCGTGGTGGGTTTTGTACTGCTGAATCTGCTCCACCAAGATGAGCCTCCGGTTTCTTCGTATTTTGGTTTGTTGCCACCAAAAGACTCAATGAGGTTGTTGTCGGCGTCAAAAATGGAGAAAGTTACCGTATCCACTTCTTCTTCCAGGTAATACTGGAAATTGGCGTTGTAAATACCCCTAATAGCATTGGTGGGCTTGAATAATACGTTTTTCTGACTTTTTAAATCTTCTGAATACTCCCTAAAAGGTTGAATGTCGTCCAAGATCCAAAACCCTCTACCATGGGAACCCAGAACAACATCGTTATCCTTGATCACCAAATCCCTGATCGGGGTATCGGGTAAGTTCAATTGAAGGGATTGCCATTCGGCACCATCATTAATGGAAAAATAAACTCCGTGTTCGGTGGCCAAAAACAATAGGCCTTCTCTTTTGTGATCTTCACGAATCGCTCTGGCGAAGTGTCCATCTTCTATTCCGGTAATGATCTTGGTCCATGTTTTTCCATAATCGTGCGTTTTAAAAACGTATGGCGCCCTGTCGTCTACTTGGTACCTGTTGGCAGCTACATATAAAGTTCCAGGGTTATGGATTGATTCTTCTATGATGCTTACTCTTGAATATTTTGGTAAATCTTCAGGAGTAATATCCTCCCAATTTTCCCCTCCGTCTCTTGTGATGTGGATTTTTCCATCATCGGAACCGGCCCAAATGGTGTTGATATCGTGATTGGACGGAGCCAGTGCGAAAACAGTGGCATAGATTTCCGGACCGTTCATGTCCATGGTGATCACACCACCGGTTTTACCTAAGGTTTCCGGATCTGCGTAAGTTAGGTCAGGACTTATCCTTTCCCATGTCTGTCCATCGTTGGTGGTTTTCCATACGTGCTGGGAGCAAGTGTACATTACATTCGGGTCTTTTGGCGCGAACATAATGGGGAAAGTCCATTGCCAACGTTCTGGAAGGGCACTGGCCGGTTCACCAGAGAAAAAGCGAGGATACACCTGAATGTCTCTGGTCTGTCCGTTGCTTCGGTCGTACCTTGTTAATAGCGCGCCTTGGCTTCCGGCGTAAAAAATATCGGGATTGGTAGGACTTTGTGTGATCCAACCACTCTCCCCGCCACCAACGGCGTAGTACCATTCGGAACTGGGGCCCCGGGCTTGCATAAATTCCCATCCTTCACTGGGCATGGCCAATGTGGAATTGTCTTGTTGTGCGCCTGCCACATGATAGGGAACATCGCTGGTGGCCATCACGTGATAGAATTGTGCCGTTGGGTAATCTTGGTCGGTCCATGTTTTCCCCCCATTGATGCTAACCACTCCACCTCCGTCATTGGAGCTTATCATTCTATCAGGGTTATTGGGGTCTATCCATAGATCGTGGTTGTCGCTATGTGGTGTGTTGATGGTGACATCAAAAGTCTTTCCTCCATCGGTAGACTTAAAGAATCCTACGTTTAGGCCATATACCACATCCTTGTCTTTTGGGTCGGCATAAATTCTGGAATAGTAAAAGGCACGTTGTCTTAGTTTACGTTCGTTGTTGGTCATTTCCCATGTTTTTCCACCATCATCGGAACGGAAAACTCCGCCTTCGTTGGCTTCTACAATGGCCCAAACACGGTTGGAGTCTGCAGGGGAGACAGTAACTCCTATCTTACCAATGGGACCTTCTGGCATTCCCGGGTTTTCGGTGAGGTCGGTCCAGGTTTCACCGCCATCGGTGGATTTCCAAAGTTTACTGTCCGGACCACCGCCCCACATTTTCCAAGCTTTACGGTACACTTGCCAAGTACTGGCATAAAGTACATTAGGATTGTTACGATCTATGATCAAGTCGGCGGCTCCTGCTTTGTCACTTACATAAAGTACTTTTTTCCATGTTTTTCCTCCGTCAACGGATTTAAAAACACCGCGCTCCTCGTTTTCGCCATAAGGGTGTCCCAAAGCGGCCACATAAACAATATTTTCATTGGTTGGGTCTATACGAACTCTAGAAATGGCTTGGGTTTCTTCAAGCCCTAAATGGGTCCAGGTTTTACCGCCATCCGTTGTTTTATAAACACCATCACCTTGTGTGATGCTTCCTCGTAGCTGTGTTTCTCCCATACCGATGTAAACTACATCCGGGTTGGTTTCTGCCACGGCCACTGCTCCTACGGATGAACTGGTGACTTGGCCATCGGTAACACACTCCCAAGTGTTTCCTCCGTCTATGGTCTTCCATAGGCCACCACCTGTGGCCCCAAAGTAATATTCATTGGGTCGGGATGGACTTCCTGCAGAGCCCAAGGTCCGACCGCCACGGTTCGGGCCAATATTTCTCCATTCGAAACCACTATAAAAGCTGGTGTCTACGGTAATAGGGGTTGCATTTTGTGCGTAAATAAATAAGGTTGAAAAGAACATGGAAAGTAGCGTCCATGTCTTTAAAGGGGTTGTTGGCATTCTCATGATGTCAAGGTTGGTTATGAGTAGTTAGAATAAAGTCACAATTTACTCAATATGGATGAGAAAATTTAGCCAAATCAACCGAATCCTTGAATATTTTAAGATGTACTTGTGAAATATGTGCGTTTTATTGGGCAATCAATAATAGAGTTCATCAAGAATCATCCCATAATCATGTTGCAAGTCTTCATGGAGCAAAGGGATTTTCTTTTTGATGTATTCCAGTTGTCGGTTATACAAATTCTTTAGTGTAGTGTTTCTGTTAATGGAAGGTCTAAACGATTTCAATTTTTCACAGAAATAGAGCAATAGTTCCACTTCGGTGGCCTTGTTGCCCGAATAGCGTATGTATTTTTTGATGGTCCTAAGTATTTTTCGAACGCTTTTTTTAATGTAGAAGTAACTGTTGATATTGATGTCGGCGAACATGTCATCGACTTCTTCCTTTACGGTTTCGATGTAGCCCTCCTCGCTGTCGGATTCAAACAACAAATAGGTGAGTAATTCCTTGTTTTCTTTTTTGAATCGGGCCAAACGAAGGCAAAGTTCCATGATTTCTTCTTGCGATTTGAATTGGAGTTCTTTTTTAAGTTGTGCTACGGTTGAGGCCTTCATAAATAATTATCTTAAATAGGATGCGCCGTTTACATCGATGATCGTTCCTGAAGAATAGGCTGCCTCCGCAGATGCCAGGAACAATATTGCATGAGCCACTTCTTCGGGTTGGGCCATACGTTTAAAGGGGGATTCTCGCAACAGATTTTCCCGTTCGGCAGGAGTAAGGGTTTCTTTGGCCATTTCGGTTTCGGTGAACCCAGGGGCGACCACTCCGACGTAAATATTGTGCAGCGCCAATTTTTTGGCCAAGGATTGACTCATGGAATTCAATGCGGCTTTGCTGGCACCATAGGCCGGTTTGGTAGGTTCTCCTCGAAATGCACCTCGAGAAGATACACTTACAATATGTCCTCCTCCAGTTTTCATCATGGCCTTGGCTCCCCAATAGCATAGATTGGCGACTGCAAACAGATTGGTTTCAAAGGTTTTTTCCCAAGCGTTGGTCCAATGGTCAAAATCGACCTTGTCTATTTCATGAAAAATGGAAATACCGGCATTGTTCACCAACACATCAAGACGACCAAACGCTTTAACAAAATCGTTGATCAAGGCTTCGGTCTCTGACTTTTGTGAGATATCTCTTTTAAAAAGTTGATGACCTTCGCCGGGTAATTCTGCTAAAGTATGTTGTGCCACTTCATCATTGCTTCGATAGTTGACGCCCACTTTGGCCCCTTTTTTGGCAAAAGCCATAGCAGTTGCTTTTCCGATGCCACGGGAGGCACCTGTTATTAGTACATATTTGTTGGTGAAATCCATTATAGTTGGTTTTTTACAAAGGTCAACCTTAAATCACAATTCTGAAAACCTATTCTATATTAGGCTCAATTTCCGATGCAATCATCTTATAAATGTTTTTATTTCTATGTAGTGATGTCAGGTAACTTTGGTATATGCCGTTGATCAACAATTTTCTTAATTCAATCGCATTCAAAATAAAAATTTCATCTTCTTTGCTTAAACTACTTTTTAAACCATTGAACATCCCTCCTTTAATTCCCATTAATCTGGGACCGATGGTTTGTCGCGTATAGGTCTCATCTGCCGCCAACTGTTGGTTGGTGTAATTGTTTATGTCGTTGTAATAATTGAACAGGGAATCTATTATGGATTGATTTGAGATCAATTCCAGTTTTCCCGTAGAAATCAAATTATCAAAAGTGGAGGTTTGGGGTTGAATCCTAAAGAGGGTGATGAGTCCGGCGAACATATTCTCACTCTTGAATTCCTTTAAGTTTTGATCTAATAATTGGGCTTCTAAACTATTAAGGCTGTCCAAGGTGTAATTCAATTGTCGGGTTCTAGCACTCAAATGGACCGTGTCTTGGACTAGATTCACTTGTAATTTTTTCAGATAAAACCGCTCTTCTTTTCTATTGCTTGTCTCTTGGTTCCATGTGTTTATCTGTAAGGCAAGCAAAATCCCAATCACTACCAAAACTATTTCACCAATGGCATATAAAAGGTATTTTGTAAATCTGTTTTGGGAAAGCAGCACTTTTCTGATTTTTCTGAACAAGGTTGGCATCGCTAGTGGTTTGTTTAAAGATAACAAGTTAGGATACAATATTGTACAGATTCCAATGTTGTTCTATTAATTACTTTCTTTGTTACGAATTATTTGTTCGGGCACAAGATTTTTCGAGAAATACTATGGGAACTAAAAAAAGACATTGGTTATGGAACGTTTTGATTGTCCTGACCATTATACTTTGTGTTCTTACTTTTGTGGAACACTACAAGAACTGGCACAAGATTGAGAAAGGTAACTTCAAAATATTTTCGGGGATTTATTATCAAAAAATACCCTTAACGGAATTGGATAGTGTCCTATTTGTGCAAAAACTGCCCGAAATGGAGCGTTCCAGTGGATTTTCGTGGATGGAAAAGGAAAAGGGAGTTTTCAACGATTCCGTTACCAATACCAAAGTGTACGTATTTGTGGACGATCTTTATCAGCAAAAGATAAAAGTGGTACATCACGATTCACTAAAAATGTATGTGAATCTTAAAGATAGTATTGAAACCACGGAATTATTTGCATTTTTGCAGACCGAATTATTAAATAACAACGAAACTGCAAAAGGTGTTCAATGAAGCAAATTCTCTTTATCTTCTTCGTGATATTTCCACTTATCGGCTTTTCGCAGAACACTCTGTCAATACGGGTCAACAATGTGGAATCCGCCAAAGGAAAGGTAAATGTGGCCGTTTATGATTCGGATGAAGCCTTTTTATCCTTCGACCATGTACTTAAATCGGATAGTGTAGCCGCACATAAAGGGAGTGTGGAATTGAACATTTCAGACCTTCCCGAAGGTGAATATGCATTGGCGGTTTTTCATGATGAGAACGATAATGGAAAGTTGGACACCAATTGGTTGGGAATTCCAAAAGAAAAAGTGGCCTTTTCCAAGGGAAAAATGAAGACTTTTGGTCCGCCCAAATTCAAGGAATGTGCCTTTACAATGAATTCGGATCACGAAATCCATATAGATCTTTAGTAAACCCGGATAAAATGGAAACAATATTTATGGCCCAGTTTATGGGTGCGCTTTACGGACTTTTGGCAGTGATTTTTGGAGCATTTGGTGCCCATGCCCTAAAAAAGAAATTGACCCCCGAGCTGTTGCAAAGTTTTGAGACAGGGGTCAAATATCAAATGTATCACGCAATTGTGCTATTGGTATTGGGCTTTAATCTAAGTTTTGACAAACCTTTGGATTCAGCAATAGTCAACTGCTTTATTTTTGGCACTTTACTGTTTTCGTTCAGTATTTACGCCTTGTGTTTGGGGGCTGCAAAAGGAAACAAACCCCGTTTTTTGGGCCCAGTGACCCCGATGGGAGGATTACTTTTAGTGGTGGGTTGGGCCTTGTTGCTCTATTCCTTTATATCCAATTTAATTTAAAGCCTTAGGTACATGTTTCCGTTTATGGTGTTCAGTTTTAACTTATGGGCAGCACCATCAAAACTACCCGTCACTTTTTGACCAACATAGCGGTCGGCTACGGTAAGTTTCAAATTCTCATCTGCATAAATATTGCCGTGTATAGTTTCGGCCACTAAACTTGTGTTTTTCATCACCAAATCAATCTCTCCATTGATGGTTTGTAAATCCATATTACCATTGTATTTGGCAATATCAATGTCTCCATTGATCAATTCAGCGGTAAAATCACCTTCTATAATATCCGAACCAAGGTCCCCGTTTATGCTGCTCACTTTAAAGGTTGCTCCTTTGGGAACATAAAGCACATAGTTGAACTCATAAGTGTCACCGGAAAAATAATATCCTTTTCTATCTGTATGGGTTTTGTCCCATTCCGCTTTGAAGGCTTCAAAAACATCTTCAACATCCGAAGTAATACTCAAAGAGTTGTTGTTTTCATCAATATCCAGTTTAAATTTATCCAAGTATTTTCCATCTTCAATGGTGATATCCGCCTTAAAATAGATGGTTGATTTATCCCATGTTTTTACTTCGATGTGGTTGGCAAACTTTACATCCAAATCAATGGATTGCCCAGAGTAATTAAAGTTTTTTTCAACGATTTTCTGTGCACTAAGGGATAGCGTGGCCATTCCCACAACTGCGGTGATGATCAATTTTTTCATGACTGTTCGTTTTTTGATTTTAATAAGTAATTGATGTTTTGTCATCTTGAGCGCAGTCGAAAGATGAAAACATCTCGACTGCGCTCGCTGTGACACTTCAGTTTAGTTTTTTCTCAGGTACATGTTTCCATTTGTGGATTTCATGGAGATTTTTACCCCGCCCCCGTTGATGGAAGCATCGATGTTTCGTCCCAAAACCGATTTCATGCCATCTTTCTCTTCGGCCTTAATTTCAAAATCTGTGTACACATTACCATTCAAAGTACTCAAGGCTAGGTTGGCAGGTGTGTTCGATGGTAAACTAACATCCACTGCTCCATTGGTAGAGTAAAGAGAAATAGGGGAGCTCTGAGTTACTTTCCCAAAGGTTATTTCCAATTCACCATTAAGGGAGTTAGCTGTTACGGGTCCATTTACGTTTAAGATTTTAACACTTCCGTTGAGTTGGGCATCTGCCTCTATCTCACCAGAAAAACCGTCAATTTCTATATCTCCGTTCCAGGTGCTTTTAACGGAAATATTCTTGGAAGCTGGCAGATATATTTCTCCTTTCTTGTCTTTTCTTAGGTTGTGTACAATTAAGGTGCTTCCGTCCTGCACCACTGAAAAGCCTACATTGGTGTTGTCCGTTCCACCATCCCCGACCAATTTTAACCCCTTGGCGCGTTCGGGTGTTTTTATTTCCGGGCCCGACTTTATTAATAATTGGTTAGAGCTGTGGGTTTTTACCACAATATCCGATTTGGATTCGATTTTCACCCATTGGATTCCATCCAATGATTTGGTATAATCGTTTTGTGCTTTGGCAATGGCAGCCACAAAAAAGGCCATAATAATTAAGGTGAATTTTCTCATGATTTTCGCTTTTTGATGTTTATGTAATACTTGGCAATACTGCTTTTATTTGTTCTTTAATAAAGGGTTGTGTGTCTTCTTTTTCCAATAATTTTTTCATGGGTTCTGCCGCTTTCTTCTCTTGGATCTGGACCAAGGCTTGAATAATGGCTACCTGAATACTTGGGTTTCTCTCTTGTTCCAAGGCTTCGATAAAGGTGTTTTTCACTGTTTCGGAAGAAGTGAACTTCACCAATGCCTCAAAGGCGGTCATCCGTACATTGTCGTTTTCATCGTAGAGCAACCGGTTGGACAGTGCTTGGATGATAGCTTCATCAGGTCGCTCAAATTCTTCGATGTAATTGACCCCTTGAATGCGTTTACTGGCGGATTGGTTTTCCATTAAGGAAAGCATGGCAGTTTGTTTCATCTGGATAGTCTCATTTTGGAGTTGTGCAATGTCGGCATCCACTTTTCTTTGTTGAAAAAGGCTTCCCATTTGGAACGAAGCAACCAATAATGCAATACTGGCAGCGATTTTCAATACATTGCCTGTCCAGTTGGACGATGGTTTCGATTCCAATGTAACCACCTTCCCTTGGTTCATTTTTTCTTGTTCAAGAGCGGCTTCAAATTTGGCCTTTAGTCGGTCTGAAGGAACAGGAACATCTTCGTCCAAAACATTGAAAAAGGACTTCATTTCTTCCAGTTCCTTTTTGCAATCGGCACATTGTCGAATGTGGCTTTCGAATGCCGACCCTTCCGATTTGTTCAGATTGCCATCCAGATAGTCTGGTATTTGGTCAAAAACGTGTTGCTTTTCCATGGCTAAATACTTTCTAAATAGATATTCTTTAATTTTTTTAAAATCCTGCACACTCTGGTTTTTACAGCACCTGGAGTGCTTCCCATAATTTCCGCAAGGTCGTCATACTTGATTTCCTTGTAACGGTTCAAAATGACAAGTTCTCTATCATACGGGTCAAGTTGGCTAAGGGCATACTGCAGGTGGGCATTGTTCTCGCTCACATCATTTTCTTCTTCCACTGCCCGATAAGCCAAAACCTCAATATCGTCATGGGACTTATGGTTTCTTGTATAATGTGTTTTAAGGGTGTTCCGAGCAATAGTGAACATCCAAGACAAGAAAGACCCATTATTGTATGAGTTCCGATACTTGATCAGTTTGTAAAAAACATCTTGTGTAAGATCTTCGGCCAACATGCGATCGCCCGACATTTTGTACAGAAAATTGTGCACATGTCTATGGTGTCGGTCAAAAAGCTCCTTGAGCAAATCCAAGTTCCCCTCGGATACTTTTTGCATGATCATTTCATCTGAAAGCGTTTCCAAATGCTACTTTTTAGTTGGCGTTTAACTTATATAGTCAGGAAATTAAGAAAGGTTACAGAAAGGGGGTGAATAATTTGAAAATTTGTTTGGCGAAGAGGTAAGTTCTTGAAAAATAGGATGCAACATGTCACCTCGAGCGCAGTCGAGACCATGACTTTTATTTACCGACCTCTCGACTACGCTCGAGGTGACAATTAAAATCAAAGAATGTTAGTTGCAACCACAGTTATCGCTTCCGCAGGAGTGGGAATTACCTTTTCCTTTGCTGAAAAGGGATTTGGGAAGCAGGAACTTCCACACTAAGTAGCCTACTGCAATCAATACGGTTCCGTATGCCAATACTTGTTGAATCATGTTGGAATTAAATTAGGATTTGGTAGGCTATCAATGCAATAATATAAGCAAAAATACTCATAAAGCCCAATTGGATCATAGGCCATTTCCATGAGTTGGTCTCGCGTTTTACGATGGCAAGCGTACTCATACATTGCATGGCGAAAGCATAAAACAGCATCAATGAAATCCCGGAAGCCAAATTGAACAAGGGTTGACCGTTTTCATCCAATTCAGCGGCCATACGGTTCTTTATAGTTTCCTCTTCATCACTGCCCACACTGTAAATCGTGGCCAAGGTACCTACAAAGACTTCCCGTGCGGCAAAGGAGGTCAGAACGGCAATTCCGATTTTCCAATCGTAACCCAAGGGTTTTACCAGGGGTTCAAACGCTTTTCCCGCTTGTCCAATGTAGGAGTGTTCCAATTTGTAACTGGCTATTTCCTGTGCAACAGCTCTTTCGGAAAGCTCTGCTGTCAACACTTGTATGGAATCGGAAATTGCAGCTGGAGCCATGCTCTCTGCTTGGGCTTCTTCGCGATAAGTGGCTATATTGTTTTGGATATAGTTTTTACTGTAGGTGCTCAATCCTTCATTTTCGATGCGCTCCGTTACGATTCGGTCAGCATCTTGAAAATCTTCGGAATACCCATTGGAACCCAAAAACCACAATACGATGGAAATGGCCAAAATGATTTTACCGGCACCTAGCACAAAGCTTTTCGTTTTTTCGATTACGGTGTATCCCACATTTTTCAGTAGGGGCAAACGATAGGTGGGCATCTCTATCATAAATACTGACCTACTCTTTATTTTAAGGATCTTGTTCAATACCATGGCTGATAATAGCGCCATTCCGAATCCGATGAGGTACAGTAGCATCAGGGTCAATGCTTGATAGCTCAATCCAAGGAAATTGCCTTCTGGGATTACTAGAGCAATCAAAATCAAATAAACCGGCAATCTAGCCGAACAGGTGGTGAAAGGGGTCACTAAAATGGTGATGAGCCTTTCTTTCCAATTTTCTATGGTTCTTGTCGCCATAATGGCCGGAATAGCACAGGCATTTCCTGAAATCAATGGGACCACACTCTTTCCGCTCAACCCGAAAGGTCGCATTACACGGTCCATTAAAAAGACCACACGGCTCATATACCCCGATTCTTCCAATAAGGAAATAAAGAGGAACAAGAAGGCGATTTGTGGGATGAAGATGACGATACCTCCTATACCGGCAATGATTCCTTCTGCCAACAAATCGGTAAATACACCTGGTGGAAGTGTGTTTTTGACCCACTCGCTGGCCATTGCAAACTGTTCATCGATAAAATCCATGGGGTAACCGCTCCAATCGAAAATTGCTTGGAAAATGGTGAGCAAAATCACAAAGAAGATGAGGTAACCAAAAACTTTGTGGGTCAATATCTTGTCAAGTGAGGCACGCAAACCTTTGGCGGCCAAAAAATCCACTTTGTAGGTCTCCTTTAAAATATTGTTGATGAGCTGGTAGCGGAGAACAGTTTCTTTATGCTGTAATTTCTTTAGTTCATCTTTGGATTTGGTGGAAAAATCGCTGGCATCCTGAATACGCTTTTTCTCGATTGGCATAAAGTTCACGTCTTGCGTGATTACCAGCCATAGTTTGTAAAGATCTTCCTGAGGGAATGTTTTTTTAAGGCGCTCAAAATATTCTGGGGAAATTCTGTTAGGATCCAAGATGGGCTTGGATGAAATATTTTTGTAGTCAGCAATGAGTTCTTTTATGCGTTCAATGCCCGTATTCTTGCGCGTACTCACCAATGCAATTTTGGTGTCCAGTTTTTTCTCCATGGCCTCCACATCGAGAGAAATGCCCTTGCGGTCCATTCTATCTGCCATGTTCACGACCAAGATCGTGGGAATCCTAAGGTCTTTTATCTGTGTAAACAGTAGGAGGTTCCTCTTTAGGTTTTCCACATCGCTGATTACTACGGCAACATCGGGATAGTCCTTATCGTTTTTATTTAGCAGCAGCTCAACAACAAGACTTTCGTCCAAAGATGTCGTGTTTAAGCTATAAGTTCCGGGTAGGTCTAAAATATGCGCTTTTACGCCTCTGGGGAGTTTGCAGATACCCTCTTTTTTTTCGACAGTGATGCCAGGGTAGTTACCGACCTTTTGTTTGAGTCCTGTAAGTTGATTAAAAACTGAGGTTTTTCCCGTGTTGGGGTTTCCGATTAAGGCTACATTGATGTTTTTGCTCATTGGGCCTGCGTTTCTTCAATAATTTCCAGCTCTATGAGTGCTGCCAAGGACCTTCTTATGGCCAAATGGCTCCCACTGAGGTTGATGTATATCGGGTCGTTAAAAGGGGCGATCTGTAGGAGTTCCACACTGTTTCCGGGAAGGCATCCTAATTCCAATAATTTAATGGGAAGGATATGCTCTGTGAAATCCTTGATGATCCCTACTTGTCCATATCGTAAATCTGCAACGGTAGCCACTGTATTTATTTAGAATAAATTTAAGTAAGAGCAAAAATAAGTAAAAAAGGGAAACTATAAGGGGAATTCATGACTAAAGATGGTCAGGTTTATTCTTCGTAGCTCGCTTCAAGTATTTTAATGTCCGCCAAAAGTCTATCGATGTCTTCACGATTGGTCCCATCATAAAATCCGCGAATCCTTTTTTCCTTGTCCACCAGAATAAAATTTTCGGTATGGATCATATCAAAAGGTCCTCCATCGCCATCGTTCTTTACGGCGAGATATGACTTTCTGGCCAACTCATAGATTTGCTTTTTATCACCGGTCACCAAATTCCATTTGCTGTCGATTACACCTTTCTCCAATGCGTATCTTTTTAATTGAGCTACGGAATCTATTTGAGGGGTTACCGAGTGGGATAGTAACATAATGTTCGGGTCGTCCTTTACGGCTTCCTGAATTTCGCCCATGTTCTTGGTCATTATCGGACAAATGGTCAAACAGGTGGTGAAAAAGAAATCCGCCACATAAATCTTGTCTTCGTAATCAGCTTGGGTTATGGTGTCCCCATTTTGGTTCAGCAATGAAAAATCGGCAACCTTGTGGTACTTTTTGGTATAGTGCAACGTACTGTCCACCAAAGATTTGTCAACCATGGAGGGTTGGTATATCGGAAGCATTTTTTCGGGTTGCAGTGCATCATAAAAAAGGTACACGATGACCGCGGACAGCCCCAACATTACAATTCCAAAAAGCTTGTATTTAGCGAAAAATGATCCCATGGATACAAAATTACGGCCCAATTGGTTATTCTTCAAGGAGAAAGCAGTCTTTTGTTGCTAAATCTTTCTTAAATGATCGGGGGATCAAAAAGGGAGGTTTTTTTATCAATCCCTAAAAGGTTACTTTTGTTCGTTTTAACAAAAGACGAAGGATGACCCCTATAGTTATAAAGACCATACAATTCTTTTTGAGCCTATCGCTCTTGATCGTGCTGCACGAGCTGGGACACTTTATTCCCGCCAAGCTTTTTAAGACAAGGGTAGAGAAGTTTTACCTCTTTTTCGATATCAAGTTTTCCCTTTTCAAAAAGAAAATTGGTGAAACGGTATACGGAATTGGGTGGTTGCCCCTGGGAGGATATGTGAAGATCTCCGGAATGATCGATGAGAGCATGGACAAGGAGCAGATGAAGGAGGAGCCAAAACCATGGGAATTCCGCAGTAAGCCTGCTTGGCAACGTTTGATCATTATGCTGGGAGGTGTAACCGTGAACTTTATTTTGGCCGTGGTCATTTTTATTGGGCTGGTCTTTACCTATGGTGAGGAATATATTGCCAATGAAAGCCTAAAGGATGGAATTTGGGTGACCGATACAACTTTGGGCAACGAATTGGGAATCCAAACGGGTGATAAGTTTTTGACTATTGACGGGGAAGAAGTAGAGGCTTTGTCTCAAATAATGCCTGGGTTATTGTTGGGAAACCAGTTCACTGTTGAAAGGAATGGTAAAATCGTTGAAAAACAGGTTCCTGTAAATGTCATAGAAACCCTATCCAATAACAAGGAGAAATCCAGGGCTCTAATTTCTTACCGTTGGCCATTTGTAATTAGCCAAATCCCCAAAGATTCGCCCAATATCAATAGCGGTCTTCAAAAGGGCGATGCTCTGGTAAGAATGGACGGTAAGGAAGTTGTGTATAAAGATGAGGTTGCACCAATCTTAGAAGCGAACAAAGGAAATAAGATTCCTGTAACGGTTATGCGAAATGGAAAACCTGTAGACCTTACGGTTTCAGTTACAGATAAAGGTGTATTGGGAGTTGTAATTGGCATGTCTCCCGAACAATATAAGGAAGAAGGGTATTTGGAAATAAGGACCTTGACCTATTCTTTTTGGGAATCAATTCCGGCCGGATGGAACAAGGGGGTAAAAGTACTTACGGATTACATCAAGGGGATGAAAAAAATATTTAATCCGGATACTGGAGCCTATAAAGAGGTTGGTGGATTTGCCGCAATTGGCGGTATGTTCCCCGATACATGGAACTGGCCTGCTTTTTGGCAGACAACGGCATTTATATCCATTATTTTGGCATTTATGAACATTTTGCCCATTCCAGCACTGGATGGGGGACATGTGATGTTCTTGTTGTATGAGATGGTCACAGGCCGTAAACCAAGCGACAAATTTTTGGAGTATGCCCAAATGATAGGCTTCTTTATTTTGATTGCTTTATTGCTGTTTGCCAACGGTAACGATTTGTACAAATGGCTTTTTAAATAGAAAAGCAATTTTTTTGTTTGTGGTGTAAAAAAGAATCCTTTATATTTGCACCCGCTTAAGGTAAAATATTCCTCCTTAGCTCAGTTGGTTAGAGCATCTGACTGTTAATCAGAGGGTCCTTGGTTCGAGCCCAAGAGGGGGAGCTACCAAAGCAAAAGCCACCGATTTCGGTGGCTTTTTTTATGCTATGTTTTTTCTTTTTAAACCAATAGAAGAACGATGGTCAATAAAAATCCGGCAGCGGCAAAATAAAGACCCTTTTTGTAGATTGGTGCATTGGGCTTGATCATAAAAAATGCGGAGACCGCAAAGAATAGCAAACCTATTCCAAAAAATATCCCAAGCCAGAACAACGGATTACCAGTGTGCATTTTGTGTAGCTTGTTCATACTTTCCAATATGGCTGGCAATCGTTTTTCGGTGTAGGAGGCCTCCCCAGTCTTTATATTGTAGCTTCCACCGGAAAAATACATGAGGTCACCTTCGGTTTTGTCCACGGTAAAACCACGTCTTCTAAGAGCTGCTCCCAGAGCCTCTTCTCCTAAGTTGGTTTGGAGGGTAGTGTTGACTTGATACTCACTTTTCATAAAATCAGTGGTCCTGAAAGTGAGTACAATGCCGCTAATGGCGTAAACGGCCATAATTCCGGCCAAAAAGAATCCAAGGTATCTGTGGAATTCCCTAAAGGTATTTTCTGATTTTCTTCCCATGGTCAAATATTTCTTTCAGATAAATCTATAAACTACTATTGTTGGGCCATTTCAAGGTTGATGGTCAGCTCCACCTCATCACCCAAAGTAGGCGTATCACCACCAACACCAAATTCCAAACGGTTCACGGTACCGGTAAGTTTTAGACCCGCTTTTAGTTTTTGGCTTCTTTGATCGGTTATTACCCCATTTACTTTGCCTTCCAGGGTAACAGGCTTGGTAGTTCCGTGCATGGTTAGGTCTCCGGTAACCTTAAAGGTGTTGTCACCTGTTTTTTCGTACCCCGTACTTTTAAAGGTGATAGCGGGATACTGTTCAGCGTCAAAAAAGTCGGCGCTTCTCAAATGATCGTCCCGGCGACCGTTGTCGGTATCGATACTGGTCGTTTTAATATCAACGGTGAATTCTGCATCCTCAAAAGTATCCGTGGCCGTGGCCGTGATGTCAAATTCACTGAAATGTCCCTCTACTTCGGAAATCATTAAGTGGGTGATGCCAAAACCAACTTTAGAGTGTGCTCCATCCGATTTCCAGGTAGATTGGGCGGCCAACATTAAGCTGGACATAAATGCCAATGTAAAAAATGCTTTTTTCATGATCGTGAGATTTTAAGTGTTACTGTCATAATTCGTCGTTAGGCCCATTTTGGCCCTATGCTATTAAATATGATGAATTAAGATTTAAATTATGAAAAAATTCCGTAAACGACTTAAGTTAACCTCCAATCAACCAATCAATTATAAGGATTGGTCGGCTTTGATGTCGTTCACAGGGTAAATTTGGTTGTTGGTATAACTGCTTTTCTTTTAGCGGAGGATAATCTCTAATTTTGAAAAACCTAATCACAGCACATTGATTTCTAAAAAAGAACTTCTTTTTCAAATAGTACTGCATGTCCTTGTCCTTCTGTTCTTCTCTTTTGATAGGAACACGGGATCAATAGTCGTGCATAGGGCTATTTTCCTTTTGTTTTATAGTGCAGCAACGGTGTCGGTTACTTATTATCTGATGCCCAAATTTTTGTACAAAAAGAAATATTGGCAATTTTTCTTGGGTTCCGCTCTAGTGGTTGCCGTTGTGATCACAGTCGAAGAAGTGATCATGGAACCCTTGTTGTTTCCCGGAACAAAGCGTGGGGATACTTTCCCGGGTGTATATATATCGCTTTTGGGCGTACTTCCGGTAATGTTTATTCTATCGGGCTGTAAATTTGGTTGGGATGCCTTAAAGAAGCAAGCTGAGATAGACGAGTTACAGTCCACCATTCAAGAAAGTGAGCTTCAATTCTTAAGAAGTCAGATCAATCCACATTTCTTGTTCAACAACTTGAACAATCTTTATTCCTATGCATTGCAGGAATCGCCAAAGACCCCGGAAATTATTCTGGAAATGAGTGGTGTGCTGCGCTATATGCTGTATGAATCCAAAGAACAATTTGTTCCCCTTAAAAAAGAGTTGGAACAATTAGGTAACTTTATACGGCTTTACAAACTCCAGATAGAGGATAGGGGCGAAGTACAGTTTGATGTCGATAAGATAGAAGGTGAATATAGAATAGCACCATTGATTTTGATCGTGTTTATCGAAAATGCATTTAAGCATAGCCAATCAGGTCAATCTTCCGATATAGAAATCAATATCTCGGTAAAGCTTAAGGATTCCATGTTGGAATTCAGATGTAAAAACAATTATGAACCAGGATTCAGTTTGGACAGTGTTGCCAAGGGAATAGGATTGCAAAACGTTAAAAAACGTTTGGAACTGCTATACCCCAAAAAGCATGCTCTAAAAATTGAGGAGGCGGACAACAGTTATAACGTCTACTTGAGTCTGGAACTGGAAAAGGTTTAGGCTATGAGGTGTATTATTGTTGAGGACCAACCACCGGCACAAAGGATCTTGAGAAAATTTATCCAGGATGTCCCTACCTTGGAATTGGTGGATGTGTTTTCCGATGGTATCAAGGCCATGGATTTCCTGAACAGGGAAACCGTGGATCTGATGTTTTTGGATATCCATCTACCAAAGATCAATGGTCTGGACTTTCTTAAAAGTATGCCGGACCCGCCACATGTTATCTTGACCACGGCATTTTCCGAGTATGCTTTGGAAGGTTACGACCTTAATGTAGTGGATTACTTATTGAAACCTTTTTCGTTCCAGCGATTTTTACAGGCAGTGAACAAGGTTAATGCGAAATATGAATACAAACTGTTCAAGGACGATGGTACTCCGCTCACGGAGATTTATGTCAAATCCAGCCATGAACATATCAAGGTTTTGGTAAAGGATATATTCACGATCACTTCGGATTCCGATTATACCGAGATCCATTTAAAAGAGAAAAAAATATTGTCCAACGAACCCTTAAGACATTGGGTGGAGGTTTTGGGAGGAAGCCAGTTTTATCAAATCCATAAATCCCATGTCATCAATACCAAAAAGATCGATAGGATTTCCGGTAACCTTGTCCTGCTGTCCAATGGTGCAAAAGTGCCCATGGGGCGGGCCTATAAAGACAATTTCCTTAAAAGTATTTTACAATAAAAAGGCCCGGTAAATTCCGGGCCTTTTTTATTTTATCGTTTTCTGCTTTCCGATTATTTTGCAAAGTAAATGTAAATCGCAATTACAACGGAGCAGATGAATATACTGGCCAATTTAACATGCTTCCAAGGTTCAATGGACACTTGCTTGGTATACTCCAATTGGAAGGGCTCCTTTCTTGGAAAGAATTTACCTATGATCAACATAATGGCTATGTTGGACACGAACAAAATGGCCATTACGTGGAGGTAATGGGGATAGGCCCCGGCCTCTATCAGATTCAGCTCGGCCGGATCTGTGATACCATTGGCCTTGGCTTCGGCAAGAGCGTTTGCCACCATTTTGGGACCAACCATAAATTGGCTTATAATGTAAAGTATAGACCCTGAAAGAATACCGATTTTTGCTGCGATAGCTGGAACTCTTTTGGTCAGATAGCCCACTACAATAATGGTAAAAATGGGTATACTGTAAATACCGTTAATTTCCTGCAAATAGTTGAACAAGCTTCCCGCATTGGCAATGAGTGGGGCAATGAACATCGCCGCAAGCGCCAAACAGACACCGAATACCTTACCGTACTTTACAACGGTCATTTCGGAGGCATTCTTGTTGATATGCTGCTTGTAGATATCAATACCGAACAAAGTGACCGAACTATTGAGGACACTGTTAAATGAGCTTAAAATTGCTCCGAATAAAACCGCAGCAAAGAATCCCATCAATGGTTTTGGAAGGACTGCCCTTACCAATTCGGGATAGGCAAGGTCACTGCTGGCTAATCCTCCTTCAAAATAATAATAGGCGATCATGCCCGGCAATACCAGGATAATGGGCCCCAAAATCTTTAAAAAGGCAGCCAATAGCAATCCCTTTTGACCTTCTGCCAAGTTTTTAGCACCAAGCCCTCTTTGAATAATTTGCTGGTTGGTTCCCCAATAAAAGAGCTGTACCAGCATCATACCGGTGAAGATGGTGGAAAAAGGTACCTCTTGACCAGGATTCCCCGTAGAATCAAATCGTTCCGGGTTCGCCGCCATCAAAGTTTCCAATCCTCCAAGTACACTTCCATCGCCAATGGCCATCAAACCAAAAACAGGAATCATGATTCCTCCGATGATCAGACCAACAGCATTGATACTGTCGGAAACAGCTACCGCCTTCAAGCCCCCGAATACGGCATATATGGAACCAATGATACCGATTCCCCAAATACAAACGACCAAGGCAGTGGAATCCGATACTCCCAGTAATGTGGGGACATCGAACATACCACTAATGGCAACAGAACCTGAATAAAGGATTACAGGGAGCAGTACCACAACATAACCTGTAAGGAACAGTCCGGAGGTTATGGTCTTTGTGGTTACATCGAACCGTTTTGCCAAAAATTGGGGTACTGTGGTCAGTCCACCCTTTAAATAACGAGGCAATAGGAATAAAGCCGTGACCACAATGGCCAAAGCTGCCAATGTTTCCCATGCCATTACGGAAAGTCCGTCTTTGTAGGCACTACCGTTAAGTCCTACAATTTGTTCCGTGGATAGATTCGTCAACAATAATGATCCAGCGATCACTCCTGCTGTAAGGCTCCTGCCTCCCAAAAAATAGCCATCGGATGATGTTTCGTCGGTTTTTCTAACGGACCACCAGGAAATTATCCCAACTAGAAGGGTGAATCCTAAAAACGAAATAAGTGCCATATAATAAAATTTGATGCCTTGGCTCTAGGCCAAAAACGATTTGTTCAGTTGGTTGTGCGAATGGCTCGTTTCCCGCTGTCCCTGCCTTTCTTCGATAATCATGTGTTCTTGCGGCTTTCAGCTTTTAAACGGTAACGTTCAATTCTATCCACGCTAAGATAACCTGAATTTTTCGAAATCTCATTTATCCTAGAGAGTGACTTCGTAAACACAACAATTTTAATGGGAATATGTGAATTATAAAAATTTGATGAAGGTTGTAGTGAAAAAATCATAAAGCATTACTAACAATTATTTAAACTAAAACGTATGCTTACTTAATTATAAATTTGAGTAATTTGAAACATAATTTTATTATTTGTAAACATTGAGTGATAAGATAACGGTCCGGAGGCGACCAGGTTTACTATTCGTCCTGCACGCTTCGTTGGCTGCTTTTGGTACTTACTTTTGTATGTACGCCTTTAGAAAACCGTTTTCGGTGGCCACTTTTGATGGCTTGTCCTTTTTTGGCATCGATTACAAGATTCTATTGGTAATTGCTCAAGTGATGGGCTATGCACTCTCCAAGTTTGTGGGGATTAAGGTGATATCTGAACTAAGGCCAAACCGAAGGCTACTTTATCTGATTTCGCTGATCGTTATTGCCGAAATATCATTGATGCTCTTTGCCTGGGTGCCGGCGCCCTACAATATTCCCTTTATGTTCTTGAACGGGTTTCCATTGGGAATGATCTGGGGTATTGTATTCTCCTATATTGAAGGTAGAAGATTTACCGACATACTTGGGGTCGTACTTTCCGCCAGTTTTATTGTTTCCAGCGGAGTGGTTAAATCCGTGGGACTTTTTGTAATGAATTCTTGGGGAGTCAGTGAGTTTTGGATGCCCTCGGTCACGGGAGCACTTTTTTTTATCCCACTTTTGATTTGTTCCTATCTTTTGCAAAGAGTGCCGCCACCAACACAAGAAGACATTGAAAACCGAACAGAGCGGATTCCAATGACATCTCAGGACAGGTCGGATCTAGTGAAGAAATTCTTCTTCCCGTTGATCCTGATTGTATTGTTCTATACATTTTTAACGGCTTTCCGGGATTTCCGTGACAATTTCGCAAGGGAACTCTGGGACAGTATAGGGTATCAGGGCGATGTCTCCGTTTTTTCAACTTCAGAAATCATTATAGCAGTGGTGGTCCTATTGATCATAGGTGCTATTTTTTACATAAAGGATAATTTTAAGGCATTGCTGACGTATCATGTGTTACTGATATTGGGTACTGTGGTATTGGCTGTTAGTACATTAATGTTCCAGACCAGGGTTCTAGATCCTTTTGTTTGGATGGTTTGTACAGGCTTTGGACTTTATATATGCTATGTCCCCTTCAACTGTCTCTTTTTTGATCGGTTCATAGCCACATTTAAGGTAAAGGGCAACTCGGGATTTTTGATTTATATAGCGGATGCTTTTGGATATGTTGGCAGTGTACTTGTATTGTTGTACAAGAATTTTGGGCAGGCAGATCTATCTTGGCTCAACTTTTTTGTTTACGGCACCTATGCCGTTGCATTTATAGGGATATGCTGTACCATATTGCTCTTTATACATTTTGCCTCACGTCGCAAGACAGAACAACTTAACAATCAATTGGATTATGGACAATAAATATGATGCTGTCATAGTAGGTGGTGGCGTTTTAGGGACCTTTCATGCTTACCATGCACTGGAAATGGGACTAAAAGTGTGTTTGGTGGAAAAAGATGCCTATGCCAAAGGGGCCACAACACAAAATTTTGGACAAGTAGTGCCTTCTGGCATGAATACCAAATGGCAAAAATTCGGGCGAGAGAGCTTGGAGATATACAAAGAGATACAATCTCGTTTTGATGTGAGTATTAGACAAAACGGAACCGTTTATATTGCATCTAATGAAGAGGAGGAACAGTTGTTGGTAGAATTACGGGCAATAAATAGTGGCAACGATTATGGAAGTAGAATGCTCACCAAGCAAGAATGTCTGGAGCATTATCCAGGACTTAGCAAAGATTATGCGGTCGCTGGACTTTTTTTTCCACAGGAAGTTACTGTTGAACCTAGGACCATGATACATAGGCTCCAAGAATTTTTGGTGGCACAAAAGGGACTCGAGATCATATTTGATTTTCCGGTTATTGCCTGTGAGCAGGAGGGAGAATGGGTTTCGGTTTGTAATACCAAAAACGAAAAGGTATTTGGTAAAAAAGTAATTATCTGCAACGGGGCGGATTTTAAAAACCTCTATCCTGAAACGTTTGCCTCAAGCGATTTGGAGGTTTCCAAATTACAAATGATGCAGACCAAACCTCAGGGCAACTATCAACTCAATGGTTCCATACTTACGGGTTGGTCCATTCGCCGATACGAAGCATTCCACGAATGTCCTTCGTTTGCACAGATAAAGGCAAGGGAGTCCAAGGATAGTCTTCAAAAAAAATGGGGAGTCCATATATTGTTCAAACAGGCTTTGGACGGTTCCATAATTTTGGGGGATTCACATCAATATGCAGACGCCAACAGAATTGAAGATTTAGGGTATGAACTGGATATGGATATTGATAATTTTATGATCGCCGAAGCCAAAAGGATATTTGATCTACCAACCTATCAAATTCAAAAAAGATGGTATGGGATGTACTCCCAAAGCAAAAACAGCGATATTTTTCAAAAAACCATTGACGAAAACATCCATATTGTAACCGGAATAGGGGGGAAAGGCATGACCGGAAGTGCCGGCTTTGCCAAAATGAATGTCGCTACTATTTTTAATACTCAGAAAATCAATCTATGAAAAAAATACAACTAGCCGTTTTTGATATGGCAGGTACTACAGTGAACGAAGACAATGTCGTATATAAGACCGTTAGGGCAGCTTTGGAGAAACATGGTGTAAATGTTTCATTGGATACCGTATTGGAGTTTGGGGCCGGGAAAGAAAAGTTTAAGGCGATTGCCGATATTTTGGAAGAGACCCAAATGAGGGACGTTGATCCCCATTTGGTTTTTGAAGATTTTAAGGGAATGTTGGAAGAAGCGTATGCCAACTTGGATGTGACCACTTATAAAGGAGTAGAGGAACTTTTTGAAACATTGAGATCCAAAGGGGTTAAGGTCGTGTTGAATACCGGTTACGATCAAAAAACAGCAAAGTCGCTTTTAAACAAACTGGGCTGGGTACCGGGAGAACAGATTGATGCGTTGATCACTGCAGATGATGTGGTCAAGGGAAGACCCTCTTCGGAAATGATAGACAAGGCCATGGAAATGTTTGGTATTAATGAATCAGAAAAGGTGTTAAAGGCCGGCGATTCTATAATCGATATTGAGGAGGGCAAAAATGCCAATTGCGGAATTACCGTTGGTGTATTGACCGGGGCACAGACACGTGAACAATTGGCAACCGCGGAGCCTACTTTGATTTTGGATTCCTTGGCAGATTTGGACCAAGTATTGTATCCTTGATCATATAAAGAAATAGACCACCAACATCTTAGAGGGAACCTTTCCTCTATTTATCGGTACATGGGGGATTCTGCCATCAAAGAAAATGGAATCCCCTTCTTTTAGCAGCACCTCTTGGTCACCGATTTCATAATAACATTCTCCCGTCAAAATAAATTTGAACTCAAATGCATCGGTCACCACTTTTTCCCTTTCCGAGTTGGGCTGTACTTCTAAAAGTACGCTCTCAAAACCTACAGAGTTCAGTTGTTTGCCAAAAATATAATTATAGGTAAACCCAACAGCCTCGTCCTCCTTTTCTATTATCGACTGCTCGTCCATACGGGTCACCAAAAAATTTTGACGATTGGCTTTTGGGATACCGTCAAAGAAGTCCGTCATCTCCGTCTCCAAGGCAGCCACAATTTTTAAGAACACAGGAAGCGATGGTATGGTCCTGCCATTTTCTATCCGGGAAATAAGTCCCGCAGTTACCCCTGCGCTGACAGCAACATCGTTAATGGTCTTTTTATTGTTCTTGCGAATTTGCTTGATTCGTTTTCCTATGCCGATCAGATAATCTTCCATTATTTGAGTAACTTCTAAAGTTTAGTATTTATAATATTTACCGTCTATCAAGATTAAGAAAAAAATGCGGTTATTCCACTGTTTTACTAGGATATGTTGTATGTAGAGGCTTTTGGATGATTTCAAATAAATTGAATATTTGTAAATAATGTTTACATAACATTCAGGTGTTTCTTTTAACCTTTCCGTATCATTTTTTTAATCTGTTTAAAGGCCTGTCTTAACTCTTGTGTTGGATATTTGTTGATAAATAATTAACCGAATTTTACAAATACTCAACAAATGAAAAAATCGATTGTAGCATTTTTACTTGCATTTACAGTAAGTATAATTAGCTATTCGCAAGTCACCTTTTCAGGAAAGGTATTAGACGAGAACAACGTGCCATTGCCCGGTGCTTCGGTAGTTGTAAAAGGCAGCTCCAATGGGGTGGCCACAGACTTTGATGGAAATTTCGAGATCGAACTTCCACAGGGCGACGAAATCTTGGTGGTATCCTATATAGGATATATTTCACAAGATCTTCAAACTGCGGGTAAATCTACCGCAACAGTGGTGATGCAACCAGATTCACAATTGCTGGACGAAGTTGTTGTTACCGCTTTGAACATTACCAGGGACGAAGAATCCTTGGGGTATTCGGTACAAAAGGTTGCTGGAGAGGAAATCTCTCAATCCACAAGTACCAATACAGTAAGTACCTTATCTGGTAGAACTGCCGGTGTACAGGTAGTTACAAACGGTACCGGTCCCGGACAATCGTCATCGGTAGTGATCAGGGGTTACTCCTCTATGCAGGGAGATAACCAACCACTATTTATAGTGGATGGTATTCCGATCAACAATACAACGGATACAAGGACCAACACCCTTGGAGGTGCCTCCAACATGAACTTGGATTATGGTAACGGTGCAGCCGAGATCAACCCGGATGATGTGGAATCCATTTCTGTACTTAAAGGAGCGAACGCAACTGCGCTATATGGTTCCAGAGCTGCGAACGGAGCGGTTATTATCACTACCAAATCTGGTAGAGGGCGTAAAGGTGGAGTTAGCTTTAGCTCCAAGACAACCTTTGAAAGTGTTTTAAAAGCTCCTGAATATCAAGGAGTGTACGGTCAAGGTAAAAACTTTGATTTCCAATTTGTGGATGGTTACGGAAGCGGTACATACGATGGTGTGGACGAATCTTGGGGTCCGCTTTTGGACGGTACCTTGCGTGCACAGCACGATTCTCCTACATCCAACGGACTTCGGGGAGGTGACGTTCATGGTCTGGACTATGTCCTCGGTTCTTCAGGTGTTGATCTGGCCAGAAGGGGAACAATAACGCCTACCCCATTTGTATACGGCGGAAATCCTGCCGAAGAATTTATGGAGACCGGTAGGACGCTTATCAATACAGTTTCTTTTTTCGGATCTAACGATAGCGGTAATTATCGGGTTAGCTATACCAACTTGGATAACAAGGGTATTGTTCCAAACACCGATATTAAAAGGAATACAATCTCTGCTTCCGGTGATTATCAGATCTCCGATAGACTAAAAGTTTCTTCCAAAATCAACTATATACGTTCGGATTCGGACAACCGTCACGTAAACGGATATGGAACGGAATCGGTAATGTACTTGTTCATCTGGTGGGGTCAGCAAGTGAATGTAAATAGTTTGAGAAACTACTGGCAAGATGGTTTGGAAGGCTTCCAGCAGTACAATTACAATTATAACTATCACGATAACCCTTACTTTACCATGTATGAGAATACAAACGGTTTGGCAAAGGACAGAATCATTGGTAACCTTTCCGCTACCTATGATATCAGTGATGACTTCAAGTTTATGGTAAGAGGTGGTCGCGATTTCTTCTCGGAATACAGAACGATCAAAAGGGCTTATTCCACACAGCGTTTTCCAAATGGACAGTTCAGGGAAGATAAGATCAACTTCCAGGAAACCAACTTGGATTTCTTGTTGACCTACGACAAGGATGTGACCAGCAAACTTCATGTCAATGCAAACTTTGGTGGAAACAGAATGGTACAGAAGAACCATTACAATTCATTGATGGCCAATAAGCTTTTGATTCCTGGAATCTATTCTTTCTCCAATGTTGATGGAGCATTGGTACAACGTTCCAGCCGCCCGGAAAAGCAAATCAACTCTTTGTATGCTTTTGCGCAATTGGGATGGGACAATAGTATCTACCTGGACCTTACCGCTCGTAACGACTGGTCTTCAACACTGCCAGAGCAGAACAACTCATATTTCTACCCTTCAGCTTCGTTGAGTGTGGTTTTATCCGATCTTTTTGATTTTGGAAACCAAGATGTACTGAGCTTTGCGAAACTTAGGGGAGGTTGGGCTCAAGTGGGTAGCGATACCGATGCCTACAGACTATCGGAATACTATGCATTGGGAACCCCGGTAGGGGATAATCCAACTGCAGGGCCTACCAATACGTTGCCAAACTTCGATTTGAAGCCGGAGATTCAAACTTCTTACGAGTTCGGTACCGACTTAAGGTTCTTCAACAACAAGCTTTCGTTGGATGCCACTTACTATAACACAGTTTCCAAAAACCAGATTTTGGATATTGACCTGCCTATTACCTCAGGTAAAACAGCAAGAACAATCAATGCCGGTAAGATCCGTAACCAAGGATTGGAAATTATGTTGAGTGCAAACCCGATTTCCAATCAAAGCTTCAACTGGAATACTTCTTTCAACTTCGGGTTGAACAGAAATAAGGTTCTGGAATTGGCGGATGATGTGGAAAGATACCAATACGGAGGTAACGGTATTTCATTGGTTGCCGAAGAAGGAGGATCTCTTGGAGATATGTACGGAACCGGATTGGTAAAAGTTGAAGACGTAAATAGTCCTTATTATGGTGAAGTGATCTTCAATAATGGTTTGGTACAACAAGACAACACACTAAGAAAAGTAGGAAACTTTAACCCTGACTTTACGTTGGGTTGGAACAACACTATTTCATACAAGAACCTTTCCTTTAACTTTCTATTGGATTGGAGACAAGGTGGTGAATTGCTATCCAGAACACGTTTGATCGCCGCCACTTCCGGTAACGTAGTGGAAACCCTTTGGGGACGCTCTCCAGAATATGGAGGTCCGCACCCAGGTATTACAGATTCCGGACTTTCTTATACAGATGGAAATGGAGTTGCGCAAACAGATGGTATCATCGGTGATGGAGTGATGTTACAAGATGGGGAATATGTGCCCAACAATGTAATCGTTGCAGCCAACGCTTACCACAACAACAGATATAGAAGGGACAACGATACCGAAGGTATTTACGATGCCACTTTTGTTAAGTTGAGAGAAGCAAGGTTGACTTACGATTTTCCAACCAAATTGTTCAAAGGTGATGATATCAAAAAATTGAGCTTCTCCCTTATCGGAACCAACCTTTGGATGTGGGCAAAAGACTTCAATCACGGTGACCCAGAACTATTGTCTTTCGGAGGAGGAAGCTATGTGCCAGGGGTTGAAAATGCCACCGTACCGACTACTCGTAGTTTAGGATTTGCAATCAACGTAGAATTTTAATCAGGTTAACAATAACAACATGAAAAAGATATTTTTAATAGCGACAGTACTTGCAATGACCCTTGGGTCCTGTGACAAGTTTGACGTGAGCAACGATAATCCAGATGTTGCATTGAACATTAACCAAAACCCAGAATTGCTTTTGACCAATCTTCAAAGAAGATCCATTCGTGAAGCAGTAGGGGGTTCTTGGAGTGAAGGAAACCTAATGGGACAATATGGTGCGCGTATCGTATTTACCTCTTTCGACCTGTTCGATTGGGGTGACCAAAGTGGAGCTTGGAACAATTATTACTACACCATCAGGGATGCAAAGGAATTGGAAAATCTGGCCAGCGAAAACGAACTGAACAGTTATGTGGCCGTTTCCAAGATCATGCAAACTTGGGCGTACAGTATTCTTACCGATATGTGGGGAGATGTACCTTACTCGGAAGTAAACCAAGCAAGTGAAGAAAATTATACACCTATGTACGATACACAGGAAGCGATATATACGGCCATGCTCGCCGAGCTCGCAGCGGCAAACTCACTTTTGGCCGGATCCAATTTAACACAGATCAAAGGGGATTTACTTTTTGATGGTGATTTGGACATGTGGAGAAAATTCGCCAACTCATTAAGAATGCGTCTTGCACTGCGTTTGAGTGAAGTTTCGCCTTCTGTTGCCTCTAGCACCATCTCCGAGATGTACAACAGTCCTGCTCAGTTCCCTATTATGGAATCCAACGATGATAACGCAGCCCTTACATTCTTGGCAGCTAATCCAGATGCCCACCCTGTAACCGAAGAGTCTGTTTATCGTGTGGGGTCGTACAACGAATACAGAATTTCGGAGCATTTTGTTACCATGTTGGAAGGATTGAACGATCCACGATTGGAATTCTTTGCCGACCCAACGGCCAACTCCGTGGAAGCGGGCACGCCAGAAATTGTTGGGATGTTGAACGGTGTGGTCGATGGACCCGCCTACACCTATCAAGGTGGGGATGCATTCCTTTCTAAATTCAATATCGATTACTTCTACTTTCAGCCGAATACCAACCAAGCAAGGTTGATGCTGTACTCCGAAGTACAATTTATATTGGCCGAAGCTGCACAAAGAGGATGGATATCCGGTGATGCCCAATCATTTTACGAAGAAGGGATAACCGCAAATTTCGAATATTGGGGTGTAGATCTTCCAGCAGATTATTTGAGCAGTGCGGCCGTAGCTTTCGACAATTCGTTGGAAACCATTATGACCCAGAAGTACATCAACTTGTTCTATACCGACTACCAAGGCTTCATCGAATATAAAAGAACCGGGTTCCCAGCTACAATTGCACCGGGGCCAGACGCCTTCTACGATGTGTACCCAAGTAGGTTCGAGTATCCAAGTAACGAGGAATCCTTGAACAATACAAACTATACCGAAGCTGCTACCAGAATCGGTGGTGACCAAATAACTACCAAGGTTTGGTGGGAAAACTAAGGTTTGCCAATGTGTTTTAAGAAGTTTGATATAGCAATGATCATGACCATGGGAACTTTGTTCCTGTGGTCTTGTTCTTCTGATACGGATGCAACTCCAAAGGGAATTGAACATATTGTTGTCATCGGGATAGATGGCATGAGTCCCAATGGGATTCAAAATGCCAGCACCCCAACAATGGATTCAATGATCCAGAATGGAGCGGCGACCATGCATGCAAGATCAGTGCTCCCATCCAGTTCCAGTCCAAACTGGGCCAGTATGATCATGGGGGCCGATACCGAACAACATGGTGTGACTTCGAATGGTTGGGAAAAATTCAACCATCAATTGCCACCCGTTGTTCAAACAGAAAATGGAACTTTTCCAACCATATTTACCTTGTTCAAAGATCAACAACCCGAGTCCCATGTAGGTGCCATTTACGATTGGGATGGTTTCGGTCGTTTGTTCGAGAAATCGGACGTTGATTTTGATATTGATGGGGACCATGAGGACAAAACCACCCAAGCTGCGGTGGACTACATCAAAGCACATACCCCAAAGTTCACTTTTGTGCACCTGGACCATGTGGATCATGCAGGTCATGCTTTGGGCCACGGCAGCCCAGATTATTACAAATCGGTAGAAAAGGCAGACTCCCTTATTGCAGCAATCTTAGATGCGACCAAACAAGCTGGAATCTTTGAGAAAACCATGTTCATAGTATCTGCCGACCATGGCGGATTGGGCTTTGGTCATGGAGGGGAAAGTTTGGCAGAAATGGAGATCCCATTCATTCTGTACGGTGCCGGTATCAAAAAAGGATATAAAATGGAAGAAACCGTTTATCAATACGATAATGCACCAACTGTCGCCTATGCTATGGGATTGAAAACGCCGCAAGCTTGGATTGGTCGACCTGTAAAAGGAGCTTTTATAGGAAATGAGGCCCCAAAACTTATCTATAAGCGTAAAAAGCAAATAACCCAACCCAAAATTCTTCCGGATGCAGGCTATTTTGAGCCGTCCGGGGGAGTTTTTAAAGCAGACTCCGTAGCTGTTGTGATTCAAAACCCAAATAATGTAGGAGAAGTTCGATACACCATAGGAGACAAAGTACCCTCTTTGGAAAATAGCCAAGCATACAAGGACACCTTCTATTTAAAACAGACCACCATCATCAAAGCTGGGATATTTAATGAAGGGCGATTGGTGAGCACCATTGCAGAAGGAAATTTTAGGATTGTGCCTGAATCAAATGAGGATGCGGTAAAGTTTCAGGTTTATGAAATCGCAGGGATTGTCAAATTACCGGATTTTTCAAATTTGAGTCCATCGCATAAAGGTTTTGTTACCGAGTTTTCACACAAGCAATCACTTGCTGAAGATATGCCTCAAGAGCAGATAGCAGTGGTTTTCGAAAGTTACTTGGATATATTGGAAGAAGGTAGTTATACCTTTTTTACCAATAGTGATGATGGTAGTAAGCTCTATGTAAATGGAACCCAAATCGTGGACAATGATGGTGACCATGGCGTAATGGAGCGCAGTGGTTCGTTGGATTTGAACCAAGGAAAACATTTGGTTCGCGTGGAGTTTTTTAACGGGGGAGGCGGCTATCATTTGGATGTGAAATACAAAGGACCGAATACCCCAAAACAAATCATTCCTGCAAATCATTTATATAGAGAAAAATAAGAATGCATTTCAACCTCAATAAAATTGGTCTACTGCTCATCAGTATTTTGATGGCCTCCATTTCCAATGGGCAAACCGAACAATTACCTCCATGGCAACTTGGCTATTTGGATATTCACCATATCAATACCGGTAGGGGCGATGCCGCTTTTATGGTATTTCCCGATGGTACAACCATGTTGGTGGATGCAGGGGACATGTCAGAGACCCATGAACGAACCACATCGAGCAGAAATGCAAAGCTGGTTCCGAACAGGTCCAAAACAGCACCGGAATGGATAGTGGATTATATAGATCAATTTTTGCCCAAAAAACAGGAGAGAAGGTTGGATTATGCACTGATTACCCATTACCACGACGATCATTTTGGTGAAGTTGATTCTTTGCGAAAAATAGCACCGGGAGGGTATCAACTGACCGGGATTATGGAAGTTGGCACTTTGATTCCCATTAAAAAATTAATCGATCGTGGGTTCGACTTTCCATTGGACTTAAAAGATGGGAAAGTGCAATCACAAGAACGGTTTTCCAATGACAAATATGGATTGATTCCTACTTTGAAAGAGTATTGGAAGTTTATCGATTATCAATCTGAAAAGGTAGGACTGAAAAACGAAGCCTTGAAGGTTGGAAGTGCAAATCAAATTGTATTGCGTCATCATCCAAAGGACTTCCCTGAATTTTTGGTGCAAAATATTGCCTCGAACGGAAATATTTGGACGGGCTTTGACGATTCTTTCCATTCTCTTTTTAAGAAAGGTGAGTTCCATGGGGAAAACCCATTGAGCAATGCCATTCGAATCGATTTTGGCAAGTTCAATTATTACACAGGAGGAGACATTGCCGGAATCGACGGCCTGGGTCAAACCGACATCAACGCATTGGAATCACATGTGGCACCGGTGGTCGGAGCTGTGGATGTGGCAACACTCAATCATCATGGGAACAGGGATTCTCAAAATCCATTTTATGTCCGGACCATAAGACCCCGAGTTTGGATCCAACAAAACTGGACGGCGGACCATCCCGGAGAAGAAGTCCTCCGCAGAATATTATCAAAACAATTATACCCCGGTGACCGGGATATTTTTTCAACCATTATGCTGCAAGGCACCAAGGACGTGATCGGTGGCAGGTTGGACCAATATAAAAGTCAGAATGGACATATTGTTGTTCGGGTGTACGACAATGGAGACACATACAAAGTTTATGTATTGAACGATGCATCCGAAGAACGGGAAATATTAACTGAACATGGACCATATAAAGCGCGATAAGCACAACTCAGAATCTGTTGTGGAAGGCGATATCAACCTGACTCCTGCACGGCGGGAATGGTTGCGGAACGAAGTAGGCGAAGAAACAAGGGTGTTACTGGAAAAGGATGCAAAATACTTTATGCACCAATCCATGTCAACGCCTTGTTTGGACGTGCTCCAAAATTGTGAAGGCTCTTACATTGAAAGTGTTTCTGGGAAAAAATACCTGGATTTTCACGGGAACAATGTGCACCAAATCGGATTTTCCCATCCAAAAATGGTGGGCAAATTAACCGAACAGCTTCAGGGCTTGACTTTTTCCACCCGAAGATATGCGAACGAAACAGCCATTCAATTCGCGGAAAAATTAACTTCCTACACCCCTAAGGGGCTTAACCGAATTTTGCTCACTCCAAATGGCAGTTCAGCCATAGGAATTGCGTTAAAATTAGCCCGTGCCGTAACAGGAAAACACAAAGTGGTCTCTTTTTGGGATTCGTTCCATGGCGCTAATCTGGATGCCATTAGTGTGGGAGGGGAATCTGTTTTTCAAGAATATATGGGGCCTATGATGCCCGGGATTGAAAGGATACCACCCCCAATAACCTACCGAGGAATTTTTGAGGGCAATGAGGACAAAGCACTCGAATATTTGGAATACGTTTTGGAAAAAGACCATCAAATCGGGGCGTTTTTGGCAGAGACCATTCGCAATACCGATGTACAGGTCCCATCAAAAAAATTCTGGAAGGGAGCAAGGGAGCTGTGCAGCAAACATGGAGTTCTATTGATTTTGGATGAGATCCCCATCGCATTTGGACGTACTGGGAAAATGTTTGCGTACGAACTGTTTGATATTGAACCAGATATTCTGTGTTTGGGCAAAGGACTAGGCGGTGGCATTGTTCCTCAGGCTGCCATTGTGACCAGAGAGGAGTACAATACATTCGGAGACATTTCCCTAGGTCATTACACCCACGAGAAAAGTCCGTTGGGTTCCATGGCAGGATTGACCCTTTTGGAAGTAATCGAAGAAGAGAACATACTGCAAAAGGTAAAGGATGATGAAGAGTTTATGAGGAGGGCCCTTCGAAAAATGCATCGAAAATATTCCTTGATCGGTGATGTGCGTGGTGTTGGACTTCTGTGGGGAATCGAATTGGTAACCGATAGGTCTACTAAGAAAAAAGCGACTGCCGAAGCCGAAGAAATTATGTACGAGTGTTTAAAACAGGGATTGAGTTTTAAGGTTTCCAAAGGAAATGTACTGCAACTGTCCCCACCATTGACCATAACAAGAGAAGAACTGGAAAAGGCAATCGAAATATTGAATTGTGCCTTTTTAAAAACCAATGCTATAGCCTAATGAAAAAAATCAACCAACTACTCATTGTATTTTTTGTGGGTGTGATGCAACTCACCGCCCAGTCTCAACCCCAAATTTTAGTGCAGCCCTATTTACAGGATGCGGAACCAAATTCCATCGTGATCATGTGGGAAACCACAAGCGGCGAAGAAAGTATCGTGGAATGGGGAGCCACTGAAAAATTGGGTAAACGGACTTCTGGAAAAGCTGAGGACATCAATTTTTCCGAATCCAGAGTGCATACGGTTAAACTGGAAGGTCTAAAACGATTCACGGAATATTATTACCGGGTAAGGACCGGCAAGGCTACGTCCGATATTTTTCAGTTTAAGACCCCACCGTTCGCAACCGATCAGGAGAGCTTCAACATCGTTGCCATGAGCGATATGCAATACGATAGTCAGCATCCCAACAAGTTTTCCGAAATCGTGAACCAAGGAGTGCTTCAGTATTTGGAAAAAGAACATGGCGGCAAGTTGCCCGATAACCTTGCCATGGTGATGATACCGGGGGATTTGGTAGAGAGGGGCAGTAAATATTATCAATGGAAGGAGCATTTTTTTGATCCAGCACAAAAGTTGTTTGCAGAGGTGCCCGTATATCCCGTTTTGGGCAATCACGAACGCAATTCTGTTTTTTACTTCAAATATTTCAGCTTACCCAAAAACGGAACACCCGCCTACGCTGAGCATTGGTGGTACAAAGATTACGGCAACACTCGAATTATTGGCTTGAATTCCAATGATGGGTATCGTGATCTGGGGGAACAATATCAATGGCTGGAAAAAGTATTGGCCGATACCGAGAAGGACGACAACATCGATTTTGTGTTCGCTCAATTGCACCACCCGCACAAATCGGAACTTTGGATTCCCGGTGAAGAAGAATCAACAGGAAGAGTCGTGAAAATGTTGGAAGCATTTTCGACCAAAACAGGAAAACCTAGCATCCACTTTTTTGGACATACCCATGGATATTCAAGAGGACAATCACGAGACCATAAACACTTATGGATCAATGTGGCCTCTGCGGGTGGCGCCATAGACAATTGGGGCGAGTTTGAGGGCAGGGATTACGATGAGTTTACCGTTACCCAAGACGAATACGGTTTTGTGATGGTAGAAGTGGACGGAAACAGAAACGACCCCAAGTTCACCATTAAAAGAATCAGTCAGGGCAACAATATAAAATCAAGACAAAATGAGCTTAGGGATAGCATAACCATTTGGCGATTGGAGAAGAAGCCTGATGCGCCAAAGGTTGTCTCACCCATCAACGATATAATCGTTGCCGATGATTTTGCCACTTTAAAAGCTAACGAATTTTCAAGTTCGTTGAGCGGAGCATTCCATGCTGCGGCACACTGGCAGGTTTCTGAATCACAAGATTTTGAAAAGTTGGCCTTGGATAGCTGGAAACAGTTCGAAAACTGGTATTACAAAGAAGACCGTCAAAAGGACGACGATCTGACCGATGAAAAAACAAAACGATTGAAACCCGGCAGAACCTATTACTGGAGGGTTCGTTACCGTGATCAAAACCTGAATTGGAGTGATTGGTCCGAAATAGCATCATTTAAAACAAAGGAAGAAAATGAAAAATAGGATTTTGCTTTTGATGGCTGCCTTCGCAGCAAGCTTTAACATCCATGCGCAAAGCACAAAGGATACCAAAGTAATACTGATCACCTTGGACGGTTTTCGTTGGCAGGAACTGTTCACTGGTGCCGATTCATTATTGATCGGGAACAAGGATTACGTCCATGATGCTGATATGTTGACCGAGGCTTTTTGGAAAGAAACCCCAGAAGACCGAAGATCGGTTTTGATGCCTTTTTTCTGGAGCCAAGTAGAAAAAACGGGTCAAATTCACGGGAACAGGAACAAGGGGAGCAAAGTCGATCTGACCAATAGCATGTGGTTTTCCTATCCTGGCTACAACGAAATCTTGACAGGTTCTGCGGACGATGTGCATATCAGGAGCAATGATAAAATGCAAAACCCCAACACCACCATTTTGGAACGGTACAACAATACCTCCGAAGGGAAAGGAAAAGTTGCCGCCTTTGGTAGTTGGGACGTTTTCCCGTTCATTGTGAACGAGGAGCGTTCTGGGGTGCCGGTAAACGCTGGTTTCGAGGAGGCAACAGTGGATTTGACGGAAAAAGAGAAGTTCTTGAACGAATTGCAAGGTCAAATTCCAAGTCCATGGGGCAGTGTTCGATTGGATGCATTTACCCATCATTATGCCTTGGAACATATGAAAAAGGAACATCCGAGGCTGGTCTATATTTCATATGGTGAAACCGATGATTTTGCCCATGATGGGGATTATCAGGCTTATTTAAAATCGGCATACAATACCGATGCCCTGATCAAGGATATTTGGGAATTTACCCAACAGGATGATTTCTACAAGGATCAAACGGTGTTTTTGATCACTACGGACCATGGTAGGGGAACGCAGCCGCTGGATACCTGGAGAAGCCATGGTGCCGATGTAAAAGGCGCAGGACAAGTTTGGTTCGTAACATTTGGCCAGGGTGTTGAGAATTTGGGTGAGGTTAAACAGGACGAGCAATTGTATTCCAATCAGATTGCCCCAACGATCCTAAAAATATTGGGAATGCCCATCGAGGACGACATCAAGGGAAAACCCATAAAATTATAGTTTAAGTACGTTTGATTCAGTTTATTAGTTTGCGTTAATGATGAAGACCCGGGCCCATGGTTCGGGTCTTTCTTTTAAAGGGTCCCCTATGGGCCATCGTTTTTTTCAAAATGGTTACCTTAGGGGATGTATTTAAACTTTATGGAAGAAGAACTTTTAGGAATATTCAGCAACTATTTTGAGCAACCCCTTATAGATGAGATTGTTCAGGAAGGAAAGATAATAGAAGTCCCCGCGGGAGAGACCATTATGGACATTGGGCAATATATCAGGAGTATGCCCTTATTGTTGTCCGGGGCCATTAAAGTTCTTCGCGAAGATGATGAAGGAGACGAATTGCTACTGTACTATCTTGAACAGGGAGAAACTTGTTCTGTGACCATGGCCTGTTGTATGGGGCATACTAAAAGTGAGATAAGGGCCATTACGGAAACCGATGCCAAAATAGTGATGGTCCCGGTTCAGAAAATGGAAGAATGGATGGCCAAGTACAAAGGGTGGAGAAACTACGTTTTTGACAGCTATCAAAACCGATTGAACGAGCTCTTACAAACGGTGGACAGTATCGCATTCAAAAATTTAGATCAACGACTTATGGATTATCTCAAAAAGAAGGTTGAGGTGACCAAGGACAACCGTATACGAAGTACGCATCAAGAGATTGCCTATGATCTGCACACCTCAAGGGTGGTGGTTTCCAGATTGCTGAAAAAACTGGAAAAAATGAAAAAACTGGTCTTGCACAGAAATTACATCCATGTAATCGACCTGTAAGTCTGTGCCCTTTGTTACTGAGGGTTGCATGTAGGCATATTATTTTTGCACAAAACCGATCGCATGCTCAAAAGGATTTTCCCTTTTTTAACATGGATATCCAACTATAATCGTTCAACATTCTATGGCGACTTAGTTGCAGGATTTACCGTGGGGATTATGTTGATCCCGCAGGGGATGGCATATGCTATGATAGCGGGTATGCCCCCTATTTATGGGCTGTACGCAGCTTTGGTCCCACAATTGGTGTATGCGGTCACAGGAACATCCAGACAATTGGCCGTGGGTCCAGTCGCCATGGATTCCTTATTGGTGGCAGCAGGAATCGGAGCCATGCAACTAGCGGGTCCCCAAGAATATATTGCCGCCGTTATCTTCTTGACATTGCTCATTGGACTGCTCCAATTATTGTTGGGTATTTTAAAAATGGGCTTTTTCGTTAATTTTTTATCCAAGCCTGTTATTAGCGGATTTACTTCAGCTGCCGCAATTTTAATCGGGCTGGGTCAGTTAAAACATATTTTAGGGGTCGAATTACCGCAATCTGGTAAAATTTATGTGCTTTTAGGAAGCATTTTTAACAGTCTGCCACAAATCAACCTACTCACTTTTGGAATAGGTGTATTGGTAGTTCTCATTATCATAGGCCTACAAAAAATAAATAAAAAATTGCCCATTCCGTTATTGGTGGTTGTTTTGGGAATTTTGTCAGTCGTATTGTTGGGGTTGGAGGCCAAGGGTATAAAGGTAGTCGGCGAAATACCCAAGGGTCTGCCCAGTTTTCAAATACCCGGGATGCAATGGGATAAATTAGGTGAGTTTTTGCCCATAGCACTCACGGTGGCCTTGTTTGGTTTTATGGAATCCATATCCATTGCAAAGACAGTGGAAGAGAAACACCCTGAATACGATTTAGATCCCAATCAAGAATTACGTGCCTTGGGAATGGCCAATATTTTTGGATCGTTTTTCCAGTCGTTTTCCGTGTCTGGCAGCTTTTCAAGAACGGCGATCAACGATCATTCAGGGGCTCGTACCGGAATGGCATTAATTTTCAGTGCCCTGCTCGTGGCCTGTGTACTTTTGTTTTTAACCCCGCTCTTCTACAATTTACCAACCGTTGTTCTTGGAGCAATAATCATGGTGTCCGTATTTGGTCTTATAGATGTAAAATATCCACTGTTGCTATGGAAAAATAGGAAGGACGAGTTCATCTTATTGGTGGCCACCTTTATTATGACGTTGTCCATTGGTTTGATAGAAGGCATACTTTTAGGAGTATTACTTTCACTGTTATTGCTCGTATATCGGATTTCCAATCCACATATAGCTATTTTGGGGAAAATCAAGGGGACCAATTATTTTAAAAACGTCAACCGGTTTTCAGAAGATGTTGAGGTAGAGGAGGACAAGTTGATATTACGTTTCGATGCACAGCTATATTTTGGGAACAAGGATTACTTTAAAAAACAACTGTACCATCAAATTGAAAAGAAAGGCCCCAAACTAAAATTTATAGTGCTCAATGCAGAGGCCATTAATTATATAGATAGCAGTGCTTCCGTAATGTTGGAACGAATCATTTTGGAACAACGGGAAAAGGGCATACAATTTTTGATAGCGGGCGCCATAGGCCCCACTAGGGATATATTGTACACCAGTGGAATTATGGATGTATTGGGCGAAGAGAACCTTTTTGCCCAAACTTACGACGCAGTTGAATGTTGCAATAACCCAAAGACTTTGAGCAATATACAGAAAAAGGTGTCCCAACAGTACAAAGCCAGGACTTTGTAACTTTGGTCACAGAACAATATGAATCACAAGACTATATTTGGTAAAAACCATTATCACATGAAGATCGAACAGATATACACAGGATGCTTGGCCCAAGGGGCGTATTACATAGAAAGCGAAGGAGAAGCTGCCATAGTGGATCCATTAAGGGAAGTAAAGCCCTATATAAAGACAGCCGAAGAGGATGGAGCAAAGATCAAGTACATTTTCGAGACCCATTTCCATGCCGATTTTGTGAGCGGACACGTTACACTGGCCAAAGAAACTGGCGCCGAGATTGTTTACGGTCCTACCGCAAAGCCTTCTTTCGATGCGACAATAGCAGAGGACGGTCAAGAATTCAAATTGGGCAAATTGACTATAAAAGTGCTTCACACCCCAGGTCATACAATGGAAAGTTCCACTTTTCTGTTGAAGGACGAGAATGGAAAGGACCATGCTATCTTTAGTGGGGACACCTTGTTTTTGGGTGATGTGGGACGTCCAGATTTAGCTCAAAAAGCGGCACATATGACCCAAGAGGAACTTGCCGGCACCTTATTCGACAGTCTTCGCGAGAAAATAATGCCCTTGGCGGACGACGTTATCGTTTATCCTGCGCATGGAGCTGGTTCTGCCTGTGGTAAAAACATGATGAAGGAAACAGTCGATACTTTGGGCAATCAGAAGAAAATGAACTATGCCCTAAGAGCGGATATGACCAGGGAAGAGTTTATCGACGAGGTCACCGAAGGTCTTTTGCCACCACCACAATATTTCCCTCTCAACGTAAAAATGAACAAGGAGGGATACGAAGATATCGATACCGTTCTAAAACGTGGTACACATGCAATGAGTCCCGACGCGTTCGAAGTCGCGGCCAATGAGACCGGTGCCATTGTATTGGATGTACGTCATCAGGACGATTTTGCCAAGGGACATGTTCCAAGATCTATTTTTATTGGATTGAACGGAAGCTTTGCGCCATGGGTAGGTGCCCTGATCGCCGATGTGGAGCAACCCATCCTTTTAGTTGTGCCAGAAGGTAAGGAAGAGGAGACCGTGACCCGTTTGTCTCGGGTAGGTTTTGACCATACATTGGGGTATTTAAAAGGAGGAATCGAGGCCTGGAAGGCAGCTGGCAAGGAATTCGATACTGTAGAAAATGTAAATGCCAAGGAATTCAAGGAAATGGTGGATAAGGGAGTCCCTGTTTTCGATGTAAGAAAAGAATCCGAATATAAAGCGGAACATGTAGTGGACGCTCATTTGACACCCTTGGAATACCTGAACGATCATTTGGCGGAATTTCCGGAAAAGGATAAATTCTATATCCATTGTGCCGGAGGGTACAGGAGCATGATAGCCTCTTCCATCTTAAAGAGTAGGGGAATCCACAACTTAGTGGATGTTTCCGGAGGTTTTGCGGAGATAAAAAATGCAGGCGTTCCGGTGACCAATTATGTATGCCCATCAACCCTAAAATAAGCGGGAAATGCGTGTAGTACCAAAGTTGGCCCTCTACCTGTTGTTTTTTATGGGGGTTGTTTCCTGTCAATCACAACAAGGGAACGCCATAAAGCGCATCGACAAACAGACCTTAAAGGAAGATGTTATAGGTAAGGATGTGCAATTGCTCGATGTAAGGACACCGGGCGAATATAAAGCGGGACACATCGAGGGAGCTGTTAATTTTGACCTGAGCAAGCCAAGTAATTTTTTGAAACAGTTGGAGGAGCTGGACAAGGATAGGCCTGTTTACCTCTATTGCCTGGTAGGGTCCCGAAGTGATTATGCGGCCAAAGTTTTGGAAGAGCAGGGTTTTACAAAAATATTCGATTACTCCGGCGGTTATGCCGATTGGGTCAGAGACTAAAATGTAGTGATTTCGATTGCTTGTGTAACCAGCGTTACTGACCAGTCATTTAATCGTAGGTATTTTGGTCCTGTAAATTTTAAAATAGCATATGTCGTTATTAAGCTTTTTGTTCAAAGGGCAGTCACTTCCGGATGAAATCCAAATTTTGGATAGGGAAGAATATAAAAAGGCCATTTCCAAAGGAAAGGTACAGCTGGTCGATGTAAGAACCAAAGGAGAGTTTATGTCGGGTCACATAAAGGGGGCCAAGAACATAGATTTTTTTCAAGGTTCGGCATTTGACAATGCATTTTCAAAAATAAATAAGGAAAAGCCCGTATACCTGTATTGCCAATCCGGCAATAGGAGCCAACGTGCAGCTCGTAAACTGGTAAAAATGGGTTTTACCGAAGTGTACGACCTTCGGGGAGGCTATAGGACGTGGAGTTATTAACCTGGAATCAAGGCTGAATGAAAACAACATTGCAAGTACAAAACCTTAAATGTGGTGGATGTGCGAAAACAATTTCCAATAAACTCTCGGAAATAAAAGATATTAAAGATGTGATTGTGGAGAAGGATAGCTCATCGGTTAGCTTTGATCATCAAAGCGCCGATGATGCTTCCTTAGTTAAAGAAACCCTCAGAAAATTGGGTTATCCTACCATCGACGAACAAAATGGCCTAGTGGAAAAAGCAAAATCCTTTGTTAGCTGTGCCAGCGGAAAAATGGCAAGGGAATGAAGCCATTTTCCATTTCCATAGTACTTTTTTTATTGATGCTTTCCTGCAAACAGGGTCCCAAAACTTCTGACGGAGACCCTGAACCAGTGGCTCAAGTGTCCACTACTTCTCCGGAAGAGGGGAAAAAGTTAATGGAGAGCAAATGTTATCTCTGCCATAATCCATCGGTTCCCGAAAATGGTCAGCGCATTGGACCGCCCATGGTGGCCGTTAAAGCACATTACCTTGATGCTTACAAGGATAAGGAAGCATTTGTAAAGGCGGTTATGGGGTTTGTAAACGCCCCATCGGAAGATAACACCCAAATGCGAGGTGCGGTCCGACGATTTGGTCTAATGCCCGCACAACAATTTCCAGAAGAGGAAATCCGTAAGATAGCCGAGTATATGTTCGACTATCAAATTGAGGAGCCCGATTGGTTCAAGGAGCATTGGATGGAACGTAGAGGTGATTCCCTGTACAATAAGGGTAAAAAACCCAGTAAATCATCTTCGGAGCAAGGTCCCAAAGAACTAGGGATGAAGTATGCTCTGGAAACCAAAAAGCTCTTGGGACAAAATTTAATGGGGACCATCCAAAACCAAGGTGTGGAAGAAGCTGTTCTGTTTTGCAACGAAAGAGCCTATCCTTTAACGGACAGCATGTCCACAAACTTCAATGCTCGCATTAAAAGAGTTTCGGATAAGCCCAGAAACCCAAATAATAGAGCAAACGCCGTAGAATTGACACATATCGAAACTTTTAAAAATAAAGTGGCTGCAGGAGAATCTGTGGAGCCTATTTTAAAGGAAGAAAATGGAGAGGTGTATTTCTACTATCCCATTGTTACCAATACCATGTGCCTGAATTGCCATGGTAAACCGGAAACGAATATTGCACCGGAAGTCTTGTCCCATTTGTCCCGTTTATATCCAGATGATGAGGCCATAGGTTACGGGCCGGATGAGGTCAGGGGTATTTGGAGTATTGTTTTTGATGCTTCAAATAGCGGGAAATAATCCCTTTTCAGTTTTTCGGCTTTTTAAAACCATATACCAACTGCCCCCAGAATCCCTTTGGTAATTTTTCGTCCCCAGGGAACCCCAATTTTATTTTTCCACCACTTTCTGGAATGTAGTTGGTCTTGAAGATATAATCCCAAATACTTAAACTTATTCCAAAATTGACCCCATACGAACCTTCTGGTATGGTGTAGGCATGATGGTACAGGTGCATTACCGGATTGTTCAAGATATATTTCAAGGGACCGTAGGTAATTTTAATATTGGCATGGTTAAAATGGCCAATGGCAATAGCTGCAAAGTGAACTATATAGGCCTGCTCAGGTTCAAATCCCCCCAAAACCATTACCCCCAAAGATTTTAGAGGTTTGTAGAGGATGTTCTCCATCCAATGGAACCTTAGGTGCGCTGCAAAGCCCATTTCCTTTACACTGTGGTGCACTTTATGAAACTGCCATAACATGGGGTATTTGTGCAAAAGCACATGGGTAAACCATTGGACAAAATCGAGAATCACAAAAAACACGAGCAATTGAACCCATTGCGGCCAATGGGCAATATCCACAATGGTCAACGTAGTTGCGGTGATGCCCAAATCCTTAAAAAGCACACCGAGCAATTTGTAAACACCACTGATCACAATGGCGAAAATGAAAAAGTTGAAGAACATGTAAAATGCATCCAACCAAAAGTCCTTCCTAAATATGGATTGCTCTTTCCGCCAGGGAAAAAGAATTTCCAGTCCCCATACGACCAAGGATATTAAAATTAGGCCCCAAAAATAATTGGAATACCAGGGAACTTCGAACAAAATGGATTTCCATGTCCATCGTACCGTTCCCAAAAAACCATTGGCCAGAGCATCAAAATATTCAGTCATAATCACTAAATCTTAGGTCGTGCATCCCAGTTTGGACTTACGTAGGGTTATCATGACTTTCTCCAAAGTACTGGAATACACCAAAAATAAATATACTTTAAAAAATACAGGGGCATTGTAACCAAGGTTACGCTAGAGCTCAGATTCAAAACCTACTTTTGAATTGTGCTCTTTAAGTAGCCATGACTGATAATATGCTGACGATCAGTTTCTTTTTGGTAACTTGTATGTTGCGAACCGTAAACTATCAATTATGAAAAAAAACATGGGCGGTGCAGACCGTACAATTCGAATCATCTTGGCGCTTGGTGTAGGGGCACTGTATTATTTTAATGTGATTACAGGAACACTGGCATATGTACTGCTGGCTTTAGCGGTCATTTTTGTCTTAACAAGCTTTGTTAGTTTTTGTCCTTTGTACACCCTCTTTGGGATCAATACATGCAAGGTCAAGAATTAGGTTTTTTGGTTGGTTGATAAAGGAAGCCGCTCTGAAAGGAGCGGCTTTTTTTATAAACAATGATAAAATTCATATAAAACCGATTTCAAATTGTCAATTATGTAACATTGGTTACAATAAATTATGATATTCCTCAATATTTTACCAAGAATTGAATTTAACTAAACAAACATGAAATCACATTATCAAGTTTTAATAATTGGTGGAGGAACTGCTGGTATAATGACAGCAGGCCAATTATTGAGAAAAAACAACAAGCTGGATATTGGTATACTGGAGCCCTCGGAGACACACTATTACCAACCTGCATGGACATTGGTAGGGGCCGGGGCCTATGAGTTTGATAAAACGGCCAAGCCTATGTCCGAGGTTATGCCCAGTGGAGTGGACTGGATCAAGGAAAGGGCATCTGGGTTTATTCCGGAAAAAAATACAGTGGTCACGGAAAGTAGTGGGGATATTACCTATGATTATTTGGTAGTGGCCACAGGCCTCGTCATGGAACCAAGTATGATCAAAGGACTCCCAGAGGCCTTCGAAAAAGGAGTGGCATGTAGTAACTATATCGACCCCGAGTTTACATGGGAAACAATAAGGAACTTTAAAAAGGGAAATGCACTGTTCACTCAGCCCACTACGCCGATCAAATGTGGTGGTGCCCCCCAGAAAATTGCTTATCTGGCGGCCGACTACTTCAGAAAACAGGGACTAAAGGATAACACTCATGTAATTTTTGCAACGCCAGGTTCCGTAATCTTCGGTGTTAAGGAGATTCGAGAGACCTTAAACAAGGTGATCGATCGTTATGGAATCCATTTTAAACCGTTCTACGCACCAAAGGAAATAGATGTAGAGAACAAGATCGTGCACTTTAACCACTCTGCACCGGAGGAAAACCGATGTGTAATTAATGAGGACAACGAACTTGGTGAAAAAATGATCGGTGATGTGGATATTCAAGTACCATTTGATATGTTGCACATTGCACCTCCGCAAGCGGCACCTAAATTTGTGAGGGAATCCGTATTGGCCAACCAAACAGGTTGGTTGGATGTGGACCATTTCTCCATGCAGCACAATAAATTCCCGAATATTTTTGGTCTCGGAGATGTGGCAGCATTACCTACGGCAAAAACCGGAGCTGCGGTTCGTAAGCAAGTTCCGATAGTCGTTGAGAACGTAATGAGTTTGATCAATGGTAAAAAAGCCGAGAACCATTCCTATAATGGCTATTCCTCATGTCCATTGGTAACAGGTTATGGAAAAATGACCTTGGCCGAGTTTGATTATAACAACAACTTTATCCCCGATCCAAAATTAAAACGCATGTTGGTCTTTAACAGTGCCAAAGAACATTGGAGGCTGTGGATGCTTAAAAAATACGGATTGCCCCATTTGTATTGGAACAAAATGATGAAAGGGAAAAACGTTTAATCGACATTTGATTTTAGTATAGTGTTTATGAGCAATATCATATTTTAAAGGAGGCATACCCATTAAATTTGATTCAAAATTAAAACCAATACATTGTGAAAGTACTGAATCATATTCCTCTTGTAGTATGGGAGAACGGTATCTGGATGATAGGACTGTTTGCCCTTGTGGTCATTATTTTGATAGTTGCAGTTTTGGACATGATGAACAGTGGTAAAAAATAAACACTAACCACATATTTAAGGATGGATTTAGCATAAGGATATTTTGTTTTTATGTTAAATCCATTTTTTTGTAACATGTGTCACCTTTAAGAACAGTAGGGCGGTGTATTTTTGAAGGACAAAATACTATCCATGGAAACCGAAATTCTCGCCCGGATTCAATTTGCCTTTACTGTAGCCTTTCATTACATCTATCCTCCCCTGAGTATCGGGATTGGATTGCTTTTGGTCATTTTCGAAGGCACTTACATTCGTACCAAAAATGAAATCTATCATAAGCTCGCCCGTTTTTGGACTAAAATTTTCGCCCTCACCTTTGGTATCGGTGTAGTTACCGGTATAGTTATGGAATTTGAGTTTGGTACCAACTGGGCCGTTTATTCCCGCTATGTTGGGGATGTCTTTGGTAGTGCACTTGCCGCCGAAGGTATATTTGCCTTTGCACTGGAAAGTGGATTTTTGGGCATATTGTTGTTTGGTTGGAACAGGGTTAAACCATGGGTGCACTTGGTTTCAACCATTGGTGTGTTCTTGGGTTCCATGTTCTCTGCTATTTGGATCGTTGTAGCCAATAGTTGGCAACAGACCCCCGCAGGTTTTCATATTGTCGGGGAGGGAATGGATGCCCGTGCTGAGATAACCGATTTTTGGGCCATGGTGTTCAATCCGTCCAGTGTGGACAGACTCACCCACGTGTGGTTGGGAGCCTTTTTGGCCGGGGCTTTCTTGGTGCTGAGCGTACATGCCTATTATTTGATCAAAGGCAAGTATGTAGAAATTTCCAAAAAGGCATTTAAGATAGCCTTGGTAGTTGCTACAATTTTTTCTTTGGGTCAACTGTTTACTGGCCATCAATCTGCGGATGGAGTGGCGGAGAACCAGCCTGCAAAACTTGCTGCCCTAGAGGGACATTTTGATGCATCCGCACCTGCCGATATGTATATAATGGGCTGGGTGGATAAAGAAAAACAGGAAGTCAACGGTATTAAGATACCCGGTGGATTATCCTTATTATTGGATTATGATGTTTCGGCACCTGTAACAGGTCTTAATGCTTTTCCAGAAGATGAGCGCCCTTCACAGATCAATGCAGTTTTCCAATTTTATCATATTATGGTCGCCATTGGAATGGCATTGATTTTTTTGACCCTATTGGCCAGCTTTATGTGGTGGAGAGGCAAGTTGTTCGATAAAAAATGGCTGTTGTGGGTATTTGTTTTTGCCGTTTTCCTTCCTCAAATTGCTAATCAAGTGGGCTGGTTTGCTGCGGAGATGGGAAGACAGCCATGGGTGGTTTACGGTCTTTTACGGACAGATCAAGCCTTTTCCCAGGCCGTTTCAGATAATCAGATTTTGTTCTCATTGATTTTGTTCTTTTTGGTATATGCTCTTTTGTTCACGTTGTTCATTTATCTCTTGCATAAAAAAATCAAACATGGACCTTACGAAGAATCAGAATCTGACGAAACCCCTTTTGGTGGAACACTAACTCATATGATCAACTAAGCTTATGGAAACTTTTTTAGGATTGGATTATCCCACTTGGTGGTTTTTGGTTGTAGGTGGACTTTTTTCCGGTTATGCCATCTTGGATGGATTTGATTTTGGTGCTGGGGCATGGCATCTCTTTCTGAAAAAAGAGAACAGCCGCAGAATTGCCCTTAATGCAGTAGGTCCGGTTTGGGATGGCAATGAGGTGTGGTTGGTAATCGGTGGTGGGGCCCTTTTTGCAGGTTTCCCCGTAATGTACGCTACCATGTTCTCCTCCTTGTACGTGCCGTTTATGTTGTTCTTGTTGTTCATAATATTCAGGGCCATCTCCATAGAGTTCAGGGGCAAGGAACCCATGCTGTGGTGGAGGAAACTTTGGGATGTCTGTTATAGCATCTCCAGTATTATGTTGGCTTTTTTGTTAGGGGTGGTACTGGGCAATGTCCTACAGGGAATAGCCATTGGGGAAAATTATCAATACCAAGGAGGTGTACTTTTTGAGTTTTTGAACCCTTATGCGCTAATGACCGGCTTTACAACATTGTCCCTATTTATGGCGCACGGTGCTATTTTCCTTCTATTGAAAACTGAAGGAAGGTTATTTGCCAAGTTGACCTTGTTGTTAAAAAGAGGAATGATATTTTTTATGGTGAGTTTTGCCGTGACCACATTGTATACCTTGATCTATATCCCACACCTTTCCGATGATTTCAAAAGTAATCCTGCACTTTTTATAATTCCATTGCTCACATTTCTCAGTATCGCCAATGTGCCACGTTTGGCCGAAAAGCGCAAATACAAATGGGCATTTCTATTTTCCTCATTGACCATTGCATTTTTATTGGTTTTGGTGGCGGTGGAATTGTATCCGGTATTGTTGCGCTCTACCATAGACCCTATGTACAATATAGATATATATAACGCTGCATCTTCTACAAAATCCCTGAAGATAATGATGGTTATTGTGGCTATCGGTACACCTTTGGTCCTCTTTTACACCATTTTTGTCTACAAAACTTTCTGGGGCAAGGTAAAGTTGGACGAGACCAGTTATTAGTATTGGAACTTTTAAACTAACTCAAACATAGAGGCCCTGCTTTTGCAGGGTCTTTTTTTGTTAATGTTTTGTTGAAAATTATAGCTAGGGTAACCATTGTTACAGAGTTTATTAGGGCTAATCGTGACTTTTATAGGAAAAAGCTATGAAAGTACGAATTGAAAAAACCGGGTATGTTTTTATGTTGATGTTGTTTGCGTCCGCAACGATCATTAGTTGTTCGGATTCTAATGACGACCCTTCTGACCCTCAGATTGAAAATAGTATTGATGATGATACCATCGATGATGTAGGCGACGATGTTTCCACTATTACGGAAGAAGATCAAGATGCATTGTTGTTCATGTTGGAAGAGGAAAAACTGGCAAGGGATACCTATAAATTCTTGAACGATTACTGGGGAATGGTTCAATTTGCGAATATAATGCAAAGTGAACAGTCCCATATGAATGCCGTGGAAACCTTGTTGGATGCTTACGATATAGAATATGAAATACTGGAAGATGGCGTCTTCAACAATGAAGCCCTTCAGGCATGGTACGATCAGTTTGTACAGGATGGAATAGTAGATGAGGTAGCGGCGCTAAATGTAGGTGCCACCATCGAAGATTTGGATATTGTTGACCTGGAGGAACATATACAAGCAACAACCAATTCGGACATTGCTGATGTATTTTTAAGTTTGCAATGTGGGTCCAGAAACCATTTAAGAAGCTTTGTGCAAAGTATTGAAAACCTTGGGGAGACCTATACTCCACAATTTCTTGCCCAAGAAGAATATGAAACAATTTTGGAAGGTTCGCGCGAACAGTGCAATTAAATCCAAAAGGATGTGAACGCATCAAAAGGAAAAGGTGCGTGTAATTTTTAACTAAACTTAGATAACTAAAATGGCAAAAATTGTTGTTCTGGGTGCGGGAGTTTCAGGTCATGTAGCTGCTTCCCATCTCAGAAGAAAGCTCTCCAAAGAGCATGAAGTGGTGGTTGTGTCGCCCAATGGAAATTATCAATGGATACCTTCAAACATTTGGGTGGGAACAGGTAGGATGAAACCGAGGGATATCTTATTTCCGTTGGCACCTTTGTACGCAAAAAAGCATATCGATTATAAACAGGCAAAGGCTGTAAGTTTTCATCCAGAAGGTGATAAGGAAGAAGCAAAACCCTACGTATTGTCTGAGTATGTTGTAGGGGATGATAAAGGGAAAAGAGAAAAAGTCACTTATGATTATTTGATCAATGCAACAGGGCCCAAACTCAATTTTGAAGCCACCGAAGGACTTTTCCCGGGAAAAAACAAGACTCACTCTGTTTGCACCTATACCCATGCCCAAGAAGCATGGATTGAGCTGGAAGGGCTCATCAAAGAGATGAAGCAGGGCAAAAAAATCAAAATTTTGATTGGTACAGGTCATGCCAAATCAACCTGTCAAGGCGCTGCATTTGAATACATTTTAAATGTAGAACAAGAGCTGAGAAGACATAAGGTAAGGGATATGGCCGAAATCACTTGGATCTCCAATGAATACAGGCTCGGGGACTTTGGAATGGACGGCATGTTAATGAGCTATGGAAGCAATATCATGAAATCCAATGAGATGGTGGAAATGATATTCGAGGACCGGGGAATTTCATGGATTTTGGGAGCGGCTGTGAATAAGATCAAAGATGGCAAAGCGCATTATGAGACTTTGGACGGTGAATACAAAGAGGAGAGTTATGACTTTGCCATGCTGATCCCATCCTTCTCGGGGCATGGTTTTAAGGCCTATGACAAAATTGGGAAGGATATAACGGATAAACTTTTTAAGGGATTTATGATCGTGGACGCTGATTATACCCCCAAACCGTATGATCAATGGAGCGTTCAGGATTGGCCGGAGACTTATCAAAACCCATCCTACGCCAATATTTTTGCGCCCGGAATTGCCTTCGCACCACCGCATAGTATTTCCAAACCTCGAAAAAGTAAGAACGGGACAGATATAACACCCGCACCACCCAGAACAGGAATGCCGTCAGGAATAACGGCGAAATTGGTCGCCGATAACATTATCGAAATGATCAAACATTCGAACAGTGAACTCCACCACAAGGGTTCCATGGGCAATATGGGGGCCGCTTGTATCGCTTCTGCGGGCTATGGGATGACCAAGGGCAGTGGTGTAAGTATCACCACCTATCCTATTGTTCCCGACTATAAAAAATATCCGGATACCCAAGGCAGAAAATTAGGGAAGACCTTTGGGACCATTGGGCTTGCTGGGCACTGGCTAAAACTGGCATTGCACTACGCATTTATTTATAAAGCAAAAATGAAACCATTTTGGTGGTTAATTCCTGAATAGAAAATTATGACGCAAAGAATATCCAAATACAAACGATTCATGATGATGAACCCGATTGTTCAGTTTTTCAAGTTCATTTATTTGAGCATTAAAGTATTGATTGTGGTTGCAGGCGGACATGGTGGTACCCGCAATGTCTAAGTCCTGATTTTCATCATTGTTAAAGACCCCGATACAGGCTTCCTTTGTAGGAATTTCTCTGAATCGGGGTTTTCTTTTTATGCTGTTTTCTCAGTAACACAAGTTACTGTGCGGGTTTTTTAACACATCTATTTTTGGCACAAATTAATTAGGTATATGAAACGACTATTTGTTTTAATTATATTCTTTTATGCACAGGCACAACTTTTTGCCCAAGATCATGTGAAGATTTCCTTGGGGGATGTTCTTTTAAGGGTGCAAGAATCTAATGCCAGTATAAAAGTATCGGAACAGGAGGCCAAAATGGCCAAATACGATTATAGGTTTTCCAATTCCATCTTCTTGCCTCAGATTTCTGTTTCCCATACAGGAATGGCAACTACAAACCCTTTGATGGCTTTTGGATCCAAACTTAATCAGGAGATTTTAACGCAGGCGGATTTTAATCCGGCCCTTTTGAACGATCCCGATCAGATTGAGAATTATGCCACCAAGGTTTCGGTAGAACAGCCCTTGATCAATCTGGATGGGTTTTATCAGCGCAAAGCGGCCAAGACCACAATGGAGGCCAAGGAACTACAGGCCATGCGAACTAGAGACTATCTAGATTTTGAAGCCCAAAAGGCCTATGGACAACTGCAATTGGCACATCGTGCCGTAACAGTTCTTGAAAAGGCCAATGAGGCAGCTATGGCAAATTTGAACATGGCACAGAACAGTTTTGATCAAGGGTTGCTTCAAAAAGCAGACCTGTTGGAAGTAAAAGTTCGTGTAACCGAAGTTTCCGATCAATTGAAAACGGCCAAGAGCAATGTTCAAAATGCATCGGATTACTTGGCATTTCTAATGAACGAACAAGGGGATGTCATTTACGAACCATCAGAAGAATTGATGCCGGATAATGTTGATGTTACTATGGAAAGTTCCTTGGAAAATAGAGCCGATGTAAAAGCTATGGATTTGGTCTCGGAAGCATACAAGGCCAACATGAGAGCGGACAATATGACCTTTTTGCCCAGGCTCAATGCCTTTGCGAGCTACGAAATGTACGATGACCAAATTTTTAGGGCAGATGCAAAGGGATACATCATCGGTGCAAGTTTGAGCTGGGATGTTTTTAAAGGTTCCCAACGCTTTGCCAAAGCAGGAAAGAGCAAAACAAGTTATGAAAAAGCAAAACAAGAATACGAACAGTACGTCGCCAAAAGTTCTATGGAGCTTCAACGCACCAAGCGGATGGTCGAAGATGCGAAAAGCAGGCTCCAGACCTCAAAATTGGCTATGGAGCAATCCGAAGAATCATTGAGGATACGTACCAATAGATTCAAGGAGGGTCTAGAAAAAACAACCGATTTATTAATGGCCGAGGCCACTTATGCAGAGAAACAATTGTTGTATTACCAGACCATATTCGAATACAATCAAGCACAATCACTATTAACATTTTTAACCAAAGAATAATTGCAACATGAAAAACGCTACAATATATAAAAGCATCCTTTTGACCGTATCCATGGGACTTACCTTGGTGGGATGTGGAAGTGACGAGAAACAATCGGTGGACACTTCGCAGGCGGTTGCTGTAACCGTTGCGGATGTGGATACGGGCGATACCTCTACCATTTTGGCAGGAAGTGGGCAAATAACCGCTGTAAACAGTGCCACTTTAAGTACCAGAATGATGGGTCATGTGGAGTCCATTCCTGTAAAAATTGGACAGAAGGTCAATAAAGGAGATCTATTGATTTCCATAAACAATGTGGACCTGCGCGCCAAAAAAGCACAAGTAGAGGCTTCTATCACCGAAGCTACCGTTGCTTTTAACAATGCCAAAAAGGATTATGAAAGGTTCCGGAACCTTTTTAACGAAAACAGCGCCTCACAAAAAGAGCTGGATGATATGACCGCGCGCTATGAAATGGCCAAGGCCAGATTGGAAGCCGCCAATCAAATGAAGAACGAAGTAAACTCCCAGTTTGCCTATGCAAATATTCGTGCACCGTTTAGTGGTGTGGTCACCAACACCTATATAGATGAAGGTGATATGGCCAACCCAGGTGTTCCTTTGGTTTCGGTGGAATCCCCAGGTGGATTTGAAGTTGAGGCCAAAGTAGCGGAGAACAATATTTCAGAGATCGAAATAGGAACCAAGGCCCACATACTTGTAAAGGCTTTGGATACCACGATTACCGGAAAAGTGTCCGAGTTGAGTGCTTCCGCGCAAAATACGGGAGGGCAATATGTGATGAAGGTTTTATTGGACAAAACAGAAGCCAAGATTTTGTCAGGTATGTATACCACCATTAGGCTGGAGACGGAAAATCAGGGCAATGGTAAAGCAGTTGTCACTGTACCGTCCAAAGCCTTGGTGCATAAAGGCCAGTTGACCGGAGTGTATACTTTGGGGCAGGATAATGTGGCTTTGTTGCGCTGGTTGCGCTTGGGCGAGAATTATGGAGAAGAAGTGGAAGTATTGTCCGGTTTGTCCAAAGGAGATCAATATATCGTATCGGCCGAAGGAAAATTGTACAATGGTGCCAAAGTAACCATTCAATAACCTAAAATCAGGTAGCAATGAAAGACGGACTTGCAGGAAAAATAGCCAAAGGGTTTATCAGCTCCAAACTAACGGTGCTCTTGATGATCGTTTTTATGGTCATTGGGGTATACAGTTCTTTTCTTATCCCAAGGGAAGAGGAGCCACAGATAGACGTGCCAATGGCAGATATATTTGTGGGATATCCCGGGGCCAGCCCAACTGAGGTGGAATCCAGGATCACAAAACCACTGGAGAAGATAATTTCGAACATCAAAGGCGTGGAATATGTGTATACCACTTCTATGCAAGAGCAAGGAATGGCCATTGTACAGTTTTACGTAGGCGAGGATATTGAAAGGTCTTTGGTGCGTTTGTACGACGAGATCAACAAACATATGGACCAAATGCCGGAAGGTGTGACCATGCCATTGGTAAAGACACGTGCCATTGATGACGTGCCTATGCTGGCATTGACACTTTGGAGCGATGAGTACGATGATTTTCAGCTTAGGCAGATCTCGGGCGAGCTCATCAATGAGATCGAGAAAGTGAACGGGGTTTCCATTACCAAGAAAATAGGGGGGCGAAGTCCACAGCTACGCGTGGTAGTGGATAAAGTGAAAATGGCGGAATCAGGTGTGGATATGTTGGCAGTTGCCCAGATGATCAAAGCGAATAACCAGCAAATGGATGCTGGTAACTTCCTTTCGAACGATACGGAGTTCCACATTAGCACCGGAAACTTTTTGGAGACCAAAGAGGATTTGGAAAATCTGATAATAGGCACCAAACAGGGTCAACCCATTTATTTAAAGCAAGTAGCCACCGTATTGGACGGTCCAGAGCTGCCAAAAAACTATGTTTCGCTCGGATTTGGGGCCGCCAGTGAAAAGGCGGAAACCTTTAGGTCCGAATATCCGGCCGTAACCATTTCCATCGCCAAGCGCAAAGGGGCCGATGCGATGAAGATTGCCGATGTGGTATTGGAAAAAGTAGACCATCTAAAGACCACTCTTATTCCCGATGAGGTAAAGGTAGAGGTGACCCGTAACTACGGTCAGACAGCTTCGCAAAAGGTATCTGAACTATTGATGCACCTTATTGGGGCAATCATAGCAGTGACCTTTGTGGTTATGCTGGCCATGGGCTGGCGAGGTGGATTGGTGGTGTTCCTATCCGTACCGATTACATTCGCATTGACACTGCTCAGTTATTATATGCTCGATTATACCTTGAACCGAATCACTTTGTTTGCTTTGGTTTTTGTAACGGGTATCGTGGTGGATGACTCCATTATTATCGCCGAGAACATGCACCGCCACTTTAAAATGAAACGGTTGCCTTTCAAGGATGCTGCGCTATACGCGATCAATGAAGTGGGTAACCCTACAATATTGGCCACATTTACGGTAATAGCATCCGTACTGCCCATGGCGTTCGTATCCGGGTTAATGGGCCCCTATATGTCGCCCATGCCGATTGGTGCGTCCATTGCCATGTTGTTGTCCCTGTTTGTCGCTTTGACCATTACCCCATATTTGGGATATATTTTCCTAAGGGAAAAGGATAAAAAGAACAAGAAGGAGAAAGAGGCCGTTGAAATTCAGGATACATTTATTTACAAGGCCTACGAACGTTTCGAGAAACCTCTTATTGAAAGCGGAAAAAAAAGATGGATGTTCTTGGGAATCACTTTCTTTTTATTGATTGCTTCCGTGGCCATGTTCTTCACCAAATCGGTAGCGGTAAAAATGCTTCCTTTTGACAATAAGAACGAGTTCCAAGTAGTGATCGATCTACCTGAGGGAACAACCTTGGAAAGAACTGCCGCTGTTACCAAGGAAATTGGTGCATATCTATCCACAAGACCAGAAGTGGTGAACTATCAAACCTATGTAGGAACATCGGCTCCGATCACTTTTAATGGATTGGTAAGGCATTACGATCTTAGGGGTGGCAGTAATATGGCGGATATTCAGGTAAACCTTGTCGATAAGCACGATCGCAGTGAGCAAAGCCATGATATTGCCAAGCTGTTACGACCTAAAATCCAAGAATTGGGCACAAAGTACAATGCGAACATCAAGATCGTTGAGGTGCCTCCTGGACCTCCAGTACTGTCTACCATCGTAGCCGAGGTATATGGTCCGGATTACGACAAACAAATTGCATTGGCGGACGATGTAAAGGGTATTTTAAACAATACCACCGATGTGGTGGATGTGGATTGGATGGTCGAGGACGATCAAGTGGAATACGATTTTGTGATCGATAAGGAAAAAGCCATGCTGTACGGGGTTACCCCGCAACAAATTGTTCAAGTGATGGCCATGGCCTTCCGTGAGCAGCCAGTATCCTACATTTATCGAGAAGATGCATTTGATCAAATCGGAATTGTACTGTCCGTAAGTGAAAAGGATAAATCGAGCTTGGATCAAATCAAACAATTGAAGATTGCTTCCCAACAAGGGAATATGATATCTGTTGGGGACTTGGTTCAAGTAAAAGAAGGAACCAAGGCAAAAAGTATCTACAGAAAAAACCAAAAGCGTGTCGTGTATGTGATGTCCGATATGGCCGGAGAACTTGAAAGTCCTGTTTATGCAATTTTAGGGATGACGGACAAGTTGAACGCCCTGGAACTCCCAGAAGGGTATTCCATCAACGAACTGTACATGGAACAGCCGCAATACGAGGACGATTATACCGTGAAATGGGATGGTGAATGGCAGATAACCTTGGAGGTGTTCCGTGATTTGGGCATTGCATTTATGGGTGTAATCGTAATTATTTATATGCTCATCGTAGGATGGTTCCAAAACTTTAAGGCACCTATGGTGATGATGGTGGCCATTCCCTTATCCCTGATCGGGATTGTTTTGGGGCACTGGTTACTTGGTGCATTCTTTACCGCTACATCCTTTATTGGTATGATAGCTTTGGCCGGTATTATGGTCCGGAACTCGGTACTGCTGATTGACTTTGTCAATTTGAGGCTAAAAGAAGACATTCCGTTAAAGCAAGCCGTTATAGAGGCCGGTGCCGTACGTACCACCCCTATTTTGTTGACCGCTGGAACGGTTGTTATTGGAGCTTTTGTGATTTTGTTCGACCCAATTTTCCAAGGGTTGGCCATATCGCTCATGGGAGGAACCATAGTGTCCACAGTGTTGACCCTATTGGTTGTGCCATTGGTTTATTACATGATTGAACGTAAAAATTACAACTAACATGAAAATGATCATAGTTACCACGGTGGAAGAGTATAAAAGCCAGGTTTTTAAACTCTTTAAACAAGCTGGAGTGGATAGCTTCAGTGAATCCGATATAGATGGTTATAAAAGCGCAGCGCCGTTAATGTACACCAGTAGTTGGTTTCCCAGTGAAAAGGGAGGGGCTGCGTCCAATATGTTCTTCTCCTTTACCGAGGAAGAAAAGGTCACTGTACTGTTCAAATTATTGAAACAATTCAATGAGGAGAGCGAAACCACCAATCCAATTAGAGCTGTAGAAATACCAATCGAAAGAACCGTATAAATATTAAAAATGAGAAATAGAATAGTAAGAGGAGTTGCTGGAACCTTTATATTGATCAGTTTGTTGTTGGCTATTTATGTCAACCAAAACTGGCTTTGGTTTACAGCTTTTGTAGGGGCCAATCTGTTGCAGTCATCATTGACCAAATGGTGTTTGTTGGAAGATATCCTAAAAAAGTTCGGGGTTACTGATTCCGACAAGAACTGCTGTTAGGAGCAACCTAAATTTGTTTTTTAAAGCATTTTCGTCACCTTTGTTAAAAACCTCGCGAAAATGCTTTATCAACCTTGGCCTTGGTACGTATCGGGCCCTCTCATCGCCCTGATCATGGCTATATTGATCTTAATGGGCAAAAAGTTTGGAATGTCCTCCAACTTGGAAACCTTTTGTTCCATGGGTGGAGCAGGGAAATTTACCGATTACTTTAAAATCGATGTCAAGTCCAAACGCTGGAATTTGTTGGTAGTATTGGGCTCTGCCATTGGTGGATTTTTGGGCGCACATTGGTTGTCGCCAAATCCTGCAGTGGATATCTCCCCCAAAACCGTTGAAAAACTCCAAGTATTGGGTTTTGAAAGTGCTGGTAAGGCCTATTTGCCAACCGAGCTTTTTAGTTTGGAATCCCTTGCCGATCCCAAGGTCTGGATCGTACTTTTAATTGCAGGGTTTTTAGTCGGTTTTGGAACACGCTATGCCGGTGGTTGTACTTCTGGACACGCCATTTCCGGTTTGAGCAACTTACAGCGGCCCTCTTTGATCGCTGTTATCGGGTTTTTTATTGGAGGACTCATCATGGTCCATTTGTTGTTTCCCCTAATTTTTGGATCATGAAGAATTTAGCTTATATCATCATAGGAACTTTTTTGGGTGTAGTCCTTTACAAGTCGGAAGCAGCATCTTGGTTCAGGATCTACGAAATGTTCCAGTTCGATTCATTTCACATGTACGGAATCATTGGTTCTGCACTTGCATTGGGAGTTGTACTTGTCTATTTGATCAAAAAATCAAAAATAAAGTCTTTTTCAGGGGAGACCATTATAATTCCCGATAAGGAAAAATCATTTACCAGATATATTCTTGGAGGAACACTCTTTGGATTGGGATGGGCTTTGGCGGGTGCATGTCCGGGACCCATTTATATTTTGGTAGGAGCTGGCTATTGGCCCATAATCATTGTTTTGGTGGGAGCATTGCTAGGGGCTTTTGTTTATGGCATTTTGAGAAGCAGATTGCCACATTAAGAGTGACTTAACGGGATATTTGGGCAAAACAACGAAAATGAATGGTTCGTTGGGGACTAGCGTATAGCTTTGGACGTCCCAAACTTACTTAATAGTCCCTACATGAAACTTACCACGTTTATCATAGACGATGATTTGGTATCGCAATTTGCGACCCGATATTGTATTCAGCAATCCCATGGAGATTTTGATATTGTTACCTGTTCCAGTGGTGAAGAGGGTATACAGGCCTGTTTTAGTGCTATTGAAATGCACAACAAGCTACCCGATATTATCTTTTTGGATCTAGTTATGGATGGAATGAACGGCTGGGATTTTTTGAAAAACTTGGAGAATCTCTTCAAAGACCATAAACTTCCAAGTATTTATGTCCTTTCTGCATTTACCAATTCTTCGGACCGCAGCATTGCCAAAGAACATGAGCTTATCGCAGGTTATGTGGATAAGCCCTTATCACGTTCTTATTTAGAAAAAGTCCTTAAGGAAGAGGAACGGAACAGGAATGTTTGATCTTAGAAGAGCTCTCTTAAATAAAACCATATAAATTGAATAGTGGGATTGCGTAAAATATGCTAAAAACGCTATTTTTGCATTCCATTTTTAAATGGCCCCGTAGTTCAATGGATAGAATAGAAGTTTCCTAAACTTTAGATGCAAGTTCGATTCTTGCCGGGGCTACTTTTCTTCAATCAATCCAAATCAATCAACTAGGTTTTCTTAGTTGCTGAATACTGCTGATCGTCAAATATCAAAAGGTATTTCTGTACTGATCGTCATTTCCTCTTTGGAAACAGGATGCATAAATTCTATTTGCTGTGCATGCAGACAAAGTCGCTCCGATGGAGTGCCATACAAATTATCCCCTACGATTGGCGCATGCAATCCCAGTTTATGGGCGCAATGTACCCGAAGTTGATGCGAACGACCCGTTATGGGGTTCAATTTTATCAAAGTTTGACGAGCTGTCTTTTTTATGACCTGGAATCGTGTCAAAGCTGGTTTGCCATGTTCGTAGTGTACCATTTGCATCGGCCTATTGTTGATATCCAAGATGAGGGGCAGCGATATCTCTCCAGTGGTTGTAGCTATAGGTTTTTCTAGAACCGCAAAATAGGTCTTGCGAATGGTACGCTCTAAAAATTGTTGCTGCAATAGCTTATTTACTTTTTTGGAGAGGGTAACGATTATTATTCCCGAGGTGTCTTGATCTAGCCGATGTACAATTAGTGGACCGGTAGCTTTGGGGTATTTTTCCAGAATGCGGGATTTAACGGAATCTTTTATGTGCCTGCCCGGGACGGACAACATGCCGGTAGGTTTGTTTACGACCACCAGATGTTCGTCTTCAAATAATATTTCCAATTTTTTACCTGCTCCAAAATTTTCCAACAAGGGGTTTGGTTTTACTTGGATTCCTTTGAGCATATGTGCCAAAATAGGTTGGCATTTACCTTTGCAGGCCGGGTAAAAATTGCCATGTTCCCGTATTTCCGAATTGGGAGAGGGTCCCCACCAAAACTCTGCTAGTGCCACAGGTTTCAGTCCATTTTTAAAGGCGTATTGAAACAGTTTAGGAGCAGCGCATTCCCCAGCTCCGGCAGGTGGTACATCGACCCCGAAATCGGTAAAGACTGTTTTTGCGGATTTGCCTTCTCCTTCCCCGTTCAAAAAAATGAATGATCTAAAAATAGAATCCTGTAACTCGTTGGACTTGGCTTTACGCAGTGCTTTTAGCGATTCGATTCGTTTTTCAAATTCCTTATGGGCCGCTATTGCTTTTTCCAACCGCAGGTTCTCGGAACGGGTGAATCGTCTAAGGTCCATTCCTTCATTGGCACCTTGTTTTGCCAAATCCTCCAAAAGCTGCTGGCGTTCTTTTTCAGAGAAGTGAATGGACTCTCGCCTTAATCTGTCACGTTCCGATTTTCTTTTTTTTGCCGCTTTCTTAGCGACCAGAATATTTTCTTTGGTCTCTTTGGTTATCTTTATTAAGTGTTGCTTCGCACGGATGAACCCTTCACTTTCTTCCAACGCTCTAACTTCTTCGTTAATGGCATTGATAGCTGCCATTTCTGGAAAATCCTCACCTTTTGGCAATTGATGGACGGGAGGTACAAAAGGTATAATTTCAAGATTGGTTTGAAGCTCGCCCGAATAGGCACTAAGGTATCCAAGATTGCCTTCTTTGTTTTGAACCACAAGAACCCCTAACATGCGTCCTGTTGGTTGATGCACCAATTCCGGCAAATTTTGTTCTAATCTATTTTGAAGGTCATTCGCAGCCTTCTTGGCAATGGCAATTGGCGTATAGAAATGGGGGTATTCAAATGAATCAGGTATTGGGTCCTTCCCATTCGTTGTCAAATAAACTATTTTGGAATCCTCTAAAGGTGAGCCAGTTGTCAATGCCCTTTTATTTTCTAAGCTTGATTATCCCTGCAAATTTACTATTTAGAACTCTTTGTTCAACTGACCATTGCTCCAAATTCCCTTTTGTATAATTTTGTGATCCTTGTTGTAGAAGATGGCCAAACTATGCTCGTTTTACATAAAAAGCAGGAATTAGCTATCGTCTATGCTAACAATTCTTTTCCATTCCTTCATTTTACGACAATTGCCCTATTGAAACCAAGATACTGGGAGACTAGGTTTGTTCAAAACTTTAAACCAATAGTATGAAACGTATCAATTTATCTGTATTTTCTTTTTTATTGATCCTAATGTGTGTATTGCCAGAGGTCAATGCGCAAAATGTCAAGGATTTTAAAATCAAAATGTTGGGGCCTGCTAATTTGAATTTTAGAAAGAGTCCTAAAAGGATTGTTATTTCCGATTTTCAAGTCAATTTCCAAACAGCGCTACAATTAGAGGATAAGAAAAAAGGCGGAAAACTGTGGAGAGGTGGAATAAAGGGCGATGCCAAGGCATCTTTGACCTTGGTATTGGATGGGCTCAATATGGACGAGCTGCAGCAACTAACCGATATGCTCTTTGAACAATATAAGGCAGACCTTGTTTCCAAAGGATTTGAGATAGCTCCCATTGAAGAGTTGTGGAACCATAGCACCTATCAAAAAAACCGTGAGAAACGATGGGATTTAAGGTCAGGTCAAGGTGGGGAAAAAGGAGATGAGTTCGGGGCCATCGTGATGCGTCCTACCGGTCAAAAATTTATTGTGAACAAGCAATCCATGGAAAATAAGAAGACAGGTCCCTTGAAAATAGCCAATTATGAAGAGCAAGTCGAAATGAAAGTTTCCAACCAAAAAACTGATTTTATATTCAATAAGGTGGTTTTGAACGTACTCGCTTTCGATAATGCCTTGAGTGAAACTACACGAGCCTTGAACAGACATGCCGGATATGCACAGGTAAAGGCAGAGACCGATTTTAAGATTGATTCAAAAAGTTACAATAAGTTTAATATAGGCATGATGGTTTCCAATCGTGGCGTAGAGGTTGAAGGCGTTCTTGAAAAACAAAAATTTGATGCTTCCCAAGGAGCAGATGTGGACAGGAGAGGAATGGATGCTGGGGTGTTTCACGTCTGGCGTGTAGAGGACAAGGAAGACATAAATGTCTCAGTCGTTAAATGTGACCCAGAAACGTATAAGAAAGGTGCAGAACTGGCTATTACATCTTTTTTGGATGCCACTATCGAGAAGTTGGTGGACAAAGCGAATTAATTTTTCTGCAAAAACTTAAATTATATAATCAATTGGATTAGTTTTAAGCACCAACCATTTTTTTCTCTAATGACCATTTTTCAGAAGACCCTGATCCCCATTTTCCTTTTCGGCCTAATGTCTTTGCATACTGTTGAGGCGCAGGATATTCAACAAGCCATCAATGTGTTGAAAGATACCTTGGAAGTCAAGGAAGGTGAGGATAGGATTCTTGTATTGAAAGATATCGCAATGAAGTTTCGTTCCATAGATATGGACAGTGCCAGATATTATACAGAATTGGCATTTAATGAAGCAGAAGCTTTGGATGACGATTATTACAGGGCCAGAATATGGATTGTGTACGGGATTCTCTCTTGGGACGAGGGCAGACCCAAAGAAGCATTGAGTTTTCATTTGAAGGCTAAACCTATTTTGGAAAACTCCAAAGATTATTTTGTTTTGGGAAGTCTCTATACCAATTTAGCCAATACGTACGAAGCACTATCTGAGTTTGATAAGGCGGTAGATTTTCAGTTTAAAGCTTTGGAAAGCTTTACGGAAGGAAAGGATACCCTTTGGATAGCAGGATCCTATTTGAACTTGGGGAATAGATATAAGTTGATTCAAGAACCTGGTCTATCCATGGAATATTATCTCAAAGCATTGGATTTGTACGAAAGAATCGGGAACAACTATTTTATGGCGATGTGTTATAACAGTTTGGCCGTGGCCTATTTAGAAAACAAACAGTATAACAAGGCCATTGAATATGCCAAAAAATCGTACGACACAAATAAAGATGTAGGAGCTGTTTTAGAGCTTGCATATCCTTTGACGAATTTGGCCTTAGCAAGTTGGGCACTTGGTAAATATGATGAAGCTGAACTTTATTATAATGAGGCCATAGCCCTTCAGGAAAAAAAGGGAGAGCGTTTGGCCCTGATTTCCCTAAAAAATGACTTGGCCAATATATATCTTAATCAGGGAAAAACGAATCGTGCCGAAAAATTGGCTTTGACCACATATCAAGAAGCAGATTCCATAGATTACCTTCCAGGTATTGATGCACTTTCCAAGACCCTGTCCTTGATTTACGAAGAAAAACCGGATTTTAAAAAGGCCTATGTTTATCACCAAAAACATAAGGCAGCAAGAGATAGCTTATACTTTACAGAAAAGGCGAGGGAAATGTTTAACCTAAAGGAAAAGTACGAGTCGGAACAAAAGGAAAATGAGATACTCCGTCAAAAGAATGAACTGGTCGAGGGTGAGCTAGTCCTGAAAAATAGGAACAGTATGCTTATGGGAAGTGGGGCTCTTTTGGCCATACTGCTTATTGTCGGTTTTGTGATTTTTCGTGAGCAAAAGGTTAAGGCGAGGAACTTTGCAAGGGAAACCGCTCTGGAGAAGGCTATGGCCGAGGCTCGGGCACAAGAAAACCTAAAGGAACAACGTTTACGGATTGCCCGAGACCTGCACGATAATATAGGTTCGCAGCTCACATACTTGACCTCCATAACGGATTCTGCCAAACGTGGAATAGATAAAGGCGAGGTATTTTTAATGGAAAAGCTTACCCAAATGAAACAATTTTCACTTGTCACCATTTCCGAGCTTCGGGATACCATTTGGGCCATGAACAAGGACGAGATCAGTTTGGAGGATATCAAAGAGCGCACCCAGCAATTGGCGGCTACCATTCATGAAGCTACGGACGATGAAATGAGAGTTAAAGTTGAAGGGAGTCCAACCGATAAAGTGCTCAATGCATTTGTGGGAATGAATCTTTTCAGGATTATTCAAGAATCCATCAATAATGCCGTCAAACATTCAGCTGCAGCACAGGTCAATATTAATTTTACCAATGGTGAAGATGGCGTTCAAATTGTAATTGAAGATTTTGGAAAAGGATTTGACTCCTCAAAGGAATCAACTGGAAATGGACTTCATATTATGCGTAACCGGGCCGAAAAAGCGGGTATTGATTTCGTTCAGGAAAGTAAACTCGGAAAAGGTACCAAGGTAACATTGCAGGTGAGGGCATAATTCTTTTAACACTAAAAAATAGACGACCATGAGCAAAATCAAACTGGCCATAGTGGACGACAATACGTTCTTAGCTCGGGCCATCAAAGAGAAATTGATTGATTTTGAGGAATTGGACATCAAGTACATGGTTTTTAATGGTAGCGAGCTGCTTGCTAAACTGGAAAAAAGCCATAATCTGGATTTGGTGCTCATGGATATTGAGATGCCTGTTTTGGACGGCATCGAAACAGTCCGTATAGTAAAACAGAAATATCCCCACATCAAAGTACTCATGCTTACGGTTTTTGATAACGATGAGAATATCTTCAATGCCATTCAGGCCGGTGCCGACGGCTATTTGCTCAAGGAGATAGAAGCAGAGAGGTTGCATAATGCCATTTTAGAAACTATTGGGGGTGGGGCAGCAATGAGTCCGTCAATCGCGGTAAAGACACTTAAGTTGTTGAGGTATCCTGAAAAACGGGAATCATTGTCGGTACCCGAAGCAGATATTTCACTTAGTACCCGTGAAAAGGAGGTGTTGGAACAAGTGGCGGAAGGACTGAGTTATACCGTAATCGCCAAAAATCTATTTTTATCCCCAAGTACGGTCAGAAAGCATATCGAGAATATTTACAAAAAGCTTCAGGTCCACAACAAACTGGAAGCAGTACAGAAAGCGAGAAGACAAAGTTTAATATAATGCTTCAAGGCAGATTCAAAATTTCATAAATCATGAACATTCTCAAAATCAAAAAGGAAAATCCGTAAAGCTGCGGTTAAAATGATAAAGCTTGATTCTTATCTGCGAAACTTTAAATCTTAACCTTTCTTGAAAAAATCAAACATTATTAAAGTCGTTTATCCAACTGAACTCTCTCTGAATAATGTCATTTTTTCTTTCTTTCAAATAATCCAAAAAGGCTACGGCCACCGGAGATAGATTTTTCGATTTCAACCATATCAGGTTCCAAGTGGTGGTAATGGGCAATCCTCTCACAGGTATTATTTTCAACTCATGGTTTTTGAGAGCATTCTTGTTGCCTATCAATGGCATAATGGAACAGCCCAGCCCTGAAATAACGGCTTGCTTTACAGCTTCGTTCGAGGTGAGTTCCATCTTTTTATGTACCGAGTAATTGTGTTTTTCTATAAACCCCTCCATGGCACTACGGGTGGCCGAACCGGGCTCTCGGTAGATCAAGGGTGTTTTTTCGAATAAATATTTGCGAGAAAATGATTTTGGAAGCTTCCTGTTGTAATTGCTGACATAATATAGTTTGTTGGACATTAACTCTACCGTATGCACATTCATTTTTTCTGGAAGAATGGATACAAGCGCAAAGTCGACTTCATTACGTTCCAAGCTTCTCAATACTTTGGACTTGTTGGTAACATCCATAACAAGTTCAACACCCTTGTTTTCGGTCATAAAATCGGACATGAAATAGGGCATTACATATTTTCCCGTCGATACGACCGATACTTTTAATTTTCCGGATAGGTTTCCTTGATAGGCCAAGGTCCTGTAATTGATTTCCTCGACTTGGGTGATGATTTTTTTGGCCGCTTGTGCTATTTCCTTTCCAAAATCTGTAACGTAAAGTCGTCTGCCCACCACTTCTGTCAATGGAATAGGGAACTGTTCTTGAAAATTTTTTAATTGAATTGAAACGGCAGGTTGTGTCAAATGTAGCTCCTCTGAGGCCTTGGTAATGCTTTGTAATTCAGATATTTTTAAAAATATCTGAAGTTGGTGTAAAGTATAATACATAAATATAATTAATGTATAGCATTATAAATATAAATAAAAATATATGAATTGTTTGCCCAACCTTTGCACTCGGAAAAAAATAAACCACAGATTCAATGGAAGCAAAAGTTTTAAAGGAAGTCGCAACAGATGAGAGAAAAATCCAGTTGGTGGATGGAACATTTACCCCAACGGAAGCGTCCGATGTGATCACGGCCCTTATTGATGAAAAAATAAATTTTCACAAGATCCAAAGGTTGAAGATTTGGGAGGGCAACCATTTGAGCACAACCAAATTTCTTGATAGTCGCATAGGGGAATTGGAGCAAGAAAAATCAGTTGCTCGAAATATCATTGACCAAGCTCGGACCAAAGGGAAGAAGATCGCCATCACCGGTATATTGGAGATGAAATACGTGGACTAACATCAATCAAATCGATTTCGGCAATTAAAAGTAAATCTAAAATTCCAACACATGAAAAAATTATCCAACATCTTCCAAGTGATACTGGCCATAACGGCTATGATCGCATTGGTTGTGATGTCTTACATGAATGAATCCATTTTTATGGACCGTATTTTACCATGCTGCTTCATTTTGGGGGTGATCATTTTAGCCAGATTTAGAAATGGGGTAAATAGGGTTGTGCCCGACAAAAAGATCCAATAACGATTTGTTTAAATCCAATCAAATAACAATGACGCAAATAGCAACTATACTCATACCGCCTTCCAAAAGAAACAAAGCAACCGGGTTGACCCCGGTTTTATTTTGGCTTGTTTTTATTTCACAATTGGTTTTTGGGGCAGCTTATTTTCCTGAAATACCAGAATGGAAGTTTTGGGGCCTGTTCCGGGTCAACGGTTTCACTTTGTTGATATCGACCGTTGTAACCTTTTTTTGTGCCATTATTAGCACATACGCCAACTCCTATTTTAAGCGTGAGCGACAAAGGTCCAAGTTCATGTTGTTGTGCATCGCCTTTACCTCGGCAGTACTGTTGTTTTTGATTTCCGATCATTTGGTCCCATTGCTTTTGGGTTGGTTTATGATGGGATTTGTTATGGCCTCATTGATTGGTCTTGATACCAGTTGGGGCGAAGCGCGAGAAGCGAGGCTTCTAGCACAGCAATATTTTTTGGCAAGTGGTGTTTCTTTGAGCTTTGGATTGTTGCTATTGGCCGCATATCATAATGTAATCACGTTGAGCGATCTTATGGCTTCCGTGGACCAAACGCCCTATTTTTTGGTCCTTATTACTGCATTGTTCATCATAATCGCTGCATTGATACAGTCCGCTATTTTCCCATTTCATAAATGGCTGCTTTCATCCATGACCGCTCCTACGCCCGCTTCGGCACTTATGCATGCGGGATTTGTTAACGGATCTGGGATTTTATTGACACTTTTGGCCGCTATCATTATCGAGTCCCAAACCATGAATATTCTCTTTGTCATCGGGGGGCTTACAGCAATCGTAGCTCAATTTGCAAAATTGATACAGGTAAATGTAAAGCAACGTTTGGCCTGCTCCACCATAGCACAAATGGGTTTTATGATCATGCAATGTGGTCTGGGATTTTTTAATGCGGCCATAGCCCATTTGATCTTGCACGGTTTTTATAAAGCGTATTTGTTCTTGTCATCTGGAGAAGGAGTAAAACAGTCCACTCCTTTACAGCCACCGGTTATCCGCATAAAAGCATTGGACGCATTGATTGTACTGCTGTACAGTATTCTTGGCGCCTTCCTTTTTGCTAGATTTACAGGAAAAGGAATGGATTGGGACAGCGGCATCTTCCTAACGTTGATCGCTTCCATTGCAGTTGGGCAGGCAACCTACAATATTGTTAAACAGCATTTATTTACAGGAATCCAAAAGATTGTTTTGCCGCCAATTCTATTCGTGGCCGGAATCGGGGCATATGCCTTAATGTACAAATGGGTGTCGACCTTTATGGTCGGAATGGAGGTAGTTGCGGTGCCAAGTCGGGTGTCCCCTCTACAATTAGGTTTTGGACTGATATTCTTGGTCGGTTTCTTTCTTATGAAGTTGGGCGTATACCGTCAGATACCATGGTTGTACATCAAATTGATGAACATCTCTCAGCCCAACAAAAGGACAATCTTAATGTATAAAACAAACATGCAATGAATCAATATTCTTTAGAAATAATCATTGAAAAGGCTTCCAATTATGTTGGCAACACTTGGCCATTGTATTCCTTTGTCACATCAAATCCCTTGAGCGGATATGAGGAATATTCTTTTGCCGATGCCGTTCAACAAGCACAAAAAAATCTTGGTACATCGGTATATCCAAAGGCAATCTTATACCGGAGGGCTTTGGAAAACGGAGAGATAGATATTTCTGAACTTAAGGATTTACTGGCAAAAAGTGGATATAAAAGATCTCCTGATTACTATTTGAAATTAATGGAGTCTGTGCAGGATACACTTACAACAAATCCACAGAACGATTTGGACAGGCTTATGGTGAAGTGGCTCTCTGCTTTTTTGGACGAAGGATTGGCAGAATGGGAAATGCCGTTCAAGTCACAAGGGTTTTACAAAGCTTGGAGAATGTTGGTACCCTACGATAACAATTTGAATTCGGTAAATGCCAAAGATATCCCCAAGACTTCTTGGGAAACGTTGGAAAATTTGTTGTCCGGTTATTCCAATGCACAAATATTGGACATTTTCAGAGTTCATTTGGCGGCTTTGCCAGGGTGGACGGGTTATATAAAGCACAGGGGTGAAAACCAACCCCATTGGCAGAACAAGTATCCTGTGGATTTGGAGCAGTACCTAGCTGTACGTTTGTGGACTGCCAAACATCTTGGGATGGAATTTCTGGTAAATACCGAACTTTCAGAGATGAACCATCAGGTATTGGAGCTCCAGCACATCTGGTTGAAATCTTGGGAGAAGAGCTGGCAATTGGAAATGGTCCGTATGCTCAAGGATAAGCCAGAGGAAGATGAAAATGAAAACAGAAAGGATGCTGTGCCGGATGCGCAAATGGTTTTTTGTATTGATACAAGATCCGAGCTGATTCGTAGGCATGTGGAATCTGCGGGGAACTATGAGACATTTGGCTATGCGGGCTTTTTTGGAATTGCCATGGATTATGAAAATACTACGGACGAAGTGGTTCAAAAATCCTGTCCTCCCATATTGGATTCAGTTTATAAGGTGACGGAAATGGCGACGAAGGATAATCAGGCCAAAAAAGATATTTATGACCGAAATGCAGCACGCACCAAGTTCTGGAACTACTTCCTAAAGCGGATGAAAAATATGCTGCCCTCCACTTTTGGTTTTGTTGAGGGGTCTGGTCTTTTTTATGGGTTGAACCTGGTCGCAAGAACCATTGCTCCAACAATATCCAAAAGACATACTAAGGTTGGTCATGAATCCATTTGTGAGCCGGAAATACAAAGTGCCCATTCAAATTCGGATATTCCAATACAGGAACAAGCAGCCATCGTAAAATCGGGATTCGACCTGATGGGTTGGAAATCTTTTGCTCCCGTGGTCGTTTTTGTGGGGCACGGGAGTCATTCCGCGAACAATCCCTTCGCATCAAGTCTGGATTGCGGTGCCTGTGCAGCTAGATCTGGTAAGCACAACGCTCGAATGTTGGCGAAAATGGCGAACAATGATCAGGTAAGGGAAGTTCTTTCCACTGAATTTGGAATAAAAATACCAAAAACCACCATTTTTGTGGGAGCCGAACATAATACAACTACCGATGAGATTGAATTGTTCGATGCAATGGTGCCCTTGTCACATCAACAGCTGGTGTCCAAGATCAAAACAGACTTGCAAAAGGCCCAGGTCTCCGCAACCCAAGAAAGGTTGGGAATTCCCCTAAACAGTGTGGCCCAGGCGCACATAAATGCTAACAATTGGGGTGAAACGAGACCAGAATGGGGGTTGGCGAAAAACGCAAGCTTTGTGATAGCGCCACGTAAAGTTACCATGCACCATAACTTGGATGGTCGTTGTTTTTTACATTCATATGATTGGAGAATGGACAAGGATGGCAAAGCGCTGGAAGCGATTATGCAGGGTCCGATGGTAGTTACACAATGGATCAATAACCACTATTATTTTGCAACGGTGGACAATGAAAAATTTGGGGCCGGAAGTAAGATTACCCATAACATTACAGGACAGTTCGGAGCTGTACAGGGCAATGGTGGAGACCTTAAGGTGGGACTGCCATGGGAGTCGTTGTACCATGATGATAATGACCCCTGCCACACTCCTTTGAGACTTTCCGTAGTTGTTCAGGCCCCTAAAGAAAGAGTGGATTCCATTCTTTCTCGGAACAAGAACTTAAAATTATTGTTGGAAAACGAGTGGATACACTTAGTTATAATGGACCCCATTGAGGAAGCCGAGATATTTTGGAAAGAAAATCAAATTTTGGATACCACAAAGACTGACCCAATATTGAAGAATAAAAGTGAACTGAGAGTCGGTGAATTAACAATTGTATAGGTGGGCAGCCTTACATCTCAATTCTGGGGCTGATTACTCATGTTGCTAAGTGATACATATTCCTAAAGAAACGATGAATGGTTGATTTAAATAAAAAGCTCCGTGAGATAGAGGCACATCTCACGGAGCAATTCGGATTTTGATACATCCTCAGGTTAAAAAGTCCCAATAAAGTGACTTCCTTCAACATTTACTAGCTCGGCCCCTTGGGTTACCTCGCCAGTTTCCGTGTCTATAATGTAAATGTTCCCATTTTCACCGACAGGGGCCTGGGTCACATAGATTTCTGTCCCATCCACTACAAAACCTTGATATTGGAACAGGTAAAAATCAGGGTCATAAGGAATGGCGTCAATACGCTGGGCCGTTTGGGCCTCCAAATCCACCAATGCGAAAAACCCTTGAGCACCGGCCACACCCTCAGCAGACCCGGCGTGACGGTAGGCCAAGACGGCTTTTCCATTTGATGCTGGCCTCCAGGCAAGTATATAGGCATCTTCTACGCCCAATGCTTCATCTAAATTAAAATCGTATGAATTGTCGTATTCGTTGTCAGCATCTATTTTTAGAATATGTGAACCATCTGGGTCGCCTTGATTGGCTTGGTACACACTGCTATTGTATAGAAATGCATTGATGCTTCGGTAACCATTGGTATTCCCATGACCAACAGTAGAAGTAATTACCGACGGGTTCAAGAGTGAAGGATAATCCAGTACAATGGTTTTTGATCCCAAGATCTCGTAGTCATTGTCCCTCTCCGCGGTCTCAGGGTCAACCTTACTTAACCGGGCCCCGATATATAATTTGTCACCGGCTTGGTTGAGTACCGGCATATCGATTCTGGAAATATAATAGCCCTGAGCTTCCTCTTCGGCACTCAAGGCAATGCTGTGCTCTTGGAATTCATTTATTTGTGAATTTGCAAGATCTAGGGTTAAAACTCCCATGGTGGCCTCTGTTCTCACATAGTTGTCATTTTCATCGAATTGATGCTCAGTGGACACATATACAGCTGAACCTGTCTGGTCTCCATCAAACAATTTGATCCATCTTGGTGCGGAACCCACATATGGTGCAATACTTATCTGTGTACCTGTTTGGGTAAAATTTTGACCACCCTCTACAGTATATTTGGTATAGTTTCCTCCGGTATCCCCGGCATAACTGATATTAAAAATGGTAGATCCATCTTCGGAAGATTGTAATCTTGCGGTTCGGTTGGATGGCACTATAAAACCGTTATCGAACGGTTCAATGGAAACGGTCGGGTCTTTTGCATCTTCACTGCTAATAGAGTAGATCAATGTTCCGCCGTTTCCATCCCCTGGATTTTCACCCATTCTGGCCGCAGCAACGGTGATCCATCGGGATTCTTCGACCGGATCTACAGGAGGCGGTGTTCCGCCGTTGTCGTCATCGCTGCAGGATACCAACAATGTGGTTAGGATCAGTATAGCTGGCAAATACTTCATATTTAATAAGTTGCGTCTCATTTTATAGTATTTAATAGTTAAATTGAATTGATTATATAGTTTAATTTTAGGTAGAATGCCCTACCTGGTTTTTGTACAGAAAGATTATCGTATACCGGTCTATCAAAAATGTTCTTGATGTCGAAACTCAGTATGAACTTTTTGTAGGGAAAGGTGTAACTGAACCCAAGATCTTGGGATAGTTGTTCCGGAACCTTGAAAAAATCATCCCCCACCGTATTTGAGCCTTGTGGAACCAGATAGGAGAACTCGCCGGTAAAATACATGGTATAGAAAAGGTTTAGTCTGGAGTTCTTCTGGATCAAATTGTTGAAAGCATATCGCAAGCTTCCGTTCATCGTGAAAAATGGGGTGTTGGGGACATCAATTTCAACACCTCTGTTTTCTACGGTCAGGTCAAATCGGGAGATGTTAAAATTCACTCCCAAGTTGTTATTGTAGGTATAATCCAATTGTGCGTCGAATCCAATGGAAGTCCCGCTGCCTTGGTTCACGTATAAGATCAGCTCATCGTCCACATTTAAGGATGTTTCTATGGGCAAGCCTATCCTATCCTTTATGTTTCGAACAAAAAAGTTGGTGGAAATACCAAAGTCATGTTTCTTTACCGAGAAGGTCCCAAGTCTAAACCCGAGGTTATAATTGTTGCTTTGCTCTGGATCTATACTCGAATTGGCCACAACGTTGTCACCATCATTACCAAAAATTTCGGTTTCGTTCGGCAGTCTTACCGCTTTTTCAGCAGATGAAAGCAAAGTAAGGTTTGGAAACAGGGCATACGAAAGTGCAAAACCATACCCTTCATAGGTTTTGTTGCTGCTTACTATTTCATCCACAATTTGATTGTTTCCTTCTGAATCCGTAACTATAGCCGGATCTATACTTGTGGTTTTTTGTTGGTAATATTTCCCGAACAAACTGGTTTTTAACCTGTTGTCGAAGGCATTTAATTCGTAGGTCAGGGAATAGATGTTTTTGCGCAAATCCCTTGTTCCACTGAACGTATTTTCAAGGACGGACCTTAGTTCATCACTGTCCTCCCGGTCAATGCCGTTGTAGACATGGTTGAGTAAAATTTTATTGTTTCTGTTTATGGCATAAGAAAGTCCTGTTCTTATAGAAGCCACATTTCTGTTGATCTTGGCCAAGGTGGGCCCGCCTTCTTGTTGGGAGCCCCATGAGTATTGGTATTCATTGCCCCTAAAGTCGATGGCTCTTTCACCATTCCAACTGTAAGCCCAGGCGACGGTATCGTTTACCGCACGGTTACGTTTGCCATAAAGGCCATGAATGCTCAGGTCCAAGCCTTTGGTGAAAAGGTCTCTTTTTTGATAGGTTAGATTTGCCAATAAAGCGTCAGATTCCATGAATCTGTCCTTATAGGGAGTTATGGTCATAAAGGCCCCATGTTGTACCTCTTTATAATCATCGGAACCTGTTATTCCAACAAAAAATTGATCGGCCCATTTTACATCGGTGTAACCGATTTGCACCATGCCCCCGGTGGATCTATACGCATCATTGAAACGTTTTGCGGTTATTGGTGTTTGTACTCCTCCGATTCCAGTAACCACGACGCTCCTGCCGGAAACTTCGTAATCGTTATCCGAGTAATTGTGAAAAACAGAAGCTTTTACGGTGAATCCGGATTTATCAAAACGATAGACACCATTTGCACTGGCTTGAAAGGTGTTGAATGAGCCGTAGGATACCGAGGCGTTAAAATTGTTCCTTGCTTCTTGGTGTAACTGGATATTTATGGCGCCTCCCAGCGCATCATCTGCCAAATGACCGGGTACGACCCCTTTGTAGACCTCGATCTGTTTGATCATGGAGGGGGGAATACTATTTAGGTTAAAGGAAGAGCCATATGTGGAAATGGGAATCCCGTCTATGAATATTCGAACGGCACTACCGGATAACCCGTTCAGTGAGTATTCCACATTGGAACCGAGACCTCCGTTTTGACGAATTTTTACCCCAACAGTGGTGTTCAATAATTCATTGGCCTGTATGTTCCGAAGGCCGGCCTCTTTGGTCTCGACGGCATTTACGGCGAAACCTTTTGTCTCCAGTTCGGTTTCCTTGGTCTTACCGTTCACGGTTACCCCTTCAAGGATTTCGGTGTTTTCCTTTAAAATAAAATTAGTTCTTACCCTCCTATTATCAGGTTGGGTTTCAATGGCCTTTGTGGCTTTAAAGTAGCCCACAAATGTAACGGAGAGGGTGTATTTGCCGTAAGGAACATTTATCTCAAAATTACCATCCGCATCCGAAAGTGTACCGTGGTCGGTTCCTTCCAAAACAATGGTGGCGTAGGTCAATGGTTGGCCGTCTTCCGATTGAATTCTCCCAAAAACAACTCCCTCGGAGTTGTTTTGCGCTTGTAGGGATATAATGCTCAAGAAGAGTACGGTAAAGAGGTGTTTGCCCATTTCAGTGTTAAAAGTATTATCTTTATTAAGATTTAATCTAAATAAATTAGATTTGCAAATCTAAAACGGGAGTTGGATGGAGAGGTACCGCAAAAGGAAGTTTTACATACGCAAAAGGAAGTAATGCAATCAATCTTAAAAAGCCATCTGTTCAGAAACAGTGTTTACCTCAAGGAATATCCGAAAAACTTTAGGGGTAAGGAGTTGGTAGAAAATTTGATACCGATTGACTTGGAGGATGTAGAGGGAGAAATTCATGAACAGCAATTGGATGGGATTTTTGTAGTGAGGAAGGACATCCGTTCAACCAAGGGCTATAGTTTTCAGGTGTCCAGTGATTTTTCGGTATTTGTGATTCATTTTGAGATTGCCGGCAACTTTAGATATGTGCCAAAGGACGGATCTCGACCTTTGCTGGAAATACCTTCTTTTCATTACAATATGTTTTACCTGCCCCGAGCCAATGGTACTTTGGAATACAAAGAGGGTTCGAGAAAGACCTTGGAACTGGTTTTTACCTCGGAATTAATCAAACAATTGGCAGGGGATGACTATGAAAAGGTTTGGGCCAATGTTAGTGAGGCCATAAATAGTGAAGAACCTTTTGTTTTTTGGAACAAGCCTCGCTCCATTACCCCGGAACTGGAACTTGTTTTGGATGAAATTACCAATTGTCCATTTCAAGGCAAGTTGAAACATACTTATTTACAATCTAAACTCGTAACACTTTTGGTAAATCTGCTGATCGAGGCCAATGGCAGGAGCAAGTCGTTGGTAAACCATAATTTGCCAAAATCCGATTTTGACAGTTTATGTATGGTCGAGGATTATATCAAATCCAATTTGAGCAGCAATCTTAACATTTCCGATTTGGCAGCGATAGCAGGTTTTAACGAATCAAAATTGAAAAAGGATTTTAAGCTTGTTTACGGTAATACGATTTTCAAATACATTACCCGTTTGCGCATGGAAATGGCAAGAAAACTGATAAAAAATAAAAGTATGACCATTGCCCAGGCTGCACACGAGGTCGGTTATGCCAACCCGCAGCATTTTACCAAGGCATTTAAGCGTACCCTCGGTTATTTGCCCAGTATTTTAAAGAAATAAGGGTGTGTAAAGGAATATAAATTTGACTCGGAAAAGTCAATTATAACATATCCTTTGTCAAATTTCAATTCGATTTAAAATTTGTTTACAAAAAGTTAAAAAAATAATACTGCATGAATTAATCGTAATCAAAATCCTATATTTACCATAGAACTATTCTTTTCATATTCACCAATCAAAAACCTCTAACCATCTCTCATTTTAGATTATCAGTGAATTATATTCTTGGGGTATCATTACTTGTTTTAATGTTGCTGAACCCTTTTTGTGCTCAGGGTCAAATGGTTGACAGCGACCATCAGGTGTATTCTGTTTTCGATTCAATCATGGGTGAACAAAACATGGAATTGTACAATGGACCCATATTTAGAGAAAGGCTTTCCACAGCCTCGACTACACACCCTTTTTTTTTACAAAGTGATTTCACCGAAGCAGATTTTGTTTTTGATGGTCAGCCCTATTTTGGACAGAATGTAAAATACCATGTTCACTTGGATGAGCTTTTGGCCACACCAAAATACAGGCCGACAGGATTGTTGGTGAGGTTGGTTAAGAACAAGGTGGAGGAATTTACAATTGAGGGCCATCGCTTTATAAAATTGGATGTAAATATAGAAGGTGCTGAACAGTACGGTTATGTGGAAGTGTTGGAAAGTTCAGGTGAAAACCTTCTATTAAAAAAATATACCAAAAAAAGAGTGGAGACCAGAAAAGAAAGCCAGGTAGTGATCGAGTATGAAGATACAGTGGATTACATTTTATTGTACCAAGGTGTTCTGGAAGACGCGAACTCAAGAGGAAATTGGAATTCTATATTCACAGAAAAAAAGAAAGATTTGCGCAGTTTTTTTAAGGAAAACAGAATTGCATATCGAACAGACAAGGATACATTCTTTAAGCTGCTGTTCAATAAACTGGTAAACTCAGTCCAAATATGAGGAAATGTTTAGTGTTGATTCTGTTTGCTTTGGTATCCAAAGCAGCCCACTCACAGGTTGGTGATAAGGAAATATCCATCACTTTTGATAATATATCACGAGCGGAAGCATTTGAGCAAATTAACTCGAGTTCGGATTTCAAGATTTTTTACCTAAAGGATTGGTTTACCGATAGCCTCATTCAAAAAAGTTTTGTTAGAAAGGATATTGGCTTCATTTTGGACGATTTATTGGAAGGAACCACGGTGAACTATTTTTTGTATCTACCGGACAAAGTGATACTCACGAATAACAATACCATCTACGGTAAGCTACCAGAAGGATTTTTCGGAAAGGATACCACCGAGGTGGAAAAGGTTACCGCGTCTCAAAAAGTGGCTCCGATTTTTTATGGGAACCAAGATAAGGTGGTCGCCAAAAGTATGGAGACCATACGAGTGGGTAGGGAAACAGGAACACGATCAAAGGATACATACATTCTATCTGGGAATATTACCAATTTTGAATCGGGCGATCCTATTCCGGATATGACGATATCTACCGAGAACAATCAATTGCTTGCAGTTACCAGTTTTGAGGGTTTTTATCGAATTGAGCTGCCTGCTGGTTCCAATATATTGAAGTTCAGGGCTTTGGGGATAGAGCGTTCTGAAAAGGAAATAATTGTATTTAATGATGGGACCTTGGATCTTGTGTTTGAGGAAAGCGTAGAACAGTTAGATGAGGTAGTGGTCCAAGGGGACATTTATAAAAACATAGAAGAAACCGTTAGTGGCACCGAGGAAATAGATAGCGAAGAAAGCAAAACAATCCCATTAGTTCTTGGGGAAAGGGATGTATTAAAGGTCGCTACCGCACTTCCGGGGATATCCTCTGCAGGGGAAGGAGCCACAGGATTTAACGTTAGGGGAGGAAAGGCCGACCAAAACTTGGTGCTTTTCGATGGTGCCACCTTGTACAACCCACAACACTTTTTTGGAATTTTCTCAGCGATCAACCCTTTTTCCATTGGTCAATTGGAAGTGTATAAAGGAAATATACCGGCAAAATTCGGAGGGAGATTGTCATCGGTGTTCGATATTAAAACTAAGGATGGTGACAATACCGAATTTAAAGGGGAAGCCTCTTTGGGACCGGTGACTGGTAATTTGGTTATGGAGACCCCGATAGTCAAAGGAAAATCATCCCTTATGTTTGGTGCCAGAGGGGCATATGCCAATTGGATTCTAAGATCCATGAAAGAGCAGTCGTTGAGCAAAAGCCGTGCATCATTTTACGATGGAATAATAAACTACACACACCAGGTAAACGAAAACAATAGGGTAAAGGCAACGGCCTATTACAGCAAGGATAACTTTAGTATTTCGTCCGACTCGCTATACATCTACGATAACCGACTTGTATCGTTGAGGTGGCAACATAGGTTCAATGACAAACATTTGTCCGAGGTGCAATTGGCCAACAGTAGCTATACCTTTAATATCGAGTATGAACGAGGTGCCAATAACGATTTTGATCTGGGCTATAAGATCAATGAGACGGAGGCACGGATAAATATGGATTACTTGCACAGTACCGACCTAAGGTTCAACTATGGCGTAGAAGGCAAATTATATGCCGTGGAGCCCGGTACTTTGGAACCTCTGAACGATGGGTCCTCCATTGAGTACAATTCATTGGAAAAAGAACGTGCCTTGGAGGCAGCGGCTTATTTATCGGCCAATTATAACATCACTAAAAAATTAGCAGTTGATCTGGGAATGCGATATTCAACCTTTATGGCCCTTGGGGAACAGACCCAGTACGAATATGAGGAGGGTGCTCCCAAGAATCAGGGAAGTGTTAGGGATACTATTCAATATGGCAACAACGAAGTAATAGAAACCTATGGTGGACCGGAGATTAGGGCGGGTGCGAGATATCTTATCACACCGAGCCTTTCCTTAAAAGCGGGTTATAACCGATCTATTCAATACGTCCATATTCTTACCAATAATACCACGATCTCCCCCATTGATACATGGAAACTCTCCGACCTCAACATAGAACCGCAAAAAGGCCACCAATATTCGTTCGGAATATTTAAAAACTTGGATGCCGATGCCTATGAGATAAGTCTGGAAGGGTTCTATAAAACAAGCAATAAAGTACTTGATTTTAAAACAGGAGCGCAATTGTTGATGAACGAGAACGTAGAGACCGAAGTGCTGCAGGGCGAAGGTAAGTCCTATGGTGTTGAATTCTTGATCAGAAAGAATAGAGGCAAGCTGAATGGTTGGTTGGGCTACACCTATTCAAGGTCCTTCTTGAAATTGGATAGCGAGTTTGAGGAAGAAAGAGTGAACAATGGAGATTTTTTTGCTTCCAACTTTGATAAACCACACGATTTGAGCATGGTCGCGAACTATAAGTTCACAAGAAGATTCAGTCTTTCCGCAAACTTTGTGTATCAAACAGGAAGGCCTGTAACCGTGCCAGTGGGCAACTTTACCTTTAACGATGCGGAATATGCGGTCTATAGTGACCGTAATAGTTATCGCATTCCGGACTTTTACCGATTAGATCTTGGTTTCAATATTGAAGGGAACCATAAGCTCAATAAAGTCGGGCATAGTTTCTGGACTATTTCGGTGTACAATGTCCTGGGCAGGAACAATCCCTACTCTGTATTTTATACCACGGAGAACGGAGATGTAAAGGCTTATAAAAGCTCAATTTTCTCGATTCCGGTGCCTTCGATAACATATAATTTTAAATTTTGAAATCTCTTAGCATGCCCACAAAAAACCATATCATCTTTTTGTTAGTAGCAGTAGTGCTGACTTTAAGTGCATGTACCGAGCCCTTTGAAGTAGAAACAACGGACTTTGAGGATATCTTGATCGTAAACGCGAGTATCACCACAGAGGCCAAACAACATGAGATTTATATATCCCGTAGCTATGAAGAAGGGGAAGATGAGGTTCAAGTGTCCGGAGCTACGGTCGAAGTGCTCGTAAACGGTGGTAGTACCATTGGTTTTGAGCAGACTTCACCGGGAATTTATACATCCAATACAGTGTTTGCCGCAGCACCGGGAGTAGACTATCAATTAAGGGTTGTTGACGAAAATGGCGAGGAGTTTACCTCTGGCCAAGTACAACTTACCGCACCAACCACTGTGGATGACATTAGGGCTAGAAGGATCACAAACGAAAATGGAGAAGATGGCGTGGAAATTTATGTGGATGGAACCTCAACAGGGGACAACGAAGGTTATTTTAGATACGAATACGAAGAAACCTATAGGTTTGAATCCTTTTATAAGCCTTTGCAGGAGTTAAGTGTCGTTACCGAATCACCACCACTGCTCGAAGTTGTCTATAAAGAAGAAGAAGAGCGGGTTTGCTATGTAACGGAAACCTCCAATTCCATACTGATCACGGAAACCAATAACCTATCGGAGAACAAGGTCGTGGATTTTCCAATTCGATTTATAGAGCGCAGGGATAGGCGGATTGCACATCGATACAGTATACTGGTTAAGCAATATGCCCAAACCAACGCATCTTACGAATTCTATCAGACCCTGAAAAGCTTTTCCAGTAGTGATAACCTTTTTTCCCAACCACAACCAGGACTTATTGTCGGGAATGTTCGCCATGTCAGTGATGACAGTGTTAAGGTAGTTGGCCTGTTCGAGGTGGTCTCCTTTACCACAAGGCGTTTCTTTTTCAGCTTTCAGGAGATATTTGGAAACGATATTCCCTATTTGGGAGACTGTGAATTTGAGCGGTACAGCTCACTTTCCGATCCGGAATTATTTCAAAGAATTACCACTGGTCAATATAAATACATTGGGGAAGATCCTCCATTTGTTTATCAAGTAGCACCTGCCAGATGTGTGGACTGTACGCTGTTTGGAACTAACGTAGTGCCAGATTTTTGGGAAGAACAATAATTTAAAGACAATGCCAAAAAAGTATTTGTTAAACATTACGGCCTTTTTTTTGTTTGTGGCTGCATTTGGCCAAAAGGACGCGGCGTATTCCAATTTAACCAATGGAATAGGCACCGAAGGTGTTTATGTACATTATAATACCAATCTGTTGTTTTCGGGTGAATACCTTAATTTTAAATTGTACGCACTCAGTAAAATAAATCAGTCTTTGTCCACTGCGAGCAAAATGGCTTATGTGGAGTTGTTGGATGAATCTGGGGAACGCAAGATTATTCAAAAGGTAAAATTGATAGATGGAATGGGACAGGGTGATATTTTTATTCCCACCAACCTGGATTCCGGATATTATACCTTGGTAGCATATACCGCTTACATGAAAAATTGGTCTACCGAAACATTTTATTCCGACGAACTGATCATATTGAATCCCTATACAAACGATCAAGAAATCTTTTGGGGAGACAAGTCTTTGTCAGGGAACAACGCTAGTGGAAGTACCGGGACAATTACGGATACAAGTTTGGAGTTGGTTTTGAACAAGGCGCTTTTTGGAACTAGGGAAAAGGTGGAATTAGAGTTGGTGCCCACATCAAATTATAAGGGTAATTATTCCATATCGGTTCGTAAAGTATATAAAGACTTGGATTACGGTGAGAGAACGTCACCTCGGGATTACACCAAGAAATTTACGGCAATTGATCCTAATCCTACTGGAGCAGAACATTTGCCAGAACTGAGAGGGGAGATCATCAAAGGGGAGATTTCGAGTAAAGATGGTCTGGAAACTACCAATAAAAAGGTTGTTTTCTCCTTGCCCGGTGAGGCGTACGAATATCGGATGGTATCTACCGATTCCGATGGAGTATTTATGTTCTCACTGGATTCCGAAAACTTGGACACCGAATCACTTTTTCAAGTTTGGGGAGCGGACAAGGAACATTATAGCGTAACGATTGATGATGTACCGGAAATAAAATATGCCAATAAGACCTCCAAACACTTCGTATTAGATAGGGAGATGAAGGATGTCATTGAAAAAAGAAGCACACATAACCAAATTGAAAACGCATATTTTAACAGTAAACCGGATACCGTATTGATAAACAACAACTTTATCCCTTTATACGGTAAAAGGTTTTTCGAATATGTGCTCGATGAGTATACTAGGTTCCCAACATTTAGGGAAACCTTGGTAGAGATCGTGGACAATGCATGGATTGCCAATAACGATGATGGTAAGCAGAACATATTTGTCCGTGATTTTGAGGCCACCAATATGGATGTGGGTTACTCACCATTGGTTATTGTGGACGGAATCGTAATCCAGGAACACGAGGACTTAATCAATTACGACATCAAAAGGGTCAAGGCCATACGTATTGCAAGGGACCAATTTGTAGTGGGTGGTCAAATTTTTCAAGGCGTTTTTGATGTGGAAACCTTTGATGCCGACTTTGCGGCCAACTACCAAAAAGGATATCTATATGGAATAGAGCTATTGAGGCCCGAACCTCAGAAAAAGTATTTTAAGCAAGATTATTCCAGCGATAGGTTTGCCGAAATACCCGATTTTAGGCATCAGCTGTTATGGCAGCCAAACTTTGCCCTTGAAGATTCTACAATAGCATTGGAATTCTATACTTCAGATTTAGAGGGAGAGTTTGAAGTGGTAGTAGAAGGTTTTACTGAGCAAATGCAGCCGGTCAAGGTAGTAAAACGTTTCAACGTTCAATAATTGCCTTTTCGGAGTTCTTAAAATATCTGTTTCAGGATAGTCCTGCTTCATGCTTTTTTAACCCCTTCTTGATGATAACATCATTTTTGGACGATAAAATCGTTTCAATTTTGACAAGCCAATATTTTTTTTATAATTTTTCCATACAATCACAGTTGTTCCAATAAGGAGCAATCAGTAATATCAACATCATGAATAACCTCAAGCGCGTAATTGTAGACTATAAAAAATTGACATCGGAGGTGCTCAAGCTTTTGGTGGAGAAATACCCGGATGGTTATGGGGATGATGATGTGATCAACTTCAAGAACCTCAAGGGGGAATACATTGAGGCCGTTGAGGTATCTACCGAGGATACAAAGTATCTAGTAAAGATCAGTTCCAAGTTGGAGCGCACCATGGCCGACTTTGACGAGGATGAGGATGACGACAATTTTGATTCCGAGGATTACGAAAAGATTCCGGAAGACAGCGATGACTTTTCCGACTCTGATGATGACGATGGTAACGATGAGGATAGTGTTGAAACCGATGAAGAAGACGAGGATGAGTAAAACACTACTCCTTCAAATTCTTTAGCATTTCATCTGTTGTTTGGTCCAAATCGAACCTTGGTTCCCAGCCCCATTCTTCTTTTGCTGCGGAATCATCTATGCTGCTCGGCCACGAATCCGCAATTTCTTGTCTAAAATCTGGAGCAAAACTGATTTTAAAATCAGGAATATGCTTCTTTATGCTTTCGGCAACATCTACCGGTGTAAAATTCATGCCTGCCAAATTATAGGAAGATCGCACTTTTATGTTTTCCGATGGACTGTCCATTAAACTAATGGTAGCTCTTATGGCATCGTCCATATACATCATGGGCAATTCGGTGTCCTTGTCCAAAAAGCTTTCGTAAGAACCCGTTTTAAGCGCCTCGTGATAAATTTCCACGGCATAGTCCGTTGTACCGCCTCCGGGCATGGTTTTCCAGCTGATCAACCCAGGATAGCGCACACTTCTGACATCCACTCCATATTTTTTATGGTAGTACTCGCACCATCTTTCACCGGATTGCTTACTTATCCCATAAACAGTGCTCGGTTCCATTATCGTGCTCTGTGGGGTATTCTCTTTAGGTGTATTGGGGCCAAAAACAGCAATGCTCGATGGCCAGAACACCTTTGATATTTTCTTTTCCTTTGCCAAATTGAGAATATTGAACAAAGAGTTCATATTAAGGTTCCAAGCTCTCATCGGAAATTTTTCCGCAGTAGCACTTAGCATTGCCGCCATTAAATAAACTTCATCTATTTCGTAATGCATCACCACATCTTCTATGGCAGAATAATTGGTGGCGTCCAAAAGTTCAAATGGCCCGGACTGCATCAGGGCATCACTACCTTCCCTGATATCGCTGGCAATCACATTGTCCGCACCGTATTTGTTCCTGAGTTCAAAGGTGAGTTCCGTTCCTATCTGGCCACATGCGCCTATGATCAATATGGGTTTGTGCATTAAAATTGAAGTTAATTTGGTTCGATCGCAAAGATACCGTTTATTAAAATTTGTACATTCGCTTATGCGAAAATTGTTAAGCATTCTTGTTTTGTTATCGGTTTTGGCCTCGTGCAAAAAAACTGAAAAAGCTGCGGTCGAGGTGAATACCGAAGATCTTGAGTTCAACTACCAAAAAATGCCCGAAAAGGCCGAGATCAATCCGGAGGCAACCGCAATTGTGGAAAACTGGAGGCAATTTAAGGATCTAAATGCTAGTGTAGATGTGCTCTACAAGGCAACGAACAACGAAGATCTTGCATTGGCCGTTGATGATCTTATAGAGAAAGAGAAAAGAATGTCCGAAGGAGGCTATCCCGAACCATTTGATTCAAATCAAATTAAAAGCAGGCAAACCGTAATGCGAACCTTTTTGTACAAAGTAAAGGCCAGTATTATGGAAAACCAGCCCACAACCGAACCCACGATTCAAATGTTGGAAGCATATAATAATATGCGAGAGCAGTTAAATGTGATAATGAACAGCCAATTGGATAAAAAATTGATATTGGATGAAACGTAAAATAACCATCCTGGTATTGTTGATGGTTTCAATTGCCATCAACGCCCAAAACACGGAAAAGCAAAAAATAGACGAAGTGTTGGATGCGTGGCATTTAGCTGCGGCCAATGCGGATTTTGAATCCTATTTTGGGAAAATGACCAAGGATGGCGTGTTCCTGGGAACGGATGCAATGGAGAACTGGCAGAACGATGAATTTAGGGCTTTCTCAAAACCTTATTTTGATGGAGGAAAGGCTTGGAGCTTTACTGCTGTGCAGCGCAATATTTACCTTGGTGAATCCGGAAATTTTGCTTGGTTCGATGAATTGCTGGATACTCAAATGAAGATATGCAGGGGTTCCGGAGTACTGAAAAAAGTAAATGGGCAATGGAAGATTGCCCATTATGTATTGTCAATTGCAGTGCCCAACGAAAATGTTGACGAACTTATCCAAATCAAGGAAGAAAAGGACAATGAAATACTGCTGGAACTAAAGAAGAAGCAATAGTTTAATTTTCGGTTCCTTCTGCAGCTTCTTTCTTTCTGGATTCCAAAGCTTGTTTGCTCAAACTGGCCAAGTTGAAATTTGGGGCAATCTTAAGGGCCTCGTCAATGGAAGCAATGGCCCCATCGATATTAGTCCTGTCCTTATTAAAGTCAGCAAGCCCTTTTAAATGATAGAAGGCAGCCTTCAAAGGCACTTCATAAGGTTGTTGACGCTCATAAAAAGCGTATTTCATTTCATCCGTGGAATTTGCTATTCCATATTCGATATTGGTAGCAGCTCCGGCCATATCCCCAGTTTGTATTTTAAGGTCGGCCATTTCATAAGCCAAATAAGGTGATGGGTTCCTCGAGTTAAGTTCCTCAAAATGCTCCAATGCCCTTTTGGGTTGGTTCAAGGACTTGAGTGAAAAGGCCTTTACCTGAACAGCAAGGTCCGAATCGTCTGCGTTTTTTTCAACACCTATGGTATTGAGCGCTTGCATATGCCTACCATTGTTCATGTAAACAAAAGCTAGAGTGTCCCTTCTTTCTTTAGAAGGTGCTATTACGTTTAAGTGGGTAAGGGCACTGATTACTCCGTTTATGTCGCCTTGCATGCGCATTTCGTTGTAAAATGCCTGATAGTGTTTTAATAGTGTCTCGTTGGTTTGTGAAATACCACTAAAGCTCACGAATAGGAGCAATAAGAGTACAGTCTTTTTCATTGATGTTCAATTTAGTGCGCCAAATCTAACAAATAAATCCCAACATGGTTGTTAAGAATACGATAAGTAATGAGGCTATATCAGGAGACTATGGTTGTATTTAAAGTATGTCCCAACTGTTCAAAATTTAGGCTCAGCACAATTTTGCCATTCTCGTTTTCGCGATTGGTCTTGTAAGTAGGTGCGGGGAGCCCTCTTTTTTGCGCTTCCTCAAAATAGTAAACCTGCTTTTTGGGATGATGGGGATACACACCATTAAAGATCCGATCCCAATAGGCATTTTCTAAAATAGTAATGATCATATGGATGCAATCCTTGCGGTGAATGAGGTTAATGGGGTGGTTTCCACCACTCAAATCCTTTCTTCCTGATAGCATGGTAACAGGGTGGCGATCATTGCCGATTAGACCCCCAAACCGTATAATGGTTGTTTTAAAAGATTTATTTTCCCTAAAAAGCTTTTCGCTCTCGACCAATTGCTTTCCCGATTCGGTTACGGGTAGTACGGGCGAATCCTCGGATACCTTCCCCGCTGCATTGCCATAAACTGCGGTGCTGCTCACAAATAAAATATGTGAAATTTGGCTCTTTTCGATTTCTTTAAGGAGGAATTTCATCTTTTCCACAAAGCTTTCGGTATGTTCGCCTCTTAGTTTTGGTGGCACATCAATGATCAAGGTTCCAATTTGTTCAAGAAAACCTGTGATGTCCCCTTGGATTCCATTTTCGGATAGTTTGACCTTGTACGGAACAATTTCCTCGGTTTTCAAGACCTCCACTTTGTCGTCCGTTGTGGTAGTTCCTTTGACCAGGTATCCTTTCTCGATTAATTTCACGGCCAGGGGCAAACCTAACCATCCACATCCCAAAACGCCTATTTTATTACTCAAATCGCAATGTTTTTATCATCAATATAGCATCATTTAACACAAATGGCATGGGAATGCTGGTTTTGGGTCGTTCAGGAATGCTAAAATCAGGATGGGTCAATAAATCGTTCGATGCTTCGTACAGCGTTAGTTCTAGAACGGAATCTTTCGGGAATTCCAATTGTAGTTCCGTAAAATTATTATTGGTTATATAATGTGTGACCAATCTACTGCTTCTATTTTCCAAGAAGTATGGGGATAGTTCAATACGGTTTACCGAGGCTTTTTTTAGCTTAATGGGATTGGTGAAAACCTCCAACCGATTGACATTTCTATTCGGGGTTATACAGAGTTCGACAATACGGTTTTCTCCGATAATGGTGTCCATAACGGTATCAATGTATGGTGTTGGAATATCTTTTTTAGGAGCATCGGAGATGTAGTTTAAATTGGTCCTGTATTTACTGGAAATGGTTTCTGAAGAAGGTTTTCTTTTTGCTTCTCCCAAAAACTGATTGTTCCAGCTTATAAGCTCATGGTCATAGGTTGCCCAAAATGTGGAATCTTTATCGGTGTCATAAATGTAAAGTAGGCTGCTCGGTTTTGGTTTTGATTCGCTAAAATCAGATTGGATATGGCTCGATATTCCAAAGGCAAAAAACAATAGTAAAAACAGATAGGCCAATCTGCCTTTGTTTTTTAGTTGGCCAAAAAAGGGCAACACCAAATAGAAGAGTAGAGTCGTTAAAAGTGTGGCGGCGATCATCATTTTTAAACCAAGGCCTACCGGGAACATTTTAATGAACGGGGAGTATATCAATACGGCGGGCAAGGCCAAAAACACCATAAGGAACGGATTCGGTTTTTCTTGATTAATGGTGACCAGTAGGCCGGCCAAAAGTCCAAATAGGGGTACTGTAAAAAAACTGGCACCCTTAAGATGTTGGGCCCCTAATCCACAAATGATCAGCCATATAATAATGGGAGCGACCAATAAATTGGATGTACTTATTTTACGGAATTTATTGTAGCTGTAGAAGCAAACGAACAAAGAGAAAAGCACATATACCGCTATGTAGGTGTATCCGTTGTACGTAAAGCCGTGTAATATGTCCTTAAATCCCGGATACCACCATGTAATAATGGACCAGCAAAAATAACCTGCAAGCCCATTTATTATCAATGTTATCAGAACGGGTATAAAGCCTTTTAAAATATCCTTTATGTTGAGTTTGCTTTTCTGAAACCCGAAAACAAGCAATGATATAAATGCCAATATGGCCAAACCGAACATCGGCCAAATCCATTCAAATGGGTAGGAGATAAGTTTAAAAATGGGCATATTGAAATAGACATAGTCGTTCAGGCTTTTTAAATTGCCCAAATCCGCATTGCTGAAATGGTTGAGCAGTGGCATTAGGTAACTCCCTTGGTGGGCAAGGGTATTCCTGTCCAGCCTTTCATAAGTGTCCAGTGCGGTATGGTAATCAAAATGATCATCTATAAACGCAAAGTTGAATCCCTCTATATCACCATCTTCCCTAAAAACGGTCAAATCGGTATCATTGGGGAGCATTTTGTATATGCTGTAGACCAATGAATTGGCCACCGGATATTTTGGATGGGCCTCGGTGAATTCTTTTATCAGTGTACCATTGCCCCTATTGGTTTCAATGAGCATATAACTAGGGCCACCACTGCCTCTGGCCTCAAAATTAAGGGCAAGCCCCACATCTTTGGCCCACGGATGATTGTTTACAAATAGGTCGGCACCGTTCAATCCAAGTTCCTCGGCGTCAGTAATAAGTATAATAATGTCATTTTTGGGTGTTGTATTGGTGCTTAAATATGCTCTTGCCCCCTCTAAAATGGTAGCAACACCACTACCGGCATCACTTGCCCCGTAAGAGGAGTGTGGCCCACTGTCATAGTGCGAAAGTAAAAGGAGTGCTTTGCCATTGCCACTCCCTTTTATTCTCGCCAAAATATTGGTCGCTTTACTCAGGTTGCCCCAATCTCCAGCAGTATATCCCTCTTGAATAATGGTTTCCAATCCCAGTTTGTTCAATTCAGCGATAATGTAATCCTTGGCACGTTCATGACCGGAAAAACCAACGGCATGTGGCTCTTTGGACAACTGTTTTACATGCGCCAGTGCCCTGTCCGTGGAAAAGGATTCCATAGCTACTTCCTCATTGGGCGAATAGTTGGGCATTGCAGATTTGAAACTCCAATAGGTGGCAATAACGAGCAGAATTAGGGCTAAGGTTCGGGAAAATTTCATGGTTCAGTGTTGTTGAAACTTAAATGTATGAAATTATGAAAGGTTCTCATATTTTGATAGTTAAAATTAGGTTATTCGCTAAAAAAAGCTATATTTATTAATCAACTTTAAAATCTAACCATATGGCAATCAAAAGTTTTCAAGGCGTACGAAGCAAAGAGGAGTCCAAGAAGAAATATAATGCCCCGATTTTGGTAGAGGATTATATGACCAAAAATTTAATCACCTTTTCTCCGGAGCAATCCATTTTGGAGGTGATGGAGACTTTTGCCAAGCACCATATTTCCGGTGGGCCCGTGTTGGACAATAATGGGTTTTTGGTGGGCATTGTGTCCGAGGCGGATTGTATGAAACAGATTTCAGAGAGTAGATATTTTAATCAACCCATATTGGATAAAAGTGTGGAGCGTTTTATGACCAAGAATGTTGAGACCATTCCTCATGACATGTCCATTTTTGATGCGGCCGGTGTTTTCGATAGACATAATAGGCGCAGATTGCCTGTGATGAAAAACGATATTTTGGTCGGTCAGATCAGTAGAAAAGATATTGTTGTGGCTGCACTAAAACTGACTTCTCACAGTTGGAAATAGTTATTCCCTTTTTACGATCATAAAATAATCGTTGTCTAGGGGCAGATACCCTAGATCGTAAACGAAATAATACGTGCTGCCTTTTTTGGTGGTATATAGGTTGGTGATATATTCAAAATCGAACCCTTTGTCCAGCAAGCGCATTTTTGTGGTCTTTGTTTTTCCGTCCCTAAGGGGAAAGCTATCCAAAATTCTATAATTCTTACGAAGCTTGTTGTTAATGTTGCGCACCAAATTTTTGCTATCTCTATTGAGAAGGTTGTTATAGGCATTCCTGCAATGGTCGGAACAGTATTTTTGGTCTATTCGGCCCAGTAGCTTTTCACCGCAAACCAAGCATTTTCTTTCGGACATAGGATAAGATTAGGATACCACAATATCATACTTTTTTAATAAACCAATCAATCCATCTTTCTTGAAACGTGTCTTCTTCAGGCGATTGAGGGAAGGGTCGATATTAAAATTTATGGAAGATCTAAAGTCGGTCTTTTCCAAATCAGTGCCTTCAAAAATGGCATTTTCTAAATCACAGTTGGTGAATTTAGCTCCTTTTAGAAACGTCTCCGTGAAATCGGTCTGATGAAATTTGCAATCTTCGAATATGATGCTCGGTAGGTTCAAACCCTGAAAAGATGCCACCGATAGATTGCATCCCGTAAAATGAAGCGTCAATAAGAGGTGGTTGCAGGTTTCAAACTGGACACCTACCATTTTGCAGTCGGTAAAGGTTACATCATGAAAGGTAGTGTGGGCAATATTGGCGTTGGTAAGGTCGCAACCCTCAAAGGTGCATTCCACAAAATTTTGGTTGTCCAAATACCCCTCGGAGAACAGGCAGTCCACAAAACGGCAATTTTCGTAATCGCCCTTGGGCAATTTTTGATGCGTATAATCCTGTTTTGTGAACTCCTGATCCGTCCAAAAGGTCTTTGCCATTACTCTCCTGTTAAAATAATGGCTGGTATGTCCAAAGCTTTGAACATATCGTTGTACTCTTTCATGCCACTTCCTACGATGGCATTTTTCTCATCTTCAAAAGTTTTCCATTGGGCCAAATTGTCCCTAAATAGTTCTTTGGCGCCTTCTGTAACTTTGGGTTCGGCCACATCGATAAACCCTCTCAAATGCATAAAATCAGCATTCAGTTTACTGCTAAAGTTCACTACATCTTGGAAGGTTTTCTGTTTGGGTTGAATCAGGTTTTCTTCCCAAGTATTGATGCGCTCCAAAAGTGCATCGCCTTTCTCCAACAATTCTTTCGCACTTTCGTTGTCTTTTAATAGCTCCTCATATTTTTTGAGCTGACTTTTTGCCGTGCGCATTTGGTTGACCGCTTTGTGCATGTCCACCAAAGTTTCGTCAATTCGGGTCAGATACGACTGTTGCTCTGCATAATCGGCAGCAGTTGCATCGATCAATGGGTCTGCCAATACCACGGCACTGGTCTCCACTGTTTCATCTCCCATAGTTAAACGAAGCGTAAAAGTACCCGGTGCTACTCGAGAACTTCCATATCCATCATAACCAAATACGTTATCGATGGCAGGGGAAGGCTCGCGGTAAAAATCCCATGTAAATCGGTTGTACCCTTTGGCAGTGGGTAAAACCTTAGGTTTTGATGGACCGCCCGGCCAGCTCTTAAAGCTTTTTGGAGCTTGGTTGGTATAGGTTCTGATTACTTTTCCGCCCGAAAGTACTTCAAGCTTCAGTTCGGTGGAATCCAACTTTTTCGGAAGATAATAATCGAAGGTTACCCCTGATTTTGGGTTTTGACCCAACCCAGGTACATATTGGTCGGTACTACCGTTAAAAATTCTGTACGATGGTTTTGGTGTAACAATCTGTAAAGAATTGACAGGTGTCAAACTATTTTGGATGGCACCCAAATCGTCTAAAATCCAGAACGCCCTTCCAGCAGTTGCGGCCACCAAATCATTATCTTGAATTATAAGGTCATTGATCGGCACAACGGGCAAGTTCAATTGCAGGGATTGCCAATGCTGGCCATCATCCAAAGAAACATAAAGTCCGGTCTCGGTACCGGCGTACAGTAATCCTTTTTGCTTTTTATCCTCACGAACAACTCGGGCAAATGTATGCTCTCCATCGATTCCGTTGGTGATTTTGGTCCAAGTTTGACCATAATCGGTGGTTTTGAAGATGTAGGTATTCAAATCCATGGACTTGTATCGCATTAAAGTGATATAGGCAGTGGCCTGATCATGCGGGGATACTTCAATACTGTTGATGATGCCCTCTTTGATGTTTGGAGGAGTAATGTTTTCCCAGCTTTCGCCTCCATTTTTGGTAATATGTACCAATCCATCATCGGAACCGGCATAAAGTACACCTTCCTCGTGTGGGGATTCCACCAAGTACATAATCGTGTTATAGTTTTCCCCACCGGCAGCTTCGTTGGTATATGGACCACTTCCCGGCCCTTGTTTTTCAATTTCGTTTCTTGTAAGGTCAGGACTGATCACATCCCAGCTGTACCCGCCATCTTTGGTTCTGAACACTACATTACCTGCATGGTAAATGGTATTTCTGTCGTGAGGAGAGCTAATGATCGGAGCATTCCAATTATATCGGAATTTAAAGTCTTTGGGAATGTTTCCGAGACCCAATTCAGGGTATTCCTTGATTGGTTTTGCCTCACGGGAAGCTTTCACCCATTTTTCAATGATTCCTTGGTAACATCCGCCATAAACAAACTCGGGATTGTCCGGGTCAAATGCCAGATAGGCACTTTCACAGCCGGCCACGGCGTACCAGTCTTTCCAATCGATACCACCATCCCTTGTTCTACTGGCAATGGCCACAGAGGTATTGTCCTGTTGTCCTCCATATACATTGTAGGGGACTAGATTATCGGTTATTACCCTATAAAACTGTGCAGTAGGTTGGTATTCTTGTGAACTCCAGCTCATACCACCATTATTGGAAACATTGGCACCACCATCGTTGGAGTTGATCATAACTTGGTTGTTATCTGGATGAATCCAAAGATCATGATTATCGCCATGTGGTGTTGGGACAGGGGTAAAGGTCTTTCCGCCATCAATGGATTTGGTCACCGGGGCATTGAGTACGTAAACGATATTTTCGTTTTGGGTATCTGCAAAAATCTCCATGTAGTACCAAGATCTTGCGATATTGATGCGGTCTTTATTGGTCTGTTTCCATGTTTTTCCGGCATCGGTACTTTTGTAAACGCCGCCTTTTTCGCCTTCGGCCTCAAGTACGGCATACACCACATCGGAATTTGCCCTGGAAACGGATATGCCCGATTTCCCAAATTCTTTGGGGAGACCTTTTTCCATTTTGTCCCAGGTAGTCCCACCGTCGGTGGATTTGTAAAATCCAGAGGAAGCTCCCCCAGAGGTAATGGTCCAAGGCGTTCTTTCGTGCTGCCACATGGCCGCATATAAGATGAGCGGATTGTTCATGTCCATACTAAGGGATGAAGCCCCGGTTATATCGTTGACATAAAGTACTTTTTCCCATGTTTCGCCACCGTCTGTAGAACGGTAAATACCTCGGTCTTGCGATGGCCCATATTGGGCGCCTTGAGCTGCAACATAAATAACATCGGGATTGGTAGGGTGAATAATCACATCGGAAATATGACGTGTATAATCCAATCCGATATGTTCCCAGGTTTTTCCTGCATCGGTGGATTTGTAAACACCATCCCCCATGGAGGTCATTACCCCACGTGCAGGGTGCTCACCCATTCCTGCAACAACAATGTTGGGGTTGGTTTCGGAAACGGCAATATCTCCAACAGTTCCTGTTTTAAGGAATCCATCGGATATATTTTTCCATGTTACACCATCATCGGTGGTTTTCCAGATGCCGCCTCCTGTAGTTCCCATATAATAGGTGTGCGGTTGTCCCACAACCCCGGATGAAGTAACGCTACGCCCCCCTCGAAAAGGGCCTATGTTACGCCATTTTAATCCTGGGAATAGGGAGTCGTTGACAACAATGGAAGGTTGGTCTGATTTTTTGTTTCTGCGTTGGGCATCCATGGGATGCAATGCCAATAACATGGCACATAAAAGTAGAGGTTTTAATTTCACGAGAGTGTTGGAATTAGTTAGTCCGTTAAAGATACTAATTCAAGCTATTCCAATGAAACTAAATCACTTTACTCTTTTGTAGGCAAAAAGTATTTCCTCGGTATGGCCTTCTTCTTCGATCAAGACCCAAACATTCATTTGGTCGTCACTTATTTTTTCCATGGTGAGTCCCTCAAAATATACTTTGTTGGGTTCGAGTTTCACCAGTTTAAAATCGATGGTCCGGTCTTTCTCTTCCCATCCTTTCATGTTGCCATCGAAGTGCTTGAGCTGGAGTATCAACGAATCATCCAGCTGTTGAATATGGCCAGATTCGTAGAAGGAAACTTTGCCTTCGTTGACCATTCGGAAGACGAACATCATGGAATTTCCCAAAGGTGCGCTCCAAATCTCTTCGGCAATACCCCCGAAGGCTTCCCCGGTCCATTGACCTTCTATCCAGGAAACGTCTTCCAAACTTGCTTTTGGTGATGACTGGCCTTCTTGCAACTGCATGGTTTCTTGTGCGGAAACCAGCCCTGCGCTGAACATTAAAATAAGTGCGATCGATTTCATAATTGGTTTTGTTTGATTGATGATTGAATGCCTTACCATTAATTGGACAAGGCGAATTTTACATTTACAGTGGTTTCCACCTTTATTTTTTCAAAGTCTATGTCCAAAGGCTGTGCCTGGCCCATATCCGCAGAAACGGCCTTCATTTCCATCATGGGAGCTTGGTTGTACCTCGGATAATATTGGGAATTGTCCGCAATATGTATGGCCATACCTACCTTTTGTCCCAAAGGTTTTGTGAGGGCATCGGCCTTTTGCATGGCTTTTTTTACCGCCTTGGATTTAAGTTCCAGTTCCAGTTCGTCCATTTTGGAGTATTCTGTTTTTTCGATTCTGGTATTGGCAATGTCCAATTGCTCAAGGGCCAACATTACATCGCCCAGTTCTTTACCGGAATAGACCAGCAGAGCGTATTGTTTGCTTTTTAGCACTTCTTGTTGGCGCAAAAAGTATTTTTTGAAATTGCTGCTGGCGTCTTTTATCACGAGTTGTTCCTCTAGATCAATCCCTAGTGCTTTTAGGCGTTGAGCCATTTGATTTTCCTGCTCCTCTATGGAAACTCGGCCTTTAGTGTCCTTCTCTTGGATGATGATGTTGAGGTAAATTTTATCTGGAGTGACCATGGTGTCAACTTGGGCATGTGTTTCCAAATATGGGATGTCCAAAAAGTTTTTGGATTGGGCGAACATTGTTGTGGTGAACAATGCGGTCGCTATAAAAATGATTGCTTTTTTCATGATGTAATTTTATTAAAGGTATGTACTTGCTCTTTATGTTCAAAACTTGTGCCGCAATGTATTTTGTGCCGATACAGATGAAATTCTCTGGGTTAACTCGATTAACTTGAGTACATTGTAGGGATGAAATTTATTTTGGCACCCGATAAATATAAGGGCTCTTTAACAGGACGCGAATTTTGTGAAACCGTTGCCCGAGGCATCAAAAAAGTTTTTCCATTTGCGGAAATAGTCAATAGACCTTTGGCGGACGGAGGTGATGGAACCATTGACGTGGTGGCCGATTACCTCAATGCCTCTTCAGTTTCTGTAAAGGTAAAGGACCCTTTGTTTCGTGAAATCACGGTGGAATATTTATTCTCCAAGGAAAAGAAAACAGCCTTTATTGAAATGTCGGAAGCATCGGGCTATAAATTGTTGGAAAAATCCGAGATGAACTGCATGGACACCACCACTTTGGGGACTGGTGAAATGATTGTGGATGCCATTGAAAGGGGAGCGAAAAGTATTGTGTTGGGTATAGGAGGAAGTGCCACCAATGATGGGGGCATGGGTATGGCCAAGGCCTTGGGCTATTCTTTTTTGGATGCTGAAGGGAATGAACTGGAGCCCATAGGGAAAAATTTGGGCAAGGTGAAGGATATCAAAAAAGACAAGGTGAACCCTAAGTTGTCCGATGCCAAAATTCAAGTGGCCTGTGATGTCAACAACCCCTTTTACGGGGAAAATGGTGCGGCCAAAATTTATGGGGCACAAAAAGGCGCATCAACTGAAGAAATAACCTTTTTGGATAAAGGACTGGAATGTTTTGCGGGTGTACTGAAATCCACTTTTAAAATTAATGTGCAACAAATTGCTGGTGCAGGAGCTGCTGGTGGACTTGGTGGTGGCGCGGTGGTTTTTTTAAATGCTGAACTGGCCTCAGGGGTGGATTTGGTGATGGAAATCGCCAATTTTGATAAAGTCTTGGTAGGCGCTGATTGGGTCATCACCGGTGAGGGACAATTGGATGGGCAGACGTTCTCAGGTAAAACCATTAATGGGGTAGTGCAATCTGCAAAAAAACATCAGGTTCCTATTGCGGCATTTTGCGGTTCCATAGATGTGACGATTGATGAAATGGAAAAAATGGGATTGGATTATGCGGTTTCTATCCTTAATCAAATCGGGAATTTAGACGATGCCAAGGCCAGGACCGTGGAAAACCTTGAACTGGCCAGTTACAATTTTGCAAAACTGTTGAAGTTGGGCAAAGACTAGCCCAAATAGCTCTTCCCCATCTTATATTCTAAGGATGTTTTTACAGTCTTCCATTCGCTGTTCAAAATGGAAAAAACAACGGTGTCCCGAAAATTTCCGAACTCATCCACTCTATGGTTTCTTAAAATACCATCTTGTTTTGCGCCCAAACGGAGAATGGCGTTTCGGGAAGGATGGTTATGAAAATGGGTGCGAAACTCTACCGCTATACAGTTCAAATTTTCAAAAGCATACTTTAGCATGAGGTATTTGCTCTCTGTATTTATTCCTGTCCGCTGCGCTTTTTTGGCATACCAAGTGGCTCCGATTTCCACTCTTTTGTTTTTTGCATCTACATTTAAGAAGCGTGTACTCCCAATTATGGTGTTGGTTTTCTTGTTGATGATCGCAAAAGGCAACGCTTTCCCCTTTTCTTGGTCGGAAAGGGCAATATCCAAATAGGAATCTATGGTTTTTGGGGAAGGAACGGAAGTGTACCAAAGCTCCCAAAGCTTGCCATCGGAAGCGGCAAAGACCAAGTCCACTTTTTGCGATTTCTGCAGGGGGACAAGTTTTACCAATTCGCCTTCCAATTGAACAGGGCGTAACCAAGAATCCATAGGTTGAATTTAAGTTTCAAATATAAGTTTTAATCGATTCATTCAGTCAAAGAAAAAGCCAGGGTTAATCCCTGGCTTCATCATCAATCAAAAAACGAAATTAAATAATCTATTTCGATTCAAACTCTTCGATAATAAAGAAGTTTTTGTTTTTCTTGTCTACGAGATAATTGTTCTCCAAAACATTGTAGTGCATGGATTTATTATCCACATTGATATCAAAACCGTTATCGGTCTGTACAACTTCAAAATCGTTGTTCTCGCTACCTTTGTATTTCAATACCATATAGTCATCATAATTAGCATCTGAATTGCTGTCGATAGCCACTAACTTGGTTACAAAAGGAGAGGTTAGTTTTCTATCTTGGTTGACCATACCTTTATCCTTGTTGTTAAGTTCCAGACCATATTTTCTTCGCTCCATAACCTTTACGCTGTACTCTTTCTCCACGCCGTTTTCAGAAACGGTAAAAGTTTTAAGTTGTGTAGTGGCTTTCATTACGCCTGAATTTTGGCTCTGACCGTATCCGGCAAAAGCGGTTAAAGTTGCAAATGATAGTATAGTGAATAGCTTTTTCATAGTATAATTTTTAATGGTGAATAAATCTGTTTTCTCTAAAGATTGAATGTTTACTACTTTAGGAAGGAAGTGAACATCCAGTGTCTTTTCTCCAGTTCGGTCATAAACTCTGTCAACATGTTTTCGGTAACAACATCTCCGGTTTCGAGAGAAGCGTTAACGGCATCCAACATGCTATCGTGCAAAATTTCGTAGTCGTGCAATACTTCTCTTACCATTTCCAGAGCCGATAGATTTTTCTCCTGTTCCTCAATTTTGGAGAGCTCCAAGGTTTTTTTCATGGTAAAGTTGCTCTTTACCCCGAATACTCGAATTCTTTCCGCCACTTCATCAATGTTCTCCTTTACTGTATTGTATTCATTTTCGAATTCCTCATGTAATTCAAAGAAGTCAGGTCCTTCAATGTTCCAGTGAAAATTTCTCAGTTTATTGTAGAATACTTGGTAATTCGCCAATAGCGTATTTAGACTTACTACAATTTCAGCAGTTTCTAAATAAGTGAATCCCAATTTTTTGAATGTTTTATTTTTTGCTTTAATAGCTTCCATATAATAGATTTTTAATTTGTTGATATAAAATTACCGATTCACAATCGCGATGATCGATGGAATAGATGTAAATCTTGACGCTAAAGATTTTTGGATACTGTTTTTAGTTCAAAACGATATAATATCGATTCAAAAACTATCTTTTTTGAAATGTTGATTATGAATCAACTACTAATTAAAATAATTATATATAATTAAATATCAAGTATTTAACATTGTTTAACGAAAGCTTAGGGATGGTTTAGGAAGTTGGTGCCTCCTCCAGTTCCACAATGAATCCTTTACATAACGAAAGGAATACATCGGAGGAAATGTCGGTCAAATATTCTTTGTCCTCACCAAATACTTTTTGTGTTTCCTCATGGATAGGATCTAGTTCTTGGATATATATGGTTTCGGAAAGATCGTACATCTTTTTACACAAGCTAAATCGTTTTACGACCTTAAACTTGTTAATGTTTCTGATTAGCATAGGCTTGAAGCATTTTGGTTAATCTATTGGGACACCTCTGGTTCAAAAAAGTCACTTGTAGGCACCTATATACAATATGGGACAGGAGCTTAAATAAATTTTTCGAAATAGTATTTTTTACCAAGATTGTCCATGTGTTCAATTCTGGATTGCTTCTTAAATTTCTTTTCGTAATAGGAAAGACTTCTTATATCGGTAATTAGGCCGTCAATAGTCCTATGGAACTCTTTTAGCTGTGTGGAAGCATGAACAACACGATTGTCTGAAATAGCGACATATAGGTTTTTTACGTGTTTGTTCATAAATGGTTAGTTGAGACCACAAATGTACTATATATGGACGTATGAAATATATTTTACTATATAAAGACGTATTTAGTATTTTTTTTATATCTTTATCTTGACAATGAGAACTTTGATGTTTAATTTTGTCGCATAAAAAAACGCCAGTACCGTTAATACTGACGTTGAAAAATTGGAAATCAGGGTTGAAGTTTACCATAACTCAACTAAGAATGGCTAATGAGACCATCTTCGTCCCCTGATACCATTTTTAAACAAATGGGAGTCGCTTACTATTTTTCAGCACTTCTCCCTGATTTGGATTACCTCTTTACTCGAGTAGTAATCCGAACCGTACGTGTTACCCTAACCCTTACACAAGGCTTAGATACTGTAGTGGTTCTCCTAATTACACGTGACGCCATAACGCATGTGGTTTTAGAAGTTTTTAAATGGCGGTATTTATCCTGCTGCCCTTTCGGAAATTAATCCAGTACAGGTCAAATCAGCATATGTTCGTAGCATATGCTTTTTTTGTGCGGTTATTTGAGTTGAAAATTCCCCGCAATGGAATCCCTAAGTTTGTAGTGGTGTTCAATTAGTGTAGTCCCTACAAAGTTTTAAAAAAAGCCATAAAGCCTTATATAAAATTCAACAAAGATTTTAACATATTTATTAACGATCACGTTTTGAGGCATCTAAAGAATGGTTTGTTTACGTAAATCAATAAAAAAGTGTTCTTTTTTAGTAAAATAATTATTCATTTATTAGGTATTTAATGGGACAAACAGTATCTTTAAGTATCTAATTAAAACCGATGGAATTCAAGTCACTTATTCAGCTTTTAGATTACTTCAAAGACGAAGAAACGTGCATAGAATATTATGAGCGTATAAGATGGGGCAATGAGCCTGCTTGTCCACATTGTGGTTGTGTTAACCCATACAAGACCAATAGAGGTTGGAAATGCCGTGACAAAGAATGTCATAAGAAGTTTACTGTTAAGGTCGGAACCATATTTGAAAACTCTAAAATCTCTTTCCGTATTTGGTTTGCTGCTATCTACTTGGCAACTACCAGTAAAAAAGGTATCAGCAGCGTTCAACTTGCAACACAGTTGAACATAACCCAAAAGACGGCTTGGTTTGTGTTGCACCGCATCCGTGAAATGCTGAAAGAGAAAAGTCCTAAAATGTTAGGTGAAAATAATATGGTAGAAGTTGACGAAGCTTATATCGGTGGAAAAGAGAAAAACAAGCACCGTAATAAAAGACGTTCAGAAGAAAACCTTGAACTTACTAATGAAGGTAAGCCGTATAAGCCTAAAAAGGTCATTGTTGGTCTTATAGAGCGTAACGGAAAGGTTTTATTAAAGTATGTCCCGAGAGCAGATGCCAGGAATATGGTGTCGTTCATTAAAAAGCATGTGCCGGAAAACTCCACCGTTTATTCTGATCAGGCCACAGTATACAAACAGTTGCATAAAACATATACGCACGATAGCGTGAACCATGCTTTAAGTATATATGTCGAGGGTGATGTTCATACAAACACGATTGAGAACTTTTGGAGCATCCTAAAGCGTGGTATCTATGGTATATACCATCAAGTGAGTGATAAACACGTAAGTCGTTATTTGGACGAGTTTGCAGCTAGATTCAATACAAGAGATTTAACACCACAAGAGAGGTTTGATGGATTTTTGGTGGACGCGGAGAGTGTGTTGGACTATAAGCAACTTATAGCATAACATTTTGTTTATCAATAGACTATATATGTTGTATATAAAAATATTTTGATATTTCGGCATAAAAATTGTACTTTTGTACCTGAAATCAGAATTGTGCTTTAAACAGTAATCCTGTTTAAAACAAACAATAGTGCTCTTGGCCACGTTTCCTCACCTTTTAAAATAGAGAGGAAGCCCACCCAAGAGCTTTTTTGTTTATATTCATACCATGCCAAAAGTAACCGCAATTCTAGTAGATGGTGGATTTTTTTTAAAAAGATATAGATCCATCAAAAAAGTTAAAAAGCTTGACCCACAAAAAACAGCTAATGATTTGTGGGAAATGTGTTTAGATCACTTAACGCAAGCTAAAGGCGAAACATACTCATTATACAGAATATTTTACTATGACTGTTTGCCCTATGATAAGAAACAGCATAATCCTGTAACTGGAAAGTCAATTGATTTTGCAAAAACAGAGCAATATAATTTTCAGGTTAACTTCTTTGAAGAGTTAAAGAAAAAAAGAAAAGTTGCTTTAAGGCTTGGTGTTCTAGAGGACAGAAAACGATGGATTATAAAGCCTGCAAAAACAAAGGATTTACTATCAAAGAAAATAGAAGTAGATGATTTAACCGAAACAGACGTACAATTTGATTTTACCCAAAAGAGAGTAGATATAAAAATTGGATTAGATATTGCTTCTATAACCCTTAAAAAGCAGGTTGATCAAATTATATTGATTTCAGGCGACAGCGATTTTGTGCCAGCAGCAAAACTTGCAAGGAGAGAGGGAATTGATTTTATACTTGATAATATGTATAATCCCATTAAGCCTCATTTGTTTGAACATATAGATGGTTTAATCACAAAAATACCAAGACCTAACAATGGCAGAAGAACAAGAAAAACAAAATAAAAAGAAAGAACGTGCCAAAGAGTACGAAAAGAAACTAAAGATTGACGGTACTTTGGACGATGTGCTAAAATTGTCCGTCGATAAGAAGAAGGGCGATAACTAACCAATGTTAGCTTTGAATGGGTAAAGTGTCGCAACGCTCATTAAAAATGTGGTAATCCTTTCGTAGGGCGCATAGGTCGCCCCGTTGCTCTGGATGTCTGAATTAGCGGGCATTTAACCACAAAGGGAGGTTCCGCCAAAAAAAATTACTTCACGGTATATCCCAGAAATATTATTCCTTCCTGTCCCATATTGTATATAGGTGCCCACTTGTAATTAGCTGTAAATAATTACATACGTTTACAAACGAAAACAAATGATTACAATTCAGATACAGTTATTAAGTGCATCTAAGTTTGCCTTGTCGGACGGTGAGAGTTCGATGAGAAATATTAAAACTTAAATCTTACTTATTATGAATTCACTTAAAAACAAAGTACAGTTAATTGGAAACCTTGGTAACGACCCTGAAATCATTACACTTGAAAACGGAAGCAAATTGGCCAAGTTTTCCATTGCAACCAACGAAACTTACAAAAACTCCAATGGAGAAAAGGTTACGGATACACAATGGCACAATATTGTAGCTTGGGGCAAGTTGGCGGAGATATCCGAGGATTTTCTTTCCAAGGGCAAAGAGGTGATCATTGAAGGTAAATTAACCAATCGCTCATATGAAACCAGCGATGGAGAAAAACGATATATCACTGAAATCAAGTGCAACGAATTGTTGATGCTTGGAAAGTAAGTACTAAGAGAGTTTAACGACCAAATAAGGGTAACAGTAACTTTTTTTATTTTACGGTTAGGGTAAATCCAATTTGAGTTGTTACATAACCAAACGCCAGAACTTTAGTAAATGAACAACGTATTTATTAAAACTCAGAAAAATGAGATTAAAAGTTCACATCACTTTATTTTTTACTCTGGCGTTGGCGGCAATGGGAATGGCTCAAGAAGGCAAAGATTCATTTTTTAGGAAACAGGCTTTAAAGGATGCTATCCGTGAACAGTCTGCTACTTATGCCACTTTGGAAGATGAAAAGGATTTCTGGCAGGATCAGAACCAGTATGAAAAGGATTTGGAATCCAAAGACAAGGATTCATACACTGTTTACATGAACGCAAAACGATCGGCATATTCAGAGCATGCCGAATTATGCGGAGATCATTGTACGCATAGCGACTTTTATTACGAACAGGCCAGTTATTATTTTACATATATAGGTGATAAAAATTTCACTAAGGAAGCAATCGCCGGATCAATAGTCCAAGTTGCTTCTCCCAGAAGTTTTTAAATGTGCATTTTAGTTAGTTAATTAAAAAGGCGCCCATTTGGGCGCCTTTTTGTTTTAATATATGGTAAACAAACTAGTTTTGTCCGCCACTGCGTTCAGGGGAACGTGGTGTGGGCCATTCCAGTTGTTCACCTGTTCTTGTGCTTATTGGCAGGACAGCTTTTTCCCTTGATGTCTTTTCCGGGTGTTCACTGGCCATATAAGCAAGAATTGCAGTTAGGATGGCATTGTTTCTAACGTCATCAAAAATTATTTTGTCGTAGGTGTCCCTGTTGGTATGCCAGGTATAGTTCCAATAAGACCAACTCAAGGAACTTAAACTAAAGGCTGGTGCTCCCGCTGCTTGGAACGACGCATAATCAGATCCACCACGTGCGGGTGTACCAGGGAAAGTAGTTTCAATTTCGTCCGTAATTTCCTTGGGTACCTCGTAGAGCCACTTGCTTAAATAATCATAGGAATCCAAAAAGCCTCCACCGGAAATCCTTACAACTCGGCCGGTTCCATTATCTTGGTTAAAAACTGCCTGGACACCATCTACTATTTCCGGATTGTCCTCCACAAATGCCCTTGAGCCATTAAGTCCTTGTTCTTCACTGCCCCAATGCCCGACCAATATGGTTCTTTTTGGATTTGGATAGACCTTTTTCAAAATGCGCATGGCCTCCATCATCACCAAGGTTCCAGTACCATTGTCCGTTGCACCGGTACCGCCGTCCCAAGAATCAAAATGAGCGGAGAGTATAACATATTCATCGGGTCTTTCAGACCCTTTTATTTCAGCTATTGTATTAAACGTGGGCACTTTTCCCAATTCTTTGGATTCTGCCACTATATGTAGTTCAGGCTTTTGTCCAGACTCTACCAAACGATATAACATACCGTAGTCCTCCAATTCAAGGTCCACGGTCGGAATTTCTTTGGTGTAGGCCCCGAAAATCTTGTTTACCCCAAAGCCCCTGGACCAGTAGGATGCTACTACGCCTAAAGCGCCGGCCTTTTCCAAGGCAACTGGCAAGGTGCGTCTGTTCAAACCAGTATGGCCCATGTTTTTGTTCCAAGCTTCGTTCAAGGCCTCGCGTTCCTTCTTCATTTTGTCAAAGGATTTTTCAGTGGCAAACTCTTCCCAGTTATAGTCTGGTCTGCCTGTGGGCTGTGGCATGGATATCATAACCAGCTTTCCTTTTACATTGGGCAACCAGTTCACAAATTCCAAGGAATCAACTACGGTTGGTAAAACGATCAATTCTGCCGTTACCCCTTTCTTTGAAGTACTGGGACTCCAGGCCAATTGTGTTCCCCTTAGGCTCTGAACCCTAGGATGAACCATATCTATGTGACTGATTCCACGTTCCCATCCTTTCCATTCGCCCCATTGTTCGTTGCGGGCAGAAATTCCCCAACTTTTATATTTGTCAACTGCCCAGTCATGGGCATTCTTCATTTGCGGTGTACCCACCAACCTGGGGCCGATACCATCCATAAGTTCATGGCCCAAATGCTCCAATTGGGAATTGTTGTTGGCTTCATCGATAATACTTTTGATTACAGCATCCTTATCCTGTGCCACCAGCGGGGAGCCAGAGGCAAGGAAAAGTGCCAGTAAAAGAGAGATTTTTTTGATCATGGTTTCTAGTTTGCCCTAAAAATAGAACAATTGTGACATCCATGATGGATATTAAGCTTATTTGCTGCATTGAAAAATGGAAAGTTATGCATATTGGATATTCTGCCTATTGTGTATTTGTTAAATATGCATCTTGTTTTTTAAGGTTTTTGCACGGTTATGGGCGCTTCGTTTTTAAAATCGTTTTTTGCTGTTAAGGCTTTATAAAACATTATGATTAGCCCTGTCATATCCGTATTTTTAGGGATACTAAACTCAATGCAGCCCTGAATACATCTCTCCATCACAATCAAGTAGGGCTGCCAAATTAATGTCCATAAAAACTAAATGAAAACAGAACAATTGGAAAGAATCTTGTACAGCCCGTACAAGGAGAGGATTCTTACGTCCGAAGAAGCAGCAAAATTTATCAAGAACAATTACATTGTGGGAGTCAGTGGCTTTACCAAAGCTGGCGACAGCAAATCAGTACTTCCTGCTTTTGCCGCAAGGGCCAAGGAGGAAGATATTAAGATCACACTATTGAGCGGCGCTTCATTGGGATACAATACCGATGCCGACCTCGCCGAGAACGGAGCTTTGATCAAAAGAATGCCCTTTCAGGCCGATCCAACCCTTCGAAACAGTATCAATACCCATCAAACCCTTTATGTAGATCAACATTTAAGTGAAACGGCTGAAATGCTGCACAATGGTCATTTGCCAAAGATAGACCTTGCCATTGTAGAAGCGACCTATGTGGATGCCAACGGTTACATTGTGCCGACCACTTCCGTAGGCAATTCTGCTTCGTTCACCGAATCCGCCGATGAGATTATCGTGGAAGTGAACATGTCCATTCCGTTATCCTTTAAGGGAATTCACGACATCTACATACCCAAACCATACCCCAAGCGTGAAATACTCCATATTACCGAGCCTGATGGCCGGATTGGAACTGAGTACATGAAAATTGACCCTAAAAAGGTCGTGGCCGTGGTCTTTACCAATAAGCCAGATAGTCCGGCACGGATTTCACCACCGGATGAGAATACCAGTGCCATCTCCCATCACCTATTGAAGTTTTTCGATAAAGAGGTAGAAGATGGCCGATTGACCAAATCTTTACTGCCTTTGCAGGCAGGAATTGGAAAGATCGCCAATGCTGTATTGTCCGGTTTTAAGGATAGTAAATTCAAGGAGCTTACCATGTATTCCGAAGTACTCCAAGACAGTACCTTTGAGCTAATGGATGCCGGCAAGATGATTTTTGCCTCTGCCTCTTCCATCACTGTATCGGAAGAATGTCACGGACATTTTATTTCCAACTTTGAAAATTACAAGGACAAATTGGTGCTGCGTCCACAGAATATAAGCAATTCGGCAGAAGTGATCAGAAGGCTAGGTGTCATCGCCATAAATACCGCCATAGAATTTGATATTTACGGCAATGTAAATTCCACCAATATTTTGGGTACCAAAATGATGAATGGAATAGGGGGATCTGGAGATTTTGCCCGGAACTCGTACCTCAGCATCTTTGTATGTCCATCGGCACCCAAGAACAATACAATATCCCATGTTGTTCCTATGGTTCCCCATGTAGACCATAGTGAACACGATGTCGATATTTTGGTTACCGAACAAGGATTGGCAGATTTGAGGGGATTGTCGCCCATTGAGCGGGCCGAGGTAATTTTGGACAATTGTGTGCACCCAGAGTACAAACAACAACTACGTAACTATTTTGAAGAGGCCAAAGCGCTTGGGGGGCATACACCGCATATTTTGGAAAAGGCATTTTCTTGGCATATCAATTTTCGGGACAATAAAACGATGAAACTATCTTAAAGTTCCGAGAAATTCTCGGATTTATGGGTGTGGTGGCCTTTATCTAGGCCACCTTTTTAAGCAAATCAAAGCAAGGGCATTTTTTACAGCGCTTGCTTTCGCTTTTCTTATACTTTTTACAACACTTGGATTTGACTTTACCCGTTGGGGGCAGTTCGCGAAGCAAGGCTTTTTTGAGTTTCTTCTTGTCCTTTTTCTTTCCCATTACCAGAAGTGAAATAGGAGACAAAAATAATTATTTTAAATGAATCTAAATAAAATTTAACACAAAACAGTTTTCAATTCCTTAAAACTGAAGGGAAACGCCTAAAGTGTTTGGCCCAAAAGAAAGGTTCCAACTCACATTTTTCGACTTTTGGTCGTTGTATTTTTCATCGTATTTGGAATCAAGGTATCTATCAATGGATTCGACGATGAAAATGCTGAGCACGGTACTAAATGCTACATCGGATACCCAATGAAAATCATCCATGACCCGTATAAGTCCGGGAATCATGCCCACTGTGTAAAGCCCACCTTTGATCCAAGGACTTTTAAACTGTTTTGCAATGGCATAGGCATTACTGAACGCTAGCATGGCGTGCCCAGATGGGAAGGAATCAAAATCATAGACACGATCTAAATGCAATGGGTCAAAAGTAGCAGAACCAGCTCCACTTTTTGGTCGTGCCCTTCCAATGATTCTTTTGCTCACTTGCTGTAGAAAGCCACCCGCGGTAGCGGATGAAATCAACAGAACACCGGTCCGTCTTAGTTTTTCATTTTTGGTAAACAGACCAGCAAGGTAAACCCCTCCAGTTAACATGTAATTGTTTTCCGGACTCCCATATTCATGGCCGTAGTCCTTAACAAAGTCGGGAATGTCCTGTTCAAATCCATTTTTCCATCTGTTGAGCTCATCATCAACGGTAAAAAGTAGCAAAGTACCGCCCGTTAAATAACCAAAATTCGCCCAATCGTTGCCTTTCCAATGGAATGGTCTGGAATAGGAATATCCTACTCCGCCAAAAATGTTACCTACATCGTAAGTAAAGTTGTTCCAAAGGTTTTTGTCTTGTTTTTGCTGTAATTCTTGACCTGTCATAGTGGTGGCCAAGATCATAAGAACGAGGAATTTTAAATGCTTCATGGTTGATCAAAACAAATGTAGTCGGTAAAATTACTCATAAATATCTTGTGCCAAGCGAAAAGTATTGGCATGGGCCTCTACGATTATTTTAATTTCTGGAGAATAACCGCCACCCATACTGCATTGAACTGGAATGTTGGCATAGTGGCAAGTTTGAAGTACAAAACGGTCCCGTTCCTTACATCCTTCTACTGTCATGGAAAGGGTGCCCAATTTATCGGTTTCAAGGACATCAACCCCGCAGAGGTAGAAAACAAAATCGGGACGTACCTGTTCCAATAGTTCGGGCAGTTTCTTTTTTAAAATAGATAGATATTCATCATCCTTGGTGCCTTTTTCCAGAGGAATGTCCAAGTCCGAGGTTTCCTTTTTAAAGGGGTAATTGCCCTTACCATGCATGGAAAATGTGAAAACAGAAGGGTCTGTCTGGAAGATTTCCGCGGTTCCGTTGCCCTGGTGAACATCCAGATCCACTATCAGTATTTTTTTGGCCAATCCTTTTTTTAAAAGATATCGTGCGCCTATAGCTTGGTCGTTCAGCATGCAAAATGCCTCGCCTCTATTGGAGTAAGCGTGGTGCGTGCCTCCTGCAATGTTCATGGCAATTCCATGTTCCAGAGCAAAATGGCACCCCTTTATGGTGCCGTCGGCTATAATGCGTTCGCGTTGCACAAGTTCGTTGCTTAGGGGAAATCCAATTTTTCGGGCCTCCTTTTTGGATAGTTCCAAGTTGACCAAGTTTCTATAATAAACCCTGTCATGGGCCTCCAAAATATATCGGTCTTCTACAAACGAGGGCTCAAAAAAGTTGTCATCCGTGCAGGTGCCTTCATAAAGTAATTGCTGTGGCAAGAGCTCATACTTGATCATGGGGAACCTATGCCCTTTGGGCAACGGGTGCTTGTAAATGGGATGAAATGCGATTTTGAGCATTTAGCTACCTTGTTTGTGCAACGCCAATTGGATTCGCTTTCTGGTCACATCAACATCCAATACCTTTACCACTACCTGTTGGTGAAGACTAACATGTTCATTGACATCTTTTACAAAAGTATCCGACAGATTTGAAATATGTATGAGCCCGCTTTCTTTGATGCCGATGTCGACAAAACAACCAAAATTGGTAACGTTGTTGACAATGCCGGGTAACAATTGACCTTGACGTAAATCCGTAATTTCTTTGATATTTTGATTGAAGGTAAATACCTTGGCCTTTTCCCTTAGGTCCAAACCAGGTTTTTCCAATTCTTTTATAATATCTTCCAAAGTGGGCATTCCGATGGTTTCGGTACAATAGGTTTTTAGGTTGATATCCTTTAGAGCTGAAGTGTTTCCAATAATTTCTTCAATGGAGATACCTTGGTCTTTTGCCATTTTTGTCACCAATCCATATCGCTCAGGGTGCACTGCGGAATCATCCAAGGGGTTATCTCCATTTTTGATGCGTAAAAATCCGGCACTCTGCTCAAAGGCCTTTCCTCCCAGGCGAGGCACCTTTTTGATTTCTTCCCTGTTTTTGAACGCCCCCTTTTCGTTTCGGTGAACAACAATGTTCTCGGCGAGTTTGGGGCCTATGCCGGATACATAACTTAAAAGAGGTACACTCGCCGTATTAATATTGACACCAACGGAATTCACGCAGCTTTCCACAACCGTATCCAGAGAATTCTTTAATTGTGTCTGGTCCACATCGTGTTGGTACTGCCCCACACCGATTGATTTAGCGTCAATTTTTACCAATTCTGCCAAAGGGTCGGCCAAACGCCGTCCGATGGATACGGCACCTCGAACCGTAACATCGTAGTTCGGGAATTCTTCACGCGCGATTTTTGATGCGGAATATATGGATGCGCCAGCTTCACTTACCACGAAAACATCAATGTCTTTTTTAAATGGGATTCTTTTGACCAATTGCTCTGTTTCACGTGATGCTGTACCGTTGCCTATGGCAATGGCCTCTATTTTATAAGTATCCACCAAAGAACTTATTTTTTTGATCGCTCCCGAACTATCCCGTTGTGGCGGATGTGGATATATGGTTTCGTTATGTTTTAAATCACCGTGTTCATCCAAGCACACTATTTTGCATCCCGTTCTAAATCCGGGGTCTATGGCCAAGATTCGTTTTTCGCCCAGTGGGGCACCGAGCAATAATTGCTTTAGGTTTTTCGAAAAAACCTGAATGGCATCCGTATCTGCCTTTTCCTTGGCGGTTTTTAAAAGTTCGTTGGACAGCGATGGAAGCAATAGCCTTTTATAAGCATCTGAGATGGCAAGTTCTATTTGTTCTGCACAAGCATTATTGGATTTGATCAAACGGCGTTCCATGTTTTGCAATGCACGTTCATCATCTATTTCGATCTTTACTCGGATAAAACTTTCTTTTTCGGCCCGCATAATGGCCAAAAAACGGTGCGAAGGGCAACGGCTCAAGGGTTCGTTCCAATCAAAATAGTCACGAAATTTTTGTGCTTTTTCGTCATCCTTTTTGGTCTTGACCACTTTTGTGGTAATAAGTGCATGGCGTTCCAACTGACCCCGAAGTTGGTTTCGTATGTCGGTGCGCTCATTGATCCATTCGGAAATAATATGGCGGGCACCTTCCAATGCATCATCCTCGTTGATGACCTTCTTGTTGAGGTATTTGGAGGCAATGTACTCAATTTCATCGCTCTTTTGTGCCATAATGATTTTGGCCAAAGGCACCAATCCATTTTTGCGAGCGGTTTCCGCTTTGGTCTTTTTACTCTTTTTGAATGGAAGGTAAAGATCTTCCAAGCTGGTCAGATCGGTACAATTTAAAAATTTGGCTTCCAGCTCGGGAGTAAGTGCATCTTGTTCCTTAACTGCCTTGATAATGGCGGCTTTTCGCTTTTCCAGTGCCTCGAACTGGTTTTTGAACTCTACAATGGATCCAATCTGAACTTCGTCCAAATTTCCGGTGAGCTCTTTGCGGTATCTGGAAATAAAGGGTACGGTGCAGTCCTGGTTCAACAGGGAGACCGTGTTTTCCACACTTTTTTCAGATAGATTTGTGTGGCGAACTATATAGGGGACAAGTTGCATTGCTTATTGTTTTAAGTAGGGGATTTGGGGACTGAGGGTTAATGGTGGATCAAAATTTATAGGTCATGTATTTGTCCAGTTTCTTATTATAAAACCCCCAGATGTAATCGTCATTAAGTTTAAATACAGTTTCAGCTTCCTTTTTTGGAAATTTGTCAGCAGCCTTTTTGATCTTGTCAAACGTGTTTTGAGGAACTTCTCCTTCTTTATGATTAAAACCCTCATCGAAAATACATTCAATCCTTGTTGCTTTTGTTGATGAATAGCTGCCATAGGCAAAATACGTTGGATTAAAAGTTACGGTAAATGCGCCCGCTGTAGCAACGGGAAATCCGAAACCGGGCATCATCATGCCACCACCTCGGTTGATTTCCTTTTTTGATCCGATGGTGACAATATAGTGGTTGTTATATTTGGAAGCAACAATGCCGATATCTTCATTGGCCAGTCTTCTGAGGAATTTACTTGTTTTATCCAATTCCCTATAGTTTTTATAAGTGCCTCCTTCTTGAATAATGGGGGTGTTTTTAAAGGTAATATTATCGTGTTTGGTGATATGGATATTCTTTAGTTCTTCTTGTGTGTCCAATGATTTTACGGAAAACACCATTTCTTCGAGTGTCGACGAGATCAGATATATCTTGTCGTCCAGCAAAAAAGAATTGGAGTTGGCCATAGTAGTGGACAAATAGGGTTTTTCTATCGTCGATAAGGTATAATCCAAATTTTGTGCGGATACATCTATCAAATAGGTGTGTCTTTGGGTATCTACTGTTAATTTGAAACCGGTATTGCTCGGATACATTTTTACGATTTTACTCGTAGTTTCTATGGAATTGGGTGATTCAGGGTCAATCTTGTCAACTTGAAACCTATACTGACTTCCCGTGGTGTAGATATTTCCACCGGTGGACATTATGGTATTGAGACTTTGTGGTTCTGCTTGATTGTCCACAAAAGATTCGTTGGATAGGTCAATGGTGCTTTTTATTTGCTCCTTGCCTTCTTCAAAAACATATACCTGAAATATATTACTGTCTTTGGGCATGGTGATCAGATGGAATTTAGATCCGTTCGAATATCCTTCCACATAAAACTCTTGCTTCAGTTTAAAATCGTAAAGAGTTTCATGGGTACTTCCGTTTTGAAAATCAAAAAGTACACTGCCAAAGGTTTTATCGTTCTTATCCTTTAAGAAAAGCCGGATTTTTTGTCCCAGAATGGAGTAGCCGATTATTTGGTTATATTTTTTGGGAAGGCCTTCCGATGCAAATCGTCTGATAAGTTGTAATGAAGGCGAATACAAAAAACCGTACATCATGTTGTCGTCATCCAGAAAAACGGCAAAATTCCCTGTTTCATCATCAACAACGGAAAAGGCAGTGTGCATTTTTCGGTTGCCGTTTTTTATGTCATTTTCAATTTCCAGAAATCTCTCTTGGGATGACACCGACTGGAAAAATACGAGACAAAGAATCAAAAAGGGATATTTCATGAAAGGTTGAATTAGTTAATGGTTTCCCCGTTGGTGACATCTTGTTCATCCGGGTTTACAAAAACTAATTTACCATTTTTGTTTTCGGTCATCAAAATCATGCCCTGGCTTTCAACTCCCCGCAGTTTCCTTGGGGCCAAATTGGCGACTACGGTAACTTTTTTGCCTATAATGTCCTCGGGAGCAAAGCTATTGGCAATGCCCGATACAATAGTTCTGGTTTCAAGTCCCATATCCACCTGTAACACCAAAAGCTTGTTGGCCTTGGGCATTTTTTCAGCTTCTATGATGGTTCCCACTCTCAGGTCCAATTTGGCAAAATCATCAAAAGTTATGGTCTCTTTCAGTGGGGCAGCTTCTTTTTCCATTTGGGCATTGATTTTTTTGGTGGCTTCCAATTTGTCCAGTTGTTGTTGGATTTCTTTGTCCTCGATTTTTCTGAAGAGCAATTCACTTTTGTTGATGGAATGACCTGCCGGGAGCAAAGCTTCGGCAGCGGCGATACCGTCCCAATCTATCTTTATGGAACTCGCCCCGACATTCAGGATACCCTTTAATTTCTCCGAAGTGAACGGAAGGAAAGGCTCGCTCAAAAAGGCTAAACCTGTTGCGATTTGCAGCGCCACGTACATGATGGTTTTTACACGCTCCTCATCAGTTTTTATCAATTTCCATGGCTCTTGATCAGCGAGGTATTTATTGCCCAATCGAGCCAAGTTCATCAATTCTTGGCTTGCTTCACGGAAACGGTACCGCTCTAAGGACCTGGCAAGTGTTTCCGGGAATTCTTTTAGTGTATTCAAGGCTTCTTTGTCCACCTCTGTAAGTTCCGAAGGTACAGGTACTTCCCCACTATAGTATTTGTGGGTCAGCACAGCAACTCGGTTTACAAAGTTTCCAAAAATGGCGACTAGTTCATTGTTGTTCCTTGCCTGAAAATCTTTCCAGGTAAAATCATTGTCCTTGGTCTCAGGTGCGTTTGCTGTCAAGGCATAGCGGAGTACATCCTGCATTTCGGGGAATTCTTCCAAATACTCATGTAACCAGACTGCCCAGTTTTTGGAGGTGGAAAGTTTGTTGCCCTCAAGGTTCAAAAACTCGTTGGCCGGCACATTGTCGGGCAAGATAAAATCACCATTGGCCTTCAACATACTTGGGAAAATGATACAGTGGAAAACGATATTGTCCTTTCCTATAAAGTGTACCAATTTGGTGTCTTTGTCCTTCCAATACGGCTCCCAATCCTTGCCTTCGCGTTCAGCCCATTCCTTGGTGGAGGAAATATAGCCAATGGGTGCATCGAACCAAACATAAAGTACTTTTCCTTCACCTCCTTCCACGGGTACAGGTATGCCCCAATCCAGATCGCGGGTCACGGCACGGGGCTTAAGACCTTCATCGATCCACGATTTGCACTGTCCGTACACATTGGGTTTCCAGTCGGATTTGTGTTCTTCCAGTATCCACTTTTTAAGGAACCCTTCGTAGCGATCCAAAGGCAAAAACCAATGTTTGGTCTTTTTTAAGGAAGGAACTGTTCCGGTTATGGTAGATTTTGGATTGATAAGATCCGTGGCATTCAAAGAAGACCCACAATTTTCGCATTGGTCGCCATAGGCTTCTTCATGTCCGCATTTGGGGCATGTTCCGATGACAAATCGGTCTGCCAAAAACTGTTTGGCCTCATCATCGTACAATTGTTCGGTTTCTTCTTCGATGAAGTCACCTTGATCGTACATTTTTTTGAAAAATTCTGAGGCCGTTTCATGGTGGACCTGCGCAGATGTCCTGGAATAGTTATCAAACGAAATACCAAAATCGGCAAAGGATTTTTTGATGATACCATGGTATTTGTCAATAATCTCAGTTGGCGTTACACCTTCTTTTTTGGCTTTCATTGAAATGGCCACGCCATGCTCATCGCTACCGCAAACAAAGGCGACATCATTGCCTTTTAATCGTAAATAACGTGAGTATATATCGGCAGGAACATAAACGCCGGCCAAGTGTCCAATATGGATGGGACCATTGGTATAGGGCAGTGCTGCTGTAATGGTATATCGGGTAGGTGCTGTATTTTGAGCCATTTAATTCTAAATTAGGCCCCAAAAATACTGATTTTAACGGGATAGACACAAAAAAGGAACCCTCCGAAAATGCGACCCTGTTTGGGGTGAGGGGTGCATTATCGAAGGGCTCCACAAAATGGATTACAAATTGTCCCGCTTCTTTAGGCTATCATTACTGATTTGCTCATTTTTTTATCTCCCACGGAAATTCGGTAAATGTATTTTCCTGTGGATAAACTGTCTCGCATGCGTTCGCGAATATTAATATCTACTTGACCCTCCAGCATCATTTCGTTGAAAAGGGTACCTACGCGTTGGCCCAAAATGTTAAAGAGCTCGATGTCCACATGTGCCGAAACCGGCATTTCCAAGTGAATATAGGGGTCTCGGGGCGATGTGGCCGGATATACTGCGGCATGTGCAATGCCGTCCAAGATATCGATATCCGGATTGTTCGGGTCTTGACTTGGCGGTGTTTCCGGTAGGGTCGGTGGGTCATTGTCCATTGCAATATCGTCAAAGGTCTCACCACTACAGTTGAAGCCCAAGTCAATGGCTTGATACGGATGTCCCAATAAATGCTGCTCCACAGATTCCCTTGGAACACATAGCCACTCGGCCAAAACGGTTCCATAGAGGTTTCTAAAATCCATGGTATATTCCAAATTTCCTCGATTGTTGGGCTCGTCCAACGATGGGTGATCACCTACAAAGGCACTACCGCTCAATCCCGATCCAAAGAACAGGGTTGGGGCCGCCTTTCCATGATCAGTACCATTGGAGCCGTTTTCAAAAATTCTACGTCCAAATTCGGAGAAGGTCATGCTCAATACCTTATCATCTTGTTCGGTAAAGGTGAGGTCCTCATAAAAGTTATTGATGGCAACAGATAGATTGGACATTAAACGTTCGTGAACTATGGGCTGATTACCATGTGTATCGAACCCGCCCATGGAGATCATATATACTTTGGTGCCCAAATTGCCCTTTATCAATCGTGCCAACAGTGCCAATTGTCTGGCAAAACCGTTGTCTTGGTATTCTACTTGGTTCTGACCTCTCATATAGGCATCATGTATCGTGCCGGCATATTCATAAGTCGTGTTGGCCACCCCTCTTAAAAATCGAAGTTGGTCGCCATACATACAGTCGTCGAACGGAGCGTTCTCTATTTCATAAAAAGATCCTGTTTCCGCTATCTGTTCCAACTGATCTACATTATTGGTCACAAAGGCATAATTGGTTTCCTCTCCTTGGAAAACCAAATTGGCCAAGTTCCCAATTTGAATGGCTGCAGGGGCAGCTGGTGGATTGATGAGATAATCAGGATAAAGTTCTTCAAAGTGACGGCCCATCCATCCGGTGTTCTCCCCGGAGAAACCAGTAGTAGTCAAATCGGTGTTGGCAAAAATATCCGATCCGGTAAAATGGGAAAGGCTTTGGTTTTGATATCCTACGCCATGTACGGCCTTAAATTGACCGTCTCCCCAAAGGGATTCCAGGGCGCTCATATAAGTAGGTATCCCAAAATCATCTGTAAGTTTAAGGACCTTGCTTTCCGGGATATAAATATTGGGCCTTGCGTTTGCGTAGGTATCGTATTGTTGAATCGGGATTACGGTACTAAGACCGTCGTTTCCGCCCGATAATCGAATCAATATTAGAATGTTGTCCGTTTCTGCCGCTGCCACCGCCGCTGTAAGTGGAGAGGGTGATGAAGCGGATATCATATGGCTTCCCAAGAACATGGATCCTGAACCTGCAATACCCAATGCTTGGATAAAGGAACGTCGGCTCCATTTTTTATGTTCTAAATCGTGGCCATCGTGTTCTATGCCTTTGTAGGGGCATTTATCGTGGTTATGGTGATTATCGCACATGATGATGGGGTTATTTGAGTTGAAATTCGGGTTCTCTGGACAAGTGACGCAACAGGATATAGACCTGTGTAGGGGATTCCGCACTCAATTGCAGCATCCATTGGCTAGTACCTCCGGGATAATAATCGGGAGAGTAATATTCCTCAGGTACATCGTCAATTTTAAAGGCATCCATGGCCCTTTCAAAATCGGCATCTGTCAAAAGGCCCTTGGGTGTAAATTTGTTCACCAAAGCCCTAACCACAATTTCTGGGTTACTGGTATTGCTGTTGGCGGGGCCTACAGCATCTACGGCCAGATTTCTGAACTGTTCGGGGTCGTTTTGGAAAAAGCGATCCAAGAAAACCTCTGCAGTCAGCCATCTACCAATTATAAAATTAGTGTTGATCCAGGTTCGATCCCTTTGCCAACCCTCAACCTCTGGCGGCTGAAAAAACCGTTGTCCGATCAGTGAACAGGAATCTATCATGTTAAGGATGGTTCCATCATCATAGGTGAAGCCTGTTTCTTTTAATAAATTGAAATATAGATCAGCCGGACTTTTAATTATAACGCCAATCGCGGTTTCGTCAAAAAAATGTTGACTTTTAAATAGTTGACGAAGAACCGGAGCTATTTCAAAACCATTGCTAATAAAGGTTTGAGCCAATCCATCAATGATTTGTGGAGCAATTCCTCCATCTTCGTTCGTGGAATCGGGGTGTACAAAGAACTCATACAATTTTTTACAGATATACCATCCGATCTCATCTGGTCTTTGGTTAAAAAGGATATCGATCACATCATCATATCCCCAATTGCCTGTTTGGCCAAATATGGTTTTGTTCTCATTGTTGAACTCAGTCGGGTCAAAGGTTACCTGCATACAGCCTTCCTCGCCTCGTTCGGTATATCCTGAGAGCGCCTTTGCAGTTTCAATAATATCCTCTTCGGTATAGTTGTTTCCCTCTCCCAAGGTAAAAAGCTCGTACAGTTCACGTGCATAATTTTCGTTGGGGTTGTTTCCTCGGTTACGGACCCCATCCAAATAGTATAGCATGGCACTGGTCAAGCCAATTTCACTGGTAAATGTTTTAAAATTGCCCAAGGCGTTCCTTTGCAGACAATTGATGTAATAATAGAGGAATTGTGGACAATTATAGGTCTCCAACTGTGTTACAAAATGGTTGCTCCAGAAAAAGCTCATTCTGTCGAGAAGCTCGTTGTCCATCAATGCATTTCCGTAAGCAGTAGTAAGATCTTCAATATGGGCCCTTCGCAATTGACGGGCCAGGTCATCGTCCGCAGGATAGTTGGTGTCATTCCAATCAGCCCATTCCGTAGGAGGAATTATGGGTGCTGCAAGTGCTTGATTGACTAAATTATCTACGAGCGAATCCGCTGTTTGTCCCACGGCGGAATTAATAGTTTGTACTGAGGCGCTAAAACCAAGCCTTCGGTACAAGTGGGCCGCACGTAACTCATCCAATGGAGTAGTGTACGGCGCCAAAGTTGAGGAATTACAATTGATAAAGTACTCCATAGCAATTTCTGGCGTTAATTAGGTACATAGTTTTGGGGCAACTATATGCTTATGCTAGTGTTGGATGTGGTTCAATTGAGCCAACAAATTACAATCTTAACGTTCTAAAGTCCATGAACGACCAAATTTTTCGATGAAATGCATAATATTTTTACATTTTTACAAATTGTATGGTGGGTCATAACACATTTGGAAAAATAGGCGAGCAAAAAGCAGTGGACTTTTTAATGTCTTCGGGTTACAAAATCAAAGCACGTAACTATCGGTATCTCAATGCAGAAGTGGACATCATAGCTGAAAAAGATGGGATAGTGGTCATTGTTGAGGTAAAGTCAAGAAACAAGGGCTTTCTCGAAGATATGTCAGATGCTATCCCGCCCAAAAAGATTAAACTATTGACCTTGGCGGCCAATCATTATTTGGAAGAAAACGAAGAGGATTTTGAGGTTAGATTTGATGTGATCACTGTGGTGAAAAATGGTGATAATTTTGAAATAGAGCATTTTGAAAATGCATTCTATCATTTTTAACCATTTGTTTGTTTTGTAACAATATGTTATTTTTGCTCAAAACCAACAGCAAAATGAAAACAATATCTGCTGTAGTGGAGCACTACATTAAGAAAAAGCCTTTTTTGCAAACTGCTTTGGCACAAGGAATTATCAATTTAACTTCTTTGTCTCGCCAAATTAAACCAGAAATTGCGGAAGAATTGGGCAAGGACGTAAAGGACGGTGCCATTGTAATGGCACTTAAACGATTGTCTGATGACCTAGAGTTTAGGGCCACACATAAAATTGTAAAAGTGCTCAAGAATATTGGTGAGATCACGGTGCGTTCCAATCTTACGGATTACACCTTTTTGGCCTCTGATACCATTCTGCAACAACAAGCACGATTATTGGAAGAAGTGAATGCCAATCAAGATGTATTCTATACGTCATCACGTGGTGTAAATGAAATAAACATCGTGATCAGTAATGTGATGGACGGGGTAGTGGAGAAGTATTTTAAAATGGAACGCTGTACCCAAAAAGCCGAGGGGCTTTCTTCCATCACGGTAAAGTTGCCTGCAGAGAACGTTTCTGTACCTGGGATTTACTATTTCATATTTCAGCGATTGGCTTGGGAAGGTATTGTGTTGTACGAGGTGATATCCACCACCAACGAGTTTACCATTTTGGTGAACGATGAGCAGGTCGATGTTGCTTTCAAAACCATAAAAGATTTAAAATCACTTTAAAACAAGTTTCCCTTTTGGTGGTCTAAACTAAAACGAAATCTTCTTCGTTCTAGATGAAGACACTTTTTGGAAAAATGACCAAGAAAAGGATTCTTTACGGTTTTTTGGCCCTATTTGTACTGTATTTGTGCTATTTGGCCTATATTTTTATTCTCTCTCCCAAGACCAATTTACAGTCTATTTATTTAATTCCGAAAGATGCAGTTTTCGTCATTGAATCGGAGCAACCAGTTGAAGGTTGGAAAAAAGTCAGCGAAAGTGAAGCTTGGCGCCACCTTAAAAAGAACGTTTATTTTTCGGAACTTACCGAGAACATTCAAAGGGTGGACACGGTTTTCAACGACAATCATAAACTGTTCGAGTTTTTTGACGACCGTTCCCTTTTTATTTCCATCCATATGATCTCCCCAAAGGACTATGGGATTTTTTATGTGTTGGATTTAAAGCGCATAGCTAAACTCCAACTTCTTAAAACCTATTTGAACACCCTATTGGATGATGGCTATGTGTTGAGCAAAAGAACCTATCACGACCACGAGATTTTGGAGGTGCACGATCGTGATAGTAAGGAAACCATGTACTTATCCTTCATCAAAAATCAATTGGTGGCCTCCTATACCCATACGTTGGTAGAAGCTTCCATAGATCAATACAATGAACCTGTGTTGGGGCGCAACCTCAATTTTTTGGAAATCAATCAAAAAGTCGGGCATGAGGATTTGTTTCGATTGTATACCCAGTACCATTATTTTGACGATTATATTAAAATGTATTCGGACAGACCTTCCGATTGGGTAAAGCGGGTGAGTGAAAACTTTTTGTTCTCTGGCTTTTATTTTGATTTGGACGAGAACAGTACCCTTACCGCCAACGGATACACCAATATTAGCGCAGTAAATGAATATTATTTGGAAGCGCTTCAAAAATCCGGTACAGCAGAGCGGTCCATTCCTCAAATTGCACCAAACACCACCGCACTTTACATGAGTTATGGTTTCGATAGTTTCACCGAGTTCTATAAGAATTTCGAGATGGTCCAACAGAACGATCCCGAGCAGTTCGAAAGCTATCAAGAAGGGATTGCGAAGGTGGAAAAATTTCTCAAGATCGATGTAAAGGAGAACTTTGTGAGCTGGATTGGGGACGAGATTGCGGTACTACAGATCAAATCACACATTAATCAGGGCAAAAATGACCTTGCTCTGGTGTTAAAAACAGACGATGCTGAGGATGCCAAGACCAATCTGGATTTTGTGGTGGAGCAGATTCGTAAAAAAACGCCCGTAAAGTTCAAAGCGGTGGATTATAAGGGTTACGAAATCAATTTCCTCTCCATCAAAGGATTCTTTAAAATGCTACTGGGCGGTAGGTTCGATGAATTTGACAAACCATATTTCACCCAGATTGAAGACTTTGTGATTTTTAGCGATAGCCCCAATACCCTTAAAGGTATAATTGATAAAGTAACGGAGGGTGAGATTCTTGCAGCTTCAGAGGAATTCAAAAGTTTTGATGAAAAGTTCGATTCCGAGTCCACAGTGTTCGTGTACAGCAATGTGCCTTTGCTGTTTGATAATATGTATGCCTTGGCCGATGCACCTACCAAACAAAAAATGCGCAAGAACAAGGATTTTATCATTTGTTTTCCTCAGGTGGGATTGCAATTGACACCGGAAGATGATTTGTTCGAAAGTCGTTTGGTACTTAACTATCAGGATGTGGAAGAAGTGAAAAAAGCGATAAGTCTGCCAAAAAGCATCAACACTTCCGACACTCCTAAAACTCAAAATACGACATCCACCGAAATCACCGATGCGGTTTTCAATTTAAGCCCTATTTATCCAACGGACTTAAATGCCCAATCCTTCAGTAAAAAATATGCCAATGGGAATATCCGTTTTGAAGTGGATTTGAAAGATGGATTAAAGCATGGCCGTTATGAGGAATTTTATCCCGATGGTACCCGCAAGATCCGCGGTCGTTTTCGAGAGGATGAACAGGTGGGTACTTGGCGGTTTTATAACAAGGAAGGTAACCAAGTCCATAAAAAACGGTTTTAATCCGTACTGTCATTCCGTGCCCCGACACTGAATCTCATCCAAAATAAGTGATTGCCGAAACTATCCAAAGTCTTATTGTTGACGATAAATTCCCCAACAATCACTAACTTTCTTGCCCAAACCAAACCTCCGACAAATGAAAAACATGCTAGTTGCAGCAGCTCTTCTTGTTGCATTTACGACAACACTGGACACCAACGCACAAGAAATCAATTTCCCAGAACGCTACGAAACTTGGAAAGCAGCCGAGAAGGGCCAATTCAAGTTTGATCAAGCGGAGTTGGACAAGGCTGTGGATTTTGCCAACGCCAACGAATATTCAGGGTCTAGGGATTTACGAATTGCCATTTTAAAAGGTTTTGAAAAGGAACCTTTTCATGATGTTTTGGGTCCGACAAAAAAGCGTGGAGGTCCAGCTGGTATGATTATGAAGGACGGTTTTGTTTTGGCCTCTTGGGGCGATACCAAACGTGTGGATATGACCTTCAGTGTTACCAAGAGTTTTTTATCCACCGTTGCTGGACTTGCCGAGGATCAAGGCTTGATCAATGACACTAAGGATAAAGTGATAGATTATATCTGGGATGGCACTTTTGATGGTGAACATAATTCCAAGATAACATGGGAACATTTGTTACAACAAAACTCCGATTGGTCAGGTGAACTTTGGGGAGGAAAGGATTGGGCCGACCGTCCACCGAGCGAAGGTGGTCTGGACGATTGGAAGTTCCGTACACTCAACGAACCCGGTACCGTAATGGAATACAACGACGTTCGTGTTAACGTACTTGCCTATTCACTTACCCATGTGTGGAGAAAACCTGTTCCTATGGTCCTCAAAGAAGAAGTGATGGACAAAATTGGGGCGACCACTTCTTGGAGATGGTTTGGTTACGACAACGCTTGGACCGTTGTTGATGGTATTAAAATGAAATCTGTTACGGGGGGTGGACACTCAGGTGCCGGACTTTTTATTTCTACCGAGGATATGGCCCGTTTTGGAACCTTGTTCTTGAACAACGGGAAATGGGAAGATGAGCAGATCATCAGTGAGGATTGGATCAAGAAAGCAACTACTCCTTCAATACCTAACGTGAATTACGGCTATATGTGGTGGCTCAACCAGCAAGGTGGTCGTCACTGGGATGGTGTTCCCGAACATGTTTTTTATGCTGCTGGTTTTGGGGGCAACTTTATTATTGTAGATCAAACAAGTGGATTGGTCATTGTGACCCGTTGGTTGGAACCTTCAAAAATTGGGGAGTTTGTAAAGCAAGTGTACGAGGCTTTTTAAACAGAAACATCTTCTTTTTGGGGTGTGAAAGGCAGAAGTGCTTTCAACGCCTTGTCCACACTGGTAATCCTTTCAAACACCAATAACAACCGGAGTCCATTTCGGGTCTGTTTTTCCTTGAGTTTTACCTGTTGAGGATGTGTTTGCGCATATTGCAATATTTGGGTAAATATGGCACTTTGGTAAAAACTGGATTGTTGGTCGGCAATAAAGTAACCGATGAATTTGCCCTTTTTCATGATTACTTTTTCAAGTCCAATATGGGTGGCGATCCATTTAATTCGAACCGAGTTCATCAAGTCAACTGCGGGTTCTGGTAACTCTCCAAAACGATCTACGAGCTGTGCTTCAAACTTTTGAAGGCCTTCCTCATCCTCCACATCGTTCAATTGGGTGTACAGGTTAAGGCGCTCGGTGATATTATTGATGTAGTCATCAGGGAAGAGCAGTTCAAAATCCGTGTCGAGCTGCATCTCTTTGACATACACTTTTTCCTTATTGCCCTCAACTTCCTCATACAATTCCTTGAATTCATTTTCCTTGAGTTCATCAATCGCTTCGGACAATATTTTTTGATAGGTCTCGAATCCAATTTCATTGATGAAACCACTTTGTTCACCTCCCAATAGGTCACCCGCACCACGGATTTCCAAATCCTTCATGGCAATGTTAAAGCCACTTCCCAGGTCTGTGAATTGCTCCAAAGCCTCGATACGTTTACGGGCTTCGGGTGTCATCACTTCATAGGGTGGAGTTATAAAATAACAGAATGCCTTTTTGTTGCTTCGGCCTACTCGTCCACGCATCTGGTGGAGATCGCTCAATCCAAAATTATTGGCGTTGTGAATGAAAATGGTATTGGCATTTGTGACATCCAATCCACTTTCGATGATTGTGGTTGAAACCAGCACATCAAACTCACCGTTCATGAAGGAGAGCATCAAAGACTCCAATTTTTTTCCCTCCATTTGTCCATGGCCGATGCCAATTTTTGCATCGGGAACCAAACGTTGGAGCATTCCAGCTACCTCTTTGATGTTTTCAATTCTATTATGGATAAAGAAAACCTGTCCACCCCGTTGGATTTCGTAAGAAATGGCATCTCGGATAATTTCTTCGTTCAACCGGATCACCTGACTTTCGATAGGGTAACGGTTTGGTGGCGGGGTATTGATGACGGATAGGTCACGAGCGGCCATCAAACTAAATTGAAGTGTCCTTGGAATCGGTGTCGCCGTTAAGGTGAGTACATCCACATTTTCTTTTATGGAACGCAGTTTTTCCTTGACCGAAACCCCGAACTTTTGTTCCTCGTCCACAATCAGTAGTCCCAAATCCTTGAACTGAACATTTTTGTTTACCAGTTGATGGGTTCCGATAATGATGTCGATTTTGCCAGCGGCCAAACGCTCCAAAACATCCTTTTTTTCCTTTGCGGTGCGGAATCGGTTGAGGTAATCCACCGTTACGGGCATCTCCTTTAAACGTTCCCTGAACGTTCTGCTATGCTGGAAAGCCAAAATGGTGGTAGGGACCAAAACGGCAACCTGCTTGCCGTTGTCTACCGCCTTGAATGCAGCACGGATGGCAACTTCAGTTTTCCCAAATCCTACGTCACCACAGACAAGTCTGTCCATGGGTCTCTCGCTTTCCATGTCCTTTTTTACATCTTGGGTGCTCTTTTCTTGGTCCGGGGTGTCCTCGTAAAGGAAAGAAGCTTCCAATTCGTTCTGTAGATAGCTGTCGGGTGCACATTGAAAACCTTTTTCCAATCGACGTTTGGCGTATACTTTGATAAGGTCAAAAGCAATTTTTTTGACTCTGGCCTTGGTCTTTTGCTTCAGTTTTTTCCAAGCTGCGGAACCAAGTTTGAAGATTTTTGGAGGAGCCCCGTCCTTACCGTTGTATTTGGATATTTTGTGCAGCGAATGGATACTAACGTACAAAATGTCACGGTCGCCATAGATCAGTTTGATGGCCTCCTGTTTCTTACCTTCCACATCAATTTTTTGCAACCCACCGAACTTTCCGATACCGTGGTCAATATGGGTCACGTAATCCCCAATCTCCAGTTTATTGAGTTCCTTTAAGGTGATGGCCTGTTTTTTGGCATAGCCATTCTTTAAATGGAACTTGTGGTAGCGCTCAAAGATTTGATGGTCGGTATAGCAGGCGATTTTCAAATCCGGGTCCACAAAACCTTGGTACAATGGAAATATGATGGTCTGGTAATGGACCGTTTGGTCAACTTCATCAAAAATATCGTGAAAACGCTTGGCCTGTTGTTCCGTAGAGCAGAAAATATAATTACTGTAACCCGCATCCCGATTAGCATTGAGGTTTTCAATGAGTAGGTCAAACTTTTTGTTGAAGGAAGGTTGGGGTTTGGTATGGAAAACGATTTCCTCACCCTGAACTTGTTTCAGGGTCTCACTGGAAACTCCGATCTCAACACATAAATAATCCTGTAGCTGCTCTTTTAACAAAGCTGAATCCAAAAACAGTTCTTTGGGCTTCGCGTGTTTGATTTCTTCACTCAACTTGGCAAAGCTTTCCTCTGCTTTTTCAAAAAAGGAATCGATGCGATCATAGATCAAAGCCGGATTCTTGGCAAAGACAACCGTTTTGGCGGAAATATATTTTAAGAAACTTTCCCGTATTTCTTCGGTGAACTTGTTTTCTACGTTTGGAATGATGGTGATTTTCTTCACTTTGTCCGTGGAAAGCTGTGTCTCCACATCAAAAGTTCGGATGCTATCCACTTCATCCCCGAAAAACTCGATACGGTAGGGTTCATCATGCGAGAATGAGAAGACATCCACAATCCCCCCTCGAACCGAAAATTCCCCTGGTTCAGTCACAAAATCCACTCGTTTGAACTGATATTCAAAAAGAACCTCGTTCAAAAAATCCAACGAAATCTCATCGCCCAATTTTATCTTCTGGGTGTTCTTGTCCAGTTCCTTTCGGGTGACCACTTTTTCAAAAAGTGCATCGGGATAAGTGACAATGATGGCCGGTTTTTTTCTGGAGTTGATGCGGTTGAGCACTTCGGCACGAAGTAATACATTCGCGTTGTCCGTTTCCTCAATTTGATATGGCCTTCGATAGCTTCCGGGATAAAAAAGTACATCCTTTTCACCCAGGAGCTGTTCCAAATCGTTCAAATGATAGGCTGCTTCCTCCTTGTCGTTTAATATCAGCAAGAATGGGGCATCGGTTGATTTGAAAGTTTCAGCAATTACAAAGGAAAGCGAGGAGCCTACAAGCCCTTTGATATTTATTTTTTCTGATGAACCAGAAGGGCTGTCTTGAGTTTGGGCAATGGTATCCCTCAGTTTCCCAATTTGGGGAGACTGTTCAAAAAGTTGGGAAATCGGGGTTTTGGTCAATCCAAAAAACTTTGCGGCAAAGATAAACCGCGGAAACTTTTACTGAAAATGTTTTTTTGAGTTTCTCTTTCAGTCTAAAATATCTTGTCATTTCGAGCGCAGTCGAGAAATCTAATTAACCAATTCAAACGAGATGCTGAATCAAGTTCTGCATGACAAGCAAACCTCAGACTTTAATAATACTATCCTCAACAATAGCAAAAACTTCATCCGAATGCTTTGGATCCAAGGAATGAGTTCCTGTGAATTGGCCAAAAGCAGGGAGAATCATCTGGCTTTTGGATTTGAAAAAGCAGGGAAGTTTTATACGTTCCTTGCCAAAACCTTTGAGTTTGATGGATGGATGAACATGCCCACAAAATGTAAAGCAGCCTTCACGTTCCTCAGGGTGGTGGGTCAATAAGAAAGAGTCGATGATCAATTCAGGGAATATGGAAACTTTCAGTTTTTCGAACTTTTCAGGAGCGATAATGTCGTGGTTGCCTGCCACCAATAAAATTTCAGCAGGAGTTTTAGCGACCCAGTTCTCGAACAATTCCCATTCCTTGTTTAATGATGAATGAAAAAGGTCGCCCAAAAAACAAATTTGGAAGGGCTGGAAATCGGACACTATTTTATCCAGCAGCAGAAAGTTTTTGTGGATGGCTTTTCTGGGAACTGCTGCACCGAACTTTCTAAAGTGGGACACCTTCCCCAAATGCACGTCGCTGATCAGCAGGAGTGATTTTTCCTCCCAAAAGAGGCCACCCAAAGGGTGGAGTTGAAATTCTTGATTTAGTATTTTGATTTTTTGAATCATTCGTAATGGGTGCTGCAAATTTAGTTCAATTGTCATTTCGAGCGCAGTCGAGAAATCTATTTGACGCTGAATTTCTCAAATGATAGTCTGTTTTATATTAAAATATCCACACATGGTGATTCAAAACATATTTCAGTACCCTTATTGGATGAGATTCCGTGTCGGGGCACGGAATGACAGATATACGGATGTTGGTTGGTTATTTGGTCAATTTAGCCACCATTCTTTTAATGCGGTCCGCTAATTTTTCGTTGGATAATTTTTCCCGCAACCTGTCCGTGACGATAGGGAAGGAGAGGGGTGTAGGCTGCGAGCATTGCTTCCAAACCATATCTTGTTGCGCGATTCTTTCCAGGGCCAAGCGCAAACGACCTTCTTCCAATTGGTGCTCAAAGGTTTCGGTATAGGCCTGTTGGTAGAGCAGGTTATCATCCTCAAAATCCCTGAAAACATCGAACAGCAATTCCGAACTGCTTTGCAGGTGCTTCATTTTGATTCCCTTTTCCGGATAACCAGTAAACACCATACCGCTGATAACGGCTATGTCCCTGAACTTTCGACGCGCCATTTCGTTGGAATTCAGGCTTTTTTGAAGGTCGGACAACATATATTCCGGAGAAAAGAGATTGTTGTCCAAAATTTCCTGAATGTTGATTTCCCTATCCGATAGCAATTCAAAACCATAATCGTTGAAGGCAAGGGAGCAGGTTATGGGCGCCAGTAAACTGATACGATATGCCAACAGGCTGCTCATGCCCTCGTGGATGGCCCTGCCTTCAAAAGGGTAGAACATATGGTGGTAGCCGTCGCGGGTCTTGAAGGTTTCAATCAAAAATTGCTGGGGCTGGGGAACAATGCTTTCTTCCCTTTGCTTGGAGAACATCGGTTGCAAGGCCTGGATTTCTTCTGATTGCCTCGAAAATTCCAATTCGGCGGTGTACAGCTCTTGACGCAACAATTCCGACATTTTTGCGGAAAAGCTCAATCGTCCTCCCATCCAACTAGGGACTTTGTTCGTCCTTTTTTTGGAATTGCGAACGTGAGCCGCCATCCCTTTGATTCTGATGAATTCCAAATTTCGCCCTGCAAAGGTAAAAACATCGCCCGGGCTCAATTTTGAGATGAAATATTCTTCGATACTGCCAATGTAACCACCTTTTTGATATCGTACCGAAATCGTAGCGTCACCGACAATGGTTCCGATTTGGAAACGGTGCCGCATCGCCACGGCCCTGCTGTTGACTTTAAATTTTCCATCTTCCTCGACTTCTACTTTTTTGTATTCATCATAGCTCTTGAGACTTTGGCTTCCCATCACCAAAAAATTGAGCAGCCATTGCCATTGCTCATCCGAAATAGCTTGATAACAGAAGGTTTGTTTGATTTCGGGATAGATTTCATCAGGATAAAAACCATCAGAAACCGCCAAGGTTGTTAAATATTGAATAAGGACATCGAAACTGTTCAGATAGGGGATACGGTCTTCCACAGCGCTGTTCAGTACCGCTTTTTGCATGGCCGAGGCTTCGACCAGTTCTATGGCATGAGTGGGCAGAAAATGGATGACGCTTTCCTTGCCAGGGCGGTGGCCACTGCGACCTGCACGTTGTAAAAAGCGGGCAACACCTTTGGGTCCTCCGATTTGGACCACCGTTTCCACGGGAGCAAAATCAACTCCAAGGTCCAAACTTGATGTACAGACCACTGCTTTAAGGCTTTCGTTGCGAATGGCCTGTTCTACCCATAATCGGGTTTCCTTGTTAATGCTGCCATGGTGCATCGCCATTTCCCCGGCGAATTCCGGATATTTTTCCAGTATCTTTTGAAACCAGATTTCACACTGGCTTCGGGTGTTGGTAAAGAGTAAAGTGGTTTTACTATTGTTGATGATGGGCACTACCTGATCCAAAAGATGTAATCCCAAATGGCCGCGCCATGGAAAGGTTTCCATTTCCTTTGGAATAATACTTTTTACCGTGATTTTTTTGTTCAGGTCGGCCTTTATCAATACCGAATTTCCCAATTCCGCGGATGTAGGTCCCAGCAAGACTTCGCGAGCCTGTTCTAGATTTCCGATAGTGGCCGATATGCCCCAAATACGCATATCCTTACAAACGGTTTTTAATCGGGAAAGGCCCAATTCCATTTGAACACCTCGTTTAGTGCCCAAAAGTTCGTGCCACTCATCCACGACGATGGCGGAACAATCCTTAAAAGTTTTGGCGTATCCCTTTGATGAGAGCAATAACTGCAAACTTTCCGGGGTGGTGATCAATAGGTCGGGCATGTTGGTTCGCATTCTTGCCCTTTCTTTTGCTGAAGTGTCTCCCGTACGGATACCTACGGTCATTTGCATGCCCAAATCTTGCGTGATGCGCTCGGCAGATTGCTTTATTTCTTGTGAAAGTGCTCGTAAGGGCGTAATCCAAATGGCTTTCAACCCTTTTTTATGTTTGGTCTTGTATTGAGGATTGTTTTTGATGTAGTTGAGTACGATCGGAAACCAAAGGGCATAGGTTTTTCCGCTACCCGTAGGAGCATTCAAAAGGCCATGCTTACCATCCAAAAAAGCTTGCCACGTGTCTTTTTGAAAGGTAAAGGGTCTCCAGTTCTGTTTTTGGAACCAATCTTCGGCAATATGATAAAGTTGTAGGTCTCGCAGTTTGAATTAGGCTTTGAATTGAAAAATACGAAATTCTTTCATGCCTATACACGGGCTTTTTGCGATAAGAATTATATTTGTCGTATAAAATTTTCGATATGCCAATTTTAGATTTATACGAGCACGGTGACCATAGAAAAAATCTGGCCCATTTTGCCACCTTGGCAAGTTTGGCAGCTGTAGATGGGGAAATCAATCCAAAGGAAAAAGCAGTTTTGGATAAATTCGCTTTTAAGCTCAACATTACCGAAGAAGAGATTAAAGAGGTAATGAAAAAAGAGAATAAATACCCTATAGAAACCCCACATAGCGGTGAGAAAAGATTTAAAAGGCTATTCGAATTTTTCCAGATTATTTTCTCCGACCACTATATTGATGATGATGAGCGAAAAATCGTTGAAAAGTATGCGATAGGTCTTGGTTTTGCCCCAAAAAAAGCTTCGGATATCATCGATAAGTCGATAGCCATCTTCTCCGGACAGATTGCATTTGAGGATTATCATGTGTTGGTTAAGCGCGAGTGTAACTAACGTTTTGCCATAAACTCCTCAGCTTTTTCCACCATATTTTTGCTTCCACAGAAAAATGGTACCCTTTCGTGCAATTCCGTGGGCTGAATATCCATTATTCGTCTATAGCCATCACTGGCTTTTCCATTGGCCTGTTCGGCCAAGAATGCCATAGGATTACATTCGTAGAGCAAACGGAGTTTACCGTTCTGTGCTTTGCTGCTCTTAGGGTACATATAAATTCCGCCTTTGATCATGTTACGGTGAAAATCGGAAACGAGGGAACCAATATATCTTGAGGTATAAGGGCGATCGCCTTCCTCCATTTGACAATATTTAATATAATCCTTCACACCCTGGGGAAAATGGATGTAGTTACCCTCGTTTACGGAATAGATTTGTCCTGATTCAGGGAATTGCATATTGGGGTGGGACAAATAAAAAGTACCCAGCGCCGGATTCAAGGTAAACCCATTTACTCCGTGTCCGGTAGTGTAAACGTACATGGTTGAGGTGCCGTAGATGATATAACCAGCGGCTATTTGATTCTTTCCGGGTTGAAGGAAATCTTCCAAAGTAACAGGGGTGCCAACCGGGGTCACCCTTCTATAAATTGAAAAAATGGTTCCCACGGAAACGTTTACATCAATATTGGAAGACCCGTCCAATGGATCTATCAATACCACGTATTTATTTTGATGTTGTTTGTCAAAGCTGTTGATGCTAATAAAATCATCTTCTTCCTCGGAAGCGATGCCGCATACGATTTCCCGGTTTTTTAGAGTTTCAATAAACTTCTCATTGGCCAGAACGTCCAGCTTTTGCTGATCTTCGCCTTGTATATTCGTGTCGCCTGCAGCACCGGTGATATCAACAAGACCAGCTTTGTTCACCTCATGGTTCACGACCTTTGCGGCCAAGCGAATTCCGTTCAGAAGTCTTGAGAGTTCGCCGGAAGTATATTGAAAGGATTCTTGGTTGGCGATGATGAACTCGCCCATGGTTAGTCGTTGTTTGTCAAACATTGGAAGAGACTGTTTTATTTAAGGACAAATATCGGGCATTTTGTGAAACTATATCGTTTTCGAAGGACTTTAATTCTGTAATTTTATAACTTTGAGTTTTATTTGTAACAATTATGGAGTATACGATAAGAGAGGCACGAGCAGAAGATATGAGTCAGGTACTAAACTTGGTCCAAGAACTGGCCGATTTTGAAAAGGAACCTGAAGCCGTTGAAATTACTGTACAGGATTTGGTAAAGCACGGATTTGGTGACCAGAAGATGTTCCATTGTTTTGTGGCCGATACCCAAAAAGGCATTGTCGGAATCGCATTGGTGTACCCAAGGTATTCGACCTGGAAGGGGCCTGCCATCCATTTGGAGGATTTGATCGTTTCCGAGAAGATGCGCGGAAGTGGTCTTGGAACCGCACTATTGAATGAGGTGGTCCGATATGGGCATAGTTTGGGAGTGAAACGTATATGTTGGGAGGTCTTGGACTGGAACGATCCTGCCATTGAGTTTTATGAAAAGAAAGGGGCCAATGTCCTAAGGGATTGGGACGTGGTCCAGTTAGATGAAAAAGGAATCAAAAATTATATGGAGAGCCTAAATGGGGCATCCTAAATATTAGCAAATAAATACATGAGGGTATTTAAGTTTGGAGGGGCATCGGTAAAGGATGCGGATGCGGTAAAAAATGTAGTGAACGTTCTACAGCAGGTTGGTTATAACGATACATTGGTAGTGATTTCCGCTATGGGAAAAACTACCAATGCCATGGAAAAGGTAGTGGAGTCCTATTTTAACGATAAGGATCAATTATCTGCTTCCATACAAGAAGTGGTCGATTATCACAATGGGATACTTTCCGATCTTTTCGAAAATCCTGGTCATCCCGTTTATGAAAAGGTCAGGACACTTTTTGAAGAGGTCAAGGGGTTTTTGGCCTGGAACAAATCCCCAAAATATGCCTTCGTATACGACCAGGTGGTTTGTTATGGGGAGCTTTTGTCCACAACTATTGTCAGCGCCTATTTGAACCAGGTTGGTGTTTCCAATACATGGTTGGACGTCAGGACTCTTATTAAAACAGACAACAGCTATAGGGATGCCCAGGTACAATGGGAACGTACCCAGCAAGAGGTGGTTTCCAAAGTGGATGTGTCCAAATTGAACATTACCCAAGGATTTTTAGGAAGCGACGATAACAACTTTACTACTACTTTGGGCAGGGAAGGTTCGGATTACTCGGCCGCTATTTTGGCCTACTGCCTAAATGCCGAATCCGTTACCATTTGGAAAGATGTTCCAGGTGTTTTGAACGCCGACCCAAGGAATTTCGAGAATGCACAATTATTGGACAAGATTTCCTATCGAGAAGCGATCGAATTGGCTTTTTACGGTGCTTCGGTGATTCACCCGAAAACATTGCAGCCCTTGCAGAGAAAAGAAATACCCTTAAAAGTAAAATCCTTTGTGAACCCAAAGGATAATGGTACAACTGTAGGCAAGGGGAACGGTATAGAGCCAAAAGTACCTTGTTTTATCGTTAAAAAAAACCAGGTGCTTTTAAAACTCTCGTCCCTTGACTTTTCTTTTATCGTAGAGGATAACATCAGTGAAATCTTTAAGTTGTTCCATGATCATAGACTCAAGGTCGACCTTATCCAAAATTCGGCCATTAGTTTTTCAGTCTGTTTGGACAATAAATTCAGGGGCCTCCAGCCATTGTTGGAAGAACTCAAGCGCAAGTTCAAAGTTGTATGCCATGAGGATGTTTCGCTTTATACCATTCGTCATTTTAATGATGATTCGGTGAAATCACTTCAAAATGGAAAATCCGTTTTGGTAGAGCAAAGAGGTAAGGAAACCGTTCAACTTGTTGTAAAATAAGTTATTATACTTAATATTTAGGTAAAAAGCCCTATAGGGTTAATTTTCTATCTTTACAGGTACCTAAATACTTTATCTATGGGCTTGGTTTCTGCTAAAGAGGTGGCGAAGGTCATCCATCTGGACAAATATGGCTTTTTGGGCACTTTTGTAGGATGGCTATTGATGGTTGCCACCAGAATCAGCACGATCAACAGATTTTATGACAAGAACAAAGAACTTTCCGGTCCCGAATTCCTCGATTCCATTCTTGATCACTACGAAATCGATTTTGAACTACCGGAAGAGGATATTAAGCGCCTTCCCAAATCCGGTCCGTATATTACGATAAGCAACCACCCCCTTGGCGGCATAGATGGGGTGCTATTGCTAAAATTGCTATTGCACGAAAGACCCGATTATAAAATAATCGCAAACTTTTTATTGCACCGTATTGAGCCATTGAAACCCTACATTATGCCCGTAAATCCTTTTGAAAACCATAAGGATGCCAAGAGCAGTGTGGCCGGTTTTAAAAGTGCGCTGCAACATCTTAGGGACGGACATCCGCTTGGTATCTTTCCTGCGGGGGAAGTATCCACTTACCGGGATGGGAAATTGGTCGTGGACCGACCTTGGGAAGAAGCGGCCATAAAACTGATCAGAAAGGCTGAAGTACCTGTAGTTCCCATTTATTTTCACGCACGTAACAGTAGATTGTTCTACCGTTTGTCCAAGATAGATGATGTGTTTCGAACGGCTAAACTGCCATCGGAGCTCACGTCACAGAGCCGTAGGCCCATCAAGGTCCGAATTGGCCAGCCCATATCGGTAAGCACACAGAATGAAGAAGAGACCCTGGAAGGTTTTGCTGAATTGCTCCGAAAAAAAACTTATTTATTGGCGAATGCCTTTGAAAAGGAACGATTTCTGGATAAGGTGCCCACCTCCCTTAAAATTCCAAAGCCTCCCAAAAAAATAGCAACGGCGATCAGTGCTGAAGTTCTCAATGGAGAAATCGAAAAACTGCGCGAAAAGGATTGCCGGTTGTTGCAGAGCAAGAATTACGAAGTGTTCTTGGCACAGGCGAAGGACATGCCGTTTTGTTTGAACGAAATCGGTCGTCAGCGCGAAGTCACCTTTAGGGAAGTAGGCGAAGGGACCAACAATGCCATCGATCTGGATAAATTTGATTCATATTACCACCATTTGTTCTTGTGGGACGATGAATCCAAGGCCATAGTCGGAGCTTATCGCATGGGGTTGGGTTCGGAAATCTTCAATAAGTATGGAATCGATGGATTCTACCTTCAGGACCTTTTCCGATTTGAACCCGAACTCTACGGAATGATGGAGAAATCCATCGAAATGGGACGAGCCTATATTGTTAAGGAATATCAGCAAAAACCAATGCCCCTGTTCCTGCTATGGAAAGGAATAGTGCATACCACCCTGAGACATCCCGAGCACAGGTATTTGATAGGAGGGGTGAGCATTAGCAATCAGTTTTCCAATTTTTCCAAATCCTTGATGATCGAGTTTATGAAATCCAATTATTGGGATCCATATGTGGCCCAGTATATCAGGCCCAAAAAAGAATTCAAGGTAAAGCTCAAGGATGCTGATAAAGAGTTTGTGTTCGATGAGACCCAGGCCGATTTGAACAAGTTCGATAAACTGATCAGCGAGGTGGAACCCGGAAGTTTGCGATTGCCCGTATTGATCAAAAAGTATATAAAGCAAAATGCCAAAGTGGTGGCCTTTAATGTAGACCCTTTGTTCAATAATTCGGTGGATGGACTCATGTACATTAGGATTGCTGATCTACCCGAGAGTACGGTTAAGCCGGTTATGGAAGAATTCCAGGCCGAACTCGAACGTAAAGTGGCAGAGGGGCATACCAATGGTAATGATGACCTAGCGGATTAGTCCACACCTACTTTGTCACTTCGTTTTTCAAATAAAAGATTGTCTTTCCATACCCCATTGATCTTGCCAACGCGCTCCCTTTTGCCAATGTAGCGGAAACCTACTTTCTCATGCAGTTTGATGCTGGCCCGGTTTTCCGGAAAAATGCCGGATTGGATGGTCCAAAATCCAGCTTTTTCACTTTCTTGGATCAGGTGTTGCATAAGGGCTTGTCCAACACCCTTGCCACGGCTATTTCTTGATATGTACACACTGACCTCGCCCACACCTCCATAAACACAACGGCTGGAAACAGGTGAAAGCGCTGCCCAGCCCATTATCGTACCGTTGTCCTCAGCGATCAAGCGACAGTCGTCGATATGCGCCTTGTCCCAGTGCTCATAAGATGGTACTTTGGTCTCAAAAGTGGCGAATCCTGTGGCTATTCCCTCCATATAAATGTTGGAGACAGCGTCCCAGTCAGAAGAGGTCATGTTTCTAATTGTCATGGACCTTTTATTTTATTGTAATATTACGATAAATAGGGAATTAAAAAAAGCCGAATAAAACTATTCGGCCTTAAAAGTTTTAGAACCAAGGTTTTTTGCCCACTTGGTAAGTGTTGTAGAATTCCTCGTCTGATTTGGTCAAATAGATGATACCTTCAATTAGACCTACAATCCCTGGAATCCAGACAAAAAGAAGTCCAATACCAACACAGGATAAAACATATGCGGCAATGGATACTCCTAAGAGGATAAACCCTTCTTTATTATAGCCTAAAATAAATTTGTGGATTCCCAAGGAACCTACTATTATGGCTAAGATACCAGCCAGGATTTTTTTGTTGTCACCTCCAGCGCCTTGTATTCCTTCCTTGAATTCTTCAGCGGTTTTTTTTGCTTCTTCCTTAAAATCTTTTGCTGCGTCTTCAGCCTTATCGCCAAAGTCTTTGTTCTCTTCTGACATGTTTGTGAATGTGTTGGTTAATGTAGGTTAAATGTAGCAAAATAATCAATACCTATAGAAAGGCTTTATCAACAGGTTCCCAAAGTTCCAATTTATTGCCTTCGGGGTCCAATATCCATCCGAATTTACCGTACTCAAACTCTTGGATTTCACCTACTACGGTGACACCTTCTTTCTTTAAAACCTCTATTAGTTCAACCAAGTTCTCAACTCTAAAGTTCATCATAAACTGCTTGTCGCTCGGTTCAAAATAGGAAGTTTTTTCATCCATGGGGCTCCATTGTGTGGAACAATCGTTCCCTTTTTTGTCTTTCCACCAAAAGGTACACCCGTATTGGTCCGTGTTTAATCCCAAATGGTTCTTGTACCATTCTTTGATCTGGTCAGGGTCTTTGCTTTTAAAGAAAAAACCACCGAGTCCGGTTACTCTGTTTTTCATGATTTCTTAGTGTTTAGTTCATATAGTTCGATCCAATCTTGTGGAGTCATTTTTTGGCAAAGTTCCGCTATCAGGTCAAAGGGTATTTTGTTCATATTCTTGAAACGGATGCAGCTCTTGCCCATATCCAATTTTGTGGTCATATGTTTTGGATATTCGTTTACGAACCAATCATATAATTTTTGGTCAGCATATATGCCCATATGGTAAAGAGCGATAAAGTTTTTTTGCGAAGCAATATTGATAAAGGGGAGGGGGAGTTTTTGGTCACAATGATAACCGTCGGGGTATAGGGAGTGGGGTACTACAAAACCTATCATTTTATAATTGATACATTCTTTGAACCCATCCGGCAGAGCATTTTTTATGGTTTCGCGAAGTTTAGAAACCACTGTTTTTCGTTCGTCGGGCAATTTTTCTATGTATTCGTCAGGTGTTTTGGCGTCTATGGTCATAACAATCCTATTTACGCTGGAGTATCAACGATGATAACAAGGTAATTATAAATCCGATGATAAAAACGGTCAAGGCCATAAAAGCAAATGAAAAAATCGGGTTGGAAAATTGTTCGCGCTGGGCTTCCAGTTCGGCCAATTTGGCATCCAATTCGTTGTCGGGTAAACTTGCTTTCATGTCGTCAATTACCTCACTATAGTATTCATCCATAAATTCGGGATTGAGCACTTCGGTGTATAAAACATCTAATAATCCAAATACCAAAGCAGTAATTAAACTGATCAGTATGCCGATGGTCAAGGCCCTTCTGAAACTTATTTTCCCTTCATTTTCTTTGTCCCTAAAGTGCTTGATTCCAAAATAGACAAAGCCCAAGGAAACAATCATGGAAACATAACCCAGAATTTCCTGTAGAGACATGGGAAGATCATTCAATAAAAACCAGCTGATTAGAAAAAGGATACAGATGGTGATGGAGCCATATGTGCCAAATCTCAATATTGTTTTTTTCATGTTCTTTTATTTAATGGTCGGAACAAATCTAATCGTACCAGCATATTCGGGACTCATACTAAAGTACCAAAAACAGTGTTTATTGGCTTTAAAAAGAGCTATATGGAAAGAATTTGAAGACTTTTGGCTTTTTGTATGGCCTGGGTTCTTCGTTTGGAATCCAATTTTACCAGAAGATTGGACACATGGGTTTTTATGGTACTTTCAGATACAAAAAGGGCATCTGCTATTTCTTTGTTGGAAAGCCCTTTGGAAATTTGCACCAAAACTTCGTATTCTCGTTTGCTGATGCCCAACTCTTCTATTTTTTTATAATCGATGAAGTTGGTTTTTTCTTTTTTCAGCGATTTTTTATTGATATAGATTCCGATAACAAAAAAGACAATGGCAATGACGCCGATTACAATTTCTTTGGAAATATCACCGGATAGATAGGCATAACTGCTCAACTTGAATAGCAACAATAAGGAGATGATAAGTGCAGAGAAAACAAAAATGGTCTTTTTCACCCACTAAAATTAGCAAAATCTTTCTTTGACTTTATCTACGATTGTCTGAGCTAGCTTTTCCTTGCTTTCGACGGTCCATCCGGCAACATGTGGGGTGAGCAGTACATTTTTGGCCTTGCGCAAATATTTAAAAGCCTTTGGTTTGGATGCGAACATATTTTCGAAGGATTTCTTCTCGTATTCGAGCACATCCAATCCGGCACCCAGCACTTTTCCAGACTTTAGCCCATCTACCAAATCGTTCGTTACCACACATTTTCCGCGTGCAGTGTTCAAAAGCCAAAAAGGTTTATGGAATTTGTCTATGAACTCTTTGTTCACCATGCCGATGGTTTGCTCGGTCTGAGGTACATGCAAGCTCACCACATCGCATCGTTGTTGGAATTCCATAATGCCCACTTGACGCGCATTATCATCACCGACACCTCCGATAATATCATAACAGATCACCTCTACGTCAAATCCAAGTAGTTTTTTTGCAAAGGCCTTGCCCATGTTTCCATACCCGATAATGCCAACGGTTTTACCATCGAGCTCAACGCCTCTGTTCTGTTCACGTTTCCATTTTCCTTTTCGGACCTGGCGGTCGGCTTTGCACATGTGGTTCATAATGGAAAGTAGCATGCCAAGGGTATGCTCCCCCACGGCATTTCTATTTCCTTCCGGTGCCGATGCCATAAATATGTCCTTATATTTGGCATAGTCCACATCTATATTTTCCAGCCCTGCACCCACTCTTCCGATAAACTTGAGGTTGGTGGCCTTTTCCAAAAACTGCTGGTCTATGGTAAATCTGCTCCGTATGATGATACCATCGTATTCATGGATCTTTTTTTCTACCTGTTCTTTGGATGAGGTATAGTCTTCATGATTTTCGAACCCAAGCTCTTCGAATTGTTCGATGAGCAATGGGTGATTGGTGTCGAGATGGAGAACTTTCATGGTGGCAAATATACGACTCCTAGATTTTTGGGTAGTCGGTCTGGGTCTTTTCGTGGATTACATTTCCGGTATGTGCGGTGCTTATTTTCTCAAAAAGGAGTACATGGACCTCCTCTCCATTTTTTGTGATGGGATTATGTTCTACCCCTTTGGGCACCACAATGATTTCACCCTCGTTCACAACCTCTGTCCTATCACGAAATTGCATATAAAGTGTGCCCTTGATCACCTGGAACAGTTCATCTTCGTTTTCGTGGGCGTGCCAAACAAATTCTCCTTCGAGTTTTGCCAACAACACTTGCATGTTATCCACTACGGCTATTTGATGGGGATGCCATTGTTTGGTAAACTCGGCATGCTTTTCCTTGATATTGATAGGTTTCATATGTGTACGATTTTATTCGGTGGGCAAGGGTAGATTGTGCATTCTTAAAAAAGATAGTTTATCCCAATATCCTCGTTGAAATTTGATTTTTCCATTGACAACATGAAAAAATCCGCATCCGCGAAGGCCCAATGGGTCTTTCCATTCCAGAATGGCCCATTCCCCATCTTCAAAAATGTGCTCTACGATACAGACCATTTCGGCCATTTTAAACTCGTTCAAGAACATTTGATATATATTTTCCTTGCCTTTAATGGGTTCGTTCGCTACTTGATGGTTTACAGCGTCGTTATGGTAAAACTCACTAATTTTAAGTGCATCACCTTGGTTGAACACCTCGACCCATTGTGCCACTATATCCTTTGGACTATTGTTCATGAGATTTGATTTTTCTTTTTGGATTATATTCCGAGGATTACCTTCGCGATCCAAAAATAAATCAGGATACCAAAAATATCGTTGCTTGTAGTGATGAAAGGACCCGTTGCTATTGCGGGGTCAATGTTCCTTTTATGAAGGAACAGTGGGATAAATGTACCGATCAATCCGGCAACTACAATTACCACCACCAAGGAAAGCGAGATGGCAAGTGCCGTGGCAAAAGTGCCTTTCCAGACCCAAGTGAACACTAATAATAGAATGGCCAGAATAAGCCCGTTTAAAAGGGCCAATAGCATTTCTTTGATCAGATGGTTGCTTACGCTTCCTTTAAGGTCATCGTTGGCAAGACCCTGAACCACAATGGCACTCGATTGTACACCAACATTACCTGCCATTGCAGCGATCAGTGGTGTAAAAAAGAACAATACCGCATGTTTGGATATCATATCCTCAAAGGTTCCCATGATAGCTGCTGCGCTAAGTCCGCCCAAAAGGCCCAATATAAGCCAGGGCAATCTTGCCCGGGTCAGTATCCAAATACTGTCGTTAGCTTCAACATCTTGGGAGATACCGGCTGCCATTTGGTAATCTTTATCGGCTTCTTCACGGATAACATCCACGATATCGTCAATGGTGATGCGACCGACCAATCTTCCTATTTCATCTATTACCGGAATTGCTTCCAAATCGTATTTAGACATGATCTTTGCAACCTCTTCTCCTTTTTCGTTTACATTCACAGAATCCACTTTTGGAATGTAAATGTCCTTGATGTGGCTTTTGGTGGGTGCCGTAAGTAGATCTTTGAGCGAGAGACGTCCCTTGAGCTTGCCTTCGTCGTCCACGACATATATTGAATGTACCCTAGTAACATTCTCGGCCTGGGCCCTCATTTCCTTTACACAAGTGGTCACGGTCCAATTCTCGTTGACCTTTACCAGCTCTTTGGCCATAAGACCACCAGCGGAATCTTCTTCGTAACGGAGTAGGTCCACAATGTCCTTGGCGTGATCCCGGTCCTCGATTTCGGAGATAACTTCTTGGACAAGTTCCTTTGGGAGTTCGTTGATGATATCCGCTGCATCATCCGTGTCCAGTTCCGAAAGCTCCCCTGCAATTTCTTTGGCGGTAAGGTTTTTAAGTACGGCCTCCCGGATGTCCTCGTGCATTTCCGCAAGGATGTCCGAAGTTTTTTCACTGTCCAATAACTTGATCAGATAGGTAGCTCCATCAACATCCAGTTCGTCCGCTATTTCCGCAATATCGGCATAGTGGAACTCTTGCATCATGGACTGTAGTTCGGCATCCTTGCCGTCCATGATCAGTTGCCTGATTTCTTCTAAAAGTTCTTCTGTGAGTTTAAACGGGGTCATTGGCTATCTTCTGTGTCAACGTTACAAAGTCAGCTACACTTAGCTGTTCGGGGCGTTGGTCAAAGATAGCATCTTCTTTTAGATTATCGGAAAGGTTAAAGGTTTTAAGGCTGTTACGAATGGTTTTTCGTCTTTGGTTAAAGGCTGATTTCACCACTTTAAAGAACAAACGTTCATCACATGGAAGGTTAAGTTCTTTTTTACGCACCAATCGTAGTACCCCCGAGTCTACCTTTGGTGGCGGGTCAAAAACCCCTGGTGGAACAGTAAATAAATATTCTGCATCATAATATGCCTGGACCAATACGGAAAGTATTCCATAGGTTTTGCTGCCCGGTCCTTCGCATATACGTTTGGCCACTTCTTTTTGGAACATTCCCGAAAATTCAGGGACCTGATGTCGCATTTCCAACATTTTAAAAACTATCTGGCTGGATATATTATAGGGAAAGTTGCCAGTAATGGCGAATTGTTCGTCACCATAGAGTTGGGTAAGGTCAAATTTGAGAAAATCTGCCTCCACTATATTTATTCTGTTGTTCGCTTTTAAAATATCGGCATGTTCCAAAGGGAAACTGTGATTAAGGTACACAATGGATTCTTCATCCAGGTCCATGGCTACCAGGTCCAAATCCCTTTGTAGTAGGTGTTTGGTGAGCACTCCCATGCCCGGTCCAATTTCGAGTACATTCTTGTATCCTGTTAACGATAGGGTTTGCGCTATTTTTTTGGCCACGGACTCATCTTTTAAGAAATGTTGGCCCAAGTGTTTTTTCGCTTTTACAGCACCGTCTTCCTGAATGTGTTTAGGGTTGCGTTGGGAACCGTTGGAGTACTTCTTTTTTTTCTTTTTGGACACGGGCGGTTTTTTTGCAAGTTAATGGGAATTTTCGATATAGATCCATGCCTCGGCCCCAGATTCCAGAGGAAATTTTTGACGTTTGTAAGCGCTGGTTTCGTAAATATCCGCTTTCTTTAAGTCATCTGCATTCACTTCGTAGGCCATTCCCGGAACCTTGTCTTTGGGGTCATTGGTCTTGATGACCAGGGGATATCGACCATATACGGCATTGTCGAGCTTTCTAAATCCCAATACCATATCTGTTTTCCCCTTGAGCAGGCGGCCAAAAATATACTCCTGAACCTGCAGGTCCTGAAGGGTTCCATAGGAAAAAAGATATTCCAAAGATCAAGGTATTTGTTGGCTGATGACTTCCAGTTCAGTACGGAAGGCTACGAATTTATTCGGAAACATCTTTTGTGCATCGCCGCGCAAACGTTCTGCATCCTCTTTATAATAGGCGTCCAAAGTGCTCCTGTCCTGAGTGGTGTATTGTACGGAATAGGTGACGCCTCCCAAGTCTTCCTCAACCAATACCCTTACCATTTTGGCATGGGAAAATTTTCCCGTGGCCAGCATATCCGGAAGGTGTTTGTCCTTCATCCAGTCCAACCATTGGTCGTGGACACTTTCATCAATGTTGATGGTTACGTTGTAAATGAGCATGTGCCTTTGTTTTGTGGGGCTAAAGTAGGAAAGAATTAGTTAATCGCATCCCCGCGGAGTCGCCTAAAATTCTTTCGCGCTTCTGGGAAATAATAACTATCCTGATAATTGTAAATGATCTTCTCGTAATGGCCCTTGGCCTTTTCGGGTTCGTTCAAGATGTTTTCGTACAATTCCCCTAGTGCAAAGTGGGCGTCGTCGGCTAAAATTCCATCGGCATAAAACTCCACTATTTTTTGATAGTTGAACTTGGCACTTTCATAATTTTCTTGTTCTACCAATAGTCGCGCCTGCTTTAGCAAAGCTTCATCCTCGATTTTTTCCCCTTTGTGATTTTGTAAAATATCTTCTAGCACATCGATGGCTTCAATGTTTTTATTTTGATATGCCAGTAAATCTGCCTTGGCATATTTTTTCAGTGCCGTCTGCGTGGAATCTTCCAGTGAATTGTCTGATATAAGCAAGCTCAACTGCATGGCATCATTGGCGATAAGTTGTGATGTGGAACTCCGTAACACTTTCAATTGTGTAAGTGCCCAGTCAAAATCTCCTTTGTAAAAACTGGTCTGAGCCACTTTAAAACGGGCGTCTTGCCCAAGGACATCATTCTTTACGCTCTTTTGCACTTGGGTAAAAAGAATCAATGCTTCATTGAATCTTTGGTCGAACACCAAAATATCACCAAGGGCCAACTTTACATAGGCCATCGTCATTCTTCCCATTGGTAGTTCCAGACTTTCCTTGAGCATGGCAATGGCAGGTTCCGGTTGCTCTTTTTTAAAAGTAAGGAAGTTCGCATAAGCAATCTGGAGTTGTAAGGTGATGCTCTGGTTTCCGTATACTGCTACCAAGTCCTCAAACTTTTTTTCTACATCTTTTAGAACTTTATCGGATGGCTTTTCCAGGGCGATATCGATCAGGTTGAGTTCTGCATTGAGCCTGGTCCTTGGATTTTCCGTGTTGTCCACAATATATTCGTAAATCTCGGTTGCGGTTTCCCAGTCCTTGTCCTCCAAAGCAATGTCCCCGAGGTTTTCCAATCTGTCCACGGATTGCCCTTCACTTCGTTTATAAATGGCCTTTTCTTGACCAAAGGCACTACTGTATTGTTTTTGCTGTACAAAAAGCCAACTTAAAAGCTCGTTCCAAAGCAGGTCGGGCGTTTGCTGTGCGTTCTGCAGCAATACTTTTCGCAATAGGATATTGTTTTCGTTGGATGGTTCCTCGGAGATAAAATCATCGATGTTGCGCAGTACGTTGGAACGGGAGGTACGGCCTTCCCAGATAAGGTTGAGGTAGGATTGGTACATTTTGGCAATATCTCCTTGTTCTCCATAAATGCGCGCCAACTGAAAATCGTAGTTAAGGTCGGGCTTTAGTTGCATCGCCTTTGTATAGGCCTGAATGGCATAATCCAATAGGGCATATTTTTGAAAGCGATAACCTACACTGTATCCATAATTGGGGTTGTCCTCAATTTTGTTTATGGCTTTATCGTAGTAGGTATTTGCCTTTTCGCCTTCATTTTTCAAGGTGAAATTGTAACCCAGCTCTATGTAAAAAGTCGGAAATGCGTAGCTGTCCTCAATTTTTTGAAGTAAAAACGTCTCGGCATCATCATAACGCTCCAATTGCTGGTAACATGCCACAAGTCCTTCGGCATAATCGGTACGCCTTGGGTTGGTTTCTACCAATTTTTCGTAGAAAACAACGGCTTTCTCATAATCACCGTCCTGAAAATATTGTTTGGCCAAGAAATCCTCTTGGGCCACTCCAATAAAACTGGATAACAGTAGTATGAGAAATAAAAGACGTCGCAATAGCTTGTTTTATTTCAAATATAACGCAGAAATGTGGGGGATTCTGTTAACCGAATCCAAATTAATGGCTTAAAACCTTAATCTATGATGTCAAAACCGCAATAAGGAACCAGTACTTCGGGTATTTTAATACCCTCCTCGGTTTGATAGTTTTCCAAAATCCCGGCAAGTACCCTTGGTAGTGCCAACGAACTTCCGTTCAAGGTATGGGCGAATTGGCTTTTTCCGTTTTCGTCCTTGAAGCGAAGTTTTAGACGATTGGCCTGAAAGGTCTCAAAATTGGATACGGAACTTATTTCCAACCAACGATCCTGTGCGGTAGAGAATACTTCAAAGTCAAAGGTCAGGGCGGAGGTAAACCCTAGATCACCTCCACAAAGACGCAAAATGCGATAAGGCAATTTGAGTTCGCGAAGGATGTTTTTTACATGCTCCACCATTTCATCCAATGCTTGGTATGAATTATTCGGGTGCTCCATTCTTACAATTTCCACCTTGTCAAATTGGTGCAAACGGTTGAGTCCTCGAACGTGCGCACCGTAACTTCCCGCTTCGCGACGGAAACAAGGGGTGTAACCGGTATATTTTATAGGAAAATCACTTTCTGCCAAAATATCGCCCCTATGCAAGTTGGTCACAGGCACTTCTGCCGTTGGAATAAGGTAAAGGTCATCTGCCTGTACATGGTACATTTGCCCCTCCTTGTCGGGCAACTGACCTGTTCCATAACCAGAATCTTCGTTTACCATAAGTGGTACCTGCATTTCGGTATATCCAGCTTCGGCGTTTTTGTCCAAGAAATAGGCGATCAATGCGCGTTGCAAACGGGCACCTTTTCCTTTGTACACTGGAAAACCAGCTCCAGTAATCTTAACACCGAGTTCAAAATCGATGATGTCGTATTTTTTGGCCAATTCCCAGTGTGGAAGTGCTCCTTCGGATAATGTTGGGATATCGCCTTCCTTGAAGATTTCCTCGTTGTCCTCGTCGGAGTTTCCCGAAGGAACGGATTCGTGGGGAACGTTGGGTATCAAATACAATTCTTGCTGAAGTTCTTCTGCAGTAGTGTTTAGATCTTCCCCTAATTTTTTTGAAGCTTCTTTGAGACCAGCGGTTTTTTCTTTGAGAACATTGGCTTCCTGTGCCTTTCCTGTTTTGAAAAGCATTCCAATTTCTTTGGAAAGTTTGTTGGATTCGGCCAGGGTAGCGTCCAGTTCGGTCTGTATGGAACGTCTTTTTTCGTCGAGTTCCAAAACCTTTGATATCATAGGTGCTGCATCGATATTGCGCTTTTTTAAAGCGGTGATGATACTTTCCTGGTTTTCCCTGATGTTCTGTATTTGAAGCATGGCCTTGTTTTGAGCCGCAAATTTAATTTAATCTGAAGAAGTGCCCAACTTTATTCCTTGGGAGAGGGCAGAATCCAATCATTGTGGGCAAAATGTTTCCATGGAACACTGGCCAAATCTGTCTTTGAATCAATAAATTGACGATAAGGTTCTTGGTTTATTTTTACTTTGCTCTCCACAAAAACCTGAATGTTTTCTCCTTTTTTGGCGTATTCTTTTTTGAGATGTTGTGCAAACTGCCAGATAAAGTCAGGGTAGGAGGATACCCTGCGTTGTTGTTTTTTGGTGAGGAAGTCGTTCAGGTTGATGTTGGTGGTGTCGTTGGATTGGGCGTTTACTACTTTGTAAGTTATCATTCCGCCACGGCTGCGTAGCATCATGCGCCAGCTTAAACGGTGGCCTTCTTCTGTCCAAAGTACATCACCCTTGAAGAAATGATGACGTAACGGCAGAAGCAATTGAATCAAAAAATAAACACCTAGAACAGTTAAGGTGATATTCTTTGTTTTTGGGACGATGACCTCGGTCTCCGGAATTGTTTTTTTGGTCTTTAAAAAGATGTTTCGGATAGTCTGTGGTTCAAAAAAGAAAACGGTGAATGCAAGGGAGAGGTACGGAAAAATACCTATCTGAAATACAACACTGTTAAACAAGTGGAAGAAGATGGACAGGATAAAGGCGATCTTTCGTGTCGGTTTCCAAAGTAGGGCAGGTACCACCAGTAGGTCAAAGCATATGCCGAAAACCGCCACTATTTTGTGTACCCACTTTTGTTGGAGGAACTCACCGATCAAAAAGTAATCTTTTTTGGAGTTCATCAAAACCTCGATCATGCTAAAATCCAACCAATCCGCATATAATTTGGCAACCGATGCATAGGTGTAAACAATGAACAACTGCAGGATGATGACCCATCGAACCCAATTGTACATGGACTGTGACCGCAGCTTTGGATTCAGTTTTGCATCTAGGGAAGCATCTCGGCTGGCAGGTAAAAATGCCATGATGTATGCTAGGAGCATCAATAGGTAATAATGGTTGTTGTAAGATGTTTTTTGCATCAAATACACACCCGACCAAAGAACGGCAAATGCCAATGCGCTCAACCTATATTTATACCCCATAGCGATCAAAAGGCCCAAGGTGCCCATCACTGCAAAGTAAATGTACATACCGTTGCCAGGTAGTGGTTGCAACAATTCAAACCCGATAAATGAAAAAGTAAACTGGGGCTCTACAAGGGTTCGGCGTACCCAACCGGTGGCTATGGCGCCATAACACTCTGCGCTTACCAGAAGACCATAGAAAACCCGGAACACCACCAATTGTGCGTTGTCGATTTTCTTAAATAGAAATTGGTCGAGCATTTATTTGGAGATTAGATCCAAAGAGTGGCTTTTGTCCTTTTTTAATTGTTCCTTAAGTTCTTCCACTGAGTTGAACTTATGCTCGTCTCGTATGCGGTGCAATAGTGACACCTGAATTTTTTTATCGTACAGATCACCATCAAAATCAAAGAAGTTGACCTCTATACTTTTTTGAGATCCGTCCACGGTGGGATTGAACCCGATGTTCATCATGCCAAAGTATTCTTTGCCATCAATGTCACTACGGACCACGTACGCACCATTTTTTGGGATGAGTTTATACTCTTCGGCAATATGTAGGTTGGCGGTCGGAAAACCAAAATCCCTGCCCAAGCCTTTACCTTTTTTTACTGTTCCGGTGAGCATGTAGGCGTAGCTCAAGTAACTGTTTGCGGTTTCAACATCGCCCTCCAAAAGTGCTTTTCTGATCTTTGTGGAGCTCACCGATACGTCATCGATTTCTTGGGCGGGTATTTCCTCCACTTCAAAATCAAAGGTGTTTCCAAAGGAAATCAAGTCTTGTATGTTGGCATTACGGTTACGGCCAAATCTATGGTCGTAGCCTATAATAATCCTTTTGCTTTTAATGTTGTTCACAAGAATATCCCGAACAAAATCTATGGCGGAAAGCCTGGAGAATTGTTTGGTAAAGGGATGTATGATCAAATAGTCCAGCCCCAAGGTTTCTAAAATCTGTTTTTTTTCGTCGAGGGTGTTCAATAGTTTGATGTCCACATCCTTTTGCAAGACCATTCTCGGATGGGGAAAAAAAGTAAGTACAGTTGATTTTAGCCCTGTGTTTTTGGCATTGTTTATGATGCGTTCCAATATCTTGCGGTGTCCTAGGTGCACGCCATCAAACGTGCCGATGGTCACCACAGTATGGTGCGGAATGTCCTTAAAATGAGAAATGTTGTGGATTGTTTCCAACTGATCAAGAAATAAAAAAGGCTTACATTTGAATTTATACTATGCCCTAACCGTGTATGAAAGCTAAATTACATCTTGTTTTTTCAATAACCATATTTTTTAGCTGCTTTTGTATTTATGGGCAGCAAGGTTATTGGAAAACAATTCCCAAACAAGCCAACCTACATAGTGCTTCGGTAAAGGATATTACCAGTGCTAAAAAGGTATTCTCCCTTAACAAAGAGGGCTTTTCCAAAGAATTGAAACCTTTCGCTGCTTCAAAAGCAAATGGTCAAATTATATACTTGCCCAATGGCGAAGGAAATATTGTTCCGTTCAGTGTGAGGGAAACTTCGGTACTGCATCCCGATCTTGCCAAGAAATTTCCGGATATTAAGTCCTATACAGGTAAAAGCTTGGATGGAAGGTACAAACTAAAGCTCAGCAGTTCTAAAAATGGGCTGCAATCCATGCTGGTTGACCTTAAGGACAATTCAGCTACTTTTATGGAGCCGGTTTCCAATAGTACCGATGCCTATGTTTTGTACGATGATGCTACAGAATTTGCATCCAAAATGGATTTCATCTGTGCGACCAATAAGGATTTGTATGGGGCCGGTAGCAAAACCACTGGTGCAATGGACAAGACCATAGTCCCACTAGTTGACGATCAGGTCTTGAAAAGGTATAGGATCGCAGTTTCTGCAACGGGGGAGTACACCCAAGAAATGGGAGGCACCGTTGAAGATGCCCTTGCTGGAATCAATGCTACCATTACTCGGGTCAATGAAGTTTTTGAAACTGATTTGGGCGTCACTTTAGAGCTTATTCCAAACAATGACCTTATCATATTTACCAATTCTGCCACCGATCCCTATGACAGTAGCTTAAATTCTGAAGTACAGTCAACAATTACCTCGATTATCGGAGAAGAAAATTATGATGTGGGGCATTTGTTTCACAAAGTCAACGAAGGTGAGGATAATGGTAACGCTGGGTTTATTGGGGCCGTCTGTATAGATAATCGAAAAGGAAGTGCTTTTTCTTCGGCCTTTATTCCACAAGGTGATGTTTATGATCTGGACTATGTTGCACATGAATTGGGGCATCAATTCGGGGCCAATCATACTTGGTCTTTCGAGTCTGAAGGAACAGGAGTTCAGGCAGAACCTGCCAGTGGAACTACCATAATGGGTTATGCGGGAATAGTTGGTGAGAACAATGTTGCACCCAACGGAGATGATTATTTTCATTACAACAGTATATTGCAGATAGCCAATTATCTCGAAACAACAAGTTGTGCACAGACCAATGTTTTGGTGAATTCACCTCCGGTAGTCAACCCAGTGGATGATTTTACTATTCCAAGGAGTACGGCCTTTGTATTAGAGGGAAGTGCGACCGACCCCAACCTAGGTGATGTGCTTACTTATACATGGGAACAGGTCAATGATGGTGTGGTAACCGTTTCCTCTTTTGGTCCTACCAATCCTAGTGGTGCTAATTTTAGGTCACTTCCCCCAACCTTGGAACCGATACGTTATTTTCCCAGATTGTCCGAAGTGGCCCAGGGAAATTTGACTCAAACAATGCCCTCCGTTGGGGAATCATGGGAAACTGTCTCCGATATAGAGCGGAATTTTACCTTCGCTTTTACCGTACGAGATAATGCACCGGGCGGTGGACAGGTTGTTTCCGATGTATTGGATGTGAATGTAATTAAGTCCGCAGGACCTTTTGTTGTGACTTCCCAAGCGGACAATGAAATTTATCAAGCAGGTACTGTACAAGAAATCAGGTGGGATGTTGCCAATACCAATGTTGCGCCTATCAATGCCCAAGAAGTGGACATATACCTATCCTTGGATGGGGGCCTCAGCTTTCCCATATTGCTCCTGGAGAACACATTGAACGATGGTACGGCAGAAATTCTATTGCCTGGTGAGGTGACTTCCAATGCGAGGGTTATGGTAAAGGCCAGTGGTAATATATTTTTTGCGGTCAATAGTTCGGATTTTATAATCGAGGAGTCGCAGGTGGTTTTACATTTCGATGCTTTGGATTATGAGGTTTGCCAGCCGGACGATATTGTTATCCCATTTGTTTATGAAACCTATGCAGGTTTTAATGAAAATTCAACATTTTCGGCCGATGTGCCAGTAGGGATGTCTGCTAATTTTACTCCTGTCAATGCCAGTGCTGATGATACCGCGGTGGATTTAACACTTTCCAATACCCTTGGGGTGGCAACCGGTGTGTATGATATTGTTGTGACCTCAACGGCCGCTTCTGTAACTAAAAGTGTGGTGCTCACGTTAACGGTACAGGATGGTACTTTTTCGGATGCAGCGTTATTGTCGCCAGCAAATGGTGAGATAGGCGTATCGTTGGATGCAGCCCTCAATTGGGAAGAAAACCCATTGTATTCCAGTTATGATGTGGAAGTGGCCACAGATGTTGGTTTTGCCAATATTGTTGAAACGGCCAATGTTCCCTTTACTAATTATAAGGCCACCAGTTTGGTGCCGGAGACCGAATACTTTTGGCGTGTAAGACCGGCCAACGGTTGTGGTACGGGAACCTTTGGTCCGCCTTTTAGTTTTTTCACTTCTCAAGTGGACTGTAAGAACAGGGAATCCAATGAGTTGCCATTGACCATTCCGTCGTCGGGTACGCCAACGGTAACAACTTCCATTTTGTTTTTGGAGGACTTGCCCATTTCCGATGTCAACGTGAATCTTGAATTGGACCATACCTATTTGGAAGATTTGATCATCACCTTGATTTCACCTTCGGGAACAGAAGTAGCGCTAGTTTCCAATACTTGTGGGGACCTGAATAATATCAATGCGGTTTTTGATGATGATGGAAGCCCGATCGAGTGTAACGGAAATCCGGCGATTTCAGGTGTGGTTTCCCCATTGGGTTCTTTGGCTTCTCTAAAGGGAGAATCAATTTTAGGAGAATGGATATTGGAGATTCAAGATACTGCGGCAAGTGATGGAGGAAGTCTCATATCCTTCTCATTGGACATTTGTATCGAAGGAAGCTATCGCCCTGATGAGGATGAGGATGGGGTTTTTGATGATGGGGACGATCTTTGTCTTGGAACCCCAAAAGGGGTGGAAGTGGATACCAATGGTTGTGCTATCTATAGATTTGCCCAGGATAATTTCCAAATAGAAATTGAAAGTGAAACCTGTAGGAGCAGTAATAATGGATCTATTGCCATAACTCCTTTTGATACTTCAATTACGTATACGGCCGTGTTGAACGGAAACAATGTGTCACAATCTTTTGACTTTACCGATCAACAGATTTTCTCAAACCTTTCAGCAGGGGAATATTCTATTTGCATTACAGGTACAAATGGTGTCAATACCTATCAAGAAGTTTGTTTTAATGCCATAATCACACAGCCAGATGTATTGGATATCGATGCGTTGGTGGATTCAGGCATATTGAGTGTTGAATTGAGCGGTGCCGATTTCTACAATGTAGAATTGAACGGACTGGTTACACAGACCGAAGCTTCAGAAGTTCAGTTGAGCTTAAAGGAAGGACTCAATACCTTAAAGGTATATTCAAATCTACCATGTCAAGGGATCTTGGAAAAATCGATTTTCTATACATCAAGACCGATTATTTCTCCTAATCCAGTATATAGCACTGCCCAGATTTATACGGGAGGTTATATCGGTATGATTGGAATTGAGATTTTTACGGCCAATGGTAGGTTGGTTCGAACTTATAGTGAAAATGTTCATGGTGAGAACTTGGAATTGAACCTGTCCGGTTTGCCCAAGGGGATATATTATCTCGGGATAGATAAGGCAGGAACTAAGGAAATGTTTAAACTTATAAAGAGATGATGCGGATTTTAATTGGATTTATCGCTTTGGCCTTTTTGGCATCCTGTGGGGGAGACGATGGTCCGCCTCCAGCGCCTCAGGGAGCCTTGCTGGTATTCCCAGAAGAAAACTCGGAGTGTACGACCGGGACCGATGTAAATCAAACATCCAGTCAAGTAACCTTTCGATGGATGGCATCGAACAATACGGACAGTTACACCTTGAGTGTGGTGAATTTGGATACCAATGTACCCCAGAACATTTCTACGGCAGCTACCTCGGCTAGTTTAACCATTACCAAGGGAACGCCTTATGCGTGGTCCGTGTCATCCAGAAATTCTGTTTCCGACCAAGTGGCTTCTAGCGAAACATGGTTGTTCTATAATGCAGGGTCCCAGACGACCTATGCTCCGTTTCCCGCACAATTGGTGCACCCTTCTTCGGGCTCAACGGTCCAAATGGATATTGCCAATGAAGTCGACTTACAATGGTCCGGGGCAGATGTGGACAACGATATTGAGTCTTATGAAGTGTTTTTTTCCGAAACAAATCCACCTGCCACTTCTGTGGGCCTTACCAATGCCTCTACAATGGAGCTTCCCGTGGGTGTGGTTTCCGGTACGGTATATTATTGGAGGGTAGTTACAACTGATCTTGAGGGGAACACCTCTATCTCGGGTGTATTCGATTTTAAAGTGCTCTAACTTATTTTCCGTTGAATTGGTTCATCGTGTTTTTAACTCCGGCGAACACAAACGAGCGTATAAGGTCAGTGGATTTTTTGAGACGCTCGGGCATGGTTTTTTGTTGCTCCTCGTCCCACTTGCCCAAAACATAATCCACTTGTTGGCCCTTTCCAAAATCTGAGCCAACTCCAAATCTAAAACGGTTGTAATTCGTGGTCTGAAGAACATTTTGAATATCCTTTAGGCCATTGTGGCCACCATCGCTGCCCTTTCCTTTTAATCGGATTGCTCCAAAGGGAAGGTTGATATCGTCGGTTATGACCAAGATGTTGTCCAGTACAATGTTTTCCTTGTCCATCCAGTATTTTACCGCCTTGCCGCTTAAATTCATATAGGTAGAAGGTTTAAGGCATATCACACTTTTGCCTTTGTGTTTAAACGTGGCCACTGCGCCAAGTTTGGCACTTTCAAAGGTGAATTCCTCTTCTTGGGCCAAATGGTCCAAAATCTTGAATCCTATATTGTGTCGGGTATCCTCATATTCTGAACCAATGTTTCCCAGGCCAACGATAAGGAATTTTTTCATAGTGTCGGTTTCTTGCAGTAATTGTTCAGTTTTGCCAAAAAGCTTTGTAAAAAAATGGAGCATCGGCTTTAATTGATGTGCTTAAAAATACGAAAGCATCCCATTTTTTACGAGTGTAAAAAAGGGATGCTTCCGTTAATTCTTCAAAAGTGCTATTCCGCAGCTTCTGCTTCTGGAGCTTCACCACCTTCGGTAGCTTCTCCTTCTACTCCTTCTTCATCTTCGTCATCAAGATCTTCATCAACAGAAGTTCTAGATGCTTTAACCTGAACGATAGCAGTGCTATCTGGGTGAAGGAAAGTGTAGTTGTCGTTCAAAATGGTTTCAACCGCGATGGTCTGACCAATTCTTAATTTGGAAATGTCCACGGTGATAAAATCCGGAAGCAAGGCAGGCAATGCCCTAATGGATAGTTTTCTCTTTCTGAAAAGCAAACGTCCACCGTTTCTAACACCAGGAGAGTTTCCTTCCAAACGTACCGGAATCTTCATGGTGATCGGCTTGTCCTCGAACAATTGGTAGAAATCTACGTGTAGGATGCTGTCGGTTACCGGGTGAAACTGAATGTCCTGTAGTACAGCGTCGAACTTTTGTCCGTCTTCCAATTCAATTACTGCGGTGTATGCATTTGGGGTGTACACCAATTCTTTGAACGAGATTTCATCTGCTGAAAAATGCACTGGTTTATCCCCTCCGTACAGCACGCAAGGGACCTTTCCAGCATTACGTAAGGCTTTGGTAGAAACCTTGCCCACGCTTTCTCTTTGGGATCCTTTGATTGTAATTGACTTCATTATTATATATTAAATTGATTTACATTAAAAACTTTGAAGATATTGATGTATTGTGGTGTACCCGGTGCATTACGTCTGCAAACAGGTCGGCACAGGACAATATCTTTATTTTCTTCTGATCCTTGTCTACTGGAATGGAATCGGTAACGATCAATTCGGATAGTTTGGAATCTTGAATTCTTTCGTATGCTTTGCCGGACAACAATCCGTGTGTGGTTACAGCGCGTACACTTTCTGCTCCTCTTTCCATCATAAGGTCGGCAGCTTTGGTTAGTGTTCCTGCAGTGTCAACCATATCATCCACCAATACAACATTTTTTCCCTGGACATCACCGATCAGTTCCATATGGGATATTACATTGGCTTTTGCTCTTTGCTTGTAACAGATAACAACATCGCACTCCAATGCTTTGGAATAGGCATAGGCTCTTTTGGAACCTCCCATATCTGGTGAAGCGATGCACAAATTGTCGAGATTAAGACCTTTTAAGTAGGGCAAGAACAGTGTAGAGGCGAACAAATGATCCACGGGTTTTTCGAAAAAACCTTGGATTTGGTCCGCGTGCAAGTCCATTGTAATAATTCGTGTGGCACCAGCAGTTTCCAACATTTTTGCAACTAATTTTGCAGCTATTGGAACTCTTGGTTTATCCTTTCTGTCTTGTCTTGCCCAACCAAAATATGGCATTACGGCAGTTATGTGCCTTGCAGATGCTCTTTTGGCAGCGTCCAACATCAATAACATTTCCATCAAGTTTTCCGAACTTGGATTGGTGGAACCTATGATGAAAATCCTTGCTCCCCTTATAGATTCCTCGAACGAAGGCTGAAATTCTCCATCGCTATAACGGGAGAATTGGACCTTGCCCAATTCAGCGCCATAAGAGGCAGCGATTTTTTCACCCAGCTCAACACTTTGGGTACATGCAAAAATTTTAGGTTCCGGAACTTGATAGGCCATTACAATCTCTTGTTAACTAGCGTTTTAAAGTACTTCTAAATAAAGAGGTGCAAATTTAAGAATTAAATTGGGTTGCTAAAGGATAAATCGAAGTATTTTTTGGTGATAAATAAAAATATTTTTTTAGCTTTGCACTCGCATTTGAAAATGTGGTGCCAAGCCTTGGTGGCGGAATTGGTAGACGCGCTGGATTCAAAATCCAGTTCCTTCGGGAGTGAGGGTTCGATTCCCTCCCAAGGTACAAAAGGGATAAGCCGAGATTTAGATCTCGGCTTTTTTATTTTGGTACAACATAGGTACAACATTTTAAATTCTTCAACTTTAACATTTTAGTTGTGCTTTTTTGGTATCATTTGGCCCTATTTCTTGCTCTTGGTCAAGTTATACCAACCTCCATTCATGTGTTTTAGAGCTTTCAGTCATTATGACCGGGGTGCCGACCCAACTTCTAAAAGTGCAGAAAGCTACCATATAAAACAGCGGATAGTCGATATCGATGATGCAGATGGAATTACTTAGCGGTAGAAAATGATTTTTTTGTTCCACAATTTTGATGATTTGATGACAGATTGATATTAGCCCTGTGTTTATAAGGGTTTAGGCTGTCATCACTTTGTCATCATTCTGTCATCAAAATAAAAAATGATGACAGGGACAATGAAGAAAAAAACAAGAATGATGAAACGATGACAAAATGATGACGGGGAAACAACCGGTATTTATAGGGTTTCCCAAAGGTTTGTCATCAAATCATCAAAAATTCGTTAGAAACTGAACGCAGAGCCAAAGGAACAAATAAATCAGAAGATAAAGCACCCTTAAAGGCAGGTTTGCGGCTATTTGGCTCTATCCCACTTTTGGGGAAGCTCTTGGGAAATGGAATTTGCAAAGAAAGAATAACAATACCTACCTAGTTACCTAAAGCAGGATAAAGCCAATGGTCATGGGGTAAAACTTTAGGTAGGATATATAACTTCCATCTTACCTAAAGGTTACCTAACTTACCTAAAAGGTAAGATAGGTAAATTGAAAAAACATCTAACCTAGCTTGAAAACCCGAGTCATTATTGGGTTAGGTAGGAAGGTAGGAGAAATAATAAAGCTTGAGGCAAAGAGGAGAAAAACGTAAAAGGAAATTTGGTCCCTAAGTTCGTTTTGAGAAGACATCCAAGTTTTCTCTTTTCATTGGCAACCACCTACAAGGGAAAGGAAGTCAAACATAGGGTCATGCAACCTAACCGTCATCCAGTGAGATTGACCCCATAACGGTAAAGAATACTTTGCGAGGCACAGGGATATATCTATTCTCTATGACGGATAAAAGGATATCAATAAATGGATGGTAAAAAGCACTGAAGATGAAGTTCGGCAACGAATTCAAGATGTGTCATTGTCATGACAATCTTGCTTTTGCTCCCGGAGGGTCGCAAAAGAAAACTGAATAAAAAAGCGAACGAAACGAAGTGAAGTGCTGCAAGCCCCAAATCTTACACAAACTAATTTACTGAGCGAGGCGAAATCAATTAAACTTTGAAGAGTTCCTATTGAACCTTTTTGAGAAGGACCCACCAGTTAGTCTATTGGAAGATAAGACTGTTCTAACTAGTTTTTATTGTTGATCCTTTTCAATTGTTGGACATCTGCCAAATCCTTGGGCCTTCCCGCTTTGATCTTACTGGTAATCAAATCATCAAGGTTCAACACTTTCCATTTAAGTTGGGGTTGGTCATCCAATGAAGCTTCTTCGGACTCTTCATAGGCCTGGTCGAAACTTTTGTTCACTGAAAAATTGGTTATCAACTCTAGGTTGAGATCGGCAGGGGAGAATTTAATAGAAATGTTTTGGAGTCCATCCTTCACTTCTTTTGGGAAATCCTCGATCTCATATCCCATTTCATTGAATACTTTCACCAACCTTTTGAAATTGTCCTCATTTGGGTCTATCCAAAAATCAACATCCGCAGAGTGTCTTTGATGCCCGTGAAAATTGACGGCACCCCCACCCACCATGAGCATCCTAACCCCGTGCTTGTTGGTCATTTCCAAGAAAAGGTCGATATCCTCTTTCCATTGCCTCATTTCCCGGTAGTAATCTGTATGATGAATTTATTCTCATCATGCTTGGCCTTTGTGGGAAATCGGTTGATGCGCTGCATCAAATCCAAGAAACGGTAAACGCGCTCAATAGGGGTAAGTGCCAAGAAATCACTTTCCTGTTCCATATTGGCCTCATCTTTGGTACGAAATTGGACTTGCATATGCCTATATATTACCGTTCTATGATATAAAGATATTACAAATTGACAAGAGGCAATAAAGGGTGGATATAATCGCAGCTTAGAACAATCTATTTGATCAGTTTTTCTAAATACGCAACCTTGTCCTTTTCAGCTTGTAACAAACGCTCATAAAGCTTCTTGTTTTCTTCGTATGCATCAATTAATTTATCCAAAGGATTGAATGTGCAAGTATTATTGTGGCCAAAGTTGCTACTGGACACCTTTTCATTAAAGGTGTTGAAATAGTTAATCATTGATTCCTCAGAAAAATTTTCAATAGCCTCTTTGGATACGCCAAGAGCCTTAGCAATCTCCTCCAGCTTGGCATCATCTACTTTTTCACTGTTCTCTAAATTGGAAATGGCCTGTTGGCTTATACCCAGTTCTTCGGCAAGGGTTTCTTGTTTCATTCCACGGAGTTCCCTGATTCTACTGATCTTTCTGCCTATATGGTTGTTCTTGGTCTTTGTCTGCATATCTCAAATATAGGGTGTTTCCCACAATAATCCGATTGTAATTTACAAAACAGGTTCAATAAAATACAAATGCCATTTATGGGTTGAAAAAGGTGCATTTTCTTCAAAAGGGCTAATCATTTTTGATTTTTTCGTGAAAAATTACTTGATTTTACTGGGCTGAACACCTTTTTTCGTGAAAAACGCCTCATCCGTCAATAATCAATATTTTAAAAAAGCCCATTTTTAGGGCTTTTCCGAAGGAAAATGAATCAATAACACCGCGCTAGCGTGTTATCCTCTTGCTTTATTCTTGATTAACATATTTCGACTTTTCTTTATACAATAAATTGAATCTTCCTAACTTATTCGTTGTAAATACTTTTGACAAATACTGTCTACATTTTTTACATAATGAAATGATTCAAATTGTATATAAGATTGATATTCAATAATTTATGATTATGGCATGAAAATGGGCATAATCAATCCGTCTATTTAACCACAAATGTATTTGCCCCCACCCATTTGTGAAGTTTGCTACTTATCTATCCATAAAAGGACCAAAAAACAGAAATCATGTTCAAAAATTATTTCAAAATAGCTTGGAGAACTCTAATAAAAAATATGCTCAGTTCCTTTATTAATGTTATTGGACTGTCCATTGGAATAAGTGCTTGCATGGTCATTCTGATTTTTGTCAGATATGAATCGACTTTTGACAATTATAACACGAAAGCGGAGAATATTTATAGAGTGGTACAGCATAACAAGTTACCAGACCAGACCTTGTATTGGAACATTACTCCCTATCCTTTGGCAGAGGCACTTAGGAACGATTTCCCTGAAATAGAAATGGTAACCCAAACACAAGGTCCAATAAGTCAGGAATTTAGTATTACAGATGGGTTGGATTTAAAAAGATTCGAAGAGCCAAGGGTTCTTTTTGTAGACCAATTCTATCCGAAGACTTTTGATTTTGAATGGCTATCAGGAAATCCTAATACCGCTTTGGACGGTATAAATTCCATAGTGCTTACTGAAGATATTGCAAAAAAGTACTTTGGTAATAGAGGCGGAGGTTACGAATCAATCTTGGGCAAGACAGTACTTAACCAAGGCAATGAACCTCTTACAGTTACAGGAATAATCAAAAATGTTCCGGGGAACTCCAACCAGCGTTTCGATATACTGATTCCATATGAGCTCTTTAAAACAAAAAATCCTGGTCTAGCCCAAAACTGGTCAGGAAATCATCAAGGAACAACTTTTGTGGTCTTACAAAATCCCGGTCTTTTAAAATCACTTGAATCCAAGATTGCATCATGGAAGAAGAAGTATCTCAAACCCGAGGATGATAAACGTGTTTCCTATTTTTTCCAACCCCTTGCAGACATTCATAACGAAACCCTCTACGGAAGTAGTCCTGGTGGATATATAATGCCTTCAAACATCCTTTACACCCTTTCTGTTGTAGCATTGTTCATTTTGGTCATAGCTATTGTAAATTTCATCAACTTGCTTACAGCACAATCAACTTCACGCTCTAAAGAAGTGGGGATACGCAAAGTTCTCGGTAGTAGACGGTTGGATTTGATATTCCAGTTCATCTTCGAAAATAGCATGGTTATCCTTGGTTCTCTGGCCCTTTCTGTTGTATTTCTGAACATTTTGTTATCGCAACTCAATGAAAATTTGTCCGTGATCGACCTACAACTGGAATTAGGTTTAAATCATATCGGTCTAATACTTGTAATTGGCATTTCAACCATTATTTTGGCCGCATTCTATCCAGCCTTGATTCTGTCCGCTTTTAAACCGATAAGGGCACTTAGGGACAAAGTTCAATTTTCAAAAAGGGACGGAGTAAGTGTACGTAAGTCTTTAGTTACTTTTCAATTCGTGATAGTACAACTTTTTGTAATAGCAGCTATCGTTGTTTCATTGCAAATGGATTATTTTAAGAGCGAACCTATGGGATTTTCGCCCGATGCAGTAGTGATGACTCCGGCACCCGATTTAGGAAAATCAGAGGTTTATAGACAATCATTGCTGGAGAATAATAATATTTCCAATGTCACTATTGCTTCAGGGCCTCCCATGGCCGTGGACGGCCTTCAATTGGGAACAAGTTTCCGTCTGCCCGAACAATCTTCCGAAGAAGCTTTAGATGCCGAAGTTAAAATAGGGGATTCACATTATCTTGATTTCTATGAGATGGAACTTTTAGCAGGGAGAAGCTTTACTACAAATAAGGAAGCTTTCGATGAATTTATTGTTAACGAGACTTTATTGAAACCCTTTGGCTGGAGCCCCCAAGAAGCAATTGGCAAAAAAATCCAAACCAATGAGGGAGAAGCTACCATTGTTGGGGTAGTTAAGGATTTTCACAACAATTCTTTCCAAAGGGAAATAACCCCTTGTATCATTATGAACTGGACATTTTTTCAAAACCAGGCATTTATAAAAATCGGGGGCAATAATGCAGAGACTGCTGATAAGATTAAGGAAATATGGAATAATACGTTTACTGATTCAACCTACAGTCTTAGTTTTTTGAATGATTCTATTGAAAAAGAATATGTTCTCGAACAACTTATTTTTAAGGGTTTTACCATCCTTTCGATTCTTGCAATATGCATTGGGTGTTTAGGGCTTTTGGGATTGATGTCCTTTGTAGTGTCCCGAAAGAAAAAGGAAATTGGGATTCGAAAAGTGCTAGGGGCTAATATTTTACAGATTTTCTCTTTTTTTACAAAAGAATTCATTGGCTTGATAACCTTGGCATTCATAATAGCGGCACCTCTTGTATATTACTTTGGTAATATGTGGTTAGAAACGTTTGCTTATCGGATTGAGTTATCCGTTTGGATGTTTTTGAGTGGAGGTTGTATAACATTAAGTATTGCAATTATTACTTGTAGCTTTCAATCATTCAAAGCAGCAATGGTCAACCCTGTAAAAAGCTTGAGATCGGAATAATACTATAAGGGCGCTCTATTTTGAACTAAACTGGTATAGTATTGGTGTATAAGAAGAAAAAATTAAAATCTGAAACTATTTTATTCAATGATAACTTAAAGTACAAAATAACAGTTTGGAAGATTTAAACAATACAATAAATAAATTAAGAAGGCTTGATCTTCAATCAACCCATGTAAATGACATCATTTCTTTATTCATGTCAATTGGTGAGACTGTGAATATTAATCTTACCATCGGAATTAATTCGACCTTTTTAAGAGCCAGACCCAATAAGGACTGTCCTCGTTTTTCGAAGAAGCAAGAATTATCCATTAAACCCGCAAAATACAATTCAGATTTTCAAAGGGCAAGTTCGCCAAGAAAAACTATGTTCTATGGAGTATACATGTCTGGAAAACTTAACCAGTATGATTTAGATGTTATGCGAACAACAGCGGCATATGAAACGATTTGTGAAATTAGAGTTCCGAACAATCCATATCAAGGAAAACTTACGCTTGGATATTGGTGTAACGTCCAAAGACTTAATTTAATGGCAATAGTTCACAAAAAGGAATACACTGAAATCAATCCCTATACAAAAGAAATCTACGAAGCATATAAAGAGCACCTTGCAAATAATGATAGAAGGCTAATGGATAAATCCTTGGAATTTTACGATTTTCTGGCGGATGAATTCTCTAAAAAAACTATCAGGGGAAACTATGATTATAAAATAACTGCTCTATACTCGGAGGCAGCCTCTCGTCACAACGTAGATGGCATTTTATATCCAAGTGTAAGACTTGGAGGTGTGAGCAATAATGTAGCTTTAAAGAAATCTGCAATGAAAAAACTAAGGCTTTATGCTGTTGAAGAGGCAACCGTACAACAGGTGGAGAATAACGTTCAAGTTTCGGTCAATGCCTTTGCACAATGCAATGACAAACCAACGTTTGAGCTACTTGATGTACCAAAACAAAAAGCAGGTGGAACTGAGTTTAGTAACTCAAAGCAGTATTTTTTATAAGGATAAAGTTAAGTGTACTATAATTCACTACCGAATAAGGTTTTTCCTAAACGCAATTACAATAGTTAGTTGCACCCTATTCCAATTTTTTTAACGCTTATCTGCCCGAACGCTATAAAATTGGAACAGGAACCAAGTGCAAAAGTTCTGGTAAGATCGGGGCAAGTAAAGTCAATTTAGAAGTTTACCACACTTTGAAGTGCGTCATCGGTTTTTTTGTTCATGAAATTGGATTGGTACATCATTGTAGTGGTAATCGAAGAATGGCGGTAAAGTTGTTGCAGTAACTGCACAGGGATATTGTCTCCAGCAATATTTCCAAAACTGTGCCTTGCAATGTGCATTGTTATTTTTTTGTTTATCTCCGCTTTGTCCGCAATGGTACTCATTTCATAATTGATTTTTCTAATAGCTAGCTTGGTTTTTTTCCAAAGTACCTTTTCGTCCTTAGAATTTACATATTTGAGGTATGGAAAGATAAAATCATTGTTTCCTCCATTTGTTCTTTGATGGGAGTCAATAATTTTCTTAGCCTTATCCGGGATTAACAACGAAACTATTTTGGAGTTTTTCTTCATTGTATAGTGCAAGCGACCATCATAAATATCGCTCCACTTCAATTGTAGGACATCCGAAGCCCTTATTCCTGCAAGATAAAAACTAAATAACCAGACATCTCTGGCATGTTTTTGATCTTCGGACAAGGAAGCTAAATTTTCAATTTTTTTTATTTCACTGGCATTTAGGCCCACTTTTTCCGTTTCAGGAAATTTAATGGCAATTTTGTCATGTCCAAAAGGATATAGCTTTCTGTCAACAAGCCCCATTTTAATTCCCCTATTGTAAATGGTTCTAATTACCACAAGATTGTTGACTACCGATCTTTCGGAAACTTTACGCTCCGATTTTAGATAAGTGATAAACCCTTTTAAAAAGCGTTCACTTATTTCTTTAAATGGAAGGGTCGCAGACCTGCTATATTTCTTTAGATGATTGATGCGTGCTTTGTCTGAAGAATGTTGACTTAATCTGTTGTTGTTTTCCAATTCATCCAAATGCTCTTGGGCAACTTGAAAAAAGTCTTTCTTATTTAAGACAGATTCAATCTCTTCCTTGATTTGACTGGCAGAAATATCTTTGTTTTCCGCTTGCAGCCTTAAAATAACCTTGCCCGTTTCAGCAAGCTTTATTTCCAGAAAGTTATTTAGGTGAGCGGAATTAGGATGAGATCTTTTGACTTGTCTTTTTTTGGCATCCCAGTATTTTGCATCGACATAATGACCCAAATAAATGTAGCTTGTTCTTCGATTTTTTGATATTCTGATGGCCAGAGGGTATTCACCAAATTTATTTGGTTTTTTTCGGAGTACTATTTTTGTATTACTGGCCATCTACTTGATAATCTTGTAGTAAAGATAATACAAAGTTGGTACAACATAGGTACAACATTTCTTGGGTTTAATTGGTTTTATTTGAAATCAAATAAAATAAAAAGAACTGATAAGCAATTGAAAATGAGTTAATAAGAGGTAAAATGACCTAAAACTGGTTGGCTTCAAAATCCAGTGTCTTCGGACGTGTGGGTTCGATTCCCACCCAAGGTACTTAAAAACCCTGATAATCATATGATTATCAGGGTTTTGTCTTTCTAGGAGTGACGTAAAAGTGACGGTTTTAAAGCAAAAAATAGCCAATTTAAACGCACTCCAATCCACATCGAATATCTCCAAAATACTTCGTTTTAAGGCTGAATAAAGGCTACATCGGCCTTTAATTGACTTATTATTGAAATTCGACTTGGTTTGGAATTTCAATCCCTATGTATCCTTTCTTTCAATGTTGATAACTTAAAATCTTGATTTTTTTCAAAAAATCTATTGGCAACAAATAATGTCTTTTGTCATCAACTATAATTTGTGGAATTAGAATTGTAACAAATTGACATTATATGTATTAAGTTCTTGTTTATCAAATTATTGTGAACAACTAATTTTGCATTTTTCATTCACTCATTTCCCTTGTATTTACCTTTATACCAAGAATTCTTTATAAGAAAACAAAGGCGCTTTTGTTCATTTTGTAACTAAAAAAGGAAACTTATGGACAATATTTTGATACTTGAACGGCTAGACCGTTTAGAGCGGCTTATGATAGCCAATAAAGAGGTGCTCACTTTTGAAGAGACTTGTGACTATACCGGAATTTCCAGAAGCTATTTATATAAGCTGACGGCTTCAGGAAATATCCCGCATTCCAAGCCCAATGGGAAAATGATATTCTTTGAAAGGAAAAAGCTGAATGACTGGCTCCTCCAAAACAGTAGATTGACCAAAGAAGAGATCAATGGGAGGGCTTTGGAGCACTCATTCAAAAATCGAAAGTAATGGTTTCGCCCAAAAATGATGGCAATCTGTACTTTGTCAAGGATTCAAAGAAGAAAACGGTATATGACTACACCATGGAATATCTGGAGGCCAAGTATGATATCATGTACAATGAGATTTCACATGACTTCCAAATCGCATTCAAGGGTTCCAGGGAATGGCACTATCTGAACCTGAACTCCCTTATCATAGAGCTCGCTAAAGCGGGGGTGGATATTCCTACTGGTAAATTGGAGATTCTGATACGATCTGAGTGGATTCCCAAGTACAATCCCATCAAAGAGTACTTCAACAACCTTCCAAAATGGGACGGAGGTGACCATATCCTAAAGCTTGCCTCCTATGTGCCAACGTATGAGAAAAAGGCTTTCAATTATCACTTCAAGAAGTGGATGGTCCGTGCCATAAGGTGTGCCCTGGAACCAAACTATTTCAATAAGCAGGCTTTTGTGCTCTCCCATCAGGGTCAAAACTCGGGCAAGTCCACATGGTGCAGATTTCTGTGCCCGCCCGAACTTGCTGAATATATGGCCGAGGATATCAGCAATGACAAAGATGCACGGATACAACTGTGCCGGAATTTTTTGTACAATCTGGACGAACTGGCCGTGCTGTCCAAAAAGGATGTGAATGCCCTAAAGTCATTTTTTTCCAAGACCTTTATAAACGAGCGCTTGCCATACGATAGGAAAAACACCACCCTGTCCCGGATATGCTCCTTTGTGGGCTCCACCAATATGTCATCGTTTCTGAACGATGAGACGGGTTCAGTGCGTTGGCTTTGTTTTGAGCTCACAGAAAAAATCGATTTTTCGTATTCAAAAGAGGTCGATATCGACAGTGTATGGTCACAGGCCTATCATTTGGCCTATTCGGACCCCAACTTTGATTCCGAACTTTCCATTGAGGATATTCAGGAGAACGAAGAAAGGAACAGGAAGTATACCAAATTGACATCGGAACAGGAAGTGGTCGCCAAGTACTACGAAAAATCGAATGAGATGGAGGATTTCAGGACGGCATCGGATATTATGGTTGAGATTGCATGTCTCAACCTAAGATTGAACCATATCAATATCGGGCGGGCACTGGCCGGGTTTGGGTTTCAAAAAGTAAAGCATCCTAAGCGACAGGTATACGGTTATTTGGCCCGACCGCTCTATGGGGGAAGCCCTTGGGAAATGGAATTTGCAAAGAAAGAAGAATAATGCCTACCTAGTTACCTGAAGCATTATAATGCCAATGGTCATGGGGCAAAACCTTAGGTAGGATATATAAATTCCATCTTACCTAAAGGTTACCAAACCTACCTAAAGGGTAAGATAGGTAAGTTGAAAAAACATCTGACCTAGCTTGTAAACCTGTGTCATCATTGGGCTAGGTAAGAAGGTAGGAGGAATGACAAAACTTGTGACAATGAGAGAAAAAAATATAAATATCATTGACTGCGAAAAAGCCCGCAACATTGACCTCGTTACCACGCTGGCCAAGTCGGGGCACTTTCCAGTCCGGAAAACGGAAAAAGAAGCTTGGTTCCTCAGCCCGTTCCGGACCGAGACCCAAGCCTCTTTCAAGGTATCATTGAAGAAAAACTATTGGATAGACTTCGGGACCTTTGAAGGGGGCAGTACAATAGACCTGGTGGTGAAAATGGAGAACTGTTCCGTAAAGGAGGCATTGGAACGATTATCAGAGAACATTGGCCATTTTTCTTTTCACCGGCGGCCCAATTCAACGAAAACAGAACATAGGGCCAACCCTATTGAAATCATCCAGGAAAAGGAAATCAAGCACTGGGCCCTGCAGACCTATCTACGGTCCAGAAAGATTTCGACCAAGACCGCAATAAAACACTGCAGGGAGATCCATTACCAAATCGGAGAGCGGAACTATTTTGCCATTGGACTCCCCAACAGGTCCGGGGGATGGGAACTGCGAAACAAATATTGGAAGGGATCCACATCCCCAAAGGATGTTTTATTGATCAAGAACGGTTCCAATAGATTGGTCGTTGTAGAAGGGATGTTCGATATGCTCTCCCTAATCGAACACGTTCCAAAACTTGGAACAACCCATGACCTTTTGATATTGAACACCACCGCCTTTGTAAAACGAATGGCTGCAGAGATCATGGAATATGAAGATGTTATGTTATTTCTGGACAGGGACGGAACGGGGATGGGAATGACGGAACTTTTATTGGAAAGTTGTCCGAACAGTAAGGATATGTCCTTTTTCTATGAGGGATTCAAGGATATGAACGAATGGATAGTAAAAAGCACTGCAGATGAAGTTCGGCAACGAATTCAAGATGTGTCATTGTCATGACAAATCTTGCTTTTGCTCCCGAAGGTCGCAAAAGATGATGTAAAAATGAAGAAGGAGTTCGTCCAGTTCCGGTGCTCGGTCTACGAGAAAAAACTGCTGAAGGTCAAGGCCCGGAAGAGCGGTCTTTCCCTCAGTGAGTACTGTCGGCGTGCCGCCTTCGAAGACCGTATCGTTGAACGGATGACTGACGAACAAATAGAGGCCTATAAGCTTTTGGTCAAATACCAACGGAACTTCAAATTGATCACCAACATGTTCCGGAAGCGGAACCCCAAGTTGGCAGAGGAAACTGCCCAATTGGCCAAAGAAATACGACAACACCTTTTAAATTTCAAGAAATGATCGGCATGGGAAAATCCATATCGCACACCGCAGCCTCGATGAGCTACGGGATGAATGAGGAGAAAGAATCCGAGATCATCCACAGCCAATTTCTGGCAGGGGAGACCCCACAAGAAATCACCGAGGAGTTTCGTGTGATCCAAGAGCAGAACGAGCTGTGCAAAAAGAATACACTGAGTTTTGTGCTCAGCCCCACCATTGAGGATGGCAAGAAACTGGAAGCGCAACAGCTCAAGGAAATGACCGAGCGCTTCCTAAAGGAAATGAAGCTTCGGGAACACCAGGCCGTTGCCTTTGTCCACCGGGACAAGGAACATTTGCACGTCCATCTGTATGCCAACCGCATAAGCTTCGAGGGAAAGGCCTACAATGACAGTTTTATCGGAAAGCGAAGCCAACAGATGGCCGAACGGGTGGCCAGACAATTGGAACTGACAACGGTAAGGGAGGCGCAGCAGGAAAAACTGTACCGGATGCAGGAACTCAGATCGCAGATACAGCGGATTCATGAGAAGGTGATGGTCCAGGATCGTCCAAGGGATTTTGACCAATATATCAAGTCGATGGAGGAGCATAAGGTTAAAGTCGTACCGAGCATCAACAGGCAGAACCAATTGCAGGGCTTCCGTTTTGAGTACAAGGGAACCAATCTCAAGGGCAGTGAGGTGCACCGTTCCATGTCCATGGGCAGGATAGCCACCCAAATGAATTTTGAAAAGGATATGGTACAGCGTATCGCAAAGGAGAAGAACATGCAACTTTTGGGCAGGACGGTGAATGTCCCCATAAGTTTGACCAAGACCATCACAAAGAAATCCATCAAACTGGCCATCAAAGTGGTCAGGGACACGGGAATAGGAATCTAAAGAATTTACCATGGCAAAACTGGATGAAATAGCGGAACTCTTGACCGAGGAAATCCATGACTTTAAGAAAAGTGTTACGCATCTAGAGCGGGTGCACGAACAGATAAAAAAGCTTCAACTAAGGCCCGATACCACGGAAATCAACACGCTTCTAAAAGAGTATGGTAACCGACAGGTAAGGACCATGGATGAACAGCACAAACAGGCGCAGGCCATACTTGGCAAGGTGGAACAGTCCCTTTTATTGCCGAATTGGGCCGTTAAACTGGCCTGGGGCCTGCTGGTCTGTATCCTCTTGATGCTCGGTTTTTCAATCTATCGGGTATCAGGAACATCCAAGATGGAGGAGGCGGCCTTTATCAAAGGTCGGGAAAGTGCCATGGAACATTTTGGGGCATTCCTTGAAGCAAGCCCACAAGCAAATGAACACTACCAAAAATGGCTGGAGGATAACAGCAAAAAGTAGGGCAGCGCCCTTTCCTATTTTTGCTTGACGCTTATCTTTCCGAACACTGCAAAAATAGGCCAGGATCCATGCGCTAAAGTTGGGGTAAAATTTGGGACGAATGTTAGTTACTACTTATTTTTTTGTGCAAACGTGCCATTTATAAATATTTATTTTAGATGCTTTTTGAAGTATTTGGTTTAAACTTTATTAAAAAAAAGCAGTTAAATGGGATGATTTTAAAATAAAACTAATAGTTTAGTTGAACTAAATGTTTAGTTTAATATAGATTGAATGAAATCTTACTTTATTTGCTTCTTCGCTTTTGTTTTTTGTCCACCCATAATCAATGCCCAAGAGTTTCATATTAGAGGTAGGGTAATTGACAGTATTTCCAAAACACCTTTAGAAGCTGCAACAGTCCATACCGAAACATTATCCGATAGTACTTTAATTCAATATGCAATAACGGATGTTGATGGCAGATATAGTATTAAAGGCAGGGCCGTTCATAGGAAGATACGAATAGTCTTTTCTTTCAATGGCTATAAAACAATTGAAAAAATAATAGAGCCATTGTCTAATACCAATATGGACTTAGTGTACATGGTCGAACAAGCGGAACAATTGGAAGGTGTCAGTATAATTGGAAGAAGAGCGCCTATAACAATCAAAAAAGATACTTTGGAATTTAATGCCGCATCCTTTAAAACAAGGCCAGATGCAACGGTCGAAGAGGTTTTGAAAAAACTCCCCGGAGTAGAAATCGACAGCGATGGCAGAATTACGGTCAATGGGAAGGAAGTAGATAAGGTTTTGGTCAATGGACAAGTATTCTTTAGCAGTGATCCAAAAGTGGCCACAAAGAGTCTGCCAAAAGAAATCATCAATACTATCCAGATAACGGATACCAAAACAAAGGAACAGGAATTTACCGGAGATGCAGGAGATGGAAATACCAAGACTATTAACCTGACTTTGAAGGAAGACAAAAACCGCGGATATATGGGAAGGCTTTCTGGGGGTTATGGAACTGATGATAGGTATCAAGCAAATGGATTAATGAATTACTTTAACGATACTGAAAGAATAAGTCTTATTGGAAGTAGTAATAATGTAAATAATCCCGGGTTTTCATTTGATGAAATCTATGAAATGGTTGGAAGTGCTAGAAGTGGTGGTCTGAGTTTTAATAATAACGGAGGTTTTTCTATAGGCAACCTATCTTTTGGGTTTGGTCAGGGAATAACGACTTCATCGACATTGGGAGGTAGTTATGCCAATCAAGAAAAGAATGTTTATAAAATGGACGGTAACTATTTTTATACCTACAGTGGTTCCCAAAATGAAGAAAGAACATTTCGTGAGAATCTATTGCCGGACAACCATTTTTTTACGGAAACCGAATCCAATTTTGAAGGGAATACCAGTACGAACCAAGGAACTGCTAATCTTGAATTTGATATTGACAAGTCATTAAGAATCACAGCTAAACCAAGTTTGAACTTCAATAGAGCAAGGTCAACAGATTATAATTTATCTTCAAGTTATGATGATGATGACCAGGTTATCAATCAGAATATTTCTCGGGAAACAAACGAAGCTTATCAAAGAAAGTTTTCAAATGAGATACGGATTTTGAAGAAATTGGATTCATTGGGAAGATATGTAAGTTTAGTATTTGAAAACCAAAATGATATTAACGATGTAACATCAAAGCTTTATTCCCAAAGGGAGATTTTTGGATCGAACCCCAGTGTTGAGTTACTGGATCAACAATCATTGATCAACAGTGCAAATGATCGATATAACATTAATGTGAGATATCGACAACCATTGTCCAAAAATTTAATTATGGAGTTTGGATATGGATTCGAAAATTGGCTTCAAACAAACACTCGAACAGTATTTGAAAAGAACCCAACATTGGAAGATTATTCAGATTTTGATAGTTCACTGAGTTCCGATTTTAAATTTTCGACCAAGCAACATCTACCATCATTGGGGCTAAGGTACAATGCAAAAAAAATAAGTTTCAATATAACTGCGGTATTCAATAGGCTCAACATGGACAATCGAGATGATTTCCAAGAGTCTACTTATGATAGAGATTCTGATAAATTATTGTTTGAATCATTTTTGAACTATTCTTTAGGGAATAACAAAAGACTGTCATTGTCCTATCGATCCAACTTGAGTTTTCCAACTATCCAACAATTACAACCTATTGCCAATGTGAACAACCCCTTGAATATTGTAACGGGAAATCCCAGATTGTTGCCACAGACCAACCATCACATATACTTTAGTTTCAATAATTACAATTGGAGGGATAGAACAGGATTTTTGTTGTACTCAGGATTTGATATGCAAGATAATCAGGTGGTAACGAGTACCGAGACCAGTGAGGATTTGGTTCGGACTACCACCTATACCAATGTCAGCGGGAATTATGGTAGTTATACCGGTATTACCTATTCAAGAGAAATAAAAAAGGACAGCACCTTTACACTTAAATACAATCTTAGACCCTATTTGTATATCAATAAAGCCATTGGTTTTACCAATGGGAGTCGTTTGGAGGCTAATCAAATCAATATAAGACCAAGGGTTGGATTTACTTTTAATTTTAAGGAACTCATAGAGATAGAACCGGAATACACCTATAATATATATCGAACTTCCTATAATCTTGAAAATTTGTCAGATGTAGATTTTATAAGACAGGATTTATCCTTGAAGACCACACTCTATTGGCCAAGAAATGTGATATGGGGAAATGATGTTGCCTATATATATAATGGAAATGTGGGTCAAGGGTTTGATAAGGATGCGATCTATTGGAATATGAGTATTGGTTTCCAGTTTATGAAAAAGCTTGCCACACTCAAATTCTTGGCTTTCGACCTTCTTAATCAAAATATTAATACGAGAAGGACCACAGGACAGGACTTTATACAGGATTATCAGGGGACTGTCCTAAAACAATATTTTATGGGTAGCTTGACCATAAAATTTGATTCGTTCGCTAAAAATGGAGCTAAGAAAGAACAGAAAAGGACAATTTTCAGACTTTAGAGAGACTGAATTAAGAATGGACTGGAGAACATCGAAAAGCCTCATTAATCAATTAAAACTGGAAAGAGGTGTTTCAATCACAGATAAATTATTATTAGTTAAAATGATTAATCAATTTGTAAATAAGGGAGTTTGTCAATGGCCTCATCTTGCAATTTTTGTACATGATTAAGATATTTCAAGGTACTTCTGGTTGAGCTATGTCCCATTGCATCTGCCACAGTTTTTAAGTTGGCTCCATTGATCAAAAGCTGACAGGCAAATGTATGCCTGGCGCAATAAAAGGTGATATGTTTATCAATCTTCGCCCTTTCCACCCAATGTCGAATGGCTTTGTTGGCACCATTATCACTAAGTGATTGTAGGTCAAAGATGAAATCATCTTTGTTATCTGGTTGGCCAAGTATTTTAATGGCGGTTTGGCTAAGTCTATTGTTTATCAGCTCCCCTGTTTTGTTCCTATGGGTTATTAAACGCCCTTTATTAATGTTTTTCCACTTGAGCAATCGGATCTCTGCAAGGCCAAGGGAAGTGAAACACGCAAATAGAAAGGCTTTTTTAACTGCAGCATTTCCGCATTTGGTGTTTGCAAGTACTTGCAATTCATCTCTGTCCAAGACTTGTTTTTTTAAGGTGTCGTCCTTGTTGGGATTTGAAAACCGGATGTCAGTTGTTGGCATTTCGTTTAGATAACCTTGAACCTTTGCAGCCTTTAGAACCTTTTTGAATCGGGTGAAGTAGTTGTGTGCGGTTTCACCTGAAAGACCGGCATCATAGACTAAATAGTCTTTGAACAAGGTCATTGTTCTTGGACTTATTCCTGAGATGGTCAATCTTGGATTTCCGACGGCCTTTTTGAATTTTTCAACTGAACTGGCGACGATTCGTACATCCTTGTTTTTATACTCCTTGATGTAATTCTCCGCAAAAAGGAAGAAATTCATTTTCTTTAAATGCTCTGGGACATGTCCAGTTCCATTGGAAAGCAGTTCCAATTCCCTGTTGGCACGAATCCTCTCGGCAATCTTTCTTTTTTCTATTTTAGATGGATCTTGAGGGGAGATTTTTATCTTTAAAAATTCTCTCCATCTTTCACCATTATAGTGAATATCCAAATAGAGACTTTTCTCTCCCGATTTTAATTTTCTGCTTCGAATATGTACGGACATAAAAGTGACGTAAAAGTGACGGTTTCCGTCTAAAAATACGAAACGAAGAGAAAACTTACAAATATAAAAATGATTTAAATAACTGGTAAACAGTTAATTAATATCATTTTACATCAAATATTATTAATAAAGAATTCACACCCAAGGTACAAAAACAAAAGCCTGAAAATCAATTGATTTTCAGGCTTTTTTAATTTTATGCGGCTGGTGCTTCCCTTTCAAGGGCAATGAAATGTGTTAGTTCTTGTTTTGAATTGTACAAGGGCAAAATTTTGATGTCGCAGCGATACCGTTCCCCATTTTTTCGATAATTTATTATTGACCCACTATAGACCTGTTGTTGATTGAGATGCTTGCTTATGTTGTGGATGGTTTCTTTTTCCGTTTTTTCGCCTTGAAGAAATTTTGGGTTTTTGCCCAATGCAAACTTTTTGTCGTATCCCGTCATTTCGGCAAAACCCTGGTTGACCCAAACAATTTGTCGGTCAGGTGAGGTGACTACCATAGCCTCATAGGGTTCCTCTTCGATTATTTGTTTGGTTTTACCATCAAGTTCAATTCGGAGCACCGAGTTGAGTGCTTTGAGGTCGACCTCCTTTTTTAAGGATAAGGTAAGCTTATGGTAGTTTTCAATATAAAAGTCAAAACTCAATATAGGAGTAATGGTAGTGTTGGGAGTATCGATCATAATGCTTGATTTGCTCTTGGCTAAAATAAAAATTTTACAAGAATTGGTGATTTTCTTGCAGGGTTGGGTCTCTTCATTAATTCAAGGAAAGGTTTCAAATGTTTTGAGTTTTGATTATGGTTAGACCTGTGTATAAGTTGGACTGTTGAGTTGAACTTGATGTTTTGGTAAAATTTCATCGGAATAGTGTTTGGGCTAGGTGTTTTCTGCCCTCACTCATATTATTAACAGATCTGTTAAGAAACTGTGAAAAAGTATTTTCGATGAAAGATTAAAGTCAGCTTTTTTTCCGAGCCCTTGTTCTACGTTTGTTCCCATGATTTTTTGTTGTCCCGAAACACGAATGTTGATAAAAGTGTTAAGAACCTGATCGGGGTAACTTAAAATTGAAAACAAGAAAATGTGAATTTTACAGTCAAGCTATTTTTTACAACTCCAAACCGATTTCTTCATGCAGATTACTCAGATAACTAAGAGGGATTTTAGTACGCAAGAATTTGATTTACACAAGATTACTAATGCAATCTTAAAGGCCATGACAGCTGTGGAGCACGGCCAAATCAGTGATGCGCAGACCATTGCCGACAACGTTAACAAAGTGTTGTTGGAGAGAAAGAGCCAAGACGAACATTATTTGCCGACCGTTGAGGAAGTGCAAGATGTTGTGGAAAACGAACTAATGGATAGTGAGTTCCACGATGCGGCAAAAGCATACATTATTTATAGGAACAAACGGGCCCAGATGCGTGAGTCGGATATTTTCGAAAAGCGTATCAATTTGAAGCCTTACGAGTATCCACAATTATATGAATACGTGCCAGCGATAAGGCATTCCTACTGGATTCATACCGAGTTCAATTTCACGAGCGATATCCAGGATTTTAAATCTGGTTTATCGGATGTGGAACGTAGTGCCATCAAAAACACGATGCTGGCCATTTCACAAATCGAGGTTGCGGTAAAATCTTTCTGGGGAGATATTTACCACAGAATGCCAAAACCTGAAATTGGTTCCGTTGGGGCAACATTCGCAGAAAGTGAAGTGCGCCACCACGATGCCTATTCCCATTTGTTGGAGATATTGGGATTGAACAAAGAGTTTGAGAACCTAAAGAAAAAGCCGGTAATCATGAAAAGGGTGCAGTATTTGGAGACTGCACTTAAAAACGCCAAAAGCGAGAACAATAAAGATTATGCCGAATCGGTACTCTTGTTCTCCCTTTTCATAGAGCACGTATCCCTATTCTCACAGTTTTTGATCATCATGGCCTTCAACAAGCACAAGAACGTACTGAAGGGAATTTCGAATGTCGTTGAGGCGACGTCGAAAGAGGAGCAGATCCACGGTGATTTTGGTATCGATATTATCAATATCATAAAAAAAGAACATCCGGAATGGTTCGATGATGCCTATAAGGAAATGATTCAAGATATCTGCGAAAAGGCATTTGAGGCAGAAAGCAAAATAGTGGATTGGATCTTTGAAGAAGGTGAACTTGATTTCTTGCCAAAGAACTTGGTTAACGAATTCATCAAAAACAGATTCAATAATTCATTGGAGAGCATTGGCATTTCCAAAATATTCGATGTCGATCAAAAACTATTGGAACAGACCGAATGGTTCGATGACGAGATCATAGGAACAAAACACGGAGACTTTTTTGTAAAAAGATCCATCAACTATAGCAAAAGAACACAAAGTATAACAAGCGACGACCTTTTTTAAATTATGGAGAAGAGAACACAAATAACCCCGACCACTGACCAAAAACAAGATAATAAGACACAAGAACTTGTTAATGCAAGAAAGGATACCTTGTCCAAACTAAAGAGTGAGGAAACCAAGGGATTTGAATGGTTGAACGAGTATAGCCGAAAATTTTTGGCTTCAGGATATCTTACCGAAGGGGTGACCCCAGAGGAGCGTATCCGTGAGATTGGCGATAGGGCAGAGGAGATTTTGCAGATTCCGGGGTATTCGGACAAATTCTATGGTTATATGTCCGAAGGTTTCTTTTCTTTGGCTTCACCAGTATGGTCAAACTTTGGAAAAAAACGAGGGTTGCCCATCAGTTGCTTTGGTTCTCATATTGATGACGATATGGGGAACATCCTTTATACCCAGTCAGAGGTTGGGATGATGTCCAAGCTTGGTGGTGGAACATCAGGGTATTTTGGTAAAATCCGACACAGAGGTGCGCCTGTAAAGAATAACGGACAGGCTTCGGGAGCGGTCCATATTATGCAGTTGTTCGAATCCATGGTGGATGTCGTTAGCCAAGGTTCGGTTCGTCGCGGACGTTTTTCTCCATATTTACCGATTGACCACAAAGACATCATGGAATTTTTGGAAATAGGAACCGAAGGTAACCCCATCCAGCAATTGACCCACGGTGTAACGGTGACCAACCAGTGGATGCAGGAGATGATCGAAGGCGATACGGATAAGAGAACGGTTTGGGCCAAAGTGTTGCAACGTAGAGGAGAAATGGGATATCCATATGTGTTCTTCTCCGACAATGCCAACGATGGTGCAGCTGATGTTTACAAGGACAAAGATCATCGTATTTATGCCAGTAACCTATGTACTGAGATCATGTTGCCATCAAACGACGACTGGTCTTTTGTATGTGTACTTTCCAGTATCAACCTGATGCATTACGATAAATGGAAGAAGACCGATGCCGTTGAGACCATGGTTCACTTCTTGGACGCGGTAATCACTGAGTTTATTGAAAAATTGGAAGCTTACAGGGATTCATCGGATAGGGATGACAGACAAACTTTCCTATTTATGGAAAGGGCTTACAACTTTGCAAAACAAAACCGTTCCTTGGGTCTAGGGGCCCTAGGATGGCACTCTTTGTTGCAATCAAAAAGGTATGCATTCAACAGTCAAGAGGCCTATAATTTGAACAGCGAGATTTTTAGGGAAATCAAGGAACGTTCTTACAAGGCATCCGAGCAATTGGCGGAACGTTTTGGTGAACCGGAAGTGTTGAAAGGATATGGAAGGCGAAATGCTACATTGAATGCAATAGCACCGACAACTTCATCTGCGTTTATCCTAGGTCAGGTTTCCCAGGGAATAGAGCCGATCTGGTCCAATTGTTATGTAAAGGACATTGCCAAGATCAAGACAACCATCAAAAACCCATTTTTAATGGATTTGTTGGAGGAGAAAGGCCAAAATACCAACGAAGTTTGGAAGAGTATACGTGATATGGATGGGTCTGTACAGCACCTTGACTTTTTAACGGAAGAAGAAAAGGCTGTTTTTAAAACCTATTCCGAGATCGATCAAATGGACATTATCTATCAAGCGGCCAATAGGCAAAATCATATCGATCAAGGGCAATCGGTGAACATCATTGTACATCCGGAGATGCCGACAAAGGATATCAACAAAATCCATGTTACCGCTTGGAAACTAGGTCTTAAATCCTTGTATTATCAGCACAGCATGAACGCGGCACAAAAATTCAAACAAAAGAAGGATTGTGTAAGCTGCGAGGCATAGGAAAGTAAATAACCAATTCTAAATTAAAAGAGGTTCCGGTAATCGGGGCCTCTTTTTGTTTTTATATATGATGATAGTGGGATGTTTCTTTCTTCAGTTATCTGTCATTTCACAACAAAACCATCTTGCCATACAACATAACTTCTCCATTTTACCCTGTTCTTGATAAGTTTGATTAAGCCTTACTACGTAAGGAAAACCTCATCATACAAACTATGAACAAACCCCAAACCTCCTTTTTTATCAGGTTTTTTTTATTGATGGTTTTTCTTGTGCTGGCTTCGGTACAAAAAGGATACGCTCAGGATTGTGCAGTAAACGCAGGACCCGATCAAACAATATCTCAGGTTACTTCTGTATTTATGGATGCGGATACGCCTCCAGTAGGCGGTTCCGGAACATGGTCCCGTTTGTCTGGACCAACCTCGGTAAATTTCGATGATATCAATGACCCCCAGACCCAGCTATTGGATTTGGTCCCTGGAGATTATGTTTTTGAGTGGACAGTTTCTGGGCCAAGCTGCGATACGGCATCAGACTTAGTTGGTATAACGGTTGAGGCCATAGACTTGGAAATAGAAATTGTATCCAGTAATGCAGTACCGGATATAGGAGAAGAAGTCACATTTACGGTAAACATCAGCAATTTTGGGGATATTGGTGCCACCAATGTTGTGTTGGATTATTTTGTACCATCGGGTTATAATAATATAACAGCAATCGATAATTCTGGTTCTGTCGATGGTTCTCAAAAAATAACTTGGTTTGGTTTTAATGTCCCGGTAGGCAGTAATACGGTTTCGTTAAGCTTTAATGCTACAGTACTCACGCCAACGGGTACTATAGGAGAGTACATCCACGTTGCTGAAATTATTTTTGCCGCTCAAATCGATACGGACAGTACACCCAACAATGACGATGGCGATCAAAGCGAAGATGATGAAGGCAATATTGAAGCTGCCCCTGTTCAGGCCGATCTATCATTGAACAAATCCATTGTAGGTGGGGATTTATCGCCTTTTGTAGGCGAACAGGCCAGTTTTGAGATAACAGTTTCCAATAGTGGTCCCCACGATGCAGCCAATGTACAGGTCGAGGACCAGTTGTTGTCCGGGTTTAGCTTTGACTCATATTCAGCGACCACAGGAACATATGACCCTATTACAGGGATTTGGAATGTTGGGACGGTGTCCAATAGCGCTATGGAAACATTGACCATTGTTGTCGATATCAACCCTACAGGAAATTATTCCAATACAGCTCAAATTACAGCTTCAGATGCATTTGATATAGATTCAACTCCCAATAACGATAATCTTATTGAGGACGATCAAGACGATATTCTTTTGACTCCACAACCTGTCATAGATTTATCGTTGACAAAGACCATTGATAAATCACCTCCCTTGGTAAGCGACAATGTAAGGTTTACCCTTACGGTGACTAACGCAGGGCCTAGTGATGCTACTAATGTTGAAGTAACCGACCTACTGCCATCGGGGTACACTTATGTTTCAGATGATAGCGGAGGGTCCTACAATGAAAATACTGGAGTTTGGAATGTGGGGTCACTGGTAAATGGTGAGTCCATTAGCCTCAGTATTCTATGCAATGTAAATGCTTCTGGGGATTATGATAATATAGCTGAAATCACAGGCCACGACCAGACCGATATCGATTCTGCACCGAACAATAATGCTCCTGGCGAGGATGATCAGGATGGTGTTTCGGTGGTGCCAGAACCATTAGTGGATATTGCTGTAAGCAAAACAGTGGATCAGTTTATTCCAGAGGTTGGAGAAGAGATACTTTTCACAGTAACGGTTCAAAATGATGGACCTAGTGATGCTACCAATGTTGTGGTTACCGATGTTTTGGCAACAGGATATCGATTGATCAATGCAACGCCGTCCAATGGAACCTATAATGGCAATAATGGATCTTGGGTCGTAGGTGATTTGGCCAATGGAGCTTCCGAGACTTTGGAAATTGCCGTTGAGGTTTTATCAGCGGGAAATTATAGCAACACCGCCGAGTTGACCAATGTTTCTGAACAGGACTCGGATTCAACGCCCAATAATAACAATGAGTCCGAAGATGATCAACAGACCATTGAGCCCGTTGTAATTCCAGTGGCCGACCTTTTGTTGCGCAAATCGGTAAATATTTTAAGCCCATATGTGGGTCAAGAAGTCATTTTTACCATCAATATTACAAACTTGGGTCCAAGTGATGCTACGGGTGTTGAGGTAATGGATTTATTACCAGATGGATACACCTATGTGTCACATGGTACCACGGCAGGAATTTATAGCCCTACCACGGGAATGTGGACACTTAATGGGGATATGGCGGATGTTAGCACCGAGACCCTGACCATAGTGGCCGAGGTGAACAATACCGGTGATTATTTCAATGTAACCGAAGTGTTTGCTTCGGATCAATACGATCCTAATTCCATTCCCAACAACAATAACGTTTTTGAAAACGATCAGGACAATGCGGGAACCACTCCCATTCCATCTGCGGATTTGAATTTGGATATTAGTGTGGACAATGCGACCCCAGATGTGGGTTCAGAGGTCACCTTCACCATAGTATTGTTGAACGAGGGACCTAGTGATGCTATTGGAATTGAAGTAGAGAATAGATTGCCAAATGGCTTTACTTATGTTTCCGATGATTCGGGAGGAGTGTTTAATCCATCCAACGGGATTTGGAATGTCGGCAATCTGGCCTTAGGGTCGCAAACAGAGCTACGGATTGTGGCCGAAGTGAATCCTTCCGGAAATTATATGGTAACCACCGAAGTAGTGGATGCTACTTTTTTTGATGTGGATTCTACTCCCGACAATAGCATTGTTTCGGAAGATGATCAAGATGAATTAACGGTTCTGCCAAGACAGGTAACCGATATTTCGGTGAACAAAACTATAAACGATATGAATCCCGAAGTAGGGGATGAGGTTGTTTTTACCATAGAGGTGAACAACAATGGACCCAATGATGCTTCAGGATTGATTATTGAGGATGAGTTGGAAAATGGTTATCAATTTGTTTCCGCTATAACATCAGCTGGACTCTACGATGAAATTGCAGGCTCATGGGATTTGCCATCGGTTTCCAACGGAGCCACCGAAACATTGACGATCAGGGCAATTGTTCTTTCTAGCGGGGAATACCAAAATACTGCTGAATTAACAGCTTTGGATACCTATGACCCCGATTCCACTCCTAACAATAATTTGGGTTCCGAAGACGATCAAGCAACGGTGATTCCTGTTCCTGGCGGTCTTAATGACCTTTCATTGTCCAAAACCGTAGATAATGGGAATCCTAACGTCGGAGATGTGGTTCGTTTTGTTATCAGTGTAACCAACAACGGTCCTTCGGATGCCAGAAATGTTGAGGTGACTGATAGGTTGCCAGCTGGCTATACTTACGAGTCCCATTCTTCTACTGCAGGGGTATACAATCCTGTTTCTGGAGTTTGGAACGTGAACCGAACCATTTTGAATCAGGATTCGGAAAGTTTGGAAATATTGGCCGTGGTCAATCCACCAATAGGTGCAGAAGACGAGTATCTGAACAAGACATTTATTTCTTCCAGTTTGTATGCGGATCCGGACAGTGACCCATCAACAGGGATTGGAGAGGACGATTTTGCAGATGGTATTGCGGATGATGACGAAGCCACTGCGTTTGTGGTACCGCAAGTTGCGGATATAGCAATTACGAAAAGTGTCAATAACGTCGCGCCCAATATCGGTGATGAGGTGGTTTTTGATATTACGGTGACCAATCAAGGCACGGATGATGCTACCCATATCGGTGTTCAGGAAGAACTCCCTTTGGGTTACCGATTTATCAGTGCAGAAGTATCCATGGGAACGTTCGATACTGAAGCTTCTTTTTGGGAGATCGAATCCTTGGCAATTTCTGAAACCGCCACTCTATCACTTACCGTGGAAGTTCTGGATATTGAAGATTATATAAACAGGGTCGGTTTAGTCTATATGGACCAATGGGATTCCAATGAAAACAACAACTCGGACGAAGCTTTTGTGGAACCTAGCTGTTTGGTCGTATACAACGAATTTTCACCCAACGGAGATGGTGTCAACGATTTTTTTAAAATCGATTGCATATCGAGGTATCCGGGCAATACGCTTCAGATTTACAATCGATGGGGCAACATTGTCTACCAGACCAAATCTTATAATAATGATTGGGACGGTACCCCCAATGGACGTGCCATGGTTCAACCAGAAGACCAATTGCCCGTTGGAACCTATTATTATGTACTGGATTTGGGTGATGGTTCGGAACCGCGAACGGATTGGTTGTATTTAAATAGATAAGAATGGGGATGGTATCATCAAAATATATAAAAAAGGGATATAAGCAACTATGTGTACTATTACTGACCCTGTGCTCAATTTCCATTTATGCGCAACAGGATCCACAATTTACCCAGTACATGTACAATACAATGAGCGTTAATCCTGCCTACGCGGGTAATAACGGTCATTTAACCGCTCTGCTTCTCCACCGTTCGCAATGGGTGGGCATTAATGGAGCTCCCAATACCCAGGTGTTGGCCGTAGATACCCCCTTGGAAAATAAACTTGGTGTTGGAGGGATCATTTCCCGTGATGCGTTGGGACCTTCCTCTGAAATATCGGTGGATGGAAATGTTTCCTATACCATTCAGTTGGATAGTACCAACAGCAAGCTGTCTTTTGGAATGAAGTTGGGCGGTCGAATTTTTGATGTTGATTTCTCAAAAGGACTTACAGAAGATGCCGATGTGGCCTTTCAGAACAATATGAAGAGCAAGTTCTTTCCCACCATTGGTGCCGGACTGTATTACGATACGAAGAAGGGGTATTTGGGCTTTGCCATACCCAACTTTTTTTCGCAAAAACATTACGATGGCGAGGAACAGGAAATTGCTGCCGAACGTTTGCACTATTACTTTATCGGAGGTAAGGTGATGGATTTGACCCCAGATGTAAAATTAAAGCCAGCGTTCTTTGTGAAATGGGTGCCGGGCGCTCCGATTATTGCGGATGTTTCCGTAAATGCATTGCTCAAGGAAACGTTCACTTTTGGACTGGCCTATCGCTGGGACGATTCTTTTTCCACTTTATTGGGTATGCAGATAAACTCCAATTTCAGTGCAGGTTACGCCTATGATCTTACCACATCCAATTTGGCTAGTTATACTGGTGGTTCGCATGAATTATTTGTTCGTTACGAGTTCAAGTCTTCCCAAAAACAAAAAGAGGCCCCGACATTTTAAAACATACGGTTCTTCAGCCAGAAATAGTCAGTATCTTTAACTTTGCATTTTGCTGATAAAATTGATCTGCTATGGAGAGAAATGAGCTATATCCCGTTTTTTTAAAGGTTTCCAATTTAAATGTATTAGTTGTAGGTGGGGGGAACGTAGGATTGGAAAAATTGACATTTCTGCTGAAATCCAGCCCAAATGCCCAAGTACAAATGGTAGCCCCCGAGTTTTTAACGGATACCTTGGAGCTTGCCCAAAAGCACAATGTGGAAATTACTAAAGATGTTTACACTGAAAAGTATTTGGAAGGTAAGCATATGGTCGTGGCCTGTACCGATAAACCAGAAGTAAATGAACAGGTTTATCACGATTGTAGGAGGTTGAGCAAATTGGTCAACGTTGCGGACAATCCGCCTTTTTGTGATTTTTATATGGGGGGAATTGTAACAAAGGGCAATGTTAAAGTCGCTATTTCCACCAATGGAAAATCACCTACCACGGCTAAAAGATTGCGTCAGTTTTTCGAAGACGTACTACCCGAAAATATAGACGATTTGGTGAATAACCTGAACGAATATCGCAAGACCCTAAAGGGGGATTTTGAAGAGAAAGTGGAGGCATTAAATGAGTTTACCAAAGGTCTTGTAAATAAAAAGGATTGATCTTATAAGGGCTTCATAGCTTCGATCAAGTCATCTTTTTTCCTCGAGTTTTTATTAATTTCCATATCTATGCTCCTAATAGGTCACGCTTCTTTGGGGTTGATATACTTTTATTGTTTCGGCCGATTTATAACCATGAAGTATGGTATTGATTCTGTGACTAAAAAGGATATAAAAAAACAGCCCTAGAAAAGGGCTGCTCCAATAAATTTATCCAAATGTTATTCCACTTCCTCAACCGAAGCATCGGGAGCATTCTTTTTAACAGAGGCAATGCCGTTTTCCATGGCGGAATCGCTAGAATACATTTCACTGTTCCCGATTACCTGACCGTTAGAGGCCTTTAGGTTAAAATATGGACTTCCATCCTTTGCCTCATTTCTTTCAAAATTCGCATCATCCTGTGAGTGCTTTTTCACAGACTCGATGCCATTTTCACATGCAGATTTAGAGGAATACCCCTGGCTGCTTAAAATTACTTGACCGTTTCCAGCTTTTAAATTGAACCTGAATTTTCCGGCTTTATCCGTTTTAATCTCAAATTTTCCCATGTTTATTCTATTTTGAGTAATAAATCTAGATATTTTCTCAAAATTTGACCAATAAATGGATTAAAAATTGCAAATAAAATAAGCTATTGGATGTTTTGGGGTAAATACGGGATTCATCCCTTTGGCATAACCATAAAAAAAGGAGGCGCTTAGGCCTCCTTTTTGAAAGTTTTTGTGAGTGGTTATACTCTTATCTGTCCATCGCCAAATACATAATATTTGTTGGTGACCAATTGTTTTAGCCCCAATGGACCTCTGTGGTGCAATTTATCGGTACTTATGGCAAGTTCTGCGCCAACACCCATCTGGCCTCCGTCGGTAAATCTTGTTGAGGCATTTTGGTAAACAGCGGCACAATCCACGTTTTCCATGAACATTCTTGCCACCTCATTGTTCTCTGTCATTATGGATGCAGAGTGGCCACCTGAGTTTTTGTTGATTTTTTCAATCGCTGCATCAATATTATCAACAGCACCGATTACACATTTCATGGCCAAAAATTCTTCCTGCCAAATGGATTCATCGGTAATCGTATTTTCGTCTGTCAATACTTTTTTGACTTCGTCGTCCACAATAATGGAAACGTTGTTTGCCTCGAGGACCTTCTTTAGTTCCTTTAGCTTTTCCTCGTAACCATCTATTTGGGTATCCATCAAAATTTTGTCCAAAGCGTTACAGGCCGAAATCTTGTGGGTTTTGGCGTTTAAAATGACTTTTAAGCTTTTATCCCAATCCGCCTCTTTGTGTACATATAGGAAATTGTTGCCCCTACCGCTGATAAGTACCGCACACTTGGCGTGTTCCTTTACAAAAGCGATCAAGCGTTCACCTCCACGAGGCACTATCAGGTCCAAATCTTGATCCGGGTTTCTTAAAAACTCTTGTGTTTGAGTTCTGTCCATTTCCAAGAACTGAATAAAATCCTCGGATAAATTATTTTCCTTAAGGGCCTGGTGCCAAAATTTTACAAGGGCCTTGTTGCTATGGTAGGCTTCTTTACCTCCTTTTAGCAATATTTTGTTGTTGGCCTTAAATGCAAGCACTGCTGCCTCAACGGTCACATCCGGCCTTGATTCGTAAATGATCATTATGGTACCGAATGGTGCCGTTCTATTAATAATTTTTAGTCCGTTGTCAAGTTCTCTTGTAGAAATTTCCTTGTTCACTGGATCCTCCTGCAAGCGGACTTCCTTAACGGCCTGGATCATTTGGTCTACTTTCTTTTGGTCGACGACCAAACGATCGTACAGAGCTTGGTCGTCGCGGTTAAAGGCGTCCAAGTCTTTTTGATTTGCTTGGAGCAACTCATCCCGATTTTCATCGAGGATTCGCTCCATATCTTTTAATACTTTATTTTTTAAATCTGTGTCTAATAATTTCATTACTGTTATTTTGAAACTTCTGTTCCTACGTTTTTTCCTTCTATAACATCTAAAATGACGTTGTCTCTCTTTCCATTCACAATGTAGGATGGAATGTTATTGGCAGCGGCTTTTTGAGCATAGTTCAATTTTGAGCCCATGCCACCACGGCCTTCACCTTCTTCCTTGTTTCCTTCTTTTATATACTTATCCAAGTCTTCTTTTGGTTCTACCTTATCGATTACCTTGGAATCTTCTTGTTCTGGGTGTCCATCGTACAGGCCATCGATATCCGTCATCAGAATCAATTTATCGGCCTTCATAAGCTGAGCCAATAATGTGGCCAGCTCATCATTGTCCGAAAACATGGACATGGACACGGAAACTGCATCGTCCTCATTGGCAATAGGTATTACCCCTTCCGAAAGTAGGCCTTCGAGGCAGTTGATCATGTTGTCCCTGTGAACCCCGGGATTAAAATCCCTTTTAGTGGGCAGTACTTGGGCACATTTCATACCATAATCATTAAAGATGTTGTAATAATGTCTCATCATTCTGGGCTGCCCAATCGCAGAATATACCTGTCTGCGTTGGGTCTTATCTTTGATTTTTGCTTTACCCAAAACCTCTTTACCGGCGATTACCGATCCAGAGGAGACCAAAATGGTCATGATATCCCTTTCATAAAGCTCTGCAATTTGTTGTACCAAATTGTTGAGCACGGGTCTTACAATTCTGTTGTCTTTATTGGTCATCACATTGGTTCCTACTTTGATGACCACTAGTTCTTTATACATGATTTAGTATTCTTCGCCTAGTTCCACAGCTCTTCCAAATGCTGCAAAGGCGGCTTCTTTAATTAATTCGTTTACGTTGTTGTCTTCCATGGAATCTAGGGCGGCCCTAGTAGTTCCACCTTTGGATGCTACCCTTTCCATCCAAGTATCCGGGTTCAGGTTGTTCTGGTTGAACAGCTCTACTGCACCTGTAAAAGTCTGGCTTACCAAAACTTTGGATACGTTTTCAGAGAATCCCATTTGTAGGGCGGCCTCCATCATGCTCTGCATAAAGTAGAATACGTATGCCGGTCCACTACCGGATATTCCAGTTGAGGCATCGATAAACTTTTCGTTTTTTACCCTTAAGGATTTACCAGTAGTGTCCAAAAGACCTTCTACCATAAAGAGTTCCAAGCGGGATACTTCTTCGGCAGAAACATAACTTGTGAGTCCTTTGCCTACCTGTGCCGGTAAATTGGGCATGGCCCTTACCACTTTTTTGATGCCAAGTGATTCTTGAATGTAATTTATGGTAACACCGGCCATGATAGATATAAAAAGTTGTTCCGGGTTGACCAAACTTTTCATGCGTTTGAATAAGTCTTCTGCATGATATGGCTTTACGGCCAAAAAGATGATGTCTGCCTGTGGTACACAATCCTCAACTTTGTCCATGGCATCGAAATAGGCTATTTTTCCTACTTCTTCTAATTTTTCTTTTGATTTGTCCAGTACCATAATGTTGCGTTTTTTCAACAGTTTGGATTTAGACATACCTGTGGCATAGGTAAGCCCCATGTTACCTGCGCCAATAACCAATACTTTCATTGTTTTTATTAAAAGGTTAAATAATTAATTAAGATTATAAATGGTTGATGTTAAGCTAATACATTACATTCCTTGCAATCTTTGATTTTTCCGTTGTAAGTCTCACGGTATTTGTGCAAAGTGCGAATGGGCAATCCCATAACATACCTTTTAATGTATGTCACACGGGTCGTAAGTTCTCCCATTTTAACACTATAGCGTTTTTCATATTTGGTTTCCCTTTTAATTCTTGAAAGTCTCATTTTGTTGTTGATACTTTTTGTTTTAATGTTATTGGTCATCCTGTTCTCTCAGGAATTGTTCCTTGTATTGCGCTTTTTTTAATGTTTTTCTGCGCGCTACAGATTTTTTCGTGTATTCTTGGCGATCTCTGATTTGATCCAAACGCTTGGTATTCCTATATTTTCTTTTGTAGCGCTTTAAGGCTCTCTCAATACTTTCGCCGGGTTTTACTTCTATTTTTAGCATATAATGATTTATCTGTTCAATCTCATTTCTAAATGGGTTGTGTGGAACCCTTTCTCTTCAAAAAATTCTTTGTTGGGATATTGGTTTTCGCTGGTTATGTGTATGGCAACATCCCCTTTGCAATATTGTAGCGTATAGTCCAATAATTTTTTTTCGATGTCGTACCCCCTATGTTCCCTGTGTATTACAAAAAACACCAGAAAATTTTCAGGAATATAATCTCCCATACCTGTTTTGTTCACCACGGCCAAACCCAAAATTTCATCCTTATCCTCCATGGCAAACACATAACCGCCCAATCCGGGAATGTCCTTGGTGGAATATTGTATAGCTTTTCTAATGGCTTGCTTGGTAGCCTTTTTGCCTTCTTGGTTTTCGAATAGAAAATTGGCATAACGGTCAGCTTCCATAGTTGAAAGTCTGGTATAGGCATCGTAGGTCTTGATTACCATGCTTTTATTTTGAACGATAACGGTTCTAATTTTTTTGTTTTTAGTTGATAGATTTAAAAAGGGCAAAAAAGGAAATGCCGGAAAAAGTTAATTTTTCCAATCCCCTGGACAACAGGGTTGAATTCCCAATAAAGGGAGAGGTAATTAAAGGGTAGGCGGAATGAACTTATCCGGCTGGTTTCTGAATACCAGATAATGAAAACTCAGGATTCTGCAATTCTTTCTCTCGTGGAGCTTGACGTTCATCGGTGCAAAGGTAAGTAAAACCGTCTATAAATCCCAATAATACTGGGGTTTAAGATTTTAATAACGTTTGTAAAGCCATAGTTCATGTTGCTTTACGTGGATGTTGAAACTATTTCTTTGCACCAAAAAAAGTCTGAAATTCTCCTCAAGGTTAGATGGTCAATACCTGTTACCCCTGTAGCTATCGAACATTGGATACAAATCACCTTGCCCTGCATGATGATTACATCGAGTAATGTTTACGTCAGTTATTGATTTCTGAAATCACATAGATGAAACCTTTACCCAACTCTGTCCCTGCCATCTTGGCCCTGTTTTTAAATCTTCATATGTTTTGTTTTGTACTATTTTTGATTATCAGCAATATAGGGGTTCGATGAAGAAGAGCTTTGCTCAAACGATAAGATGTTTGACTGTATCAAAAAATAGGTCCAAATAAATTAGATAGGGCACTTGGACTGTAAATAAATATAGAAATTCTTTGGATTTAGCTGTCCGGTGATTGTGGGAGCAAATGGTTCAAAACAAAAAAGCTCCGATTTCTCGGAGCTTTTTGCGGTCTGGACGGGACTCGAACTTTTTACCAGAAGAGCCGATTTTTCAGGGCTTCCGAGAGGGGTAAAATCAAGAGGCACCGAATTGCTCACCTTTTAACAAATTTTAACCTTTTTAACATTAAAAATGATGGATTTTAGTGTAAAATGAAGTTTTGGTTTCAATAAGGCTAGGATTACTATTTCTGTGTTGTAAATGTGTATTTTTTAATTCCATTTTATGGCATAGATTTTTCATTCTTTTTTTGGACCTTTAAAGCAACTCTTTTTAAACCCACCATTCTTCCAAATATCCTAACACATTAAGTATTCTTGAATTTGATTTTCTCTATTAGGTCATTGAAATATTCAGGCCCCCAAATATTTAAAACTTCATCATTTTTAATAAACCTTACGACATCCTCCTTGATACTTTTAAAAGAAACGGATTCGATTTTTTTTATGGAGCAATTCCATGATATCCTCGGGTGAAATGCTGTCTTCTTTCCAGTTACCCGTATCTTTGGCTCTAGCCAAAAAGTGATCGGTATCCAGATCAATACCCTTTTTAATGTACCATTCCAGATTATACCAATCCCTTCCCTTTACCCTATCTTTCCACTTTCTGAAAAGTAGGGCATGGACTTTCCCTGCAAATAGGCTGGGTTTAGTGTAACATTTCACATAAAAGGAAAATGGACGAAGTAGCAGCTTTTCTTCGGTGCTGAAATGTAAAGGGGGCATTCGGCCCACTTCTATTTTTATTTTTAAGGTCTTGTTGGAACGGACCCCGGTTTCCTTGATGATGTCCTCCAACACAATTTCTTGCCATATGGTTTCAGCTTTCAAGAAAGCGGAGTCGATCGAGGAATTTTCAGCTTTTTGTTTTTCCTTTATGCTGACATTGAGCCCCAATGATTTGAATTCATCCACAATGGCTTTGAAATAGGGCTCAATGGAAAAATTGGGATCAGGTTGTAGTAGGGAGAAATCCAAATCCTCTGAAAATCGATCAAGGCCATAAAAGATTCGCAGGGCGGTTCCCCCATAAAAAGCGGCCTTTTCGTAAAAATCTGATAGACCTGCCAGGGTAATTTCCTGCATGATTTCACGCAATGCGGACAGTACCTCTTCTTCATTTTTTGGGCCATATTCAGCAATCCATTCTTTGATCATAAGGCAACTAGGGTTTGGATGAGGGTTTTTAAGCTATTTTTTTTGGTGCATTTTCTATCCATGCTTCCATGGCCTGCGTATCCAATGTACGCAGTACTTCGATGTCCATTCGGAAATCTTCCAATAACAATACTCTGGTTTGACTGATACTTCTAAGATTGATACCTGCGGTCAGGACAATTTTGTCGCATATGGCCTTCTCCGGAGAAGCAATAATGATAGTTTGTTTATTGGAGTAAGCTACACTTTTTAGGCCATATGAATAATAAGGAGTTTTTAAGTGTCGGTAACTGAACCGCCCAACAGGGATTTTATAGGTTTTGGAGGTTTTTAGGGTTACGGAACTTATTTCATAGGAGCGCTCCGGAATGATGTTCCAATAAAACAAAGCAGATTCCAATGACACATAACTTGGCCCTCTTAGGTGATTGGCTATCAAAAAAGGCTCGGGTGACGGCAGGTCTATTTTGGGGCCTATGACATAAAGACCTCTTCTAATGGAAATAAGTTCCTTGTTTTTGATCAATCCACTGATTTTGTCGTTCGGACTTTGATACTCATGTAGTAGCCCCAGAATCAGGTGTCTTGATATTGGGCCTTCGGCATATTCCTTTACTAATGCTCTAAAATCCATATTGATGTTTTTTCACATGATAATCGGATTATTTCCGATTATATGCTTAAATTATTACAATGACTTAAAGGGGGAGTCCTTGATCTTGATATTTCCTCTTTCGTGCGAAACATAAGGGATTCACGATAAGCAATTCTATTTTTTGAGAATTGTACAACCTTTCTGTACAAGGGGTCGATTTGTGGTAGTGTTGAAAAAGAAAAAAATTTCATTAAAAACAAAGGGGAACTATTTAATTTAATCATTGTTCCTAAGGCCAGGACTTTTATACCAAATATGATATGGGAAATGCAGGTAACTACAAGAATCTTATTATTATCCTTTTAAGAACTGAAATGCGTCAAACGCCAGTAAAAATGATGCGTAGTGAGGTTGATGGACACTGAAGTTTGTTCAAAAGGTCAATGGTCTATAAGAAAGGAAAACCATCGTCAAGATATTGAAACCTGACCCTAAAATGTTTTTAAGTATTCAAGAAACTTGAGCCTGAAACCTGGAACTCACGCCCTTTTATCCAAAAAACAATCTTTTCGGGCAATTTTTTATAGCGAAAATGAAGTAGGAGTGACCTCCAAAGCATCGTGCCTAGTATATTGTCTTAATAAATAGTGTACATACATAATCATCAGTGCGGTGAAAAGATATTCGTTGAAGTAGTTGTCGGCAGGGTGCGAACTGGGTTGGTACACTTTAAAGGAAACGAGATAGTTCAAAAGGGTCAGGATGCCTAAAAGGGCCATATACTTTAATCTTGAAAAACAAGCAACATAGGTCTTATAGGAGAGCAACAAGGAAATTTCCATGGAACAATATTGTCCCATTATGGGCCATAAAAAGATAAGTGGAAGGGAGAACAACCTGGCTTCCCTTGCCAAAGCCCCCACGAGAACGGCAACGGTGTTTACGGAACAGCTCAGCACAAATGCCCGGACAAACTTTTTCTCTGTCTTCTTGGGGGCATGGCCAATTGGACCGAAGATGAAGTAAACGAACATCCCCAAGGTCAAGACGATAGAGATCAAAGTTTCGATAGAGCTTTGGGCATCCCTGAAATTTTCCTTAATAGAAAGCAACCTGTCCTGAAATTCCATTTGTGTCGGTATCCATAGACCATTCCATTCCATAAAAAATACAAGGAACGCCGCATAGATCAGTATGGGCGAGCCGATCAAAAGGTAATCCAATAAGTGTTCCGAGGAATAGAGTCTGTGACCTTTAGGGTGAAGGTCCGGAAGAAAGGCCAAAAGACCCGGAATCAAAAAAGCTGTGTTCTCCCGGGCTATCATCGCAGCTGTGAACCAAAGTACGTAACCCATCCATTGTCTTCTAAGGAAACAGGTCATACCTGCAAAGAGCAAGCAGTACTGCAACGGTTCATCATAACTGAAGATAGGTGGAAAAAAGGCGAACAACACCGAAAATGACAAGAAGAAAAAAATGATGTTCATAATGCCTTTTACATATCCAGAACCCATTTCCCTTGAAAAACGGAACAACAATACCCCAGCTAGGAACAATAAGAAAAAATTGACCCATACAAAGGCCTTGCCCAAAGTGATCCCTAAGCCGTTTGACACCTGTTCCACCAATAAGGTGGTCAATGGCCTTCGGGCAAAGGGGGCAAATTCCTTATGATAAGTTATCTGTGAAGTAAGGAACCCGTTTGAAATCACATCGTTTTTTTCGTTGAGCATACTGTCGACCTCGACCAACATGTGGACTTTAAAAATCAAAAAAGAAAGTCCAGCACTTATCAAGTAGGGAAGAAGGAGTCTGAATATTTTCAAAGAACGTTTTCCAAAAGGATTGGTGCCATCACCAATCTTGGGCATAAAGTTCTTTAAAAGGTACATACGCCAGATGCAAGGTTGATTATATGAAGTGTCATTGGTTTTGCGATATGTATATCCAATAGCTTTTGCTGAATTTAAGGAATCTGGGAGAGATTTAAAAGAAGAACTATAATTCAGTAAGCAGGGCCAGAAGTTTTTTATCAAACTTCACCACATTACTGCGGCCACACCATTGTTCGTCGCCTTGGTGATTATCGAGTTTTCCGATGTCCTCTTTGCGTTGGACAGTGTTCCCGCCAACTTGGCCATTGCCTCGGATCCCTTTTTGGTCTTCAGTTCCAATATGTTTGCCATTTTGGGACTCCAATCGATGAACTTTTTCCTTTCCACATGATCAACAGGTTCCACCACCTCAAATATAGTCAGGTGGCAATATTGGGCTTTGTCGTGGTCAAGTTGATACTCGCACATCATTATAGCTTTCCAGAATGGGCTTCCTTGGGGTTTATTGTCCTGTCGCTGGCCATTGTGATTTTGGCTTCGTCCAGAAAGGAAAAGGAATGAACCACACATGATGGGCAATATTGGGAACCCTTGGCACAACCGGTCTTAGCTAAAAAGCCGCTTTACTTTCCTATCGGCCATTAGGACCACGGAACAAATAACGATAAGAAAAAGGACTGCCCCAAGGACAACATGTGAAAGAGAGAGGGAGTGATGGTAATACCTGCTCAGGCCATATCCTGTAATACTACCGTAGAGGACTATAGCATGCAGGATATAAATGGCCAATGTGTTTTGCCCAATATCATTAATGATCTTGTGGTTTAAAATATTTCTCAAAAAAATGAATAGCGCAAAGACCACAAGGACCACGCCCAAACGGGCAAAAAGATAACTGTCGTCAAGTGCACTATGAAAAAAACGGATTTCAGTCAAGCTTACTAGGTCCCTTATTGACTCATAGGATTGGAAGATCAATAGGATGCCGATGGACAGGATGATCAAAAATGCTTTGGGGTAGAACCCCTTTTTGGTGAGATTGGATTGGAAAAACCCCGAAATGCACCCACCTGCCGTTGCAAAACCAAACCAAGGCACCATGGTAAAAACGGAACCATTTTCCCGTGTGATATAATTGGAGAACCAGTCGGGCAGGAAACTGTACTCCCATTGGCCCAAGGTGCCATTGGAGAGGAAGAGCAAGATGGTAATGGAGCCCAAAAAGATTTGAAATACGTATTTGCTGAACTTATGGGTGGTCAAATAAAGGACAATGATCAAGATCATAGAGAGTCCCAAACATTGTAGGACATGGACAATATCAAAACTGGTATTGATCGAGCCTTTCAACAATAGGCCGAACTTGATCTGCAACACATAACCGATGAGAATGAGCAGGCCACCTCTTTTGAATCCTTTCTTAATACGGGGATTTGCCCATCCTTTTTCATAGTGCTTGAAGAGCAAATAGGTGAATATGAATCCCGATACGGTAAAGAAAACGGGTGCTGTCACTCCCCTGAGATAAGCCCAGACGAAATAGGTCGCACCTCCATCTTCCCGATAGCTTTCCATCAATAATGCGGACACAAAGTGTCCCTGAAGCATCATCAAAATGGCCCAGGCACGAAGCGCATCTATAAAATATAGTCGCTCAGGATCGGATTTCTCAGTAAACTTTCCAGGTTCAGTGTTGTTTTGCTCCAATGGTTCGGCAAGGATTGAGTGAAAAGGGGCACTATTGATTCTTATGTACGGAATAAACCTGACCATGGATCGTGGTAATCCCGTTTGTTTGAAAAATATACCTTTAGGATACCAACTGTTTAAATGGGCTTTGGGACAGTTTACCGCATAAAAAAACCATCATTTAGAGATGGTTTTTATTGTTCTTGGATTCTAGAATCTAATTGATCAATAATTCGACATTTACGGCGTTCATGCCCTTCTGGCCTCTTTCCATTGTATATTTCACCTTATCGTTTTCACGGATTTTATCTATGAGACCAGTTTGGTGCACAAAAACATCATCATTGGAATCATTGGGCTGAATAAAACCAAAACCCTTTGCTTCGTTAAAAAATTTTACTGTTCCTTCTTGCATTACTTTATGTTTAAAATTAATATTCTATTCAATGTTTGTTTTTATTATCACTCCTCTTTCAGGTATGAACAGGTTGTACCTTTCCTAACTTTCGTAAAACTCCAACATGGTCGATAATGGCGGCGATAAATGTTCTTTTTGTATTATAAGGAATCCCAAATTCCTTGGCAGTATCCGCTACGATACCAGATATTTTTCTGTAATGGATATGACAGACATTGGGCAATAGATGATGCTCCACCTGATAGTTCAACCCGCCAATCAGCCATGAAAATATCCTGCTTTTGGGAGAAAAATTAGTTGTTGTGGCCAGTTGGTGGTCTGCCCAGTCACTTGAAATTACCCCATCTTCATTAGGCAGTGGAAATTCCGTATTTGGCATGATGTGCGCCACTTGAAATACGATGCTTATCAGTAGACCTGTAACAAAATGCATGCTGAGAAAAGCTAGGACGATGATCCATGGGGACAGAGGTACAACCAACAAGGGTATGATCAAGGCATACGAAAAGTATATCAACTTCCACCCAACAATCTTCATGAGTGCATTCCTGTAACCATTTTTTTTGTTGAAAAATCCCATTTTCCGATACCGATCAAGTCTTATGAAATCTTTGGTGGTTATCCAAGAGACCGTGGATAGGCCATAAAAGAACCATACATACAAGTATTGGAATCTATGCAGGCCATTTTTTTTGGCATGTGGGGAAAACCGAAGGAAAAAAGGAGCGTTAATGTCATCGTCGGCCCCCTCTATATTGGTATAGGTATGATGGAGTACATTGTGTTGGATTTTCCAAACAGCGGCATTACCACCTATAAGGTTCATGGTGTACCCAAGATATGTGTTCACTTTTTGGTTTTTGGAGTAAGATCCATGGATGGCATCGTGCATAATGCCCATTCCTATTCCCGCCATTCCTATTCCACTTATTATATAAAGACCAAAAAGTAGCAAGGGAGTGGTAACCATCCCTATGTTTATGAAAATCAAGGGGGCAAAATAAACAGTGAGCATGACCATGGTCTTCAAAACCATACTTTTGTTGGCATGCCTACTGATATTGTTCGTTTTAAAATAGGTGCTGACCCGGTTTCTTAGGGTTTTTGAAAAATCAGAATTTGAATTTTTTGAAAATCTTGGCTTGTTAATGCCATTAATTGCGGTTTGGTGTTGCTCACGCATGTGATATAAAGGGATAATTGATAAGCGCAATTGGCTTGGGCATGTTGAAGAATTATCCAAATATGGGGACCCTTACATAATTGTCCGACTCCATAAAGGCGTCACCATCCTTAACGTTTGGCTTAAAATATTTGACTACGTTATAAATTAAAAAGAAGAGAGCTGAAAATGAATTGAAAATCTGCGAAGACTAAATTGACTTGGGCTTTCTGAATTTTAACCTCACAAACTTACCATTTATCTGGGCAGTATTCCCCAATAATGTGTTAATTATTGAAAATAAGTATTTTAGGAAACGAAACTATTGAAAGGTTGAATTGCCATTTCAAAGGCAATTAGAATCGAAAAAACGATCGTGCACTATGAAAGTAGAACCATTCCTTATCATAAAATAAACTGGGCAAACGGGTTTAGTTCCAATTTAAATCCTTTCCTTTACAGCGCATCACGGGTTATGGACGATGATTGCTCCAATCCTTAAATAAAAAGATAGCCCTCCCTTTTTCCCATTTACAATTCACAAAGGGCCACCTCTTAGTTATTTTTTGCTTGAACCAATATTCACATTTTTAAGACCAGACCAAACAGGTCAAAGTCCAAAATTTTGTATATGCCAGGGAATCCGCTATATCCCTGAAAAAGAGTCCAATGTGTAAATATTGGCCCTTAATGGTAGGATTTAAATAATAAGTAATGACAAGAAAATATGCTGATAATTAAGATAGTTCCAGGCGAGAACATAGAAAGGGCCTTAAAAAGGTATAGGAACAAGGTGAGGAACACCCAACAGTTGAAACGTATCAGGGACAATCAGGAGTTTACCAAAAAATCCGAGGAGAGAAGGGAGGGCCTGAAAAAGGCAATCCATAGAAAGGAATATTTAAAAAAGAATGAGGAGTGATTTTATGGACAAAGATTTAAACCTAGCCGTCTTAATAGACGGTGACAATATCCCTTCCAAATATGTGAAGGAAATGTTGGAAGAGATTGCCAAATATGGGAATCCAAGTATCAAAAGAATCTATGGGGATTGGACAAAGCCAAGTTTGACAAAATGGAAAGATGTCCTTCTAAAAAATGCCATTACCCCTGTGCAACAATATGGGTATACCACCGGTAAGAATTCAACGGACAGTGCCATGATCATTGATGCTATGGATATACTCTATTCTGGAAAGGTGAATGGTTTTTCCCTGGTCTCCAGTGACAGTGATTTTACACGACTGGCCATACGGCTGAGAGAGGCTGGGATGACAGTTTTTGGTATTGGAGAGCGAAAGACCCCAGATCCTTTTATCGTTTCATGCGACAAGTTCATATACCTTGAGATACTTCATAAGACCCATGTGGGAGAGTCCAATACTCCTGAGAAAAATGATAAAAACAAGATTGATAAAATCACCCCAAAGGTTATTGATCTTATACTTTCCACCATTGCCGATGTGGAGGATGAGGAAGGTTGGGCGTTCTTAGGTGAGGTAGGCACATTGTTGCAAAAGAAACAACCCAATTTTGATGCAAGGAATTATGGTTTCAAAAAGTTGACCCCTTTGGTCAAATCCATCGGTCAAATCGAAATAGGGTCTAGAAAAAATCCAAAGGGCAATGGAAACTTGATTTATGTAAGGACGATGGCCTAATGAAAAACAAAACCTATGAGATCTCTTACCATATCAAAGCAAATAACAACACGGGATACCCTTTCCCTGAACAAGTATCTTAGTGATATAAGTCGAATTCCAATGGTAACCGAAGAGGAAGAGGTTGATCTGGCCGTTCGCATAAGGCAAGGAGATAACGAAGCTTTAGAAAAGTTGGTGTCCGCCAATTTACGATTTGTTGTGTCCGTAGCGAAACAGTACCAATCAAGGGGTCTAAATTTACATGACCTCATCAATGAAGGGAATGTTGGGCTGGTCAGAGCAGCATCCAAATTTGATGAGACGCGTGGTTTCAAGTTCATTTCCTATGCAGTATGGTGGATACGTCAAGGAATAATACAGGCGCTTACGGAAAAATCAAGGATGGTCAGATTGCCCTTGAACAAAATAAATGTAATCAACAAGATAAACAGCATCTCTTCCCATTTCGAACAAATGCATCAGAGGCCACCAACAGCAGAAGAAATATCTGAACTGATCGATTTCTCACTATCGGAGATTCAGATATGCTTAAAGCACTCTTCCTGGCCCCTTTCAATGGATGAGCCATTGGGGGTTGGGGATGGAGGATTGAACTTACATGACGTGATGCGTTCCGATGGGTTTGTTAGCCCAGAACAAAAGCTGATCGATCAATCATTACAATTGGAAATTGATGGTGTTTTGGATATTTTATCTTATCGCGAAGCTTTTGTGATTAAGATGTACTTTGGGATAGGAGCAGAAGATTCCATGGGATTGGAAGAAATTGCTTTTAATTTGGACCTTACAAAAGAGAGGGTCAGACAAATAAAAGTAAATGCCTTGGCCAGGTTAAGAAGCTCCTCTAGAATTGAAATTTTGAAGCAGTATTTGGAATGATCCTTTATTTTAACTTTAGACTGTTTTCTTTATTCAATACACTTTTCTATGAATAATCTTTTCTCACCGATCCTTTAACTTATTTCCTTGAACAATAACTAAGTTAATCGCATGCTTTAAGCAGTTGATGGTTTAAAAATACTTCTTACGCAGCCAAAAGGCGACCCGGACCAATAAGATCAGGGCGGGGACTTCCACCAAGGGTCCTATGACCCCGGCAAAGGCCTGGCCGGAATCCAGTCCGAAAACGGCAATGGCCACGGCAATGGCGAGCTCAAAATTGTTCCCGGCAGCCGTAAAGGCCACAGAGGCGGTCTTATCGTATTCGGCACCCATGGCCTTACTGAAAAAGAACCCGATGATGAACATCAGGGTAAAGTACACCAAAAGGGGAATGGCGATCACCACAACGTCCATGGGAATCTCCACGATAAGCTCCCCTTTGAGGGAGAACATGATCACGATGGTGAACAACAGGGCGACCAAGGTCATGGGGGAAATGGCGGGTATGAACTTTTGGGCATACCACTGTTCCCCTTTGATGCGGACCAATAGCGTTCGGCTAAGGATGCCCATAAGGAAGGGGATACCCAGATAAATGGCCACACTCTCCGCTATGGTACTAATGGAGATGTCCACTATGGCCCCTTCAAAGCCAAAATACGGGGGCAAAACAGTAATGAAAATCCACGCATAGAAACTATAGGCAAACACTTGGAAGATACTGTTCAGGGCCACCAGCCCCGCTCCATATTCCGCACTGCCCTCGGCCAGATCGTTCCATACCAGTACCATGGCAATGCAACGGGCCAATCCTATCAATATCAACCCGACCATATACTCTGGATAGTCGCTCAAAAAGAGGATGGCCAGAATGAACATCAACACGGGGCCGATGATCCAGTTGAGCACCAGGGAAATGGCCACTATCTTGGTGTTCTTGAACACCTTGGGCAATAGTCTATAATCCACTTTTGCCAAAGGTGGGTACATCATCAGGATGAGACCTATGGCAATGGGTATGTTGGTGGTGCCACTGTTGAACGAATTGATGATGTCAGGGAAGGATGGGAAAAGGTAACCGATACCGACCCCTACCGCCATGGCGATAAAGATCCAAAGGGTAAGGTTCCTGTCCAAAAAGCTCAATTTTTTTACTGCCATGTGTTATGATTTGATCAGTGAAAATACATACCAAAGTTCTGTTGCGATCTGTACGCTTCGTTCAAGGTATTTCTCGGCCTGTTGCGGGGAATTGTCAAAGGCCTTGGGGTCCTCAAAGGTGATGGGGGTCCGCTTTTCCGCACCGGGCACAAAGGGACAGGCCTCATTGGCCGAATCACAGGTCATGATGGCCCCAAAGCCGGAACTTGGGTTGAAGGCATTGTCCATTTTTTTGGAGAACCCGATCACTGGATGGGCATTTTCCGCAAATTTGATGGCATAAGCGGGATTTTGTCCCTCTGAAAGCTGCTGGATCTGGAACCCTTGTTTTCCCAAGGTTTCCGCCACCATCGGGAACAGGGCCGTGGCCTCGGTGCCCCCCGAATAGCAGAACACGTTCTTGATGTTGAAATGGCACGCCATGGTCTGTGCCCATATCTGGGACAGGTGGCTCCTCCTGGAATTGTGGGTGCAAATGAAATTCAAACGTATTTCTTGATCTTCCAAGACTTTCGACTGGATGAAACCGGCAAGGGGATCAAGGATTTCCCTACGCTCCGGGGAAATGGCATCCTGTTTCAAGGTTGCGATGAATCCCGCTATTTCAGGGAACAAACTAGTGGTCATTTTCATGGTTTGGATTTATGGTTTAACAACAATTACCGTCAGGAGAACAGCAGGGCTCGTTGGTCAATTGGGACAGTCTTACCTTTGGTTTTTTTTCGGGGACCCCACACTGGTCCTTGGCAAGACAGTCGGTCATCTTGGTGGTCAACAGAAAATGACCGTCATCAAAGGCAAGGCCATATTTCCCAATAGTGGTACCCTGGTACTCCACTTCGACTTCCAAGGAATCCGCTATGCCCAACACCTTTTGGGACAGTTCGATGATATGTACCAACTTTTCGGGATGCAGCCTGTGGTCATAGTCATCGGCCTCCCACAGTTGGAAGCTGACCACCTCCTCATTGCGCACGGTTCCCCCGCAGTCGATAAAGTGTTTGTGGATCTTCCCCACTTCGGTGACATGGAAATGTCCGGGGACCATTTCCCCGGCGGGCAATTGGAAACCAAGGGTCTTCAATTGGGACAGCACTTCTTTTACTTCTGATAATTTCATGGATTGTTTGTTTTAGCTTTGATAATGGCATCGACCTTCGTGGCGACATAGATCATCTCCCCCGCGATAACGGCCTTGTTTTCAAAAAGGATCTCCGCATTTCGGTCCGTCAGCCCATCCTGGACATATACCTTGATACTGCTGTCCTCGTCCAAATCCAAGGATTCAAGGGCCTTTCTGTTGATGGTCCAACTATCGGAGCCATAGCGTACCGAATACGTAAACAGGGATTCGCCCTGTGCATTGGTGACCCTGAACCCATCGTTCTTCAATAGGGCCAGGCCGGCAAGGGTCTCGTTGGCGGTATCCAGACCTGCGGATTCTACCTTGAACTTGTCATTTAATCCGTAATACATAAGACCTGTCCTGAGCCAGATCATGGCCAATTGGCCCATATCGTCATTGGTCTGGTCCACAAATACAACGGTATAAGAGGTCTCCCCCATATTGGACACCATCCTGGCGGCAAGTTGGTCCAAAAGCTGGATCTTTTCTTTCGGTATCTGGGGAAAAACGGTCTTCAGTTCCTTTACGGTGCGTTGGATCTTTCCCCTTAGTTTCTGGGAATGTGTGGTCAATGGAAGGCACAGCAACAGCAGTGCCATGGTTCGGATCATTTTTGTTTTCATGGTTTCTTTTTTATGGTTTTAGTTTATTTGTTAATCGCAATAAAACGATTAATTAGTTCAAAAAAATACTAACAGCACTCTTGGTCCAGTTCGATCCCCTGATCCAGGAATGCCTTGAACTTATCCTTCATTTCGTTCCAGTTGGCCACATTGACACAGTAACAGACACTAGTACCCTCCACATCGCCCTTGATCAGTCCCATGTTCCGAAGTTCCTTCAAGTGCTGGGAAACGGTGGGCTGTGCCAATCCAATTTCGTCCACAAGGTCACCGCAGACACACGCCTTGACCTTGAAGAGGTGCTGCAATATGGCAATCCGGGCGGGATGGGCAAATACCTTCCCGATGAGGGCGAGCTCATTCTGGTTTTCGGTAAATATTTCGGTCTTGGCCAGTCCCATATTAATTATTTAATCGCAATAATACGATATATTTTTGACCGTTGCAAGAAGGTTCTAAATAATGGCCGCAATATGGGACTATTGCAATACCTTGAAAAGGTATCCCTGTAGATACACCGATTTTTAGGGGAGGTTTTCTTCAAAACCAATATCGTTGACAAGCCACTTTTTTAAACGGTTTTTACTATTTATGATGTTCATTTTCCCAATCCTTGATATAAGTATCTAAATTGAGCAATTGATAATTTATCCTTTCTGGATGAAAGTTTTGGATATCATATTCGCCATCAATAGCAACATGTTTGTTATTTACCCATTCTTTTAGTTCTTTATGTTCCGGATGTTTGAACGCTGAAGATTTCGAAACGAACCTAAGTAGTCTTGTTGTTTACCGACACTGAAATTACCTACCCCTTCTATATCCTGATGCTTTTCGTATTTTTTGATCACCACCTTGTCTTTTACGCCCCGGAATGCAAAAACGGGCATGGTATACTACCTTTGCTGGAAAAAATGGCCACCGTAAAACAAAAGTAGGACACCGACCAATACATGGTTATAATGTAATATTGGATGGTTCATATTTGCCCTTTTTCAGTGGTTCCAATGGTCTGCCCCATCCAATGCAACCTACACTACATGACAATATGTATCCAAATACTCTTACGGGTGCTGTTCATCACATGGAATCATTTATGGGTGCATTTATTTTTCAGTCCTCCCGCCTTTGGGCCAGTGATTTAAAGGCTTTTTAGTCGCTTCATGACAAAACATCTATTTATTTAAATATCAGAAATTTGCGAATGATTAAATAAAGCACAAAAAAATACGATGTGATCGTATTTCGACTACCTTTGATACGAAATTTATGTGCTCCCAAGGGTAGGGGCGAAAACTCCCAACAAAGTTATTTTTTGGATTCGGGCTTTGGAATCTCTGGAGATCTATACCAAAAGTATCCTTATGGATAAGGAACCGAACCCATTACTGATCTTCACGGTCTTTATTGGATTGCCACGGAAGTAACCGCTCCTTGGAGTAAATGGGAGTAGTTTACATCAGTGGGGAGTTTATCGGCATAGAAGGCCGGCCAATAACGTTAAATACCAACAACTGACAAAAATTCGAAGAAAAAGGCGTGTATGGAGTAGACAGAAACATTTTTTACAGATCACATGCGGACCATTGTTATAATCCCCGCTAAAAGCGACCGATCTTGAGGTGATATAGTTTTCGGTGAGACCCATTACAAAAACCTATTAAAATTTACCGAAAAATGAGAAAGCCCTTTTTACTGTTTACCTTCCTTGTCATCCTAATAACCATATCCAAAGTCCTTGAAAAACATGGGCCTACGACAGTATTGGAATACTCTGGTGTTATATCCGTCGGGTTGCCGGTGAAAAATGGAGCAGATCCCAACCTTTCCAATAAAGTGACTGAAGCGGACCCTTATTTTCTCGCAAAGAACGAACCAAATGGGAATGATGAATGTGCCAGTTTTCATTCGAGCATCTTTGTGAACTTTGCCCTTGATCAAGATCTGTAAGCTTTCAGATTGGATTTGAGGGAGATGTGAATATCGGTTTTAATTATAGTTGACATGGAAACACCATTGGATTTAATCGCCCCGGAAATGAAGAGAAGGCACCCATCATCTGGGCATTTGGCCCATGCACACCAGATTGCAGAAGCCATTTCCGTCCCTTCCTGTAAAACAATGTTCAGGGGCAGGCTCATTGTTTCCGATAATGACGAACTATTCTTTGAAAGATATAAGGGCGAGTTTGTCTATATCTTCAAATATGGTGTGGTCTGTACCTATAATGCCGGCCCGGAGGAAAGGGAGAAGGTGATAGATGAGGTCCTGCCCCATTGCAAAAATCCGCTGGAGACCAGACTAGTGGAAAAAATAGAGATATGTGTGGGCAATAAGGAGGACAAGATCACTTATGATAAGGTCAATCTTGCCAAGTTCCATGTGGATGCACTCCGGTTGATCATGCTCCATGTATCCCAATCCATTGCGTTGAACAGATATGCCTGGATATCAGGGGAAATTTTGGCGGATACCGAAAAGCACACCTCCAATCTGGAAGTGAACGGCCGGTTGAGCATTGGAGGGACAAAGCTTAAAAAATACATTGGCAGGGTACTCAATGTGAAAAACAGGATTTCAGAGAACCTCTATATTTTCGATTCGCCAGAAGCAACTTGGGAAGATGGGGAACTGAACAAACTCGATCAGCACCTTAAGGCCACTTTTGATCTTAAGAATAGATATAGGAGCATACACGACCAGTTAGAGATCATCAAGGATAACCTGGATCTCTTTAAGGAGATTACCTTTCATCGCGAGAACAACCGGTTGGAATGGGTGATCATTATCCTCATCCTTGTCGAGGTCATGGACCTGCTGCTTATAAAGTTCATCAATTAAACCTTTTATATGGAAGTAGTAAACCTTTTGGAATACAACGAACACAAAAATAGGATTGCCCATTTTGCGTCCATCGTCAGATTGGTCACGAAGGATGGCTCGGTGGACCCTCAAGAAGAAAAAGTGATCCGCAGACTGTCCGAGAAAATGGATATTAAACCAGAGGATTATCGACGTATAGTGGCGCACCCCGAAAAATACGTCCCAACCCCCGCCAAGGGTGTTGAGGAAAGGCTGGAAGGCATTTATACCCTGTTCAGGACCGTTTATACAGAACATTATATGAATGACCAAGAACAGAAATTGGTGCTAAGATATGCCGTTGAACTGGGCTATTCCGAGGAAAAGGCAAAAGAAATCTTGGAGAATTCGGTGAGGATATTTACCAGCAAATTGAGCAGTAAGGAATATCGCATGTTGATTCAGGGTTGATCTTTAAACGAAATAGCGCTCCCAAGTATAATTAGGTCAAAAAAGGGTATGATGACAAAAAAGAAGGAAGATTCATTTGAAGAGATATTCTCCGATTTCCATTTTGATATAAAACGATGGAAATCGCTGATTGGCCATATGGAAAATGAGATTGTGTTCCTTGATCGTTTATTGGGCTCGGATGTTTTCGACACTGTGTCGACAGATACCATGAGGGAACAGAACCACTTGTACAAAAAAAGGATCAAGACCAAGAGGGATATGATTGTCGATATCAAATCGGAGGTGACCAACCATCATGGTCTGTTATTGGGAATGCCCAAAGGGAAGAACGCCGATAGGGACAACGTTTTTAGGGAACAACACGGCTCCCTGAAAGATCGTTTTGAAAAATTCTGTAAAGAATTCAATGATTTCAGGGCCAGGGTATTGCTTCAAACGGGAAGTGTTCTCTGACCTTGCAATATAATCCAGGATTGTAATCTTGACATCATTAATTGAGAGGGGCCATCAAGAATAGGGCCAATTAAAAAAAAATCCATTTTTGCACCACTTTATAGATAAAGTTTAAAACCAGCTGTTTTAATTATTATCGTTGGATGCAATAAGAGAAGAACGTTAAAAGCGTATTATTTAAGCCACCTCATTTACGGCTTTATATGGATGCTAACCAATAACATATTAGTAATTTGACCATACTTGATTGTGTCCGACGTTTTCACATGACCCTCTATTTTAAAAAATCTCTAAAACTATCTTTGTTGATCACTGTAATTTGGGCATCATAAGCGGTTTCAAAAGCTTTAGGAACTTTTACTTTACTTTTTGGATTCCACTTGATTTCAAACGCCTCTAGTTTTCCAGCCTCTTCTTCAACATAGTCAATCTCTTGTTGCGATACCGTTCTCCAAAAATAGCCTTTGGCCAGTGAACCAGTATATGAATTATGCTTTAAACGTTCGGCTATTAAAAAATTCTCCCAGAGGTTACCTTTATCTTGGCGAATTTCCATAGGATTCAAATCACCTATAATCATATTGCGAACACCAGTATCGTAGAAATAGATTTTTTGATTGGTCTTGATTTCGTTTCGTAAATTTTTACTGAAACTTGGGAGCTTGAATATTACATACGCCTGGCAAAGTAAATCAATGTATGTAGCTACTGTTTTTTTATCTATACCTAAGAGCTGTGACAATTCATTATAACTTACTTCGCCGCCTATTTGAAAGGCTAAGGCTCTTAATAGTTTTTCTAAAACCTCTGGTTTTCGAATGCCACCATAGCTTAGAATGTCTTTATATAAATAACTATCGGTAAGTTGTTTTAAGATTTCCTTTTCTGCTCCGAAATTATTGATGACATCTGGATACATTCCATAAATAACACGCAGTTCCAGCTGCTGTTCAGCTTTAAGATATCCTACATCGGATTCAAATTCTGTCCAAGATATAGGGTAGAGCTGATATTCCCATTTTCTGCCGGTAAGAGGCTCTTGGGTATGGTTGTTTAATTCAAAAGCCGATGAGCCGCTAACCAGTAGTTGAACTCCTTTAAGTTGATCGGTGATTAGCTTAAGCGTAAGTCCTATATTATCGATTCGTTGGGCCTCATCAATAAATACGGTCTTGAAATTACCAATAATATTTTTGAGTTGCTCTAAATTGGGACTGGAAAGTAGTTTTCGGACAGTAGGATCATCTCCGTTTAAAAACAGATGATCCTTATCCTCGAGCAATTTATTGAAAAGCGTAGTTTTACCTACTTGCCTTGGACCAATCAATAGAATAGCTTTACCTGTGCCAAAACGATTTTTTATTTTCTCTTCTAAACTTCTATTTATCATATTTAGGGATTGTATTCCCCAAATATAGTCATATTTAGGGATTATACTCCTTGATTATAAGCCGCTCTCTTAAATAGATCGATAGGTCTTTTATAGTCGATGAACTGATGTCTTCTTTCATGGTTAAAAGAATCAAAGTACACCGCCAATGATAGAAAAGGTTCAATACGGTCGCTTGGAGGGTTCAAGTATATCTTCTCGTATTTCACGCTTCTCAATAGCATTGCGACAAGGGTACGTTCAGTATGCCAAACCAGTGTTTCCATTAAAAATGCAGTTTATACCGGAAATTTTATGGTAACAGCAACATTGTATTTTTCCGCATTGATATTTTTTAATTCAAAACTGTAGTTCTTGCCAAAAGTGGATAGGACGGTCTTAGTATACCACCCGCGCCGGGTTAAAGAGAGCATGGCAAAAATTAAAATAAACTCTTTTATGACATAGTCTGAAACGGTTTTTTTGGATGGCTTAAAGAATTCCGTTTTCAGTGGTTCGCTTTGACCGTTTTTTGCACTATATCTCTTTTTACAGGTATATGTGGATTTATGAATTTTGTGGTTTTAACTTTGAGTGAAGCTTTTACATTCATCAATTATCAGGATAGGTGCTAAAACGGGAAGGTTGGATAAACCTGGCACTCCATAATGACCATTCGTTAATATGGTCTCTTCCATCCTAAAAAGCCATAGCCATGAATTCTCCCGAAAAACCAAAATTATCCAGAAAATTTGCGTAACTTCATAAGGAAACCTCCTGCCCGATTTTGATATCCACCTTCCCCCTACGGAACAGTATAAGAAAGTGGCTCCCTGATTTTTCGTCCAGTAAAAAATATAGAAGCCCATGAACCCATTCAATGTGACCCAAAAACTGATCGACCACCACCTTATTGAAGGCGAAGCCATCCCTGGAAGGGAAATAGGGATAAGGATCGACCAGGCCCTTTTACAGGATGCAACCGGAACCTTAGTCCAGCTTGAACTGGAAGCCATGGGCCTTAAAAGGGCTAAAACGGAAATAGCGGTCCAATATGTGGACCATAACCTGTTGCAAACCGACCATAAGAATGCGGACGACCATTTATTTCTTTATACGGCAGCTCAGCGGTTTGGTTTATGGTACAGCCGTCCCGGCAATGGTGTAAGCCACCCCGTCCACATGCAACGGTTCGGAATCCCCGGGAAAACACTGGTTGGTTCCGATAGCCACAGTTGTGCCGCTGGATCGCTTGGAATGCTCGCCATAGGAACGGGAGGACTTGATGTGGCGTCGGTGATTGCCGGGGAACCATATTATGTGAAAATGCCGCAGATCATGGGGGTGAAGCTTACAGGGAACCTTCCCGAGTGGGTCAGTGCCAAGGATATCGTCCTGGAAATGTTGCGGAGGTATGGGGTAAAAGGAGGTGTCGGCAAGATTATGGAATATTATGGTGACGGATTGAAAAACCTTAGTGCCATGGACAGGCATGTTATTGCCAATATGGGGGCGGAACTGGGTGCCACCAGTACGGTTTTTCCCAGTGACCATGAAACATATCGCTTTTTAAAGGCGCAGGGGAGACCTGGGGACTGGGTCGAAATCATTTCAGATAAGGATTGTAAATATGACCTAAACGAAGAAATTGTCCTGGATGGGTTGGAACCTTTAATTGCGCTGCCGTCCAGTCCGGGAAATGTGGTCCCCGTGAGAGAGGTGGCCGGAAGATCCGTTGGACAGGTCGTAATTGGATCATCTGCCAACCCCGGACTACGGGACTTTTGGATCGCTGGTCATATTGTTAAAAACAGAACGGTCAATAATGGGGTGTCCTTTGATATCAACCCGACGTCGAGACAGCTTATCCTGAATATGATCAAGAACCATAGTTTTGCAAATTTGATCAAGGCAGGGGCTAGGTTCCACCAATCAGGATGTATGGGCTGTATTGGGATGGGACAGGCTCCATCTTCAAATACCATAAGCTTGAGGACTATGCCAAGGAATTTTCCCAGCAGGTCGGGAACTGAAGATGACCAAGTGTACCTGTGCAGTCCTGAAACGGCAGCCGCATCAGCTTTGACAGGGAAAATTACCGATCCCAGGGATTTGGGGAAATTATTCGATATACCGTATCCTACCTATTCTAGCCCCGAAAAAGAGATCATAAATTCCGACCTTTTGGTGGCACCACTTGAAGATGGGTCTGGAGTTCAATTGGAGAAAGGCCCCAACATAAAGGAGCTACCGCATTTTTCACCTATGTCCGATCAATACAATATCCCTGTATTGTTAAAAATGGGGGATAATGTATCCACCGATGAAATTCTCAAAGCAGGAGCGGACGTGTTGCCATTTAGGAGCAACATCCCTGAAATCAGTAAATATACCTATTCAGTGATAGACCCCACTTTTTACGAAAGGGCAATCAAGGCCAAACCAATATATGGGGGGCATGTCGTCATAGCAGGCGAAAACTATGCCCAAGGGTCAAGTAGGGAACACGCTGCTTTGGCCCCAAAATATTTGGGGCAGGTATGTGTAATAGCCAAGTCCTATGCAAGGATTGCTTGGCAAAACCTGATAAACTTTGGTATACTCCCCCTTGAATTTATACATGAAGAGGACTATGATAATATAGAGCAAGGAAGTATGCTAAGTTTTGAAAACTTGCGAGCTGGTATCAAAAGCAGGATCGGGATCCCAATAAGGGCAACCAATGCGTCCGGACAACTGTTTGAATTTGAAGCGGTACATACCATGAGCGATCGACAGATGGAAGTACTTTTAAAAGGAGGGGTGATCAGCGATTTTCAAGAAAAATTAAAACACCGAACTGATTGAACCCCAATGGGAAGTACATCTGGCTCTTGACCAAAGGTTCTGGGCAAGGGCCCCATGATAAGATAACCAGAATGGTTTTCAAGATATAAATGTCCCTTTTAACGTTAACATTCCATACCATGATCGACACACAATTTTCAAAAATGATCTCCCATGACATAACGGAAAGATTGGCCTATGCGCCCAACGCCATATCCACCATCTCGGTGCTAAAGAAAAAAACGGGGGAGATCAAGGCAGTGTCCTTTGATGTGGGAATGGAACTAAAGGGCAAGGGGTCTACAAAATCCATATTTTTTGAGATCATAGAAGGTAAGGCTCAAATAACCATGGACGACGAAACGACCCTCTTGAAATTGGGGGACACCGTAGTTATCCCAAAGTTTACGGATTATTTGATTGTTGCGACACATAGGTTCAAAATGATATCCATAGATTTGAACATAACCCTGAAATGTTTGCGACTGAACAAAAAATCCACTGTAAACAAACTATACAAAGCGGGACAAACCGTCTATTCCAGTAAAAACCCAAAAAAGGCATTGATCGTCAGGGCATTCCTGAATAAAATATACTATTGCTATGTCAAGGATTCTCCGGATGATAAGGAAGAGGTGTATTTTGAAAGGGAATTGTCCCTTTGACTTTCTTGCACCTTATAAGGGTTATTTCCCATCACCTCAGTACACATGGAAAATCCATTGATCAAAGTTCCCATATCAATTGCTCCAAGGCAGTTTTTTTGATTGACAAGCCAAGGGGCATCCGTTGGGCATCCGGGCATTTGATGGCCGAAGTTTCCTTTGGCCCATCTTATTGCCCTTGGGCCAAAAAGGGGTAAAAGAAAGGTGTGGAAATTAGAGCGATTACTGCCACAATAATAGAAAAATCCCTATTTCTAGGGATTCTGCATGAACAAATCAAATAAATTCCATTTATTCCATACCATCAAATTCGTCAACCATAAAGAATTCTCTATCCGCGGTATTCGCAAACTGAATTCCCTTGCCCATGATATAATCCATGGTCCTATTGGCTACAGATATGGCAAATCCCTTTTCAGTGGACACCAATTTAAAAGTATCTGCAACCTGTTTGTCATATCGTAAGGCTATGACACTATTGTCACGTGGATTGGCATTGTTTGTGACGGTAATGAGTTTCGATACTTTGACAGGAGTATTTATCCTGTCTTTATCAACTTTTCCCATATCTGCAAGAGCAAACATGGTTTTGTAATTCCGGCTCTCTTGTACCGTAACGGAATAAGGCATTTTAACACCTTCTTTGATGTAGTTGAAGGTGTTGGTAGTGGTTGAGTTCAGGATCCCTGTCGGGCCATTTTGGGCGTGCGCCTGTATCATGGCAAGCAGTACTATCATACTCGCGATCTGTTTTAAATTTTTCATGTTTTCGTTATTAAAGGGTTATACTTGTTTTTTATTCAATGGGACCTGTACCAGGCCAGTGGCCAGTGTTGAAATGTTGGCTGTTCGGGATTGCTATGTTGTGGGGAGGTCTATACATTGCCGCGCCATAAAAAACCTACCCTGATTCTATTCTCGGGACCAAAGGGATATCCTTTATTTTTTACTCCCAGATATCTTCGAGAGTTCCATTGGGAACATGATCAAGGGAAGGGCAAGTGGATGACCATAGTGGAAGAACTATCGGGGGAGATCCATATGGGACTTGTTTTCTTAGGGCAATGGAGTGGTCAACCTTCTAGGATTTTCTTCTTTTCTTGGTACTCTTCCTTATTGATTTCCCCGGAGGCAAAGCGTTTTTTCAGTATATCACCCGGGGTGTCTTTCTTGGTTCTTTGTCCAGGAATTTTATAAGGTATGGCAAAAATCCAGAAAAGTAGGATGCCCCAAACGAACCACCATATAAAATGCATTCCCAAAAAATGATAACTGTTGTAATACATGGTGGCTTTATTTTGTTAAATGTGAACGCAGGAACCAAGCCATTTTTTCATGGGTAATCATAAGACTGGTAATGAAATCACTGCTGCCCGCATCATGAAAATCATCGGTAAACGATTTTATATGACCTCGTAAATCTATAATAATACGTTCATGATCGGCCAGTAGTTCTTTGATGAACCCCTGGCTATCGTTTCTCTCACTTTCTGACTCTGTCAGATGGGTCAAATTTAGATACGATTTTAACGTAGCCGGTGCATAGTGGCCAATGGAACGTATGCGTTCCGCGACGCTATCCATGATTTCATCCAATTGTTTAAATTGAAACTCAAAGAATTTATGCTTATCATAAAAATCGGCCCCTTCAACATGCCAATGGGCCTTTTTTGTCTTGATGTAAAGTACCGTTTCGTCCGCTAAATTTTTTGCCAATACCTTGGCAACTCCCTGTCGGTTGGTTTCGACCATCCCTGTCACTATTTTCATGATGTTCTGTTTTAATGTTATCCATTTTTTGTCCCGTTTCCCATGGCTTTTTCCAATGGTCAGGTCCAATATTGGAAATATCCGGGCTTCCTTGAACCCACTTCCGTTTCCATGCTCCAACCTTATCACTTCTGTTTTTTCCCAATCGAATGGGGAACCTTCAAATAGGGTTGGAGTCGTCAGGATTGGAATACATTACATATCCCTGTCGATGTAAGAGAAAACGGTGGAAGATAATTCCCCCACCATTTTGAAAGGGTTAAAGAACCAACAGGTAATCATATTCGACTGACAATTCATTTTTTACATCGCAGATACCACGAGCCTTCCATGCAATGCGGCCCGCTTCTTCTTTTTGATACCAAGAATTTACTTTTCCGCTCAATGTGACGGTTGTTCCGGATACGGATACATCGATATCACTGTCATCGATCGAACTTCTTCTCAGTGCACTTTCAATGGCACTCAGTTCAATTGTCCCGTTGCTTTCGGATTTGATCTTGATATTATTGCTCACACCTTTTACCCCTGAAAGACCATGTATGGCTATTTTTGCTGCTTCCCTTTGGTAATTCCAGGGCAGCTCACCCTCCAATATGACCCATCCATCCTCTACTTTCGCGGTCACCTTATCATTGGGAACATTGTGATTGGCCTTCAAGGCGTCCAAGACCTCGGTGGCGACTTCGGCATCCGTTTTTGCCCAATGGCTTGGAAACCTCACTTCAATATTTTCAACCAAGGCTTTCACGCCAATGACTTTTTTGGCCGCATCTTCCGCTTCCATTTTTTTTGTATAACTGTCCACCACGCCGGTCAAAGAAACAACACCATCCTTGGCTGTGACCCCAATTTCAGCTGCATGCAACAAAGGCTCCCATTTAATGGCATTCTGAACATCAACCTGTAATTCTGCATTCGTTTTCATAGGAATTATTTTTATGTTGTGAATGAATTTTCACAATGGCATAAAGGTCATCCTTATACCTGACCAATACGATACACAATGATCAAAATGAATTGCATATTTCACACATGGTATTTGGTCGCGCCAAAAAAACTATGGATAAAGTATTTACCGTTAGTTATATCATCATGATATTTGGAAGCAAGGACTCGAATCCCCATAGCGGTGCCAAGTGGCCATGTCATGGGGAGATAATTGCAAAAAGATAAACCACAAAGATCGTTAAAAGTACGATTCCCTGCAGCACATTGGTACGCCCGGTGGCCAATGAAAGTACAATGGTAAACTGGGCCAGTACCAATAAAACCATGGCCTTTATATCAATGCCAAGTGTTATTTTCATTCCCGTTTTAATGGATACAATAGCAACTGTCGGTATGGTGAGGCCTATACTTGCAAGAGCAGAGCCCAAGGCAAGGTTAAGGCTGGTCTGGAGGCGGTTTTTTCTGGCAGCGCGATAGGCGGCAAGTCCCTCGGGCAATAACACTACTGCCGCTATGATCACCCCTACCAGGGATTTTGGAGCCCCTGCATTCAAAACGATGTTTTCTATATCGGATGTAAGGGCCTTGGCGAGCAGTACCACTATGCCAAGACACAAAACCAACAATAGGGCACTTATAAATGTTTCCATTACCGTCGGGGGAGGGGGTAGCACATTTTTGTTCTCAGTGGTTTCGGGGGATAAAAAAAAGGCGCGATGCCGTACGGTCTGCACCATTACAAATGTGATATACAGGACAAGACAAGCTATCGCAACAAAGAGCAATTGTGTAGGATTGTTTGTGGAACCATTCAGACTTGGAGTGAATTTGGGAAGGATAAGGGCGAACACCAATATGGCGGTAAGGGTAACCAAGGCCGCGCTAACACCCTGGAGCCTGAACACCTGTTCCTTGTAACGTATGGCCCCTACCAGTATGCAGATCCCTATGATCCCCGTGAGGATTATCATTACCGATGCCAAAACCGTATCACGGGCAAGCGTAACTGCCTCAAGCCGCCCCCCGCTCAACATCAATGAAACGATCAGTGCCACTTCGATCACCGTAATCGCTGATGCCAGCAACAATGTACCAAAAGGTTCTCCCACCCTATAGGCGATTACCTCCGCATGGTGTACCGCAGCAATGACGGATCCGATCAGTAAAATGCCAAGGAACAGAGAATAGAGTTCCCCCAGATCCAGCGGAATGCCAAAATAGGCGAGCCATGCCAAAATTGGCATCGCAATGGTCCACAAGAGAAGATATCGCTTTTTACTCATAATTGAATCAGGGGGTAAAGAGCTCCCGTTAAAGAATAATGGGGCATAAAAGAGAGTATCCAAGAACATCGCTGCATGTTCTTGGATACTCTGGGGATTGTACTTGTCGTTCTTATGTATAAATTGTGGTTACCCGGATTTTCGTCCCTGAACCATACTTAATATGATTGCAATGATCGCGATGACCAATAGGATATGGATGATTCCCCCGGCATGATATCCAAGAAATCCAATGGCCCATGCAATGATCAATACCACGGCCACCGTGTAAAGTGAGTTTGCCATAATGTTAGCTTTTTGTAGAGATTAGTTCGTATTATTTTTGGTCAGATCTTTTAATGCTCGTCCCAAGCTATCCATATCTTGATCAAATTCAACCTTAAATGATTCCCATTCATCATCGCCCTCATCCTTATAGTAGCTCATTTTTTCTTTCAACGATTGGTTTTTTTGTTCCAATGCGGCAAGTTCTTTTTCAAAATCCTGTTTGGCCGCATTGCTTTCCATTTTGGCTTTCGCCTTTAATTCGGCAATGACCTTTTCGTTTTCTGCAATTTTATTGTCCGATTCCAGTTTGAAAGCCTCATATCTAAGGACATATTCTTTCTTGGCCTCATCTAGACTTTCCTTTGCTTCCACTAGATTTTCCTTGGCCTCACCTGTATTTGTTGTCTCCTTGTCTTTGACGGGCGATTTGCAGCCATTGAACACTATGACGGCCATGGCAACGGAAGCCAATCCAAAGATCAGGGTTGATATTTTTTTTGTCTTGTAGTTCATGATTTAAATTTTTAAGTGAAACATTTCACGGGACAAAGATGGTCCGATAACCATTGATAAGTGTTATGCAGTAAGCTGTATTAGTTGCATGATTCACACATTTCCCTAGGGGCAGGTCCCATATTCTTCCCAATTGCTTGTACATTGAGGACAAATCTCTTGGAACGGGTGATAAAAGAAGAAACAACCAATGTGGCCCTTTGGCAATTCCCACAAAAAATTGGAACCTTGGACCAAACCCATCCAAGCCCATCGAAAAACCCATACAACCCGGGCTTATACCTGATGGCCTTGCAACGGGACGGATTGGAGTCTAGGAGGGTTGTTGTTTTTTTACCATTTTGTGTGCATTTCAGCATGGAATGGAAATCTACTGTAATTCAACCAACCTGAATGCTGTCAGGGTACACCAAAATAGGGAATACGTGTCCGTTAAGTGCTTACGGGAACAGTTTTTCCCAAGGAGCGCAACATCTTAATATGGTTCCAAATAGCACTGCCAAAGGTTTTTTGTGAATGGTAGGGCATGCCGAATTCTTTGGCGGTCTCTGCCACGATACGGGATAGATTTTTATAGTGTACATGGCAGATGTTGGGCAGTAGATGGTGTTCCACTTGGTAGTTCAACCCTCCTATCAACCATGAGAAGAGGGCACCCCTTGGCGCAAAATTAGTAGTTGTGGCCATTTGGTGCATGGCCCAATCGCCTGCGACCGTATTGTTTTCATCAGGCATGGGAAACTCCAAACTGGGCATGATGTGCGCAACCTGAAATATGGTACTGATCAAAAATCCGGTCACCAGGTGCATACTTATAAAAGCCAGTATGATGATCCAGGGAGCTAGGGGGACCACGATCAATGGTAGGACGAGCGCGAAGGTATAGTAGACAAGCTTCCACAAAATCAGTATGGAGATTTCCCTTTGGAACTCATTGCGTTTGCTCAAAAATCCCATTTTCCTATAGCGGTTCATGCGGACAAAATCCTTGGTGGTGACCCAGGAAATCGTCGATATACTATAAAAGAACCAGGCGTATATAAATTGGAACCTGTGCAATGCATACCTCTTTGCATTTGGGGAAAAGCGCAGAAAAAAGGGTGCATTGATATCATCGTCCGATCCGGTAATATTGGGATAGGTGTGGTGCAAAACATTGTGCTGTATCCTCCATACCGCCGAGCTGGCACCCACCAGGTTCATGGTGTATCCCATATATCGGTTAACGGTCTTATTTCGTGAATACGATCCATGGATGGCGTCGTGCATGATCCCCATTCCTATTCCCGCCATTCCAAGTCCTCCTATAAAATAGAGCAGAAAAAGAAGCCAGGGACTTGTGACCATTCCCAAATTGATGAGTAACAAGGGAACCACAAATAGCGATAACATTAAGACTGATTTGACTATCATGCCCTTATTGGCATATTTACTGATTCCCTTGGAATCAAAATACTGGTTGACCCTTGTTTTTAATGCTCTTGAAAAGTCGGATCCTCCTCTTTTCGCAAATTTTGGATTTTTGATACTGTTCTTTTTTAAAGCCTTTGTCCGTTTTCCATTGCAATGGAAGCGTTTTTATCATGAGTCCCTATTGCAAACCAAAGGTTTGGTTGTTGTTTGAAACTTGTGGAACTGTGAGGAAATTAAATAGGATATCTATAATGAAGACGAATACTTACATCAAGAATAACATCAGATAACCTGGTCGCTATTCCTTAAAAACTTGGCTTAAACCGTTTATTGCACTATTGCATTGTTTTTTCCGTGGGGGCAGGACCAAACTAAGACCAAAATGAAATTCGGTAATGGATTGCCCGCAGCACGGGACGATTGATACTAAAGGTAGGCTTAATTATAACCTGTCATTTAAAAAGTATGTTAAATTGCTGTGATTAAATGAATTACATATTGTAAAGAATAGTAGTTCCCTTGTCCATGGGAACAGTTAAATGACTACCTTTAGAAAATCATGCATAGCATCCTACACAGGTACTTTACGTCCAAAAACAGGTAAGGGATCAGTACTTGCTTACGAACACTTCACGATTCAATTGGGAAACTACCGTATCCTTTTTAAACTTCAGTGTTTTTAAATGAAACCAACATGCGGAAAAGAAATAAAACCGCAATTGATAAGAAATGGCACCTCAAGGATGCCTTCAAAAGAATTGAGTACTTAAACCTTAAATTAAAGAAATGGCCGATAAAAAGGATTTGGATTTTACGTACACCACCATAGATAGGATATTCCGTTTGAGCATGGGGGAAACCGCCGATTACAGCGGAGCCAAGTATGATGGTGATTTTTCAATGTCCTTGGAAGAGGCACAAATGGAAAAACACCGGTTTATAGCGGATAGCTTATATATTAAATATGGAAGCAAAGTCTTGGACATGGCCTGCGGCTGGGGCCCCTTTATCAAATATGCTTCCCAAGATAGGGGAGGCATTTGCACAGGCTTGACCTTGTCCGAGGGACAGGCGGAAGCCTGTCAGAAGCATGGAATGAAGGTCCTTGTGAAGGATTGTCGCTACATCGTACCGGAAGATTTTGGAATGTTTGATGCCATTAGCTGCATTGGGGGATTGGAACATTTCTGTTCCGTTGAGGAATGGAAAGAAGGAAAACAAGAGAAAGTGTACAGTGACTTTTTTAAGACCGTTGCCAATTTGTTGCCAAAAGGTGGGAGGTTCTATATGCAGACCATGACGTTCAGTAAAAATATGATCGATTATGAAGAACTGGATGTCAAGGCCAAAAAGGGCTCCGCGGCCCATGTCATGGCGCTGATGGTCAAGGAGTTTCCGGGCTCATGGTTGCCCTATGGACCTGAAATGGTGATACGGAATGCAGAACCGAATTTTAAATTGATCTCGCAAAGCAGTGGAAGACTGGACTATATTGAGACGATAAGCCAATGGCGAAAGAAGTTCAGGAAGTTCAACCTGAAAAAATATTGGCTCTATCTATCCTTGGTTCCCAAATACATCATGGACAAGGAATTTAGGCATCAAGTAGCCGTCTTTAAGATCAGCCCCAACAAAATATGCTTTGAAAAAGAGATAATGGATCATTATAGGCTTGTATTTGAGAAAATATAGCCTGGAACAAATACGCTACATGATGTTTTTAAAATGGCTCAATTACTTTTTTATAATCTATCCTACTATTTTTTTCTATACTTATGAGGGTTTCCGTAACACGTAAGCACGTAAAATTTCTGCCAGATGCCAGTAGGGTGGTGGCCCGCTCCTTTATGAACGGGGAACAGCGGACCAAGGATTTGCTGTCCCTGATCTTTGGGATGAGCGAAAGTCAAGTGCGGGAATCCTTGGAACAGACCCTAAGGGAATTTGCAAGTAGGCACCGTAACATCACCAAACTTTTCCATAAACATTGTGATGGCATCAGGAATATCATTGGGCAAATGAACATGGATTTTGACGCTATTTCCATGGAACGAAAATTGCTCATCGGTTCTTACCTTACCATGGAATACTCCATAGAGTCCGCGGCCTTTTTTAATCCCTCCATCATCCAAGATTTTGACCAGTCCTATTTGGAAGAGGGTGAAATGCGCGTGATCCTTTCGTTTCGGGCAACAGGGGAAGGACATATTTCTTCCATAGTTTTCAGAAGGGGGATAATCGATAAAAACAACGACCTGCATTTAATGAGTGTCGGTAATTCTATCGACATGGCGGAAATCTCCCATAAGAAGCTCTATGATAAAGGACGATTTGTAAAGAAGATGCGGGAGATGCGCATCCCCATTAAGTATTCAAAAAGTATCATGGATGACCTGCCGGATAGATTCGAGTATTACGCGCTAAAGAACGCGGTAAGGAAAGTAATGGCCGACACGGCCATTAGTCTTGAGAAAAGGTTGGCACTTGAAGAAATTACCTGGTTGGTGGATTCCTATTACGATATAGCGTTTGAGCATGATTCCGATTTGAGCGAACGCGTTATATTCCCTATTTCGGATTCGGAAAGCAAGGGGATCGAAGATGCCCGTTTTGTCCGCTTTGTTGAAAATGATGGCACCGAAAAGGTATATGCCACCTATACCGCCTATAACGGCCATGCCATATTGCCAAAACTTCTTTCTACGGATGATTTCTATACATTCAGGATCATGCCTTTGCACGGAAATGGTGCCGTAGGCAAGAACCTGGCACTTTTCCCCAAAAAGATCAAGGGGAAATACGCGATGCTTTCCAGGATCGATGGTGTGAACAACTATCTCATGTATTCAGATAGGGCAACGTTATGGAACGACCCCATCCTCCTTCAAAAACCAAGGTTTCCATGGGAATTTACACAAATAGGAAATTGCGGGTCCCCTTTGTGGACCGAACACGGATGGTTGGTCATCACACATGGTGTGGGGCCCATGAGAAGGTATTGTATCTCCGTTTCTTTGTTTGATCTTGAGGACCCGTCAAAAGAGATGGGCCGTTTGGAAGAACCTTTGTTAATGCCCTTGGAGGAAGAACGGGAAGGTTATGTACCCAACGTGGTCTATTCTTGCGGATCTATCATCCATAATGACAGTTTGATTCTGCCCTATGCCGTATCGGATTATTCCGCTACCTATGCCGTAGTGGAAATGGCTGCATTATTTAAAGCGTTAAAAAGTAAGGCTTCCCTCAATTAAAAATGTAGAAAGTAATTTACTGCTTTATTTTTCAAAAACACCGATAAACAAAATATCATAACTTCAGTTTCATAAAGCATGAAAAGAATCTTGATAAAGGATAATGATTCTTTTAATTATATAGGTAATCGATTTAATTTTTGACAATATCCTTGACCACCACGCGAAAGCTTATTTAAAATCATGATGGACTTTTAAGCCTCCAAGAGCTCTTTTAAGCGCAGGTTGAGAGAAGTACGGTGTATTGTATTTAAGAAGATAGTATCCTTAGAAGAGACATCTCTAGACTCCTTGCTGGCAAAAAAGCATTTATTCGTAATTATTTCATTTACAATACGTTAAACTCTTGCCAAAGATGGGTCACTTCTGATTTATTAATGTCATATTGAGTGTAGATAAAGGTATTATTGCCCCATCACAAGAAGTAAATAGAAATAAATGAAACATGAAAAAAGATTGCGAAACGATGTTAAAACTAGTTTTGAGAAAATATTGAGCCGCCACGCGAGCTGGAGGAACCAACGAAGACATACTTTGTTGAAACTAATACGGTTTTCTTGATAACAATTAAAAAAGGGGGCGAAAGCCCTTTTTTTATACTTCAGTATTGATGGCATCACCACAGGTAAAACGGATGAGTTTCCAATGGGCTTTTGCCAAAACTTTGGTGGAACCAAGACTACCTCATATTAGGGACATATGCTGTGCGTGTAGGTCCCAAGCCAAGACCGAAAACCCCTTTTTTTATATGTTACAATGTATTTGTCACCAGTTTTTTAGTATTTGAACCCTTATTTTCCTTAGATTGAAAAGACTCTTCATAGGCCTGCAGTACGGTTAAATGTGAGATAAGATAGGCCAACGAACTTTCGGCCCCTTGATTTCGGTTCACCCCATAATTTTCAAAACCATCACAGCACCCTTTGGTCTCAAAATCATACAGACTCATACGCATATCGTTTTCGCCCAAAAACCACATGAACGAGGTGAACAATTTTTTCAGAAAATCCCGATCACCCGTCAATACATAAGCCTGATGGTACATCAGCACCATGGCCTCGGCATCAATGGGCTGTTGTGCGAACATGGAACGTTCCTTCTCCCTTACATACCAATCCTTGTTCCCGATAATGGACAAATAATCATCCTTCATGGTATGTTCGGTAAGAAAATCCATGGTGTCAAAGGCAACTTTGGAAATATCCCCGTCCTCCAGAACTTCCGCCGCGTGTAGGAGTGCCAAGGGTAAAATACCATTATCATACGCCAGAAGTGACTCAAACCACTTCCAATCTTCTGTATGGTTTTGATCATAATGGGAAACCAGTATATTGGCCAACTTATGCAAGGTCCCTTTCATGGCATCATCGGAAGCATTCGTCCTGAGATAATGACTGATCCCGATCATGGTATTGGCGATCCCCCTTATGGATTTGATACTGTCAAAATAGGGAACGGCATCGAAAAAGACCAATTTGCCCGTTTGATAATAGGCATCGTTGGGCGCATTTGCCAAAAGATATCCCAGGGCCCAAATGGTTCGGCCAAAGGAATCCTCAGAACCTTTTTCATCCAAAAAATTACGGTTGAAGCTCAGAAAATTCCGAAAGGTGCCGTCCTTGTTCTGCATGTAATGGATATAGCTCAAATATACGGGCATGAATTCCAGGGCAAGTGGATCTTTTTTCTGTTTATAGGTCATACAGACCATTAAAAGCGCCCGGGCATTATCATCCAGACAATAGCCTTCCTTTAAGTTCGGAATCCCGAATTTTGCATGTTGGATAATACCGGTGTCATCGGTCAATCTTTTGATATGGACCAGGGAAAATGGGGGCAACAGCAAAGGATCTATGACGTTTTCTTTCTTTGGCAAGGGCTCCTTGGGTCTCGATAGTACCTGTGTTATAAGATCGGTATATTTTTGTCCGATTTTGGGCCAGGTGATGTCTTGCCCATATTCCGTTGCATTTTCTTGGATCTCGTGCAGGTTTTCTGGATTTTCCAGTAATTCGTTTAAAACTTCGGACAGGCCATCAGAGTCGTTGAAATCAAAAAGGCGCCCTTTGTTTTCCACAAGCAATTCCGCGGCATGCCAATAGGGGGTGGAGACTACGGCACAACCCGCGCCCATGGCATAGGAAAGTGTGCCACTGGTGATCTGTGCCTCACTAAGGTAGGGGGTGATGTAAATATCACAGGCAGAAAGATATTTAAAGAGCTCATTTTCATCTATAAACTCATTGAGCAACAATACATGCTCATTGAGTTTCAGTGACTTTATAAGGACCTGGAGATAATTTCGATATTCTTCCCCCGAATGTCGCAACACATTGGGATGCGTTTTTCCCAAGACGATGTACAACACTTCAGGATGCTTTTCAATGATTTGTGGTAAGGCCTTGATCACGGTTTCAATGCCCTTATTGCGACCGATGAAGCCAAAGGTCAGGAGCAACTTCTTTTCATTCAGTTTAAATTCCGTTCTCGACTCCTCCTTATCATAATGGATGTCCGGGACACCATGTTCTATAAGTACTATTTTTTCTTCGGGCACATCATATAGCTCTACAAGAAAGTGGATGGCCTTACGGCTCATTACCACAATTTTATCGGACATTTTGCAAATTTCCTTTAAGATGGCCCTTTCATTATAGGATGGTGTTTCCAGAATGGTATGCAAGGTTGTGATCAACGGGATGTTCAGGCGGTGTAGGAGGGGCAGGATGTAGACTCCGCCCAGACCTCCATATATGCCAAATTCATGTTCAAATATGCACGCATCCGCCCCACTGAGATTAATGTAGTTGACGGCTTCCAGATAATCGGTCTGTTGTTCTTGGTTGATGCTCAGTTTTACTTCGGGCGGATAGTGATAGTCCTGGTTATGGTCGTTCATGGCGAAAACCATAATTTCTTTGACCCCCTTGCCGTTTTTCAACATGGAGTGGGCAAGGTTTTGGGTAAACGTGCCAATACCACATTCACGTGGTGGATAGGTGCCGATATAGGCTAGCTTCATCTTGGATGGGATTTTGTTGGAGCAAGGGGGCAACCCCTCTATAGGATGCGCCCCTTATAGTTTCTATTTACAATGCTTGTTTTGGTATCCCTGTGTGCACTTATTTTCTTTAGGTTCAGTGCGAGTTTTGGTTTGTTTGATTTTGCAGGGGTCTTGTTTCCTTTTGACATTTTCTTTGGGTTTAGTGAAATCCGCTTTTCCGAAACCACATCGAAAAACAAGGATAAGATATTGAAAATCAATAAAAAAAAGTTGAATAAAAAAGGAGTATAGTTGCATAAATCACAGATTTGTGCCATGCTTGAAAAATGGGGGATTGGGTAGTTCCTTTTTTTGGGTTCCGTTTTTGACCTTAATACGGAACACGGGATCCCATAAGAAAATCCATGTGTGATTTATGTAATTGCTTTCCGTTGATGTACAATGACGGTACCGATCCAATGTTCGACCTTTATCAGGTTGTGGAAAGTGATTCCTACACGAAATAATTGGTTGATCATGAAAAGTAATGCAACATTGCGGATGGATGTTCAAAATGCCCTTAAACGGCAACCCCTGTTGCATGCCGATCAGATCGGGGTTACTGCCGACCACGGCGTTGTTTCCCTTTTTGGCACCGTGGATAGCTGCGCAAAAAAATTGGAGGCAGAAAATGTGGCCAGTGCGGTTATTGGTGTCAAGACATTGGTAAAGAACATCCAAGTGGAGTTCAGGGACGCCTTCAAAAATGCCAATGGGCAAATGGGCGGAAAAGTCTTGAAAATATTGATGTCCAATCCGTGTGTGCCCCATGATGGGTTGACCGTAAACGTTGAGGATGGTTGGGTCACATTGGAGGGTGAGCTCCCCTGGAACCACCAAAAAGAGGCCGCGGAAAGTGCTGTGCGTTTTCTGTCCGGTGTAAGGGGCATAACCAATAATGTTAAGATCGTCCCATGATCATGCAAAGGCATTGCATAAATGGATGTGGAAGATCATAGGGCACGGGACATGCAGAACGTCTGGGATATAAAAAGCAAATTGGAAGGAAATTACGGTAATGCTTTGGTCGATCAAGTGATATGGAAGGTATTTGAAAAGTGATAAAGGCCGTATAAGGAAACAAGATGTATGATTTATCAAGGGAACAATAAATGTACTGTTTTGTCCTTAATGGCGGTTGGACCCCATTAATAAGGTGCCTTCTTTTTATGACCATTAGCCTGGGACGTCAAAAAAAGGCGTCCTTTTTTCTGCCACACATCGGGCCGCATATAAGTAGTTTGATGCGCTCCAGGTCTGCCAGTCCTGCCCCATGGGTTTTCCGTCCTGGGCCTTGTACCATTCATTGAAACCGAATTCAAGTTCCTTGTTCCTGGCTTTTTTGATAAGCCGGGTCAACGCCAAGAGTTTTTTTTCCGCCAGACCATAGTTTTTGTTGGCCACAAGGGCCGCAATGTAAAACCCGGTTATAAAGGGCCATATACCGCCATTGTGGTAATTTCCAGGTTGGTTGAAACCAGCGTATCTAGGGACCCAATCCGAATCGCCCGGGCGGATAAAAGGGAAAAAATTAGGGGAGAGGTCAATGGACAGTTCCTTTGTTTTTCTCATCGAAGAACATGATGTTTCAATCCATTTGATTATGGCCTTTGCCCTTGATGGTGAGGCCATACCCGATAAGATGGCCATACTGTTGCCCAATAGATCGAAGCGCTCGCTACTATAGACCTTATAGGACCATAGGGCGTAATAGGGTTGACCGTCAATGGTCAGTCCTTCAGGTTCTTTGTTGCTCATTTTATCCGGATAAAAGATTGGTCGCTCCATTTCGAGCCGTAATTGTTCGGCCCTCTTGGTGTTTCCGTACAGTTTTAAATAGGTGTACGCCAATGTGTTCACAAACAATCCATGGCCCAACACCCATTGCTCGTCCCGCCAATCACTGGTGGGCAAATGTGCCACGATGCATCGGTCGGACGGACTTTGATACTCCATCCATAAAAGGGCCTTTCGGATGGCAGTTTCCAAAAAATGAGGTTCCTGGGCCACTTTTCTGAAAATATCGACAGCAATTAGAAACAAGGGGGTGGTATCGCTGGCACCCCGATCTTCCCTGTCATGGACCAGAGAGGGAATATGGCCCCGCTTGGATTGGTTTTGGGCCAAGATGAGCAAAACATGCCGTACAGTTTGCAAAAGGTCGGCATTGTCCGTTACAGCAATCCCCAGGACGGAAACCAAAAGGTCACGGGTATAGGGTTCGGGATATCCCCAACCGGCTGTTCGCGGCAGATCAAGGAACGGCCCCTTTGAATTGTGCAGGAGCACTTCCAGAGCGGCCCTTTCCGCGGATTTTATGAATTGTTTGTTTTCCGAGGTCATTTACACAATACCTAATTTATCCTGTATTATTTGGATGAATTTTTTGGCCACGACCCTGTAATCAAAATGTTCCACCACATGTTCCCTTGCCGCACGGCCCATGGCTATCCGTAGTTGTTCATTGCCCATGAGCAGGAGCATATACTTGGCAATTTCCTGCACATTGGCCCGGTAATCGACCGTTCTTGGAATATCGAACACGATTTTGTGTTTGTTTTCATAGCCAGATTCTTTTCCCAAAAGCACTTCCTTAACAACGATTTTTTGTGCCACCTCGGCGAGAAAGGCCGTTTTTTCATGTAAAAGTGTGTCCAACATTCCCATGGCCCTGATCCCTATGACAGGTTTTCCGCAAGCTCCCGCCTCCACCTGGGGCATACCGAACCCTTCAAGACGTGAGGGGGCCGCATAAATATCACATGCGCCAATGAGATACGGCATGAAATTTCGGGAAACGGTATTGGTGGCGTAGGTGACATTCTTTTCAATGCCCAAATGGGTGGCCATTTCCAGGTCTAGGAGGTTCTGGGCCTTGGTCCTCGGTTGTGGCCATACTTTACATACATATTTCCAATCAGGGGCCTTGGCGTCAATGATCGCCAGGGCCTGCATGACCTCCTGGGCACCTTTTGAAGCGGCATCACCACCAACGGTCAAGATCATTAATTGGTCCGGGGGAATGCCCAATGATTCACGTACCGCCACAATTTTAGGGTCATTTTTGTCAAAAGGGACAAAAGATGTGGTATCACAACCAACGGGCAACACCTCGATAGTTGAGGCCTTGATGCCATCCCTTACATACATTTCCTTGACCCAGTTTGAAGTTACCAGGATCAGGGGCAGATCGTTCAGGACTTCTTGATAGTTGGCAATGTAACCATCGGCAACCAACCAAGGTATGGGCACAATGCCATAGCGCTGGGGGTGCAGTACCAAGTGGGGAGTATGGCCCCAATAACCAATGCCCACCACCACATCGGGCTCGAACCATCTGTAATACCATTCTTTTTCCTGTGCCGACTCAAAATGGACCGCATGTGCGTCCACTCCAAGTTCCAGAAGCCCACGATAAAGCAGGTCGCCCTGCGTGGCAAGACCACCGGGAGAAGGTGGATAATCGTAAAGGACCAGAACTTTCATTTCCTGAATCTTAAGTGGGTTGCTGTTGAATTCCCTCGTGCTCCAGCCATTTTTGGGCATCTATCCGGTTTTCAAATTTCCAGAAGGCCTCTTCCTTGGGTGTTGTCTTTGCTTCAAATCCTGTTTTCTCAAATCCATACACCTCAGTGATTATCCGGTACTTTTCCTTCCAAATGGTTTTTGGAAGCGCTTGATGGATATTTGCATCCTTTATCGCCTGGGGATAGTATTTTCTGTATCCGTCTTCAAAGGCAAAGTTCCATAACTGATCCGTGGAAATTTTTTGTTCGTTCCACAATTCGATTACGGCCCTTCCTATTTCTTCATGACGCAAATGCCGTGTATATTCACCTGTAGGACTGTGCGTTAGGACAAGATCGAATTTCCGTTCGGGAAGTAGGTCCAAGATGGCCTTCTTTACCATATTTTTGTTCAAGGGTCTTTGCTCCTCACCATCGTCCAGATCGCCCATACAGCCCTCAGCGTTATAAATGGCAAGGGCTTTTTTAAATTTTGGGCCGCGATCACGGTCATTTTTTCTGCATAGACAGGCAATGAACCAATGATGCCCTGGATACATCAGTAGGGTGCCACCGCACCACAAGGTCTCGTCGTCGGGATGTGCAACGATCACCAAGATGTTCTTTTTCTCCATGGTTTTGAGTGCTTTCATTGAACTATCGGGTTTATTCCATTTTGGATTTTTGGGTGATCGGAAGTACCGCTCCGGCCATTTCACCGATAATGTTTACCAGTTCACTGCCCGTGGGAACCACTATTTTGGTGTTCGTCTGTAAGGAGGTTTCCACAGCTTGCAGCTTTCTAAGGATCTGAGCGTTGCCGATAAAAAACTTGTCGGCCGCCTCGTTCACGAGCTTTATTGCTTCGGCCTCCCCCTCGGCGTGTAATATCTTGGCCCGTTTATATCCTTCGGCTTCTTTTATTTTGGCCCTTTTTATACCATCTGCCACAGTTTCCGCAGCTGTGGCCGAATCCACGGCCGCGATTTTTTCATTCTCCGCCTTTACCACTTTGTTCATGGTTTCCTGTACATCCTTGGGTGGGTCAATTTCTTTTAGCTCCGTTCTCACGATCTCAATGCCCCAACCCATGGTCTCCGTGTGGAGTGTTTTATATAGGTCCGCATTGATCTTTCCCCGCTCACTATTGGCGGATTTTAAGGTCAAGGTACCAATGATGTTCCTGAGCGTTGTACGGGCAAGGTTTACGATTTGATACCTATAATCGTTTACATTGTAGATAGATCCCTTAACACTTTCTTCGTCATCCTTTACCCTAAAATATACCTGGGCATCCACGCTGGCATTCAGGTTGTCATTGGTGATGATCTCTTGGGGCTCCGCATCCACCATTTGCTCCGTAACGTTGACAATGAACATACGGTCAACGATCGGGATGATCCAATGGAAACCGGGACCGGCAAAACCTGAGTATTTCCCCAATCTTTCTATCAGGCCCCTTTGGGTGGGGCGAACGATTTTAATCCCTATCAATAGGATGATCAATACGGGAACGATAATCATGGGATACGTATACATGTCAGACTAGTTTAATGTTGTTCGTTGATGGCTTTTTTCAAGATGGGGCTACTCATAACCACTTTTAATGATAGTGGAGATCATTTTGAACCGTTCGTTGGCCTTTATGACATTTTTGGAGTGGGCAGGGATGATAATGGCCTGTCCGGTCTCCAAGGTATGCGAATGGCCTTCGATCAAGATTTCGGCCCTGCCCTCTATGATTTGGATGAACGTATCGAATGGCAATGTTTTTTCCGTTAGGTTTTCACCTGAGTCAAAAGATACCGCCGTGACATTTCCAGTGGTTTTTTTTATGATGGTCTTGATGACCACTGCATTGGGAACGTATTCAATGATCTCGACAATGATGAAGACTTTTGATTTTTCGACCTCTATATTTTCCATATCCAAAGTTTTATGGGAGGAGGGTTATGCGTTTTTATTCCTTCCTGCCACCTGAATAAAGGTGCGTCATTTCTAAGGATAATGTATTACACGGGAAACGGGAATAGTTACAGTTTTCCCACATTTATCAAGGGATTTTTAGGAGCAGGAGTAGCTTCGGTGGTAGACCGCGAATATTGTCCGGATAATGTTCCTTTTTCCAAAAAGGATCAGATGTCCTCCAGGTTCTTAAGGCGTTTCTTTTTCAATTTTTTATAGTAGGAAGGGGTCAGCCCCGTGATTTTTTTAAACTGGTTCGATAAATGTGAGACACTACTGTAATGCAGCAAATAGGATATTTCGGTCAGGTTCAACTCATTATACAACAAAAGTTCCTTTATCCTTTCTATTTTGTTCATGATTATGAATTGCTGAATGGTAATCCCCTTTACTTCCGAAAACGTGTTTGCCAAATAGGTATAGTCATATCCCAATTTTTCGCTGATGTAGTCAGAGTAGTTCACTTTGGGCAGTTCATCAGAATAATGGATCATTTCGATGATCACCGACTTGATTTTTTCAATGATGATCTTCCTATTGTCGTCAAGAAGTTCGAGACCGGATTTCATAAGGCTTTCACGTAACTGCTCTCTTTGAAGATCGGTGATATCTTCCAAGATCTCTATGGTTCCAAGGTCTACATTGACATAATGGATGCCGAGTTTTTTGAGTTCCTCCTTTACTGCCATTTTACAGCGCAGGCTTACCATGTATTTTATATATAGCAACATTGTTTTTGTGTTTGTAGTTCTAGGGCAAGCGAAGCAATGTGTTCGTTACTGGGTGTTTTATATGACCCTTTGTGGGAATCATGCAAACATCAGGAGCGAATTTCAACGTACCTTCTGCTGATAAGAGCAATAGGGCCATGTAAAATGAAGAAACAGAAAATCCACTGATAAATGAGATTTTTGACCTGACCCTTTCTTTCCAAATGGAGTTCCATGGAATATACGATAATTTATTGGAAACTCCACTTTTTTAAGCCATGAATACAAAGGGGTGTCCAAAAATCGGATTTGAGGGGCGCTACAAATTTCTCCAGGTACAACCACGGGTTTTCGAGAAGGGAACGGTCATGGGTTCGAACCCTATGGGATCAGGTTATGTCTGTGGTCATTTTGTTTTGGAAAATGTAATCCAGATTCCACCACCTAGGATATATGTAAGATTTATAAAGATTTGTGTTGTGGACTCCCTAAATGTATGCACCATCTTTGTATTGTTCGTTTTTAATCAAAAAATTAAACAGCAACGATCATACACTATGAAAAAGAAAAATTTTGCACATGTGGCCCTTGAAAAGATCGGGCGTTTCTTTAGACCCATGTTTTATAATGGAAGAAACGGGCAGATCAAGGAAGGACAAAAAATGGACAAGGATTTGCCCTGGTTTATTTAATGCCAAGGAAGATGAAAGCATTCACGGAAAAAGGGAAAACTTTCAGTTTAACAACAGTACTTGTTTAATTGGTCGGTAAATGCTTCTGAATTTTTGTCAGAGGCTCAGAAAAGGGCAGGAACCAAAAAACACTGCCCTTTTCAACCTCAGCTCCAAACTCCCCAAAGGGCGATGGCCTCCATGGTCTTGGCTTTATGAAATCCCAAGCACACGATAGCGCCCAGCACTTTTAAATCAATACCCTGATGCGAAAATGTCTTATCCTTTTCATCGTCTACTTGGCAATGCTTTTTCTCCTTGCCGTACAATAAAATATATATTCCATATCAATTAAAAATATAATCCATGTCAAAAGAAAAAGAAGGAAAGCCAAGGTCAGGAAAAACACCGCCCTCAAAAACCCCTAAAGAAAAAAAAGCGGCCAAAAAGGCCAAGCGCAACGCCAAAAATAGGTCGGAATAGCAGGAAGGGACCAATATTAAATTGTTTAATTATGGAAAAGGGTGAGTTTGAGGAATCCAAGACATTTAACCTAGCCGATATACTGGAGTTCAATTCCAATGCCATCGTGGTAAAAAACATAAGTGTCCAGAACAGCTGTATCATACAGGCATTCGCATTTGATTTTGGCAAGGTGTTGTCCCATAATGAATCCCCTTTTGTTCGATTCATCCATATCATTGAAGGAAAGGCCGAGGTGGTCATAAAAGGTAATTCCACTTTTATGCAGCGTGGGGATTCAATACTTATCCCTGCATACACTTCCAGTTCCATTGAAGCAAACCATAAGTTCAAAATGATTTGTGCCACGATCCAAAATGAATGAACACTTTGATGAATTTAAAGATTCAAAAGCAAGTGGGACCAAGAAGGAAGACCATGAAAAATAGATACAAAAAAGGAGATCTCGTTTTTGCCAAGGTAAGGCCCTGTGTCATTCTTGTTGTACGATTGTATGTCCGAAAGGTCTATTACTGTGCCATCCAGAACAACACTGCCGCAAATGAACTGGTTTATTTCGATAGCGAGCTTAGGCCGTATACAGGCAATCTGTCGATTGTTAAACATCAACAACAAATAGTATGAAACAAAGTGCTTTGGTTTATTGTGAAAACGAATTTGGGAATATAGACGGTAAAGTGGCCAATGGACTCATTAGGCAATCGGAAAAGTATACCATTGTTGGGGTAGTGGACAGTACCAAAGCCGGACAAGATGCAGGAGAGTATCTTGATGGAGTAAAAAGGGCAATTCCAATTTTTAAGAGCATTGAAAGTGCATTGGAAGAATTGGGCAGGATCCCCAAATACTTTATCTATGGTATCGCACCACTCGCTTCGTTTTTAAGCAATGAACAAAGAGAGGTTATTTTTACGGCTATCAAAAATGGGATGAACATCGTTAACGGTCTTCCCGAATTTTTCAATGATGACCCGCAATTTGCCCAAATGACCCATGAATATGGAGTGGCCATCCAAGATGTGCGAAAGCCCCCCGCACGTGAAAACCTCCACAATTTTACAGGACGTATCCAATACATAAAGGTTCCGATCGTAACGGTCATGGGAACTGATTGTGCGGTCGGCAAAAGAACCACTGCCTTGTTTTTGGTGGAGGCGCTTCGGAATGAAGGCTTGAATGCCGTTTTTGTCACCACCGGTCAAACGGGCCTCCTCCAAGGTTCCGAATATGGGGTGGCAGTGGACGTACTGACCTCTGGGTTTGCCACGGGGGAAGTTGAGCATGCCATTCTGAATGCCTGTGAGAAAGAGGAACCTGATATCATTGTAGTGGAAGGGCAAGGGGCGTTGAGCCATCCCGCATTTACCTCTTCAAGTGCCATATTGCGAGGTGCAATGCCCGATGCCATTATTTTACAACACCCCCCCAAGCGAAAAAGCTATTGTGATTATCCGAAAATTCCAATGTTGGGGCTAGTAGGTGAGATTGAAATGATAGAGATGTTCTCCAAGGCCAGAATCATAGCTATTACCATTAATCATGAAAAGATGGACAATGCCGAAATAAGCCAATTCATTAAGCGATATGAATCCGAATTTAATCTGCCCGTCACAGATGTTTTGAAGTATGGGTGCGATAAATTGGTAAAAGCATTGCTCCGGACATTTCCAGAGCTTGCAAGGGAATCGGTATCCGTTTGAACCTTCCGAGAATAGATATCGATTCTGCGAAAATTGCACATAACGTCCAAAAATTGACAACACTATATGGTTCCAAGGGCATCAAGATAATAGGTGTAACCAAGGTCATTGGTGGAGATCCGACCATCGCTGGGATCTTGGTGGACAACGGCATCAAGATCCTTGCGGACTCCAGATTGGATAACATATTGAGAATGCGTAAAGCCGGTATAAGGGCACAGTACATGTTGCTGAGGTCTCCCGCACTCAGCCAAGTGGAGAAAGTGGTCACCCATGCCCATATCAGCTTGAATTCGGAACTCATAGTGCTCAAGGAACTTTCAAAGCATGCCTTGAAAAATCATAGTATCCATAAAGTGATCCTAATGGTGGAACTTGGAGATCTGCGTGAAGGGATCATGCCTTCTGAAATGGAATATATAGTACGGGAAGTGGTTGGCTTGAAAGGAATTGTTTTGGTGGGAATCGGCACAAACCTTGCCTGTTTTGGTGGAATAGCACCTGACCCTGATAACATGGCCAAGCTATCCTCCATAGCTGTACATTTAGAAAACAAGTTCAATATTTGCCTGGACATTGTGTCCGGGGGGAACTCCGCAAACTACCGTTGGTTCAAATCGTCAAAAAAACTGGGCCGAATTAACAGTTTGCGTTTGGGCGAATCCATTTTTCTGGGTAGGGAAGCACTTTGCAGGGAACCCATCCCTGGGCTTTTCACGGATATATTTACCCTTGTGACCGAGGTAATAGAGGCAAAACAAAAACCTTCCATGCCTTATGGTAAAGCCTATCAAAACATGAACGGTGAAATCCCCTGTTTTAAAGATATTGGATTAATGAGCAGGGCCATTTTGGGCATTGGCCAACAGGATGTTTTGGTTTCCGGAATTGTACCAAAACAAGAGGTAACCATTTTAGGGGCAAGTAGCGATCATATTGTGGTGGATAACAATAAGGCAAATTTAACAGTGGGGGATACCGTGACATTCGACCTTGACTACAATGCCCTCTTGAGAGGGCTGAATTCTATACATATAACAAAAAACCATGTCAACTATCAAAAATGCCAAGAAGTATTGTGAAGCCGTGGAAGCCAAAGATGCCCGAAACAAGATCTTGGTCCCGACCATTCCGATCCGGGAAAATCACACCGCCCTTAAAAGTTTAAAAGCGACAGGTCTTGATTTGATTTTTGAACCTTCGTTCATGGATGATTATCAATATCTGGTCCGGGAGGATATGATCGAAAAAATAGCCCGAATAAGTCGAAAGTTGGGCGCACAGAACAAGATTCTGATCATTCGCTCCGCATGGAGGTCCTTTGAGCACCAACAACTACTTTGGGAAACCAAATTCATATCCTTTCAACGGATGCAAAGAATGTATCCTAAAAAACCTTCGGATGAGATCGAAGAGATGGTCAGCCATTTTATTGCTCCGCCCCAAAAGTCAATGCATACCACAGGCGGTGCAATAGATGCATTGATCTATGATGCCGTTCAAGATTGTGTCATGGACTTTGGAACGAATACTGGTCTGGAAATCAAGCTCTCAAAGCAATGTTACCCCTACCACCCGGGCATTGGCCCTGAAGCGAAGAAGAATAGGGCGCTGTTGATCGGATTGTTTGAAGATGAAGATTTTGTGTGTGATCTGAAAGAATATTGGCATTTTGATTATGGCAATGTCATGTGGGCCATTGGAAAAGAAAAGGAATATGCCATGTATGGTACCATAACCTAAATTATGTCAGGATACACTAGGAAAATGGATGTGCTGGACAAGAATATATTCCACAAAAAAGAGGGCGAAAGCCCTCTTTACGATTTATGGTATTAAGAAAAACGCATTAGCATCGGTGCAGTGTGCCTTCGATGGCTTTTCCAGCTCTCATGACGACTTATCGGTCTGTCAATGCTCGGACTGTTTTCCTGGGGCACTTTCTTTTTCGGCTTCATAACTCTTCTCTATTTAACTATTAGTGATGGGGGCAAAACGCTCCCTTATAAACACTTGGATGTAGCATGTAAAGATAGTCTAAGCTTTACATAAAAGGGATGGGTTTAACATGGCGCTAAGACAGATAAAATGGGTGATGTGGACTATTTAATGGCCTAAGATTTTGAAATTGTCCCCGTACCGGCAAAGTGCTGTAAAGTCCATAATGCCAGATAATGATAAAACGCTCCCGAAACGCTTCGGAGGGGCTTAAAACACTCTTTGTTCCAGGAATGGTCTTTCGCCAAAGGCCAAATTCCCATAATCCCTTTTCTATCGGATTCACCTTTTCTTTCACAATTCTGGATTTTTTGGTTACCGGAATATGGGAAAGGGCCATGTACCAAGGCTTGACATAGTGTGATTTATGTAAGACCTTACCGATCAGGTATAACATATTGGGGATGCTAAAACCCATCTTTGCAATTAAACACAATTATTATGGATAATGACCCTTTGAGGGAGATAAAAAATGTACTGAAAAAAAGGCAATGGAGAGGTTTGATCATCGGTGTTGCGTTAGTGGTGTTCCTTTTCCTATTTAAACCATGGGTGCAGATCGGTGCAGGTGAAAGAGGTATTGTCCAGAATTTTGGAGCGGTACAGGACGTGGTATTGGATGAAGGGATCCACTTCAAAATACCCATAGTACAGACCGTGATCCCCATGGATGTAAAGATCCAAAAGATCATGACCGATGCCGCTTCCTCATCCTCTGATCTTCAGGATGTGGATTTGTCCGTTGCACTTAACTATCATATCATACCCGATAAAGCCAATTTGGTGTATCAGACCATCGGTGTGGAATTTAAGGAACGTATCATCGACCCTGCCATTCAAGAGGTTATGAAAGCAGTGTCGGCCAAGTATACCGCAGAGGAATTGATTACCAAAAGACCTTCGGTAAGCTCGGAAATGCAAGAAGCCCTTACTTCAAGATTGCTCGCATCAAACATATCGGTTGATGCCTTTTCGATCATCTCATTCAGTTTTTCCCAGACCTTTACCGATGCCATAGAGGCAAAACAAACCGCTGAACAAAATGCATTGAAGGCCAAAAGGGACCTGGACAGGATAAAGGTCGAAGCCGAACAGACCATTGCTGCAGCAACAGCTGAAGCAGAGGCATTACGGCTACAAAAAATGAATATTTCACCCGACCTGATCGAACTCAGGAAAATAGAGGCAAACCTAAAGGCCATAGAAAAATGGAACGGGATCTTGCCCCGGGTAACGGGTGCAGGCGCCATTCCCTTTATAGGTGTGGGCGATGTTATCAAAACAGATAAATGATCCTCGGATATGAACATGGAGACCATGATTACAAAGTTCATTCTGATTCACTTCATAGTGGGATCCCTTAGAGGGTTTTATAGATACCTCATGATTGATAAACATCAATACAACTATTATGACCCTTCCATGAAACTTATAGGGAAATTGGCTCATAATTTGTTATACGGCACCATCAATTCAACCACTTTTCTCATTTCGGTTTGTTTGTCCGTCCTGGCATTTTTAACGCTTTAGTTTGATGGATACATCCCTTTCAGAAGTGTTGGATTGACTTGGGTTTCTTGTATGGTCAGGATTTGAACATATACAAAGGCAACTTGGAAAGTGCCCGGAAACTAAATGTAAGAGGGAAGCAATGACCCGCCTTGACCGTGGAAGCTTATCAAAAGGACCTATATAGGTTTTTTCCCTGTTTTAGGGCCCGGATTGGTATAGGCACTGGGGCAAGGTCTTTTTTGATATGATGGAAAAAGGATTTTTGGAAAATTGATATATCCGGTGTTCCTGATGGTTGACCTCCATTTTTTTCGTTATCAAATACGCCCGCAACAACACAAAGCATTCCTGTTTCAATCCCGTTTCACACGCTATATGGGGTCGGTCCGGTATTGGGCCCTGTCATCCCCTAATGATGGCACTCAGTATCTGGAGACGCTCTCCTATGGACATGCAAAATGGGAGCTGTCCCTTGGTACACTGCTAATCTTGCAATCCTATGGATTCGTATAGTATCTTGGAAACCTGACCAATATGCGGTTTTTTCATAGTGCACTTGACGACAGCTACCTATTTGCCCGTCTAGTTCTGGTTCTTTTGGTCTTTGCCATTTTCATTTGTTTGAGAAACTTGCTGAACCAAAAGATTTTCCTTGATATTGGCCGGAATACATTGTCCATTTATGTTCTCCATGCCATGGTTCTTTATGGTAGTATGACGGGTTATGGCCTGAGCAGATATTACCATCACTCCCTCTCCCTTTTGCATGTTGTCCTTGGGGCTGTTTTTTTCTCACTGCTATTTGCTCCATTGTTCTATTGGCCAACAAGAAATTAGTGCAACTTTTCAGCTAAAGACAATCACTTGGGCCGTAGGGACCAATAGTGCTTCTAGTGTGATTTATTCCTTTTCTGAAAGCTGCCAAGATCCCAATTGATGGCGTTTATATTTCGCCTTCCGTTTGTGATGTACGGATACAAATGTCTTCTTCATTAAAACGTAAAAGCAACAGATACGGCCCCATGGTCAAACTGTCAAATGAATTATTGATACTATAGGATTTGAAAATATACTATATTGATAGAATGTGATATAGGTTTAAACTTTGACGGTGTAAGTTTGCCTTGCGCCGTTCGAACGTTGTCTTTGCCCTACAATCCAACCCCGAAAGATAAGCCCGAAAACGATTTGTCGGACAAGGGACAACATAATACCGTTCCATAGGTCAGATTTGGAATCGCCTTGGGCCAAGCATCCTTATTCCCCAGTATTTTTTTAGGTTCATTTAATGGGTTTGGTTGCTGACCCAAGCTCATAATCGAATTTTAAACCCGCCGTTGACCACAAAACCATCCATGGGTGCGCAGATGTCCAAAAACTGGGGATTGGATATGTTGCCCGTATAAATGGCTCCGAACCGGGTCTGACGGGTATCCAAAAAATTCTCAAAGTTCAAAAAAACCGAAAACTTTTCCCCGATTTTCTTTTCGCTCATCAGGCCTACGATCCAATAGGACTGCCCGGTATCCCCGTTGCCCAGTTTCTGTGGACTATAGTAATAGGCCTCAAGGCCCACCCAAAGATTGTCTTCCTTTTCAAACATCAAAACATTGTTCAAACGGTGCTTGGCCACCAATGGAAAATCCGATACCATCCCATTTTCATGCTGTTTGACATTGGCATGTGTATACCCTGTAAAGAGATTGAAATCCCCATATTTTATTTTTAGGTTGACCTCGGCTCCACGAGTATCCACATATCCTCCATATTGTTGGAATTCATACAACCCATTGTCATTCGCCACCAAAGTCATGGGGTCATTGATCTTGGTATAAAACAAGAGCGTATTGATGGACATTGTCATCCCTGGCAAGGGAACCCACTTATAATTGACATCGAAATTCCCTCCCAATGAGCGTTCAAGTTCCGCTTGATCCACATTAATGGGCAGAACGTCCCTGAATTGCACCCGCTCTGCATCCTCAGTGAACACAGTAGGGGTCTTATATCCCATACCACCGCCCAACCGAAAAGTTAAAGCTCGGTTGGGTTCGTACAGCACCGAAAGCCTAGGAAGAGCCATGGCTCCGTAATCAGAATGGAAATCTGCCCGAAGACCAGTCTCCAATGACAGCGTTTCATCAATGGGCCAAACATTTTGGGCAAACAAGCCAAAAATCTGGTAGGATTGGTCCAAGGCCCCGGTCTGATCTTCCCTTGTATCGTTGAAATATTCCGTCCAAAGGTTGGCTCCAAATACCCATTCAACATCATTTGGGGTGTTTGTGGAAAAATTCAGTTCACTGAAGGACGAACGTTGGTATCCCGAAAAAGTAAAATCCGGTATCTCGATGGTACGGTCATAAAAACTAAAACTATTCTTGACTTCCAATCGATTTCGGGCATTAAAGGAATGTTTGAATCCCAGTTGTGTAGAAAGCCGTTCTGTTTCATTGGATTCAAAGTAAGGATCTGTCACAGCCTCCCCTTTGACATAGTCCATGTTTCCCCCAAGGCGGTCCTCCCAAATAGCATTTATTCCCAGCAGGAGTTCGGTATCCTCCCCGAGATAGAGGTACAATTTGGGGTTAAGGGTTAAGCGATCAAACTCTGGAATGGCAGTCAAACCGATATTCGCAGGATCATAAGGTGTCCCCAGATTGTAGGAGGCGAATACCGTGGTGCCAACTTTGTCGGACTTTTGTGAATAAAAGCCACTGAGGTCCAGACCAAGGGCCGAGGTTCCGTTTGCCATAAAACTGAGCTTGGGTTCCTCTTCCGGTGTTTTTGAAATCAAATTGACCAAACCGGCAATGGCCCCTCCTCCATAGAGGGTGGAACTTGACCCTTTGATGACCTCCACTTGTTTCAGGTCCAAAGGGGCAATTTGCATAAGACTGAGGCCACTGGCAAATCCTGAATACAGGGGAAATCCATCCCGAAGGAGTTGGGTATACTTCCCATCCAGCCCTTGGATGCGGATACTGCTATTGTAACTGGTGGCAGAAGTCTGTTGGGTACGGATCCCAGTACTCTCATTGAGCAGCATCCGGATATCCCCAGGTTTCATATTACCCTTTTCGGAGAGTTCTTCCCCTGCAATGACCTCGACCCGGGTAGGGATGTCCTCAATGGTCCGGCTGCTCCTGGTGGAGACAAGTGTCACCTCTTCCATTTCTTCCGTCTGAGGTATCAGTGAAAAGACCTGTCCTTGAGCTTTTTCATCCAAGGGAAAGGCAAGGTTGCGTTCAAAAGTGGCATACCCAATATAGCTCAACCGCAGTTGAAAGGTACCATTGGGGATATCCTCCATATGTATTCTTCCCATCTCATCGGATATGGCCCCTTTGTTCAGGGAGACCAATACCGCGGTGACCCCAATGAGAGGCTCACCATTAAGGGAATCCTTGACCACAAGATCAAGACTGTTCTGCGCATGAATCGATACCATCCCCAAAAGGGATAGTATCAAAATTACTTTTACTTTCATATTACGATTTTTGAAGTAGGTTGAATCCAGGCCAAAAGGAATTGACCTAGAACATTTAAAATGAGAATTGACTATACTTCAAATGTGCGTGGGGGCTTCAGCGAATGAAAATATACTTCCTTGGGTAGTTGCTCAATATAGGGAATGGGAGCTGTCTGCAGCTCGCAATCCATGGAAATAAATTCCAGGGTCTCATACGAAATGGTAAAACCGGGACACCTGCCACATGTGTAAAATGGAGAACAGGGAGTGTCCTTGTCGTGAGGGGCTTCCGGTAGATCGTCATTTACGCAATGGTCCACAATATCAGAAATACCGGAACAGGCACTTGTCTCCTGACAACAAGGATAAGAAGAAAGCGTCAAAGTGACCAAGGACAGTATTACCGCAAGGAATTTCATGCTACTAAGGTAATGAATACATGCCAATAAAAATGGGGCAAAAAAGTAATCTCTTCAGAGCATAAGCTATTTAATCCAATAGTATCGAAAGATAAGCTCGCAATCTTTTCTCGGACAAGGGACGGCATAAAGCCGTTCCAATGGTCACTGTTTATTCCGTTTCCTTGCCGCTCCAAAATTTTGTCTTCCGCTTGGTAACCGCTCAAATATTGTTTAACCAAAATCCAAAAATCATGGAAGCACAAACAAAACAAAGAGCGACACGAAAAAGAAATGCGAAGCAATCTTCGAAACCGAAACAATCCAAAACAGTTGGAAAAGCAGTTGACTTTCCACAGATCCAGATGTTGGAAATCGGTTCGGTTTCTCCAGATCCTACACAACCCAGAAAGACCTTTGATGCGCAAAGCTTGAAACAGTTGGCACAGAGCATAGCGGAACATGGGGTATTGCAGCCCATCACGGTCCGCAAATCCGATGATGGCTATATCATCATCATGGGTGAAAGACGGTTTAGAGCCGGTAAATTGGCAGGGTTGACCACTATCCCGGCCATGGTCAGGGACTATAAGGATACTGAAATCCTGGAGGTCCAGATCATCGAGAACCTGCAACGGAAGGATGTGGAACCCACAGAGGAGGCCGAGGCGATCCAGTTTCTGTTGGACCGTTACGAACCTGGTGAGATTGCAAAACGTCTGGGGCGTTCCGAGAACTTTATCCGGCAGCGCATCAAATTGGCCGGCTTGATCGAGGGATTCAAGGTCTTCGTCCGAACTGGGGAAATGACCATCTCCCTTGCTGTGGCAGTGGCGCTTTTTGAGCCCGAGGAGCAGCAGCTAATGTTGGACAGTCTGGAAGGGGATTTTCAGGGACATCGGATCAAACGGATGATCGAAAGCCGGACCTATGATTTGACCAAAGCCTGTTTTGACGTTACCGACAAGACCTTGGTGCCCAAAGCAGGGGCCTGTACCGTTTGTCCTTTCAACGCTGCCAACCAGGGTAACCTGTTCGGGGAGGGAAAGATGGTCTGTACACGGACCTCCTGTTTTGAGAACAAAAAGACCAAGACCTTTATGAAACTCTTGAAAACAGTGAAAAAGGAGGGATTGAAACTGGTGCCCAACATCAGCAAATATTGGGTGGACGAGGAACACAACCAATGGTTCATGGCCCAAATGGAAAAGGTGGGCCTTGAGGTGCATTTGACCAATGAACTTGACATTTTAAAAGAGCCTGTTGCCCCTACCATGGAAAGCATTAAAGAGGAGCACCGGCACTATGAATACACAGAGGAAGAATTGGCTGAATTCCTGGACGAGGCTTTGGAATCCTTCACCGAGAAAAAGGAGGCATGGGACAATGCTACGGAACATGGCTTTGAAGAGGGGATCCTTCTGGATACGGTGACCTATTCGACCCAGGCCATATATGTAAAGGTCAGGGAAGAAGACGATGGGGGTAGTTCAGGCACCAAATCCTTGGAGAAACGGAAAATGGCCGAGTGTACCCCAGAAGAGCAGATCATCAAGATCAATAACCGGGAACTTCGGAAAAAGGAGATAGAGAACAACAACCAGTTCAAGGAGGCGGTCGACATGATCCGAGATACCAATTATATTGATCGAAAGAAACCTTTGACCACTGATGAAATGGTGGCCATTTCCATCTCATTGTTCGAAAACAACATCGGGTTTTATAGCCAAAGGAAACATTTTAAGGACTTCTTTGGGGATGATTCAAGGTTATCCCACGATGAACTGGTGGCCCGGTTCAAAGCAAACTTCAAGAAGGAGACTTTCCATAGACTGCTAAGGTTTCTATTGACTCGGCAGGTGCATCTTGGTGAAAGTAATCATACGAATGACCTGACCAACCTATCCTTTTACGGGGCGATGCACTCCTTTTTCAAGGACAAGATCACGGCGATTGAAGAAATCTATGCCGAAAGGCGTCAAAAACGAGAGACACGGATCAAGGAAAGGATTGCAGTTCTGGAACAGCAGGCCAAGGCCAATGAAGATTAAATATAATATGTAGAGGGGTCTGGTAACAGGCCCCTCTTTTTTATGGTCAAGCCATTGGTATGGTCATCCATTATATTGCCCTTACGGCGTAAGGAAGGTTGGATACTGAACACCCCTAGAAACGGACAATTTGAACCATTGTAGGTTTTGACGTATGAGTTTTGATTTTCAACTGCTTGCTGCTGATTATGCAATGCTCTATTTAAGCGATCAATAGGATAAATCTTGTTCCACTTTTTCATACAAATCCACACCTTTTTGAAACCATTGGTCAGACAATAATTAACTGTTCATTCGGGCAAGCTTGCCCGAATGATGATTTCATATGAAAATACGATTGGGTAGCCCCTGTCAAGGCCCACAGCCCAATTTCCTGTTACACCCTTTACCATTCTCAGGCCAATATTCACATCCATTGTATCTTCCCTTAAAAAGCGGATTCAGGGACGCCATGCACATAGATGACGTTGATTCGTTCAATCAGACAATCAGGTATGGGCCTTCACAATTGTTGGTACTGTGGGGCTATTTCTTAAAGCCTTGTACCATCAGGCAAACCTTTCCCTATCGACCTTAAAAACCCTTTGAATTTTTTGATAAATCCATTAAGGCTTAAGTGCCGGGAACTTCCATTCTCAAAGAAATACAGGTAAGTGATGTGCAGGAAAAGGGCGTAGATCGCCATTATCAAAGATATTCCGATTGCCAATTTTCCCATATCCGAATAGTTTTAGGTCATTTGCGTGTTTTATTCTGCTCAACACTTCCGGTTTACTGTAACCATTCATCCAGCCTCCGGTTGGCGTGGTCGTAGCCAAGGACAAATGCCTTGTCGATTCCTTTTTTGTCCAAAACCCCAATTTTTCCAAGCTCGTCGGGCATGATCAACAGATCGGGTATGTACAGTTTGTCCATGGCATTGGCGTGCAGCATCAAAAGGTTGGCCCTTTGTGAAATTTGAAGGCCGCTCTTGATCTGTCCCTTACCCACTTCCTTCATGGACGTGGCATAACATCCTATGATCACGTCGGCGGCTCCGGTCAGGGGCTCCACGGGAAAATTGTTCATGATCCCGCCATCGGCAAAGAGCTGCCCATCGATGGACACAGGGCTGAACACCGGAGGCAAGGCCGCCGAGGCCAACAAGGGCCCGAACAGTTCCCCTTTTTCGAAATACACCGGTTCACCCTTTAACAGATTGGTGGCCACCACCACAAGCCGTTTGTCGAGTTCCTCGAACCGACGTGCCGTGAAAAAGTCATCAAAGAAGTGAAGGTACTTGTCCGTATCGAACAGCCCTGGTTTGTTCAAGGTTACAAAATTGTATTTGAGCAAAGGGGTTTCCTTGAAGAAAAGGAGCATTTCCTCAATGGTGGCCCCATCCGCGTAAAGTCCACCAACGAGCGCCCCGGCACTTACGCCAGATATCTGGCTTGGATAGATCCCACGTTGTTCCAGGGCCTTCAAGAGCCCAATATGTGCCATCCCTTTCACCCCTCCTCCCGAGAGTACCAATCCAAGTGTGGCATCGATCAATTTTTCCGATTTCATCTTCAAAAATTTTTATAGGAGGAGGTATAGCACCCCCTTTCTTCAAGTGTTCATTTTAAAAGAAGCTGGGTTTGGTCAATGACCGGTCAATTGCTCCCTATACACTGTCCTTTTCTTCCACCCCCAAGTCGGAGCGGTACTTTTCCAGGAACTTTCTTTGTCTTTCCATCATTCGCTTTCTGATGTTGTCAAGTTCTATAAAGTCCTCCCCGAAATCGCTTTCAAAAAAACCATCGTTAAAGAACCTTTTGCTGAAAAGTGAGTCCGGTTCGAAAAGGTCCCCGAACCCTTGGTCCCTGAACTGGGAAAAGTGGCTGTAGAACTTGGATTCAAAGTTGCTCAAAAGGCTGTCCCTGTCCAGACCGGAAAGGTCGTTCAACGAATCGGAGGACCAGGAATAGATACTGTCGTAGCGAATGAGGTTTCCGTTCTCGTCGAATTCTCGGTCGACCTTCCAACTTCCCTTGGGTCGGGCCATCGCTTTGTTTTCACCATCCTTGGCCATTTCGTTTTCCTTCTTCTCTTGGCCCTGACAGCTGGTAAGGACCAATAACAGAACTGTACAAAATAGAATTTGAATTTTCATTTCTCATGTTTTTTTGGTTCAACATTCTTTTGATCATCGATTCTTCGCTAGGTCTTGAAGATTCCTTTCGTGTCCAATATTTTCGATAGACGGTTCTGGTGGAATATCCGGGACCTTCGCTCACCATCGCGGTACCAAACACATTCCACATAAGTGTCCCTGTCCATGAATCCAAATATCGGCTCCTTCTTTGCCATATATTTGGACACCTCCATTTTGGGACCGTCGGAAGCTCCCTTGGCCTTGACCCAATCGCCTGCTTTGAATTTGCGTGCCATAAGTGCCGGTAGTTTAATGTGTTGAACAATTGGCTCAGGCTACCCTAAGGACCCGCTTGTACATCGTTTCCCTTTTGGAAAAACGAACCTGTAATAGCCCATTTTTCAGGGTAGCATGTATGCTTTCAGGGTCGACATCCCGCGGGAGGTCCAAGGTCTTGCGGAAGGTGGGGCGCACAAACTCCCTGTGCACACTATGGCCTTCCTTGACCTCACGTGATTCTTTCTTCTTGCCACTTATGATAAGGGTGTAGCCCCGAAGTTCCATCTTTACGTTGATCTTATCGAACCCGGGCATGGCAATGGAAAGGCCAAAATCGGTCTCACTGATAGTGCTGCCCGTCGATGGCATGGCCAATGACCTGGGCTTGTCCATGCCCAGTGCATGCTCTGTCCATTTCTTTAACCGTTTTAGGATGGGTGGGAATTGGATTGCCGTACCCACCTCTTTGCCAAATACTTTCATGTTGCAAAAATTTAGGTTCAACAATTGATGGGTTGAATGGAAGGGGCCGTGGTTCGGCCCCCCGGTCCATTAGCTATGTATATTGTTAGGAGATCTTTATGGTTCTTGCAGGCTTTTGCCTTGCTTCCTCCTTCTTCGGAAGATGGATGACCAGGATACCATCGTTGTACGTGGCTTTGATCTTCTCTTCTTCGATGGAATCGGGAAGTGTGAAAGACCTTCGGAACGATGCGTAGCCGAACTCCCTATGGGTGTAGTTGTCCTCCTTGCATTCCTCTTCCTGTTTTACCTCGGTAGAAATGGAAAGCTGTTGGTTGTCCAGATCGATCTGGAAATCGGACTTTTTCATTCCGGGCACGGCCATCTCTACCCAATAGGCATCCGCCGTTTCCCTGATGTTGACCTTGGGCACTGTGATTCCGGTGCTGAAGTTGGAGGTGAACACTGAAGGCAGGTCCGATCCGAAAAAGCTGTCGATCCAATTGGACCACGTCGGGAAGTCCAGGTTTGATTTTGCCAAACTTCCATTTTTTGGTACAGAAATTAAATTACTCATGATTTAAAAAATTTAAGTTTAACATATTGTCCAAAAATTTTGGGTTTTCCATACCCCAATTTTAAATGGACAAAGGGAATGCCAAAATAGATTTCTGTCATTTTTTTGTTAAGAGCCTCTAAAAATTCATGTCATTTTTTCGGAATATTCGGAGTTTTATAATGTCATTTTAATAAAATATTTACAATTAATACGTCATATTGACATTTTAAATGGCGTTTTACCATGAATAAAGCTATGGGATTCATGGAATTCCAGATTTGGAACAGCGTTTGACAATAATGAAACGGTATTTTTTTATGGTTTAACTTTATTAAAAATTTAGGTTATGGAAAAAAAACCAGTTAAGGTAAGGCTCATCGGAAAAAAGGGAAATTCCTATCAGATCCAGTTCCCCAATCTTGAGATTCCCGTCAACGTTGACGAGACCGTGTACCATCGAATGCTCCACAGCAAAGAATACGAGTTTGGCCATTCCCGTACCAAGATGAAGCGACCTTCCTATTCGGCCTAAGTGCTGGTATTAAAATTGATGGAAAATCGGGCTACTTTCGAATTAGGGTCGTTGGTCACTTGGAGGCAGTTTTTGAGATGTAATTTTTTAATAGAATTGGTAGGGTTGGAGTATGTTTGATGGGAATCAAAACCACCAAAAATGGTTGATTGGAACCATTTTGAATCTTAACTTTGATAAATAGGTGTATGACTTTTTGTTTTTTCAAGATGCTCCGATAAGTGCTTTAGGGATGTAATGCTACCTTTGCAGCTTCCCATGGAGCAGCAGACCAAAATAATTATAGAATAATTCACATATAGCGGGGTCTGGCAAGAGGCTCCTCTTTTTTTATGGTCACCCATGGGAAATGGAAACTTCTTCGTAGTCCACTTTGTCAATGATTCCCGGGTAGTTGGAATCCACAGTTCTGCTATAGAGGTCCTTGGTGACGGGATGGGCTTCGAGATCCCCTTCCCAAAGGTCGTCATCAATCAGATCCTGGACATCGGATGCATTGTTTCCGTTATATAGCCATGATTCCAGATTCTCGTCGTCGATGATCACCGGACGCCGTTTCTTTTCGTTGTGGATCTCGGCGAACATGGGGGTGGCGTCCTTGGTAAGTACTGCAAAGGTCCTTCTACCGTCTGCGGTGTTGGTATAGATGCCCGCTAGGTATATGGGGTCGCCGTTCTTTCTATGGAAGTAAAAGGGAACCTTAAAGTCTTTGCCCTTGACTTTCACTTTCGTATTGTGGGGCTCAAAGAAACCATCCACGGGAATGATGCACCGCTGGTTCTCCCAACAATACCGGTACACGAAATGGTCAAAGAGCTTTTCGGATTTGGCATTCAATCCCCCAAAGGTCTTTGGGTTTTTGAAATACTCCGTGTAATTTTCCTGTTTTTCCTTAGGGGGCATGATGCCCCACATGGCAGGGAGCATATTGTTGGGCTCTTCCTGGCCCAGGGTCCACATCACGGGATGGCTCCAGCCGTTAGCATGGAAATAAATGAGTTCCAGGTCGGTGTCGATGTCACCGTACATGGCCTTTACGGAGAGCAATTTCTCCAGCTCCTTCCGTTCCCGGGTCTGTCTGGTCGAGTAGCACATCTTGAGGTTGAATTATGCTGTATTAAGATAGTCAAAATTGTTAAAGTTTTGAAACGGCTCGTCCCTTTCCGTACATTTGGATATTTTCCAAATAATAGGAATAAATCCAATATTTGTATGAAACCCACCATTCTCCATCTCGATCTGGATACCTTCTTCGTCTCCTGTGAGCGGCTGTTGGACAGCCGTCTGATGAAGCGACCCCTATTGGTCGGAGGGATGGGGGACAGAGGGGTGGTTGCGGCCTGTAGCTATGAGACCCGTCGCTTCGGGGTGCACTCGGGGATGTCCATGAAAGTGGCGCGGCGATTGTGTCCGGAGGCCACCGTCATCAAGGGCAATGCGGGGACCTATATGAAGTTCTCGGACAATGTGACCGAGATCATCAAGGAGAGCGTCCCGGTCTTTGAAAAGGCCAGTGTGGATGAGTTCTATGCCGACCTCTCGGGGATGGACCGCTTTTTTGGTTGCTATAAGTACGCCTCTGAAATGCGGCAACGGATTCTTAAAGAAACAGGGTTGCCCATTTCCTTTGGACTTTCCCAGAACAAGGTGGTCTCCAAAGTGGCCACCGGGGAGGCCAAGCCCAACAACCAGATGAAGATCGACCTTGGGCTGGAAAAGGAGTTCCTGGCACCCCTGCACATCCGTAAGCTGCCCTCGGTGGGCGAGAAAACCTATGGGCTTCTCTCCAATATGGGGGTGACCACCATACAGACCGTACAGGAGCTGCCCTTGGAGATGCTGGAAAGTGCCTTTGGCCTGCACGGACGAACCATTTGGATGCGGGCCCAAGGGTTGGACAATTCCCCCTTGGTCCCGTTTCATGAACGGAAGTCCATTTCCACGGAACGGACCTATGGTAAGGATACCACCGATATGGTCAAACTGGAGACCACCTTGTTCGCCATGGCGGAGAACCTGGCCTACCAACTCCGAAGGGCCAATAAGATGACGGGCTGTGTGAGTGTGAAGATCCGGTACAGTGACTTCAAGACCTACACCAAGCAGAAACGGGTTCCCTATACTTCTGCGGACCATGTGTTGGTGCCCTTGGTGAAGGAACTCTTCACCTCCCTTTATGACCGAAGGATGCTGATCCGACTTGTTGGGGTCAACTACAGTCATATCGTTGGTGGGCATTATCAGATAGACCTTTTTGCCGATGATGAAAAACTGCTGAACCTCTATCAGGCCATGGACCGTGTAAGGAACCGTTTTGGGGAGTCCAGTTTGATGCGTGCCTCGGCCATGGGTGCCCATAGTATAGGAAGGGGCGGAAACCCCTTTGATGGACAACCACCCATTTTATTGGCCCATAGACAGCAATAACATGTACTTGAACTGCCATACATATTACTCCTTGAACTATGGGGTACTCTCCGAAACGGAGCTATTGGTGTTGGCTCGTTCCCATGGGGTAGAAGCGCTGGCCCTGACCGACATCAACAACAGTTCGGCGGGCATGAACTTTGTTCGATTGGCCAATGAGCAGGGGATACGTCCCATTTTGGGCATCGATTTTCGGAACGGGAACGTACAGGAGTTTGTGGGACTGGCCCAAAACAATGAGGGGTTTCGGGAAATCAATGCCTTTCTATCCGAACACCTGCACAAGGGAACGCCCATTCCCGCTGTGGCTCCAATTTTTGAACATGTCCATGTGATCTATCCTTTCGAGAAGATACAGGAAGAGGAACGAACGGATTTTAAGGCCTATGAATATATTGGGGTCTCGGTAGACGAACTCCGAAAATTACGGTTCTCCAAGTATCGGGATTATACCGACAGATTGGTGTTGTTACAGCCCGTGAGTTTTCGTAGCAAAAAGGATTTCAATACCCATCGGTTGCTTCGGGCCATAGGCTTGAACACACTTTTGAGCAAATTGCCCCAGTCCGAAGAGGCCAAGTCCACCGATACCCTTCGGCCTATGGAGGAATTGAAAAATGCCTTGGTCGATTTTCCGCATATCTGGGAGAACACACAGCGGTTGATGGATTCCTGTTCCATTGCCTTTGGGTTTGGAAGTGATAGGGTTTCCCAAAACCAGTCCCGTTTTTTGGCGTCCAAGGCCATGGATGTGGAACGGTTGCGGGAACTGGCCTTGGATGGGCTGCCCAGACGCTATGCCCATCCCACGGAAAAAGTCAAGGAACGTATGTTCCGGGAGCTGAAGACCATCCAAGAGTTGGATTTTGTGTCCTACTTTTTGATCAACCATGATATCGTCTCCTATGCCAAGTCCAAAGGATACCCTTACGTGGGTAGGGGGAGCGGGGCCAACAGTTTGGTGGCCTATCTGATCGGGATCACTGATGTAGATCCCATTGAACTGGACCTGTATTTCGAACGGTTCATCAATCCCTTTCGGGCCTCGCCCCCGGATTTTGACATTGATTTCTCCACTTGGGACCGGGATGATGTCACGGCCTATATTTTTGAACGTTTCGAACATGTGGCCCTATTGGGAACCTACAACACCTTTAAGTACCGGGCCGCTGTTCGGGAACTCGGCAAGGTGTTCGGTCTGCCCACCGAGGAAATTGATAAGCTCAGTGCGGGTTGCTATGAGCAGGGAAGCTTGGACGAACTGGCCCGATTGGTGCTGAAATACGCCACCTATATCCATGGGATGCCCAATTACATCAGTGTGCATTCCTCGGGAATCTTGATTCTGGACCGTTCCGAGCATTACTATTCGGCCACGACCCTTCCACCCAAAGGATTTCCGACGGTGCAGTTCGACATGATCATTGCCGAGGATGTGGGCCTGTTCAAGTTCGATATTTTGGGGCAACGGGGATTGGCCAAGATAAAAGAGGCGGTGGAGGTCATCAAGGGCAACCAACCGGATGCCGTGCTTTGGGACATCAAGAGCGTGGAGGCGATGAAAGAGGATGCCCATATCAATCGGTTATTGAGTCAAGGGAGGGCCATAGGGGCCTATTATGTGGAATCCCCTGCCATGCGGGGGCTGATGAAAAAACTAAGGACGCATGACTATTTGGGACTGGTGGCGGCCAGTTCCGTGATCAGACCAGGGGTGTCCTCCTCGGGAATGAAGGATGAGTACATCCGAAGGGAACGTGAACCGGAACGACGCAAGGAAGCCAATCCCATCCTTTTGGAAATCATGCCGGAGACCCATGGGATCATGGTCTATCAGGAGGATGTGCTCAAGGTGGCCCACCTCTTCGCGGGACTGGACCTTGGGGAGGCCGATGTGCTGCGGCGGGGGATGAGTGGGAAATTCCGTTCCCGGGAGGAATTTCAGGCGGTGAAACTCAAGTTTTTTGAAAACTGCAAGCAAAGGGGGCATGATGCCGCCCTGACCCAAATGGTCTGGGAACAGATCGAGAGCTTTGCAGGCTATGCCTTTGCCAAGGGACATTCCGCTTCCTATGCCGTGGAAAGCTACCAGAGCCTTTATCTGAAATGTTATTTTCCTTTGGAGTTCATGGTGGCCGTGCTCAACAATGGGGGAGGGTTCTACGATACGGAACTCTATGTCCATGAGACCAAGATGTGGGGAGGCATTATCCATCCGCCCTGTATCAACCGCAGTGACCATGTCAATGCCATTTATGGGAAGCATATCTATTTGGGACTGGGACAGCTTCGGAGTCTGGAACGTCTGGTCATCCAACGCATCCTCAACGAAAGGCAGCTTCATGGCAAGTTCAGGGATTTTGATGATTTTATCGACCGTGTCCCCATTGCCATCGAACAGTTGACCATCTTGGTGCGTATCGATGCCTTTCGTGTCTTTGGCATGCCCAAGAAACAAGTGCTTTGGCAGGCCGTGTTCAAGACCAAGGCCCATCGAAAGGATACGGTCCAGAAACTACTGTTCAAACCCAACCACAGGCATTTCACATTGCCGAATTTGCCTTCCCATCCCATTGAGGATGCCTATGACCAATTGGAACTCTTGGGCTTTCCGCTTTGCGGGTATTATGAACTCATGGACGGCAAGGTGAAGAGCCGGTTAACCGCCGGTGATTTTGAGGCCAATGGCAACCAAAAGATATGGATCTATGGCTCCATGGTGCATACCCGGTTGAACACCACATCCAAAGGGGACACCATGCGCTTTACCACCATGCTCGATCTGGAAGGGCATTTTTTTGACTGTGTCCACTTTCCCCAAACAATGGCATCCACACCCATTCATGGAAAGGGCATCTATCTGTGCCACGGAACGGTGACTGAGGAGTTCGGGCATTTCAGTTTGGAGGTAATCTCGACCCTCAAACAGCCTTTGAAACCTGACCCAAGGCAGGTAGGTACGGGTGCACTGATGGCCAAATAGAAGGGTGTAGAACCTATTCCGATCAATACTGCCCAAAGATAAACCCGGAAAATATTTCTCGGACAAGGGACGGCATAAAGCCGTTGCCGATGTCACTATTTATTCCGTTTCCTTACCACTCCAAAATTTTCCCTTGCGTTTGGCGGTCTGCCACTATTGTTCAATTTAAAACGCAGATCATGGAAAAACAAAACGTAGTGCAACTGGATTTTGGCTTTGAACTGGAGCCAGCGAAAACACCAATTCCAAACCTAAGACCCAAGTCTTTCAAAAAGGCCAAATCCGATTTTGTCCTTGACTTTATGGACCTATTGCAAAGTCCCATCATTGTGTATCCATCACAATGGCAGGATGCCGTGCCCAAAGACCTTTTAAACAATATTACAATGGCACGGATGTTGACCCAGATGCGTGGGGAACAGATGGCTTCCTTGACAGAGGTAGTGGCCTACATGATGCCCAGGACCTTCGAATCCCCCATGCCCAGTGAATGGGTGAACATCTACACATGGTGTGGGCTACAGTATACCAAGACCTTCAAAAAAACAGGGCAGATGGAGGCCATGGAGGATGTGGCACCCCAACAACTGTCCGAATATGAGATGGGTCTTTTGAAAGGGTTAAGGGTCTGGATCTATGAGAAACGGCGACAAGCCCTAAAGGACAGTATGAAAACTTCAACGCCCAAATTGATCGGACCTTCCCCTCACGATCAGGGAGAGCTGTTCGGGAAAGATTAAAAAGAAACCAAGTTCTAGGATTATTGACCCATTACCATCGCAATAGTTAAGGTATCGGCATTTAGCCTAAACGGAAGTCGTCCAAATGGATTTTTGGTGCGTCCTTCCTTTGCAAACCCTTCTTGGGGCTTTGCGGGAAGGGACGCAAATCCGTCCGTCCGCCCATCAAATTTTAAGGGGTCCTTAATAAAAGAAGCCCTGGTTGTTTTTCGGGGCATCGAAAAACAGGGCAGTGCCCAAGGACTTCCTATCAGGACACCATCGCCCGCAGTCGCTTAACTTCCCGTACGCTCCCTTGCCAATGGGTCTGAAGGAATACCTAGGGCCCTTATCGAACCTGTCAAGGCCAAGGCAGGTTTTGTCCATAAATAGGGTTTCCACTTCCTTGAAAACCTAAAGGTTTTGCTACGTCGCGGAGCCTCCCGATTTCCGGCCAAAAGCCTTGACAGAACCCCCTTCTTTTATAGTGCTACGCACGTAAGAAGCAAACAAACGCCCCTTAAAATTTGGGAAATAATGACCAAAAAAATAGAGGGGAAATTTTTAACCCTGTTTGCTGATCTGTCCATACTGGAAGACGGCAGGCCTTTAAAACTTTTTATCATGAGTACATTGAGAAACAAAGTGCAGTTGATCGGAAACGTGGGGCAGGATCCCACCATCACAGACCTTGACAAAGGGAAACGTGTGGCACGGTTCACCATGGCCACCAATGAACACTACAAGAACTCCGAAGGGGAACGCATCACCAACACCGAATGGCACACCGTCATTGGATGGGGCAAGCTGGCCGACATTATCGAAGGGTTTGTGACCAAGGGCAAGGAAGTTGCCATCGAAGGGAAATTGACCTCCCGTTCCTATGAGGACAAAGAGGGTAACAAAAGATATGTGACCGAGATCGTGGCCAGTGAGATCCTGCTTTTGGGCGGTGGTGATAACAATACCACCGAGTAAAATGGATAGGGGGTGTCCAGTCTATGGGCATCCCTTTCTTTTTTCATCCTTAAAACATTTGAAATGGAACACCGTGTCAATGAAATACAGATCAGTTATAGGGAAAAGCTCAGTACCCTGAAATCCCTTTCCGTAACGAACTCCAACGAGGTGGCGAGTCTATTGTTCCAAAATTGGGACAACAAGACCATAGGCCTACACGAAACCTTTAAGATCGTGCTGCTCAACCAGTCCAACAAGGTAAAGGGCATTTACCCCTTATCCCATGGAGGCATCACGGGAACCTTGGTAGATCTGCGCATCCTTTTTGCCATTACGCTAAAGACCCTTTCCGTGGGGATCATACTCGCCCATAACCATCCTTCTGGACAACTCAAGGCCAGTTATCAGGACAAACAATTGACCCAAAAGATCAAAGAGGCCGCCCAGCTTTTTGATGTCAAGGTTTTGGACCATATCATCCTTGCGCCCGATGGACGGTATTACAGTTTTGCCGATAATGGAATCTTATAATCCAATGTTCATGGAAGCGAATACAGATATGACGGATCTTGAAATAGGGTCGGAACTACAACAAGATCTTGGGGATTATCCCGATGGATTTGATCCTAGTCTTTACGATTTGTGAGCAATGAATTTCATTAACATTGAATTATGGTCTATTTGAATTTTACAAACCTTGATAGCGAGACCCAGGAACGTTTACTTTCCGATTCCAAAGAAGATGTGGAAAGTCGTTCCGGGACCGAATTGCGCCAATTTGCAAAAATCCATGATAAGGACTATGAAGCCCTCTTGGAAGATGAAGCGATGCGAAATCTATACAATTATGATTTTGTATTCAATATGTGAACCCTAATACACACCATCGAAGCCCATCCATTATGATGGGCTTTTTTTATGTTCAACGTATTAAATTCCATAAATTTAGGGTATTGGTAAACACCATAATTTGAGTGCGGAAATCCATTTGATTTGACTTTCCCTAAGTCCGTACCCATCAATTTGACATGTACATAATAAGGCAACTGGCCTTGGCCAGGTTGTTCGAGTTTTTGGTCCCGCATCGCGGGACAAAGGAGAAGCAAGAGGGTAACAGGCTAGCGCCATGTTACTAGTTTGCGGTTTTTGTCAAAACGTTGATATTTAAACTATTACATAAATTTTTAAAATGATTTTTGGGGAGATGGTCCGCGTTTTTCACGGAAAAACGCCGCCAGCCCCCTAAAACCGGCAAATTTTTCACGGAAAAATGGATAAAGGATACGAAAAGGAGCGTTTTGAAAGCTTGAGCATCAAAACATCGATCGCCCAAAAATTCAAGAAATTCAGCAAGCAGTTGGGAGCTTCCCAATCGATGACCTTGTTGTTGATGTTGGACTTTTTCGAGGCCAATGGGATTTCCCCAAAAGAATCCCTGGGACCCCATATCCATACCTTGGAAAGCCTGATCAAAAAACGGATCAATGCAGTATTGGCCGTGATCAAGGACATCGAAAAGAACCAGACCAAACCCACCGCGGCCATGATGCATGCCCTCTTCGAAGGAGAGGACCCCTCGGAAAAGAAGCCCCTGTTGACGGAACGCAAGCAAACGGCCAAGACCCTGGAATCCGAACTGCAGAACTGGATAAGGAAAAAGGAGGCCCAAAAACACCAAGAACCTAAAAAATGAACCGCTATGTATATCACCATCACACCCCAACAGACACAAGGAAATTTCAGTCAAAGTGCGGCCGATTATGTGGCCTATCTTGAAAAGGAAAACGAGTCCCTTTCCCTTTCTGAACAGGAACACTTTTTCAATCAGCATGGGGATAAGATCACCGCGGAACAGGTCATCTCGGAAATCGATGGCAATACGAAAAAACTCAGCAGGCACGAGCCCAAGTTCTATGCCATTACGGTCAGTCCGAGCCAGGCGGAGCTGAGGCGGTTGAAGGACCATTCAAGAGATTTGAAAGTATATACCCGGGAACTGATGAAGGCCTATGCCCAATCCTTCCATCGGGAAATACATGGACGGGCACCGAATGTTGATGATATAAAATATTTCGCCAAAGTGGAACACCAGCGCTACTTCAAGGGCAAGGACCGAGAGGTCAGGGAGAACCAGCCCATAGCCTCAAAGATCTTGGAGCTCCAACATCAAAAACGCAGGATAGTGCGAGGGGAGGAAACAGGTAATCTAGAGCAGATCAAAGAAAAGATTTCCGAATTGGAACAATCCGCTCCCCACCAACTGGACGGGAAACGCATTGTCCAGGGGATGGCCAAACTGGGTCACCAGACCCATGTGCACCTTATTGTCAGCCGAAGGGATGCCAGTAACTCCGTCAGTCTTTCGCCAGGGAGTAAATACAGGGCCTCAGAAGTGATGCTCCATGGAAAGCCGGTCAAACGGGGGTTCGATCGGGACCAGTTTTTTACGCAAGCGGAAAAAGTGTTCGATGCAAAATTTGAATACCAACGGAATTTTGTGGAACACTATCCGTCCCGGAAACTGATGGTCCAGAACCCGAAGCTGTACTATAGTACTATTTTGGGCCTGCCCGCCAATGAAAAGGCCTTCGCCCTTAAGTTGCTGGGCAAATCAGGTGTCCATCTCCCACAGATCCCGACCAACAAAGTACAGCTGGCCCTAAAGACCATCAAGGCCCTGAAACGGGGTGTGGAGCTGGCCATCAAATCAGGCTCTATCGGTATCTAATCACATCGCATATGGAAGGAGAATGGAACTTACTTATTGCAATCACAGTCGTGGGGGCCTTGCTTTCACTTGCACTTTACCGGTGGATACGTTTTGCCTTGGGAATCGGTTTGTTGTTCATGGTCTGCTTGGGCATATGTCTTTATGTTTTTGCAGGATTCCCTGGACCGCAGTTGATTTTGGGATTGGTCTGTCCACTGCTTTTAATCAATGTGGTAGGTTATGTCTTTGTGGCTAGGGAAGCTCTCCCCATCAAGCCCACTCCTTTTCTGGTGAATATACCATTGCAAAAAGGAAAACTCGTTTTGCAGAACATCCGTAGGGGCATCTCCATCATAGGGGCCGCAGGCAGTGGTAAAACGGAAAGTGTGGTCGCACCCCTGTTGGACCATTTTGTCCAAAACGGCTTTTCAGGGGTCATCCATGATTACAAGGATTTTGAACTTACGGAAATTGCCTACCCCTTGATTGATGCTGAAAAGGTGGACTTTTACCCCGTTGGTTTTGATCCCATCCATTACCGGGTCAATCCCATTGCTCCACGGTATATGGACTCGGAGGAAAGTGTCAACGAACTCTCCCGCGTATTGGTCGAAAACCTTTTGGAACAGAAGGAATCCGGTGCCACGGGCAGCGGTAAGTTTTTCACCGATGCCGTGGAGGGACTGTTGGGCGGGATGATCTGGAAACTGAAATCGGACTATCCTGACTATTGTACCCTGCCCCATCTGATGGCCCTTTACCAATATCTGGACATGGAAAGCTTGGAAGCCTTTCTCCGGGGCAACCATACGGCCAAGGCCATGGCCGATGCCTTTGTCAATGGCATCAAGTCGGAACGCCAGACCGCTGGGGTACGCAGTACGCTCTCTAATGCCCTGAAGAAAATCTCCACACAGCGCAACTTTTATGTGCTATCCGAGGATGAAGTGCCCCTCGATATCAAGGTACAAAAACGTCCCGTCATCGTGTCTGTGGTCAACAATCCCAAATATGAAACGGCCTATAGCCCTGCTATTGCCACGATCATACATACCCTGACTAAGCAGATGGCCATACGCAACGCCAAGCCATCCTTTCTCTTGATGGAGGAGGCACCAACCTTACGGCTATTGAACATGCACCGCATCCCAGCTACCTTGCGGAGCTATGATATTGCTACGGTATATGTGTTGCAGGACAAGGTACAGAACGATATCCTCTATGGGGACAAGGCCAGTAGAGCGATTCTGAGTAACCTATCCTACCAATTTTTTGGGAAGGTGAACGACCCGGAGACGGCCAAGTACTATGAGAGGTTTTTTGAACTCGTAAAGAAACCCACCACCAGCATCAATCGTAGCCATACCATTAATTTTGATACCCGTGTGACCACAGGTGAGCGGGAGGTGAGCAAAATAAGGGCCGATGTGTTCTTTCGGTTGCAACAAGGGGAGTTTATCGCCTTTGCTGATGGGAAGGAAAAAAAAGTGCAGTTCAAAAGGCCCCAGCTTCTGAAGGGGTTACCTAAACCACCTAAGAATATAGATTTGGAGGGGAACTTTTATCGCATCCATGCAGAGATCAGGGCCCTGTTCGGGAAATGATCATCTTAGTTGTACGATGAGATTTAGGATTCCTTCCTTTAGTTGTAAATTAAGGAATTTAGTTCAGGGTGGTAAATGAGCAATGATACTTTGCCATCTTAGTTGTCGGAAATATTATTTGCTTTTGCGCTCTACAATCAAACCACTCTCTGAAAAAGTGAATACCCGCTCTTCAAATATGGATTTCATGATCAACCAAACCTGATCGACCAACTTAAAGCTTAAGCTTTGACTGGCATCGATTTCTATTAATTGCCCTGTGAAGATGATTTCATTGATTTCTATAGTGGTCAAAGATTTTTTATTAAAAAGATTGGCGTTTGGAATTTCATAATGCTTGTTGATTATTTTTCCTTTTTTATTTTGGAGATTAACTTCATTGCGAAATTCGTTCACATATTTTAACAAAGGAATTTTGGTCTGGTTTTTTAATGTTATTATATAATTATAATAATCCCACTCATCCCTGATTTCAATACTTTGGTTGTTGCCGATGTCTATATTCAAAATTTGTGGCCGTGTTATACGTACTTTACTGTTCAGGTTTAGATCACCAATATGAATTTCTTTGGAATGTTCCTGAAAATCATTTTCTTGTGCTTCCCTTAGTTCAACAAGTCCAATATTATACTCACGTGCAAAATTTACAGCACCACTGGCAAAACCACTTTTTGATACGATGACACCTTTGTCGATTCGAGCATCTTTGATGGTGCTTACCAACTTCATCACGGTACCTTTGGTTACTTTATTCTTTAGACATTTGCATTCAATTGCGGTTCGAAACTGATGCACTCCATTGGATTGCTTTGTCAAAACGTCAATTTGATGAAAACTTCCTGATCTCCCCTCTACTTTGCAGGTTATGCCATAACCTTCAATAGTAACACCAAATTCTTTACCCAAGGTTTCATAGATGTATTTAGTTATAGCTTCGTATTCTTTCCAATCAAGACTATTTTCTCGCATTTATGGACATTTTTTTGTTGCTCAAACGTTAATGATATTCAAGGTTACGTTCTATGGATAAAAGGCAGCGGATTTACGCAACTACTTTTCAACTTACAAGATACTGTATTCAATAAAAAAAGCGGTTCGAGTTGACACCCAAACCGCTATTGCCTTTAACATCTATGTAAAAGCAGTTATTCTTCCTTTTTTCTTTCCATTATGACTTCTTTTAAGGCTGATGTCCCGTTTAAGGCGGATGGAAATCCTGCATAAACCGACATCAAGATCATAATTTCCGAAAGCTCCTCTTCAGATACTCCAACATTCAAAGCCGCGTTGATATGGACTTTTAATTGGGGCCTGGCATTTCCCATTGCCGTCATGGCGGCAACAACTGCGATTTCTTTTGTTCTGTTATCCAAAATTTCTCGGCTGTAAACATCGCCAAACGGATATTCAATGGTGTATTTTGCCAGGTCGGGCGAAATGTCTTTTAAACTTTCGATGACATTCACGCCTGCTTGCCCGTCTATTTCTTTAAGTTTTTCCCAACCTCTTTTAAATCGTTCTGTTTTTGTACTGTCCATTTTTGTCTGATTTTCTGATTGTCCATATCCACTTAGAGCAACGCACAAAGTGAAAATGATAATTGATGGATACTTCATTTTGTTTTTAGGCAAAACTAATGGGTAAGGGAAGTCCCATCACAGTATTTTTTCCAGGTTTTCAGGTACTTTTAAATTCAGTGGGCGAGAGGTTTGTTTTCTGCTTGAATATTCTTGAAAAATAGGAACTATCCTCAAATCCCAATCGAAAAGCAATTTCCTTTACCGATAAATCCGTAAAATATAGAAGTCGCTTGGCCTCTGTAATTTTCTTTTCCAAGATGATAGTTTTTGGACTTTGTCCGTAATTTTCCTTGCAGATTTGGTTGAGATTATCAACGGTCAAATTCAATCTTGAGGCATATTCATTGACAGAAATATTTTCACCAATAGTCTCTGATACTAATTTTGAAAATCTTAAAATGCCTTTTGATTTAATTCCTTTGTCTTGAGGATTTTCATTTGATAGCCTTTTAAGTTGAAGTAATAAAAATGAAATCCCGTGAATGATTGTTTTTTTGCCCAATTCGTCATTTTTCCCAGATTCATCGATAAGGTTTTCAAACAAAGGGGTTAAGAGTTTTGTGTTCTTATTGGATAAATCAATAAAGGGTTGGGTTGCAAAATCTGTTATTTCTTTTACTAGATGCCTGTCAAAAACGACGATGTATCCATTCGAGCTTTTTGAATAGGACCAATTATGTACTTGTTTTGGTCGCATCAAAAAAAGCCTATTGTGTTTGATCTCATATTCCTCAAAGTCGATGACATTGATTCCTGTGCTTTTCGTGAACCAAACAATGGAATAAAAATCGTGTCTATGTGGCCATTCTACTTTTGGGTCCTCTGTCCCTTCAAAAGTTCCAACGTAGAAAAACCTGTCTTTTGGATTGGATAGTATTATATCCGATATGGAGTATTCTTTCAGCAGAATTTTTGGTTTAATTACTAACAACGGCCAAGCGGTTGTCCCGTACTGGCCTGCATATCTAAAGGTACGATCAATCCGGCAATAGGCAAAGGTCATTACGGGCTTTTCCCCTTTTTTGTGCAACAGGCGCCAGTATTGCGCGTGTTTTTTTCGATTTATTCCATGGGTATTAAAGTTTCTGGCTCCTATTCCAATCATTCTTTCTTTTTGAACCCTGTAAAGTTGAATCCTTTCTTTTTCAGTCTATAAGTTAGGGTAGATTATATGTTCAATGATGAATGTCCCATTGGAGTCTGGGGCTTATTCGAGAAACAATCAACGCAACTTGAGGATAAGATTTCGGCTTCCATTGGCCTCCAAGACTTTTACTTGTAAGCGTTCCTCTGAATTCAGGGTGAACTTGGGATAGACCACCACAAAGCGGACCGAAGTGCCCGAACCGATTTGATTTGGCATTTGGAATTCAAACAAGGGAGCGATGGGCAATTCCTGATAAGAGGCTTTCCGTTTTGGAGTGCCCAATACTTTGGATAATTGAAACTTTCCAAGCGCATAGGGAATAGTGGAACGGTTCTTCAATTCATAAACTATATAGACATGGTCATCATGGTACACTTGGTCCATGAGTTTGACCCTTATTCCTTTTTGATGTTTGCTGTGGCGGGTGGATGATTTTTTGTGCAGCAATTGGGTACATAAAAGCGTATACCGCTCTTCTTTGATGGATGGTGTTTTCTGGATGGAATCATGTGTTGCGGAGCTATTGGACGAATGTTGAAAAGGGTTCTTCAGTTGTTGCTCCGGGGCTATGAAATAATGCAATTGGGAGAGGTCTTCCCGATAGGCGAGGATAAAGGAGTAAAGGTTGTCTGTGGTGGTCCGCACCAATAGATTGCTTTCTTGGCCTTTTTCTGCCTGCAGCAATCCCAAGTTGTCCGCTTGTTCCCTATTGAAACTGAAGGCATAGTTAGGGGAACCGATCATGCCCGTTTGGATGGGATCCGTAAAGGAAAGGGACACCACCTGATGGTCGTTGGCATAGATTGTGTCCAAGGTTTGACCTGGGGCTTGGATAGAGAAAAGGAGACATGAGATGATGGGGAAAAGGATATGATTTTTCATGGTTTTGCTTTTAATGTTACTGTTTTGGTTTTAGAAGCAGGCGATGACCATCCAAAACGGTCACTTTCTGCTTACGCTGGCTGCGTTGGAAAACACTCTTTAGACCCCTGACCTGGGGCAAACCGGCAATATTGATATCCTGTACCATATCGTCCATCACCTCTTGGGTGGCTTCCTCACGAAGGGAGTTCTCCAGATAGAGGCCCGCTATGCCATCCTGTAGGTCAAAGGCTTCCCATTGCAAGGGAACGTGGTCGATTTGGGAAATGTTCAGGATGGTCCGATTGGGACGGAAACGTACGGTGCCGAACAAAAGGGTGTATTTGGGGAAGCGATGTCCTTTGATTGTGGTAGGTTTCACCAGACGCAACCTAATGCGGCTGTTTTTACGCAAGACCTGTTTGCCGTCCACTTCGACCAAAATGCCTTTAGTGGTTTCACTTTCTAGAACCTTAGGATGGGAGGCAAAGAACAATTGGTGTTCAAGGGCCAGTTCGTTAACACTTATGGAGCTGTCCGGCAGCGGTTCTTCGATTTGGATTGGTTCGGTTTCCGGTTTGCTTGGCGAGGTTTCTTTCAAAGGTGGAACGGGTTCTCGATGTGTGGCCAAATTGCCCGTACTGTAGACACTATCGATAATACGCTGTTTCTCATATTCCATATAGTCCGGATTGAAATAGCCCTTGTCATCGACCATATGGTCGGGATAGACCTGGGGAGCGGTGGTCTCGCGCTCCTCCTTGAGGGCATCCAGGGCTTCCATCTTGGATTCATACACTTTTTGGTTTTCCTCCAGATCGGGCATCGGAATGCGGTCCGGTCTAAGGTCGGTTTTCTTGTCCTTACCAAAGGTGAAGATGGAGTAGGCCACGATAAAAAGGACCACCCCTATCAGGACCAATACAAATACAATCTTATTTTGCTGGGGTTTCATAGGCTTCTATTTTACGGATGGAGTTTTCAAAAAAATCAGTGATCAATAACCCATGGGAATTATGGGGGAAATTTCGGGCCACTTGGATGAGTTTGCCCGTAGTAACCAATTCATAGGTGTCGGTGACAGCACCTCGATTGATGCGAATCAGGGTCCGGGTCTGAAAGGCATAGGGTTCCTGGTCCATATCGATTCGGGAATCGATGCGTTCCACCTGTTGTACCAAGGAATATTGCAACAAACGGTTATAGAAGCCATCGGCCTTTTTTTGACGGTATACAGCATCCACGGAGGAGTTGCCCAACCAAAGGGCCTTTTCCATGTTCTTTTCATAGCTGTTGGCTTCCACGCCGTAGAAACAGTTATGGAACTGCTCTAAATGCGCGAGGGCCTCAACTTCCAAGTTTTCGCGTTGGGAAGCCAGTTGAAGGGGAATGACAGTTCCACTGGAACTCACCACAAAAGCCTTTTCCTGGCTTTCCCTGTGTATCTTGACAACCAGTGTGACTGATATGATACAGACCAACCCTGTCATGATGACCAAGGCCAAGACCACAAATCGGTTCAGCCGTAAAACCTGTTGGATGTTTTTAAAAGGTGTTTTCATTTTCATTATAGAATTGTTTATCCGGTGAACAAACGCAGTGTAAAACTTGTGGCCTTTCGGTACAGTTTGAATTTGAGCAACACGATAAATCCGATGGACCCCAGCTGGATGATCGGGGCAAAGAATTCACTGCCCCAATCCGAACCGAACAGGCTGCCCCAAAAGTTGGTGTTGATCTCAGTATAAAGGTTATTGACGAACACATTGACCAAAAAAAATGCGGGAACCAGCATATAGACCCCAGCATAGAGCTTGAAATAGGTGTAGGCTAGGTTTCGGAACTTTTCAAAAACAGACAGACTGATGACCAAAGGAAAAAAGGTCTGCATAATCCCCAATAGGAAATAGCGTTCGGCCAAGAAGATTGGATAGATAAAAATATCCAGCAGCCATAGGATGACCCCTATGATAAAGGCCAACATTTTTAGGCCGTACAAAGGAGTGACCAAGGCCTCATAGAGGATGGCCATGGCCTTTTTGGCGGCTTCCAAGGCACCCACATCCCGTTCCAGATCTACATCCTGTAGCTGTAAGGGGAGGAGTGCCGGAGCCGTGTCCCGGTATTGGGATTCGATGGCAACCAAAATACCATCGAATACCTCCAATACCTGTGTGGAAAAGATGGCCAAGAGGACAATTAAAATGTTCTTGGCCAAGTCCGTAGGGGTGAGGCCCCAGGTGTGGCCATCAGTGGTGGCTATGCCCTCGTTGTATTTTTTGAGGATGTTGATCAGAAAGAACAATACGGCCAAGGTTTTCATCCCAACAATGGTGTATTGGGAAAAATCACTGTCCTTGATGGTCTGGAAGACCGCATCCACATATTCCAATCCGATGCCTAAGAATATACCTGCCATCAGTAATTGGTTTCGCGGTTATTGATGATGTCCTGCATTTTCCGAAAGGAGATGATCTCCCTGTAGCGTTTAGTCTTGACCTCTAGTTCGGCCACCATTTCTTGGGATTGGACTTTCTTATCCATCAATATGGCAGTACGCTCAGCATCGGTCATCTTCAGAAAGTCGCTGGAAAGGATCTGGTTGACAAAGTCCAAATCATCAATGGCCGTATCCATGATTTGCTCAAAGGAGCGCGATACTTGTTCCACTTCCCCTGCCTTTATATAGGGGGAGTTCAATATCTCCCTGAGATCCGTCTGTACGGTACGGAAAAGAATCTCATTGTTCTTGGTCAGCTCCTGAAGGGCCTTCAATTGCTTGATGGCATTGTTGACCTTGACGATATTGTCCTTTTGTTCCTTTAAAAACTGTACGGTCTTCAACAGTTCGGCCGTCTGCTTGGCCGACTCCACCAACGACTTGGTCATACTGATAAAGTTCGTATTGTCATACACCGGCATCCCCTGGGCCGTGGCACGGCCGGGCAGGTATAGGGCCAATAGTAAGATCAGGGCCTTTTTACTGATGGACTGTTTCTTAATGGTTTTCATAGGATTGCTTTTTGTTGTGAATAAATGCTTTGATGGCCTGTTCCATATCCTGGGTCTTTTCATAGTGCTCCATGATCTCGATGCTTTCCTTTCCGTCAGTCAGGTAGGCTGCATATACTTCGGGCGGGACTTCCAATCGAAACACATTGCTTTCCTTTCCGATCTTGATAAAGATCTCGGTGTATTTCCGTTCCCCCACTAGATTATTGCGAATGGATTTGAGTTGGTTCAAATCATGGCTGGATAGGTTGAGTCGCTGTTGAAGTGCATCATATCCCTTTTCGTTCCGCAGACTGTAAATGACCTGGGTGTTTTCCAAAATGCTCGCGGACGTGGAATTATTGGGCAATTGGTTGATGGATTGCAGGATGATGCCGATGGCTCCGTTCTGTTTCCGGATGGCCTGGTAATAGAATTCCACACTCTCCAGGACGTTGGGGAATTTCAACTGCTTGGCAAACTCATCAAATAAAATGATGCCACGCTCGGAACGGTTTTGCCAGATGGTCCGTTGGATGGCGGACTTGATGAGCTTGAGCATCACGGACAGGATCTCCTTATTGTCCCTTACCTCGTCCAGTTCAAAGATGATCAGCCTTTTGTCCTCGATGGTATAGGTCTGATCGGCCCCTGTATTGAACAAGAAACTGTAAGGCCCGTCTTCCACATACTCAGAGAGGATATGTAAAAATTCATAGGTACTGAAGTGGGCTTCCTTGATCTGCAGTTCTTGGATAAGGGTATCCTTTCGGTCATCCACAAACTGGTACAGGGAAGTCAGGGAATGATTCTGTCTGACTTTTTTGTAATAAAGCAGCAACACCTTTTTAATGGCCACCTCTTGGGATTTGGAAGCATTGTTTTGGGCAAGGAGTTCCAAGAGAAAGACAGCAAGGTCTTCCAAACGCTCCGGGGACAGACCGGAATCATCAGAAATATAAAAGGGATTGATACCCAGATTCTTGCCCTGCTCGTAGCGCAGGATGATATGCTGTTCGGGATAGAGCTTGGCAAACTTGGCGTAGGAGCCGCCCAGATCGATAAGGACCAGCCGAACGCCCTGCTCAAAGTATTGTCGCAAAATATTGTTGGCGAGAAAGGATTTACCCTCACCTGTTGGGGCGAAAATGGCAAAGTTCCGGGCCTTGATGCGTTCCTTTTGTTCGTCCCATACATCCTTCAATACGGGGATGTTGTACTGACGGTCATTAAAGATGATCCCCGTGGCATCCGAGGTATAGTTGGTGTTGTTGATATAGAGGCATAGTGCATGCTTCAAATCTGTTACATACAGATCTTCGTTGGAGAAGTTGGTGGCATGACAGGGATGGGAATTCAGAAAGTAATGTTTGCGTTCCTCTCCATTGGGGTGGTAGGGTACAATATCCAACTCCTTAAATCCCGCCTTGATTTGGGACGCAATCCGTTTTACCTGTTCGGATTCCGAATGCCAGAAGATGATATTGAGATGTCCCCGGATGATGCGTGACGAATCATCGGTATTGATTTGGTCAAGAATATGCTGGACCTTTTTGAGGACCACCTTGTTTTGGGAACCGAAATTGGAACTTTTGCCCAGTTCCTCCACTTTCTTGTCCAGGAGCTTGCGCCATTTGTGCTTGTCATCCAAATAGAGGATGTGGTTGACGATATGGTTCTCGGTCAGGTTCAATCCCAATCCATCGAGAAAACCTTGGTGAAAGGTAAAATCGTCCGAGGTGAATTTTTCATTGGTCTTACTGCTCTGGACAGGTCCTCCAAAACAAGCTTCGTTGTTGACGGCAATGGCATCAAAGAAATGGTTGCCGATCTTGATTTGTTTTTTATCCAGTAGAACATCCGTGTCAAAACCAACATTGAAACCATTGTAATAATTGTTTGTATGGTTGAGAATGTTATCAGGTAACATTGGCATCAATGACACGTGCTGGCTGTTATTGATAAAGGACACCGCATCATTGACCGCAGTGATGAACTCCGCCACTTGTACATCTAGTTTTCGATGGAAGCCCTTTTCCGCTTTGCGAAAGGGGTTGACGTATTTGGAGGCATTCAGCGCTTTGTCCAAGGGCAGTACAAAAAACAGATAACTTTGATGGCTCAAGTGCTCCCTGCCCTGAAAATAGTCATGGGTTGCCTTTTCCAAAAAGGTGCGGTTAGGCAATTGTTCGGCATTATATCCCACTTTTTGGTAAATGTCCTGTTTATGGATGACAGTGCCTGTGGAAAGTGACTTGAATGCTTGAAACCACATGCTGTGCAGTTCCTCAAAATCTTGCTCGGACAGGGAATACACCTCGGGAAGGGTTACCCCATAGCACAGGACCACATTGCCATTGTTGGCAAAGACCAGATGGTTCTGGATATCCAGTATGGGATGATGGGAATTCAGGTTGATCTTATGCATAGGAAAGGGGACTTAATTTTTTGTTGCTGATGCAATAGGGGAAGACCTTTTGAACGGAAAGTAATTGCGGGTTTTTGGCCCACTGCGCCAATGCCCCGAACAATAGGGCATTGAACAACAGCAGGGCAACGATGACACCAAAACTGAATGAGAATATTATAATGAGCAGGGAACCGATGACCGATACCATCATCAAGGCAAACAAGGATATTGGCAGGCTCATAATCATGGCCTTCTTACGGATATTTCGATAGATTTCGTACTTTTTCATTTTACACCACGATTCCAATGAGATAGGTAAAGATTCCCACAACCGCCCCGGCGATCAGGACAAAGACCAATACCCGGGTAATGCCTTTTTTAAGATCGGCATTCTCGCCGAAGAAGTGTCCGGCATTGAACAGGAAACCTACTAAAAAGATGACACCAAGGATGATGGGAAAGATGGTTCGAATGGTATCGGAAATGTCATTGACGGAATTCTCAATGCCCCCGATCTGGGCCAAAATGGAACTGGAAACAAATAGAAATAGAATGGTGATGAAATTTGATTTTCGCATATCGTAAACGCTTAAAGATTAGACGATTGTTGATATGTGAAAAGTACAATAGAATCATATTCAAATGATTGATTTTCAATTATTTGTGAATAAAATTAAATTTAGTTTTGGATGTTGTTTGTTGATGCAGATTGGTGTTAAATTATATAAAAAAATGGAGTGGTTAAGTTTAAAAAGTTTAAACATCCAAAAAAACCTAATCTTTAAAAAATGATATTTGGTCATAGTTTTAACTAGAGTAATGTGATTTAATAAACATGGGATTTATTCAATTTACAATTAAATGTAAAAAGGAATCTTTACTAATACATAGTCACTAATTTACCATTCCTGTGGTATTAAGGCTTTAAAATCATTATTCCCCTCTGTTCCTCTCCATTCTTCCACTAGGTTGATGTATTCTGGGTCAATATCACTCCACATATCTTTTGGAACATGTTCCAAAAGAATAAGTTGAATTTCGTTTCCGGTGTTTTTCAAGAATTCAACACAAGCTTCAAAAATCTTTTTAGTGTCTTCTACATCTTTAGAGTTTTTTCGAAGTTTGTCGGTTTTAGAATTAAGGCTTTCTGGATAATAAACTTGGCTGGGTTGATCCAAAATAAGGAAAGAAGGTATGTAATTTACTTTGTTACTTTTTTTTAATTGCCAGAAAAACTCATGTAGTCCAAACATTGTTGCTAGATGATATCCCATATAGTTTGCTCCACTTCCAAGTCTTGCCAAGTAATATCTATTTTTTGTTTTAGTATCTTCAATTTTGATGTTTAAACTATTGTCTGGGTCAAGATGGACTAATCTATTCTCCTTTGACTCAATTGATAAGATTGCTACATATTTGCCAATTAGCTTTGTAAGCTTTTTCAAAGAAGATTCCTTATCAAACTTTTCATTCAATTTTTTCAATGATGTTTTTTTTGATGCGATATTACCGTTAAGTACTTCAATTTCTTTGTTTAACTCACTCGAAGGCTCAATTTTTTTCAAGTTTGATAGAGCGTGTTCGATTTTGCCAACATACTCAAAAGTTCTCTTTAAACTCTGTTCGGCCTCCTTTTCTTCCTTGAGCAATATATTGAGATTAGCATCTAATTGGGTTATCGAATTTTCATATTTCGAAATTTCTTGAGTCAAAGTTTTCTTTTCTTTTTCAAAGTCATAACTCAACGACTTGGCCTGATCAATAATCTCTCTATTTGCCTTTCGAACTTCATTAAGTGATAATAATTCATCCATTGCTTTGGTAGATTCTGAATCGCAAAATGGACAAAAATTTGTGCCGTTTTGTTCCAAAAACCACTCTACAGGTCTTAGTCTATTCTCTTTTTCCCTGATAACATCATCCAGATAATCATCTTTAGATTGCTCAAGTTGTTCTATTTTATTTAAATTATTTTTGGAAATATTTAAAGTTCGAATGAGGGAGTCCCTATTATTGATTAATTCATTAGTTTTTTCGTTGAACCTATTTGCCGAACCTTTTTTGTATAGTTCTCCTTTTTTTGAGGACATTAATATAGTATTTAGAGCAGTTCTTATTCTGCTTACAGATGCAGTTTGTATATCAATATCAGAGTTTGTTAGGCCCAAAGAAACTGCTTCAGAATAATATTTATAGACCTCACCTTGCCAGTTTTCATATTGCTCTTTTAAATTTTCAAGAGTGTTTACTAACTTAGTCTTTTGCCTCTCCAATTCTGAAATCTCATTTTCTAAAAGGATAATATCGTATGAACTATATCCTAAAATGAGAGGAAAAATAGTCTTGAGCTTTTGTAAATGTTCCCAAGAATCAGTTTTGTAGAACATCGTTGAGGGATTTGCTATGATATTCTGGGTTTGAAATTGAAATGCTGCGGTATCCCTAAAACTAGCTGATGTATTAAAGGGATTGTTTTGGTCCTCTACAGTATAATTTTTAAATCCTGCAAGCTCACTTAGTTGTTTCTTGACGAAAGCTATGCTTACTTTGTACTCTGACTTGTTTGCTAACCATTTGTTACTTCTCAAATCTAGGTTTTCGCCTTTCACGTTCTCCTTAAAGAAGTACATAGTAGATTTTGATAATTCATAATTTTCCCTTGCCAAAAAGTAAAATTCATCATTCAACTCCAGATATAGAGCATATACACTAACACTATCCCTTATTTTACCGACCGGTATGTTACATTCTCCACTGCCTAGACAATAATCTACAATATCAATTATTGCTGATTTTCCTCTCTGACTATAACCAGTTATAACATTTAGTTTTTTTGTATCAAAGGAAATAACTCTAGGTTTTTTCTCAATTGATTCAGGGTAGAGTATTATATTTTTAATCTTTAGTTGCATTAAAACCTGATATTAAGAGTAAGCTGGAGGTTCTTGTCTGTATTTTTGGCAAATATGTGACCTATTTTATAGGCGCTATCTTGAATCATCCTTACAATATTTTCACGACCTATTGTGCTGGGAATATTAATTTTTTCAGACATAAAACCGCGTAAAAGAACGGTAGTTTTATTTGTACTATCATAACCAAGTATTTTTTTACTATACAAAAGGTTGATGGCATCGAATGTTTGCCCTGACATTTTATTCGAACGCTCTTGAAGGCCTAGTACAGTCTCCTGGTCATTTGCGATAGCCGTATATATTTCATTGGACGATTTAAATGTATCACGGGACTTTCTGTGGTAAACTATTGGAAGAACATAGAATAAATATAGAAGACTAGGAAAATTGGACTTATTTTTCTTGTGCCTAGCAACTTTGTAATAACCTAAAACAAAACTGTGCAATGCCAAAGCACTAATTGCAGAATTTTGCAGTGTTGAATATAGATTAAATTCTTCTTCGTACTTTGATTTCATATTCAATTCTTGTATAACTTTTCCCAATTTGGATGCCATCCAATTTCAGGAATGTTTGATAGCTTTAAAAAACCACCATTCTTGATGTATATATTATTTATATTGAAAGAATGGTCTGTTTGAAAGTTCATTTCAAGCTTTTGCATTACATAATTATATATGTCAATTGCTTTTGAATTCATTTCTTCATCTGAATAATCATCTAATTCCTTTGTAATAAATGTATCAAAAGTGTCTTGCCATTTTTCCTGACACTGGCCGATAAACTGGTCAAAATCTTTTTTTGTGAAGTCTCCAACCTGATTAATTATGTATGTGTGTTCGATTTCATATCTTATATAGTCTTCTATTGCCTTTTTAATTAACCTCCTTTTTACATCACCGTTATGATCTATATCTTGAAGCTGTTTTACGAAAAGTTCATTTTTTCGTTCTTCAATTTCCTCATTCCCAACTTCGATATCAGCTTTGTTTCTAAATATTGCCTTAATAATGGAGGGAGAGTTAATCAAGCTTTGATATTTTTGGTCTAAGTCTTCTTTCTTGACCACGGCTATGGTTCCATTTCTCCATTTATACAAACAAATTTCTTGAATCCAACCTAGTAATGCTTGATATACGTTATTCTTTTGCAACTCGCTTAAGCTATTTCCGCTCAGTAGAAGTTTATTGAGAATTCTTTCTTTTAGGTTAGGTTCATCTCTTAATTCTAGGTTACTATGTAAAGTCTCAAATAAACCCTTGCTATTAAGAACACGATTTATAATAGGGAGAATTTTATCTGCTGTTTTATAGCTTTCACCTTGTGAAGCATTAACCTGTTTTTTGTCGAGTAAGCTCTGCTTTTTCTCAGCGATTAATGACATTGCATCGTCAAGATTTGAGTTAACAATTCTTACTACCAAAGCCTCCTTTTGTATTGGTTTATTTGTCGCACAAATGAACTTAGTTTTTTCGTCGAAAATTCCTTGACTGATTTTATCTAACCAAATCTCTATAGTTCGCCAAAGACCATAACCATTGTCTGGGAAAGTGGAGCCATTTTGTGAAATACTATGCTTTGCCTGTAATGTAAACAATACAGTCCCGTCCTGATTGTGAGTTGCAACATCATCAACATTTTCGATCGATAGATAGCCTTTAGGGTCTTCTAATAATAGAAGTGAATAAAGTCCTTGCTCAAACTGATATAAATAACCTGCAAAGGAACCTGACGCATTATCGGTCAATATAGAAGTTTTATTCATTGCAAACTGCTTATTATCATCAAATTGCAGAAAAAAAATGATAAGGATTATTTATTTCGTTATTAGGTTTTTGGAAAAATGCAATATTTTATATTGACCTTCGGAAAAAAAATAAACATCTGCAAATCAGACATAAATATAATAAAGTGATAAACAAAATCCTTACAGTTTCTTACATTTAGGTGCAATTATTATAAGATTAAACTCTCCTGTCTTTAGTTCCTTTATCAAAAGCTACCAAGTTGAAGAGTTCCCGCATCCTTGAACGTACACGGGTACCATAGCGTTCCTCTAGTTCCTGAGCATTGAGGTTGGTGGTGGCATGGGTCTTACGTTTATCGTTGATAAAGAGTTCATGTCGGGAGAGGAGGATTTCACCCATGACATTGCAGTCTTGTCCAAAGTGTCGTCCTGTGGGTTCGACGCCGAGGTCGTCGAAACAAAAGAATTGGGAATTGCCATAGTCCTCAATGGTTTTAAAGCCGATGTGGTTAAAACCAAATACAATGTTCCGGCAGGGTATTACCTCATAGGGTCGTTGGTGGGGAACTATGTGTTTCAATAGTTTCATGAGGCTTGTCTTACCGCAGCCCACGGGTCCGGAGAGGAGGAGGCCCTTATTGGTGTCGATGCCCAACTGTGCGCAACGGGCATTGTCTTGGATAAAGTAGAGGCAAAGCTTGTAAAGGATTTCCCGGTCTTCCCTGTGGATCTTGAACTTTTTGCCGAACAGGAGCTTGCCTTTAGCGTCGAGGTAGATCAGGATTTTTTCAAAATCGTAATGGATTTCCCTACCCTTGAGGGTGCCCAATGGATACTGGATGGCTCCTTCGGTGATAATATGTGGAGCATTGTATTTCACAAGGGCTCGTTATAATTTTTATGTTTTTTGGTCTTTAAGTTGTCCTGAAATGGGACACTGGCCATCTGTTTGTCTTCGTTTTCCAAATCCTCAAAATCCAAATTTTTAAAATCGGCCTGTTTGTTATTGTTTTTTTGGTTTTCAATGGTTTGTATATGTTTGTTTATAGGTACCACTGCTTGTCCATTGCTTGTCTCGATATTGGTATGGCTTTGGTCCACCACTTGTCCAAGAGTTGTCCCAAAATCGAACATCTTGATACGGCTTCCCTTAAAAGGATTGTGAGATGGGGTATAGACGATATAGTTCCAATGATCCAGTTCTTTGATGCATCGATGGTAGGTGGATTTGGACCCAATCTTGGCATACTGCATAACTTCATCCCGATTGATAAAGAATTCCGGTTTAAAGTAATTGGTGTTCCAGAATTGGAACAAGGCCACATAAAGACTGATATGGGTGGGGTTTAACCGACTGTCCTTGGAGAATTGAGCAAAAACCCCATTGAGGTGTTTGATATAATTGACTTCTTCCAAACTTAGATGCGGTTATGGATCTTGTTATGTTCCAATACTTCCGTGATTTCATGGTACTCGTAATAGAGGACCCCGCCGACTTTGGTGTAGGGGAGGGTGCCATTGATGCGCAGGTTCTGCAAGGTGCCAGGCGAGATGCCCAACAATTCCCGGACCTCATTGGATTTGAGCCATTTTTTGTTCGATTGCTTGTTTTGGTTTTCCAATAAATCTTTGATGTCCTCCAGCAGTTCAACTTTGAACTCCATGAGGTCTTCGGTGGTAATGATGGTCGCTCCCATGTGTTTTGTTTTTTAAAGGAAGGGCCACTTCATGAATTTCATATCATTTGATGGCCCATCCATAGATTTGACTTTCATCACAAAACTGAAAAAGCATTTTGGAAAAACTTCCCAAGTTGGTACCAACTTGGGAACGATTTTTTTGTCATATAATTTGTATCGATTTACGCACAATTGAACTTTTCATTGGTGTCAAAAGGTCTGGAAATTGCAAAAATCTGGCCTCAAAACGGCTGAAAACCAAAATTCCCAAGTTGGTACCAACTTGGGAAAAATCTAGGCACTATTCTTCGAGGGATTCCATCCGCTGGTTCAGGAGCTCGATAAGCCGATCCAAGAACCGAGTCCGACTGCTCTTCCGCGAGCGGATATCAATAAAGGTGTGATAGTAATTGCCGAGGTCCACATTGTAAAAGTACTCGAAATGTGAGGCCAGTTCCTTGATATCAACGGTACCACCATTGATGCATTTACTGGTGTGCAGGGCATAAAGAAGCTCGATAAGCTCCGTCTTGCCGCCCGTCCAAAATAATTTTGAGGGTTTTTCCATAGGTGTGTTCTTAGTAGGTTCCATATTGTTGTTGAGATCGTCCACTTCCTTTCTCAGGTACACAATGAGCATGTCATAGGCCATGATGGTGGCCACGGTACCGTCCTGACAGGTGGAAAACTCATCATCGATCAAAAAGTGGAAGGATTCCAAGGGCATGCGCAGGTCACGGTTCCCCCGGACAAAATACTGTTCGTCCATGGACATGGCCCCGCGCCGGTAATAATTATAGAATTCCAGGTTATCGTTAAAGAAGGTCTGCAGCTTATCGATCTGTTGCTGGAGGTATTTGACCTGGGCCACATCCTTTCCACGGGGCCGTTTGCTCTCAATGCTGAAAAGCCTGATGTAATAAATGAGCTTGCTAAAGATCTGGGGCTTTACATGCTTGAAAAAATAGATCTCATCGGCCTGTGTTTCAAAGTCCTGGCCCACGATCTGCTTTTGCAGTTTACGGATACATTTCTCCACCAATGCAATGCCCTTCTCCGCTTTGAAAAGGATATCGCCGTCCCCACTTTCCATGGTTTCCAACTGGCCCTCAAATTCCGATAGCAACTTTTGGTATTTCATGACAACCGCCCCTTAATGTTGTCCTTCCATGACCCCGATCATTTCCAAGATGAAATTGTCATTGGTCTGGAGATAGGCATATTTCTCATGTACCGTGGCCCCAAGTTTCCGTTTCTCAAAGGAGGCGGTCATGCCGAAATTGATTTTGGGAATGTTGATTGCCAAGGCCCTTTCAATGGTTCGATATAACAATTGGCGATAGGTTGAATAGGTTTCCAAAAGGTCATAATCCATGCCCACAAAGGAAGGTACATAGACATCTCCCTGATTGGTATAACAGAACATCACCCCAAGGATGGTATTGGGTTTTCCCTTAGGGCTCAGTACGATAAATTCCCAAAGTTCATTTTTGTTCATCCGTTCGAACAGTTTGTCGGGAAATGAAAAGGTGTTCAGGCCAAGATTCCGTTTTTGCACCTCCCCAAAAAGCCGTTTGAATTCTCGTATTTGGATAGCATTGGCATTGGAGATGATTTCGAATTGTGTCGACTCAAAGAAGGGTTGGATATCTTTCCGAAAATGCCTTCGGTTCCGCGATGACAATTGTTCGATATAACTTTCAATGGAATCAATCCCTGCCAGTTCAACGCTGCAGGAGTTGGGCATCTGCACCCGCAAAAACCCATGGCCATAGAGCGTTTCATGCCAAGATGTGTTTGCCCCAAAGTCGCGTAATACGGTCATTTTTGCGCCTAACTGTTGTTCCGTTTTTTCAAGTAGTTCCAATAGGGCATATGTGGCTTCTTTACTGAATTGATGTGATTTATCCCAATAGCGATGGTTACCTTCGGTGAACAAGGAGCCCAAGGACAGGACCATGGATGAGAGATGATAAGGGTCTTCTATCCGCTCTTGTTCAATGGCAGCCGATATTTCAGCCTGGGCCAGCATATCATCCTTCCAAAGGGAAAAGGTCAGAAAGGTCATCAAGATGGGAACCCCTTTGGAATCCTTGATGATCACATATCGGAACGACCAGTTGTGTTCCTTTTGCGAGTTTCCTTTAAAAGCCCCTTCCAAAAAATGCAGGCCGTCCCAATCATAGACCCCTTGTCCACCCATAAAGCGGTTCCACTGTGTCTTATCGACCTGATGTATGGTATCCAAAATTTCAATAGTCAGTTCGGATGACTCTTGCGGTTTGCTTTGGGCCTTGTATTCCAATTTAAAGGCATGGAAGACCCGTTCGGCATTTGTTTGGGTATCTTCCAAGGCCAATGGAAAATGATGTTCCATGGCTTCTACCAACCCTTTGATTTCCTGTTTTTGGTTATGACTTGATATGGTAATGCGTACCCCGGTATTCTTTACCGGTACTGCTGGAAAGATGCCAAGGTTCACATAAAACCCCTCCTGCATCAATCGGTTCACAAAATTATACCCGGTCTTGGGCATTCCCGTACCAATGTAAAATACCGGTGACTCGTTTTGGTCTATCAGTGGTAGCTCGGTTGTGGACAGGCATGCGTTAAAATAATTGATACGTTCCCGCAGTTCTTGCTGTAGCTCATAGATCTCTGGGGAAAGGTGAATCTGGGCCGAGGCCATGGCCGCAGCCACAGAAGCGGGTTCCAATTGGGCAGAAAAGGTCAAGGGACCCCCAAAGGTCTTTATTTTATCGTATAGTTGTGGGTTGGAACAGGCCAATACAGCACCACTGGCTCCAAAGGTTTTGCTTAGTGTACCGAAGAGAAGCACATTTTCCGGTAATTCTCCTAATTGGTCCAGGACATACCCTGTCCCATTTTTACCGACCCAACTCATCCCATGGACATCATCGAAATAAAAGTGAAGTTGTAGGTATTTTTTGGAAAGCGCCATCAATTCCGTGACAGGAGCATAGTCTCCATACATGGAATAGATGCCATCGGCCATGTACCAGATATGTCTTTTGGAATGTTGGTACTTTTTGATTTTATCCTCCAGCATCTGCAGGTTATTGTGGCGTATCATTTCGATGGGTACGCTTCTAGTTTTGAGCATTTTTGCGGCATTCTGTACGCTCCAATGTACCTGATGGTCCAAAATAATCACATCATTATCATCCACGGCACTGGGAATAACACCCAAGTGTCCTAGGGTACTGTTCTTGGTAATGACAATGGGGTGGCCGTACATTTGTAGAATAGATTCCTCCAATTCCTTGTAAAGCGGATTGGAGATATAGGACTTTGAAAGGGGGAATTGGGTTCCGTATTTTTCTATGGCATTCATGGCGGCCTCCTTTAACCGAGAATCCTGTTCCAACCCTAAATAACCTGTGGTCCCAAAATGGTATAGTTCCCTACCGTTGACTTCTATCATCCTTCCTGAAAAGGACTTTCCCCCGGCATAAAGGTGCAATACCCCAGCTTGTTTTGCATCGGTGAATACTTCATGTACAGTGTTCAGAAAATTGTGGTGTTTGATTTTGGCCATTTTATTTGATTTAATTTGTGATAAAAAGAAACGGATTTTGTAAGTTGATAAAGCATACATATTCTGTTTAATCCTTTTCAGATAACAAATACTCCTTTTCGGATAACAGAAAGCCCTTTATTGCTGATAACGGCCCTCCTGTAAAAACTACAATTGCAGTAATTTTGTAAATTGATTTTGCTAACCAGTTTTCCAGAGATGAAAAAAACGCATGAAAACACCTTTGCTGTATATCTGTTGACCGATCATCTGTTACATATCATATATAAGAAAGTGCCTTGTATCAATGTTAAGGCAGCACAACTCATTGTCAAGGATCGTATGGAATTACAAGAAGGTAAAGTGATGCCTGTGCTCTGCGATATACGGGAGGTCCGGAATATCGATAAGGCCGCAAGGGACTATTTGGCGCTGGAAGGTTCCCTTTGGATTAAGAAACTGGCCTTTTTGATCGATCCACCGGTTACGGACATGATCAGCTCCATTTATCTGGACACCCATGCCCAGAAGGTGCCTACACAATCCTTTACCAAAAAAGCGGAGGCCTTGGCCTACTTGGGCATTAAGGAAACCGATGATAACTAATCTATAATATAAAACAGGATGCCGAACAGCGATGACTTTAGGGTAAAACGGATACAAAAGATGCTCTTGGAAATGGCCAAGGGCAATTTCTTCTATAGCATTGAACCCATGGACAAGAATGACAATATTGCTTCTTTGGTGGTCATGCTGAACATGGTCAATGAGGAAATAGGGGCGGCTTTTATCCATCAAGGTTTTGCAAACGCGCACAACACCCCACAATGTGTCATCCAACTATCCATGATCTTGGATGCGAATGGTCAAATTGAATTGTTGACCAACGGCACCTGCTCCCTATTGTCCTATCCCCCTAAGGATCTTTTTGGAAAACATATCACTGAATTCATGACTGAACGGTCCCGGGAAAGATGGGCCAAGAAGATGTCCAAACATTTTAAAAGGGAGCGGTCTGAAACAGTATTGTTCCTGGAATTCATTACGAACGATGGTCTTTTGCTGGCCAAGGATTGTCAAATATCGGTGTACCAGGCCTTGGATGGGAGCGGTCAAAAAACCCTGTTGAACTCCGTCTTCTTTTCCAAGGGGGAACCTTTTGAAACGGGACTGCCCAAAAATAAACTCAAAGTAACCAAGGGCATCAAGGAGCATAAAGTCACGTTGACGCCAGAGGACATCCAAATCATTAGGGACGTCCATGATATGATCATCAACAATCTGGACAAGGACCTTCCAACCTTGCAGGATCTTGCCCGTCAGAAGGGCACCAATGAGTACAAACTGAAGTATGGTTTCAAACAGATCTACGGTACGACCATTTTTAGATTTCTGATCAGGGAACGTCTTCGAATGGCAAGGACCCTGATCCAGCACAGCACCTTGACGATAAAGCAAATCATCCAAATGACCGGCTTTAAGAGCAAGACCCATTTTTCAAGGGCATTCAAGGACAAATATGGAATGTCCCCTACTGATTTAAGGTCATAAAAACCTTAAAATCATGCATTTACTCCGTTTCAGATAACAAATACTCCCTTAGAGATACATCAGACTCCCGAACTTTGTCATATCAAATCAAAGGATATGTCATACAAAGGAATCTACTCCAAGCTTGTTACCCTATTCAGTCTTTTGCTGACCATCCTTTTCGTGTACACCGCGGTAAGCAAACTGAACCATTTGGACACCTTCCATTTGCGATTGGAAAGGATGCCCTACATTTCGTCCTACGCCTCTCTGATTTCATTAGGTGTGCCCTTTCTGGAGTTGGTAATCGCTGGGCTATTGTGGTTTTCTAAATACCGAACCATAGCACTTTATGCCAGTTTTATTCTATTGGGGTTATTCACTACCTATATCATTATAGTTCTAAAGTACAGTGATTCCATCCCTTGTTCTTGTGGTGGGGTCATTTCCGCCTTGGGATGGAAGGACCACATACTATTGAATATCACCTTTATGGTCCTTGCCCTATTGGGAATTCTTTGGTCGAAGAAACAATACAAAATCCAAGCAACTCAAAAATCTGTACAGTAGGGGAAGCCGAAAACCTAGAAAAGAGTAGGCTAAACAATTAAAATATAATACGATGAAAAAACATCTTTTAAAAATCATTTTACCGGCATTCGCCATAGTAATGGCGGCTGGCCTAGCCTTTGCCACTGAGGAAAGTAATCTTCCATATGTGGGCTATATCGCAACTGAATCTGGATACGCTGAAATCCAGACAGATTGCCCTAATGTAGGTCAAAACCAATGCTATGAGGGGTTAGATCCGGTGTTCAATGACATTGGGCTGACGGACCCAAAGCTAAGGAATTAAATTCCATGATTCATTGATTAAGGTGAGGCTGCCCACTTCGGGCAGCCTCTTTTATTTGCAATAAGCCGGTTCATTTATTATCGCCTCTTTCGATGAATCAAGTTTAGATTGGGCACTGAATCCAAATCGGGCCTATTTTGAATGGGATATTATATTCTGGTTTCCCAAATTCTCCCCGATCCTATGAACTATATTTTTACTGGAACTGATTTGAGTATGATGGAATTTATTTATATGGTATCGAAGGAGAATCGGCTGCCATTCTACGGACTTGTCATAAAAGCTTGATTTGATATTTAAGGTCAATGATTTCCAAATCTTTTCATAAAGGAAGCCGCCTAGAAATTCCTTTCCAGACGGCTTCATGGCTAATTCAAAACAACGGTCCGTCTCGCATTTAAATCATATATAAGTCAGGTCCCAAATACCTTTTCCAACTTGGTCAGGCATAGGACCCATTGTCCCTTTTGCGCATGATCCGAATTATCTTGCTTTTCTTGAACTTTGTTCTTCAATTGTTTTTTTAACTCCATTAACTGTCCCATCATGATACCCTTGGTATAACCTGTATGTACAAACAATGTTAGATTCATAGTTATATCTTTGGGTTCCTTCTGGATAGCGGCTATCATCAAATCAATATATATTAACTGTAATCCTCGTTTTCTGGGGCTTACCAAAGCATTTTTTTGGTACAGCTCGTTAAAGAATCCGTTTTGCAGTTGCTCCAAATAGTTTTTCAATACCCCTTCGTATCCATTGATGGTCTCCATATACTGCAACCGTTTCATGAATTGTGGTTTCAACATCTCTTCTATCAATAAGTTTTGGTATGTAAAAACATCATCAGGGTGGGAACTAAACCGTGAATATGTCATGAATGCCGGATGTACCAACCACTCAGGAGGATCAAAAATCTGGCCCATCAAAAAATCCATGGCCTCCCTTTGAATCCCTAAAGGAATAGGGTCGTACATTTTACCGGGTTGTTCCATCGACTTATAGAAAACGTCATACCCTCCGACCAGTGAGAATACATGCCTCATGGTAAAATACCAAAGTTCGATTGCTTCCTTATAGATCCGATCCACACGTTCATTATCCTTTTGACCTTGATTCAGCTTAGGTAAAAGGGCAATGGCCCGCTCCAGATTTTTCAAGGCCAATTTGGACGCTTTGACCGGGTCGTTAGTCTCAACAACTTCATTGGTCGCAGTAGGACCGATGAAATCACCCAGCATATTGGTATAGCGATACCAGGAAACCGTATCTTGCATTCGGATGACATGTTCGGAACGAACGATCCGATCCTCAATTGAACTATCCTCTGAAAACTCCTGGTACCCCCATCTGATGTAGTATCCATCAGTCGGGCCCACCTTTTGTATCAGTAGGTTTGGAGATACACTGTCCTCGGGTTGGACGATGTTGTTATGACGGGCATAATTCATGATGCTTGGGGTATGCCCCATTGACCTTAACCACTGCCCATCCCTTATTTTTTCAAGGGGATACTTATACTCCCCATAGTTATTATCCTTGATACCCAGGGTATGGCCGATCTCGTGGGCCGTTAAAGATTGGATCAGTTCCCCCAAAAGGTCATCTGGGAAGGGATAGGTTTGGGCACGTTTGTCAAGGGCAGCGCATCGGATAAAATATTCATCCATAAGATTTTCATATGAAGAGCCCAAAAGCACATCGGATTTAATGATCTCCCCAGACCGCTGGTCTATTACAGAATTTACAGTTGATCCACTGGCCTTTTCACCAAAGTGCCTAATGTTTTTGTTCCTTAACCAGCGAATCACAGAATATCCAAGACTATAGCGCGACCAATTATCCAAGGTATCCGCTTCTTTTACGACTATGGCATCCTTAAAACCTGCCGATTCAAATGCCGGGAGCCATTCCTGGATTCCCGCCTTGACATAGGGCCTCCATTTCTTGGGGATATCGGGAGACAGGGTAAAAATGATTGGACTGATCGGCTCACTGATTTCCCTATCCTTATTTTTTTTCTCCAATCGCCAACGGGTAATACTTCCTATATAATTTTGGGTCCTATTGTGACCAACAGTTCTACTTTCGTTCCAATACCCCATTCGATAATCAAACCTTCTGGGTTCCATAGGCACAGGTAATTTCATAAAACTATAGTGCACGGGCTGAACAATTTTTGCCCTTCCCTGTTGATGGCCTAATTGTAGCTTGACCATCAGCTCGTTCTTGAGCCATTTTGTATCGATTACCTTGTTCAAATATGGGACCATGGGCTCCTTGGATATCACTTCCCAACCCAAAGATCGATCGAACAACATATCAGTGATATCGAAACGATACCCCGACCCACTTTTCTCCAATATGGGAAAAACACCCAAGATATTCTTTTCCAGATTGGGATCATTTTGGATGGCAATCCATATCCCTGTTTCCGACCATATCCTGTGTTCCTCCAATACAATCTGGTCCCCAGACTTTTTAAAGAGCACCTGTTTGGTTTCGTTGGTATGTAAACGTCCGATTCGTGTCAATAGCAAGGGCTCCTCCAATGCGGTTTCGGGCAAATCGATATAGAGTCGCCCTTCCTCTAGGGAGGCGTTCAAAAATGGGGCATTGGTCGTTCTCTCTTCTTTAGTGGTCCTTGGATGATCTAGGAATTGTGTCCATCCTAGGATGGGTATCCAATAAAAGACCCATATCAATAATAAGTTTTTCATTGTTCCTTTGTTTAAAGGACAACCCTCCGCCACAACTGCCCCCATTCCAAGGCAATTGATAGGAGGGGCAAGTCCTTCCATTTAATATCCTTGATTTTGTGGTAAGAGGTTGGGGTTGGCCTCCAACTCCATCTCCGGTATTGGCAACAGGGTATCAGAATCCTCCCAGTAAGGCTTTAGCATTCCAAGTACTAATGTTGCCCGATCGGTTCGTTTGAGATCGAACCAACGGTGTCCTTGTTCGGTGAACAGTTCAACCCTTCTTTCAGTAAGAATGGCCTCCAAAAGCCCACTTTCCGAATCAGCCATGATATCTTGAAGTCCCGCCCTATTTCGAATCACATTTAGGTCCTTACGTGCTCCAACCAAATCGCCTAAATGAGTCCGGGATTCTGATCGGATCAAGTATTGTTCCGCCAAACGAAATTGGATGGAATGTTCAAGGGACTCGGTAACATCGAATTGGGCCTTGTACTTGTGGGGAAAATAAAGTGTAATTGTTTCCTCGGCATTCATTATACTATCGACCCATTCCGACCTTCGCCCATCGCCATCCTCAAAAGCGGACATAAGTCCATTGGTCAAGGCGAAAGACTGCCCTGGAATGGAAGGAATGATCAATTGACTGGCCTCCTGGGTATTTCCGGGGAATTCCCCATGGTGCAACTGCCAAATCGTTTCCGGTGACCCTTTTAGAAAAACCATCCCAAGTTCATCTTCCAAACTAAAGGCCTCTATGAGCTCGGTCGCCTCGGTCGATGCCAATTCCCATTGTTCCGTATAAAGGTATAATCGGGCCAATAGGGCCTTGGCTGCAAAAGAGTCTGGTACTGTTCGCTCTTCATTTTCGATAGTACTCATACCCATGAGCTCCTCGGCCCGCTCGAGATCCGAAATTATCCTATCATAAACCAATACCTCCGGCATTCTTGAAACTTGGTTGTTAGGGGCATAATCTGTACTGGTAATATAAGGTACATCACCAAAAACGGAAACCAAAAGACTATGGATAAAGCCTCGGACAAAAAGCGCCTGTCCCAAAAACCTGTTTCGCTCATCCTCCTCCAAATCAGTTGATTCTTCAAGTCCTTCGACTATGGCGTTGGCACTGTACACAACCGCATATGCTTCACTCCACCATGATAAAACCTCGGCATTGGGTGACAACACCTGGTTTTGATAGAATTCCAACAATCGGGTATTGAAACCATAGTAATCTAGTTCGTCGCTGTAGATGGCCAATCTAGTGGTAAACCCATAATTACCTGAGATCATTCCATTTTCCCGCATGGAAACATACATGTCGGCCATTGCGGACTCCACGGTCGATGCATCTTCGAACACGGTTTCAGAAATCATAATGTTCTGTGGAGGGTCAGCTTCCACAAAGTCCGTACAGCCCACAAACCCAATTAGTGCCCATATCGCAACGATTGTTTTTCGAAAGGACGATGTCCATTTCATTTTCATATACTTCAAAATTATTTTCATGATACTTGTTTTGTTGGTTAGAATCCCACTTTAAGTCCCAATGTCAATTGTCTCAGTGGCGGCAATCGATTATTAAGTGTCTGCTCCGGATCGGGCCCTTTGTACTTGGTAAAGGTCAAGAGGTTCTGCCCTTGTAGGTATACATTGACATCCAGGCCATCCACCAGATGGGGCACCTTATAGTTCATCGAAATATTGCGTATCCTGATAAAGGAAGCATCAGACACAGCGGCATTGCTCCTTCGTTGAAGGCTTTCGTTGCTGGCACCCGGAATCAATCCCGAAGAGGCGATCTGAAATGGTTTTACATCGCCCGGTTCGCGCCATCTATCATAGAAAAGATCGACACTGGCATTTCTTCTGTAGCCGGGAACGGCGTTATCCTGAATAGGATTATAAGCCTTTTGTTTTTTGAATTGAAGGAAGATATCAAAGGTCAGGTCACCCCAATTAATGGTGTTTCCCAGACCACCATAAAACTTGGGAGCCAAATCTTCTATCCATTGACGGTCTCCACTGCTACTGATGGCTCCGTCCCCGTTATAGTCCTCGATCTCATATTGGCCAGTTTCGGGATTGACCCCCAAGGAATGGTAAAGTTTGACAATGGACAATGGCTCGCCGATAACATAGCTATCCGCGAAGGTGGAGGTTTCCAAACCATCATAGCGCAGCAATTTGCTCTTTGGAACTGTTAAGTTAAATGTCGTTGACCATTTCAATTTATCCGACACTAAATTGACGGAACGAAAATCCAGTTCAACCCCAGAATTCTCGACCGTAGCATCAAAATTTCCGGTAAGCTCGGGAAAACCGGTTGTTGCGGCCAAGGGTACCCCCACCAGTTGATTGGAGGAACGGTTCCGATACCAAGAGGCATTGACAAATACCCGGTCCTTAAAAAATCCAAGTTCAAGCCCAGCTTCCAATTTTTTGTTCTCCTCCCATCCAAAATCGGGATTGTAGATGCCTGAAGGGCTCAACGTTGCGATACCACCATAATCCGCTCCTGTGACCGTATAGGTATCCAAGAATTGGTAATCCCCAATATTGTCGCTTCCTGTGGTACCATAGCTGCCGCGTATTTTTCCGAAACTCAGCACGGAACTATCAGTAAAAATTGCCTCTTCGGTAAAGACCCAGGCCAGACCAACAGCTCCAAAATTTCCAAATTGCTTTCCGGGGCCAAATCGGGAAGATCCATCCCTCCTTCCGGTAAGGTTCAGGATATACCTGTTCATATGTTTAAGGTTGACCCTTCCAAATACCGCATTATATTTATATTCACTGTCGGTGCTGGAACGCACCTCCACCAGTTCGGCCGCTGTCAGGTTGAAGATCAGGGAATTATTGGGAAAGCCTGTTCCCCGCATCACAAGCTGTTCAGTGGCTTGCTGTTGAAAAGTGGTCCCCAATAACACATCCATGGAGAACCTGCTCCAATCTTGTTTCCATTGTATTTGGGGCTCAACGATCCAGGAAGTCCGTTTTGACTCATTGGTGGTCAGATTGGAATAATTTTGCGGGGTAAAGTTGAACCTGGGATTTCTAGTGGAACTTGGCAAGGTCCGGTATGAATCCAAACTATAATCCGTATAACCTATGCTAGCCCTCAGTTGGAGGTCCTCCAATAGTTCATAGGATATCAGCGCATTGGCCAATATCGTATTGGTCTTGGCGCCGAACTTTTCTTCCAATCCCGCCAACGGATTATCCCACGTATTGTTTTCCCAATTAAGGCTTCCATCCTTATCAAATAGCGCAGGTGCATTCGGCGCCAGAGTATAGGCCTGAATGCTAAGGTCCGAGCGTGGCAACAGATTGTCTTCATAGGTGTAGCTGGTGGAGAGGTTCAAACTGAAACGATCATTGTTCGATCGATGGCTGATAGTGCTATGCACAGTGGCCCTTTTATAATTGGCATCCCCAGGAAAGACCGTAGTCTCCTTTAAATAAGATCCACTGACCAAAAACTGGGTACAATCACTGCCCCCTGAAATAGAAAGTTGGGCATTATTGCGATAAGCAGTGCCCCCAATAAGTTCCTTTTGCCAATCGGTATAGCGATCTTGGCCCCATAGTGTAATATCCGGCCAATAAAAGTCATATCTGGGAACTCCCAAAAAACCATCTAGACCATCATTGCTGACCCCTTCTCTTCTCACCTCCAAATATTGATGTGTGTCCATGAGATCCATAAAATGGGTTACCTGTCCAAGTGAGGTACTAAGGTGTGCATCGAACCGAGTTTTGCCTACTTTCCCCTTTTTAGTTGTGATCAACACTACCCCATTGGCCCCTCTGGATCCGTAGATGGCCGTGGCATCGGCGTCCTTGAGCACTTCGATGCTTTCGATATCATTAGGGTTGATGGCATTTAGCGGACTGATATCGCTGTACACGATACTCCTGGAGATGTCATCGGAACCCAGGGATTGGGAGCCAAAGGGTACCCCATCCACAATGTATAGGGGATCGGTAACACCATTGATGAAATTCCGGCCACGTACCTCAATTTCAAAGCCACCTCCGGGCACTCCGGTATTCTGGACAATATTTACCCCAGAAAGATGGCCTTGCATCGCCGCCAATGGATTGCCTACAGGTTGTTTTTCCATCACCTCGGTCTTGATGGTGGCTATGTTTCCCGTACGTTCCTTTTCAGATACGGTATAATACCCCGCATTGAGTACGACTTCCCCGAGCTGGGTGACATCCTCTTCCATTTGGACATTGATGACAGTTTTTCCTTCAATAGGGACGTTCCTAGCCTTGAAACCCACTATGGAAAAGAATAATATGTCATTAGGGCCTGCTTTAATGCTATAGGTGCCGTCCATATTGGAAATGGTGCCGATATTCTTGGACTCCACCACAATATTGACCCCGCCCAAGGGTAATCCTTCAGTGTCGGTGATAGTCCCTGAAATTGTGGCTTGCGGTGGGTAGAATGTTTTGCCTGCTACCAGTTTTTGGGGGAGTAGGGGGGATAATAGGATATATAAGAACAGAAACAGCTTATTCCTGCCTAAAAGTATTGGTGATTTCTTCATTACGTTGAGTTCGTTTGATTAAAAGAGTTCGTTGGAATTTTATTTCCCATAGGGCAATTGTTCGATTGCCCAAAGGGTTTTAGCCACACTGCCCGAAAAGTCAAGACAAAGTCGTAACTTCCCTAAGGGCATTTAGGTTCGGATATAGGACACCCTGTCCAAGCAGTAATGGTGCCTGGAAATAGGATTCCTAGATGGAAAATGACTAAGATTTCGTGATTGGGCCGGTTGCCCTAAAAGTGTATCTGTCAGTTATGGGAAAAGTGATTTTGTGAACCGGAAAAATGTTGCGTATATCCCAAAACTATAGTCTTAGAGTTAAATAGGATTTTTTGGCTTTTTCTTAAAGAGAATATCAAATAGGGTCAGGCCCGCTCCAGAACTGGAACCGACCAAAGATAAATGCTCTGTTAAAAAAATAAGCCTTTTGTTTCCCATAACCCATTGGTTGGGCGATGCCTCGAAATGTAAAAGAAACTAAACGCTAAGAAAAAAGCTGAAGAAAAACCAATTACCAAAAAAAGGCGCGGAACTCAACTTACCATAGTAGAGGTACTGGTATACCTTGCAGATGATAAGAAAGCCCACGCCCCGGGTCGTGAGCAATCTACTTATCCTCTCATCTGCATAAAATTACCAGTTTTCTACTATGAGATTCTAAGCGAAAGCTTCAAATATGTTCTATACGAAGAATCGCAAAAATAAATAATCAAGGCTAATATATAAAAAATATTTACACAGTCATGTATATGTGAATGTTGTTTTTCAAATCATGTCATTCACATACTTATATATATGCAAAATGATAATAGAAATAATAATGTCGCATATTGACTTCCATGTGATTGAAAGCTTAAGAGAACTGAGGGTAAAGTCAAACCCATATATAGATCAAGTAGAATTGGCACAACGCATAGGAGTTTCTGAGGGTTACGTTGGACAAATAGAAAACCCGAAGAGCAGAGCTAAATACAATATGAGAATGATGGCGAGGGCTGCAAAAGCATTAAATTTAAAATCATATCAAGATATTTTTCCCAAGGAGATTTTAAAAAGCGATTTGGTAAGAATCAGATTGAAATTATTAAAACCTGACACCAAAAAGCATGAAGTTGATAAAAACGGAAATGTAAAAAAACGGTTTGAAGTACTTTCAATCAAAAGGTTAAACAATGATGAACTTCTTCAATGGGACAACGGCGAATTAGAATATTTGACTATAATTGAAGAATAACTTAATCCCTCTTTCACTTTTTATATCCTTACGGAAATTCACATTTTCCTTTTCTGGAAAATTCTTACATTTAGCCTCATCTCCCCCAAATTTTATTGAAAGATAATGAAGCTATGCTTTGTATTATGAAGCGGAACTTGTTTATAGCAGACTATTTTGGTGGTGCATGCACAATAGTCTGCTATAAACAAGTTGTGCGTAAGCCACCAAAAACAGAATGCAAAATTTAATACAGAAAATACAGGACTTAGAATGGGAGGAACTGAATGTTGAAAACAATCAAGTTTCAATCCAAGATAGTGAACAGGACTTACTTTCTGTTGAAAATGGAATTGCAACTCTGAATTTACTTGACAGAAAGGAGTCTGATGAAGGAGAAGTAACTTTTGAAAATAGTTACATTAATTTGACAAGGTTAGAATTTCCAACAAATTTTGATGCCTCAAGTGTTTTGACACGTAATTTAAAATTACGTCACTACGCAAAATTCAATGAAGTATTCGATTTCAATAACAGAAATATCGAATGCATTTCAATCACTGAAGACACAGATGATTATGAGGTTAATGGAAATACCGTTTCCATTAGTCCTGAATCTATTACAGCTGTAATTCAGACTTACAATGAGATATACGATGATGCAAAAGTTTATCAGGGAAAATTTGTATCCTATAAATCTAGAGAATATCAAAGAGCCTATTTTGGAATTGAAAAAGAGAGAAAAACACTTTCAAATAAAGGGGAGTTTACTTTTTTGGTAGACCGTTTTAATCTATCAACTAAACGAAAAAAAGCAGATTTTTTAAAGTACTTGAATGATAATGATTTAATTTCTCTTCAAGACTTAACTTTAAAGTTAATCCAAAAAGAAGTATTCGGTTCTGATTTCCTAATCAAGTTAAACGATTATTTCATAAAAGCCAGATTAGAAGATATTATCAAACTTGGAAGGGAAGTCTTATCTCTTAAAAGCACTGATTTAAAAACTCAAAGGGCTAAAAAAATAATTAAGAAAGTGGAGCCTGATGGAAGGAAAATAAAACAACTAGAATCTGTCTGGCAAAAGTATTTCGAAAACTATTTATCCTTTTTAATTTTTGCATATCGAGAAATCTACCCAAAAATAGAATTAAATGTAAGTGTCAAAAAGAAATACCCAGATTTTATTGGAATCAATCATTATGGTGGTGTTGACGTCATTGAAATAAAAACTCATTTAAAAAAAGCTTTGACAAAAGACCCAAGTCACGATAATTATGCTTTTTCTTCTGAAATGAGTAAAGCTATCATTCAGACAATAAATTATATGGACGCATTGATACAGGAAAAAATAAAGAAAAAGACAATGAAAGCCGATATAAAGGGTAAAATTTTGGAGGGTAATATCTATAGACCTGAAGGCCTAATTGTAATTTCTAGCTATGATAATCTTGTTTCAGGAATTAAACAAACTGAAGCCGAATTTGAAAAAGTTAAACGTGATTTTACTAAACTTAGAAATGGATTAAACAATATTAGAATAATCACATTTGATGAACTTTTGAATATGGCTGAAAACTATAAAGACAATATTGTAAAATAAAAGCCTACGCACAACAAAGATGACTAAAAGTAATTGCTTGTTCTCACCTACTTCTGAAAATCTACATGGATTTTCAGGTTAGTGTGTAATTGCTAAATTAATCACTAACCCACGCAACTACTCATAGCCGAGACAATTGTGCGGCATACAAAAGAGCCAACACTCGACAGGGAATCAAATAAACTGGTGAGGGAAAAAGAAGACAATGGAAAGAGTACATGACCCAAGGGAATTCATAAGAGGCATTCAACAAATTCTAATCAACAATACAATTCGGATAGGATTTCTGTTTGGTGCTGGAACATCAATGGCTGCTCCTCTTACTGATAAACACGGGGAGCCCATAAAGGATGAAAAAAACAGAATTAAGCCATTAATTCCTGGAGTCTGGGCTATGACAGATTCAATTCTTGACGGGATTACCGATAACAAATTAAAAAATGCATTGGAAACTATCAAAACTGAGTTAGAAGAAAACGATTCTGCCTTTATGCTTGAGAATATCATTTCTTCTATTGACCAAAAATTGAAAGTAGTTGGCAAGGACACTTTATGTGGACTTAACAAAAAAGAGTTGAAAGAATTGAGAACACTTTTCCAAAAAGAAATACGATCCTTGGTTTCCGTGCACAATAACCCGAATATAGATATAGAGAAATCCTCCCAACTTCATGTTGATTTTGCACGATGGGTGAATAATGCTTCCCGAAAAAATGCTGTAGAAGTCTTCACCACCAACTATGATTACCTCTTTGAATTAGGATTTGAATCTAAAAAACTGCCTTATTTTGATGGGTTTGTGGGTGGTTACAAACCTTTTTTCGACCCAGTAAGTGTTGAGAATGATTATTTGATACCAAAATGGACTAGACTATGGAAACTACATGGTTCCTTAGGCTGGGGTTATGACGACAAGGAAGAAAGAATAATAAGAAGTAGAGAAATAAGCGATGATGGAATTGTCATTTATCCTTCTCTTCTCAAATATGACGATTCTAGAAAACAACCGTATTCTAGCTATATAGAGCGACTTTCCTCATTCATAAAAAAGGATGATGGCGTTCTATTTATTTGTGGCTATTCATTTGGAGACGAACATATCAACGATACCATTATCAATGCTTTAGCTCAATCAAAATCAACAACTGTAATTGCGCTGGTTTTCGACAAATCCCTTAACGAAGATTCTACCGCAATCAAAGTCGGGAGGAACTCTAATAAATTCATGATTTGCGGAAATAAATCTGCCCTGATTGGTGGAATTTTTGGTAAATGGGCGCTTAAACGTGAGCCAGCCAAGGATGATTTTGAATTCATTGACCAATTTTTTGATAGGGATGCTCCATTACCAGAAGCTGATAAAGGACAAGGCGATGAAAAGGAACTTCCAACTGGCGAACTAAAACTAGTAGACTTCAACGCTCTTATTGAATTCCTTGTAGACCTTTCATATCCAAATGAAGGCCGCTATGATTGATCAAATACATACGATAATTGGGCAGGTCAAAAGTGTAAACGGAAGTCGTTTATCAATCAAGCTATCTGATGATTTCAAATCATCAATGCCAATTATTAACGGTATTGTTTATCGTATAGGACAGATTGGTTCTTTCGTGAGGATTCCACTTGGATATGCTCATTTATACGGGATTGTTACTCAAGCTGGTGCCGATGCAATTCCCGAAAAACTAATAAACAAGGAAACATTTGAGGATCATCAACAGGGTATGCGCTGGATATCTGTTGTTTTAGTTGGTGAAAGAGTAAGAAATAGGTTTGAAAGAGGCGTTATTCAATATCCTACCCCTGATGATGAAGTTCACCTAGTCACAATAGATGACTTAAGGATAATCTACAGTGAAATTGATAGTGAAAGTTCACTTACAGTCGGTCAAATTAGTGCTTCCGAAAGCTTACCTGCTCATATAGACTTAAATAAATTCTTATCACGTCACAGTGCAATTGTCGGCAGTACTGGCAGCGGAAAGTCTAATACTGTTTCAATAATATTGGATGCTATAGCTTCGAATGAAAAGTTCAAATCATCTAGGATATTGTTAATAGATCCACATGGCGAGTATAATGAAACTTTAAAAGCTCATAGTAAGGTATTTAAAATTGGTGCTGATAAAGCAAATAATGAAAATGAGCTCAAAATACCTTTCTGGGCTCTTCCTTACAATGAGTTGTTTTCCGTTTTTCCTGGCACGCTAAAAGAAACTGCATCTGATTCAATAAGGGTTGAGATTCAGAAAAGAAAAATAGAGTCAGCTAAGCACCTAAACAAACCTCCGCTTGAACATTCTTTGAATGCCGACAGTCCTATTCCCTTCAGCATAAATCAACTTTGGTATGATTTAGATGATTTTGAAAAGCAAGTATTCAATAAAGTGAAAGTTGGTACAGACACTGAACTTCAATTGGTTGAGAGAATAGAAGATGGTGATTCAGAAAAACTTATCCCAAGCCAACACCATCCTCCAGCTACAGGAGGAGGAAATCCTAATATTAATCGAGGGGCAATGGGGATTTTGACCTACTTAAATGGTGTGAGGAATCGAATTCTAGATGATAGGTATAAATTCCTTTTCGATTTGGATGATTATCATCCTGATATTGATGGTAATGTAAAGAGGGATTTAGACTTTTTATTATCTGATTGGTTGAATCATGATAGTCCAATAACAATTCTAGATTTATCAGGTGTGCCATCAGAAATAATGACATCTATTTCTGGTACGATATTGAAGATAATCTACGATTCCTTGTTTTGGGGGCAAGAACTTAATGTTGGGGGAAGAAATCAACCAATAATGTTAGCGTTAGAAGAAGCTCATAGCTATCTAAAGGCTGGCGAAAATTCTATCTCATCAAGAATAGTTCAGACAATTGCAAAAGAAGGGCGTAAATACGGTGTTGGATTACTTCTGATAACTCAGAGACCTTCCGAATTAGACGAAACAGTCCTAAGCCAATTAGGGTCTTTAATCGCGTTACGAATGACTAATTCAAAAGATCGTGGACACGTAGGAAGCGTTATGCCTGATGACCTGAATGATTTAGTTTCTATACTACCAAGTCTTAGAACCGGTGAAGGGTTAGTAATGGGGGAAGCTGTGAAAATTCCATCTAGAGTTAAGTTTGATAAAATTCCATATGCACCTAAAAGTAGCGATCCATTGGTGTCTGAAAGTTGGATTAAGGATAAGCCTGATTCAAAAGAATATGAAGAATTAATGCTCCGTTGGAGAAATAGAAAACTAAAGTAATTAACAGTAAATAAATAGATTATGGAAAAGGAATATGTCCAATCTTCAAATATCGAAGCAGTAGGTTATGATAAGGATACTGAAACTCTAAGAGTTTGGTTTCTTAATGGTTCAGTGTATGACTACACTGGAGTTGGTCAATTGGAATATGAAGCACTAAGAGATGCCCCCTCAGTAGGGTCATATCTTCATCAAAACATTAAAGGGCAATACCCTTATGAAAAAGTAGACTAATGGCATTATCCTTAAATCAAAAACTTAAGCGAATAGAGATATCCAGTTTTGAACTGGACAATGAAATCGTATTTAATTACTTCGATAATCTTCCTGCAACGGAACGAGATGAAAAGCTTATAAGAGCTATCTATATTGGCGTTTTGGCTTTAATGGAAGATCGAATTTCCGCTTTTTTGTCTAAAACCAGCAATGAACTTGGAACAGAATTGGAAAGTTTAAAAATGATCTTCGAAATGAAGAAAGAGCTATTCTATAAATCCACTATAAAGGGAGTGCTTGCTGAGGATGAAATAGCAGAATTTCTCAATCAATACTTTTCGGATAGGAAACTAAAAGATAGAGCTGTTCTTACAGGGAATACGGCAGGAAATCTACCCAAAAACAAAACCGGTGATATCATTTGCGAAATTGACGGAAATTCTGAATTGAAGATCGCGATAGAGTGCAAGTTTGATAAAAGTGTACGTCTCGGAGATATTGCCAGCAAAGAAATATTCACCAGAAAAACTGACACGGTTTGGAGCCAATTAATAGAAGCTCAAGCCAACCGTGATTCCAAAGTAAGTCTTATAGTCTTTGATATTTCTTTAGTGGATAATTCTATACTTAAAAACTTTGAAAATGTCGGTTTCATTCCTGGTATCGGTTTGGTTGCTATTATCGATTCCCAAAAAGGAGACTATTCGAATCTTGCTATTGCATATATGCTTGCAAGGGACATTGCTTTGAATTCAAGGGAAATCGAGATGGATAAAGACTTGTTGAATGCTCTTGTTAACAGGATTATTAAGGACATTGATGAAGTACTCACAATAAAGGACTTAGTTCAGAAGAATATTGAGAATAATAAATCAATTTTAAAACAGCTTGAAAAGTCCTTACTTCTGATGGAATTTAATCAAGAATATTTGAAGAAATTCCTGAAAGATGGTACTCTTTCTAAAAAGGACTTACTCGACTTTTATACAGGTGAAGATATCAAAGATAAATTCAGATTGGTTGAAAAAGACATTAACGCTATATAGCCATGTCAGGTAGCCACCACATTGCCAAGCCGCTCGAGCCAACTGGCACTGACCAAGGCTTGTAAAATAGTGTGTCTAAGCCAACGAGCAGGTCAAAAAGTAAAAAGTACGAATGGACAACCTAGTGTAAAAGCAATGACGGTTTAATTACTAATTTGAAACATTAAAATAAAAATCAAAGATCGGTGCTATCAGATAGTTAGTGTCTTGAAATCGGCCATTACTCATATACGAGACCGTATGCATTAATATGACAAAATTAAGTTCATCTAAAATATTTCAGGAAATTGTCAAGGAAACTAGTTATAAGAATAAAGATTACTCAAAATTGATTAGTCTCACAAATATGACTTTTTTTCTTGGTGCTGGTTTTTCAAAATCTTGGGATTTAAAATATCCAACTGGCCAAGAATTATTTTCTTTGGATAGAGATGATATAACAGATGATTTTCTTGAGTTCTTGCTAAGTATTGGCTATACAGATTTAAGTAATATTCAATTCAAAGAATTTAAAGAAATAGCATACCAAATTAGTATGCAAAAAAAATATCCATCACTTAGGAGAAGATATATAGACGAATACAATTTAGAAATTATTGAAAATGAGATTAGTTCAATTATAACCAAAAGATTTAATAAGCTTGTTCCTATAAACTACATTGAAAATGCCTCTTATAAATTAAAATTGGAACAGAATCCAACTCGAAATCAAAAAAAAATTGTTTCCTTTTTTAATTGGTTGGAATCTCATACAACTGGAGACACTGACCAAATACCAGAAGGTTTAAGAATTAACTTTATAACCACTAATTACGATTTTTTAGTTGAATCCATATTGGATGAAACACTCGGAGAAGATGATACACATTTAATATATGCTTATCGAGGTTTTACACCTAAAACCACGAACAAAGTTAAAACCCCTACTACAATCCATAGACATTGGTTGGTTCAAAATTTAATTAAGCTTAATGGAGGTTTTGAAATATTTGGTTCGAATGACCAAGGTTTCGTTGTAGATTACACAAAGAAAACAGCCCGAGATTTAGACCGTAATGCCCCAACATTAATCTTACCAAATAGAGAACAGGATTATACAGGAAAATATTTTCAAACTATTTTTCCTAAAGCAGTTAGAACCTTACAGGAATCCAAAATACTTGTAATTGTTGGTTATAGTATTCCAGAAGAAGATGCACTAATAAGATTGTTGCTTAGACAATTTGCAGAAGAGAATGTTGATGGGACAGAAAAAGTTATTTTCTTTATTGATTTAATGGATGAACAAACACAAATTAAAAAATTGGAAAGTATTTTTCCATATCATAAGAGAGCAAGAAATCGATATAATATTATACCATTCGAGGGAACTTTTATCGATTGGATAAATGAAATATTATCAATAAATAACAATGCATAAACTGACTAAAGTTCATTATTTCGCTTACCCTGAACTAAATTACCTATTTTAAAGACAGCAAATAATTTAGTCCTTAGTGTTTGGGTTGCTGGAAAATAGTACCGGCACAAATCATTGCTCACTAGTCGCCAACCGCAATAAAATTAAAGAACTCGAAATGGAGGAATAAATTCGGTTAATTAATATAATAGACAACCCTACAATTGTATCAAATGGACTTGGCAAACTCCAATAAAGCAGGATCATTTTTCAATTTTTCCATATCATCCGAAATTTTACTATCCAATACCTTGGCATAGATTTGTGTCGTCTTCAAAGAAGTATGCCCAAGCATTTTGCTCACGGACTCAATGGGCACCCCATTGGATAGGGTCACGGTCGTTGCAAAGGTATGTCTGGCCAAGTGGGTGGTCAACGTCTTTTTGATCTTGCATGCAGTGGCAATTTCCTTTAGATAGGAATTGGTGCGCTGATTGGTGTATACCGGGAGCAGTGTCTTCTTTTCGATTACCCTAGGATGTTCTTTGTATTTGTCGATGATGGCTTCCGGAATGCTAAGCAGTGGAATACTGCTCAGAACCTTGGTCTTTTTCCTTTTGGTCTTGATCCATTTGTTTCCCTTGATATCCTTGACCAAGTCATGCTTGGTCAGCTTTTCAATATCCGCAAAGGCAAGTCCGGTATAACAGCAGAATAAAAACATATCCCGTACCGTATCCAGTCTTTCGAATTCAAATTCTTGCTTAAGCATCGCTTCCAGTTCCTCATGGGTCAGGAACTCACGCTCTTTTTGTTTCCAACTGGCCGACCAGTGGAAGAACGGGTCCCGATCGATCCATTGATTGGCATAGGCGATGCGAACAATTTTCTTGAAATTGACAATATATTTGGTAGCTGTATTGTGGGAGCAATTTTTTTTGCTCTTCAAAAAGTAATCAAAGCCCGTTATAAACTCATAATCGAGCTTTTTAAGCGGAAAATCCCTTTTTTGGTACTTGTGTACTATGTAATCGGAGATATGCGATTTGGCCGTTTTATATCGTTGAAGTGTTCCCTCAGAATATTCTTTGCCCACCAAACTTTCCATTTCATCATTATGATCTTGGAATATTTCCAAGATCATATACTGTTTCTGGCCCTTGCCCAAAAAGATGTTCTTCACGGTATCGGCATCCACATATTCACCACTGCGAACAAGCTCATCATAGATAGAGATACATTTGGCCTTCAAAGTATCGAAAAATCGGTTGAGTACCAGTATTTCTGGGCCTTTGCCACGAACCCTACAGTTGTCTGCATCCCATCTGGAAAGCTCGACTTGCTTGCCCGTACTGAACTCAGCACGTTTTCCATCAAGGGTGATTCGAGCATAAATGATTGATTTTTTGGGTTCCTTAACTACCTTTCTCTTTGGGTAAAAGATGACATTGATTGTTGAAAACATAAGAATAGGATTGAATTAACACTTTGAAGGTACAAAAAGAGGTCTTAAATAAATGTTAACAAATCCTTGCAATAAATTGCAAAACAGCTAATTATAGCGATGGAGGTGCCTCTGAAACGAGAGCCTTGAGAGGCACCGAATTAGGCACCTTTTATATGGTGTTTTTTGCTATTTTTTGGCACCAATGGAAATGAAAAAAGCCTGTAAACATTTCATTTACAGGCTTTTGCATAAATTTGGAAATATTCCAAGCGGTCTGGACGGGACTCGAACCCGCGACCCCCTGCGTGACAGGCAGGTATTCTAACCAACTGAACTACCAGACCAATGATTTTATCTTTAGAGGACTCCGACTACAGTCGGATTCAAATCTTGTTCATTTGCTTTTTTAAAGCGAGTGCAAATATACATTCTCATTTCGGATATGGCAAAACATTTTTTTAAAAAAATGTTCAAGCAAATTTTTGTCGCTCGATCATAAAGGAATTCAGTACTTGAGAGAAATCGGAGCGAATATCGACCCCAACATACTTTATTTGGTACTGGGCACATTTTAGCTTTAAAAGTTTTTGATACTGCGCCACCTTTTCCGAGTACGCTTTTTTGATAGAACTTGCATACAAATCGATATGCTCACCTGTTTCCACATCCACGAAACGCTTTGGGGTATCGTCAAAATCAAAATTCAGTTCGTGTTCTTGATCCAAGAGATGGAATAGGACCACGGAGTGCTTATTGTATTTCAAGTGTCTAAGTGCCTCAAACAATTTTTCTTCCTCAGTTTCGGTTTGAAACATATCCGTGAATAGAAAAATAAGGCTCCTTCTGTGAATTTTTTCAGCTATTTGATGAAGAAAGGTATACGTTTTTGTCTCTTTGGTATTGTTCCTGTTCAAGGCCACTTCGTTCAATTTGGCGTAAAGCATCTGAAAATGGCGCTCGCTGTTCTTTTCCGAGGCATAAAAATCATAGGTGTCAGAGTAAATGCTTAGTCCCACCGCATCCCTTTGTTTTTTCAAGACTTGCATCAATGCAGCAATGGAAAGCACACCGAACCCGATTTTGTTCAGGCTTGCTAAGGAATACTCTTTGACATCGGGATAATACATGGACGCAGAGTTGTCTAGAATCATATGGCAACGCAGGTTGGTCTCGTCCTCGAAGCGCTTGGTGTACAACCTATCTGTTCGGGCATACAGCTTCCAATCGATATGTTTGGTGCTTTGGCCCGGGTTATAGATTTTATGCTCTGCAAACTCAGCTGAAAAACCATGGAACGGACTTTTATGGATGCCACTTATAAAACCTTCCACAATTTGGTTGGCCAAAAGTTCCAGATTTTGAAAAAGCTTTGCTTTGCTAAGTTCCGATCGTACCTCCATAACATAATTGTGCAGACAAGATAAAATAAAAAAGGTTTGGCAACTGCCAAACCTTTTTTAAAATACATTATTTGCTGTGTCTTTACAGTGCAGCATCGATTGCATCTGTGTAAACTTTTTTGGGAGATACGCCCACTTGGCGATTAACTACCTCACCATCTTTAAAGACCAATACGGTAGGGATGTTACGTACACCATATTTAGCGGCAAACTGTTGGTTTGCATCTACGTCAACCTTACCTACAACAGCTTTGCCGTCATATTCTTGTCCAACTTCTTCAATGATAGGGCCTACCATTCTACATGGCCCGCACCATGCTGCCCAAAAGTCAACTAGGACAGGCTTGTCACTTTTTAAAACTACTTCGTCAAAAGTTGCATCTGTTATTTCTAGTGCCATCTTATTTAATTTATTGTTATGCAAAGTTAGTCAAATATTATCCATGTTACTTACATTGAGGATATTCGTTTTAATTATTGCACCATTGGTAATAATTATGGTCTAATTTAGCTTGTAATGGATTTCATTTGCTTCAAGTTCGGAAAGTAATTCGCTGTTAATCTTTACTTTCTGTTTTCTGCTCGATAGTTTCAGTTTTATTTCCTCTTGCATTTCATAAATAATAAAGCTAAGAGGGTGGTCTCCTTTGTGCATTCGAAGAGTGTCCTTCAAGGTTTGGATCCTTTGCTCTTGTAATCGATCAATATTCAGTTTGATGGTGAGTTTTTTGGCAAACGCATCCATAACGTCCTGAAGCTGCTTAAAATCGTTGAACTGAAGCCTTGGGTCTCCTTTCTTGCCCGTGTCCCTGTTCACCCAGCCCTCGCGAACAAAGGCCCTTACATGTACAAAGGAATTGATCATTAAAAAATGACGGAACTTCAGGTACTCTTCACCAAAAATCCGCAATTCGTAAGACTCATTATAATCCTCCAGAGTGAAGAGTCCCCAACCTTTACCGTTTTTGGAAACTCGGTGCTGTACATCGGTAATAACCCCTGCAACCGTGAGCTCTCTGTTCACGTGCTCTTCCAAACGGGCGAAATCGCTCACCGTATTTTTACAGAAGGCTTTGATCTCTTTCTTGAAATCATCCAGTGGGTGTCCGGAAATATAGATTCCGACCACTTCCTTTTCGCGGCGGAGCTTTTCCATGGTACCCCATTCCTCACAAGGAGGTACTATGGGTTCAGGTATCTGCACATCGCTCGCCTCTCCAAAAAGGCTTACTTGGGATGAATTTTGGTTCTCTTGGAACTTGGCCCCATATTTAACCGCTTTTTCCAAAAAGGATATGCCATCACCATCATCATGAAAATATTGGGCTCTGTGGGTATCACCAAAGGAATCGAATCCACCGGCAAGAGCCAAGTTTTCAAATGCCTTTTTATTGGCTGCCCTTAAATCCACGCGTTTGGCCATGTCGAAAATAGACCTGTAGGGCCCGCCTTCTTTTCTGTTTTCCACAATGGTCTCCACTGCGGAACGTCCAACGCCTTTAATGGCACCCATGCCAAACCGTACGGCATTATCCTTGTTTACCGCAAATTTGTAATAGGATTCATTAACGTCCGGCCCCAATACTTCGAGTCCCATACGTTTACATTCCTCCATAAAAAAGGTGACCTGCTTAATGTCGTTCATGTTGTTGGACAGTACCGCCGCCATGTATTCGGCAGGGTAGTGGGCCTTAAGGTATGCGGTCTGATAAGCAATATAAGCGTAGCAAGTAGAGTGACTTTTGTTGAACGCATAAGAAGCAAATGCTTCCCAGTCCTTCCAAATTTTTTCCAGGACCTCACGTGGATGACCATTCTTTTCCCCACCATCCAAAAATTGAGGTTTCAATTTTTCCAGTAGGGCAAAAATCTTTTTACCCATGGCTTTACGGAGAACATCCGCATCACCTTTGGAGAAGCCGGCCAATTTTTGGGAGAGCAACATCACCTGCTCCTGGTATACCGTGATCCCATAGGTTTCCTGAAGATATTCCTCCATATCCGGGAGGTCATACGTAATCTCTTCGTCTCCATGCTTACGGGCAATAAAACTTGGGATGTATTCCATGGGTCCAGGCCTGTAAAGGGCGTTCATGGCAATAAGGTCATCAAAAACCGTTGGTTTCAGGTTTTTCATGTGTTTCTGCATCCCCGGAGATTCATATTGGAATATCCCTACCGTGTCTCCTCTTTGGAAAAGCTCGTATGTTTTTTCATCGTCCAATGGGAAATCGTCAGGCACCAGGTCTATTCCTGTCCTGGCCTTCACAATCTTCACCGTGTCCTTGATCAGGGTCAAGGTTTTCAACCCCAAGAAATCCATTTTTAACAGCCCGGCACTCTCCACTACGGAGTTGTCGAACTGGGTAACGTACAAATCCGAGTCTTTGGCCACCGAAACAGGAACAAAGTTGGTGATGTCGTCCGGAGTTATGATCACTCCGCAGGCATGGATTCCCGTGTTTCTTACGGAGCCTTCTAGCACGCGTGCCATTTTTAAGGTCTGTCCTTCAAGGTCATCCGTCTCGGCAATGTTTAGGAGTTCGTGCACCTTTTCCAGTTCTTCGGAACGGAATTTCTTTTTTAGATCCGCTTCGTCCACCCCAAATATCTTATTGAGTTTGGACATGTTGGGAATCAATTTGGCAATGCGGTCCGCGTCCCCCAAGGGCAGGTCAAGAACACGCGCCGTGTCCCGGATGGATGACTTTGCTGCCATGGTGCCATAAGTAATGATCTGCGCTACTTGGTTTGCACCATATTTGTTGATTACATAGTCCATAACACGACTACGGCCCTCGTCATCAAAATCAATATCGATATCGGGCATGGATACCCTGTCCGGATTTAAGAACCGCTCAAAAAGTAGATCGTACTTCATGGGGTCGATATTGGTAATCGTCAAACAGTAAGCAACCACCGAACCTGCCGCCGAACCACGTCCAGGACCTACAGATACATCCATGTTCCGTGCTTCGCGGATAAAGTCCTCTACAATCAAAAAGTATCCAGGGTATCCGGAGTTTTTGATGATCTCAAGCTCAAAATCAATACGTTCCCTGATTTCATCTGTGAGTTCTCCGTATCTTTTTTCTGCTCCTTTATAGGTGATGTGTCTCAGATAGGCGTTCTCTCCTCTGTTGCCTCCGTCTACATCGTCTTCCGGGTCTTTGAATTCTTCCGGTATACTGAATTTTGGAAGTAAAATATCACTTGCAAGGTCGTAGGGTTCAATTTTGGCGACAACTTCTTTGATGTTCAAAATGGCTTCAGGCAAATCCTTGAAGAGTGCCTTCATCTCTTCAGAAGATTTAAAGTAGTACTCTTGGTTTGGTAAACCATAACGATAGCCACGCCCTCTACCGATTGGAGTGGATTGCTTTTCTCCATCTTTTACGCAGAGTAAAATATCATGTGCCTCCGCATCTTTTTTATCGCAGTAATAGGTATTGTTGGTGGCGACCATTTTTATATTATGGTCTTTGGCCATTCGAACCAGAACCTGGTTTACACGGTCTTCATCCTCCTGACCGTGACGCATGATCTCAATGTAAAAATCATCACCAAATTGTTCTTTCCACCATAAAAGCGCTTCCTCGGCCTGATTTTCCCCTACATTCAATATTTTGTTCGGCACTTCTCCATAAAGGTTACCGGTGAGTGCAATTACATCTTCCTTGTACTGTTCTACTATTTTTTTGTCGATACGGGGTACATAATAAAACCCGTCCGTATAGGCAATCGAGGACATCTTTGCTAGATTGTGGTATCCTTTCTTGTTTTTGGCCAACAATACGATTTGATGGCCATAGTCCTTAACATTTTTGTTGGTATGATCTTCGCAAACATAGAATTCACAACCAACTATCGGGGTAATTTCTTTTTCGGTAGGTTGTTCGCCGTTGGCAATTAATTCTTCGTTTTTGGCTTTTACAGCTTTATTGTGCCCCATAACTTCCTTGACAAAGTGGAAGGCCCCCATCATGTTCGCGTGGTCGGTAAGGGCTACGGCAGGCATGCCATTGTTGGCAGTGGCCTTGACAAGATCCTTGATATTGATGGTGGACTGGAGCACCGAAAACTGGGAGTGGTTGTGTAGGTGGACAAAGGTCTCATCCTCCATTGTTTCAACATTTTCCTGGATTTCTTCATCGGAAACTCCACCGGTATCCTCTGCCCATAGGGCATCTGCAATTTTTTTTGATTCGGCCTTTAGGTTTAGATGCTTTAAACCAATGAGCTCTATCTCTTTTGGATTGGCTTCGGAGAATCGTTCAAAATAATCGGGCTGGACATCCAGCTCTTGATAACTGTACTGCTTTTTACGGACCAGCTCCAAAAAGCATCGCGTGGTGGCCTCAACATCCGCTGTTGCGTTGTGCGCTTCGGCAAAAGGTTCCCCGAACAAAAATTCGTGCAGTTCGGTAAGCGTTGGTAATTTAAATTTACCGCCACGCCCACCTGGGATTTTACAGAGTTCGGCCGTATGCTCTGTACAGGTATCGAGAACAGGAAGTTCCGTCAATGGGCTTTCAACGCCTTCGCGATGGAATTCACACCCCATAATATTAATGTCGAACCCCACATTTTGGCCTACAACAAATTTGGTTTGCTGCAATGCTTTGTTGAATGCTTCCAAGACCTCGCTCAAGGGCACCCCTTGTTCTTCGGCCAACGCCGTTGATATACCATGTATCTGTTCAGCTTCGTAGGGTACGTTGAAGCCATCGGGTTGTACCAAAAAGTCTTGGTGCTCAATCAAGTTGCCAAGTTCGTCATGCAGCTGCCAAGCTATCTGAACGCATCTTGGCCAGTTGTCGGTATCGGTAATCGGGGCATCCCAACGTTTGGGCAAACCAGTGGTTTCCGTATCAAAAATCAAATACATAGGCTATCTGTCTCGGTCAAAAAAAGAATAGATAAAATTAAGGAAGAAGATAGATCAGATAAAAAAGAGTTGTGATGAGTTATCAACTAATAAAAACATGTATAAAGAGTTGTAGGTTGAAAGAATTGAACTATATTTGCACCCGCTTAAGTGACAAGCGATTAAAAAGAATTAATAATCAGGGTCGGGCACCCTACAAATTAATGTGATATGCCAGTTAAAATTAGACTTCAGAGACACGGTAAAAAAGGTAAACCATTCTATTGGGTAGTTGCTGCAGATGTAAGAGCGAAAAGAGATGGTAAATTCTTGGAAAAATTGGGTACTTACAACCCAAATACCAATCCAGCTACAATCGATTTGGATATTGACGGTTCAGTAAAATGGTTGCAGAACGGTGCGCAGCCAACAGATACCGCAAGAGCCATTCTTTCTTATAAGGGAGTTTTGATGAAGCACCACCTAGCGGTAGGTGTTCGTAAAGGAGCAATGACGGAAGAGCAAGCTGAAGAAAAATTCAATGCTTGGTTGGAGGAGAAAGAGCAAAAAGTTCAAGCTAAGAAAGATGGTTTGAGCAAAGCTGAAGCAGAGGCCAAGGCAAAAGCGTTGGAAGCTGAGAAAGAAGTGAACGAGAAAAGAGCTGCTGCGGCCCTTCCAGAAGAGGAAGTAGCTGAGGAAGCTACTGAAGAAGCTACAGAGGCTGCTGCTGAAGAAACTGCTGCTGAAGCTCCAGCAGAAGAGGCTCCTGCCGCAGAAGAAGCTGCCAAAGAAGAAGAATAGAAACGTAAGACGATGCGCAAGGAAGATTGCTTCTATCTGGGCAAAGTCGTTTCAAAATATAGTTTTAAGGGTGAGGTGTTGGTTAAATTGGACACCGATGAGCCCGATCTTTACGAAAATATGGAATCAGTGCTTGTTTCGTTGGGAAACAACCTGGTTCCATTTTTTATTGATAGGTGCCGACTGCATAAATCCAATTTGCTTCGTATCGATTTCGAAGAAGTAAAAGATGAACCAACTGCGGATAAAATTATTGGTTCCGAGCTCTATTTACCCCTTACCATGTTACCTCCCTTAAAGGGAAATAAGTTCTACTTTCATGAAGTTATAGGTTTTACCGTTATGGATGAGGTTCATGGGGATATCGGAATTGTTGAATCTGTTAATGATAGTGCTTCCCAAGACCTTTTCGAAGTAAAGAAGGGAGACAAGGAATTGTTGATTCCAGTCACAGATGATATCATTACTAAAGTGGATAGGGAAAACAAGACCATCCATGTAAAAACTCCAGAGGGATTGGTTAACCTCTATTTGGGATGATCCCTTCTACTTCAAGAATACCTCAATCACCGGAATTTCTACATTCGGTTTGTTCACGGGAAGAATCAAATTAATATCGTTCTCTCCAAATGTCTGTTTATGCATCCAGTGGCTATAGGGTTCGGATATCTCCAATTCGGAGGCATCGTGCAAAAACTGGGCATACTTTATTTTATCCTTCATGCCCTCCAACAATAAATATTTGATAGGGTAATCCAAAAGGTGTATATACAATCTATTGGTTTTTGGATTGTAAGTAAGAATAGTGTTGTCCGGAGCCTTAAACTCTTCTGGAGCCTGGGTGTTGCCATAAATGGAGCGGCCATTATACTTCATCCATTCGCCCATGCCCTCCAATGCGTTGTCCACTCGGTAATCAAATGCGCCTCTTCCGGTAGGACCAACGTTCAATAGGACGTTACCTCCTTTACTCACGGATTCTATCAATAAAGTAAGTAATTGTCGTTTGCTTTTCCATGTATGTTCGTCGCGGTAATACCCCCACGATCCAGAGAAGGTTTGGCAGGTTTCCCATGGTACGGGTTTTCCGTTGTATTCCACCCACTTTTTAACCTTGAACTGTTCTGGGGTAGTAAAGTCCCAACCTCCGGCAACATCCTTTATTCCAGCCCGGTCGTTGACAATAATCTCAGGTTGTAGCTCACGTGCCATTTTTAGAAGACCAACGGAATCCCAATCTTCACCGCTTTTACCAAACGGGTCGGGAAATGAATAATCGAGCCATAAAAGATCTACCTTTCCATAATTGGTCAAAATTTCAGCCACCTGATCTTTTAAATACTGTCTGTAAATGTCCATGTCCCTGCCTTTGTTGAGCTTGTCGTATTCCTTTTGTGTTTCTGCACTCATGGGATGGTTGCGATCAATGGTATACTCGGGATGGTGCCAATCTAGCAGGGAATAGTAAAAACCGATTTTTAACCCTTCGGCCCTAAAGGCGTCTACCCATTCTTTTATGGCATCTTTGCCATAAGGGCTATTGGTTATCTTAAAATCCGTGTATTTGGAATCGAAGAGTGTAAAGCCTTCGTGGTGTTTTGTTGTAATCACAGCATACTTCATTCCTGCTGCCTTTGCCTTTTTTGCCCATTCCACAGGGTCAAAGAGATCTGGGTTGAAAAGGTCAAAATACTTTTGGTACTCATCATTGGGAATACGCTCCTTTTTTTGTACCCATTCATGTCTTGCAGCTTGCGAATAAAGCCCCCAGTGAATGAACATTCCGAAGCGTGCTTCTGTCCACCATTCCATGCGCTTTTCTTTTTCCGCATCAGTTTCGTCCCAAACTTTGGTTTGGGCATTGGTCAGATTGAAACAAATAATTGAAATGGCAAATACTGAAAATATTCTTTTCATTGGGGGAACAGGTTGGTTGTTATTTCTCCAAAAATCGGGGATGAACCAATGAATACCAAAAGTGAGTTAGGGTTGTGGAAAAGAATTGTGAAGATGACAATTATTAATGTGCATAATTTATTTTTACGTATTTTTTGAATGATATTTAAAGCATGTCAGAACCATTCAAGTTCAAGGAATTTGCCATTCACCAAGATCAATGTGCCATGAAGGTTGGTACAGATGGAGTTTTATTGGGTGCATGGGCCAATGTGGATACACGGCCTAATTCTATTTTGGATATAGGGGCAGGAACCGGACTTATAGCCCTTCAGTTGGCACAACGCTCCGATGCGGAAACCATTGATGCCATTGAATTGGATGACTCCGCATACCAACAATGCGTTTATAATTTTGAGGCTTCTCCATGGGGAGACAGACTGTTCTGTTATCATGCAGGTTTTGATGAATTTGTCGATGAAATGGATGATAAATATGATTTGATCGTATCCAATCCCCCATTTTATTCCGAAGATGTTGTAAGTGGAGACGAGGCCCGAGATAAGGCAAGGCAAAACAGTTCTTTGCCATTTGATGAATTGGTCCGTGGTGTCTCCAAGTTTTTGAACGAAAATGGTGTTTTTGCCGTAATCATCCCATTTAAAGAAGAAGCAGCTTTTATTGAGCTGGCCCAAAAAGTACAATTGTATCCAAAGCGGGTCACAAGGGTGAAAGGAAATCCAGATATTAGTTTTAAAAGAAGTTTAATGGAATTCAGTTTTCATGAGGGTGAAATCCATATGGATTCCTTGGTTATCGAGGAAGGAAGGCACCAGTACACAAAAGCTTATAAAAATTTGACTCGATCATTTTATTTAAAAATGTAACAATACATGAATGAAATGTTATATTTACTCAAAATTTATTCTTAATGAAGCCTGATTTATTTGAAGCCCCAGATTATTACAATTTGGACGATTTACTATCCGAGGAACATAAACTGGTTCGCGATGCCGCCCGGCAATGGGTGAAACGCGATATTTCCCCGATCATCGAGGAATATGCCCAAAATGCAGAATTCCCGAAGCAGATAATTGGAGGCTTGGCCGAAATCGGTGCTTTTGGGCCTTACATTCCCGAAGAATATGGTGGGGCTGGCCTGGACCAGATCAGTTATGGTCTGATCATGCAGGAAATAGAACGTGGCGATAGTGGGGTTCGTTCCACCGCATCGGTACAGTCATCCTTGGTGATGTATCCCATATTTGCATACGGTTCCGAGGAGCAACGTAAAAAATATTTGCCCAAGTTGGCTTCGGGTGAATGGATGGGCTGTTTTGGGCTTACGGAGCCCAACCATGGTTCCAACCCAGGGGGTATGGAGACCAAGTTCAAAGATGCCGGGGACCATTATGTGCTGAACGGGGCCAAATTATGGATTTCCAACTCACCTTTTGCAAATGTGGCCGTTGTGTGGGCCAAAAATGAAGAAGGCAGAATTCATGGACTGATAGTAGAACGTGGAATGGAGGGTTTTTCCACCCCAGAGACCCACAATAAATGGTCGTTAAGGGCATCCGCGACGGGAGAACTTATTTTTGATAATGTTAAAGTGCCCAAGGAGAACCTATTACCCGGCAAGAATGGATTGGGTGCACCCCTTGGTTGTTTGGATTCGGCGCGCTATGGTATTGCATGGGGAGCTATAGGAGCTGCCATGGACTGCTATGATACTGCGCTGCGTTATGCCAAGGAGCGCGTTCAGTTTGGGAAACCGATAGCCGCATTTCAGCTTCAGCAAAAGAAATTGGCCGAAATGATCACCGAGATTACCAAGGCACAACTATTGGCTTTTCGTTTGGGACAATTAAAGAACGCGGGCAAGGCAACAACTGCTCAGATTTCCATGGCCAAACGCAACAATGTGGAAATGGCGATTAAAATCGCCCGCGAAGCAAGACAAATGTTGGGTGGAATGGGTATCACCGGGGAGTACAGTATTATGAGACATATGATGAACCTTGAAAGTGTGATCACCTATGAGGGAACTCACGATATTCATTTGCTGATCACGGGTGCCGATATCACTGGGATCCCTGCGTTCAAGTAATCAATCCCTTGGTATTTTTTTCACGGTAACCTTAATGGATTTACTGATCGGCGTCTGGCTCTTGTCCGCAAATTGATCGTGGGGTACCAGCATGTTGGTCTCTGGAAAATATGCGGCCATGTTCCCTTTTGGGATGTCATAGGCCACCACCAAGAATTTTTCTGCTGTTCGCCGCACACCATCATAATTGCTGTGTAAATTGATGACATCCAATTGGCTCAATCCTTTTTTGGCCATGTCATCTTCATGCATAAAAACAACACGGCGTTCGTTGTATATTCCTCGGTATCTGTCGTTCAGGCCATAAATGGTCGTGTTGAATTGGTCGTGGGAACGAATGGTCATCAACAAGAATTCATCAGGTTTTAATTGATGGTCCGGCAAAGAAGTAATGGATAGTTGCGCCATACCATTGGGTAGTTTTCTAAAATCCCGCTCACGGACATTGTTCGGTAGATAATAACCAAACCCTTTGGATTGTTCGCTGGTGTTTTCAAAACCTTTGACCGTTTTATCGATCAATTTCCTGATAAGGTTGTAATCTTGGCCCAACTCGTACCAATTCATGGAATGATTTCCCCTAAAATACGTATGTGCCAAAAGAGCGATGATCTCGGGTTCACTTTTGATATGTTCGGAAGCAGGGGGCAGAAGACCTTTGCTCTGGCGTACTTTTCCCGTGCTACTTTCCATAGTTAAAAATTGGAGTTCACCATTTTTTTCATCTTTTTCGGAACGACCGAATGTAGGCAATAGCAAAGCGGTTTTTCCTGTCACTAAATGGCTGCGGTTCAGTTTGGTACTGATCTGTACGGTCAAATCACAATTTTGAATGGCTTCGGCAGTGTATTGGGTGTCCGAAGCTGCCATCAAGAAATTACCGCCCAAACAAACAAAAACCTTGGCTTTTTTCTCGTACATGGCTGCTATGGCCTCGACCGTATCATACCCTTTTTCTGTCGGTGGGTCAAAGTTGAGGTGTTTCTGTATGTTGTTGTTCAAGGTTTTGTTCACATAGTGCATAATTCCTACCGAACGATCGCCCTGCACATTGCTGTGGCCCCGAACGGGACAGGTTCCTGCAAAGGGCTTGCCCACCGCACCTTTGAGCAATAAGATATTTACGTATTCCTTAATGCAATCCACTGCATTTTTATGTTGGGTGATGCCCATGGCCCAACAGACGACGATTTTGGAGTTTTCGGCCAACAATTCCGCAACCTTGTCTATTTTTCGCATGTAAACACCGCTCCTGCGTTGAAGGGTTTCTATGTCGTAGCGTTCCAAATCTTTCAATAGATCATCATAACCATCTACGTACTCCACAATAAATTCGTGGTCCAGGACATTGGAGTTTTTGACATCTAATGCTACCAATTTTTTAAGCAGCAGTTTGGCCAAGGCAATGTCTTCATTGATCTTGACAGGAAGGTGTATGTCAGCAATTGGTTGACCATTCCCCAACATGTCGGAAACACTTTGCGGATTTTTAAAGTTGACCAATCCAGTCTCAGCCAATGGATTTATACTGATAATCTTGCCACCATTCTTTTTACATTTTTCCAAAGCGGACAGCATTCTGGGATGATTGGTGCCCGGGTTTTGTCCCACGACCAAAATGACTTCCGCACCATAGAGGTCGTCCAGTTTTACGGAACCTTTTCCGATACCCAATGTCTCAGAAAGTGCCACTCCTGAAGATTCATGGCACATATTGGAACAGTCGGGCATATTGTTTGTACCAAAGGCGCGGGCAAACATACCATAGAGGTAGGCGGCCTCGTTGCTTGATCTGCCCGAAGTGTAAAAAATAGCTTCGTTGGGATCTTTTAGCTTGTATAGTTCATCGGATATCAGTTCAAAGGCATCCTGCCATGAAATAGGTTCGTAATGGACACTGTTCGGTCTTAGGACCAAGGGCTCAATTACCCTTCCAAGTTTGTTTAGCTCAAAGTCGCTTAACCTGGATAGTTCCTCAATCGAATGTTCCTCGAAAAAATCCGCTCCTACGTGTTCCCGGGTAGCTTCATCCGCTAATGCTTTTGCTCCATTCTCACAATATTCGGCGATTTTTGATGGATGTTCTGGAACGGGCCAGGCACAACTAGGGCAGCGAAAACCATCCTCTTGGTTCATTTCCAACAGGCTTCGCATGGAACGCACTATTCCCATTTCCTTAAAACTATGCCGTAGGGCTTCTTTAACCCCCAAAAGACCTGCAGAGGTCTGCATGGGTTCCTTAAGGCGTAGTCCCGTAAATTTAATGTCCCCGGTCAGGGAAACGTTCCGTCTCGTTTCTTTGTCCATGGTGGTCAGTGTTGCAGTTTTGGATTGGGATAATTGTCCGATTGGTCCTCGACCCTGTTTTCAAGGCAAGTAAAGTCCTTTTCCAATAGTAGATGTAGCTTCTTGCCATCATTGAGTTCCATTTCTTGTTCAAAACCAACGGTGTCCTCATGGTGCCAATTTCTTCCATCATCTTCGGGAACCATCATCAAAATGTTGTTATTGGAGTAGGATGCTTTTAAATGCTTTAAAGAAGGTATCAGTTTGACCTGATAATGAAAAATATTGTCGCAGAACTGGGTGGTCTCGGTTATCGAACCGGTTTCGCATAATTGTTTTACTTCACTTTGGGTCAATCTAAACCGTATGGAATTCCCTTTGATCCTTATTTTCATGTATTGGTTAAATTCTTATGGGTAAGTTACGGCATTCCGTTCACTTCTTCGAATCAAATAGCTTTTTGCTCGTTCTCATATCTGCATATCGGGGGTCTTGGATATAGTTTTCCTTTTTCATTTTGATGACCTCGATGCTCAAGAAACCGAATTCTTCCACCACTTTGCCATAAAATCGATAAATACCTTTTCCCCGAAAATAGTATTTGGCGGCAACAGGGGGGAAGAGCACCGTGTCGAAGACTTCCCCGTGTTGGTCCACTAGAGTGGCAAAGTGCATGCGTTTGCCGTGGTGGGTCGAGGTGTTTTTAACGGTGACCAAATACCCATATATGTCAATGTGTTTATTGAGGTGTCGCTCTAGATCTTTTTGTCCGTTCGTATTTTTGGGAGTCTCTTCCAACAATTCAAAAGGACTGCAGAGGCAGAAACCCAAGAGTTCTAATTGCTCAAAAGCGGTCTCCAATGCCGTGGTGTTGAGCTGGGGCATTTTAAATTTTTGATGCCTTGGCGGAAACAGTTTGGGGTGTTCCAATCGGTCGTTTTTGGATAGCATCAAATGGGCTTTCCAAAGCAACTCGTGCTTGTTGATTCCCGTAAAACGAAACGCATCAATACGGATCAGGATGGAAAGTTGCTCCATTCGGATAAAAACACGGTCCAAGAAATCTTCAAGTGATGAAAAACTTCCGTTAAGTATGCGCTCTTTCAAGATGCGTTCCATGACCCTGCTCTCCAAATCGCGGAGGTACATCATGCCCAGATAAATATGCGTGCCATAAATACGGTTTACGTCCATGCTTTTGTTCACACAAGGTGGGTGGATGGTGGCACCCATCATGCGGGCATCGTGTACATAAAATTCCGAACGGTAAAATCCTCCACCATTATTGAGCACGGCCACCATATATTCCAAAGGGAAATAGGTCCTCAAAAACAAGCTTTGATAACTCTCCACTGCATACGAAGCGGAGTGACCTTTGGCGAACGCATAACCCGCAAAACTGGCGACTTGGTTCCAGATTTCCGAAATCAGGGATTCTGCATAGCCCTTTTTTCTGCAATTGGCGATAAACTTGTCCTGTACTTTTTGGAATTCCGCCCGCGAACGGAACTTGCCACTCATGCCTCTACGGAGTACGTCCGCCTCGCCAAGATCTAATCCTGCAAAATGGTGGGCCACTTTGATCACGTCTTCTTGGTAGACCATAACCCCATAAGTGTCGGGCATGATTTTCAACATAATGGGATGTGCTTTTTCCTCGGCCCTGCCCTTGTTACGGTGGCGTAAAATATACTCTCGCATCATACCACTTTTGGCCACTCCGGGTCGGATAATGGAACTGGCGGCCACCAAGCCCAAATAGTTGTCGACCTGTAGTTTTTTGAGCAGCATCCGCATAGCTGGCGATTCCACATAAAAACAGCCCATGCATTGTGCCGTTTTGATCAGGTTGTTGATTTTTGGGTCCTTTTTGAACCCTTTGATATTGTGAATATCAATCTCTTTATGTTTTTCAGGTTGATTGTACGCCACAATATCCAAGGCTTCTTTGATCTTGCCCAAACCACGCTGTCCTAGAATATCAAATTTATAGAGCCCCACATCTTCCGCGATGACCATATCGTATTGTGTAGTGGGGAACCCTTTTGGTGGCAAATGGGTGGCTGAAAACCAATGCAATGGTTTATCACTGATCAAAATCCCCCCAGCGTGAATACTCAAATAATTGGGTTTGCCCTTGAGCAAGCCACCGTATTTCAGTACCAATTTGGAAACATGATCCAATTGGTCGAAGACATATCTTCCTGTCAACAAAAAATCAATATCCTGTGGAGGGAGTCCGAACACTTTGCCCAATTCCCGAATAACGCCTCGTTCTTTAAAAGTGACATAGGTGCCAAGTAGGGCGACATGTTCAAAACGATCAAAAATATATTGCGTCATGGCAGGGCGGTCTCGCCACGAAAAATCAATGTCAAAATCGGGAGGATTGGCTCGGTAGAGGTTAATGAAGCGCTCAAAATAAAGGTCGAGTTCCATGGGGTCCACATCGGTAATGCGAAGCAGGTAGGCTACAATACTATTGGCACCACTACCTCGTCCCACATAAAAGAAGCCTCTTCGCCTTGCTTCGGAAACAATGTCCCAATTAATCAAGAAGTAAGACACAAATCCCATTTTTTTGATAAGGTCCAATTCCTTGTCCAACCGATTGTTGATAGATTCGTTCACTTCCTCATATCGATAGGGGAGTCCTTCGGTACAGAGTTTTTCCAAAAGTTGTTCGTCTTTTTCCACACTTCCCAAATAAGTTTTTAGGTTTTGGGGCTTTCTGTCTTTAGAAAAATCAAAATGGATACTGCACTTATTGAGCAGTTTTTCCGTGTTTTCCAGAATAAAAGGAAACTCTGAAAACGCGGCGGCCAAATTTTGGACGGGATACATTTTCTCTTCCTCATTTGCCTCTTCTTCCTTAGGAAGTTTGCTCAACAATACATTGTTGTCGATAGCTCGTAGCAATCTGTGCGCATTAAAATCCTGTTTGTACCGAAAGGTGACGGGCTGTTGTACCACCAGTTTGGTCTTTAGTGAGGCTAATTTGGAGAAGGGAAGCCGCCGCAGATCTTTGATGGAGATTCCAACAAACTCATGGTCTTGAAAATGGTCAAGCTCATTGAGCAGGACCTGTTCAAAAGGATATACCACGAACACATTTTTAAAAGTGGGAGCTCGGTCTGGAATTTTTGAACCGTCATAAAGGTGACGGGACAAAAAATCGTTCAATTCCAGATACCCTTCGTTGTTTTGGGCAATGCCGATAAAGCAGGGCTCTGTTCCATTCCTAAAATCAATCCCTAAAATTGGTTTTATGCCGAATTCCGGTGCCTTTCGAACAAAGTTCAATCCTGCCGAGGTGTTGTTGATATCGGTAAGTACCAGTTGGGTCACATGGTTTTGTTGCGCCAATTGCAATAGTTCCACCTCTGAGAAGGTCCCGAACCGTAAACTGTAATATGTGTGGCAGTTTAAATACAATTGTCAATGTTCAGTTATCAATTATTCATTGTTTATTGCTCATTGGAAATTGATTACTGTTTCCTGTGAGCCAAAACCACAGGCGGTTCCCCATTAAAAGGGTTGTGCATGCTCCCAATGGTCTTTGCGCCCATGGCCGAGGCGCGTAGTACGCTTCGACTTCCAAACCTGTTACGGACATGGTCCATGGCTTGGTAAAGGTTCAGGGTTTCCTCGGTGTCTTCAAAGAGGTTGATTTGGTAATTGCCCGAGACCAAATGACTGAATCGAATTCCGATGAGGCGTACCAACATCCGTTTGTTGTAAAGGGAATTGAACAGTTCCAAAATTTTTGGAATAAGTATATGGTCAGCACTCGTGTAAGGTATACGTGATTGTTTGGAATAAGTATTGAAATCGGAATACCTAATCTTCACAGCAATACAGGCCGTTAACTTATCACCTCGACGTAGCTGGTAGGCCAAATTCTCGGTCATGGCAATTAAAATGCCCCTTAGTTTGATGACATCGATAGTGTCCTTATCAAATGTTCTTTCGTTTGAAATGGATTTTCGGTCGTGGAACGGAATCACAGGTGTATTATCTATGCCATTGGCTCTTTTCCAGATGACTTGGCCGTTGGCGCCCAACACCCGTTGCATAATGTCCATGGGCATATCCTGAATGGTCTTTACTTGCCGTATGCCCAAATTTCTTAGGGTTTGATAGGTCTTGTCGCCCACCATCGGAATCTTTTTGATGGAAAGCGGAGCCAAAAAAGGTTTTTCCAGGCCAAAATCTATTTTAAGCTGATTGTTGGGTTTAGCTTCATTGGTCGCTACTTTGGAGACCACTTTATTCACCGATAAACCAAACGAAATAGGTAGTCCCGTTTCCCGAATGATTTTCTGGCGCATTTCCGTAGCATATTTGTAACAGCCAAAAAAGCGGTCCATTCCCGATAAGTCAGCATAGAACTCATCAATGCTCGATTTTTCGAAAAGGGGCACGTGTTCCTTAATGATTTCGGTGACCACGTCCGAATATTTGCTATACGTCCCCGCATTGCCACGAATCACCACGGCTTCCGGGCAAAGTTCCTTGGCCATCTTCATGGGCATGCCCGAATGCACCCCAAATCCACGGGTCTCATAGCTGCAAGCGGCCACGACACCACGGTCGCTGGTGCCGCCCACCAATAAGGGCTTGTTTTTAAGCTCTGTATTGATGATGCGCTCCACGGATACATAAAATGTATCCAAGTCTAGATGCAAAATCGTCTTTTCCATTGTTCAGTTGAAGGAAAGCTAAATTATGGAAATAATCCTATAAAATGGAAATAATCCATAAAATAGATATGAACAACTTTCGCTGCTATTTTTTCCGAAAAATCATTATATCTTTGTCACGTTGTGTTGGATTCCAGTCGCGATGATTGGAATCAGGTTGAAGCATCAAACCGATGCTCGCCAATGAAAGGCTTTCCTTTTGGAAGGCTTTTTTTGTTTGTGGTGGGGAGTGAAAAGATAAGTGTGGATGTCACCTCGAGCGCAGTCGAGAGGTGTAATATTTACGGTCTGGTATCTCGACTGCGCTCGATATGACCGATTAACCCATCAAACAATCAACTTCCAGAAACGCTATGTGCTACATGATGTACCAAAGAAGCGGCCAGTTTTGCCGTTTGCCCATCAATATCGTACTTCGGGTTCATTTCGGCAATGTCCATACTGATCAGTTTGCCAGATGCAATAATTGGCTTTAAACATTCCAAAACCATGTGAGGGGTAAAGCCCATGGGCGATGCCGCACTGACCCCGGGCGCAAAGGCAGAAGAAAATCCATCCAAATCAATACTGACATAAATATGGTCCACGTTTTTGGTAAAAGCATTGATCCATGTCGTGATTTCTTCCAATAGAGGAATTTGGAAGGTATCGTTCATCACATAGATCACATCGAGTTCCCTTGCTGTTTGGAAAAGGTTTCTGTCATTGGCATCTTTTCGGATGCCCAAACAGAGGAAATTAAAATCGATTCCTTCTTTTTTGCAGTCTTGGGCAATTTGAAAGAAAGGGGTTCCAGAATTGCCTTGTTCGGCATTTTTCTGCAAATCAAAATGTGCATCAAAATTGATAATGCCGATAGTCTGTCCCGTTTTTTTGCCGTCCAGGTATTTTTTGATGCCTTGGTAATGGCCATAGGCCAAATCGTGTCCGCCACCCAAAACTATCGGGAATTGTTTTTTCTCCAAAAGGGTTGTGACCGCTTCGGCAAGTTGCCCTTGTGCCGATTCCATATCGCTATTCGCACAGGTAATGGATCCTACATCGTGCAAAAGCACATTGCTCCCCAAATGGTTGGGCATTTTTGCAAAACTACTTTTAATGGAGTCTGGACCATCTTCAGCTCCAACACGACCTTGATTGCGGTGCACTCCGGCATCACAAGCATAGCCCAAAAGGGCAATGGATTTTTTCTGGGCTTCAGGAAGCTCATCCATGGGCGTACAATGCACTTTTTCGTGCAAATACAGCCATTTATTGGAGATTTTACCTGTCCAAATGTCTTTTTTCGGGGGGGCGTAGTGTTTCATCACATTAAAAAAGCTGGTCCAAAATATCGGACTCTACAAGATAAGGTAAAGTTACTTTTAAATTAGGTGAGCGCTCCATTTCTCGTTCAATCGCAAATCTGGCCTCTTTGTTGCGCGCCCAACTTCTACGGGAAATTCCATTGTTCACATCAAAGAACAGCATTTTCTTTAATCGGATGGAGGCTTCTTCAGAACCGTCGAGTACCATGCCAAATCCTCCATTAATGACCTCGCCCCAGCCAACGCCGCCACCATTGTGGATAGAAACCCATGTGGCACCTCTAAAACTATCACCTATCACATTTTGAATGGCCATATCGGCGGTGAACTTGCTGCCATCATAAATATTGCTAGTTTCCCTGAAGGGAGAATCCGTACCACTCACATCGTGATGGTCGCGTCCCAATACCACCGGAGCGCTGATTTCTCCTTTGGCAATGGCCGTGTTGAAGGTATCCGCAATCTTGCTTCGTCCCTCGGCATCGGCATAGAGTATTCGAGCTTGGGAACCTACTACCAATTTGTTTTGTTCCGCTTCAGAAATCCATTTGATATTGTCTTGCATTTGCTGCTGGATTTCTTCCGGAGCTTTGGATTTTATTTTTTTCATCACTTCAAGGGCGATGGCATCCGTTTTTTGAAGGTCCTTTGGGTCACCAGAGGTACATACCCATCGGAATGGTCCAAATCCGTAATCAAAACACATGGGCCCCAAAATATCCTGTACGTAGGAAGGGTACCTGAAATCGATATTGTTTTCAGCCATTACATCGCCACCTGCTCGGGAAACTTCCAATAAAAAGGCATTCCCATAATCAAAAAAGTAGGTCCCCTTTGCAGTGTGTTTGTTGATGGCATTGATTTGCCTTCGCAAAGATTCCTGTACTTTTTCCTTAAAGGCTTCTGGATTTTCAACCATTAAGGTGTTGGATTCTTCAAAAGAAAGGCCAACGGGATAGTAACCACCTGCCCATGGATTGTGCAAAGAGGTTTGGTCCGATCCCAATTGAACAAAAATGTCCTCCTCATAAAAACGTTCCCAAACATCCACCACATTACCGATATAGGCCAAGGAAACTACTTCTTTGTTTGCTACAGCTTCTTTGGTTCGAACCACTAATAGGTCCAAATCCACCAAAAGTTCATCTACCCAACCTTGGTCGTGACGTTTTTTGGCAGCTTCGGGGTTGACTTCAGCACAAATGGTGATACCACCAGCAATATTTCCTGCTTTGGGTTGGGCACCACTCATTCCCCCAAGTCCAGCGGTCAAGAAAATCTTGCCTTCGGGCGATTCGTTTTTGTCCAATACTTTTCGGAAAGCGTTCATGACCGTGATGGCCGTTCCGTGCACAATCCCCTGAGGACCGATGTACATATAGGAACCTGCCGTCATTTGCCCGTATTGGGTCACGCCCAATGCGTTGAAGCGTTCCCAGTCGTCGGGCTTGGAATAGTTGGGAATCATCATTCCATTGGTGACCACAACTCTTGGCGCTTCTTTGGATGACGGGAAAAGTCCCATCGGGTGACCTGAATACATGTTCAAGGTCTGTTCCTCGGTCATTTCCGCCAAATATTTCATGGTGAGTAGGTACTGTGCCCAGTTTTGGAATACCGCTCCATTTCCTCCGTAAGTGATGAGTTCCTCTGGATGTTGTGCTACGGCAGGGTCCAAATTGTTCTGGATCATCAGCATAATGGCAGCTGCTTGATGTGTTTTCGCCGGATATTCCGAAATGGGCCTTGCATACATCTCATAATCGGGCTTGAACCGATGCATGTAGATGCGACCATAGGTTTTTAGCTCCTGCGCAAATTCAGGGGCAAGCTCTTTGTGCCAAGTTTCGGGAAAATAACGTAGCGCATTTTGTACGGCCAGTTTTTTCTCTTCTTTGGAGAGGATATCTTTCCGTTTTGGCGCTGGATTCCCATTTTTAGGATAGGCCTTTTTTGAGGGTAACTGTTCGGGTATGCCTTGTAATATCTGTTGCTGAAATTCAGTCATAATTCAAATTTTTAGTGGATAGGAGCTCCTTTTTTCCAAACTTCACGTGGCTTTAATTGCCCTTGGTGATATGTGATTTCTTGATAATTATTGGTTGGGAAAACCACAAAATCTGCCATTGCACCGGCTTCCAGCTTCCCTCTGTCTTCCAATCGTAAAGCTGCTGCTGCCCTGGAAGTGATTCCTGCCAAAACTTCGGTATTGGAGAGTTTTTCGAATGTTCCCAAAATACTGGCTTGGGTCAACAGGTCGCCCATTGGGGCAGACCCTGGATTGTGGTCACTGGCAATGGACAAAGCACCGCCTGAATCCAAAATTTTGCGAGCAGGCGTGTAGGCACATCCTAAACCAAGGGATGCCCCTGGCAAAGCCGTGGCAATGGTATTGCTCTGGGCCAACAATTCAATTTCTTTTTCTGTGCTGGCCTCCAAATGGTCGGCACTTACGGCATCAAAATCTACAGCTACTTGTGTCCCTCCCGTGGTAAATTGGTCGGCGTGTACCGTAATATCAAATCCCATTTCCTTCGCCTTTTGAAAATAGGGTTTGATTTCCTCTGGAGAAAAAGCGCTTTCTTCAACAAAGGCATCTACACGGTTGGCCAAGTTTTCGGTTTTGATGATGGGGAACAGTTCATTGATGATTACGTCTAAATAATCCTTGTCCTGATTCCAATCTTTGGGCTTCATGTGGGCTGCCAAACAGGTCGGAACCAAAGTTGCATTTGAAGTTTCATTGGCCTGTTTGATGGCACGTAGCATTTTCAGTTCCTCATCCACGGAAAGGCCATAACCACTTTTCACTTCGATAGTAGTGACGCCATTATTGAGATGTTTTCGGCTTCTGGAAATGATGCCTGCTACCAATTCGTCTTGTGAAGCTTTTCGTGTTTGGGTTACCGTATCCCAGATACCGCCCCCTGCCTTGGCAATCTCCAAATAGGTTTTTCCGGCATTTCGGTAGGCATAGTCACGGGCACGCGTTCCACCAAAACAGATATGGGTGTGAGAATCCACAAAACCAGGTAGGCAAACATGTGCTCCTTCGATATGGTGGATGTCGACATCTTCGGATTTTAAATCATCAAAAACACCGACTTTGAGAATTTTTCCTTCGGAAATTAAAATCCCTCCATTTTCAATAATGGTCAATTGTTCATCTTTGAGGGCTCCTTTTAAGGGGAGTCCTGTCATGGGAAGCAATTGGGCAAATGGTCCTATTAATAGTGGTCTGTTCATTTTAGTATGTTTCAAATTCCTCAAGATGTGGTGCATCCCAAGTCAGTTCTTTTTCTTTCATTACCGATTCTACCAAATCTATGATTTCGCGATTTTGAATGATTTCTATTCCTTTTTCAATATCATCTGCAAAAACACGGTCGTTTTCGGCAAAAGCAACTTTGGTTCGAAGGAATGTATGGATTTCATCCAATACGATACCTGATTTTAATGGCTTTCTGTATTCAAACGCCTGTGCTGAGGTCAACAATTCAATAGCAAGGATTTTCTCGACGTTGCCAATAATGTTGAGCGCTTTTCTACCACTTATGGAGCCCATGCTCACATGATCTTCTTGTCCCAAAGAGGTGGGGATGCTATCCGCACTAGCGGGGAAGCACAGACTTTTGTTCTCACTGGCCAACGCAGCAGAAGTGTACTGTAAAATCATATACCCTGAGTTGATACCCGTGTCGTTCATCAATAACTTGGGGATACCGGGACTGTTTCCTTCAAGGGCCAGGTAAATGCGTCGGTCGGAGATGTTTCCAATTTCCGAAGCGGCCAAAGCGGCATAATCCAAGGCCATGGCCAAAGGCTGTCCATGGAAGTTACCTCCACTGATGGTAAGCTCATCATTGATAATTACAGGATTATCGGTAACGGAATTGAGTTCTATTTCCAATAAATCTTTAAAATGAAGCCAAGCATTGCGTGATGCGCCATGTACCTGTGGCATACAACGAAGGGAGTAGGGGTCCTGAACCCGTTCGCAGTCAATATGGTCCTCTAAAATCTCTGAACCTTGGAGCAATGTTCGGATTCTACCTGCTACATGCTGGTTGCCCTTAAAGGGTCGCAGTTTGTGCAATTCTTCAAAAAATGGCTTCATGGAACCTTGTAGTCCTTCGAGCATCATGGCACCGATGATGTCGGCATGGCGTAAGCAATCTTGTAGTTTATGAACCACCATCACCCCATGTGCAGCGATAAATTGGGTTCCATTGATCAATGCAAGTCCTTCTTTAGGACCCAGATCGAGCGGTTCCAACCCAGCTTGTTGAAATAGTTCTTGTGTTGGAATGGTCTTTCCTTGATACTCTACTTTGCCCAAACCTATCAATGGCAAAAATAAATGGGAAAGCGGTGCCAAATCCCCAGAAGCCCCAACCGAACCTTGTGAGGGAACCACGGGAATGGCATTGTTCTCCATGTGCCAGAGCATACGCTGTAAAGTAGTTTCGGCAATACCTGAAAAACCTTTGGCCAAGGCATGGATTTTTAGGATCAGCATAATTTTCGCCAATTGCGTGGATATTGGGTCGCCAACTCCTACGCTATGGCTCTGTAGAATATTGGATTGAAGGATTTTGGTATCCTCCTTGGAAATTTTGGTGTTGCACAAAGGTCCGAAGCCTGTGTTGATGCCATACACCGTATCGCCTTTTTCCACGATACGCTGTACCCGTTGGTAACTTGCATTCACATTTTTCAGGCATTTATCGGAAAAAATGCCTTTAATGGTTCCTTTGGCCAAACCCAACGCTATACTTGCGGTTAAATGGTCTTCGCCAAATTGAAATGTTAGGTCTTTCGCCATGCTTTTATCTTTTCCATAAAATTAGGAGTTATGATTAATAATCACCAATACTTATTTTTGTAACAATCAATAAGTATGAATTATCAAATAGAACTTAGACATTTCATCTATTTTTTAGCTGTGGCCGAAGAGCTTCACTATAGAAAGGCTGCCGAAAAGTTGTTTATTTCCCAACCCGGTTTGAGTACGCAAATCAAACAAATGGAGGAGATACTGGGAACGCAACTTTTTGTAAGGGACAAGAAAAAAGTGAGTCTGACCCCAGCAGGTGAGTTTTTAAAAAAAGAGGTGGAATTTATTTTGAATCATCTCGATCAGACCAAAAAGCAAGTGAAGCTTATCGGTGATGGACAATTGGGGGAGGTGAGGATAGGTTTTTTGGGTTCTGCTATGCAGAATGTGGTTCCCAATTTGTTGTTGGGCTTGAAAGTAAAGTACCCTACCGTCCATACAACTTTGGAGGAACTGTCCAACCGGGCACAAATCAATGCAATTTTGGCCGATCGTTTGGATTTGGGCTTTGTACGATTGTCAAGGGTGCCCAAAGGTTTGGATGTGAAGCCTGTTTTCGAGGATACCTTTTCCTTGGTCTTGCCAGAAGACCATCCTTTGGATGAAGATGGTTTTAAAAACGTCAATCAGGTAGCGGATGAGGATTTTATCCTTTTCTCACAAGATTATAGTCCCATGTACTACGATACGGTGTTGAGTATTTGCGAGGACAGCGGTTTTATTCCCAACGTTTCCCATAAATCGGTTCATGCACAGACCATTTTTAAATTGGTGGAGAATAGATTGGGTATTGCGATTGTGCCGACAACGCTTCAATATGGATTTCAGATGAAAGTCAAGTTCATCGAAATGAAAAAAATAAAACAGCGAGCAGTATTGAGCATGGTCTGGAAAACGGACAACAGAAATCCTGCGCTGCAAAAGTGTATGGATTTACTTATGAAATTATGATGGTAACATTTTGGGGAGTAACTTTGGAATTCAACTTAATACAGTATTATGATTTTTGATTTGATCAAGGAAAGGAGAAGTATTTTTCCACCTCAATTTATCGATAAGCCTATTTCCAAAGAGACCATTGAAAAAATTTTAGAGGCCGCCAATTGGGCGCCGACCCACAAGAAAACAGAACCTTGGCGTTTCAAAGTGCTTTTGGGGGAAAAGAAAAAGGAATTGGGTGCTTTTTTGTCCAATAAATATCAAGAAGTGGATGCCAACCCAAAACAGATGACAATCAAAAAATTGCAATTTAACCCATCAAATTCTGGGGCTGTTATTGCAATTTGTATGCAACGCGACCCGAAGGAAAGCTTGCCAGAGTGGGAGGAAGTTGCAGCCGTGGCCATGGCGGTCCAAAACATGTGGTTATGCTGTACGGAACTAGGTATTGGTAGTTATTGGGCTTCTCCTGGACTCATTAAATTCATGGATGAGTTCTTTGATTTGAACGAAGGAGAAAAATGTCTGGGCTTTTTCTATATGGGTTATTTTGATGGTGAGGTAATACCATCGGCCAGAACTCCTATTTCTGAAAAAACAAAGTGGTTGGACTAACTAAAAGTAAAAAGGTCGCCAGCATACTTTACGGTTATGTAGACATAGAAAACGGTATACATAACGGTAACGACAAGTTTCATAAACGTGCCGGTTAAAAAGCCTAAAAAAGAACCGAAAGCCGCCTTCATGGCGGTTTTTTTATTGGCCTTGTTCAGCAATTCACCCACAAGAGCCCCAATAAAAGGCCAAATGATAATGCCTAGAGGACCAAAAATGGGAACAAAAAGGGCCACAAGTAAACCTATGATGGTTCCCCACATGCCAAATTTACTGCCGCCAAACCGTTTGGTGCCCATGGCAGGTATCACATAATCCAAAATGGTAATGGTAATGGCTATTACAAAGGTCACTCCCAAAATCCACCAATTATCGGGTACGGCTTTGGTCAAATACAGTAACAACAATCCGACCCAACTAATGGGAGGGCCTGGCAATACCGGCAAAAAGCTGCCAAGTATGCCAACCAGCATCAAAAGAAACCCTAAAATGAGCAATGCAATGTCCATGGCTGTGTTTTACTGTTAGACAAATGTAACCGACAATTGTTACAAACAAAATCAAAATAAAACCCTACCCTTAATTTTTTCGTAGGTAAATTTGAAACCGATTATCAAGCGTTCGTGAATCCGAATAAAGCACATACAAAATCAAAGTTTATCCGAATAGGATGCGCAGCAATGTGCATGTTTTATCTGCTCGGGCTTTTTAATGGGTTGGTAGTGGAGACTCTTCACGAAGTCTCGCATGTTTTGGCTCCCAAGACCCACCATCATAATTTTGCCTCGGATCACGAAGCAATCGATTATTCTTCGTTAGAGGCCATGGCTGGGCACTCACACGAAGCTTTGGAAGCCTTAAAGGAATTGTTGGAGGCCAATCAGCCGGATAAACAAGAATCCAAAGATGAAATTAGTCTTAAACTGGATAAACATTTTGCTGAAGAAACCATTATGACGCCGAAATTGATTACGTCGCCAATCCTTGACAGCAATTGGGCGTACCAATGCCTAACTTCTTTTTGGTATCGAAGTATAACTACGCCCCCTCCCCAACATAGTTGAAAAATAGCTAGACCAATTTTTAAGAACGGGTTCTAATCTTTTTTGGAACTGGTCTAGTAATCCTATTGTTCAGACTTATTTATCAAATCAAATCAAATTAAAAGACAACGACATGAAATATTTTATGGCGGTTTTGTCCATGTTATTCATGGGCACTATTGCTGCGCAAAACGTGGAGGGAAAATTGGTGGATGAAGCCGGTTCCCCAATAGAGGATGCTGGAATTTTCAACAAGACCAGTGGTCAACATAGCCATACCGATGGAACAGGACATTTTGTTCTGGATAGGACCTCGGTCAACGATACCATTTACTTTTCCAGATTGGGATATGCTACTTTAACCAAAGTGGTGACCCCATCCGATCTACAGAATCCGATTACCATTGTGCTGGAAGAGAGCTCCATTTCTTTGGATCAAGTGGTTTTGGTATCCCAAGTGGATGCCTTGAGCCGAGTGGTGGATGTGGATGTAAAGACGAACCCTGTAAAATCCTCACAGGAAATTTTAAGGAAGGTTCCCGGGTTGATTATTGGCCAACACGCTGGTGGTGGAAAGGCCGAGCAGATATTTTTACGGGGTTTTGATGTAGATCACGGGACCGATGTGGCCATTAATGTGGATGGAATGCCGGTGAATATGGTGTCTCATGCCCACGGACAAGGGTATGCCGATCTCCACTTTGTGATTCCGGAGACTATAGAAAATGTAGATTTTGGCAAAGGACCTTATTATGCGGATCAAGGAAACTTTAATACGGCGGGATATGTCAATTTAAAACTGAGAAAGAGCTTGGATAAAAGCATGCTCTCCACCGAAGTGGGACAGTTTGGTGCCCGTAGGTTCATGGGAATGTTCAATGTAATGGATAACCAAAATAGCAATGCCTATTTGGCTTCCGAATTGTATTTGACGGATGGTCCGTTTGAATCCCCGCAGAACTTTAATCGAATCAATATTTTGGGTAGATACCGATATGCATTGCCTGGTGAGCAAGAGCTATTGTTGACGGCCTCGCACTTTTCCAGCAAATGGGATGCATCGGGCCAAATACCGCAACGAGCTGTTGACCAAGGCTTGATAGGTCGTTTTGGCGCCATCGATGATACCGAGGGTGGACAAACGAGCCGGACCAATTTTGTTTTGAACCATAACAAGAATTTGGGGACTGGGAAATCAATCAATACTATGGCATTTGTTTCCCATTATGATTTTGAATTGTATTCCAACTTTACGTTTTTCTTGGAAGATCCTGTGAACAGTGACCAAATCAAACAGTTTGAAGACCGAATGATGGCTGGTGCCAAGACTGTCTATCAGAATAACTCTGCCAATTTGGGCGGTATGGGATTCAAATACAATGCGGGAATCGGTTTTAGATATGATAATGTGGACGACAATCAATTGTCCCGGACACTGAACCGTCAGGAATTGTTGGAACGTCTAGCTTATGGCGATGTGGATGAGGTAAATGGCTATGCCTTTGCTGGCGCCGAGTTTAAATCCGGCAAGTTTACATTCGAGCCTGCACTTCGGTTGGACTATTTTAGGTTCGATTACATCAACAAGATAAGCGAACTGTACGATAGCCGTAGTGAGGAAAAAGTAGCTTTTAGCCCAAAGTTCAATACCATTTATAGCGTAAACGAGAATACCCAGTTGTTCTTGAAGACTGGAATTGGATTTCACTCCAATGATACCCGGGTGGTCGTAGCCAACGGGGGCGAAGAGATTCTGCCGGCAGCCTACGGGGTGGATTTGGGAACCATAATAAGGCCAGCGGATAAATTGGTCTTGAACGCCACTTTGTGGACCTTGTTCTTGGATCAAGAGTTCGTGTACGTTGGGGATGCCGCCATTGTGGAACCCAGTGGAAAAACCAGAAGAATGGGGGTTGAAGTAGGGGCCAGATACCAACCTTTGGATTGGCTTTACCTGTTTACGGATGCCAACTACACCCATGCTCGCAGCACTGAAGAAGCCGATGGGGAAGATTATATTCCATTGGCCCCCGATTTTACCATGGCTGGAGGAGTCAGCTTGGGAGGCAATCAAGGCTTTTCGGGAGGATTGAACTACAGGTATATCGATGATAGACCAGCAAACGAGGACAATTCCATAGTGGCCGAAGGCTACTTTGTGACCGACGCCACCTTGAATTATAGTGTGAATAATTGGACCTTTGGACTGATTGTGGAAAACCTGTTCGATACCGAATGGAACGAAACCCAATTTGCCACGGAAAGCCGTTTGTTCAACGAACCTAACTCTTTTGAAGAGATTCATTTTACGCCGGGCACACCTTTTTACTTGCGAGGAAAGGTGACCGTGACTTTTTAAATATATATCCGCCAGTATACTACGCTGGCGGATTTTTAAACCATTTTTCAACTAAAAAATTAGTTTAAACTAAATATTTAGTTATATTTGCTTCATATTGAACTAAAAAGTTAGTTGAAAAATGAAACAGCTCACCAAGGCAGAAGAAGAAGTAATGCAGCTCCTTTGGAAAATTGAAAAGGGGAATGTGGCCGCAATTTTGGAAGAATTGCCAGAACCCAAACCAGCATATAATACCGTATCCACCATTGTTCGGATTTTGGAGGACAAAGGCTTTGTGTCGCATGAGAAAGTGGGGAAGGGACATGTGTACTTTCCTTTGATGAAAAAGGAAGAGTACAGCAATCAACGGTTGAATACATTGATGGATGGCTATTTCCAAGGTTCCTTTTCCAGTATGGTATCCTTTTTTATGAAGAAGAACGATATCAGTTTAAAGGAACTTGAAGAGATTATGAAGAACGTTAAAGACAAAGAGCAATGATTACTTACCTATTAGAATCTTTAGCGTTTCAACTTGTTTTTTTGTTGGCCTACGACCTTTTTCTAAAGAAAGAGACCTTTTTTCAATGGAACCGTGTATATCTCTTAGGCACGTTTGCTCTTTCCCTCATATTGCCTTGGGTAAAAATTCAAGCCCTACAAACTTCGATGCCAGAACCATTGGAAACAACAACCATATTTCTTGCTCAACTGAACGGGGTAGTACTTGGTCCAGGAGCGGAAGAAACCAGTTTCTTGGAACGCATCTCTTGGCCATATTTGGCATTGGGTGCGGGAAGCATTTTGGCAGCTATTTGGTTCGCCTACAAATTGATTCAAATAGGCAAGCTCAGAAATAGGAGTATCGTAGAGAATTATAAGGATTTCACAAAGGTCACGGTGCCTAAGAGTACTTCCGCTTTCTCCTTTTTCCGAAATATTTTTATGGGGGATGAGATCAAAAAAGAAAAAGAGGCCAATATTCTGGCCCACGAATTGGTGCACGTAAAGCAATGGCATTCTTTGGACCTGCTCTTTTTTGAACTTGCAAGAATCGTCTTTTGGTTCAATCCATTGGTGTACATCTACCAGAACAGGGTTGCAGAACTTCACGAATTCATTGCCGATGAAAAAGCCGTGAAGCAAAATAAGGCCGCGCATTTTGAAATGCTGTTGTCCGAAGCGTTCCAAACACAGAACATCAGTTTTGTGAATCAATTTTTTAATAAATCACTAATCAAAAAACGAATAGTCATGTTACAAAAGAAGAAGTCCAAGGCTGTATGGCAGTTAAAGTATGTATTGTTGTTGCCCATGGTATTGGGTATGTTGGTATATACGTCCTGTGAGAGCGAAACTGAATCAAAAACCGATAAAATTGGAGTAGTTCCAGATAAAAAACAGGTAAATGTAGATGACGACGGAGAAAATAACATAGTCACTTTAAAAGTGGGTGATCTTGGAGCATTAACGGAAGATGAAAAATATAAACGAGCTCAACTTTTGGAAGAATTAAGAAGTAACAAAGAGGTATCCACATTGGAAATAGTGGATAGTAAAAATATCAAGCTAAGAATGACAGTAAACATGGATGAGAGTATCATAAATGAAGATGCTATTTCTATTCCTTTTGCAGTTATCGACGAGGTACCTATTTTTCCGGGTTGTGAAGATGCAACGGATAAAAAAGCTTGTTTCCAAGAAAAAATGCAAGCCCATATCCGCAAAAACTTTCATTATCCCGAATTAGCTCAAGAACAAGGAATTCAAGGAAGGGTCTCCTCTATATTGATAATAGATACTGAAGGTAACGTTGTGGATATCAGAATGAGAGGGCCTCACGAGCTTTTGGAAAGGGAAACCGAACGCATTTTGTCCAAACTACCTCAAATGCAGCCAGGAAAACATGAGGGAGAAACGGTTAAAGTCCCTTTTTCTATTCCAATTACGTTTAGGCTGCAGGGAAATGATGATGAAGAACTAAACAAAGAGATTCAAAATTTTGGTAAGCGAGGTGAGAATTGGGTTCCTTTTACAGCTATTGATGAAGCACCTATTTTTCCTGGATGCGAGAATGCTTCCGACAAACGAGCCTGTTTCTTGGAAAATGTACAAAGACATGTCCGTAAGCACTTTAGGTATCCGGAAGAAGCCCAGGAACAGGGGATACAAGGGCGAGTCGCCATAATGTTCGGTATCAGTGCGGATGGGGATATAGTGGATATCAAATCAAAAGGGCCAAGTCCTATTTTGGAGGCGGAAGCACACAGAATAATTGCGAGATTGCCCAAGATGGAACCTGCACGACAGGAAGGAAAGCCGGCCGATGTAATATTTTCCATTCCCATAACTTTTAAATTAAAATAAACCGTCCAATTGAAGATTATATTTGTTCTCTTTCTGTTCATATATCTTAAAGCCGGTGCCCAAACATCGGCTTTAGCAATGGCGGATAGTCTGTATGCCGTTGGAAATTATACCACCTCCATCAATGCTTACGCAAAGGTTGGGGATAAAATATCAAACCTTCAGATAGCAAGGGCCTACAATGCCATAGGCAACTTCGATAAAGCAATCGTACAATACACTGCTGTTTTGGACAACAGCCCTGAATTTGAATTGGCACGTTTTGAACTGGGCAAGCTATTATTGAAAACAAAAAATTATGGATCTGCATTGGAGATGTTTCAGGTATTGACTTCGTCCAAGCAACAGAATCCCGAGTACTTCTATTATCTGGGTCGAACTTACGAATCCTTAGGTAAAACAAATGAATCAAACAAGGCGTTCAAGACCGCAGTGGGATTGGACAGCACACACTTACGGAGCTTGTATGCATTGGGCAAATATTATGTGGGTCAAGAAATCAAGGATTCCGCACTTGTTTATATTGATAAGGGGTTGCGATTTTACGAGAACGATGTGGCCATGATCAATTTAAAGGCATTGGCCTATTTTAATAATGGTCAGTTTCAATTGGCTATTCCCCATTTTGAGCGATTGTTGGAATTAGGGGAGCAAAAACCTTTTGTTTATGAGAAACTGGCGTATTGTTATTTCCGAAACTGGGAACCGGAAAAGGCATTGGCAACGTATCATAGGTTAGAATCTTTCCCTGATAAATTGGCAGCAGCTTATTCTGGATTGGGAGATGTATTTTTTAAGGAAAAAGAGTTGGACAGTGCCCAATACTATATCGAAAAGTCCATAGAGGAGCGAATGGCTTACTTTCCACAGGAATATGCAAGCCTAGGCCGCATCGCTCGATTAAAGGGACACACCAAAAAGTCCATGGATTATTATGTAAAGGCGTGGGAAGAGAACAAGGATAATTATTATAACTACTATCAAGTATGTGTTTTGGCCGACGAATACTATAAGGACCCCAAAACTGGATTAAACTATTACGAAAAGTTGCTCGAAATGTACCCCGATCTAGTTCCTTGGTTAAAGGAAAGGGTAACAAACCGTATCAGTGAGATAAAGGAGGAAATCCATTTTGCCAGCAACTGATTTCTTCAAAATGTCGTAATTTCAGCCAAATTCTAGGGGCTGTCATGCAGAAGTTTGTTTTATTAATCATTTTTATGGGTTTGTTCGTGTCCTGCGAGCTGTTTGAGTCCAAGGAGGACAAGACCCAAAAATTGGTCAATGAAGAACTTATGGCAATCGATTGGAACGATGTGGACCAATACCCCCTTTTTGAAAATTGTGATGAAACAGCGCCTAAAGATGCACAACAAGAGTGCTTCCAAAACGTAATCACAGAGTATTTTTCAGAAGCTTTGGCAGGACTCGAGTTTCAGGTTCGAAACGATATGAACGATACCGTCTATATTGATTTTCTCATAGATGAGCACGGCTTTATTTCGGTGTTGAACGTTGAGGAAAAAAACGCTGTATTGAACGAAATATCGGATTTCAATACAAAAATCTCCGAACGCCTAAACGATTTGACCACAGTGGCACCTGCATTAAAAAGAGGGAACCCCGTTAGCCTACGTTTTAAGCTGCCACTGGTATTAAACACCTATTGATTTGGCAACAGAAAAAATTATATTGGGAATAGATCCGGGAACCGCGATCATGGGATTTGGTATTATTAAGGTCATCAATAAACAGATGCAATTCGTACAGATGAACGAGTTGATGTTAGGTAAGTATGATGACCCATATACCAAACTCAAGCTTATTTTTGAGCGCACGTTGGAACTCATTGATACCTATCACCCTGATGAAATTGCTATTGAAGCTCCATTCTATGGAAAAAATGTGCAGTCCATGCTCAAATTGGGCCGCGCTCAAGGAGTGGCGATGGCCGCAGGATTATCCAGAGAGATACCGATTACAGAATATATGCCCAAAAAGATAAAAATGGCGATTACGGGCAACGGAAATGCAAGTAAGGAACAGGTGGCCCGAATGCTTCAAAGTGTCTTGAAATTAAAATCCTTGCCAAAAAACCTCGATAGTACCGATGGTTTGGCTGCGGCGGTATGCCATTTCTACAATGAGGGCAGGGTAGAGGTCGGAAAAAGTTATACCGGTTGGGAGGCTTTTATCAAACAGAATCCGGATAAAATAAGATAACAATATACACTGGGTATCAGAAATCTGATATCCGATTGATAAGTAAATGATCAATGTGCATTGCTAATTGTTAATTGTCAACTGAATGAGTGGTATTTACATTCATATTCCTTTTTGCAAGCAAGCTTGTCATTATTGTGATTTCCATTTTTCCACGCAATTGGGAAAAAAGGAAACCATGGTCAATGCCATTGCCAAAGAACTGGTTTTGCGGAAATCGGAAATCGATGATGAGGTTGAAACCATTTACTTTGGAGGTGGAACTCCATCGGTACTTTCCAATGCCGAGATTGAAGGGTTGATCCAAACCGTGTATCACAATTACAAAGTAATTGACAATCCGGAAATCACTTTGGAAGCCAATCCAGATGATTTGACCAACAATCGAATCATCCAACTATCCAATAGTCCTATAAACCGACTCAGTATTGGTATCCAATCCTTTTTTGACGAGGATTTAAAGTTGATGAATCGAGCTCATAGTGCAGGTGAAGCAGAAGAATGTATCAATTTGGCAACACAGTATTTTGACAACATCACCATTGATTTGATTTATGGAATTCCAGGAATGGACAATGAGCGATGGAAAGCCAACATGCAAAAAGCATTGGATTTTAAGCTGCCCCATATTTCCAGTTATGCATTGACGGTGGAGCCCCGGACCGCCCTCAAAAAGTTTATAGAAAAAGGAGTTGTACCTGATGTTGATGATGAACAGGCACAAGAGCAATTCTATATACTCGTGGAAAGGTTGGAGGCAGAAGGCTTTGTCAACTATGAAATTTCCAACTTTGGAAAACCGGGGTTTTTCTCAAAAAACAACACATCGTACTGGTTGGGTAAATCGTATTTGGGTGTAGGGCCGTCGGCGCACTCTTTTGATGGTGAACATCGAAGTTGGAACATTAGGAACAATCCAACCTACATCAAAAAAATAGAAACAGGTGTACTTCCCAATGAGATTGAGACCCTTTCCAAAACCGACAGGTATAATGAATATGTGATGACGGGCCTGCGTACCATTTGGGGTGTGGATTTGGGTAGGGTAGCTATAGAATTTGGGGAGAATTATCTGAAATATCTCAGCCAACAATCGTCCAAATATCTGGAACAGGAGTTGCTCTTTGTGGACGATGGTAAACTGCTCACGACCAAAAAGGGTAAGTTTTTAGCGGATGGAATTGCATCCGACCTTTTTATGCTTAATTTAAAGTAGTAAATTGTCCGTTCTGCATATGTGCAGGCAGAAATGAAGTAGAATTGATTCCCGGAATATTGGGAAAGTTTAAAAGCAACCTGATTTGATCGCCTCGATAAAACACAACTCCCGAAACTATAAAATAAACCTGACCAAACCTCTGGATATATCCATACCTCTTAAAGGTGGAGACAACAACGTAAACGCCTGGTATCTGGAACCCCCAAAAATAGCTCCGCACAGGCAAGATGGATTTGTGGGTAAGGTAGCCGAAGGTGCATCTACCAATTTCAACGATATTTGGTTTAATCCACATTCGCATGTAACACATACCGAATGTTTGGGACATATATCACAGGAATTCAATTCCATCAACAAAAAATTAAAGAAGTTTTTCTATTTGGCAGAAGTGATTACCGTAGCCCCCGAACAATTGAATGGTGATTTTGTGATATCGGAAAAACAGATTAAGTATGCTCTAGGGAATAAAAAAAGGCAAGCTGTAGTGATAAGGACCTTGCCCAATCTCGGGGATAAAAAATCCAAGAAGTACTCGGATACCAACCCTGCCTACCTTTTGGAGGACGCCGCCAAATATTTGGTGAAGAAAGGTGTGGAACATTTGCTGGTAGACCTGCCCTCTGTGGACAAGGAGAAGGATGGAGGTGAGCTATTGGCTCACAAAGCTTTTTGGGATATGGGCGGAAAACCCAGGGCCAAGGCAACGATTACCGAGTTTATTTATGTGCCCAATCCAGTGGAGGATGGTACTTACTTTTTGAATTTACAAGTGGCCCCTTTTGAGAACGATGCAAGCCCAAGCAGGCCGGTTTTATACAAAATTGAAGAATAATAGATGAAAACAGTACTTAAATTGGAGGAGTTGATGATGTTCGTATTGGGCATTTATCTGTTCAATTTGTTGGATTACACCTGGTGGTGGTTTTTAGTGTTGATATTGACCCCGGATATAGGTATGGTAGGGTATCTTTTTGGAAATAGGGCGGGAGCCTTGTCCTACAATTTGTTTCATCACAAGGGAGTGGCGATACTAGTGTATCTGTTTGGTCTATACTATGCCCTGCCTTTGTGCCAACTTATCGGAGTGATTTTGTTTTCACATTCGGCACTCGATCGTATGCTGGGTTATGGACTAAAATATGAGAAAGGATTTAAGTTTACCCATTTGGGAGAAATAGGCAAGTAATATGGGAGAAGTATTTGACACTATCCTCGGTTTGGTATTGGGAGCAATTCTCATGTATTGGGCGTATTCCCTGTTCCGGAAAAAAAGGAGCAAGGAAATTACCGAAGAACAATCTACCGTTATCCTGAACAAGATTCGAAGTGTGTGTAAATTGGTTTCCGTTGAAGGGGATTTTGCTGAAATATATCATTACGAAAATACCAAGGACAGTTTTATGAGCCTCTTTAGAAGCAAGAAGAAAGCCTTGATCGTTATAAAGGCCAAAGCGCATATAGGATACGACCTGAACAAATTGGATATGCGTGCCGATAACGATAAAAAGAAAATCATACTTAATAATTTTCCGGAACCAGAAGTGTTGTCCATTGAGCCCGACCTTCAATTTTACGACATAAAAAATGGCATATTCAATAGCTTTTCACCAACAGATCTGACCAATCTAAATCAGGAGGCAAAAGAGCATATCATACAAAAAATACCGGAAAGCGGATTAATGGAGACTGCACGAAAGGAAGCTTTGGAGGCTGTACTTATCGTTGAAAAAATAGTGGAGACCATTGGTTGGAAGCTTGATTATTCCGCCCTGGAAATATCTAATAGGGAAAAACAATTTATAGAAGCGTAGTTATGAGAGCAAAAATTATTACCCTGCTATTGATGGGCGTATTTGCCAGTGGATGTGTGCAGATAAAAAACGAAACCAATAATTTCGACCATACATTTGCCCATGTGGTCTATTTCTGGTTCAAAGAGCCGGACAGTTATGAAGCCAGGCAGACTTTTGAAAAATCGTTGACCAAATTCTTGGACAATTCCCAATATGCCAAGACCAAATTTATTGGCAAACCGCCAAAGGCCATTCGCGATGTGGTGGATGACAGCTTTACCTACTCCTTGATTCTCACTTTTGAATCGGCAGAAGATCAGGCCGCTTACCAAGATGAACCACCTCACCTTGTGTTTATCGAAGAATGTGAAGATCTTTGGGAAAAGGTGATCGTTTACGACTCTCAGGGAATCCAGCAATGAATGTAGAGGAACTAAGAGATCTTTGTATATCCAAGAAGGGGGTTACCGAAGAATTTCCTTTTGATGTAAATACTTTGGTGTTCAAGGTAATGGGCAAAATGTTTGCCTTGGTGCCCCTGGAGCGACTCCCTGCCCAGTGCAATCTTAAATGTGAACCGGAACGTGCTGTAGCGCTCCGTGAAGAGTTTGATGGTGTGATCACCCCAGGTTATCACATGAGCAAAACACATTGGAACACACTTTTTATAGGGCAATTACCAGCATATCTTATAAAGGAACTTTTAGATCACTCTTACGAATTGGTTGTGGCAAGTCTAACCAAAAAGCTGCAACAGGAACTAAAAAATTTAGGCTGATATTTAATGGAGGAGTTAAGGAAATTTTATTTGTCCCAAAAAGACAAACATCAACAGGAACTTCAGCAGGTAAAAGGTAAATTGGGATTTTTAGCCACCATGCGGTTAGCTGTATTTGCGGGATTGGCACTTGGGATGTATTTTCTTTGGGGCAGTACATTGCTTTATGTGTTGTTGCCACTGGGTATAATTCTGTTTTTATTCTTGGTTACCCGATTCAGTATTGTAAAGCGCCATAAGGAATATCTACAAAGACTAGTCGAGATCAATACAAAGGAGTTGGAGGTGATGGACCGTAAATTTCAACATCTGCCGGATGGGAAGGAATTTTTACAGCCCGAGCACCCCTATGCGCAGGATTTAGATCTATTTGGTCGTGGCTCCTTTTATCAATATGTCAACCGTACTGTACTGATGCAGGGAAGGGAAGTGTTCTCAGGTCTATTGTTGGCTGGAAACCCAAAGGAAATAGCCAAAAAACAAGAAGCAATCCAAGAACTGTCCAAATTACCTGAGTGGAGGCAACACTTTTCTGCATTGGCAGGGGAAACCCAACCCAAAGTAACTCCAAAAGTAGTCTCCGACTGGATGAAAAACCACAAAATATTCACCCCTAAATGGGCCGGTATGGTACCTCTGATTTTTACACTACTATCCATAGCGTTCATTTTTCTTGCTTTTTCTGGATGGGTGCCCGAAAGTTTGGTTCTGTTTTGGTACTTCATAGGAGTAGGGATTGTTGGCCTTTATGCCAAGAAAATTATTGGTTTTACCATGAAGGTTTCCGAGGCACAGGACACGATTCAACAACATCAGCGATTGATCTCCGAATTGGAAGGTCGGACCTTTTCCTCTGAACTGTTAAAGGAGCTTCAAAACAAATTGATCATTCAAGGTGAGCCCACTTCCAAAATATTGAAGCGGTTTGCCCGGGATATGTCCATGCTGGAACAACAGTTCAATCTTATTATCTCCATGTTTGCGCAAGGGTTTGGATTGTATAGTCTTTATTATGCCCATAGGGTCGAATCATGGATCGGAACATATGGGGATGAGGTGGAAGATTGGTTTGCTGCCATTGCCCAGTTCGATGCCTATATCAGTTTGGGTACATATGCCTTTAATCACCCCGATCACACCTATCCGACTTTGGTGGGTGACAAAATGGTTTTGAAAGCTAATGAAGTCGGTCATCCATTGGTAGACCCGGATAAGAACGTTTTGAATGATTTTGAAATACAAAAGGGACGTTTTTGTATTGTTACTGGAGCCAATATGGCCGGTAAAAGTACCTTTCTAAGGGCTGTTGGGTTACAGATAGTGATGGCAAATTTAGGCTTGCCCGTTAAAGGAAAAGAAGTACAATACAGTCCTGTCCGTTTGCTCACTAGTATGAGGTCTTCCGATTCTTTAGCGGACGAAACTTCTTATTTTTATGCAGAGCTAAAACGCTTAAAATATATTGTTGAAGAATTGGAAAACGACAATTGTTTTGTAATTCTGGATGAAATCCTGAAGGGTACCAATAGCGTGGACAAGGCCGAGGGCTCCAAAAAGTTTGTAGAACGTTTGGTTAAAAATGGCTCTACGGGAATGGTGGCCACGCATGATTTAAGCCTGTGCACCTTGGCTGATGAACTTCCCGAGGTGGAAAACCGTTATTTTGATGCACAAATAGTGAATGGGGAGCTCTTCTTCGATTATAAGTTCAAAGAAGGGGTCTGCCAAAACATGAATGCATCATTCCTGTTAAAAAATATGGGTATTGTGGATTAAAGACCTTTTACCTGTACATTATGAAAAGAGTCTGCCTGTAAGCGAAGCAATTCCTCGGCTTTCTCTTTTTTGTAACGGTATAGTTCTTCCTCACTTTTGATGTCGGCATAAATCTGTTGATTGAGTTCCCCATCGGTGGCCAACAACAATTTGCGTTGCTCTACTTTTTGGGTCACCCATGTGGCAACAACACTTTCCTGTTCTTCAAATTTGTAGTCGTACTCGCCTTTGGGTGCCAATAATTTGGCAATTATCGGGGCTGTCTCTATGGCAAGGAACAATAAAAAGATAAAAAAGGATGGAAACCAAGGTAATTTACCTAAAGCATCGATACGAGCCATGAGACCATCGAAACCATCAATAATGGGTTGGGAACCGGCAACTGCGGTGTCGTAATCCGATTGCAAAGCAGCAATTTCAGCTTCAATATTCGCAATTTTGTCACCATTGGTTTCTTTTAGGGCATTGAGTTCCGCGAGTGCTGCATCATGTTTATCACGTTTTTCCTGATACACGGGCCCTTTGCCCAATAAACCTGTCCCAGCTGTACCTTCTGCTTCGGAAATGTAGGTATCGTACAGTGCATTGGTCTCAGCCTCTTTGGACGCAATCTCACCTTTTAGGTTGCTGATGTTCTGGTTGAGGTCCTCTATTTTTGGAGTGTATTGGAGTGCCAATTGTTCTTTGTTGTTCAGGGTCATGGCATTTTTCTCTTCCAACAATACCTGATTGATTTCTTTTTCGAAGATCTTCATTTCCAATGGTTTGGAAATGACCACGGCGATTATCAATGCCAATACAATCCTGGGTGCGGCTTGTAACAGTTCCCCTTTAAAATTATCTCGTTTTTTAATGGTTGAGACGATGTATCGGTCCAAGTTGAAAATGAGTAGACCCCAAATCAGACCAAAAAAGATTGATGTATAAATATTGTCAAAAACCGTGTAAAGGGCATAACCAGAGGCAATAAAAGCCATTACTGCCGTAAAAAAAACCGTGGCGCCGATACCAGCATATTTGTTGCGCTCTCCGTTGGAACAAGTTTCTAAAATCTGGGTGTCCGCTCCTGAGCAGAAAATAAAAAAGCGTAATAACATAAGGTGTTCTCTTTGATTGATAGGGTATTAGAACGTGATTTTGGGTGATTTGTTACATAAAAAGCCCCGAAATTGGGGCTTTTAACAATTTTTAAGTCACAGAAGCTTAATTTTCGATGACAATGGGTTCGGTGGATAGTTTTACAATGGGTTCGGTTCCATTGGCCTCCCTGGCATCAATATTTATATGTTGATTTTTTTGAACCACTTCAATGGCTTTTTTACCTGATATTTCTTTTCCGTTTAAGGTGAAACTTGCTCCTTTTGCCACCATTTTTTTAATGTGCTCAATAGGCTTTGGAGGGCTGGGAGGAGCTGGGGGCAATGGGGGATTGTTCGGTTCTATTTCAATGATCTCTTTAGTGTCCATTGGTGACTTGGGTGCTTCTGGTGAACCTGGTGCCGGTGGCGGTGGTGGAAAGTTTGGAAATGGTTCCGCATCTGCACGCTGTTTTTCGGACATTTTCCCATAAATGACCTTCAATCGCATCACCTCACTCTTTTTAATGATCATGTGGTCAGAATCCATTTTATTGTACTTTTTCGCCAGAGCATTGTACTCCTTCATTTCCTCTCTAGTAGCGCTTTGTTGTTCCGGCAGAGCTCCATTGTCTACCAAGGTCATTTTATCAGTGTTTAAGAGGGTCGTCCCAGGGCTGACCGAAACATTGTTTTTGAACTGATCTTCTTCCATAATTACCTCTTCTGCCATTACTTCGATCAAATCAATTCCTGTTGTTCTAATTACTTGGGATAAATCTGTCAAGGTGTTGTAATGCACTGGTCCACGGGCACTGATTTTAACTTTGATGGCGTTTGAATCAAAATTTGGCAAATAGTGTTGGTTTATAGTTTTTGCAATCTCACTAAAATGAAAAATTCCATCGTTCAATTTTACTCTATTGTTATCGAGCAGCTCCATATTGATGATATGGTCTACAGAGGTTTCCATTTCAATTTGATGTCGTTCGCTAAATCCAAACAGTAACAAGGCTGTTATTGGTAAAAGCAAAAAGCTCTTTAGGATAAATGCTTTTTTTGATGTGTTTGTTTTCATGACTGTAAAACGTTTTTTGATTGATGAATAATTAATGGCATTTGCTATGCCGGTCGACTGATATGTTTCAAAACTATCGTGTGATAAATACGATAATAGGGTGTTTTGATAATGGACACGATCTTGGCTTTTATTTACTACGGCTTGGTCAGCCAAAAACTCATGATTTAATTTGATACTGTTCTTTAAAAGGTAAATGAGTGGATTGAACCAAAATATGACTTGTGCCAGTTCAATCAATAGAATGTCCAAACTGTGTTTTTGTTTGGCATGGGTTTCTTCATGGAGCAGCACTTCTTCAGGAATAGTACAATCCTCATAGTGTCTTTTGTTCAAAAAGATATAGCTAAAAAACGTATGAGGCGGAATGGGCTGTCCCATTAATACCCTAGTGGTCGATTGCTGCTTAAGCTTTGGGTTTTTGCGGATGCGATACCCAATTTGCCCCAGATTTTTAAAGAACCGGATGGCAAATACAACCACGCCGAGCGCATAGATCCCCCATAAAATATCATTCCATTCTGTATGGGTTACTTCAACCATTGCCCCAGGAGAGTCATTTATGTCTTTAACAGAATTTAGAATGGTAGCACTTTGGGTGGCCTCTACATACTCCACAAAAACCAAATTGGGGATTATGATGGCGGCCAAAAAGGCCCCCAAAAGATAAAATCGTTTAAAGTGGTGCACGCTTTCATTTTCCAGCACCAATTTGTAAAAAACAAGGAAAATGGCCAGACAGGCCGTTGATTTGAGAATGAAAGGGAGCATAATTATTTCTTTTTGATTTCGTTGTCTATCAATTTTTTCAACTCCTCCAATTCTGATTTGCTCAAGTTTGTTTCTTGTGTAAAAAAGGAGGCAAACTGACTGGCACTATCATTAAAAAAGTTTTTGATAAGTCCATTTACATGCTTGGAAAAGTAATCCTTCTTCTTCACCAAAGGATAGTACTCCCTGCTTCTGCCAATGCTGTTATATGCCACAAAACCTTTGTCCGTCATGCGTTTAAGCAATGTTGCCACAGTAGTGGTCGCTGGTTTTGGTTCGGGGTAGGCATCCAACAAATCTTTCATAAAAGCCTTTTTTAGCTTCCAGACAATGTTCATTAATTCTTCTTCCGATTTTGACAATTGCATGTACCTTGTTTTTTAATTGTGTTCTACAAACATAGAATAAAAATTATAATTCTACAAATGTAGAATGAATTTATCACGGCAGGGAACTCAGATGATTTCCTAAAAATGTTAAGTTTGCCGTCAAATAGAATATTATGGGATTACTGGAAGATTTAAAGGAACGAAGTGGTAATGTCTGCGAATTGTGCGGATCGGCGGATAATTTACAGGTGTACGAAGTTCCACCAGTTTCCACAGGTGGGTTGGACGGTAGTTTGTTAGGTTGTGCAACCTGTCTTAATCAAATCGAGAATCCCGATAATACGGACCCAAACCATTGGAGATGTCTTAATGATAGTATGTGGAGCGAACACGATGCTGTAAAAGTCGTGGCATGGCGCATGCTCAATAGGCTAAAAACTGAAGGGTGGCCCCAGGATCTTTTGGGTATGATGTATTTGGAAGATGAAACTTTGGAATGGGCCAAAGCAACTGGTGAGGGTCAAGAAGAAAGTGAAAAAATCATCCATAGGGATGTGAACGGCGCTATTTTGGAAAATGGGGATAGCGTAGTTTTGGTAAAGGACCTAAAAGTTAAAGGTTCAAGCATGGTCGCAAAACAGGGAACCGCCGTTAGACGGATTTCCCTGGATCACGAGAATGCAGAATATATTGAAGGCAAGGTAGATGGTCAACAAATTGTGATCATTACCAAGTACGTAAAAAAGCTTTAGGCCTTCATCTCCGTATAATATTTGTAGAAATAGGGTATGGTCTCAATACCCTTTAAAAAGTTCCACACACCAAAATGTTCGTTGGGGGAATGGATGGCATCGCTATCCAATCCAAAGCCCAATAATATGGTTTTACTGTCGAAAACATTTTCGAACAGGGCAACAATCGGAATACTTCCACCAGTGCGTTGTGGTACAGGTGTTTTTCCAAAGGTGGTTTCCATAGCTTTCGAAGCGGCTTGATATCCATCGCTATCTATTGGGGTCACATAAGCTTGTCCGCCATGGTGTGGAGTAACTTTTACCTTGGCACTTTTTGGAGCCAGAGATTCAAAATACTTGGTGAAAAGATCGGTAATCTCATGCCAATCTTGATCAGGGACCAATCGCATGGATATTTTGGCATATGCCTTACTGGCGATTACGGTCTTGGCACCTTCACCCGTGTAGCCGCCCCAGATTCCGTTAACATCCAAAGTGGGTCGAATACCGAATCGTTCCGGTGTGGAATAGCCTTTTTCGCCATGCACATCACCAATGTCCAATGATTTTTTGTAGGCCTCTAGATCAAAAGGAGCTTTTGCCATTTCGGCACGTTCATCGTCAGGGATTACTTGAACCTTATCATAAAAACCTGGGATGGTAATATGGTTGTCCTCATCATGTAACTGGGCAATCATTTTTGCCAGGATATTGATCGGGTTCGGTGCAGCTCCACCATAAATTCCCGAGTGCAGATCACGGTTGGCCCCAGTAACTTCCACTTCCACATAGCTCAATCCCCGAAGACCGGTAGTGATGGATGGAACGTCGTTGGCGATCATTCCGGTATCGGAAATTAAAATGATATCATTTTTAAGTTTTTCACTATTTTCCATTAGGAAATCTTCCAAACTGTCACTTCCAACTTCTTCTTCGCCCTCAATCATAAACTTGACGTTGCAGGGCAATTCATCATTTTGGATCATGTATTCCACTGCCTTGACGTGCATAAAAAACTGGCCTTTGTCGTCGCAAGCCCCTCTTGCAAAGATGGCCCCATCTGGATGAAGTTCCGTCTTCTTGATCACAGGCTCAAAAGGAGGTGAGGTCCAGAGGCCCATTGGGTCCGGCGGTTGTACATCGTAGTGGCCATAGACCAGCACTGTTGGTAGATTTGGGTCTATGATCTTATCACCATATACCACAGGATATCCTTTGGTTTCACAAATCTCCGTGTTGTCGCATCCCGCATCGTCCAATGATTTTTTAACGGCCTTTGCTGCCTCTAAAACATCCTTGGCATAAGCCTTGTCTGCACTAATGGAGGGGATTTTAAGGAGGTCGATCAATTCGTTGATAAATCTGTCTTTGTTCGAATTAATGTAATTATTGATGTCTTTCATAAATCATTTAAAAAGTAGCCTAAAAGTACAAAAAACAAGTTTTTAAAGGGAGTGTATTTGCAGATCGGAAAATTGATTTATATTTGCACTCCATTTCGCGGGTGTGGTGGAATTGGTAGACACGCTAGACTTAGGATCTAGTGCCGCAAGGCGTGGGGGTTCGACTCCCTTCACCCGCACAAGAAGCTCTTCAGGTACTGAGGAGCTTTTTTTATTTGCGTTGGGTTTTATTTAACCCGATCAATATTCCTCCTTTACCCCTTCATATTCAAAATAATCCGTGGCCTCCGGTTGGTTGCCCACTGCATGCTTCCCTCTAAGTTTACCAACGGTATGTGCTGTCATTTCTGTTTGAGGATAAGGCTTTAAAAGTTCCTCTAATTTCTTTTGGTCCAGCATGTCCTTACATTCTGCTAACCATTCATCCTCCAATTCATCGGGCAGTATTACGGGCATTCTTGGTCCTTTGAGCTTGGGATTGTTATGTATTTCCCCCATCATTGAATTGCCCTCAGTTGTCACTATGGAAAATGTATGTAGTGTTTCGCCGGTTTCAGGGTCGGACCATTCATTCCACAACCCGGCCAAGGAAATGGGCTTTTTATCTTTTCTGGAGATATAGTAGGGTATGGTTTCTTTCCCATGATGATGGTGCTCGTAGAAACCATCAATACAAATAATGCAGCGCTTTTCTTTTGCGGACGTTTTAAATGAGTTTTTTTCAAAAATAGTCTCGCCCCTAGCATTTAAAGTCTTGTTCCATATTTCTGTTTTATCGTGTGCCCAATCAGGAATAAGTCCCCATTGGGAAACAACGGGTACATTGGGACTTTCCGAGGTGTAGATGAACATTTTTGGATGTTGAAATCCGGAAACATGAAAAAGCGGCAAATCGGTGTCCCGGACCATTCGCTCCTTAATTTCCTTAATCATTTGTTCATTGCCATCTCTTAAGGCCCTTTTTAATTGGGCGCTAAGCTGTGCATTGACATCATAGCACATAGTTGAGGTTGTTGTTGGTATTAAGATAGTTATTCCAGTTTCGCCAAACAATAGTAAAAGGAAGTTGACAGATTCACGTAGGTGTTATTTACGTATATACTGAAATTTGAAATATTTGTTTTCTAAAACGTTAAACAAATATGAACCCATTGTTGGCTATTATATTTTGAATGAACCCAAAGGGATACTTTGTTCATATCACTTGAATTTTTCATTGTATCTGAGATTGTTTTTAATGATACCTGTTGGTCAAAAGCAATTTAAGTGAAAGAAAATCAGTAAGTAATGATGTTATTTTAGGTCGTGAACATCAAATTTCGGAAACAATAGGAGTTAAGGGATTTAGAAAGATGATCGATTATAACAATCCGCAAGTTCAACTTTAATAGTGGTTGCTCTGCCCATAACGATGTTATTGGATCATATAAAATGTAAATGGTTTGGTGATTAAATTACAGAAATTAAAAAATAGGTTGATTTTTTGTTAAAATTGAAATAATAATCATAAATTTATGACAATCAGACCAATAAATAATAGGTGTTTTAAGGTTGAGACCGATTACGATTTCTGCCTAATACCGATTTTATTGTTTAATGTTTTTTTTTACAATAAAATGCTATTAATTGCAGTTGTATGATATACAAAATATTGATATTTGTCAATTTTTTGGTCGAACCAAACTGAAACTAAACTAAATTAACAGGCCAACAACTGAACTATGTACAAGGAAATTTATTTGGTCGATGACGAAGACCTAGTGAATACCGTTAATTCGATTCACTTTAGACGAATGGGTATGGAAGATCGGGTTAAAAGCTTTACAAACCCGGAACTTGCTCTGGACGATCTCAGGTACAGAGATGACCCGAAAGTAAAAACTTTGATCTTATTGGATATCAATATGCCGGAAATGAGTGGTTTTGAGTTTTTGGAATTCATGATGCTCGAAGAATTTCCCGAGTCCAATGAGGTACTTTTGGTAACTTCTTCGGAGGCCGAGGCCGATAAGGAAGAAGCGGACAAGTATACCAAGTATGTAAAGGAGTTTATTACCAAACCTCTTAGGATAGAGCATTTGGAAGACTATTTGCAAAGTGCCAACAAGTAAAATACCTTTAAACATAATATTATTTAAATCCTTTCCCCCTATAGAAAAAATTGAAATTTTTATAAATTTTAACCGGTGCAGCATAAACATGTATTAATTCATAATAAGGTTGAAATCGTAGAAGATAGGGAGGACGCTGTTTGGGCAATGGATGAAAACTACCGGCTGACCGCCTTTAATTTATCCTTTAAAAAAAGGATGGAGCAGGACGGATGGACCATGGTGGAACGTGGTATGGACCTGAAAGAGGTTTATAAAGCCGGGAAATTTTTTGGGCCCTGTGATAAAGGCTGTCAACAGGCCTTACAGCTCTTTCCCACAACTTCCAGGCTTACACATGATGAAAACGGTAGGCTTCATGTGCACGAATTCACTTTTCAACCTTTTATGGACACTGAGGGTGATGTTAAAGGTTGCTGTATTTGGCAAAAGGATATTACTAGGGAAGAGGAAAACAAGGAACGCTTGCTGGAAAGTCAGTTAAGATATAGGGAAGCGCAGGAGATTACAGATTTTGGACATTGGAACTGGGATCTACGGGAGGATAAGATTCAATGGTCGAACCAGCTATTTAGAATGTTCGAAAGAGAGCCGGGGGAATTTAATACCACTTTTGATGCTACCGTAAAAATTGTTCACCCAGAAGATCGTCAAGTTCTCATAGACGACGTTGACCGGTGCATCAAGGAAAATAAAATACACGATATGGTTTTCAGGGTTCTTCTTGATAATGGGACCATTCGGTACATGCACCAAAAAGGTCGGCCTTATTACGACGAAAATGGGATGCCGTACCGTATGTCTGGAACCACACAGGATGTTACCAAGGATGTGCTGGCAAATCAACAGATCGTGGAACAGAACCACGAGCTTCAAAATTTTGTAAGAATTATTTCCCACAATCTTCGAGGACCCATTTCCAACCTTCTAATGCTGTCTAAAATCTATGAATGGGGCAAGGATGAAATGAACGATGACATTCTTAAAAAGATTGAGTTGACCACCGAGGCCTTGGATCAGACCATTAAGGATCTTCACCTTTCTTTGTCTTTGAAATCAGCGGACAAGGAAATGTTCAGGGAGGTATTACTCAAAGATGTTATGAAGGATGTTGATGGATTGCTTTCTGAAGAGATCATCAAGAATCGAGCAACAGTAAATACTGATTTTTCTGGGGCTGAGGCCATATTTGGCACTAAAAGCTACGTGGTCAATATTTTTTATAACCTCATTCTCAATGCAATAAATTATTCCAAAGAAGATGTCCCCCCTATCATTCAAGTCAATTCTGAACAAAGCATTGATTCTGTTGTCCTAAAATTTACCGATAATGGCATCGGAATGGAGCTTACACCAGAAAAAGAGCGAAAGATTTTTGATATGTACGGACGGTTGAGCGGTGCCACCGAAGGCAAAGGATTTGGACTTTATTTAGTAAAAACCCAAGTAGAGGCCATGGACGGTAAAATAGAGGTGACCAGTGAAAAGGGGGTGGGAACCACTTTTACCATCACTTTTGCCAAAACAGCGCTGACTTAGAACGGTAGATTGCCCAAGTCTACATTTCCTCCGGATATAATAATCCCTACTTTTTTGCCCGCAAATTTTTCCTTAGCTTTTAAAACGGCTGCCAAAGCAACGGCGCTCGAAGGTTCGCAGACAATTTTGAGCCTTCCCCATATAATCTGCATGGCAGAAACGATTTCTTCTTCTTCCACCCTTATAATTTCCTCCACGTGTTCTTGGATAATGGGAAAGTTTCTGTCGCCCAATTGGGTCTTTAAGCCATCTGCTATCGTATTGGTAGTTGTATTGGATTCGATTTTTCCACTTTTCAAGGATCTGAATGCATCATCCACCTCCATAGGTTCACCGCCAATGGTTGTACAGTTTTTGCCGTAATAAAGTGCCGAGAGCGCTGTTCCTGCAATCAATCCACCGCCACCTACCGGAGTGACCACATGATCTAGTTCAGGGTGTGCTTCCAGCAACTCCTTGCATGCCGTACCTTGTCCTAAAATAACCTGGTCGTCATTGGAAGGGTGTATAAAAGTGGCGCCATGTTTTTGCACAATTTGTTGTGATGCAAATTCCCTGGCCTTAAGGTTGGGTTCACACTCGATCAACATGCCCCCATATCCCTTTACGGCTTCCTTTTTTACATTAGGTGCTGAACTTGGCATTACAATATATGCTTTGACCCCCAAACTTTGTGCGGAAAGGGAAAGTGCCTGGGCAAAATTGCCCGACGAATGGGTGACCACACCATTTTGTTTCTCCTTATCCGTAAGTTGCATAATGGCATTGGCAGCACCCCTCATCTTAAATGCCCCCATCCGTTGAAAATTTTCGCACTTGAAAAAAAGATGTGCTCCGGAAATCTTATCAATGAGTCTGGAGGTGAGCACGGGAGTATTATGGATAAAGGGTTTTATCCGATTATGGCAGTCGTGCAATTGTTGTTTGTCCATAAATTATCCATTAACCGGTTGGATTGATACTTCCAACTCGGTTTAAAGATAGTAATGGAAGTTTAATTGTGCGACTCGACCTCTTCTTCTTCTTTTTCTTCCAGCGAAATTCCTTCCATGCCCAATTCCGGAATAACCAATAAGGGAATTTGTGTGTGGAAAGCTGTCCGTTTGATGATAGGTTCGCGGGTCATCTTCTCCATGTAGCTGTGTTGATAGTTCAACATGGCCAATAAATGGATGTCCAATTCTTTGGAAAAAGTTTCTAGGGTATGCGATACCGAATTGAGTTCGGATACCGTATGGACATAGTGTTCCACGTCCCCTAAATACCGTCTTAACATGTTAAGGTTGAATTGCTGTAACTCCGTCAAAGCTTTTATACCATATTGTACATGAACTATACGTATGGTAGCATTGAACATTTTTGCCATTTCCAGCAGTGGGGTGAGTTCCGAAGTGGTATAAAATCGATTAAAATCCGTGGCAAAAGCAATTTCTGTGGGGGTCACATACTCAAAGTGGTATGGTATGGCCAAAATCGGGCATTTTTTTGTACATTTTATAATACGTACGGTATTGCTGCCCATAAACACCTCGTCCACACCGGATGCTCCCTTCGTACCGGTCACAACTAGATTGATGCCAAAGGTGTCCACAATATCCTTTACCTCTTCCACCAACAGATTAAAGGAGGAAATGGTCTCAAAACTATGGTTCGGGTTTCCGTATTTGGTTTTTATGCGCTCTACAGTGCGGCTCAGCCCCTGTTCCGAATTCTCTCTTACTGCATCAACAATGCGTACTCCGTCAATCATTTTAGCCATAAATCGGCTACTTGGAATTACAGGTGTATAGGTGTTGAGCAAATAAAATGTACAGCGCCTATTGCGGAACAATTGCATGGCATAATCAATGGCATTCCATGCATTCTCCGAAAAATCCGTAGGTATTAGAATCTTTTGCATCGGACTAAGATTTTCGATGCGATAAAATTAGACCTATGGGTCAGGGGATACTATGACAATTGTCAGCTTTTGGAAAATGGACTAAAAGCCCTCGACCATTTCAAGCAGTTTTCGCTCGTCTTTTATACCGATTTTTTTGCCTGAAGTATGGATCAATCCTTTCTTTTTAAATTCTGAAATAATTCGAATCGCTGATTCGGTCGCCGTGCCCACTACATTGGAAATATCTTCCCTGGAAAGGGTTAGAGCCAAAAAGCCATCGGCATCTTCGCCAAAGTTGTTCTTTAGATAAAGAAAAGCTTCTGCCATACGTTGTTTTACAGTCTTTTGGGAAATGTTTACAATAACATCGTCTGCCTCTTTTAGGTCATGTGCCATATGGCGCAATACTTCCAAAGTAAAGTTTGGGTTTTTTTGCAGGGTGTTCGTAATACTTTCCTTGGGAATAAAACAGACTTCCATGTCATCTACGGCTATGGCGGATAAATTGGTGCTCTCTTGGGAAATAACGGAGCGTTGTCCCAGAACTTCTCCTTTACTGGCCAATTTTACAATTTGGTCCTTGCCGTTCGCACTAAGCTTGGAAAGTTTGGAAATTCCGTTCCTAACACAATATACACCATTGAGTTTGTCGCCCTCTTCAAAAATGGGCTCCCCTTTTTTTATGGTTTTGGTGGTTTTGGAGTCGGATACTTTCTTCAACTCCTCTTTGCTCATGGCACGTAAAGAATTGAACTGCCTGATTATACAATTTTCACACCTGCTTTCCATAATAATGATTAGTTTACCTGATTCAACAAAAATAGTTGATAAACAAGCACAATTTACTGATAAATATCATATTTTTAAGAAGAAGAGTATTACAAATTTGCATCAGGTAAAGCAAATGTGAAATGGCAGACTCGACATGTTTTCATTGTGGAGACGAGTGTGGTAACAACGGAGTAAAGTTTGATGACAAAGAATTTTGCTGTAATGGTTGCAAGACCGTTTACGAGATTTTTACATCCAACGGCCTTTCCACCTATTACGAAATAGAGGGAAAAGCGGGAACCACGCCAAACGAAATTAGACAGAAGTACGATTTTTTGGACAACCAAGAAATTGTAGGGCAGTTGGTGGAGTTCAATGAAGAAGGAGTTCAGGTCGTAAGTCTAAGTATTCCTACCATACATTGCAGTTCTTGTATATGGGTGCTGGAAAATTTGAACAAGTTGCATTCGGCCATTACGGTTTCCCAAGTAGATTTCCCCAAAAAAACAATTCGGGTCACTTATAAAACAGAGGATTTTTCACTCAAGGCCCTGGTGCTTTTATTGGGAAGTATAGGATACGAGCCCTATATCTCTTTGGAGGAATACACCAAAAAAGGAAAAAATGTAGACCGCTCCCTAATTTATAAGTTGGGTGTTGCCGGATTTGCCTTTGGTAATGTGATGTTGTTCTCCTTCCCGGAATATTTTGAGGTAGAAGAATTTTGGTTGGACCAATACAAGCACGTTTTTCGTTGGTTGATGTTCGCTTTTTCCATTCCTGTGGTGTTTTATGCAGCTCAGGACTATTTTATATCCGCATATAAAGGCATCCGTTCCAAATTATTGAATATTGATGTGCCGATAGCCTTGGGAATTCTGGTACTCTTTTTAAGGAGTACATTCGATATTGTTTTCGATTTGGGGTCGGGTTTTTTTGATAGTCTCACCGGTTTGGTATTTTTCCTCCTCTTAGGGAAATTCTTCCAACAAAAAACTTACGCTTACCTCTCTTTTGAAAGGGATTACAAATCCTATTTTCCGATAGCGGTAACCCGGCTAAATAAAAATGGAGGTGAAGAGAATGTTCAAATCTATAATATTGAGGTAGGGGACAGGGTCCTGATCCGCAGTCACGAGATCATTCCGGTTGATTGTATACTTATCAAGGGAACGGCGGAAATCGACTATAGTTTCGTGACCGGCGAGTCGGAACCGGTCTTTAAGGAGTCAGGCGAAAAGCTTTTTGCCGGAGGCAAACAACTCTCTGGGGTTTTGGAAGTAGAGGTGTTGAAATCCGTTTCGCAAAGTTATCTCACACAACTGTGGGGCAACTCCGTATTCTCAAAAGACAAGGCCAGCCAATTCCAGACCCTCACCGATAGTATTGGTAAACGATTTACAATAGCGGTATTGAGCATTGCCACATTGGCTACCGTTTTTTGGCTGTTGACCGACCCTGGTTTGGCACTCAATGTATTCACATCGGTATTGATCATCGCTTGTCCTTGTGCCATTGCATTGGCAGCTCCGTTTACGTTGGGCAATATGTTGCGAATTTTTGGCAAGCATAAATTCTACCTAAAAAATGCCAATGTAATCGAACGTCTGTCTAAAATCGATACGGCAATTTTTGATAAAACGGGTACGCTCACCACCAGTCAAAAAGATACCATCCACTATGAAGGGATGGAACTCACGGATGAGGAAACAGCGCTCCTAAAGACGACCTTGAGAGCCTCCAACCACCCTTTGAGCAGATCATTGTACAATATTCTAAAATCCAATGCCATAATGACGCTTGAAGAATTTCAGGAGCATACAGGTCAAGGCATTGAAGGAAAATATAACCACCACTCCATAAAGGTGGGTTCGGCCTCTTATGTCGGCGAAAACCAGGGCAGTTCGATTACCAATACCACGGTATACGTCAGTGCCGATGAAGATGTGAAGGGCAGGTTTGTATTCAAAAACACCTATCGCGAAGGGATGCGTGAAATATTTGATGAAATGTCAGATCATTTGGAACTTGGTATCCTTTCAGGCGATAATGACGGAGAAAAGGAACAGCTCCAAAAAGTACTGCCAGCAAAGACAAGGATGCTATTTGACCAAAAACCAGAAGATAAGCTGGAATACATTAAAGCCCTACAGCAAGAGCATAAAGTATTGATGGTCGGCGATGGCTTGAACGATGCAGGTGCGCTGGCCCAGAGTGATGTTGGATTGGCAGTGTCGGAGAACATCAACGTGTTTTCGCCGGCCTGTGATGGAATTTTGGATGCGAGCAAGCTGAGGATGCTCCCTAGGTTTATCAAACTGTCCAATAGGTCCATGCGTATAATTAAAATGAGTTTTTTGTTGTCCCTCTGTTATAATATCGTGGGCTTGTATTTTGCGGTCACAGGTCAATTGCAACCAGTAATAGCTGCTATTTTGATGCCATTGAGTTCCATCAGTATAGTAGTGTTCACAACCTTGGCAACAAACTTTATTGGAAAAGATTTAAAAAATTAAATAAAGCTGACATATGTCATTTTTTGAAGAATACCATCACAGTAGTTTTACCCCCAAATTCAGGCAGGTATGAGTGTTATTTATGTGTTGTTGGCCATAAGCATAACGGTGGCCGTGGTCTTTTTTGTAGCCTTTGTTTTTTCGGTAAAAAGCGGACAATACGATGATACCTATACCCCTTCGGTAAGAATGCTGTTCGAAGATGAGGTGGTCAAAGACGTGGATAAATCAAACCTAAATAAAAAGGAAATCAAACAAACTAAAAGTACAAACCAATAAATATGGAAATACAACAGTTCCGCTACGATAACAAAATCGTGCAAAAGTTCTTATACGCTACCATTTTATGGGGCGTGGTGGGTATGGCAGTAGGCCTTTTGTTGGCCTTTATGTTTTTGTTCCCCAATGTTACAGAGGGTATTTCATGGCTTAGTTTTGGGCGTTTACGACCATTGCATACCAACGCCGTGATCTTTGCATTTGTGGGTAATGCCATTTTTGCGGGGGTATATTACTCTCTGCAACGCTTGCTAAAAGCAAGAATGTTCAGTGATGCCCTGAGCAACATCAACTTCTGGGGTTGGCAATTGATCATTGTCGCTGCTGCGTTGACCTTGCCGTTGGGATACACAACATCCAAAGAGTATGCAGAATTGGAATGGCCCATTGACTTGGCCATTGCCGTTGTCTGGGTAGTATTTGGATGGAACATGATCGGTACGATCTTAAAAAGAAGGCAGAGGCACCTTTACGTTGCAATTTGGTTTTATTTGGCAACTTTTGTTACCGTTGCCGTATTGCACATTTTTAATAGCTTGGAGCTGCCAGTTTCATTGACAGGACTCAAGAGTTATTCTGTTTATGCAGGTGTTCAGGATGCCTTGGTACAATGGTGGTACGGTCACAATGCGGTGGCGTTTTTCTTGACCACACCGTTCTTGGGATTGATGTACTACTTTGTTCCAAAAGCGGCCAACCGACCCATTTATTCCTATAGACTTTCCATCGTCCACTTCTGGTCGTTGATATTCATCTATATCTGGGCAGGTCCTCACCATTTGTTGTATTCAGCACTACCGGACTGGGCACAGAACTTAGGTGTGGTGTTCTCCGTGATGTTGATCGCACCATCTTGGGGTGGTATGATCAATGGTCTGTTGACACTTCGTGGAGTGTGGGATAAAGTAAGAAGTGATGCCACGTTAAAATTCATGGTGGTTGCTATTACCGGTTATGGTATGGCCACCTTCGAAGGTCCTATGCTTTCCCTGAAAAACGTAAATGCCATTGCTCACTTTAGTGACTGGATCATTGCACACGTGCACGTTGGTGCATTGGCTTGGAATGGTTTCTTGACATTTGGTATGATCTATTGGTTGGTGCCACGAATGTTCAAAACAGAACTGCACTCCAAAGGTTTAGCTAATTTCCACTTCTGGATTGGAACCTTGGGTATTGTACTTTATGCCCTTCCGATGTACGTTGCCGGATTTACCCAGGCGTTGATGTGGAAAGAATTCAACCCAGATGGTACCTTGGTGTACGGTAACTTCTTGGAAACCGTAACCCAAATTATTCCAATGTACTGGATGAGGGCCATTGGAGGGTCACTGTACATATTGGGTATGTTCGTGCTACTGTATAACGTATTAAGAACCATAAGGTCTGGTAGTAAAGTGGAAGATGAAGCCGCAGAAGCTCCAGCATTGGAACGTGTTGCTAAAAGAAGAGTGGCTGGAGAAACCTTCCATAACTGGTTGGAAAGAAAACCTGTTCAGTTGACCATCTTGGCTACCGTGGCCATTTTGATTGGTGGTATTGTACAAATTGTACCAACAATACTGGTGAAATCGAACATTCCTACCATAACAAGTGTTAAACCATATACTCCTTTGGAGCTGGAAGGTCGTGACCTATATATCAGGGAGGGCTGTGTAAGCTGCCACTCTCAAATGATCAGACCGTTCCGTAGCGAGGTGGAGCGTTATGGTGAATATGCCAAAGCAGGGGAGTTTGTTTATGATCACCCATTCCTTTGGGGAAGTAAACGTACCGGTCCCGATTTGTTGCGTGTGGGAGGCAAGTACTCAGATAACTGGCACTTGAACCATATGTACGATCCGCAAAGTACATCTGCGGGCTCTATTATGCCATCCTATGAATGGTTGGTAACAGATGAGCATGATCGTAGCGATGTACAGGCCAAAATGGAAACCATGGTAAAACTCGGTGTTCCGTATACCGAAGAAGATATTGCCAATGCTCCCCAATCTATGGCCGAGCAAGCAGAGCAAATCGAAAAGAACCTTTACACGGATCCTGAGTTCGCAAAAACCTACGAGGCGGATAAAAAATATGCTGAGGAAAACGGATTGGAATTTGTGGAAATGCGTGATCGTGAAATCGTATCCTTGATTGCTTATCTACAAAGATTGGGTACCGATATTAAGATTGAAGGAACTGAAGAAACCATATCTCAAAACAAATAACCATGTTGAAATTTGTAAAAGAACATATGGAAACCATTGATGGGATAGCCAACTATCCCATGGTTTCCCTGTTAATCTTCTTTGTGTTTTTCGTATTGTTATTCTGGTGGGTCTTTACCGCTACCAAGGAACACATAAGGGAGATGTCCGAACTACCATTGGATAACGAAGATCAACAAAACAAACTATAACATTATGAGTACAAGAACACCTTGGTGGATACGAGTCCCAGTTTTATTCTTTTTGATCTTCGGATTAATGGAATACTTTATAGACTCTGGTGACAAACCCGCAATCATAGAATATCCCATCACACAGTTTTTTATGCTGTTGGTTTTGATGATCTTGATTGCCATAGAATTGATATTAGCTTCTATCGAAAATATTATGTTCCAAACCCTTTCAGAAGAAGGAAAGGAACGCTACTTGGAAGCCAAAAGCAAGAAGTTTGAATGGACATGGGCCAAAAACCTCATGAAGAAACTCACCAAGAGCCGCTCCATTGAGCGGGAAGGTGAGATTGTCCTGGACCACAATTATGATGGCATCCGAGAACTGGACAATGTGTTGCCTCCGTGGTGGGTGTACCTGTTCTATGCTACCATTGTATTTGCAGTAGTATATCTGGTGCGTTTCCATGTAATTGGGGAATACGATCAAAAATTGGAATACGAACAAGAAGTTGCCGCAGCCCAATTAGCAATCGAAGAGTATAAAAAAACAGCAAAGGACTTGGTGGATGCCAGTACAGTAGAATTTCTATCAGATGAATCTGATTTGGCGGCCGGCGAAAAGATTTTCCAAGCTAACTGCGTTGCTTGTCACATGGCAGATGGCGGTGGTGGAATTGGCCCTAACCTTACAGACAACCATTGGATATTGGGTGGAGGTATCAAAAATATCTTTACCACAATTTCCGAAGGTGGTCGTGATGGCAAGGGGATGATTGCATGGAAACAAACCTTGAAGCCAGCCGAAATGGCTCAGGTTGCCAGTTACGTGATTACCTTGGGCGGCACAACACCGGCCAATCCAAAGGATCCTGAAGGTGAAATCTGGGTAGACCCAGATGCCCCGGAAGAAACCAATGGAACAGAGTCTGAAACCGAGGAAACCGCCCCGGCGGAAATGGAACAGGTAACAGATTCCACAGAAGTCGCCATGAACTAGTCCTTTTGGACACTTTGGTGATAAATATTTATCCATAAACCACAAATGCGATGGAAGAGAATTTTAGGGATTCCATAGGCACAATCACAGAAGAAGGCAAAAGGAACTTTATTTATCCAAAAAAACCCAGCGGAAGGTATTATGATTACCGAAAGTACGTAAGTTACTTTCTGCTGATTTTTTTGATAGCAGCTCCCTTTGTCAAAATCAACGGGCACCAATTTTTGATGTTCAATGTACTGGATAGGCGATTCAATATTTTTGGATTTCCTTTCTGGCCACAAGATTTCCATTTAGTCGTAATATCCATGATCATTGGTGTAATATTCATTGCACTGTTCACGGTAGCCTACGGACGGATTTTCTGCGGCTGGATGTGCCCCCAGACCATATTTCTGGAAATGGTCTTCCGACGCATTGAGTATTGGATAGACGGTGACAGGGGTGCCCAAATGCGGCTGGCCAAGTCGCCATGGAATGGTACCAAAATTCGAAAAAGGGTTTTAAAGTGGATTATCTTCTTTATCATCTCCTTTTTTATCGCCAATGTTTTTTTGGCTTACCTGATCGGTAGCGATCAATTGATCGCGTACATCACGGATGGACCAATGGCGCACTTGAGCACCATGGTACCATTGTTGATTTTTACCGCAGTGTTTTACTTCATCTTTGCGTGGTTCAGGGAACAAGTATGTATTATTGCTTGCCCTTACGGAAGGTTGCAAGGGGTGCTTCTGGATGATAAATCCATTGTGGTCGCCTACGATCATAAACGTGGTGAAGGAGAAAATGGCCGAAAAAAGTTTAGAAAGAATGAAGACCGTGAAGCTCTTGGACATGGTGACTGTATTGATTGCCTGCAATGTGTGAATGTCTGTCCTACCGGTATCGACATCCGTAACGGAACACAATTGGAATGCGTCAACTGTACGGCCTGTATAGACGAGTGCGATCATATCATGGACAGTATCAACAAACCCAAAGGCTTGATCAGATACGCCAGCGAAGATGAGATTACCAACAAGAACAAGTTCAAGTTTACTGCCCGTATGAAAGGGTATTCCGCAGTATTGGTGGTATTGATCGGTATTTTGATAGGGATGTTGTTTATGAGAAACGAAGTCGAGGCAAACGTACTTCGGTTACCTGGGCAGTTGTACGAGCGTAAGGAAAACAACATTATAAGTAATGTGTATACCTATAAATTGGTGAACAAGACCACAAAGGATATTGAAAATGTGTCTTTTGAGCTCATGTCTCACAAAGGAGAGATAAAAATGGTGTCACAGGATAAGTTCACAGTTCCTGCCGAGGAATTGGCCGAGGGAACATTGTTCATCGAAATAAACGCTTCGGCATTGAATGGTGACAAGGATAAATTGAAGATTGGGGTTTACAGTGGTGATAAACTCATAGAGACCACGGTGACACAGTTTTTGGCACCGAGGAGTTATAATTAAAAACACTGAGATGAAAATTAATTGGGGAACAGGAATCGTGTTGGCATTTATTGGGTTTATCAGCTTCATCCTATACTTTGTGGTTCGGATGAGTACTGATGACAGGGCCAACCACGATCTTGTAACGGAAGAATATTATAAAAAGGAATTATCCTATCAACAGGAAATAGATGCCTCTAAAACAGCATCTGAAATGAATGCCAACTTAAAGGTAGAAAAGACCGAAGAAGGTTTGATGATTTATTTCCCTGAACGTTTCGACCCCAAAAAAATTAGTGGTAAAGTGTCCCTATATAGACCGTCTAACAAGCACTTGGATACTAACTTTCCTATAAGTTTGTCCAAAACACATTTGCTCATACCTGACAATCGCTTGGTAGACGGTCGCTGGGACATATCCATAAACTGGCAATACGAAGGTAACTCCTTTTTACATAAAGAAAAATTAGTGTACTGATCATGTTGACGTCTGCATTGGTTTTGGGTCTATTGGGTAGCTTGCATTGCTTGGGCATGTGCGGGCCAATAGCTTTTATGCTTCCATTGGATCAAACCAATAATGTCAAGAAAACAGGTCAGTTGGCCATCTACCATTTTGGTAGGTTATTGGCCTATGGGATCATTGGTGTGCTTTTTGGTCTCTTGGGGAAAGGCTTATCCCTATTTGGCATACAACAGAAGCTTTCTATAGGAATTGGGGCACTTATGATCATCTTGGTATTGATTCCAGCCAAATATCTGAACGGACATCGGATCTTATCACCAATATACTCGATAATCGGGAAGGTGAAATCCAAATTGGGATCAGAGCTCAAAAAAAAGACCCCTGACACTTTTTTGACCATAGGCTTTCTAAATGGGTTTTTACCCTGCGGACTCGTGTATATGGCACTCTTGGGGGCACTTGCCATGGGCAATGCCTTAGAGGGCGGACTTTATATGATGATATTTGGTCTTGGTACGGTCCCGTTGATGTCATTGGTCGTGTATTCCAAAGGAATGTTCAGTAATTCCATTAAATTTAAAATCCAGAAATTGATACCGGTATTTGTGGTCATCATAGGTATTTTGTTTATTGTACGTGGGCTTGGGTTGGGAATACCATATGTTTCCCCAAAAGCGGCCCCGGCAGATACAGTATCGGCGACCATAGAATGCCATCAACCCTAAAATTTAAATCCACAATGAAAATAACGTCAGCGGAAGAAGCGGTAGGAATTGTAAAATCAGGAGACCGGGTCTTCTTCCAAGGAGCGGCAATGACCCCTAACGAATTGATCGATGCCCTGTGCGATAGGCACCAGCAGATCAAAGATGTTGAGATCATATCCATACATACCGAAGGGGATGCAAAATATACAAGACAGCCCTATTGCGAGGCCTTTACATTGAACGCATGCTTTGTCGGAGGCAATGTAAGGAGCTATGTAAATACCTACATGGGGGATTATATCCCAGTTTTCTTGAGTGAGATACCTTGGCTGTTTGCCGATGAATACCTGCCCTTGGATGTGGCCTTTGTACAAGTGTCACCTCCAGATAAACACGGGTACTGTTCGTTGGGTGTTTCGGTAGATGTGGCGCTGCCCGCTGTGAGGACCGCAAAGAAAATTGTGGCACAGATCAATCCGCAAGTGCCTAGGACCCATGGAACAGGGATTGTCCATATCGATGAAATAGCGTTCGCCATAGAAGTGGATAGGCCAATTCACCAACACGATCCAACAGAGCCATCGGAAGTAGAACATGAAATCGGAAGGCACGTGGCTTCATTGATCGAAGATGGTGCTACCCTACAAATGGGTATCGGGAACATACCAAATGCAGTGCTTTCCAACCTTGGCAACCATAAAAATTTGGGTATCCATACCGAAATGTTTTCCGATGGAGTTTTGCCATTACTGGAAAGCGGTGTGATCAATGGTAAGGAAAAGGCCGTGAAACGGGGCAAGATCGTTAGTTGCTTTGCCGTTGGTTCACAAAAGCTATACGATTTTATCGACGATAACCCCATTTGTGATTTCAGGGACTCCGGATACACCAACGACACGGCAAGAATTCGTAGAAACCCTAAGGCAACCGCTATAAACAGTGCTATCGAGATTGATTTGACCGGCCAAGTCTGTGCCGATACAATCGGAGGCTATCAATTTTCAGGAGTTGGTGGACAAATGGATTTTATGCGAGGTGCGTCCCTTTCAAAGGGAGGAAAGCCCATAATAGCTATGTCCTCTACCACCAAAAAAGGAGTTTCTAAAATAACACCTTTCTTAAAGCAGGGTGCAGGGGTTACCACTACGCGTGCCCACATGCATTATGTGGCCACCGAATATGGTGTGGTCAACCTTTTCGGTAAGAACTTGCACCAGCGTGCGGAAGCTTTGATCTCCATTGCGCATCCAGATCATAGGGAGTCGCTCGAAAAAGCGGCCTATGAAAGGTTTCATGGATAACCATGGTAACGTATTAAACTAAAAGAGGGGGCAATTTTAAAATTGTCCCCTCTTTTTTTGAATTGCATGAAACCAATCAAAAATGCAACCCATCAGATCTTAAAGGTGATCACCGGTGCTTCGGAATGATTGGCGATGTCCTCGCCGATACTTCCCATGAAAAAGTGCGATAGGCCTCTTCTTCCATGTGTGGGTATTCCGATAAGGTCCGCTGATACTTTATCACTATAGTTTAGTACACCTTTTTCAACGGTGTAATCATTATATATTTCTACTTCCATTCCTACCTTGGCGGCATCCAGGAATTTGGAAATTTTGGCGTTGGCATCCTCAGTGCTCAAAAACTCGTCCCCTGGTGTGTTGATGTATACCAAGTGTAATTGAGACCCGAGCAAATCTGCCATTTCATTGGCCTTTATTAAAGCGGGAACGCTCTCTTCCTCAAAATCGGAGGCAAAGACAAAATGATTGGGCTTGAATTCCTCAACATCCCCCTTGATTACCAAAACGGGAATATCTGAAGTTCGAACAACGCGCTCGGTATTGGAGCCGATAAATATTTCTTGAAGTCCGTCGGCACCGTGCGATCCCATAACAATTAAATCGGCTTTGTGCTTTTCTGCGACCTCGGCCACTTCACTAAATACTTTGTAATGCTTGATTACTGGAACCACTTTGATCCCTTTTAAATAGGGTTGGTCCAAAAAGTCGCTGAAGCGTTGTTCGCCAAGTTTAATCAAATGGACTACCTGCTCTTGGGATATGTATCCAGATTCCCCCATAATGGCGGGAGAAAGCTCTAACATATGGAGCACCAATAGTTCCGCATCGTGTTGCTTGGCAAGGGATGCGGCTACTTTAAGGGCTTTTTCGGATTGATTTGAAAAATCAACCGGTACGATTATACTTTTCATTTTATTGCATTTTTAGGTTAAACGGTCATGGAAAATATTCGGGTATCTGGTTTTTTTCTATGCATTTTTAGATCAAAGGCCATACTAATGTTTCTAACATAAGGTCTTCCTTTGTCGGTGACCTTTATTTGGGTCTCTTCTATTTCGACCAATCCGTCCGCCTCGAGTTCGGAAAGGTTGGACAAAATACTCTCAAAATCAACTACCTCCTCTTCCTCTTGGCTCCATGTGGTTTCGAACCTACACATGATATTGAGGATGTGCCTACGTATAATTTCGTCTTCGGCATTGAGGATATGCCCCCTAAAAATAGGGATAACTCCATGTGAAACCAAATTTTCGTATTCCTCCACGTTTTTGACATTCTGTGCGAAACCATACCAGCTATCACTAATGCTGGATGCTCCCAGGCCTATCATTAGTTTGGTCTTGGATGGGGTGTAACCCATAAAATTCCTGTGCAGGGTGCCGTTTTCCAAAGCCTTGTACAAGCTATCGGTAGGAAGTGCAAAATGATCCATCCCAACATCCTTGTAACCGGATTCGCCCAGCATTCTTTTACCCATTTCGTACTGTGCTTTTTTCTCCACGGAAGAAGGAAGGTCTTCTTCTTTATAACCGCGTTGTCCATTTCCTTTTAACCAAGGAACATGTGCATAACTATAAAAAGCGATCCTGTCCGGTTTAATAGCGTTTGTCTTCATGATGGTCGTTTCCACATCCGAACAATTTTGAAATGGCAATCCGTAAATGATATCATGTCCAACAGAGGTGTAACCGATCTCTCGTGCCCATTCCGTCACGTTCTTGACATTCTCAAAGGGTTGAATTCTGTTTATGGCGCGTTGTACGGTCAAGTTGTAATCTTGAACACCATAACAAACCCTTCTAAAACCAACATCGTACAGTGCTTGTAGATGTTCTTTGGTCGTATTGTTTGGGTGTCCTTCAAAACTGAATTCTATGTCATCGGTTTTCTTGCTCAGACGAACAATACCTTCAATAAGATACTTTAAGTTTTCGGGGGAAAAGAAAGTAGGGGTGCCACCACCTAAATGCAATTCTTTTATAACGGGTTTTGAACCCATTAGGTCAACGTATAGTTCCCATTCTTTTAAAACCGCTTTTATATAAGGTGATTCAACCTCGTGACGTTTGGTAATGCGTTTATGGCACCCACAAAAGGTACACATGCTCTCACAAAAGGGGAGATGTATATAAACACTGATTCCTTCGTCCGGGTTTTCTTCAAAGGCCCTGAGTACACTGGATTTCCATTTTTTGCCTGAAAATGTTTCAAGATCCCAATATGGAACGGTCGGGTAACTGGTGTACCTTGGACCTGGGACATTATATTTTTGAATTAATTCGCACATAAGCTACATACCATTTCATTATAGGTCAAAATTACCTTTGATGCCTTGTATAAAACATGATAATTGTCAGGCTTTCGGTCCTAAGGCCCCAAATACGATATATTGAGCCTGATGAGTATCATATTTTTAAGCTGTTCTATACCTTACATTTATACTGATTTATAACGGTTTAAAATCTATCAGAATGGGAGAGCATGTGGAAAGTTCGTTCAGTGAACAGGAGCGAAAAGCATTTGTTCAGCACCTAATCGAGGATATCCAAGCGTTGGAAAAAATGATCAAGGATGGATTGATCGAGGATGATATTGTGCGTATCGGGGCAGAACAGGAAATGTGTTTGATCAATGATGAATTCAGGCCTTCCCCCAAATCATTGGATATATTGAAAGATTTAGACGATGGTCACTTCACCACAGAATTTGCAACCTATAACATTGAAGCCAACCTAGATCCCATACAACTGGAGAAGGATTGTTTTAAAAGTATGGGGAATCAGTTGCACACTTTGCTGGAAAAGGCAAAAAAAGTAGCAAAAATGCATGGTTCCAAAATTGTTCTTACAGGGATACTTCCCACCATCAGCAAAGATGAACTTGGGATGGATTTTATGACGCCCATTAAGAGGTACTCTAGAATAAATGAAGTGCTGAAGACTTGGCGCGGTGATGATTTTTCTTTAAGGATCAAAGGCGCGGATGAGCTTTCATTACATCATGATTCAGTACTTTTTGAAGCATGTAACACCAGTTTTCAACTACATCTGCAGATACCACCGGACGATTTTATCAAAAGTTACAATTGGGCCCAGGCCATTTCGGGACCGGTTTTGGGAATTTGCTGCAATTCACCGCTCCTTTTGGGCAAGGAACTTTGGAGGGAGACCCGTATTGCCCTGTTCCAACAAAGCCTCGATGCAAGGGTATGGACCAAAGCTGTGAAGGAACAAGTGGCGAGGGTAGGTTTTGGTGAGCGATGGCAAAAGGCATCGGTCGCTGAGATATTTAAACAAGATATATCTTCCCATCGTATTTTGTTGACCAAGCCCATTGAGCAGAGTTCTATGGACCTGCTCGAAGAAGGCCATATTCCAAAGTTGGAAGCCTTGAGTCTTTTTAATAGTACGATCTATCGCTGGAACAGACCATGCTATGGTGTGGGCAATGGAAAACCGCATTTACGGATAGAGAATAGATACATCCCATCCGGCCCAACCGAAATGGATGAAATGGCCAATTTTGCCTTTTGGGTGGGCCTAATGGCCGGCAGGCCCAAAAAGTATGATGATATGCCTAGCTTAATGGATTTTAAGGTGGCCAAACTCAACTTTATCCGGGCGGCTATGAGTGGAAGGCACACCGTGTTTTCTTGGATGGGCAAGACTATGACGGTAAAGAAAATGGTACAGCAAGAACTTCTACCGATTGCCTACAACGGTTTGCGAAAATTCAATATTGACGAGGAGGATATCAAAATGTTATTGGGAGTAATAGAGTCGAGATTAACAAGTGGTACCGGAGCCGAATGGCAAATAAAGAATTTTAGGGCCTTACGTAAACAGATGAAACTGGACAGTGCCATTGTCCAATTGACCAGGGCCATGTACAATAACCAAGAGACCTTGGAACCGGTCCACAAATGGGGGCCAATCAAGGGTATGGCAAAGACCAAGGAATCTTTTCACTGGGTAGGGCAGATCATGTCCACTAAGCTGTTGAAACTTTACGAGGACGATTATGCCAACTTGGCCATTGCGATCATGCAATGGAACAATATCCACCATATCCCGGTTGAAAATGAAAGGGGAAAATTGGTGGGCCTACTTACTTGGAGCCATATAGAAAGATTTGAAAAATTGGATAAAAAGGAGGCTAAAGTCTCGGATATTATGGTCAAGGAAGTAATAACGGTCGGTCCCAAGACCGAGATTAAAGAAGCAGAATTGATGATGGAGAAATATAATATTGGGTGTTTGCCCGTCTGTGTGGATGACCATACCGTGGGAATCATTAGTAAAACAGATTTATAATCATGCCATTGGTCCATAGCATAGCACTGAACAAGGATGTACATGTAGATCGCATCATTGACCATGTTCAAGGGAAACCGGGCGGTCCTACCGTGGTTTTTTTTGGAGGTGTACATGGTAATGAAACGGCAGGTGTTTTTGCCTTAAAGGAAGTCTTCAAGCAAATTAGGGGCCAAAACACGATTGTTCATGGGGATATCTATGGTGTATCGGGAAACTTGGGAGCTCTGGAGACCAGACAGCGTTTTCAAAAGGAAGACTTCAATAGAATATGGTTTCCGGAACGTATCGAGGACATCATCGAAAGTAATAGGGCACATCATAGTGAAGAGAATGAATTGAATCATCTTTATGTATTGCTACAGGATATATTAAGGCGAGGAACATCGCCATTTTACTTTCTGGACCTTCATACCACCTCTAGTGATACCATTCCTTTTATGGTGCTGAACGACAGTCTACTGAACAGAAAATTTGCCTCCCATTTTCCTTTGCCCATTATTTTGGGAATCGAGGAGTATTTAAAAGGGGCATTGCTCAGTTATATCAATGAGTTGGGCTATGTATCCCTAGGTTTTGAAAGCGGCCAGCACGATGATGGGCAAGCTGTGACCAACTGTATGGATTTTATTCGATATTCTTTGGCCCTAACCCAATCTTTGGAAACTTCCGAGGATGAGCTGGAAAGGTTAAGGAAGGCGATATCCGATTCAGGACGTGATTCCCATACCTTTTATGAAATCTACCACCAGCACGATATTGGGCCAGAGAATAATTTTAAGATGTTCCCGGGGTTCATCAATTTTCAGATAATACCAAAAGGAGCTAGTTTGGCACTTGTGGACGGGGTTGAGCTAAAGACTACCAAACGGCGTCAAATATTTATGCCGTTATACCAGGCGCAAGGGAATGAAGGTTTCTATTTTATAAGGCCCATACCTAAATTTTTGCTTTGGTTGTCCAAACAACTAAGGCGATTTAGGGTGGATCATATCTTGGTAAAATTGCCGGGTGTGGAATGGGGCGATCCAGAAAAGGCTACTTTGGTGGTAGACCAGAGAGTGGCACGCTTTTTTGCCAAATCCTTTTTACACTTAATGGGTTATAGGGCCAGAAAATTTGACAGGTCCCATTTAAGGGCAAAGAACAGGGAAAGTGCCTCGAAATCTTCAGAGTATTCCAATACGAGATGGTTCAATAAATAAAAAAGGCCCAAGATATTTCTTGGGCCTTTTTAAGTATTAGGGTATGTTTAGTTTTGCATTATAAAGTTGATCGGGATACTGTATTTTACGTTGACAGCTTTTCCGCGTTGTTCACCGGGCTTGACTTTTGGTAGGGAAGCAATGATTCTCTCAGCCTCTTTTTCCAATAATTTGTCAGGACCTCTTTTTTGTATTCCACTTACCCTACCGTGGGTGTCGATTACGAACTGGACATATACCCTGCCTGTAATGTGCATCTCCAAAGCAGCGGGAGGATAACTGAAGTTTTCCTTGATGTGCTCCTGTACCTTCTGGTTAAAGCACTCTTTACGCTCAGCTTGGGTTTGAAGGTCCTCGCAACCGGGGAATACCGGTACATGTTCGATTACTGCAAAGGGTACGATGATCTCTTCTTCCACTTCTTCTACATCTACATCCTCAATGCGTACCACAGCATCTTCGATAAATGTTTCTTGACTACTTTCGGTACTCTCGATGATAGTCTCTTTTACATCTTCCACATCTTCCACGATCTCGATCACGTTAGGAGCTGAAGGAGGGGGTGGAGGTGGAGCGGTTCTGATCATTTCAGTGATCGGTACATCTTCCTTAAGTTCGTCGGTTAATTGAACAACTTCAGAAACTTTGGATTCCTCTTCATAGAACTTTACTTCAAAGGATTGCCATGTCATGAACAATACCGAAGTAAGTCCTATCATGAAATAAAGACTACTATTACGTCCAATTTCTACGTCTGGGTTCTTTTTTGGTTTCATGACTTTTACTATTTAACTATGTTAAAGGTAGTTTTCTTCAAAATCAGAAAATATGATAATAGTCAGGTTTATGAAGGGGTGTAAAACAACAGATAATCAGTTGTTTATGTCTGTGTGTGGAAGTCCGGCCAAATCATTGTCCGTCAAGTCAAATTGAAAAGTGAGTCCAAGTCGGATCATATTTTCACTTGAGTTTCTGAACCTACGGTTAAAATAACCAATATCCCCCTTCAAATTCTTGGTAAGTTGTCGGCCAACACCAAAAAATATCCTGTTCTGACTAAAAGTAGTGCCCTCCATATTAAGGAACACTTCATCAAAAGCCTTAAGGTATACATCTTTATAGAGGGGTCTTACATATTGTAGCCGGTACCTGATCCTATTGTTGGTCTTTGGGTCTTCTGTATGGATCAATCGTCTATTTTCAAACCGAACCCGTTGTGAAATGGATTGACCGTGGATTTTGGATTTGAGCGTGTATTCGCCATAAAACCAAATTTGATTTGTGTTGACGACATCGTTTTGCTCCAAATAGGAATTTGAGTTGAGCAGAGCCATGCCTCCTGTAACTGTGGAAGCACTACTAATATGATAGGAAGCACCTGTCCTGAAGAAGAAAAACCCGTATTTGTCCACCATATGGTTGTGCTTTAGGATACCAACGGCGGGTACGCTCCAATCTTTATGGATTTTGGTAGTGCCGCAAAGTACGAACCATGACCCATACTCGTTTTCTTCAGAATTTTGACCATAAACTGAGTGGTGCAAGAAAGCAGATAGCATTATGGAACAAAGCAATGTTGAGCTATACTTTGTAAACTCCATGAGCGATGTATTTTGGATTGTAGGAGTACAAAGTTTGCCATTAAAATAACGGCTATAGTATGATGTTTGTCATAGATTGGCCTAATCTTAGGTATCCAGGTTTATTGGGCGCTTTGTTTCTTTTTGTTTTCCCAGATAAGGGCGGCCGCCCCACAAATGGCAGCGGTTTTTCCATGCATGGTCGAATGTATCAGTTTAACCTTGCCCTTATATACATCCAACAGAAAGCCGTTAAAATATTTTTCTAATGGAGTCATGATCCATTTTCCACTATTGGTAAGCCCTCCCATTAAAATAAATGCCTCTGGTTGGGTGAAAGCCGTAAAATTAGCGAGCGCTTGGGCCATGATCCTCGCAGTGTAATCAAAAGCCTTGAGGGCGATTTCGTCCCCTTCTTCCGCTGCCCGGGTTATGTCCTCCCCATGCAGGTCGTTATAAGCGATATCCCTAAAGCGGCTCTCGACCAGATATTTGCTTTGCATGTACATAACGGTACGCTTTAGGCCAGTGGCGGATACATACGCTTCAAGACCACCTTTTACGCCCAATCCCGTTAACCTGCCATCGCCAATGGTCATATCTACATGCCCCAATTCTCCGGCGAAACCATCAAACCCATCTATCAATTGCCCGTTGGCCACTATTCCGGCACCAAAACCAGTACCTAAAGTCACTACAATAAAATCCGTCATGCCCTGAGCCCCACCAAAAAGCATTTCTCCCAAGGCAGCGGCACTGGCATCGTTCATAATACGGATTGGCATATCCATTCGCTGTTGTAGCAGTTTTACCAAGGGAACACTCCCTTTCCATGCCAGATTGCTTGCACTTTCAATGGTCCCGTTTTTACTGGATGCATTGGGAGCACCAATCCCACAACCTATAATATTCGCCTGTTCCCCGAATTGTGCGATAAGTTCATCGCAAGTGGATTTAATTTTATCCAAATAGTTGTCCAGGTTGGGATATTCCTTTGTTCTAAAAAAAGTCTTTTCATAGCATTCTCCATGTTCATCCACCAAACCTATCTTGGTCTTGGTACCTCCTATGTCTATGCCGATCACTAAATCCATATTTAAATCCGAGTTTTTTTAAGGGTTTTAAATATAAGTATTATGGTGTCAAAAAAATAACTTCCCGTATTTTTATGGAGGCGGATTTTTTCCTAATATCATGCAAAAGTTGGAAAAGGATGACTTCTGTCATGTTTTAGGTCAAGGGCCGATTCTACTTTTGGATAGCATATAAAAACCAATAAATTATAATAGGTATGAGCAGTTTAAATAAAATATTAATTCCTTTTGATTTTTCCGAGGCGTCCGTGAACGCTCTGGAATACGTGGTCAACTTTGTGGGGACAGAAAGATCTATTGAGATCTTGGGTCTTTATGTAGGTAGTATGCCCATTAGTGAATCGGATGCTGTAAAGTTGACCAAGGATTTTTCTAAGATGTTGGAATCTTTCGATGTCAAATTAAAAGTAGGGGCCAAATTTTTGACCGATACCGGAGAAGTGACCAAGACAATATTGGCCACACAAGAAAAAAGCAACGCCGATCTGATCATGATGGGAACCATGGGCGATAAAATTACGGATGAAGCCATCACCAATACATCAAAATTGGTATTGGAGGCCAATTGCCCGGTCATTTCGGTGCCCTATGGAACGGCCATTAAGGAACCCAAGAACATTGCTTTGGTGATGGGAGGGGAAAAAATAGACGACAAAGAGGTGTTGGAGATGCTTTTGGAAGTGGCCCGCACATTCGATGCCCGTGTACATGCCCTTACCATCTATAAAGATTCCATATACGACGAAGAGGCTATCAAGGAATCGAATGAAAATCTATTGGAATATTATTTGGAGCATTTTTATGCCGACCATTCCTTTAGTAAAAATGAAGATGTGGAACAGGGTATCTTGGATTACATCAACGAAAAAAACATTGATCTTTTAACCATTTTGCCACGGAACCATACCGAGAAGAGTACCCCGTCCGAAGGTAGGTTGACCAAATTGTTGACCTTACATTCCGAGATACCGGTTTTGGCGCTGGACTAATGTTGAAACCTTGCGCATGCTGCCACTGCTAATTATTTTAAGTATTACGATTTTATTGTTTGTTTGGGGAAAATTTCCTCCTGATGTAGTGGCCTTAATGGCAATGCTTTCACTCTTTCTTACAGGGATTCTGGACTTGGGAGAGACTTTGGCCGGTTTTAGCAATCCAACAGTGATCATGATTGCCGCTCTTTTCATTATCGGAGAGGGGTTGTCCAGAACTGGTTGGACGGCGATGGCGGGACAATATTTTGTAAAGTGGGCCAGAAAGAATGTTTCTCGTTTGCTCGTAATCGTAACATTGGGCTCCAGCTTATTGTCCGGTTTTGTCAGCAATACGGGAACAGTGGCGGCATTGTTACCGGTAACGGTAACAGCTGCATGGAATGCCGGAACGCTGCCATCAAAGCTTTTGATTCCGGTTGCATTTGGTTCCAATACGGGAGGGTTGCTCACCTTAACGGGTACACCGCCCAATATTATTGTGAGCAATGCCTTGGCCGAAAATGGTTTTACCGGATTTTCGTTCTTTGAATTTGGACTTATCGGAGTACCCTTGCTCATTATCTCCGTATTGTATTTTAGGTATATCGGCCACAAATTATTGCCCGACCATAGGACAAACAACAAACCAATGGCGATTGATCAGGAGATGCACAAATGGATCGAGAACTATAGTATAGGGGATAACCTATATCGATTACGGATACGGTCCATGTCACAGCTGATCAATACCAAGATCGGGGATTGGAACTTTGAAACTGAGCACAAAGTATCCGTAATGCGTTTAAAAAGAAGACATCCCAATAAACTGCACAGGATTCCACAGTTTGTGGAGATGCCAGGTCTTGACACCGAGATGAGGTATCACGACATTATTACGGTCAAGGGAGAACCCGAAGATGTGGATAAACTTGTGTTGAAGTTCCACTTGGGCGTTATTCCCTTAAAACCGGAGAAGGATATGCTCAAAAAAGAATTGATCAATCAAGAAGTAGGGATGGCTGAAATGATCATTACCCCTAAATCGGTTTTTGTGGGCAAGACCATTAATCTGGGACACTACTTGCGTCAGGCAGGTGTCCAGCTCCTTGCCCTATCAAGGGACAATGCCCCATTGACCGGAAAGATCAGGATTAAGGCAGGCGATGCCTTTGTTATCCGTGGGCAATGGGAAAATATTATTGCCTTGAAATCCATGTATGAAAATCTAGTGATTTCGGGAAGCCCGGAAGCACTGTCAAAGAACGTGGATGAATTGACCACAAGAAGTTATATAGCACTGGGAACATTGGTATTGATGATACTGTTGTTAGTACTCAATATATTGCCCGGTGCCATTGCGGCACTGGTTTGTGCCGGAATTATGATGTTGACCGGTTGTGTGCCCATATCCAAGGCTTACAAGGGCATAAGTTGGACCAGTGTGGTGATGATCGCTGCGATGATACCGATGGGGCTTGCACTGCAAAAAACAGGTGTTGCCCAGTTGGCCGCCAATAGCTTGGTGAATTCATTGGGCAGTATACATCCGGTGGCTTTGTTGGCAGGTATATTTTTATTGACGGCGGCCTTTAGTCAGACCATTAACAATTCGGCAACAGCTGTCCTGATGGCGCCTATAGCCATTATGGCCTCGACAACATTGGGCGTTTCGCCGAAACCCTTCATGATAGCCGTGGCGATAAGCGCCTCTACGGCCTTCTTGACTCCTGTAGGTACAACCACCAATGCCATGGTGATGTCCGCAGGAGGATATAAGTTCATTGATTATGTAAAAGTAGGAGGACCTTTACTGCTACTTTTCTTTATAGCAACATTATTATTGGTTCCATGGATATGGAGCTTCTAACCATTAAAAACCACTGATATGACCACAATCAAAGATCTAAGCAAGTATGGATTAAAAAATGTCCGACCACAATGGAACTTGGATGCGGAAACCTTACAAAAACTCACCCTTGAAAAGGGTATGGGGGTAGAAACGGAAAACGGTACCTTATGTGTGAACACGGGTAAGTTTACGGGAAGATCTCCCAAAGATCGTTTTTTGGTGAAAGATGATTACACCAAGGACAAAATATGGTGGGGCAGGATAAACAAACCAGTATCCCCTGAAAATTTTGATAAGTTGTACAACGAGGTCGTTGACTATCTGGATGGCAAGGAAGTTTTCGTTAGGGATGCCTATGTATGTGCTGACCCTAAATATAGAATGAACGTAAGGACCATTACCGAATACCCTTGGTCCAACTACTTCATCAAAAATATGTTCTTGAGATTAAAGGAGAGCGAACTTGATGATTTTGAAGAGGAATGGCTCGTGCTTTGTGCTCCGGGATATGAAGCTCAGAACCCATCCGAATTTGGAATCTTGAGCGGTAATTTCTCCATCTTGAATTTTACGAAAAAAATTGCACTGGTGGCCGGTTCGGCCTATACCGGAGAAATGAAAAAAGGTATATTCTCCGCCCTAAATCTAATACTTCCCGTAGAAAAGGATGTGCTTCCAATGCACTGCTCGGCCAACGTGGGAGAAGAAGGCGATACAGCTATTTTCTTCGGTCTATCGGGAACGGGAAAAACTACTTTGTCTGCCGATCCAGACCGAAAACTTATCGGTGACGATGAGCATGGATGGACCAAAGAGGATACCATTTTTAACTTTGAGGGTGGTTGTTATGCCAAAGTGATAGATCTTACCGAAGAAAAGGAGCCCGATATTTTCAGGGCCATTCGCCCAGGGGCCCTCTTGGAAAATGTGGTATTCAAAAAAGGAACAAAGGAAGTTGATTACTTTGATAGCTCCATTACCCAGAACACCAGGGTCAGTTACCCCATTTATCATATAGATAATATTCAAGAGCCATCGTATGCATCCAATCCTAAAAATATCTTTTTCTTAACTTGTGATGCATTTGGCGTATTGCCCCCGGTCAGTAAGTTGACACCGGGACAAGCTGCGTACCATTTTATCTCTGGCTATACCGCTAAGGTTGCCGGGACCGAAGCTGGAATAACAGAGCCGGTACCGTCCTTCTCCGCATGCTTTGGAGAGCCCTTTATGCCATTGCACCCAGCAGTATATGCTGAGATGTTGAGTGAAAAAATGCAGGCTTCAGGGGTAAATGTCTGGTTGGTGAACACTGGGTGGAGCGGTGGCCCATATGGAGTGGGCTCCAGAATCAAGCTCAAATATACAAGGGCCATGATCTCTGCGATCCTAGAAGGTAAATTGGACGATGTGGATTATGATACCCATCCGATTTTTGGGCTCAATATGCCAAAATATTGTCCAGGGGTCCCGACAGAAATTCTCGATCCCATGAATACTTGGCTGCAAAAAGGAGCTTATGTCAGCAAGGCCATTCAATTGGCGCATTCGTTCCATATTAATTTTGACAAGTTTGCAAGTCAGGCCTCGGAGGAAATTATGAACGGTGGCCCACTGATCGATTCACACCACAGTTTGACCGAACACCTATAAGAACCAAAACAAAGTGAACAGTAAATATAAATTTGATATAGAGAGTTTAGGGGCGACAAAATTTAAGTCGCCCCTAAAGCTCAGTGAAGTTAAGGGAGACAAGATATTTGATTTTATCGGTGAATCCGATAAGCTGGTTTTTGACCTTTCCATGTCCGAGTACGAACAATGCCTTAAAGATGGCATTGCGCCCCTTAGTCTGGAGAAAGCGGGTCCAAGACAGAATCTTTATTTTGATTCGAGGAACGTTACCGCGGCCATTGTTACCTGTGGTGGACTATGCCCTGGGATCAACAATGTGATTCGAGGTCTTGTAATGGCCCTGCACTATTTCTATGATGTGAAAAGAATCATAGGCGTACCCTACGGGTATGAGGGACTGAATCCTGATAAAGGGCACGAACTGGTAGAGTTGACGCCGGAAAAAGTAAAGGACATCCATCAATTTGGAGGAACATATTTAGGCTCTTCCAGAGGGGGGCAGGATGTTTCGATAATGGTGGACACCTTGGAGGAAAATAAAGTGGACATGCTTTTTGCCATAGGTGGTGACGGCACATTAAAGGGAGTGAACGCCATTGGAGAGGAGATATCCAAGCGAAACGCCAAAATTAGTGTAGTGGGAATCCCTAAGACCATTGACAACGATATCGATCTTATCGATGAGTCCTTTGGTTTTGAAACCGCATTTGATGTGGCCAGCCCCATATTACGGGATGCGCACAACGAGGCCACGGGAGCCTATAATGGCATCTCCATCATTAAATTGATGGGAAGGGACAGCGGTTTTATTGCAGCCTCCGCTGCTTTGGCAATGCCTGTGGTAAATTTTGTACTGATTCCCGAAATGGATTTTTCACTGGATGGTGTAGGTGGGTTCTTGCAAGTACTTGAACAGCGATTGCACCAAAAGAAACATGCCGTAATCGTAGTGGCGGAAGGCGCCGGACAACAACTTTTCAAGGATAGAAAAATAGTCAAAGATGCATCGGGCAATGTACAACATGAGGATATCGGACTATTGCTCAAAGAGAAAATTGCCGAATATTTCAAGGAAAGGAGCCCGGTCACCATCAAATATATCGATCCAAGTTATATAGTGAGATGTGCCCCGGCAAATTCAAGTGACAGCGTGTTCTGTAGCAGATTGGCGTACCATGCCGTACATGGTGCCATGGCAGGAAAGACAAAGTTTGTGGCCAGTAGAGTGAACAACCGTTACGTATATGTTCCCATCTCCGAAGTGACCAAGAAGCGGAAAAAAATTGATTTGGAAGGAGAGTTTTGGTTCTCGGTTCTCCAAAGTACCGGACAGCCATTCTCATTGGGATAAATGCCCATTATCAAACTGACAATTGTCATTAAATCTTATCTTTAGTAGTCATAGATTTGAATATAAATAAAACAATAATCATGGAAGTACATGTTCAATATCAAAAAATGATGACCAGTGAATCATTGACCCAATTATTAATGAAAAAACTGGAAGGTTTGGAAAATAAGTACAGCTGGTTGATAAAGGCCAACGTGCTTTTTAAAACAGAGAACGATAAGACCGGGGAAGGCAAGATTTGTGAAATTGAGCTTAGTGCCCCTGGTCCTAGAATATTTGCCAAATCCAATACGGATGATTTTGAAAAGTCCATGGCCAATACCATTGAAGACCTCAGAAGGCAGCTTGAAAAAAGGCAGGCTACCTTTGCTACCCATTAAAATGGGCAAGATATAATCCATACTGCGCATCAATCTTAAAAAACACTGTGATGAAATCAAAATTAATGGCTTTTGGCCTCATACTTTTGTTAATGGGCTGTTCCTCCACCAAGTTGGTGGGTACATGGAAAAATCCCGACATAGTGTTTTTCGATGCGTACCAAGTTCTCGTGGTGGGAATGGTGCAGGACGATAATGCTCGAATGGAATTCGAGACCAGTTTTGTGAATGCCCTAAAGGAACAAGGTATAGATGCCATGCGCAGTATGGATCTTTTTGATGTGGAATTTACTTCCTCCAAAAGGTCCGAAGAGGAATTGGAAGAAGTCGAGCAACAATTATTGGACAAGGGCTTCGATGCCATCCTTTTTACCAAGGTCGTGGGGACCGAGAACAGAAGAACCTTTAGGGAGCACATCAACGAAGTGGATAAAATGTTTGTTCGCTTTACCAGCGATTACCTAGAGCACCAAAACATTTATTACGATCCGGAATATTATGATAGTTTCAATATCTATCATGCAGAGACCTCCCTATATTGTATCTGTGTAGGAAAGGAGATAGAATTGATATGGAGAGGTGAGGTAGATGTCACAGAACCGGACAATGTGAACAAAGCCATTGGCTCTTACATTAAGTTGGTCACCAAATCCATGGGTGAGCAAGATGTGATTTTTAATTAGAAAGTCCTATCGCCTCCAATATCCCTAAAAAATCCAATATAATAAGTACGGGAATCGCGATCAGGATTACGATCAGCACAAAAACCATGATCCGTAAAAACCCGACCATAAGTTTGTTTCCAAAGCTAATTTCATCTGCCATAATAGTGTAATTTCCTTGAATTTAAGGAATTATTTGCTCATTTACAGTAATGTAGTGGCCACTATTCGATTAACGGATATTTTTTCTGTGTGTACTGTAAGTCAATCAGTTCTTTTTTTCCTTCTTACCGCTTAGTAATTTTCCAAGCTCTTCCAATGTTATTCCCTTGGTCTCTGGCATCATGAATATTACCCAGAGCAATTGAAGCACCATCATAAAGGCGAAGAAGATAAAAATGGGCCAAGGGTTGTCCTTGAAAACCCCTATTTCCGCATCCAAAAATGTCGGTGTCAACAAGGTTATAAGTGCCGCAAACACCCAATGTGTCCCAGTTCCCCACGCTTGGCCATAGGACCTCACCTTGTTGGGGAATATCTCTGAGATAAACACCCATATCACTGCACCCTGCCCAACAGCATGGGAGGCGATAAAAATCAAGATAAAGGTGAGAAGGAGTACGGAATTTGCACCTGAATAGAAGCACCAACCAACCATGGCCAAACTTACAATATAACCTATGGAGCCGATGTACATCAATTGTTTTCTTCCTAGTTTGTCGATCATGGAAATACCCACAAATGTGAAGATCAAATTAATGACACCAATCGAAATGGAGCTGAAAAGCGATTCGCCCGAGGCGAGTCCTGCCCGTTCCAATATTTCCGGTGCGTAGTATAAAACAAAATTGATGCCTGATAGTTGGTTGAAAAAAGCAAGTAAAAATGCCAATATCAAGGGTTTTTTATACTTGCCGGAAAACAAATTGCCCTTTTCTTCCTCCTTGGTTTCAAAGAGGGCTATTTTTATTTGTTCCAAGTGAAGCGTGGCTTTGTCCCTTGCAACCCCCAGCAAGGTAATGCTCTCGATGACCACGGCATCGGCTCGTTCCTTCATTAACAACCATCTGGGGCTGTTCGGTATTTTAAATACCATAATCGTATAAATAAGTGCTGGGAGCCCTTCGATTCCTAACATCCATCGCCAAGCGATACTTTCGTCAAAGATCATCCCGATGAGATAGTTGGAAATAAAGGCCACTAAAATGCCAAAAACAATATTGAATTGATACATCGCCGTTAACCGGCCACGGGTCTGTGCAGTGGAAATCTCAGAAATATAAACTGGAGCGGCTACTGAAGAGGCTCCAACACCGACACCACCAATAAACCTAAAAAGGGAAAAGCTGTAGGCTTCTGGAGCAAGGGCGGAACCCACTGCAGAAGCAAAATAAAGGATACCGATCCAGAAAAGGGTCTTTTTTCTTCCTAATCGATCGGTGGGAATGCCTCCCAAGAGCGAACCCAGAACGGTTCCCCAAAGTGCCATGGACATAATAAAGATACCGTGAAATGTAAAAATGGAGTCTCCCAAGAACCAGTTGGTGCCCCAAATTTCCTTGATGGGCTGATTGGCCCCAGAGATAACCACGGTATCAAACCCAAACAAAAAGCCCGCAAGGGCCGCTGTCAGTGATATTCTAAAAATACGCTTGTCCATACGGGATGAATTTTGTTAAAGCTAACCAAATTTTACAAAATTCCAGATATGTGTTCCATGATCAGATTTGCTGCACCGGTATTGGTGTTGATGTAGTTGTAATTGATTTGGCCTAATTTTTTTATCGTGGAGGTGTCCGCCAATAGATTTTCCATGACAAGATCAAAACCCTTCTGGTCGGAAACGGATATTATACCGCCTGCCGCTACCAAATCTTCCGCTTCTTTAAATCCTTTGAACTTTGGGCCTATTATGATCGGGATACCGAACACCGCAGGTTCCATGGTATTGTGCAGTCCCGTGGCAAACCCCCCTCCGACATAAGTGATATCTGCATAGCTGTATATTTTGGTCAAGAGACCAATGGTGTCAACAATAAGTACATCGGCTTCGCTTAAATTTTGATCGTTCATCTTGGAGTAGAGGCATGTTTTTTTATGCAATGCCGAAATGATTTTGTCAATATGCTCTTTTTTGATTTCGTGGGGTGCTATTACAAACTTTATTTTTTCCTTGGTGGTGTTGATAAAGTCGATCAATATTTTTTCATCTTCCGGCCAAGTACTTCCGGCGACCATACACAAGTCGGTATTCTTGAACTCCTCCATAAAATCCAGCTGGTTGTCCCTTTTAAGAATCTCGGAAACCCGGTCCAATCGTGTGTCACCGCCAATAGTGGAGTTTTTGTGTCCGATGGATTCCAATAGGTGTTGCGATTTTTTATCTTGAACAAAATAGTGGTCGAACAGTCCCAAGCTTTTTCGCATAAACCCTCCCAAGGGCTTAAAATAAATCTGTCTTTCAGAAAATATTGCAGATACCAATAAAGTGGGGATTTTTCTCTTTTTTAAGTGGTGCAGGTAATTGGGCCAGACCTCGTATTTAACAAAAATGGCCATGTCCGGATGCACGAGGGTTAAAAATCGTTTGACCTTTGCATTACTGTCCATAGGCAAATACACTGCGACATCTGCTGCAGAAGTGTCCTTCTTGACCTCATAGCCCGAAGGTGAAAAAAAGCTCAGAATCAATTTGTGTTTTGGATGGGATTTTCGCAACCGCTCCAGAATGGGAAGCCCTTGCTCATACTCTCCAAGTGAGGCCACATGCATCCAAATGGTTTTGTCCTCGGCCGCTATATGTTGCTTCAATAGGGACAAAGTTTTTCCTCGTCCTTGTACGAACAGCCTAATTTTCTGATTGAAAAGCGCAATCACTTTAAGGCCAAACCAAGTTATATTGATAAGTATATTGTAAAGAAAACGCAATGGCATCATTTTTTGCTAAAATACATTCTTTAGTTCATAGACCATTATGGCGTCTTTATTTCTTAATTTTGAACTATTAATTTATTCCGATGAAGAAAATACAAATGGTTGACCTAAAAGGTCAATATGAAGGTATAAAAACCGAGGTCAATGAAGCTATTGCGGAAATCTTGGATTCATCCGCATTTATAAATGGACCTCATGTCCATGCCTTTCAGAACGAGTTGGAAGAGTATCTCAATGTAAAGCATGTGATACCATGTGCTAACGGTACCGATGCATTGCAGATATGTATGATGGGTCTAGGATTGCAGCCCGGCGATGAGGTGATTACTGCCGACTTTACCTTTGCTGCCACCGTTGAGGTCATTGGTCTGTTGCAATTGACTCCGGTATTGGTGGATGTTGAGCCGGACACATTTAACATTGATGTAAGCGCAATTGAAAAGGCCATTACCCCAAAAACAAGGGCCATCGTTCCCGTGCATTTGTTTGGACAATGTGCTAATATGGACGATATCATGGAGCTTGCTAAAAAGCACGATTTGTATGTTATCGAAGATAATGCTCAGGCCATAGGGGGATCCTATTATTCAAAGGATGGTTCCAAACAAAAAGCAGGAACCATTGGACATGTAGGGGCCACTTCTTTTTTTCCATCCAAAAACCTAGGTTGTTATGGGGATGGAGGAGCGATTTTCACCAACGATGATGATTTGGCGCATACCATTCGCGGTATTGTCAATCACGGCATGTACAAAAGGTATTATCATGATGTTGTTGGTGTAAATTCAAGGTTGGATTCCATTCAGGCCGCCGTACTCAGGGCAAAATTGCCAAAATTGGATTTTTATAACCAGAAGCGATGGGAAGCAGCATCGAAATACTCAAAGGCTTTTAAAGGTCAGGAACATATTGTGGTTCCAAGAATATCCTGTGGCTGCGACACCGAGAAAAGCATATGTGATTGCCATGTGTTCCATCAGTATACACTAAGGATAACCAATGGAAAACGTGACGGGCTAGTGCAACATTTGAACGATAACAACGTTCCTTGTGGTGTATATTATCCAGTTCCGTTGCACAAACAGAAAGCATATGCGGATGAGAGATACGTCGAAGAGGATTTCCCAGTGACCAATCAATTGGTCAACGAAGTTATATCACTTCCGATGCATACGGAGTTGGACAATGAGCAGATTGACTTTATGACCAATTTGGTTATTGACTTCGTAAATAAGTAACAATGAAAATACTCGTAACAGGGGGGCTCGGGTTTATTGGTTCCCATACTGTTGTTGAACTTCAAAACGAAGGATTTGAGGTGGTGATCATCGACAACCTTTCCAATTCCACCAAAGACGTTTTGGACGGAATTGAAAGTATCACTGGCAAACGTCCCATTTTTGAAGAGTTCGATTTAAGGGAAAAATCAAAAGTCCAGGCATTTTTTCAAAAATACCCCGATGTGGAGGGGGTGATTCATTTTGCGGCCTCCAAAGCTGTTGGAGAAAGCGTGGAAAAACCGCTGCTGTATTACGAGAACAATCTGGGGGTATTGGTGTATATCCTTCAGGAATTGAAGAAAAAGGGAGGTGCAAGTTTTATATTCAGCAGCTCTTGTACGGTATACGGTCAGGCCGATCAGATGCCCATAACGGAATCCGCCCCGGTAAAGCCGGCCGAATCCCCCTATGGGAATACCAAGCAAGTGGGAGAACAGATCATAAAGGATACGTGCAGGGCGAACCCAGAGATCAAATCCATTGCCCTTCGTTATTTTAATCCGATCGGGGCCCATCCATCAGGTAAGATCGGGGAGCTCCCGATAGGAGTGCCGCAAAACCTGGTACCCTTTATTACACAGACCGGGATAGGTCTTCGAGAGCAACTCTCCGTTTTCGGGGATGATTATCCCACCGAAGATGGTACCTGTATCAGGGATTACATTCACGTGGTAGACTTGGCAAAGGCCCACGTAGCTGCCCTTCAACGATTATTGAAGAGCGAGAATGAAGGAAATTATGAGGTTTTCAACTTGGGAACTGGAAAAGGTAGCTCGGTATTGGAGGTTATTCAGAGCTTTGAACGTGTTTCAGGCAAAAAACTGAACTATAAAATTGTTGATCGTAGGCCGGGTGATGTCATCCAGGCATATGCGGATACCAAAAAGGCCAATGAAGTTTTGGGCTGGAAGGCAAAATCCAGTCTTGATGTTGCCATGAAATCAGCATGGGAATGGGAGAAAATAGTTAGGGGATAAACAATATCCGTTATAAAGTGTCAAAGCCTGTCCGTAGACAGGCTTTTTTTTGTCGTTGGCAAAACAGTTTTGTGTAGAATAGTATAGGAAAGGTTAATTTTGAAGAGTAACTAATTCAAATAACTCAAAACCAATGAAAAAACTATTTACATTTTCCATTTTCCTATTTACGGCAATTGTATTTGCCCAGGACACTTACTTACAATGTGGTCGCATTGTAGATGTGGAAAGCGGAAAGATTTTGACCGAGAAAACTATTGTGGTCTCTGGTACTTCCATTAAATCCATAGAGGATGGATTTAAAAAAGGAGGTTCCAAAGACTTTGTTGTGGATTTGCAGGACAAGACCGTGATGCCGGGGTTTATCGATATGCACGTGCATATCGAGTCGGAGTCCAATCCAGGTGCATATATTCAAAAATTCACCCTGAACGAGGCCGATGTGGCATTTAATTCAACAATTTATGCCAAGAAAACCTTGATGGCCGGATTTACCACAGTACGCGATCTAGGAGGTAGTGGGGTGAATATTTCCTTGAGAAATGCCATTAACAAAGGAATTATTGTTGGACCGAGGATTTTTACCGCTGGAAAGGCCATTGGGACCACAGGTGGACACGCAGACCCTACCAATGGTGTAAAAAAATCCCTCATGGAAGACCCAGGGCCAAAAGAAGGTGTGGTAAATTCCGTCGAAGATGCGAGAAAAGCGGTGAGGCAACGTTACAAGGAGGGTGCGGATGTTATCAAAATTACCGCGACAGGCGGGGTGTTGAGCGTTGCCAAGAGTGGGCAAAACCCACAGTTTACCCTAGAGGAAATCAAGAGCATCACTTCCACAGCAAAAGATTATAATTTTTTGACCGCTGCACATGCCCATGGGGACGAAGGAATGCAAAGAGCGATATTGGGAGGTATAAAAACCATTGAGCATGGTACACTGATGAGTGACGAAACCATGGACTTGATGATCAAGCACGACACCTATTTGGTCCCAACGATTACTGCAGGAAAACAAGCCGCTGAAAATGGCGCAAAACCAGGATACTATCCAGAGGTCGTGGCTAAAAAGGCTATAGAAATCGGTCCGAAGCTCCAGGCAATGTTCGCAAGAGCCTATAAAAAAGGAGTTCCAATTGCTTTTGGAACGGATGCCGGAGTTTATCCACATGGGGAGAATGCCAGAGAGTTTGTTTATATGGTAGAGGCTGGAATGCCGGTACTTGAAGCCATTAAGTCTGCAACGATGACCAATGCAGCTCTTTTGGGTCTTGATGGCCTAGGTCAGTTGAAACAAGGTTTTACTGCCGATATCATTGCGGTTGATGGTAATCCTGATAAGGATGTGGAATCCTTGAAAAAGGTTGCTTTTGTGATGAAGGACGGTAAAATCTTTAAAGGGGAATAATCCCTTTTTAGGATTTCTTCGTAAATAGGATATGCTGTCCAACTTTAATACCAGTTCGGAGTTGTTGGAAGTTGTTCAAAAGGAACAGCTGTACCAAAAATTATTGCTCCAATTGAAAAAGGATTTTGATCTGGCCAATGTGCCGATCAATATTCCCATGGACATATCCCCAGAAGAATTGAAAAGTACTATCCACGAAAAAATTTACTTTTTGATCGTGGAAAAATTTCCGGAATATCTGAACCTGCTTTATGTGGTGGATATTTCCGAGAAAGAGGTGAAAAAGATCGCTCCGTCGGATGTTGTTGATATTTCGGCGGAGGTATCTTTTTTATTGTTGAAAAGGGAATGGCAAAAAGTTTGGTACAAGGCCAAGTATAGCAGATGATCCAAGGTCAGACTTTTACGTAGATCCCTTTTTTGTCCATAAAATATCCGACCGCCCAGCAGCTCAGCATTACCCATAGGGCAAACAATAGGGACCCCATGTAGCCACCGGACCAAGAAATAAAAATGTTGTCCGCTATCCATCTATATAAGGAGCTATCCCCAATATCGATTGCAAAAAGTGATATTACAAAAACCTCTGAGAGCAAATAAATGAACAAGGTGTTTTTTCCGAACACTTCAAAAAAGTAACTCCAGCTTTTTGCTTTTTTCATATCCAGTATATAAATAAGAATGGCTATGGCGAAGAGATCTATCCCACAGGTAAGCAACACAAAGGAACTTGTCCAAAGCTTCTTGTTTATCGGTAATATAAGGTCCCATGTCAAACCTGCGAAAACCAGAACACATCCGAACATCATCAGTTTGGCGACCGTTTCAAAATTCTGGCCATTGTTCTGTATGAACCTACCGGCCAAATAACCAATAATTACATTTACAATCGCAGGAAGCGTACTCAGCAAACCTTCGGGGTCAAAGGCTATTCCTTCTCCGTGGTACATATGGTCCGCACCGATCAACCATTCGTCCAATTTTATAACCGCGTTTCCGGTAAGGGTAAGGTCGCCAAATCCTATTAGGATAAGATGGTATGCCACCAAAAAAACGGCACTCAGCCATATGGCTGTTTTGGTCTTCACAAAATGAAGGATAATTGAAGCGAACATATAGCAGAGAGCGATGCGTTGTAATACGCCAAAAACCCGCGTTTCCGAAAAAGGTTTCAATTGTCCATCATCAAAGAAGGGATACCAATACATTAAAAAGCCCAGTAGGAATATAATTGACGTTCGTTTCAGCACTTTTCTAAAAAAAGCGGGGTTGCCCATACTTTCATATTTTTTCATGCTAAAGCTCATGGCATTTCCAACAACGAACAAAAAAGTGGGAAAAACCAGATCCGTCAATGTAAAACCGTGCCATTCCGCATGTCGTAATGGGGCAAAAGAAGTCGATCCGTTTCCGGGAGAGTTTACCACGATCATCAAGGCAACATCCAGCCCCCTGAAAACGTCAAGGGAAAGGAACCTGTTTTTTAGTTTGGACATGTTTGGTCGGTTTAGGTTGGAGGTCAAGTTAAATTATTTTTAGTATCCCCTGTTAATTTGAGTTAAAAATTTAATTTTTATCGCTTTCCTGTGGGTTCTGTAACAGAGTTTTGATTTTGAACAAGAAATTGAGAAAAACACAAGCATGTAAACAGTAAAACCCGTATTTTTGACAAAATTTTCCATAAAGTTTTGGAGAAATAGAAAGAATGGACAAATATTCATTTTTAAATGCTGCGCACACTTCATATTTTGCGGAGCAATACGAAAGATATCTAACGAACCCCGATAGTATTGAGCCCAGTTGGAGGGCTTTTTTTCAGGGATTTGATTTTGGTTTGGAAGGTTCCCTCGAAGATTTGGGAATCGAATCGGACAAAGGCGGAATGGTCGTGCTTTCCAATGGAAAGAAGGTTGAGATGCCCGAGGCGCTCCAAAAGGAGTTTCAGGTTATTCGCTTGATCGATGGTTACCGCTCGCGTGGACACTTGTTTACCAAGACCAACCCGGTAAGGGAAAGAAGGAAGTACGAACCTACTTTGGAACTTGCCAATTTTGGCTTGTCCAATGAAGATCTGGATACCGTATTTGATGCAGGTAAGATTTTGGGGATCGGTCCTTCGACCCTAAAGGAAATTGTACGTCATTTGGAGAGCATTTACTGCGATTCCATAGGTGTGGAATACATGTATATCCGTACGCCAGAACGTATCCAATGGATCCAGGATTGGCTGAACGTAAACGATAACCACCCAAATTTCACCCCCGAGGAAAAGAAGAACATACTGAGGAAATTGAACGAGGCCGTTTCGTTCGAAAACTTTTTGCACACCAAGTATGTGGGGCAAAAGAGGTTTTCGCTCGAGGGAGGTGAATCCTTGATTCCTGCTTTGGATGTGATCATTGAGAAGGCTGCTGACAAAGGGGTGAAACAATTTGTTGTGGGGATGGCCCACAGGGGGCGTTTGAACGTGCTGACCAATATCTTTGGTAAATCGCCAAAGGATATTTTCAGCGAGTTCGACGGTAAGGATTATGAGGAAACCATTTTTGATGGGGATGTAAAATATCACTTGGGTTGGACCTCGAAGCGTGAAACTGATTCTGGTAAAATGGTCAATATGAACATTGCACCGAACCCTTCACACTTGGAGACCGTCAATTCAATCGTGGAAGGAATCACTCGGGCAAAACAGGATCACGATCATGGTGATAATATTTCCGAGGTGCTTCCAATTTTGATACATGGAGATGCTGCATTCGCTGGTCAGGGAGTGGTTTACGAAACCATACAAATGGCCCGTTTGGATGGTTATACCACGGGAGGAACCATTCATATTGTGGTGAACAATCAAATTGGGTTTACCACTAACTATTTGGATGCCAGGTCCTCTACTTATTGTACCGATGTGGGCAAAGTGACCCTTTCACCGGTTCTTCACGTAAACGCGGATGATGCCGAAGCCGTAGTGCATGCAACAACATTTGCCTTGGAATACAGGATGCGCTACAAGCGCGATATATTCTTGGACCTGTTGGGCTATAGAAAGTACGGACACAACGAAGGTGATGAGCCCAAATTCACCCAGCCATTGTTATATAAGTCCATTTCCAAACACGATAACCCAAGGGATATCTACGCTGCAAAATTGATAGCCGAGGGAATCATCGATGAGAATTATGTGAAGGATTTGGAGGAGAAGTACAAAAACGATCTCGAAGAAGATCTTTTGGATTCCCGTAAGATTGAGAAAACAAGGATTACACCTTTCATGCAAGATGAATGGGAAGGTTTTGGCCAGGTCACCGAAGAAGTGATGTTGAAGCCTATGGACACTTCCTATGATCTGAAAAAATTGGATGAGGTGGCCAAGAGTATCACTAAATTGCCCGAGGACAAAAAATTCTTGAGGAAGTTGGTGAGATTGGTGGAAGGGAGACATAAAATGTACTTCGAGGACAACAAGCTCGACTGGGCCATGGGCGAACTATTGGCCTATGGGTCTTTGATCGAGGAAGGTTATGATGTTAGGATGACCGGTCAGGATGTCGAAAGAGGAACATTTTCCCACAGGCATGCGGTCATCAAAACCGAAATGCACGAGGAGGAAGTAGTGTTGTTGAACGAGATGGGAGACAACCAAAATGGTAAATTCCATATCTACAATTCCCTGCTTTCCGAATATGCCGTAATGGGATTTGATTATGGTTATGCCATGGCCAGCCCAAAAACATTGACCATTTGGGAGGCACAGTTTGGGGATTTCAGTAATGGAGCCCAAATTATCATCGACCAATACTTATCTTCTGCCGAGGATAAATGGAAAATGCAGAACGGCTTGGTGCTGTTGTTGCCCCATGGTTACGAAGGCCAAGGAGCTGAACACTCATCCGCACGTATGGAAAGGTACCTTCAGCTTTGCGCCAAGGACAATATGTTCGTCGCAGATGTGACCACTCCTGCTAACCTGTTCCATTTGTTCCGCAGACAGATGAAAGCAAAGTTCCGTAAGCCATTGGTGGTATTTACGCCCAAAAGTTTGTTGAGACACCCAAAAGTACATTCCACAAAAGAGGAAATGGCCAATGGAGGTTTCCAAATGGTAATTGATGATGCCGAGGCAAAAGCATCCAAGGTAAAAACTTTGGTGTTCTGCACCGGTAAGTTTTACTACGACCTTTTGGACAAGAGAGAGGAACTTGACAGGGATGATGTAGCTTTGGTGCGTGTGGAGCAATTGTTCCCGTTGCCAGCGAAAGAAATGCGTAGTATTATCAAAAAATACAAAAATGCGGACGATATCGTTTGGGCACAGGAAGAACCAAGGAATATGGGGGCATGGAGCCATATGTTGATGCATTTGGACGAGGCCAAGCAATTCAGGGTAGCTTCCCGTAGATTCTATGGTGCGCCTGCAGCAGGTAGCGCGGTGCGATCCAAAAGACGTCACGCCCAAGTATTGGACTACGTTTTTGACAAGAGTAAGGATAATATGCAAATAAGATAATTCAAGTATAAACTATAATAGAATGGTTTTAGAAATGAAAGTTCCCTCACCGGGGGAATCCATTACAGAGGTAGAAATCGCCGAGTGGTTGGTAGAGGATGGAGATTATGTGGAAAAGGACCAAGCCATAGCCGAGGTTGACTCGGACAAGGCAACATTGGAGCTTCCCGCAGAGGAGAGCGGAATTATTACCCTTAAGGCCGAGGTGGGAGATGCCGTGGCCGTGGGCGAGGTAGTTTGCCTTATCGATACCAGTGCAGAAAAACCTGAAGGGGCATCTGCCGGTTCCAAGAAAAAAGAGGAGCCTAAAAAGGAAGAGCCAAAGAAAGAAACGCCAAAGAAGGAGGAGGCCAAGAAAGAAACCTATGCTTCAGGTACTCCATCTCCAGCGGCCAAGAAAATATTGGACGAAAAAGGAATAGAGCCATCATCCGTTTCAGGAAGCGGAAAAGATGGACGTATCACCAAAGATGATGCAGTGAAGGCGGTTCCTTCCATGGGGACCCCGACCGGTGGCAATCGTGGCGAGAGCCGTTCCAAATTGTCCATGTTGCGCAGAAAGGTGGCGGAAAGATTGGTGGCGGCAAAGAACGAGACCGCCATGTTGACCACTTTCAACGAAGTGGACATGTCGGCTATATTTGAATTGCGAAGCCAGTACAAAGAGGAGTTCAAGAACAAACATGGTGTTAGTCTTGGGTTTATGTCCTTCTTTACCAAAGCTGTAATTCGCGCTTTGGAAATGTATCCTGCCGTTAACTCGATGATAGATGGCAAGGAAATGATCACCTATGAATTCTGTGATATCAGTATAGCAGTTTCTGGACCAAAAGGTTTGATGGTTCCCGTAATCAGGAATGCTGAGAACCTAACGTTCCGAGGCATAGAATCAGAAGTAAAACGTTTGGCCATCCGAGCAAGGGAAGGTGAAATAACTGTTGATGAAATGACAGGAGGTACCTTTACCATTACCAACGGTGGTGTATTTGGTTCCATGTTGTCAACACCGATCATTAATCCACCGCAAAGTGGAATCCTGGGAATGCACAACATTGTGGAGCGAGCCATAGTTAGGGATGGGGCCATTGCCATTGCACCTGTTATGTACGTAGCGCTTTCTTATGACCACCGAATTATTGATGGTAAAGAATCCGTTGGGTTCTTGGTAGCCGTAAAAGAAGCTTTGGAAAGTCCAGAAGAATTGTTGATGGACGGAAACGTGAAAAAAGCGTTGGAGCTATAATCTAAATATTAAATTGAAGGATCGCTGAACGAAGTCGAAGCGATACCGAGAAATCTATAAACTAATGCCTTTACTTTTTTAAGTAGAGGCATTTTTTATTGTAGTCGATAACGGCCTTTGCTTTTTTTAACACGTCGGCACCAATAATCCCATCAACTGGCAAGGCATTGTGGGCAATAAGGGCTTGGTTTACGTGGGTGAGGTCAAAAAGAACGACCTTCTGTTTTTTCTTTTTCCATTTCCCGATTTCCAATTTGTTCTTATTGGATATCATAGTGTCCATTTCTGTTGCGCCTGCACCTGCCGCTTTTATTTCGGTTGCCTCGGAGACCATATCAAAAAATTCGATTTTGTCCATTCCCACGCAAGTGTTGGACGCACCGGTATCCAGGATAAACTTTCCAGTTACACCATTTATGCTGGCTACAAGTTCAAAGTGGTTGGTTTCGGTCAATACCAAAGGTATTTTGATGTAGTCCTTGGATTTCAGGAATTTTTTGAGTGATGTCATTTGGAAATATGCTCTTGCGGAATCTTTAATAGGGAACAAAGTTTTGGGACATCTAAGATAAGCCTATTTTTGCGATATGATTGTAACCGATACACATACTCATTTATACAGTGAGGCTTTTGAAGAAGATAGGGGTAAAATGATGCAGCGTGCCCTGGATGCAGGGGTGGAGCGCTTTTTTATTCCAGCTATCGATTCCACTTACACCCAATCCATGCTGGATCTGGAGTCCGATTATCCTGACAATGTTTTTTTGATGATGGGATTGCATCCGACCCATGTCAAGGAAAATTACAAGGAAGAGTTGGCCCATGTGGAGGAATGGTTGGCTAAGAAAAAGTTCTATGCCGTTGGTGAAATAGGTGTGGACCTTTATTGGGACAAGTCTTTTTTAAAGGAACAACAGGAAGCTTTTGCTTATCAGATCAGGTTGGCCAAAAAATACAAATTGCCCATTGTAATTCATTGCCGGGATGCTTTTGAAGAAGTGTTCGAAGTGCTGGAACAGGAAAAAGGAGAGGATCTCTTTGGGATTTTCCATTGTTTTACGGGAACATTGGAACAGGCGCATAAGGCCATATCTTACAATATGAAGTTGGGGATTGGGGGAGTGGCCACCTTTAAAAATGGTAAAATCGATAAATTTTTAGGTGAGATTGATCTTAAACATATTGTTTTGGAGACCGATGCCCCATATTTGGCACCGACGCCTTATCGAGGAAAACGAAATGAGAGCGCTTACATCATCAAGGTACTGGAAAAACTATCTGATATCTATGGTGTTTCAGAGGAAGAGATTGCATCGATTACCACGGAAAATTCAAAGGAAATATTCGGGATCTGACCTATGAAAAAAAAGTCCAACATATTGCTGATTTACACGGGAGGTACCATAGGTATGGTAAAGGATTATAAAACCGGTACCCTAAAAGCGTTCAATTTTGATGAGCTTGTAAAAAACATTCCGGAACTAAAGCAGCTAGACTGTAACTTAAGAGGAGTTTCTTTCGATGATCCCATAGATTCCTCCAATATGAATCCTAGGTATTGGGCAGTTATCGCTTCGATCATAGAGGAGCATTATCATGATAACGATGGTTTTGTGGTGCTGCATGGCAGTGATACCATGAGTTATTCCGCTTCTGCCTTGAGTTTTATGTTGGAAAATCTGGAGAAGCCCGTAATCTTTACAGGTTCACAACTTCCCATCGGGGATTTGCGTACCGATGCCAAAGAGAATCTGATCACTTCCATTGAAATTGCCGCCCTACAGAAAAAAGGGAAACCAGTAGTGCAGGAGGTGGGGCTGTACTTTGAGTACAAACTGTACCGCGCCAATAGAACCACCAAGATAAATGCAGAGCATTTTGAGGCTTTTGCTTCCTTGAACTACCCACCTTTGGTCGAATCCGGTGTTCATTTAAAGGTGCACCAGAATTATTTGATCAAAAAAGTGACCAAGAACAAATCGCTACAGGTTCATAAAAAAATGGACAATCGTGTGGCGATTCTGAAATTGTTTCCCGGACTTGGTGAAAATGTACTGCAATCGGTGCTGGGAATCCCCGATTTAAAAGCACTGGTTTTGGAAACCTACGGTGCAGGGAACGCTCCAATGGATGAATGGTTTTTGAATGCTCTTAAAAATGCCGTGGAAAATGGATTGCACATAATTAATGTTACACAATGTTCCGGTGGCAGTGTTTTTATGGGGCATTACGAAACCAGCGAAAAGCTTAAGGAGATGCAACTGGTTAACGGCAAGGATATTACAACCGAGGCGGCAATCGTTAAGGCGATGTACCTATTGGGGACGGGGGTTCCCGCCAAATTGTTCAAGACAATTTTCGAGACACCACTTCGTGGTGAAATGGTGTAAAATTAACGCTTCAAATTTCTATAACTGATTATTTTTTTGTTTATTGGTCGCCCTAAATGAAACAATAGAGAGGTGGCCGAGTGGTCGAAGGCGCACGCCTGGAAAGTGTGTATACACCAAAAGTGTATCGAGGGTTCGAATCCCTTCCTCTCTGCTAGGTATTTTAATTTTTCAATTGTAAAATTTTTATATCTTTATATTATTAACTAACTAAATTTAAGTTTAAGTAAAATGAAAAAAATATCCTTTACTCTGGCTGCTGCCGGAATGTTTGTGATGGGAACTACAACTGCATCTGCAGCAATGTTGCAAGAAGACGCTGAAGCCAGCAAAGGTTTCACCCAAGTATTGAAAGAACAATTCATCCAGGGGGGTCCTGCCTTCATGGGTATCGTACTTCTTTGTTTGATCTTGGGATTGGCCGTAGCCATCGAAAGAATCATCTATTTGAATTTGGCAACTACAAATTCCACTAAATTGAAGCAACAAGTAGAAGACGCTTTGGCTTCAGGTGGTGTTGAAGCTGCTAAAGAAGTTTGTAGAAATACAAAAGGACCTGTTGCTTCTATCTACTACCAAGGTTTGGATAGAGTTGACGAAGGATTGGAGTCCGCTGAAAAAGCTGTTGTAGCTTATGGTGGTGTTCAAATGGGTCAATTGGAGAAAAACGTTTCTTGGTTGTCTTTGTTTATCGCTATTGCTCCCATGCTTGGGTTCATGGGTACGGTAATCGGTATGATTCAGGCCTTCCAGAAAATTGCTGCTGTAGGTAACTTGAGTGCATCTTTGATCGCAGGTGATATCCAGGTAGCGTTGTTGACAACTGTATTCGGTTTGATTACAGCGATTATCCTTCAAATTTTCTACAACTATATTATTGCTAAAATCGATAGTATCGTAAACGATATGGAAGACAGCTCAATTGCTTTGATTGATATGTTGGCTGCCCACAAGAAATAATTACGAATTAAAAACTATCGAGAATCATGAATAAAATAGTAAAAATATTACTCATCGTCATCGGATTGGTTGCTGCCGTTCTTTGGTTCTCCCTTCCGTCCGCCGATGATCCAGGAGCCATCAACAGTGGCGCCATGAACTTCATGTTCATCATTATGTACATCCTTTTGGCTATCGCCGTTATCACATCAGTGGTATTTGGATTTGCAAAATTGTTTTCCACAAAGGGAAGCTTGAAGAAAGCCCTTTTCGCTATAGGTGGCCTGGCCATCGTGGTAGCGATATCTTACGGTATTTCTTCTGATAACATGGCTGTGGTTGAAACAATGTCCGATAGAGGCATCGAGACCACGGAGGGAACTGTGAAAAACATTGGAATGGGATTGAATGTATTCTTCATCCTAACTGCACTTGCAGTAGTTCTTATGGTATTTCCAGGTTTGAAAAGAATGTTTGTTAAGTAAAAAGTTTTATTATGCCTAGAAGAAAAGGAGCACCGGAAGTAAATGCCGGCTCCATGGCGGATATCGCTTTCCTCTTGCTTATCTTTTTCTTGGTGACCACCACCATTGAAACCGATGCAGGTCTGGATCGTATGTTGCCGCCGTTTGAGCCGCCAAATGAAGAACCGCCTGTGATCAAGCAGAAAAACATTTTTACTGTTAACATCAACAGGAATGGTCAACTTTTGGTAGAAGATCAACTGATGGAAATAAGCGATTTGAGAGAGGCTGCAACAAAGTTTCTTGAAAATGGTGCTGACGGTACTTGTACTTACTGTAAAGGAAGAAAGGACCCAGGTTCATCTGATAATCCAGCAAAAGCGATCATATCGTTAAAGAACGATAGGGAAACCAAGTACAGCACATACATTACAGTTCAGAACGAATTGGTAGGTGCATATAACGACTTGCGTAACCGCGAAGCACAACGTTTGTTCGGTAGGGACTTTACGGATATGGAGGCTGAGTACCTTAATCCAGAAACCCCGTCAAATGTTAGAGATGACCTCAAAGACAAAGTGAAGCGTATCCAAGATATGTTCCCACAGAAGCTTTCCGAGGCCGAAACAACAACCAATTAAACTATATTTAAAATGGCTAAGTTTACCAAAAAGAAGGATGGAGATTTGCCAGCGGTGTCTACGGCTTCGTTGCCGGATATCGTTTTCATGCTACTGTTCTTCTTTATGACCGTAACCACGATGAAAGATAGTTCTTTAATGGTTGCCAACACCCTTCCAAATGCTTCTGAGATCAAGAAGTTGGAAAAGAAGGATCGCGTTATTTACATCTATGTAGGAACACCTACTCAAGAGTATCAAAAGGTTTTTGGAACAGAACCAAAAATCCAATTGAATGATAAATTTGCCAATGTGGACGAAGTAGGTTCATTTATTTTGGCAGAACGTGCAAAAAAACCGCAAGAACTTCAAAATGTATTGACTACTGCTTTGAAAGTTGATAAAGAGGCCAACATGGGCCTTATTACCGATATTAAGCAAGAATTGAGAAAAGTTAATGCCCTTAAAGTGAATTATACCACTTATGAAGGTGATGCTTTTAACAATCTACAGTAGGCAATAGCTTAGATTTAGTGGGAAACGCTCCAAATTTTTAATTTGGGGCGTTTTTTGTTTTAAATTCACACATATGATGCTACGAACGCTCCAAGCCATATTCTTTATTGTTTGTCTGTTTTTGTCAGTTAATATTATGGCACAAGGGAATGATGAGCCTATTAAGGTAGTCGATGAACGCTATTTGGAAGATCAATTTTATATTGGTGTTGGATATAATGTTTTGTTCGAGCGTCCTGATGAGCTGAACCAGCGAAATCTCTCCTATAACCTTCAAACGGGTTTTATAAAGGACATTCCTTTTAACAAGAAAAGAAATTTTGGAGTAGGAATAGGACTGGGCTATGCTATCAATGCATATTATTCCAACCTAGTGGCATCAGAGCAAGATAATATGATCAGCTATGAGATTATGGGTTTGGATGATTTTAATCGAAGTAAATTGGCGACCCACTCCATTGAACTGCCCTTTGAGGTCAGATGGCGTACCTCTACTGCTGAGGAATATAAATTTTGGAGAGTTTATGCAGGATTAAAATTCAGCTATGTATTTTCCGGTAGATCAAAACTTGTGACGCAAGATTGGAACGATTCCTTTTCGAATGACCATATAGACCAATGGCAATATGGATTAATGTTGAATTTTGGGTATAATACTTGGAATGTCCACGCATATTACGGTTTGAATTCCCTTTTAACCGATGATGCGCAATTGAATGGGAATCCCATTGATCTAAATGTGCTTAGAATAGGCTTGATATTCTATATCCTATAGCCAGTATTTTAAAATAATCAACTGGGAGCAACAACCCAATAAAAACCCGATCAGCAATTCATTTTTGGTGTGTGCCCTAAGGTACAAACGCGAAGTGGCTACCATGCCCGTGAAAAGCGTGAAAAGACTTATGGCAATGGTTATGTTGATCTCAAAGTGTATGCTCAAAGCTACCATAAAGGTCAAAATACTTCCCATGCCCAATAGATGCATGCTGGTCTTGAATTTGAAGAACAGAAGAATCAGGGTTGCACTCGTGGCCGTCAATAGCCCTGTAAAGTAGTAAAAGAGCTCGTGTACGTAATTGTTGGGTATGACTTGGTACAAGATCATCAAAAAAATGATACAGCTTATATAGAGGGGGTATTTTCGTTCTTGAATGGTTGGGAGAAAGATGGAGTGGATAACACCTAGGTTCTTAAGGATCAAAAAAAAGATAATGGGAATGATGACCGTTAAAATAAAAATGGGAAGGATGTTACCGCTCTGGGTTTCCAGTGTACTATAAGGGGCAACCATAAAATACGCTAACGTTCCTCCAATGGGTATGAATAACGGATGGAAGATGTATGAGATGATGTTGTATACGTGGCGCATTAGATTTCTTTTCTTAACCGTGCCACCGGTATCCCGAGTTGTTCCCTGTATTTGGCAACGGTACGGCGTGCAATGGGGTATCCTCTATCTTTAAGGATCTTGGCCAATTTGGCATCGGTAAGTGGTTTTTTCTTCTCTTCGTCCTTGATCACCGTCTCCAATATCTTTTTTATTTCCTTGGTGGAGACATCTTCTCCCTGTTCATTTTTCATGGCCTCTGAAAAGAAATCCTTGATCAATTTGGTGCCATAAGGGGTGTCCACATATTTGCTGTTGGCGACCCTTGACACAGTGGAAACATCCATGTCGATTTTGTCGGCAATATCCTTTAGGATCATAGGTCGCAGTTTACGCTCGTCCCCGGTCAAAAAGTATTCCTTTTGGTATTCCATGATAGTGCTCATGGTAATATAAAGGGTCTGTTGCCGCTGTCTAATGGCATCTATGAACCACTTGGCAGCATCCAACTTTTGTTTAATGAACATTACCGTATCCTTTTGCGCCTTTGATTTTTCCTTCGCGTTCTTATAACCTTCCAGCATATTGCTGTAATCCTTTGATACGTGAAGTTCCGGAGCGTTTCGACCGTTAAGGGTAAGTTCCAGCTCTCCATCCACTATCTTAATGGAAAAATCGGGTACAATGTGTTCTATCAAACGCGTATTGCCCGAGTACGAACCACCAGGTTTAGGATTGAGCTTTTCTATTTCCGAGATTGCTTCTTTGAGTTCTTCTTCGGAAACGTGGTGCTTTTGTAATAATTTCGAATAATGTTTTTTGGTAAAATGCTCGAATGATCTTTCAAGAATGTTGATTGCCAGTTCCACGGATGGCTTTTGTTCCTTTCGTTTCAATTGGATGATCAAACATTCGTCCAATGAGCGGGCCGCTACACCAGGAGGGTCCAGATCTTGGACGATTTTCAAAACCTCTTTTATTTTGTCTTCCTCCACATATATGTTCTGGGTGAAAGCAAGGTCGTCCATAATGTCCGGAAGTGGTCGGCGAATGTAGCCGCTCTCATCCACACTGCCTACCAAGAACTCTGCAATGGCCCATTCCTGGTCATCCAGATATTCCGTATTGAGTTGGTTCAGTAAGTATTGGTTAAATGAAGTTCCTGCAGCATAAGGTACCTGCTTATCCTCATCATCTGCACTATAATTGTTGGCCTGAGTTCTGTAATCGGGAATCTCATCATCGCTCAGGTAATCATCTATATTTATCTCATCCGTATCAATGTTCTCATTGTCGGCGGAATCATCGTAGGTGTCCTCATAGAGGTCATCCAAAGTGTCGCTTTCTTCTTTGCCACTCTCCAATGCAGGGTTTTCCTCCAACTCTTGTTTTAAACGTTGTTCAAATGCCTGTGTGGGCAATTGAATAAGTTTCATGAGCTGAATCTGCTGTGGTGACAGTTTCTGGGAAAGCTTAAACTGTAGATGTTGTTTCAGCATATAGATGGACTCTTTACTATCTTCTCTTACTTAAAATAACAAAATCAAATTAAAATTCTGCATTTTGAGGTGTTCTTGGGTAAGGGATTACATCCCTGATATTGCCCATGCCCGTAGCAAACTGAACCATTCGTTCAAATCCAAGTCCAAAACCACTATGTACGGCCGTACCAAATTTTCTAAGGTCCAAATACCACCATAGTTCCTTGGCATCAATGTCAAGGTCCTTGATTTTTTGTTCGAGCACTTCCAAGCGTTCCTCTCTTTGTGAACCTCCGACAATTTCACCGATACCCGGGAAAAGTACGTCCATGGCACGTACGGTCTTGCCGTCCTCGTTCAATCGCATGTAGAAAGCCTTGATGTTCGCAGGGTAATCAAATAGGATTACGGGGCATTTAAAGTGTTTTTCCACCAAGAAGCGCTCATGCTCGCTCTGTAGGTCGGCACCCCATTCATCAATGTGGAATTGGAATTTTTTCTTTTTGTTCGGTTTGCTGTTCTTCAATATGTCTATAGCCTCCGTGTAGGATACCCTTTTGAAATTATTGTCGACAACAAACTTTAGTTTTTCAATCAAGGCCATTTCCGAGCGTTCGCTCTGGGGTTTCGTCTTTTCTTCGTCCAGTAGGCGCTTTTCCAAAAATTCAAGATCATCCGGACAATGATCGAGTACATATTGTATAATGTACTTGATGAAATCTTCGGCTAGGTCCATGTTCATGTCCAGGTCATAAAAGGCCATTTCCGGTTCTATCATCCAGAATTCAGCCAAGTGCCTTGATGTATTGGAGTTCTCTGCTCTAAAGGTTGGTCCAAAAGTATATACCTTGCCCAATCCCATGGCGTAAGTTTCCGCTTCCAACTGCCCAGATACGGTCAAGTTGGTCTCTTTACCAAAGAAGTCCTCGGAGTAATCTATCTCGCCGGTTTCATTGAGAGGTGGGTTCTTGTCGTCCAAAGTGGTCACTCGGAACATCTCACCGGCTCCTTCGGCATCCGAACCCGTAATAATCGGGGCGTGCATATAATAAAAGCCGTTTTGTTGGAAATAGCTGTGAACGGCAAAGGATAAGGTCGACCGTACTCGCATAACGGCAGAAAAGGTGTTGGTCCTTACCCTTAGGTGTGCCTTCTCCCTCAAGAACTCCAAAGAGTGTTTTTTGGGTTGTATCGGGTAGGTTTCCGGGTCAGCGGTTCCATGCACAAATATATCGGTGGCCTGTATTTCCACGCTTTGGCCGCGGCCTTGGCTCTCCTCTAGGGTTCCGGTAATTTTAAGCGCAGCACCTGTTGAGATTTTTTTGAGCAATGCTTCGTCCAATTTTTCAAAATCCACTACACATTGGAGGTTATGTATGGTCGAACCATCGTTCAAGGCAATAAACCTGTTGCTTCTAAATGTTTTTACCCATCCATTAACTTCAACGGAATCTCCTACGGGTTGCTTCTCTAGCAATTCTTTTATGGAATAAGACATCATTCTAAAACTATCGTAATTTAGATGGTAAAGATAGGTTTTTGATAAAAAATGATGGCAATGGAACAGCCTAATTTATGGCCATGGAAAGTACTATTTGTCCTTTAGGCTGTCCTCGTCCTTCGGTAAAATGTCGATTTGGGGTTTTTTGAGCACTTGTTTGTTGGCAATGCTTCTCTCCAGTGACAACAGAAGTGAGGGTAGTAAGATCAAATTGGACAGCATGGCGAACAACAAGGTCGCGGACACCAAACCTCCCAATGCCTTGGTTCCCCCAAAACTGGAGATGATGAAGACGGAAAAACCGAAAAACAACACTATTGAAGTGTAAAACATGCTTACCCCGGTCTCTCGCAATGCTGCATAAACCGATCGTTTGATGTGCCAACGGTGTGTTGAAAGTTCTTGGCGGTACTTGGCCAAAAAGTGAATGGTATCGTCCACGGAAATCCCAAAAGCTATACTGAACACTAGTATGGTAGAAGGTTTTATAGGAACTCCCAAATAACCCATGACCCCAGCTGTGATCACCAAGGGGAGCAAGTTGGGGACCAAGGAGATGATCACCATTTTAAACGAGCGGAACAGATATGCCATGAAAAGTGAGATCAGACCAATGGCCAGAGCCAAGGACAGCAAGAGGTTCTTCACCAAATATTTTGTTCCTTTCAGGAACAGTAATGCCTTTCCGGTCATGAATACGTTGTAGCGATCAGCTGGAAATTCTTTAGTGATGGCTTGTTGAACATCCTTTTCAATTTCCTCCATGCGGTCGATTTTAACATCGCGCATATATGTTGTTAAGCGAGCGGTCTGTCCTGTGCTGTCCACAAAACTTTGCAGAAGATCGGTGCCTCCGGTAGATGACTTTTGAACAGCATTCATGATAAAGGTGTTCTCTTGACTGGTAGGCAGCTGATAGTATTTTGGAATGCCGTTATAGAATGCTTGCTTGGAATATTTTACCAGATCCACAATGGATACCGGTCTGGACAACTCGGGTATTTCATCGATTACAGAGCCCAATCGGTCCATCCTTTTCAGGGTAGCTGGTTTTACTACCCCATTTTTTCGTTTGGAATCCACAACGATTTCCATGGGCATTATGCCATCGAACTCGGCTTCAAAAAATTGGATATCCTTATAAAAATGACTTTTCTTGGGAAGGTCCTCGATTCTACTCCCTGTAATCCGCATCTGATAGATTCCGATGATGCTCAGTACAAGGACGGCGACGGTGGTAATGTATACCGCGATCCGGTGGTTTCTCACCATATTCTCCATCCAATTCACAAATAAGTCCATCCACTTTTTGTTCAAGTGCTTTAAGTGCTTTGTCTTGGGAAGTGGCATAAAGCTGTAGATGATCGGGATAATAAGTAGCGATAGGATAAAGATTCCAATGATATTGATGGAGGCAACGATACCAAATTCCTTGAGCAGGTCACTATCCAAAATAATAAATGTAGCGAAACCGGAGGCCGTTGTAATATTGGTCATCAAAGTGGCATTTCCAATTTTGGAGATGACGCGTTGCAGTGATAGGGCTTGATTCCCGTGTTTTTTTACTTCCTGTTGATATTTGTTGATCAAGAAAATACAGTTCGGGATTCCGATCACAATGATCAGTGGTGGAATCAATGCGGTAAGTATGGTGATTTCATACTGGAGCAATCCTAAAATTCCAAATGCCCACATTACTCCAATGATCACTACGCACATGGAGATCAAGGTGGCCCTAAAACTTCTAAAGAAAAAGAAAAAGATGATCGAGGTCACCAATAGGGCGCCAACTATGAAAAGCCCAATTTCATCGACTATGGATTTTGTGTTCCAGGTTCTGATGTATGGCATGCCCGAAACGTGGACATCCATTTGGGTCTCCTCTTCAAAATTCTCAACCAGTTCCCCAAGGTCGTTAAGTATAAATTCGTTCCTTACAGCGGTGTTCATAATATCCTTGTCTAGATAGACCACGGTTTGGATAGTTCCGCTTTTGGGGTTGTAGACCAGATTATCGTAAAAAGGAAGTTCTGTAAAAAGATGCTTTGTGAGCGAATCGATTTCCTGTTTAGTCTTGGGAGGTGCCGAAATTAAGGGCTCCATGGTAAATGTCTGGGTCTCGTTGTCCTTTATGAGCTCCTTGAGGTTTTCAAGTGATATTACATAATCAACCTCTGGAAATGCTTCCAGTTGTTTACTGAGCGTATTCCAACGATTGAACTTTTTCGGTGTGAATAGGGAAGAGTCCCTTATGGCCAGAACAATGGCATTGCCCTCTTCGCCAAAGATTTTGGTAAAGGATTTGTATTGAACGGTAGCTGGATGATCGTCCGGTAATATATTGGCCTCGGTATTGGAAAACCGCATGTTTTTCCATTGCATGGCCAAGAAAACGGTGATACCGGCCACACCTAATAAAATGAGAATTCTATTACGGAGGATAATTCTTGCGACCTTGGGCCAAAATCCTTTAGTGAGCTTTGCTACCATGTGGGTTTTGTTGGGCGCAAAGGTAGAAAATGATATGCTCTGTTCCTAGGAAAGACTAAGGTCAAAATTCAAGTTTTATACCTTCATGATCTCGGCCTCCTTGGTTGCCAAGATAGCATCTACTTTATCGCTGTAAGAGTTGGTGAGTTCTTGGACATCGACCTCTGCATTGCTCAAAAGATCTTCAGAAATATCCAGGGCCTTCAATTCCTTGTTGGCTTCCTGTCTGGCACTTCGTATGGATACTTTGGCATCCTCTGCCTCTGATTTGGCCTGTTTTGCCAATTGTATCCTTCTTTCCTCGGTTAACGGAGGTACGTTGATAATGATCATTTCACCATTGTTCATTGGGTTAAACCCTAAGTTGGCGTTCATGATCGCGGTCTCTATGTCCGAAAGAAGGTTTTTTTCCCATGGTTGAACCGATATCGTTCTTGCATCGGGAGTATTTATGTTGGATACTTGGGAAAGCGGTGTTTGAGAACCATAGTAATCCACCATTACAGTGGAAAGCATCATGGGGCTAGCTTTACCGGCCCGGATTTTGGTAAATGCCTTTTGCAAGTGAGATATACTTGCATCCATACTTTCTTTTGTACTGTCCAGAATAAACTTAACTTCTTCGTCCATAATTTTAAAATTTATAAAACTAAAACCTAATTGTTTGTCGGTTTATACATCGACAACGGTCCCAATATTTTCTCCAGATACTATTTTCATCAAGTTGCCACGTGTGTTCATGTCGAATACGACTATGGGCAGTTCATTTTCCTGACTTAGGGTAAACGCTGTGGTATCCATGACTTTCAATCCTTTGGAAAGCACATCGTTAAAGGAAATTGAATCGAACTTGGTCGCATTTTTGTCTTTCTCGGGGTCAGAGGTATAAATACCATCGACCCTTGTTCCCTTGAGGATTACATCTGCTTTTATTTCAATGGCACGCAGTACTGCAGCTGAATCCGTGGTGAAATAGGGGTTGCCTGTTCCTCCACCAAAAATTACCACTCTACCTTTTTCCAAGTGACGGATGGCTCGCCTGCGGATAAAGGGCTCGGCGACCTCATTGATTTTTATAGCTGATTGCAGACGTGTTTGCACACCTTTGATCTCAAGGGCACTTTGTAGTGCCAAACCATTGATCACGGTGGCCAACATGCCCATATGGTCTCCTTGTACACGGTCCATTCCTTGGCTTGCACCTGCAAGTCCCCTGAATATATTTCCGCCTCCTATAACAATGGCAACTTCTACACCTTTGTCAACAACAGATTTTATCTCCTCGGCATACTCGTCCAATCGCTTGGCATCAATACCATATTGTTGTTCGCCCATTAAGGCTTCCCCACTTAATTTTAATAAAATTCTTTTGTAATGCATTGAGTGTTTCTTGAAGTCCGGACAAAAATAATCAAAAATATTTACGGGAAATGAAGAAATATTGGTTTGGTAGTGGCCATAAAAAAACCGCTTCTTTTGGGAAGCGGTCTTTTATATCTATTGGAAGAATAATCTATCCAAGTGCTACTCTTGAGAAACCTGTAACTTCCAAGCTGGAGTCAACAGATTTTACATATTGAGCAACGCTTTGTTTGCTGTCTTTGATGAAAGCTTGGTTCACCAAGGTGTTATCCTTAAAGAAACGCTGAAGTTTACCTTTGGCAATTTTGTCCAACATTTCTTCTGGCTTACCTTCTTCTCGCAATTGATCTTTAGCAATCTCGATTTCTTTGTCGATGATAGATTGATCTACACCTTCCTCGTTCAATGCAACCGGGTTCATGGCGGCAGCCTGCATAGCTACATCCTTTGCAGCTTCAGCAGCACCGTCAACATTTGCGGACAAACCTACCAAAGTAGCGATCTTGTTACCAGCGTGAATGTAAGAACCTACGAATGGGGCGCTTAGTTTTTCAAAGCTTCCAATTTCAATTTTCTCACCGATAACTCCTGTTTGCTCGGTCAATTTGTCGGCAACGGTCATTCCATCGATAGAAGCGGCAAGGAAATCATCTTTGCTTTCGAAACCTAAGGCCAAATCTGCCAAATCGTTGGCAAGTTTTACGAAGCTGTCGTTTTTGGCGACAAAGTCGGTCTCACAGTTCAAAGAAATTACAACTCCTTGGTTGTTGTCACCGTTTACTTTAGCGATGGCAGCACCTTCTGAAGATTCTCTGTCAGCTCTTTTTGCAGCAACCTTCTGACCTTTTTTTCTTAGGATTTCAATTGCTTGTTCAAAATCACCTTCTGCTTCAACCAAAGCTTTTTTGCAATCCATCATTCCAGCTCCGGTGGTCTTTCTTAGTTTGTTTACCTCTGCGGCGGTAATCTTTGCCATTTTCTTTTCTTTTTAAATTTTATGTAAAGTAAAACACTATGTAAGTGTTTCTGTTTAGGACAATGTTAAATCGTTGGGCTTATTCAACCCCACCTTTTACGTTGTCTTGCCATTCCTTTAGTTCGTCCCACTTGCCATCGGCAGCCATTTTGGCTTGTTTTGGCCATGATGTAGGATCCAAGTGAGCCAATGTTGAGCTGGCCTCTGTAAGGATTTCTTTGATTTTCTCAGCATCGGCATCAGCAAGAGCAGCGTAAGTGCTAAGTCCGTTGGCGGACAAAGCTTCGGCAGCTTTTGGACCAATACCTTCTATTTTGGTAAGGTCTTCTGATTTAGCTTCTTTTTTTGCAGGCTTTTCTTCAGCAGCTTTCTCTTCTTTCTTTGGAGCTTCTTCTGTTTTTGCAGCTTTGCTCTCTTCTTTATCTTTTCCGCTGTTTTTTTCGCTCTTACGCTCTTCCAAGCCTTCAGCTACCGCTTTGGTCACTGATTCCAAGATAGCTTCAATGGATTTACCGGCATCATCGTTGGATGGGATGGCATAATCCACATCACGAGGATCGGAGTTGGTATCCACCATTGCAAAAATTGGAATGTTCAGTTTTTGGGCTTCTTTTACCGCGATGTGCTCACGCATGGTGTCAACAATAAAAAGTGCTCCTGGCAAACGGGTCATGTCTGCGATGGAACCCAAGTTTTTCTCCAACTTGGCACGTAGACGGTCAACTTGCAATCTTTCTTTTTTGGAAAGGGTGTTGAATGTTCCATCTTTTTTCATGCGGTCGATGGAAGCCATCTTCTTAACCGCTTTACGGATGGTAACAAAGTTGGTCAACATACCACCTGGCCATCTTTCAGTGATGTAAGGCATGTTTACTTTGGATACTTTGTCGGCTACAATGTCCTTTGCTTGTTTTTTTGTGGCTACAAAAAGGATTTTTCTTCCTGAGGCAGCAATTTTACTAAGGGCCTCGTTGGCTTCCTCAAGCTTTGCAACCGTTTTGTAGAGGTTGATTACGTGAATTCCGTTACGCTCCATGTAGATGTAGGGAGCCATGTTCGGATTCCACTTTCTAGTTAGGTGCCCAAAATGCACACCTGCTTCCAGTAAGTCTTTTACTTCAATTTTACTTGCCATTTTTTGTACTTAGTTTACGTTCCGTTGTAAGTAGCAATGGGCAGGTGGTCACAAATTATGTTCGCCCTGTCCATTTAGATGCTAAACTAGTTTCCAAAAAGTCGGTTTATAGATATCCCTTTTGGAACAACGACAACTTTGGTTAAAAATATAACCCTGAAATATTTGCACTTTCAGGGTTTTCAATGAACTTATCTATATTCGAACACCAAGGTGTCCAAAGTATATTAACGTTTGGAGAATTGGAATTTCTTACGGGCTTTCTTCTGACCGAATTTCTTTCTTTCCACCATTCTCGGGTCTCTTGTCAATAGACCTTCTGGTTTAAGAACGCTTCTGTTTTCCGCATCTATCTCGCACATTGCTCTGGACAAAGCCAAGCGAACTGCTTCTGCTTGACCGGTAATACCACCACCGTAAACGTTTACTTTTACGTCGTAGGTACCTTCTGTCTCGGTTAATGTGAAAGGTTGTTTTACTTTATACTGCAAAGTACCAGTAGTAAAGTAATCATTAAGATCTCTTTTGTTAATGGTGATGTTTCCAGATCCTTCGGAAACATAAACCCTGGCTACAGCTGTTTTTCTTCTACCTATCTTATGAACCACTTCCATTATTTGTAGTCGTTTAAGTTTATTTGTTTTGGTTTTTGCGCCTCTTGACCGTGCTCAGCACCTGCGTATACCTTTAGGTTTCTGAAAAGCTCGGCTCCAAGTTTGTTTTTTGGAAGCATTCCTTTTACGGAATTCTCGATGATGCGCTCAGGATGTTTTTCCAATACTTCTTTAGCGGAAGCGGAACGTTGCCCACCAGGATATCCGGTATATCTTTGATATTCCTTATCATCCCATTTATTACCTGTCATGTCAATTTTCTCAGCATTGATGACAATAACATTGTCTCCACAATCAACATGAGGGGTAAAGTTGGTCTTATATTTCCCTCTAAGTATTTTGGCTACTTTAGACGCCAATCTTCCTAATGTCTGTCCTTCAGCATCAACCAATAACCATTGCTTGTCAACGGTAGATTTATTGGCGGAAATAGTTTTATAACTTAATGTGTCCACTTCTCGAATATTATTGATTTAAATAACCTATCCCGATTAACGGGCTGCAAATGTACAATTATTAGATTGAATTACAAACGGTTGGTCGGGAATATTTTTTCACTTTTTTCAAATTCAATCTTTGGCCGCAAAAATACATGGAAAGATAGATTTGTAAAGTGTTAAAAAAAGTTTAAAAAACAGGAATAGTGTAACTCACCTAATTTTCCTAGGTCTTTAGGTTATCATTCAATCAAAAAACAAACTAGTGAGAAACGTTGTCCTGGTCATCCTGGCCCTATTCTTTATTTATTCCGCTCAAGCACAAGATTCTACTGAAGTCATCATCAAGAAAAAATATACGACCAAACCCTTGGGTGATTATGCCGCACCAACAATCAACGGTATTTTGGAAGAGGAAGTTTGGAACCAGGTAGATTGGGGCGGGGATTATATTGAATGGCAGCCCGACGAAAATACCCCACCTACCCATCAGACCAAATTTAAGATTCTATATGATAGTAAAAACTTATATATAGGGGTCCGATGCTACGATACTGAACCCGACAAGATTGTAAGAAGATTGTCCAGAAGAGACGGTTTTGATGGGGATTGGGTCGAGTTCAACATAGATAGTTATTTCGATAAACGAACCGCTTTTTCCTTTACCATTACGGCAGCTGGTGTAAAAGGCGATGAGTTCATTTCCAATAATGGGAATAACTGGGACGATAGTTGGAACCCGATTTGGTATGCCAAGGCACATGTGGACGATGAGGGCTGGACAGCGGAGCTGCGAATTCCTTTAAGTCAACTGAAATTCGGAAGTGAGAAGGAGCAGGTGTGGGGCTTTCAATCAACAAGACGTTTTTTTAGAAACGAAGAGCGTTCGGTCTGGCAGCGTAAACCGGTAGATCAGCCTGGATGGGTAAGTGAATTTGGGGAATTACACGGGTTGAAAAACATAGAGCCTCAAAAACAGTTGGAGATTCAGCCCTACACTGTGGCAAAAACGGAGACTTATGAAGCGGAGGAAGGGAATCCTTTTCGGGACGGGAGCGAGAATGACATTACTGCGGGACTAGATGCCAAGATCGGAATAACCAACGACCTTACTTTGGATTTGACAGTTAATCCTGATTTTGGCCAAGTAGATGCCGATCCATCCGCGATTGCATTGGATGGGTTCCAGATTTTTTTTCAGGAACGCCGGCCATTTTTCGTGGAGAACAAAAACATCTTTGATTTTCGTGTATCACAGTCAGAAGCGGGAAACACCTTTGGTTCCGACAATATTTTTTATTCCCGTAGGATAGGTAGAAGTCCACAGGGTTATCCTGACACCTCTGATGGTGAGTTTGTGGACCAGCCCGATAACACACCGATCATTGGAGCGGCCAAGTTCAGTGGTAAAACAAAGGATGGCTGGGCCATTGGTGTATTGGAGAGTGTAACTGCCCGTAGAACGGCAACCATAATAAATGGTGGTGGGGATACTCGAAAGGAAATGGTGGAACCGCTTACAAATTATTTCGTGGGACGGCTGCAAAAGGATTTTAATCAAAGAAATTCCTATGTCGGTGGGATTTTCACGGCAACCAATCGCGAGCAAATCCCAGAACAACTCAGTTTTTTGCACGATGCAGCCTACACGGGAGGACTTGATTTTAAACACCAATGGGCTAACCGGGATTGGTATTTTGGTGGGAATTTTACCCTAAGTCATGTTCGTGGAAGCAAAGATGCGATCACCAATACCCAGCAATCCATTACACACCTATTCAATAGGGTTGATGCAGACCATGTGGCCGTGGATACCACAAGGACTTCGCTGACCGGGACCGGAGGCAATGTTCAAATCGGAAAAGTGGGGAATGGTCACTGGAAGTTCGAATCCGGAGCTACCTGGCGGTCACCGGAACTGGAACTTAACGATATTGGGTTTCAACGACAGGCCGATGATGTTCGACATTATACCTGGATCGGTTATCAAACCCTAAAACCAGACAGTACGTTTCGACGGGTGGGCATCAATTATAACCATTGGACGGCTTGGGATTTTCAGGGCAACCATAATTATTTGCAGTTTAATACCAATAGTTGGCAAAACTGGAAGGGCAACTGGAATACCAATATCGGTTTTAACTTTGCTCCCATAGAGTACTCCAATTTTGCACTAAGGGGCGGGCCAAGATTAAGGCAGTCCCCTTGGATGAGCTTTTGGAACAGTATCAACACCGACTACAGAAAAAAAATCCGATTCTCCTTTTTCCACAATGGAAGAAAAGCATTGGACAACTCCATTAAAACCTATTATATGGAAGGAGGGTTTGTCTATCAACCAATAAATGCCCTCCGGATTTCCGCTTTTCCGTCTTTACAGATCAATCACGATAAATTACAGTTCATTGATAACTTTGATGATGTTAATGGGACACCGCGCTACCTAAACGGAGAAATAAATCAACGGACCTTGAGTATGTCCTTTAGGCTCAATTATACCATTAATCCCAATCTTACGATTCAGTATTGGGGACAACCATTTATTTCGCGTGGACGATATTCCAACTTTAAACATATCGTAGATCCAGTGGCTAAGACTTTTGATGACCGTTTTGTACAATATACGGCTGATCAAACCAGCCTAGTAGATGGTAGTTATGCCATTGACGAAGACCTGGATGGTGTTACGGATTTTAGCTTTGACGACCCAGATTTTTCCTTTGTGCAGTTCCGTTCCAATTTGGTGATTCGATGGGAATACATACCAGGATCGGAAATATTTCTGGTCTGGTCACAGGATGTATCGCGAAGTGGGGACCCAACCAATGGACTTCTTTCCAGTTTGGGCGACAACATTTTTGGACAAAAGCCACAAAACATCTTTTTGGTCAAAGCTACTTATCGCTTTGTTTTGTAATTGTCACATCGAGCGCAGTCGAGATGTCTCAAATAAGAAATGTCAGCTATTCTTAAATTATTTTTGTGAGTGCCCTAACCAATGCTTGATTCGCCTCGGCATCACCAATGGTGATCCTAACTTTGCCAGGGGCGCCAAATTGTGAAACTGGTCGAACCATGATTCCTTCTCCCATCATTTTATCTGTGAACTCCATCTCGGGGAATGGTGGGTCAATGATGAAAAAGTTGGCTTGACTTGGCCAATATGTTATACCCAGCTCATCAAAGGCCTTGGCCATATAGGTTCTACCCTCCAAAACGGTCTTTACCGTTTCTTCAATAAATTCTGTGTCGTTCAAAGCTCCAATGGCTGCCTCAATCGACGTCAATGGCAGTAAAAAAGGTTTGTGGATCAAACGCACATAGTTGGCGATGGTCGGTGTGGTGTATCCATATCCAATACGCTGCCCTGCGAGACCATAGGTTTTGGAAAAACTGTTGAGTCCGACCACATTGTGACCTTCCAAGACATAAGGCAGTGCAGTTACATAATCCTCGGCATCCGCAAAATGGCGGTACACTTCATCAAACACCACAAGGATGTTTTTTGGAACACGGGCCATAAAGTCGTCCATCACGGATTTTGGAATGTAAGTTCCAGTAGGGTTGTTGGGACTGGTCAAGAAAATGACCTTGGTCTTTTCGTTGATTGCATTTAAAATACCTTCCACATCCAAATCGTAGTTGGGTGCCAAAAGTGGGATATCTACCTGATGGGCACCATACCATCTCGAAAAAACGGAATAGGGCAGGAAGCAAGGGTTGGAGAAAATCACTTCATCGCCTTCGTTGATAAAAGCCCGAAGCAGCATATCGATTACCTCCGAGCCACTATTACCGCACAAGAATTGGTCGGTGGTCAATTGGTCATCAAAATCTTTAACCAGTGCCTCCCGTAATCGAATATCCGTCTGGTCGGGATAGATGTCGATCTTGTCCAGGGCCGTTTTCATGGCTTCAATGGCCTTGGGCGATGCCCCCAAAGGATTTTCGTTGGAGGATAGTTTGTATATTTTCTTATCTGTTGGGGGAATATTCTTTCCGCCTTTGTATACTTCTTTGGGCACCAAATGGGCCTTGAAAATGGATTCTATATTTTTTTTCATTTTGTATGTCAGCTTCTATAAACTTTCACCATATAACAAAAGAGCCATCGCCTTTTCTGTATCACCATCTTCTAAAACTTGTTTAGCCAAGGTATGGAGTTCAGTTTTGGTGTTATCTTGTACTCCTACGGTCTCAACAATCGTTTTGATATCTTCTGAAGAAGGTAATTGTTCCAAGTTTCCCAATCGCCCCAAATTGTTACCTGTCAGAACATCACTCTCCCGAATACCCTGCGGCAAAGCATCTACGCCTATGCCATGGGTCCGGATAGGTTTTGGAATCTCGAACAAGGATTCTTTAATGGCTCGGATGTACCAATTGCCGCCCATTCGACCAACCAAATCCAATTTTTCGGTATCCAATACATCATCGGTCAAGTACTCATCGTTGATATGAATCATATCCACTTGGGCGATGATCAAGTTTCCTGCGCCTGGAATTTGTCCCAATTCAACCACTTCCAAAACACGGCACTCAAATGAAACAGGAGCTTCACCTACACGTGGCGGTTTTACTTTTAAGCTAGGTACTTGAGTAAAGCCTGCTTTTACGAATTCGTTCACTCCTTTGTCGTACGCCGTGCTTGATAGTGACATTTGCTCCGCCATTTGGTGGTTCACCACATTGATGACCACTTCGGGTACTTCCACCACATTTTGATGGGTATGCTTTAAAGAGTTGTCCCTTCCGCTTCTCGTGGGAGAAAACACCATTACCGGTGGGTTGGAACTAAATACATTAAAGAAACTGTAAGGGCTCAGATTTACATTTCCTTCTGAATCTACCGTACTTGCAAAGCAAATGGGTCTTGGTGCCACAGCGGTCGATAAAATGCTGTACAGTTCCGGTTGCGGTATGGTGGTCGGGTCTAAGGTCTTGATCATTTAGATTGATTTATTTTGTCATATCGAGCGCAGTCGAGATATGGTTGAAATTAAATTCAGATGACATTTCGACTGCGCTCAATGTGACACCTGAAACTATATTTATTCTTTAGCAGGTAACACTTTGGTGGTCACTTCACCAAATCCGACCCTAATATCGTCTTTTTGAGCGTAACCTTTCATGGTCACCGTATCGCCATCTTCAATAAATTTCCGTTCGCTGCCATCTTTTAGTTTGATGGATTTTGTACCTCCCCAAGATAATTCCAACATAGAACCAAAACTGTTTTCTTCTTTGCCCGAAATCGTTCCGGAGGCCATCATATCCCCAATGTTGATGTTGCAACCGTTTACTGTATGATGCGCCAATTGCTGGGTCATGTTCCAGTACATGTGTTTAAAGTTGCTAAAACAGACAGAGGTTTCTTCGCCCTGTTCTGGTTTGATCTCCACTTCTAGGCTGATATCATAATTCTTTTCACCTTCATATTTTAGATAGGGCAATACTTCAGGTTCTTGTTCGGGGCCCTTAATTTTGAAAGGTTCCAAGGCTTCCAAGGTCACCACCCATGGAGAAATAGACGATGCAAAATTCTTGGCCAAGAATGGACCCAGGGGCACATATTCCCACTTTTGAATATCGCGTGCCGACCAATCGTTGAACAGTACCAGTCCGAAAATATAATCCTCAGCATCTTTTGTGGAAACGGATTCACCTAATTGGGTGTCCTTGCCGCAGATAAAGCCCATTTCCAGTTCAAAATCCAAACGTTTTGTTGGGCCAAATACAGGCGACTCAGCACCATTGGGCATGGTCTGTCCCTTGGGTCGATGAATAGGTTGTCCGCTCACAATAATGGAACTTGCCCTTCCATGATACCCCACGGGAATATGTTTCCAATTCGGTAGAAGAGCATTTTCGGGGTCACGGAACATTTTGCCAACATTGGTGGCATGCTCCAAACTGGAATAAAAATCTGTATAGTCCCCGACCGCTACGGGCATGTGCATCTGGGCATCGGACTGCTTTACGAAAAGTTCTGGCTTTCCGGCTAAAACGGAATTATCGTCTTTCAACCAATATTGAATCTTTTTTCGAACTCGTGCAGTGATTTCTTTCCCGAGGGAAATGAAATCGTTCAGGGTATCTTTTTCCAGCAATGCCGTATTGAAGTCGAACACATCCAACTCGGCCACAGCGGCCAAATCCAAAATGTATTCGCCGACAGCAACACCTACTCGTGGACTTCTGTCCTGTGTGGAAAAAATCCCGAAAGGAATATTGTGAATTGAAAAATCTGAGTTCTTAGGTATCTCAATAATCATTTAAAATTGAATTTGTCAGCTCTAGCGCAGTTGATAGCGATACAAAGCCTTCTTTTCTCGACTGCGCTCGAAATGACAGAAGACAATAACGAATTCATTTTACTCCAACCAAGATTTATAATATTTGCCGTCATCAATTTTAAGAGCATTCTCTGTTACTTGAAGTGGCTTAAAGGTATCGATCATCACTGCGAGTTCTTCCGTTCCTTTTTTGCCTATACTGGCCTCATAGGTGCCAGGATGAGGTCCGTGCGGAATACCTGCCGGGTGTAGGGAAATATAACCGGGACCTATACCTGTCCGACTCATAAAATCACCATCTACGTAATATAAAACTTCATCAGAATCAATGTTGGAGTGATTGTAGGGTGCAGGTATAGCTTTTGGGTGATAATCGTACAACCTTGGACAGAAGGAACAAACTACAAAAGCACCTGTCTCAAAAGTTTGGTGCACCGGTGGCGGTTGGTGTACGCGACCTGTTATCGGTTCAAAATTATGAATGGAAAAACCATATGGATAATTGTAGCCATCCCATCCGACTACATCAAAAGGATGTGTGGCATAGACCAGTTGGTGCAACATGCCCTGTTTTTTGATTTTCATCAAAAACTCACCCTTTTCATCAAATGTCTCTAGGTCTTGTGGCAATTTATAGTCGCGCTCACAGAAAGGGGAGTGCTCCAGTAGTTGCCCAAACCAGTTGCGATAACGCTTCGGCGTATATATCGGGTGAAAGGATTCGGCATACAGTATGCGGTTGTCCTCGGTGTCAAATTCAATTTGATAGATCATCCCACGGGGAATGATGAGGTAATCCCCATACTCAAAAGGAATGTTCCCCAAAAAGGTTTTCAGGGTTCCCGATCCTTTATGGATAAAGAGCATTTCGTCGGCATCGGCATTTTTGTAAAAATAGTCCGTAACGGATTTTTTGGGTGCTGCCAATCCTACATGAACATCGTTGTTCACCAATAGCGGCTCTCTAGCTTCCAAGAAGTCATCTTTTGGGGCAACATCGAAACCGATGAATTTTCTGCTGGCAATGTTTTTTTCAACTGCAATTTTTGGACTCACGTCCAAGGCTTTTCCTATTTCCTTTACCTGTGTGGGTCGGTGTACGTGATAAGATAGTGAAGACATGCCGTCAAAACCGATTGTCCCGAAAAGTTGCTCGTAATAGAGTCCTCCATCAGGTTTCTCGAATTGAGTGTGTCGTTTTTGTGGGATTCTCCCGAGTTTATGATAGATAGGCATTGCTTGGTGTTTTAAGTGATGAATTTAAATATCGGGTGCAGAATTACACCCGATATTTTACTCTCTTAAATTACAATTTTTAATGCAATGTGCCGCGCAGCTCTTGTTCACGCTCTATGGCTTCGAACAGGGCCTTAAAGTTTCCTTTTCCAAACGATTGCGCTCCTTTTCTTTGTATGATTTCGAAGAACATCGTAGGTCTGGGCTCCACTGGCTTGGTGAAGATTTGTAATAAATAGCCTTCATCATCACGGTCCACCAAAATGCCCAACTCTTTCAATGGGGCTATGTCCTCGTCTATTTCACCAACACGGTCGGTAACCGCATCATAATAGGTGGCAGGTACTCTCAAGAATTCTACTCCGCGACTTCTAAGATCGCGAACGGTTTTGATAATATCGTCCGTAGCCACGGCAATATGCTGAACGCCTTCGTCCTCATAAAAGTCCAAGTATTCTTCCACTTGTGATTTTTTCTGACCCTCGGCAGGTTCGTTGATCGGGAATTTGATTCTTCCGTTGCCATTGCTCATCACCTTGCTCATCAAGGCGGTGTATTCCGTTGAAATATCCTTGTCGTCAAAAGATAGGATGTTCTTGAATCCCAAAACATCTTCATAGAATTTCACCCAGTGGTTCATTTTGTTCCAACCGACATTGCCGACCATATGGTCCACAAATTTTAGACCGGTAGGTTCTGGATTATAGTCGGGCGTTTCCCATTTCTTAAAACCGGGAAGGAATGTTCCATTGTAATCTTTGCGTTCCACAAAAATATGTACGGTTTCACCATAAGTATAAATTCCGGCACGGACCACCTTACCGTCTTTATCTTCTTCAACCCGAGGTTCCATATACGATGTGGCGCCGCGTTCCATGGCGTTGTTGTAGGCTATGGTGGCATCATCGACCCAAAGGGCGACAACTTTTACCCCATCACCGTGCTTATCTATATGTTTGCCAATTTCCGTACCGCTTTTTAGGGGGGAGGTAAGTACCAGACGAATTTTATCCTGTACTACTACATAGCTCTCACGGTCTTTTAATCCTGTTTCCAAGCCGGCTTGCGCGTAGGATTGAAATCCAAAGGCCGCTTTATAGTAATGGGCCGCTTGCTTGGAATTGCCCACATATAGTTCAACGTAATCGGTTCCGTTGATGGGCATAAAATCTTCTGTGGTATTGTTTCCTTTTGGAAGTGTTGATGTATCCATGGTTTCTATTTTATGATTGTTCAGCTTTATTTTGTTGCATCAACAACAAAAATAATAATTTTGCGATACCAACTGGGTTTTATAGGTTGAAAATTGAGTTAAAATTGATGTGTTGCCTGATTGTTGGCCTTTGAAAAATTATGAATCCCTATTTTTGTGGCTATTCTTTAAAAAATGCTCAGTCGTATAGATGAAATACAAGGAATGGGGTTCCACCTTGATTTGGTGCTCCGGAAGATTCAAAAGGCCTATTTGCGCAAGTTTGACGAACTAGGTGTGGATACGACCATTGAGCAATGGGTGATACTTTACCAAATACATCAATTGGGAGATGATGCCAGTCAGCGGGATATTGTTAACGAGAATTTCCGTAATAGGGCTACAACATCTAGGGTAATCGGCGGACTTGAGCGCAAAGGTTGGATTTCCAAGACCCGTTTTGATGGTGATCAGAAGCGATTTAAATTGGAGCTGACACCAAAGGGACAGGAGATTCTGGATATTACACTTCCCAGCGCAATGGCCCTGCGCCGGCTGGCCGTAAAAAATGTGGAGTCCTCCGAATTTGAGACCTTTTTAAAGGTGTTGGACAAAATCGGGGATAATTATGAAACCGATCAGCCCCAATAGTCGAACATGAGTTTGGTGATTGTCGCCAATCCTATCAGAAGAATAAAAATCAGACTGAGTTTACGAAACTTTTCCTGAGGGATATAATGCAGTATTCTTTTGCCCAAATAAGTACCGACCAATCCGATAGCGAACAAAAAGGGCAAATAGGTCAATTCTTGATTACCGATATAGCCATTCTCATAGTAAACAAACGTTCGAGAGAAATCGATCATAAAATCTATAAAGGCAGAGGTTGCAATAAATGCACTTTTTTCAAGGTTGAATGCGGCCATGGTAAGTCCGCGTATTGCTCCACCCGTGCCCAAGAGTCCTGCGGAAAACCCGGATAATGCCCCGCCCAGAATAGAGTTCTTTTTATTGGGAAGCACAATGATCTCACTTTTAATCAGGAATAGTAGACTAAATACAACCAGAAAAACCCCGAGTACAATTTCAAGGGAATTGCTGTTGACTATTTTTGAAAGAAAGCCTCCCACGATAACAAATACTACAGATGGAACCCCGATGTAGAGCAGTAACCTTTTGTCCAGGCCTTTTTTAAACAGAAAAATTTTACTGATGTTACTGGAAAGGTGGAATATGGCGGTCATTCCAAGTACCGAATAAAAGTCAAAATAGAAGTTGCCAATGGGTACAAAGAACACCGAAGAGCCGAAACCACCAATGGTGCCAATGATCTCCGCAACCAAGGCCAATAATAAAAAAATATAGTTCACTTTCATGGGCAGGAAAGATACGTTGGTAAGTGTTATCAATATTGGTTTTGTGTCATTTTACCTTAAATAATTCTTAAAATGGATGTTCTGGGTTAATTCAGCATATAAACTGGACAATCCAATGGACGTGAGGGTAGGAAAACCACCGCAACTTTGTACCTGTATAACTTTAGATATACAATTGCTATGAAAAAGACAAGATTTTATCCAACGATATGGTCTACAGCTCCTTATGCCCCTTCTGTAATGGCAGGATGGTATGGTGCTGAGACCCAAGAAACCGAATTGATATTGAGAAATGAGCCCGCTACGGCGCTCAGGGTTTCAGAAATGTCATTGAACATTACCAAGCTCTCTGCCATAGATGAGCACGGTGAAGAACATTTTATAATAGATTTTCCTGGTCAGAACCCAGTTACCCTTAAGGGAATCTCCTCTGGAAACTTTATCCGTTCCAAGAGCGTACTTTCCCTGCCAGAGGGTAAATACTCCTCACTACGTTTTTATATGGCAGGTTGGGGGAACCAGTTTATTTACCAGGATGGGGTGGCGGAATCCGCCAATTCGTTCGAGCGTTTGGATTTTCAAATTGAGAATGGTTTTGAGGTGGAGAAAAGCAAAGCCCCCGAAGTTAAATTGTGGTTTGACTTTGCTCCCTACCAGTGGAAGCGACACTTTAAACCGCTTACGGATTTGTTTATTGGGAGCAAAAGTCAAAAACCACGATTGGCCAATATGTTTGGCAATTGATTATTATGCTATGAAAAGGAATGAAAAAGGCACCGTTCGGTGCCTTTTTTAATTTTAGGAATTTAGCTGCTGCTCTCCGCTCAATCGCTTCAACTTGTCCAAAACCTCATATACCGAAAAGCTTCTAGCAAAGCGATACATTTCCCTGTCGTCCGCTTTAATGATTACAACCGGCAGGGTAAATACCATGGATTGTCCCGTAAACTCCACTTCCTCCTCCACATCCACAACACGGATGTTTACTTTGGGAAAGTTTTCCTGTACCGCTTCCAGTAGTTTTGGCTTTAAGACCTTGCAGACTCCGCAGGTCTTGCCCGTAAAATAAATCAGTTGAATCATTTATAGAAATTAATAATCTGAATATTCGGTAGGGTAGAGGAACCACATATCTATATGGGATATATTATTCTCATACTTGGGCATGGAAATCAGTTCTTTCCATTCCGGGGAATTTACAAAATCATCCCAATGCTCGTTTCTAGTGTCCATATCGGCATGGGTGGTCATGTACATAAGGTTGGGCATGTTGGCACCCGAAATCACCTCCCCATAAAATACGGCCTGAAAGTCCAAGCGGTCAAAAAGTGGTATTTCGCCACCGGCATTGAACATGTCGACCTTGTTGCGATAGTATTTTTCAGAGGAAGATTCATAGCTACGCAGTTCATATACTCGTTCGGATCTTGGGCTGTCCAATTCGGGAGCCTCCATTTGAGGCATATCGGGAAAGGCTTGTAATAGGATGGATTCAATACGATCATAGGACGGGTTGTCATAATTCGCATCGATATAAGTGGCACCTGCGTCAATATATGTTGAGTCTTTTAGAAGCTGGTTTTCCAATGTTTGGAATTGTCCTAAACTCTCGAAGGGTAGCAGAACAAAGGTTTTTTGGACCGTATCGGTATCGGAGGGGCGTGATTTGAACACCCCGACTTTGTCGATACCCTGTTTTTTAACGGCTGGCATAAATGCATTCTTAAGATATGCATCCACTGTGGCCACTTGCTCTTCAGAGCTCAAGGAGTAGATTTTGAGTTGATAAAATTCCCTTTGGACTTCTGTAGTTTTGGGTGTTTCGGTAGTTTCCTTGGTTTCTGGGTTTGGATTGCCGCAGCTCGCTATGGCCAGTACGACCGAAAGCATAGTTAGTTTGATAATTTTCATGTTGTGCAGTTGATTTTGATGTGGGTAATTGATGTTGTCTGAAAAACGACATCTCAAGATAGGCATTTAATTGGGTAATGCTTTGAGCTATTTTATTTAAGTATGTTATTCCCTAATGTTTTCTTTTAATTCGCTCCAGAGCTGCTCTTTATTTTTTTCAAAATATTCCATCTTCAATTTCGAAAGATTTTCTTTGTATTTGAAGAATTCTTGATCCAGTTTGTTCAATGCATTTTGCAATTCGCTATTGCCATAAAATTCGGAAACATCGATAATCTTGTGCAATGTTTTTGAACTGATTCTTTTATTCAAGTTCTCGGTGCTTTCATTATGTTTGAAAAGGGTTTCAACTGCATTTAATAAGAGTTGATAGTTGTGTGTAGCTCCAATCAAATCTAGGGCTTCAAGTGTTTCATCCACATATCTGCCTGAAGAATTGGTGAAAAATTGTAGATAACCTCCATTATTGACCTCCATTTCCAATTCGTTAATTAAAAAAACAATTTGAAGAGGTTTGGGCATGTTTTTATAAGAGGCATCACTATAATTGTCGGCTTTCCTTAATTTTTGTGTATAATAATAAAGTATTTCCTCCCTTTCTTCCGGATTGGCATTATCAAATATTTCCTTGTTTAGTTTGGCAAATCTAACTCTATAATCCCACTCGGTTTTAGGTGTTGTTTTTTGGGGAGCTCCAAAATCTACCAATCGTGGGACCAGATATTTCAGGAAAACAATGATGGCGATAAATATGGCTAGCTTCACTACTTATCAATTGATCAATGTGCCTCCAACCAATTCTCACCAATGCCGACTTCCACATCCAAGGGTACCGATAGTTCGTATGCGTGCTCCATTTCAGATTTAATGAGTTCTTTCATTTCCTCCAATTCGGGTTTGTAGCAATCGAACACCAATTCATCGTGCACCTGCAACAACATTTTGGTTTTGTACTTGCCTTCCGAGAGCTTTTTATGGATGTTAATCATCGCAATTTTGATGATGTCCGCTGCACTTCCTTGAATCGGGGCGTTTACCGCGTTACGTTCCGCGGCACCACGCACCACTTGGTTTCCGGCATTGATATCTTTTAGATATCGGCGACGGCCCAATACCGTTTGCACATACCCATGGTCACGAGCAAAATCCACTTGCTCGCTCATATAATTTCGCAATTTGGGATAGGTTTTGTAATAAGTGTCGATAAGTTCTTTGGCCTCGGAGCGGCTCAAGTCGGTTTGGTTGCTCAACCCAAAGGCCGACACCCCGTAAATAATCCCAAAGTTGACCGTTTTGGCATTGCTTCGCTGTTCACGGGTAACTTCGTTAATCGGCACGTTAAATACTTTTGACGCCGTTGAAGCGTGAATATCCTCTCCATTTTTAAAGGCGGAGATCATGGTGTCCTCCTCGCTCAAAGCAGCGATAATACGCAGTTCTATTTGAGAGTAATCCGCAGCCAAGAGCACATAATTTTCATCCCGTGGGATAAAAGCCTTTCGCACCTGTCGTCCCCTCTCGGTACGGATTGGTATGTTCTGCAAGTTCGGGTTGTTACTGCTCAAACGGCCCGTAGCGGCTACGGTTTGCATATAATCGGTGTGTACGCGACCCGTTTTTTCCTGTACTTCGTTGGGAAGCGCGTCTACGTAAGTACTCTTTAGTTTGGCCAGTCCGCGATAATCCAGTACGTTTTGAATGATTTTGTGGTCTTTTGCTAGGTACGAAAGCACATCTTCCGAAGTGGAAAATTGTCCTGTTTTAGTCTTTTTGGGTTTGTCCACCAATTTTAACTTGCCAAAAAGGATGTCGCCCAACTGTTTGGGAGAGGCAATGTTGAATTCTTCCCCAGCCTCTTCGTAAATATTTTGTTCTAGTTCCTTGATGTCCTTGTCCAACTGCTCCGAAAGGCCACCCAGATAATCTTTGTCCAGATTAATGCCCTCCAACTCCATATCGGCCAGTACACGAACCAAAGGAATCTCGATATCTTCGAACAACTTATCGGTATGGGCCTCTTTTAATTCCGGAGTGAATTTTAACCCTAACTGAAAAGTAATATCGGCATCCTCCACCGCATACTCTGTTTGTTTTTCCAAAGGAACATCTCGCATGTTGAGTTGGTTCTTGCCCTTTTTGCCAATAAGTTCAGTGATCGATATAGGAGTGTAATTGAGATAGGTCTCGGATAGCACGTCCATATTGTGCCGCATATCCGGATTGATAAGGTAGTGGGCCAACATGGTATCGAACAATTTGCCGTTGACCTCCACACCGTAGTTTTGCATTACCTTAATGTCGTACTTGAGGTTTTGTCCGACTTTTTCAATGTTTTCGGATTCAAAAAATGGGCGCAGTTTTTCAATCAAGGGTTTGGCATCGTTCTCGTTATCGGGGAAAGGCACGTAGAATCCCTTGCCCGGTGACCAGCTAAAAGCGATGCCCACCAGTTCTGCTTCCAGTGGATTTAACGAAGTGGTCTCGGTATCAAAACATACGGAAGTTTGTTTCATTAACATCTCCAGAAAGAGTTCCATGCTCTTTCCTTCTTTTACATTTTGATAAAAATGGGGTACATCACCAATGGTCAAGCGGCTGTTCACATCCTTTATCGTGGCAGCGGCCTCGGATGGGTCCCCTCCGAACAAGGTGAACTGGCCACTACCTGCTACTTTGGCCTCTTCCTTTGCCGTTTTTGTATTGGTTACTTGGGTACTGGTCTCTGCCTCACCTGTAAATAACTTAATGAATTGGTCCTTGAGTCGACGGAACTCCAGTTCTTCAAAAATCTCCTGAACCTTTTCTGCATCTGGCGGACACATTTCGTAATCCTCTGCATGGAACTGTACTTCACAATCGGTTTTTATCTCCGCCAGTTTTCGGGATAATCTCCCCAGTTCGGCATTTTCCTCTACCTTCTCTTTCATTTTACCTTTGAGCTGGTCGGTATTTGCCAAAAGCCCTTCCAAAGAATCGAATTGATCCAAGAATTTTTTTGCGGTTTTGTCGCCCACACCAGGAAGTCCCGGAATATTGTCACTGGCATCACCCATCATTCCCAAATAGTCTATTACTTGTTCGGGACGTTTTACACCAAAACGCTTCTGAATTTCAGGTATGCCCCAAATTTCGATGCCATTCCCCATTCGAGCAGGGCGGTACATGAAAATGTTTTCGCTAACCAATTGGCCAAAATCCTTATCAGGCGTTACCATGAACACTTTATAATTTTCCTTTTCCGCCTGTTTGGCCAAGGTTCCAATAAGATCATCTGCTTCGTACCCTTCTAGTTCCACAACGGGAATCTTCATTGCTTTAAGGATCTGTTGGATATATGGTACTGCTATACGGATGGCATCGGGAGTTTCGTCACGGTTCGCTTTGTAGTCCTCGAACAATTCGGTACGCTCCACACTGCCTCCTTTATCAAAGGCAACGGCCAAGTGGTCTGGCTGTTCACGTTTGATCACATCAAACAGGGAATTTACAAACCCCATGATGGCCGAGGTATCCATTCCCTTGGAATTGATTCTTGGATTTTTGATAAGGGCATAATAACCACGAAAAATGAGCGCGTAGGCGTCTAATAAAAAAAGTCTTTTTTGTTCGGACATTTTATTTAGTTAACAATTAACAATGTTCAATAAACAATATGAGGTACCCTGAATGGGGTGGGGATTAAAAGTACGAATTGAAGTTTAAAAAGAACCAAGATTTTGGAATCAAGAGTCAAGAGGCTAGACCAAAGGCAGAATTATAGGGTTTTTTTAATGTATTTCTTGTATTTAGGCCCAAACATTTTTTCATTTAGATAATGGTCAGAGGGAATAACGGATACCTCGATTTTTGGATTCTTTGATTTAAGCCAATCAATGAATTCGATAAATTCATCATCAAATGCTACGGCTTGAAATTTTTTGCTCTTTTTGCCATTTCTAGTTTTAAAATATATTCTGTTCATGTCTGGGGATTTTTGAACTGAGATATATTTTATTCCAACCATTTCTGTATAATTTAATTTAGTTTTTTGGCTTTTTAAATGAAAATCAATAACTATCTCGGAGTCATAAAAGAAGATGCTAAATACTATACTTCTTAGGTAAAATGCAATTGACGCTAATATCAATAATGAAAATGTGACGGTTATTGTTTTGATAAATATTGAATCTGTTGAAGAGAAAATAGAATATCCAATTGCTGCTAGAATTATTGAAGCAAAAATTGCCTCAAAAATAAAATAACTAGAGGAGGATGAGTATTTGGTCACTTTATTATTTGATTCTACCATCCTGATTCTTGAGTCTGAAATCGAAGTAGTCTCATTTCCAACCTCTATTCGTAAAAACTGACCACTTCTCGATTCTCGTGCCCTTGGTCGGAATATTCACGATAGGTAAACCCAGGATGTACGCAGTACCCACCAGTTTCCCCATTTTTATTAATGGCCAAGAACCCTATTTGAAAATCCTTTCGTCCTTCATTTTTCTTCATGATGCGTTTTACACCTTCTTCGCATGCCTCTTGAGGACTTTTGCCCTGGCGCATCAATTCCACGATCAAAAAACTTCCCACTGTTCGTATCACTTCCTCTCCAACCCCAGTAGCCGTTGCACCTCCTACTTCGTTATCAATAAATAATCCGGCTCCGATAATAGGGGAATCGCCAACGCGCCCAGCTACCTTGTAGGCCATTCCGCTTGTGGTGCAAGCTCCGGCAATATCCCCATTGTCATCAATGGCCAGCATGCCAATGGTATCATGGTTCTCTATGTTGATTGTGGTCTCGTATTTGGAAGTTTTCAACCAATCTTCATATTGTTTTCGTGTACTCTCGGTGAATAGATCTTCTTTTTTAAAACCTTGTTCGTAAGCAAATTTTTCTGCTCCCTTGCCTGCCAAAATTATATGAGGGGTTTCCTCCATTACTTTCCTGGCCACGGAAACGGGATGCACAATATTTTGCATGCAGACAACAGATCCACAATTGCCATCTTTGTCCATAATACATGCATCCAAGGTCACGTTGCCATCTCTGTCTGGTCTTCCTCCTTTGCCCACCGTTTCGTTGGTCTCGTCAGCTTCTTCCACCATTACACCCTGCTCTACGGCATCGAGGGCACTCCCGCCCGATTTTAATACCTCCCAAGCCTTTTCGGAAGCATTAAAGAAATTCCAGGTACATACCACGATGGGTTTAATAGGTTCTGGAGCAATGGATGCGGCCAAGGTGGTTTCTGGTTTGGTCTCCGATTTGCACGCAACCAGAGTAGAGGCGGAAACAAGTCCAGCAGCCGATAGACTGGAATTTTTAAGGAATTTGCGTCGTTCCATTGGTTTGGATGTTTAATTTTAGGGATTATAAAGATACGATATGCTGGTAGAAGTTTGTGCCAATTCATTTGAATCGGCCATGAATGCGCAAAGGGCAGGGGCGGATCGCGTTGAACTTTGTTCGGAGCTTGGTGTTGGAGGTATAACCCCTTCCGCTGGATTGATTCAAATGGTGAAAAGTGAACTGTCCATTCCTGTTCATGTTTTGGTACGTCCGAGAGGGGGACATTTTACCTATTCCGATATGGAATTCGAAGTGATGAAAGCTGACATTTTATTTTGTAAGTCTTTGGGCGTGAATGGAATCGTTTCTGGAGTGTTACACGATGATTTTTCCATTGATATGGAAAGGACAAAAGTGTTGGTGGAATTGGCAGGACCTATGCACTTCACATTCCATCGTGCATTGGATTGGGTCGCGGAACCTTTGGAAGCCATTAAACAACTCGGAACCATCGGGGTAGATACTGTTCTGACTTCTGGAGGGGAGACATCGGCCGAAAAGGGAATAAAAAAGCTTGAGGCATGGCAACGTAACACCCCAATGACCATTATGGCGGGTGGAGGTGTATCACCAAAAAACGCAACAAAATTCAAGGATATAGGCTTGAGGGCTATCCATTGTTCCGGTAGTTCCTTTGGAAACCGTGTGGACCTAATGGATAAAATCACCATGAATTCCACTAAACATTTGGTAGAGAACGAGGTGGCAGTTTCGGACCCTATCACCGTGAAGGCGATTGTTGAAGCCGTTAAATAAAATTAAAAACCACTGCTAAATAGCAGATTAGCTCTAATTTTGTAAAAAAATTGTATGTCCCGATTTATTGTTTTGGCAATCCTTTATGTGGTGCTGGCCGTTTATGGTTTTCAGGCATTCCGCACACTTTTTAAAAGCCCTCTCATGCAATGGGCCTACATTGTGCTGTTTTTGGGAGCCTTGATTTTCTTGACCATAAAAGTTATGACCTATGATCCCGGCGATGGTTTCAAAGGCACTGCGGCCATAGCGGGAACTATATTCGCAGCATTTTTCCTATTGGCCCTGGTTTTGGGATTCTTCCTTTTGTTGGAGGATGTAGTTCGTGTACTTGGTTACGGTTATAATAAAATTGTCGGGGTATCGGATGTGGAGGCAGGGTATTTTCCGTCCCGTAGAAAATTCATAAGTGGTATCGCCCTTGGTTTGGCGGCCCTTCCTTTTGGCGCCCTTTTGTACGGCATGTACCGAGGAAAGTACAATTATCAGGTGCTGAAATACGAGCTTGAATTTGATGACCTTCCCGATGCATTCCACAATTATCAGATCACACAGATTTCTGATGTGCACAGTGGAAGTCTCGATGATTATAAAAAGGTGGAGTATGGTGTGAACCTGGTTAATGAACAGCAAAGTGATGTGATTTTTTTTACGGGGGATATCGTGAACAATCGTTCTGATGAACTGGAGCCTTGGAAGGAAGTATTTTCACGATTGGATGCCAAAGATGGGGTATTCTCCATTTTGGGAAACCACGATTACGGTGATTATGCCGTTTGGAATACGGAAGAAGAGAAGGCCCGTAACTTGGAGGACCTTAAGACCATGCAAAGGGAAATGGGTTTTGATCTACTATTGAACTCCAATAGATATTTGGAAAAGGATGGTGAAAAAATCGCATTGGTAGGTGTGGAAAATTGGGGGAGAGGCGGATTTAAAAAGGCCGGGGACCTACAAAAGGCCAAAGAAGGGGTGTCCAAAGAAGATTTTAAAATATTGTTGAGTCATGATCCGTCCCATTGGGAGGATGTGGTGATACACGATGATTATCATTTCCACTTGACTTTGAGCGGGCACACCCATGGTATGCAGTTCGGTGTAGAAATTCCGGGTTGGGTAAAATGGAGTCCAGTTAAATGGAGATATAAATACTGGGCCGGAATCTACAAAGAGATGGAGCAGTTTATCAATGTGAACCGAGGGTTTGGATTTATCGGGTATCCTGGTCGTTTTGGTATTTATCCGGAGATTTCGGTAATCACTCTAAAGAAAAGGGGGTTGGCTTAAAAATCCGTTCCAAGAAAATAAAAAAGGCACTGGTTTCACCCAGTGCCTTTTTCGTTTGTAATTGGTTATGTTCTTGGTTGTTTACAGTTTAAGTGATGCGCCAATGGCAATCATCGATGTGGTCATATCATAAGAAACTTCGCTTCCAGGTATTGCACCATAGGGTGGGAAGTTCTGTATAAACTGAGGGTTTAACATGGGGCCTGAGGTAGCATCTCCACTGGCACCGTAATGATAAAGAGCATCCAGTTGAAACTTCTCGGATACTTCATAGCTAAGTCCAAACTGAAACGCATTTTTAATGATCGCGGTCGCTGGAATATTAAAAAAGGCCACATCACTGTCGATAGGGTTGGAACTATAGGTGTAGCCTACGCGTAATGGCAGTTTGCTTATTCCCTTGTATTGAACACCAGCGGATATAATATTGATGTTCTCCCAACCAAAGCCGGCAACGGATGCATTTGGGGTCCAGCCTGTGGTGGAGAATCCATCGGTGTTTTCATAATCGACCATTCTATAGTCCAAAGCTAAGTCTATGGTGCCAAGTGAATAGCCGAGTCCTAAAGAAAGAATGGCGGGATAATCCATATTGAACGAGTTGGTTGCCGTTGTACCATCCAAATAGGTATTGTCCAATTCAAAATCACCAAAATTTTGTGTGGTTTTATAGGAAACACCTGCTTTGAACCCTGAGCTGGAATTATAGAACAATCCTACCTGTCCACCAAATCCAAGCGCAGAGGCCTTATCTGTCGATGGATAACCTGCCTGATTGGGATTCGCTGTTGGGTTGGGCATTAATTCCAAGGCGGCATAATTGAAAGTAGGCTGAATACCAACGGAAAGTTCATTGGTGATTTCGTAGGCCCAGGTCAGACCAATCTGTAAAAGCATATAATCGGATTCAATCCTGCCAAAACCTCCATTTGCTTGCGGCATATTTATCGGGTTGGACATATTTTCGGGGAAAGTCACCCCAAATCCACTGATCCCGAATATCGATGCGCCAAAGGTGTGTTTACTGTCCGGTTTACTCCATACGGCAGCCAAGGCTGGCATGGGAGAGACACCACGGTCATCTTCGGTGGTTCCACTAAAAAAGTTGCCGGTAGGCTGTCCCTGTCCATCAAATTCTGGTACTGTCGAGTTTAGTTCAGGAGATGAAAAGAAAAGACCGATGTCCAATTTAATGATATTGTCGTCGAAGGCAGAGATCGTAGCTGGGTTCCAATGCAAAGCCCCAGAAATATCTAAAGGCTGAGCAGTAGCGGCACCCCCCATGGACATATTCACCGAACCAACACCTTGCATAATGTGTCCGGCTTGCGAAAAAGTGACTGTGGTCATGAAAAGAGCACTAAGTGTAAAAATAAAATTTTTCATTTGTTGAGTTTTTACACAGTAAGTGGCTGATAAATAAGTAAATGGTCAGTCAATTGCTGTTGTGTTAATTCAGTTGTAAACCTATAAACTTAGTAGAGTAAATGTAATGATAAATGTCATAATATGAAGATGTTATATTTTTTCCTATTTTTCTGAAAGACTTTAAGTTATGAGACGTTTAGTATTAATGTTTTTGGTCCTGTTTTGCTTGGGGTGCAAGGATGGGCCAAAGGAATTTACAGACTATGACAAAGATGATTTTTTTGAAGTGCAGGGCATAGTAGTAGAGGTCGATATGGGTGATAGCGAATTTGGTAAGATCAGTACCGATGTGTGTTATTACTATAATTTGTCCGAGGATAAACCTAGTTTGGGATGTGAACTTAACTGCCCTCTTTTGCCAGAGATAGATGACCCTATTATAGTTATGATCCATAAGGATGATCCGGATATTGCTTTTGTGAACAGGTTAGGGGTGCTCGAACAGGATAGAGCATATCTAAGGGAGTATCTGGATAAAAAAGCTAAGAATATAGAAGTGAATTCAAATAGGGATGCCAATTAGATCTGTCTAAATTCTATGGGCAGGTGAACAGTATGGATTGACCAGGTATAAAACATTAACAATTTTTCTTACTTTTGACTGTAAACCTAAGAATAGATGTCCAAATTTGGTGAACTCATAGATTTGCAAATTCCAGTATTGTTGGATTTTTATGCGGAATGGAACGAACAGTCCACTTCCATGCATCCCGTTTTGAGCGATGTGGCAGCAGCCCTTGGCGATAAGGGAAAGGTCATTAAAATCGACGTGGATAAGAACAAGGAACTTTCACAAGCACTTCGTATTAAAGGATTGCCCACCTTAATGATCTACAAAAAAGGTGAGATGGTCTGGAGACAGAGTGGTGAGCAAGATGCCAACACACTTATAGGTATCTTAAACGAATATATCCAATAAAAAAAAGCGAGGTTCAACCTCGCTTTTTTATTTTTAGTTTTCCGGTAGTGTCGAATCCGGTACACTTTCTATGGTATCCAATGGAATGGAATCTTCCATGTCCGGATCAAAGGGCATAGGCTCCTCCAATACTTCTTCCTCATCATCCACAAATTGTGAGAACATATCAATGTATTCATTAAAAATGATGGTTTCCGACTCGGCCAGCTCTTTATCGCCGTTCTCTATAAGAATGTCGATATTTCTTCTATAGGCCTGCATATCGGAAAGGATATCGTCAATTTTATCATATTGTTCATCCAATGGGATATTGGCGTAATATTCCAGATGTTCTTGATATACCTTCTTGAGTTTTCCGAACAGCTCACGTGCTTTATCCGTTTCACCTACCTTGTAGTAACCGTCTACGAATGGTTCAACAAATGCATAGAATCCATAATGGTCGACAGGCATATTGTCCATGGCAATGTTGATTACATCCTTTGCCCCGTCAATTTTGTTTTCCTCGATCATGGTCTCCATTAATCGGGCCAGGTTGCTCCTAAATGATAGACCTTGTGAACGTGTTTGGGGGTCGTGGTAAATCTCATCGCTTCCGGAGTTGCCCCAATCCCAGTCCTTGACGATATCGTACATCAATTCAGAATCTATACGGCCCATTTCGAACGAATTCCTATTGGGTGTTTTAATGGGTACCAACTTGTATACGAGTCCATCCAATTGCAGGTAATCTTTCATCCAAATGTATTCGGCACTGTCAAAACTACCACCCGAAAAATAGATGGGTCGCTTCCAATCGTTGTTGGCGATAAGATCCAACATTAAAATTCGGTTCTTAGGAAGTGCGCTCGTGGGCAGGTCGATATCTATATAATCCACGATCAAAGCGGAATCTTTTTCTTTGACCAGACCACTTTCCAATACATTTTGTTTGTTTACCGGAATCCTGATTTTATTGGTAGGATAGTAAACGATGTCCAATGTGCTTTCCGAGTAATTGCTAAGGTCCGCACCTTGATTGGTGAGGATATGCCTGAACTTGGTCTGTGGCTTGTCGGACCCGACCCAGTTCATAAAATCCTTGATATTCCAGCGGTTGTCCGTAACCCCTTGATAGTAGATCGCATCCCGACTACCGTAACTGTATTTGTCGTGCGTGAGTTGTGATGGGATCGGATCACTTTCATACGCTTTACGCTTCATTTGGTCTATATACCAATCCGTGGCAAAAAGGCTTGTATTCACCACACGGACATCGGTCCTATAATTCTCAATCTCCTGCGCATACCAAATAGGGAAGGTGTCGTTGTCCCCAATAGTGAACAATATGGCACCTGCATCCTCTTGGCAGGAATCGAGATAGGCCTTTGCGGTGGCGGGTGCAGTGTAACGATCAGATCGATCGTGGTCGTCCCAGTTTTGGTACCCCATTAATAACGGTACTGCCAACAAGCAAATTGTTGTAATGGCGGGTGCCGCAATTTTCGCGGACATCAATTTTTTGAACTCTTCAAAAAGTCCATATACTCCTATTCCTATCCAAATACAGAACACGTAAAACGACCCCACAAGGGAATAATCTCGTTCCCTAGGCTGAAAGATGTAGGGGTTGGTGTAGAATTGTATGGCAAGTCCAGTGAACATAAAGAACACGAACAATGCCCAAAAATGTTTTGGGTTTCTGGATATTTGAAACACGATTCCCAAAATACCCAGCAACAAGGGAAGGAAAAAATAAGTGTTGCGCCCTTTGTTGTTTTTCCAGTCACTGGGCAAGTTGTCTTGACTGCCCAAACGAATACTGTCAATGAAATTGATACCACTCAACCAGTTTCCGTTCTCATCGTACCTCCCTTGTACATCATTTTGCTTTCCAACAAAATTCCACATAAAATAGCGCATGTACATATAACTGAACTGGAAGTCGAACATGTATTTTAGGTTCTGACCCAAAGTTGGTGGTTCTACCTCTATATATTGACCAAATTCCCGTAAAAAACGAATGTACTGCTCGGTGTCCAACTCTCCTTGGGAATATGCCGTTTTGAATTGGTTTACCGCCTCGCGAAGATCGTTATTGGAAATATATTCGGATTTGATCCGGAAATCCAAGGCGCCAAAATAGCGCATATAGTTTTCGGCATGTTGATCGCTCCACATTCTTGGTAAAAAACCAACGTGTTTTTCATTGGGGCCTGGTAAAGCTCCTTTATAGTGGTTTACAATCACATATTTGCCCAGTTCCAGGTCTTTCTCGTATTTAGGGCTATCGTCCCTGTCCTCGCCAGAAGTGGCAAAAGTATCCGAATAGTACGCACCATAAATGGGGCTGTCCACGCCCGGATATTGCTCACGGTTGTAATAGGCCAATAATGCCCTGGCATCTGCAGGGTTGTTTTCGTTGACCACGGTTTTTGCATTGGCTCTGATTGGAAGCATCAACCAAGAGGAGAAACCTAAAATAAGGAACATGAGGCAGAGCACCACGATATTCGCATTGTAGTAATTGTGCTTTCGGGTATATCTTAATCCAAAGTAGAATGCGGCCACGAACAATAGTCCCATGATGATGGATCCGGAATTGAACGGTAGGCCTATCTCATTGATAAAGAATACTTCGCTCCATCCAAACAACTCCAAAACGTAGGTCAGTGAGAATTTATAGACCAATATTAAAATGGCCACTACAATAATGTTGGCCAACAAAAAGTTTTTGACCGTAGTGGTCTTGTATCTTTTAAAATAATATAACAGCCCAATGGATGGAATGGCCAAAAAGCCCATAAACTGAATCCCGAAGGTAAGACCTATCACAAAGCAGATGAGCATTAGCCAGCGGTGTCCTCGGGGATCGTCCAAATTGTCTGTCCATTTGAGTCCCAACCATAACAATAGGGCCATGATCAGACTGGCCATGGCATAGACTTCCGTCTCAACGGCATTGAACCAAAAACTGTCCGAAAAGGTAAAGGCAAGTGCTCCGACAAGGCCACTTCCCAAAATGGCGATGGCCTTACTATTGTTCATTTCTTCCTTTTTGGAAATCATTTTGCCGACCAGGTTCGTAATGGTCCAGAATGTGAACAATACTGCAAATGCACTTGAAACTATGGATACGGCGTTTACCATAAGTGCAATCTTAGTGGGATCGCCGAAGGCGAACATGGCAAAAAAGGCACCGATCATTTGTAACAAGGGAGCACCTGGTGGGTGACCTACTTGTAACTTTGCAGAGGTGGAAATATATTCACCTGCATCCCAAAAACTTCCGGTAGGTTCTACGGTCAGGGCATATACTATAAACGCAATGGCGAAGGAAACCCACCCAAGGATGGTGTCCCATTTTTTGAAGTCTTTTGCAAACATATGAGTTGGTTGTTAACCGAATTGTGGCGAATTTAGTAAATCTAGAACAGAAGCCTAGTCCTTTTTGGAAAACCTTTAACACCCATGTTAAAGAAAAATAGCAGGTATTCTTGTGAAAAATATTTGTTGAAACCAAAGTTTGTTTTAAATTTGCACGCTCAAAAGCTGAATCAATTTTAGCTTTTATATGGTACTGGCCTATGGTGTAATTGGTAACACAGCTGATTTTGGTTCAGTCGTTCAAGGTTCGAGTCCTTGTAGGCCAACAAAAAGCCCCTTATTTCGAAAGAATTAAGGGGCTTTTTTTATGCCTATCATCTACACGATCTGTTTGCCCATATCGGGCGCGGGTCTATAGGCATAGTATTGCAGTACTTCTTCCAATGCCATTTTTAGCGCTTTGTTTATCGGTATGATCTTAGACCCCATTTGATAGTCGATTTGGGCCAATTGCATGTAGTACTCGGTAAAAACAGGAACATACAGACCTTCGGAGATTGCCTGGGATACCGCGTGGTACTTTTCCGTCTGTTCCTCTTTTATGATCTTGCAGGTGGCCAAACGGAGTTTTCCGTATTTATCCTTACTGGCGGCATACCCAAAGAGCCGACATATTAGGCCACGGTATTTGTAACTTCCACAATGTCCTTTGTTTAATAAGGCGAATGGGTTTAGCAAAGCACAGGTTTGGTCCGAACTTTCCTGTAAGGTTGCCCATGTGTCTTCGGCCTTGCCCGATAAATATAGTTCCAACGCCCAAGGCAAGAATTCCAAAGGAGAGGCGTCAATGTTGGGATGGGTACAACATTTTCCACAACCGGTAACACAACCAAGTCCAGATTTGTCTTGAAATTGTTGTGTTTCCCGGTCCAACTGGTCAAATAACGATTCAACCAATCGGACTTTCTGATCTAGTGTCATTTTGAGCTCCGAAAGTATGTTATATTTCAACAGGTTTTTAAAATATTTTTTGATGCAAACCCAGATTTTTAAAAAGCCTTATCTTTTCCACTATCAAGCACAACTGAAAACAACTAAACGATATACTTGCCCGATGAAAAAATTGATACTTCTTTTTTTAATGGCATCCTCAGTGGGGTATGCGCAGACCATTGTAGATACCCAAAATGGAAAGGTTGAGGGATATGCTCAAAATGGTATCCGGATCTTTAAAGGTATTCCCTTTGCAGCTCCTCCATTGGGGGAACTCCGTTGGAAGGCACCACAGCCTGTTATGGATTGGAAGGGGATTAAGGAATGTAAGGATTTTGGACCAAGCCCTATCCAAAACACACCTGAACCCTTTTTGTGCTGGACAGAGGAATTTATTGCCAAACCGGAACCATTGAGTGAGGATTGTCTGTATTTGAATGTTTGGGCCCCAGAAAAGGACAATGATGAACCGTTGCCTGTTTTTGTCTGGATTTACGGAGGGGGTTTGAGTTCAGGTAGTGCCAATTGCGATATCTATGATGGTGTTCAAATGGCGGAGCAGGGTGTTGTCTTCGTGAGTTTGAACTACAGGGTAGGGGTGTTCGGGTTTATGGCACATCCTGAGTTGAGCCAAGAGTCGGGTGAGAACGCTTCGGGCAACTATGGATTTATGGACCAGTTGCAAGGATTGAAATGGATAAAGGATAATATAGCCGCGTTCGGGGGAGATCCCAACAATGTGACCATAGCTGGTCAATCCGCAGGGTCCTTTAGTGTCAATGCACAAATTGCATCACCTTTGGCTAGCGGTTATTTTAACAAGGCCATATGTCAGAGCGGTGGGATTTTGGGTGGTCGTTTAATGCAGGATCTGTCTGCTGCGGAATCACAGGGAGTCAGATTTATGCAATCTGCAAATGCATCTTCCCTAGCTGAATTAAGGGAAATGCCCGCTTCCAAATTACAGGAGTTGAGCAATGATCCGGAATTGGGCAGATTCGGGGTAGTGCTCGATGATTATTTTTTGCCCAAGGATTTAATGCAACATTTTAAAAATGGTAATCATAACCAAGTGAAGGTTCTAACGGGGTGGGTTACCGGGGATTCGGCCCTATTGCCCACAGGTGAGGTAACGCAGGAGAGTTTCAAAAACATGGCGGAAAGGCAATTTGGCGAACGGTCGGATGAATTTTTAGAATTGTTCCCCGCTCAAACGGATGAGTCAGCACTTCGATCACAACAAAAAATGAACTTGTTGAGCTTTGCAGCTCAACCATCCTATCTACTCGCAAAATACATGGAAAAGGAAGTTTGGCTATATGAATTCACACATGTACCCACGGATAAACCTGGTTTTCCCAATTATGGGGCATTCCACACTTCTGAAGTGCCATTTGCCCTACATACGCTCGATCAATGGAAGCGGCCATGGAAATCTGAGGAACGCGAGCTGGAGAACGTAATGTCTGCCTATTGGGTTAATTTTGCCAAAACGGGAGATCCAAATGGTAAGGGCCTGCCAAAATGGAGCCGTTACAAAGAGGAAGACGGCAAGCTTTTGACCTTTGAAACCAATGCAATAGATTCGGAAACTAAATATTTGGAGGAATTCCGCTTTCTATCGAAAGATTAATTTGAGTTTGCCGGTCATACTTTTGGAGCAAACAATCCTGCCGATTTTTTTCGTCCCTCCAATTCCATATTTCCAAGGGATTCGAAACGGATTCCCTCTTTTTCCAATTGTTGGGCCAATTCTTCGGAAACAATGATTTCCTGGCCCATGGGTTTGCAGAGCTTTTGGATTCGGGCCGTAACATTCAAGACGTCCCCTGTAAAAAAGATCTCCTTTTTCAGGGCTCCGATTTCCCCTGTGGTCACTTGGCCCAAATGTACCCCGGCCCTGAAAGTGGGAACAACACCATAGGTCTTTTTAAAATAGGAAGATTTGTTGAGTAAACTTTGTTTCATGGCATAGAAGCATTGAAGGCAATTGTGGTTTTGGATACCTTCATCCTTTTTCCAGGTAACCACGATTTCATCCCCAACATATTGGTAGACCTCCCCTTGATACTGAACAATGGCATCGGACAGTTCATTGTAATAGTTACTCAAGAACCGGAAATAAGTTTTATGGCCCAATTCTTCGGCGAATGAGGTCGAGGATTTCATATCCAAAAACATAAAAATGCGCGATTCCTCTTTGGGTCGATGATATTTGCCGGAAAAAAAGTTGAGCAATACATTGTGCCCGAGATGTTCACTTATGCCTGAATAGAGCAGGGAAACCAGTATGCTAAAGCACAAGGAGACCATAGTGCTCAAAAAAGTTGAACTTATAATATAATTGGAGAACTTGTGCCAGACTTGTTCGTCCGTAATGGATGTACGCAACTCAATGCTTGCCGCAATCGGGAAGGTGATGAGATTGATGAGCAACATGAACAAGAGATAAAACCCCATCTTGTACAGGATTTTTTGCCAGAAAGGTTTGTGCTTGAACAGTTTGCCCAACCAGAGTATTTCCACGGCCCCCATAGCCAGTCCTACCAAGAAAACAGCAAGTGAGGCGAACAGAAAAATGTTCCAAGTTACCGTTATGTCCGTTTCTGGACGTTGGTTTTCGTAACCCATTGCCATGGACTCAATGAGCAAGACAAACCAGCTCAATACCAGCCAAATAATGCCAAAGGGTAAAATACGCTTTAGTTGGTAACGAAACCTTGGATTCGAAAATAGGGCCATGGGGTAAAGGTAGCGTGAAAATGGAATTAACCTAATGCTCGGATATCAAAACTTTGTGGGGATGATGATAAGGCAGGTGAGATATATCAATTTAGCGACATAATTCAATAGGTCATTTGGATAAATCACTACTTTAGACGAGTTGTAGGTTCAAAAGTTTCATTTCCAGTCGCTTGAAAATGTTGATGTCTGAACTATTACAATCAAACATGCACAAATAAACTATTCAAACTACATAACGATGGCGAAGATTAACTATGCACAGGAATTCAATCGCTCCATCAAGGACCCTGACAACTTCTGGATGGAACAGGCAGCCCATATCAATTGGTTCCAAAAGCCGCAAAGAGCACTGACAAAGGATGCTGAGGGCTTTTACCGTTGGTTCAAGGGCGGGAAACTCAATACCTCTTATTTGGCCTTGGATGCCCATATCGAGAATGGACGGGGCAACGATACTGCATTGATTTATGATTCTCCTGTTACGCAAACGATTGAGAAATTTACCTATTTGGAACTACGTGATAGGGTCAGCCGCTTGGCAGGGGGTATGAAGCGTTTGGGAGTGGAAAAGGGTGATACCGTCATTATTTATATGCCCATGATTCCCCAAGCCGTTGTCTCCATGCTGGCCTGTGCTCGACTGGGTGCCGTACATTCCGTGGTTTTTGGAGGCTTCGCCCCTCATGAACTCGCCATTCGGATAGATGATGCAAAACCCAAGTTGATCATAACCGCCACTTCGGGTATAGAGGTCGATCGTATTATTCCATATAAACCTATGGTGGACGAGGCCATAAAAATGGCGGCACATTCTCCCGAGAATGTGATTGTCTATAACAGAAGGTTAGGGGCTGCACGTCCAGACGGTGAAAATGATATTGATTACGCTACCCTAATGAAAATTGCCGATCCTGTTAGGTGCATTGAGGTAGATGCCACCGATCCACTGTATATTCTGTACACTTCCGGAACCACAGGGAAACCCAAGGGCATTATACGTGACAATGGAGGCCATGCCGTGGCCATGCATTATAGTATGAAACATATTTACGGAGTCAATCCCCGTGAGGTGTTTTGGGCCGCAAGCGATGTGGGATGGGTCGTAGGGCACAGTTATATCGTATACGCACCATTGATCTATGGCTGCACAACGGTCCTTTTTGAAGGAAAACCGGTCCGAACCCCCGATGCCTCCACTTTTTGGCGTGTGATAAGCGATCATGAGGTAAAAGTGATGTTTACCGCTCCAACCGCCATCCGGGCAATAAAAAAAGAGGATCCCAAAGGGGAATTTATAAAGCAATTCGATATGAGCGGGCTTCGATATCTGTTCCTGGCAGGGGAGCGATGTGATGTGTCGACCTTGAACTGGGCAGGTGAAAAACTCAACGTACCTGTAATCGATCATTGGTGGCAGACGGAAACAGGGTGGCCTATCGTTGCCAATATGATGGGTTTTGAGGAGCAATTCGATGTCAAGCCAGGTTCCGCTACCAAACCCGTTTGTGGATATGATGTGCAGATACTTCGTGAAGATGGAAGTCAATCCGATCCGGGCGAAGAAGGCTATGTGGCTATAAAATTGCCCTTGCCTCCCGGAACTTTGCCCAATCTTTGGGGAGATACCGAAAGATTTGTGAAGGGTTATCTGACCAAGTTCGATGGCTATTATTTTTCAGGCGATGGAGGTTATATCGATCCAGATGGTTATGTGTTCATCACCGGTAGGGTGGATGACATTATAAACGTTGCGGGCCATCGTTTGTCTACGGCAGAAATGGAAGAGGTGGTCGCTAAGCATCCCGATGTGGCCGAATGTTGTGTGGTGGGCATCGAAGATGATCTAAAGGGACAGATACCTTTGGCTATTACCGTCCTAAAAACTGGAGCGACCATTGAGAGCTTTCAGTTGCAGTCGGAAGTGGTAGCCGATGTCCGAAAGGAGATAGGTCCTGTGGCCTCATTGAAAAAAGTATTGGTTGCCGACCGCTTGCCAAAGACCCGATCGGGGAAAATATTGCGCAAGGTTATACGGGCCATTGCAGATGGTAAGGAATTTGCTGTGCCATCCACCATCGATGATCCCGAAATATTGAAAGAAATAGAAGATTTGTTCAAAGAACAAATGGTAGGTTCTTTCGAAAAACAGGCTTGATCGGCCTGTTCTTCGAAAGATATCCCGTTAATTTTTATTTACTCGGTAGGTTACTCCCCTGTTGGTGATTACCCTGCCGGCTTTCATGGTCAATGTAGCTTGGTCGGAGACAAGAGGACTACAACTAGCTGCTGAATTGGAGACCTGTACTCGGTATATATATCCATTTTTTGATGAATCGGGTGCTGTAACCGTTAATGTGGAACTGGATGTTCCTGAGTATTCGCTACCGTCAGCAAGGGGAACAAAATTACTTCCACCGTCCGTACTGACTTCCCATTGATAGGTGTCGACATTCGTTGCTGAGATTGTAAAGCTTCCATTGTTGCCCACCACAACGGTTTGGTCAACAGGTTGAGTTGTGATTGCGAAGGGTGCTACCGTAATGGTCTGTTCCACATCCAAGCTGTTTCCCGCCGCATCGCTAACCCTATACGTACGGGTAATAATTTCCGGGTTGCTGCCCCCATCGCTTACATCGCTTATAAAGGTTACCGTTGGTGAAGGGTCACAATTGTCTGCTTCATCTGTAATTACATTCACATCCGGTGAAGGGATGTCGGCCGAACAATTCACTGAAATAGGTGCAGGTGCAGTTGCAGTGGGAGCGGTTGTTTCCACTGTGATCGTGGTAGTGGCCGCCAAATCCGGATACGGAGGGTCGCCGGGCATGCCCCCGTATTCCACTAGATATCCTTTTGGTTGATAATCGCCACTTGCGGCTCCCGTGTTCGAAAGGTCGTTCCATGACCCGGGTAGCCCTACACCAGGTGCTGTAATATGTGCATAATCTTCGTCTCCTGATTGGTTGGGTTCCCCTGAGTTCCAAAATTCATAGGCGAAAGCGGTTCCGCCGGCGGTTCCTCGCCAAAACAGGGTGCCCGCCTCTGGTCCTGTCACCCAGTACCAGTCTCCTTCGGTAGCAGCATCGCTGGCACCGATCCACCCGGCACCGGGAGCTTGCGACCCCAAAAGATCGGATTCGTCCTGAATGGAAATGGTGGCCAAATATCCCTGTAGGCCATAAAATGTGCGTAGGGCAGCTGCATCTCTGGCCGCTGTCCATGTTATTCCCAGAGAAGGGACGTATTCATAATAGTGTCCTGTCGATTCCAAATAATTGGCCTCGTTCATAACAATGGAAAAAGTACGGGTATCACCTGAACTAACCGTTGCCGTTGTTTGGAAAACCACATCACTAATAGCGGCTTCAAACTCTGCCAAGGTTGCTGGCCCTTCCAATAATAATCTACCTTCGGACGTGTCCCAGCTGGCCGTAATGTTGGCGTGTGTACCTGTTAGGCTAAGCACATCACCGGAAACATCATAATTGGAGGTTACTTGTATGTATACCGCATCCAAAGTACTGCTGTCCGAATCTGTTATGGATACACTTTCAACAACAGAGATTGTCTCTCCTGGGCAAAAAATCTGGTCCCCAGTCGCTGTAATGGAAGGCGGATTTGAATCGTTAACCGTATCATCCCTGAAGTCCAAATCTCCACCCGATGCTGCATCCCCATCCGAATCTGGAAGCATCAAAGATCCACCATTCGTATTCATTGGATTATCAATGGTTCCTCCTGGGTCGTCATAACCTGTAGTGGTGTCCATAGTATTGTCCAGTCCATCGTTATCGCTATCGGAGCCTGAAAGGGTAAGGGCGGCTTCAGTTGTGTCCGGAGTTCCGTCATTATCACTGTCGGCATCCATAAAATCAGGAGTGCCGTCGCCATCAGTGTCGACAGCGGTCAGACCACCTCCCTCATAGGCGTCATCAAGTCCATTGTTGTTGGCATCTATTCCCGAAGGTGCTATATAACCCAATGAAGTCTGTGCTTCCACATTATCGGGTATCCCATCCCCGTCACTGTCCAAATCTTGATAGTTGGGGATGCCATCTCCATCCGTATCCACAGTTGTGCAATCAACAGTGCCTCCATAACTGGCTCCGTGCACCCGGGCACCAATTTGATATGCCATAACCCGAAAAGATTGAAAATTGCTCTGGCTTACATTAAAGGTGATCTCTGTAATGGAGCCGGATGGAATGGCGTTTGCGCTGGCCAACCAGTTTCCATTGTCATATTGAATCTGCATATCCGAATCAGATACCGCTGGGTCTGCGCTCAAAAATACGCTGACGGTGGTGCCAATGGGGATTACCTGTGAAAATTGGAAGGATATGATGGACTGGCCTGGGTATGTGGTAGTTGAGTTGTATGCATATGTTGTGCCAGGGTCGCCTTCGGCATTGGATGCATCGGTAAAGTTTTGAAGATTGGTGGCCGTTTGGACAAAGTTGCCCCCTAATCCGGCGCATTCATCAACATCCAAAATACCGTCGTTGTCATCATCAATATCCGTAATATCATCTACGCCGTCCCCATCAAGGTCGGCCGACCCTACACTACAGGTAGAGTACAATTTTGAAAAGGGAATGTTCTGTTTGGAAATGGAGGGGCCTTGATAGGAGACAGATAGGTTTTCGCCTCCACCATTTTCAAAAAACAGCACTGTGATGTCATGCAAACCAGTGGTCAAAGTTACTGTTCCAGACCGTTCCTGTGATCCGTGTGCTCCATCGTTATCAACAATTTGATTGCCGTCGATGTAAAGTTTGGAACCATCGTCCGAAGTTGTGTAGAAAGTATATGACCCCTGGGTGTCAACTTGAATGTATCCTGAGTACCGAATACTGAAGTTGTCGGTGTCGCCGGGGTCTTCTTGGTTTTGTAGGTTATCCACATTGAAACTGGTATAGGTGCCCGAACCAATATATCCGACCGTGGGAATATTGTCCACTGTGCTACCTGAAGGGGAGCTGTCATAAAACTCAAAATCCACTTCACCGTTACATAGGTCCAAATTACCGACTACCTGTACATTATCAATGTAATAACTTTCATTGTTCTGGTCGTTGTACATCCTGACCCTGATTTCCAATGTGGCTCCCGATGTGGGCAAATTGACGGTATAGGAAGGGTCTAAGCGGTCTCCGGGACTGTCACCCGATGCATTTTCAAACTGGGTCCATCCGCCTGTTCCATTTATTCTGTACTCACCAATAAAATAATCCTGACCCTGGTCCATACGATTTGCGACCGAGGACACATCCATGCTGAAGTTTACCGAGGTATATCCATATATATTGATAGGGTCTATAAGAAATGTGCTTTCTGAATCCAGGTTGGTTCCCTCTATTTGATTGTTCTGTATATTGAGTCTTCCTGAATTGCTAAGTGTCCATGAGGACCTCGAGGGGCCCGTAGCGGTGCCACTGGCCGTATTGTTGGTATAGTTGAAGTTTTCACTCCATATTGTGGTTTGGGAAAATGAAAGGAATGTTCCCAAAAGAAAAAATGCCAAGATCAGCATCCAGCCTTTGGGGAAATGGTTCATCTTCTTGCTGAAGAGGGAGGTTGTGCCCATGTGGTATTATTGATTCTTCCGCAAAATTAGTCGGGGCATGGCCTGTTCAAAATAAATGTTGTGAAAGGCAGTAAAACCAAGGTTAACCTCACAATACTGTTAGAATGATGCACGGCCTGTGAAATTGCAGGGCTGTTGGCCTTGGATATATCCTTTGGAGTTGACTGTTAAAACAGGAAAAATGGTAATCCGCTGAAAAATAGAAAGGGGCGTATTACTTTTGTTCGTCCGGGGTTGCACAAGCGATATAATTTGTCGTATATTTGCACCACTGAACGGATATAAAAGTATTCATGAGGGGACCTTGAGTCCCCTCTTTTATTGCTGGTTTCTTATGTTTAAGGATGAAGTGGAATCATTGTTGAACAAGGCTTTGGAAGAGCATTCTTCCCTGTTCCTTGTGGATTTTACCGTAGGTGGCGATAACAGCATCAAGGTTATTTTGGATGGAGATCAAGGGGTAAGCCTGCAAGATTGTATGGATATAAGCCGTGCAATTGAGCACAATCTTGATCGCGAGGAAGAGGATTTTTCTTTGGAAGTTGCCTCTGCCGGAGCCACATCCCCATTACGATTACCGCGTCAGTACAATAAAAATATAGGAAGAAAATTACAGGTGAGGACCAACTCCGGTGAATTGGAGGGTACATTGGTCGAAACCTCGACAAATAGTATTACCTTGGAGTGGAAGGCTAGAGAGCCCAAACCCGTGGGTAAAGGAAAAGTTACAGTGCAGAAAAAGCAGGAAATCGCATTTTCTGATATTCAAGAGGCAAAAGTTAAATTAAAATTTTAATTGTAGTAGAAAATGGAAAACCTAGCGCTCATCGAATCCTTTTCGGAATTCAAGGACGATAAGTTTATTGACAGGGTGACCCTTATGGCGATTTTGGAAGAAGTGTTCCGAAGTGCGCTCAAGAAAAAATTTGGTTCTGACGACAATTTTGATATTATCATTAACCCGGACAAAGGGGATTTGGAAATATGGAGAAACCGAGTGGTTGTTGAAGATGGTGAAGTTGAGGAGCCTAACGAGGAGATTTCCTTGTCCGAAGCTAGGAAGATAGAGCCGGATTTTGAGGTAGGTGAGGACGTTTCTGAAGAGGTAAAGTTGGTCGATCTTGGTAGAAGAGCGATTTTGGCCTTGCGCCAGAATTTGATCTCCAAAATCCATGAACACGATAATACGACTATTTACAAGCAGTTCAAGGATTTGGAAGGTGAGATCTACACGGCAGAGGTTCATCATATCAGACATCGTGCGGTAATCTTGTTGGATGATGAGGGCAACGAAATCATCCTCCCAAAAGAAAAGCAGATTCCATCCGACTTCTTCCGTAAAGGGGATAACGTTAGGGGAATCATTGAAAGTGTTGAATTAAAAGGAAACAAGCCAGCGATCATAATGTCCAGGACATCACCGAAATTCTTGGAGCAATTGTTCTTCCAAGAAATACCGGAAGTGTTCGACGGACTGATCACCATTAAAAAGGCGGTCCGTATTCCTGGTGAAAAGGCTAAAGTTGCCGTGGATTCCTATGATGATAGAATCGATCCTGTAGGGGCCTGTGTGGGTATGAAAGGATCTAGGATCCATGGAATCGTGAGAGAGTTGGGCAATGAAAATATCGATGTGATCAACTGGACCAACAACCCGCAACTTATGGTGACCAGGGCATTGAGTCCTGCAAGGGTGTCCTCGGTCAAATTGAACGATGAGAAAAAAACAGCTCAAGTTTACCTAAAGCCGGAGGAAGTTTCCAAGGCTATCGGTAGAGGTGGGCACAACATACGTTTGGCTGGTCAATTGACTGGTTACGAAATAGATGTGTTCCGTGAAGGCGTTGAGGAAGATGTGGAGTTGACCGAGTTTTCGGATGAGATCGAAAGCTGGGTAATAGACGAATTCAAGAAAATTGGATTGGATACCGCACGCAGCGTTTTGGAGCAAGATGTTAAAGATTTGGCGAAGCGAACCGATCTAGAAGAGGAAACAATCCAGGAAGTGGTTCGCATCCTCAAAGAAGAATTTGAAGATTAGGCTTATATTAGCAGCGAAAATTTAGGGCAAGTAAAATAATTTATGGCAGATAATCCAACAATACGACTTAACAAAGTTCTCAGAGAATTGAACATTTCACTGGATAGAGCGGTCGACTACCTGGCCTCGGAAGGGCATGAGGTGGAAGCACGTCCTACCACAAAAATATCCAATGAAGTGTATCAAGTTCTGTTGGATGAGTTCCAGACGGATAAGAGTAAAAAGGTCGCTTCCAAGGAAGTTGGAGAGGAAAAGCGAAAAGAAAAGGAGGCCATCCGCATCCGAATGGAGAAAGAACAGGAGGAGCGTAGATTGGCCAAGGAAAAGAAGGAAGCCGAACAACAGGTCGTTAAGGCCAAGGCAGAGTTGTCCGGACCAAAGACCGTAGGCAAAATCGACTTGGACAATAAGAAGGACAAGCCTAAGGAGGAAGAGCCTAAAAAGGTGGAAGAAACTCCAAAGGCCGAGCCGGAAAAGGTAGTTCAGAAGGAAGAGAAGCCAGAGGCTCCCGCTGAAGCTGAAAAGAAGGCCGAGGAAAAAAAGCCAGAGGTCAAGGAAGAAGCCAAAGAGAGTTCCGAAGAAGTTGGAACCGGAACCATAAAGACCAATTATCAAAAACTGTCCGGTCCTAAAATAACCGGTGATAAAATAGACCTTTCCCAATTCAAAAAACCGAAAAAGAAGAAGGAGGAAAATCAGAAGTCCGGCAAGGGCGGAGGTGCTTCCGACGGGGGAGAGCGTAAAAAACGCAGAAAGAGAATTGTAAAAAGTGGCCCTCAAGCAGGAGGAGGTCGCAATAATAGGGGAGGCGCCGGAAGAAAAGGGCAACGTTCATCCGCACCTAAGGTTGAGCCTACCGAAGAAGAAGTACAAAAACAAGTAAGGGAGACCCTGGAAAAACTTCAGGGCAAATCCAATAAAGGTCGTGGGGCCAAATATCGTAGGGAGAAGAGAGATCAGCACCGTCAGCAAACGGAGAAGGATCTTGAACAACAGGAATTGGAAAGCAAAATCTTGAAGGTGACCGAGTTTGTTACCGTGAATGAACTTGCTACCATGATGGACGTGTCTTCGACACAGATCATCTCCGCTTGTATGTCCTTGGGTATTATGGTGACCATGAACCAGAGGTTGGATGCGGAGACCCTTTCCATTGTTGCCGATGAGTTTGGTTATGAAGTTGAATTCGTAACCGCTGAAATCGAGGAGACCATTGATGAGGTGGAGGACGCTCCAGAGGATATGAAACCTCGTGCTCCGATTGTTACCGTAATGGGTCACGTGGACCATGGTAAAACATCCTTGTTGGATTATGTTCGTCAAGAGAACGTAATCGCAGGGGAGAGTGGAGGAATTACCCAGCACATTGGCGCTTATGGAGTTTCCCTTGAAGATGGACAAAAAATAACATTTTTGGATACACCCGGTCACGAAGCGTTTACCGCAATGCGAGCCCGTGGTGCCCAAGTAACGGATATAGCAATTATTGTGATTGCCGCCGATGACGATATCATGCCGCAGACCAAAGAAGCGATAAGTCACGCTCAGGCTGCAGGCGTACCGATCGTGTTTGCCATTAACAAGGTCGATAAGCCAACGGCCAACCCGGATAAGATAAAAGAAGGATTGGCACAAATGAACCTTTTGGTGGAAGACTGGGGAGGTAAGGTGCAATCCCAGGATATATCTGCCAAGACAGGTCAAGGTGTTCCCGAACTTTTGGAAAAGGTATTGTTGGAGGCCGAACTCTTGGAGTTGCAGGCCAATCCGGACAGACTTGCCACGGGAACGGTCGTAGAGGCCTTCTTGGATAAAGGTAGAGGGTATGTGGCTACAATACTTGTGCAGACCGGTACCTTAAAAATAGGGGACTATGTTTTGGCCGGAACCTGTAGCGGTAAGGTCAAGGCAATGCACGATGAAAGAGGGAACAGTATTGAAGCTGCTGGTCCATCCACACCAATTTCCATATTGGGATTGGATGGCGCACCGCAGGCAGGTGATAGGTTCCATGTCTTGGAAGACGAGAGAGAAGCTAAACAAATTGCCGCCAAACGTTCACAATTACAACGTGAGCAATCGGTGAGAACACAGCGTCACATTACATTGGATGAAATTGGACGAAGAATCGCATTGGGTGATTTCCAAGAATTGAACATTATCCTCAAAGGTGATGTGGACGGTTCCGTGGAAGCCTTGACCGACTCGTTCCAGAAACTTTCCACAGACGAAATTCAAGTGAACATTATCCACAAAGGAGTTGGTGCAATTACCGAATCCGATGTGCTATTGGCCAGTGCTTCCGATGCAATCATTATCGGGTTCAACGTGAGACCAATGGGTAATGCCAGGTCGATTGCCGATAAGGAAGAAATCGATATCAGGACCTACTCCATTATTTACGATGCCATCAATGATCTTAAAGATGCGATGGAGGGTATGTTGTCGCCAGAAATGAAAGAAGAGGTTACCGGTAATGCCGAAATCAGGGAAACCTTTAAGATATCCAAAATCGGTACCATTGCAGGTTGTATGGTTACCAGTGGAAAGATATTCAGGAATTCCCGTATTCGACTTATCCGTGACGGTGTGGTTGTCTACACCGGAGAACTTGCTTCGTTGAAACGATTCAAGGATGATGTGAAGGAAGTTTCAAAAGGATATGATTGTGGTCTTCAAATAAAGAATTACAACGATGTGAGAGAAGGTGATATCGTAGAGGCCTTCCAAGAAGTTGCAGTGAAGAAAAAACTGTAAGTCGATAAAACTATAAATAAAAAAACCCGCTTTTAAAAAGCGGGTTTTTTTTATGACTTTGTTTCTCTTTGTTCGGGCTTTAATAACATGGCGTCCGGATATTTCTTGCGAACCTCCAAATATTTGCGTTCCGCTTCCAATTTGGTTTTGAACTTGCCTAAACGAACACGATAGGTAGGGGATTCAAACTCAATTTTGGAGTACCAGTCGGGAAAATCGATTTCCACTTGGTTCAATAGGTCTTGAGCCTTCTCGTAGTTGCCAAAACCTACCTGGATCTGATAATAACCGCTATTGGCATGCACGTTGGTGTATAGTTTCACCAATTGATTTATTTGTGGGTCCTGCTGGATCGAGACCTGTCCCTCCTGTGCGGAGATCTGTGAGGCCAATCCAATTAAAATTGCCGTGAATACAGTGGTTTTCATGTTGTTCCAGTGTTATAACATTAATACTTATTGCAAATGTAGATTATTATGATCGAACCGCTTCCGCCCTAAGTTATTTAGAATCTTTATAAATTATAAGTTATAAATACCTTAACATTTCAAAAAATGACTGTATGTCTTACTTTTGTTGCCACTCTTGGTAGGGTGAAAAGCTATTGCTCTCAAACTCAATAGAAAGAATCGTACCAAAGATTTCGATAGAAATTTCACGAATATGAAAAAGGTTTTATACCGCCATCTATTTTCTAAAGTTTTAGGTTTAACTCTCCTACTATTCTCCACATCTTTTTATGCACAGGAAGAAACCGAAGCTGCCGCTGATGTAGCTACGGAAGAAACTACTGATGCCACTGGTGGGGATCCGGTCAACGGAAAACAACTTTTCAATCAGAACTGTGCCGCGTGTCACTCCTTGGACAGGAAGATGACAGGTCCTGCATTGGCTAATGTAGAGACTCGATTGGCAGAGGACGAAGGTTTGGATAAGGAGTGGATTTATTCTTGGGTAAAAAACAGTCCGGCAATGATCTCCTCTGGGGACTCTTATGCCAACAAAATTTATGCGGAGTACAACCAGGCCGCTATGACCCCTTTTCCAACATTATCCAATGAGGATATTGATGATATCTTGGCTTATACTGCCGCGCCGCCACCTGCACCAGCTGCCGCTGCTGCTACCGCTGCTGCCGGAGGTGAAGCTACAGGGGCTAGCTCTGGGATTTCCAATGAGATGATTCTTGGTGCCCTTGCGTTGGTCTTCGGTCTTTTGGTGATTATGCTGATCTTGGTGAACAAGACCTTGCGTAGGATTGCCGAGGCCAATGGAGTTGTACTTGAGCAGGAGAAAGAAAAACGTTTGCCTATTTGGAAAGCCTTTGTTCAAAATCAGTTCTTGGTCTTGGTTACGGTGATCTTCTTGTTGTTGGGTAGTGCGTATTTTGCATATGGGTATTTAATGCAAGTAGGTGTTGATCAGGGGTATGCCCCGGTTCAGCCGATTCACTTCTCCCACAAGATACACGCAGGAGACAACAATGTGGATTGTAAGTACTGTCACTCATCTGCAAGGGTGTCCAAAACTTCAGGTATTCCTTCATTGAATGTTTGTATGAACTGTCACAAGTCCATTTATGAGTACACCGGCAATCCGGAAGGACCATCAGCGGAAGATTTGGCTGCAGGTCATACCAATGAGTTCTATACGGGCGAGATCAAAAAATTATATAAAGCAGTAGGTTGGGACGAAGAGAACCAGAGCTACACAGGAGAGACACAGCCTGTGGAGTGGGTCAGGATACATAATTTGCCCGACTTTGCTTACTTTAACCACTCCCAGCACGTTTCCGTTGCAGGTGTAGAGTGCCAAACATGTCACGGTCCTGTAGAGGAGATGGAGATTGTGGAGCAATATTCACCGCTTACTATGGGATGGTGTATCAACTGTCACCGCGAGACCAATGTTAAGGTTGAGGGCAATGAATATTACACGGCTATCCATGAGGAATTGTCCAAGAAATATGGTGTGGAAAAATTGACCGCTGCCATGATGGGTGGTCTAGAATGTGGAAAGTGTCACTATTAAGAATTAAAAGAAGATAATCTCAGATATATCGTATGGCATCAAACAAAAAATATTGGAAAAGTGAAGCGGAGTTGAATCCGAACGATTCCATTGTTGAGGCGCTAAGAAACAACGAGTTTACCGAAGAGATTCCCGTTGATGAATTTTTGGGCGACAAGGAAAACCTGTCCGCCTCGAATACTTCCCGAAGGGATTTCTTGAAATATGTAGGTTTTAGTACTGCTGCTGCTACCGTTGCAGCGTGCGAAGGCCCGGTACATAAATCTATTCCATATGTGGTGCAACCGGACAATATTGTTCCAGGTGTTGCCAACTACTATGCAACTACAATTGCCGATGGTTTTGATTTTGCCAGCATCTTGGTGAAGACCAGGGAGGGTAGGCCGATCAAAATCGAGAACAATACCGATGCAAAAGTAAATGGAGGAGCCAATGCTAGGGTGCAGGCATCCGTTTTAACGCTTTACGATAGCAAAAGAGTGCAGGGGCCAATGGCCAATGGTGAAGCTGTTGAGTGGAAAGTGTTGGATGCAACCGTTAAGGCGAAATTGAACGCCTTGAAAGGTTCCAATAAGCAAGTGGTGCTATTGACGCAAACCTATGCTAGTCCATCGACCACCAAGTTGATTGCTGAGTTTAAAGCTGCTTATGGGGAAAATGTAAACCACGTGGTTTATGATGCCATTTCCGAGGATGCTGCTTTAAATGCATATCAAAAGGCTTATGGTGAACGCGCTTTGGCCGATTACGATTTTGAAAAGGCCGGTCTTATTGTCTCTTTTGGGGCAGATTTTCTTGGAGACTGGCAAGGTGGTGGATACGATACGGGTTATGCCAAGGGTCGTATTCCCAAAAATGGAAAAATGTCCAGACACGTACAGTTGGAGGCCAATATGTCCTTGACCGGTGCGAATGCTGACAAAAGATACCCAATGACTCCTACCCAACAAAAGATTGCCCTTGCCAAATTGTACGGCAAGTTGAATGGCAGTAGTGTTGGTGGGGGCACTTCGGATGTTGACGAGGTGGTAGATAAAGTTGCTGCTGAAATCAAGAAAGCTGGAAGCAAGGCGGTTGTTGTAAGCGGTCTTAATGATGAGAACGCGCAAACAGTTGTTTTGGCCATCAATAAATTGTTGGCAAGCGAGGCCTTTGATCCGGAAAAACCAAAATATGTGCGTCAAGGTGATGCTGCAAAAGTGGGCAAGTTGATTGCTGACATGAATGCAGGGCGTGTTGGTGCATTGATCATGGACGGTGTTAATCCGGCCTATACATTGCCAAATGCACAAGAGTTTATTTCAGGTCTTGAGCAAGTGGATGTGTCGGTTGATTTTGCCTACACCTATGATGAGACGGCTCAGGCGTCCAGTTATGTTGCCGCTGCCTCACATTATTTGGAATCTTGGGGCGACGCAGAATTTAAGAAAGGACAATTTAGTTTGATGCAGCCGGCCATTCGCGAGTTGTTTGATACCAAACAGTTTCAAACTTCGCTTTTGACATGGATGGGCATCGAGAAAACATATTACGAATACATTAAGGAAACTTGGAGTACTGAGGTGCTTCAAGGTGGTTCTTGGAACCAAGCCTTGCAAGATGGGGTTTATGCTGCGCCTGCTGTAATGGTAGATGATGCAGCTGCGCCTGCTCAGGCTGATGCTGAAGAAGGACAGACCGAGATCGTGCCGATTGCTTCTGCGATACGGTCCTTGGTAAACGCTACTAGTCCAGGTACCGAATTGGTGCTGTATTCTAAAGTAGGTATGGGAGATGGTCGTCAGGCCAACAACCCATGGTTGCAAGAGTTTCCTGATCCAATTTCCAGAGTTTCTTGGGATAACTACCTGACCGTTTCCAAAGCGGATGCAGAATCTTGGGGACTTGAAAATGGTATCGAAGCCGATGGAGGTGTAAATGGTAGCTATGTAAAATTGACTGTGGATGGTAAGGTATTGGAAAATGTTCCGGTAATTATCCAGCCAGGTCAGGCAGTAGGTACTGTGGGGCTTTCGTTTGGTTATGGTAAAAAAGCAGGAATACAAGCCGAGATGGCAACAGGGGTAAATGCTTATACGTTATATAGCAATTTCTCCGATGTTCAATCCGTTTCCGTTGAGAAATCAGCTGGGGAGCACGAATTCGCTTGTATTCAATCACATAAAACATTGATGGGTAGAGGGGATATCATCAAGGAAACCACCTTGGAAATCTTCAATACCAAAGACCACTCCGAGTGGAACCCAATGCCGCACGTAACCTTGAATCACAATGAAATACCTGTGACTTCTCCAGATGCGGATCTTTGGGAAGAATTTGATAGAAGTATTGGACATCATTTTAACCTGTCCATTGATTTGAACGCATGTACCGGATGTGGTGCCTGTGTTATAGCTTGTCATGCAGAGAACAACGTACCTGTTGTTGGAAAAGCGGAAATGCGCCGTTCCAGGGATATGCATTGGTTGCGAATCGATAGATACTATTCTTCTGAGGAGACCTTTGAAGAAGATAACGAGAAGAAGGAAAACATGGATGGCCTTTGGGGGGATCAAGGATCTCTTGGTGGATTTAGGGAGATGGAAGACCCATCTGCCAATCCGCAGGTAGCTTTCCAGCCAGTAATGTGTCAGCACTGTAACCATGCTCCTTGTGAAACTGTTTGTCCAGTAGCTGCGACATCACATGGTAGACAAGGACAAAACCATATGGCATACAACCGTTGTGTAGGTACAAGATATTGTGCCAATAACTGTCCGTATAAAGTACGTAGGTTCAACTGGTTCTTGTACAACAACAACGACGAGTTCGACTTTAACATGAACAACGATTTGGGTAAAATGGTAATCAACCCGGATGTAAACGTTCGTTCAAGAGGTGTTATGGAGAAATGCTCTATGTGTATCCAAATGACCCAAAAGACTATTTTGGATGCCAAGAGAGATGGAAGAGTCATCAAGGATGGTGAGTTCCAGACAGCATGTTCTGCAGCATGTAGCAGTGGAGCTATGGTATTTGGTGACATCAACGATCATGATAGTAAGGTGGCAGAGTTGAAAGAAGATGACAGGATGTACCATTTGTTGGAGCACGTAGGAACAAAACCAAACGTGTTCTACCATGTAAAGGTTAGAAACACCAACGAGGCTTAATCAATAAAAAAAGAAGTAACTAGAAGATAAATTATGGCGTCGCATTACGAAGCACCTATTCGAAAGCCCTTAGTGGTCGGAGACAAAGGATACCACGATGTAACAGTGGACATTGCCCGTCCGGTTGAGGGAAAGGCCAATAAACAATGGTGGATTGTATTTTCCATCGCATTAGTGGCATTCCTCTGGGGTCTAGGATGTATCATTTATACCGTTTCCACGGGTATTGGGGTCTGGGGACTTAACCGGACCGTTAACTGGGCCTGGGATATCACCAACTTTGTATGGTGGGTAGGTATTGGTCACGCAGGTACACTTATTTCAGCTGTACTCTTGCTGTTCCGTCAAAAATGGAGAATGGCGATCAACCGTTCTGCAGAGGCGATGACCATTTTCTCGGTTGTTCAGGCAGGTTTGTTCCCGATCATCCACATGGGTCGTCCATGGTTGGGTTACTGGGTACTTCCTATCCCCAACCAATTCGGTTCACTTTGGGTGAACTTTAACTCGCCCTTGCTTTGGGACGTATTTGCGATCTCGACTTACCTTTCAGTATCATTGGTGTTCTGGTGGACAGGTCTTTTGCCTGACTTTGCTATGATCCGTGACAGGGCGGTAAAACCATTCCAAAAGAAAATTTATAGCTTGTTGAGCTTCGGTTGGACAGGTAGGGCAAAAGACTGGCAGCGTTTTGAGGAGGTTTCCTTGGTGTTGGCCGGTTTGGCAACACCACTTGTACTTTCTGTGCACACCATCGTATCGTTTGACTTTGCTACCTCGGTAATTCCAGGATGGCACACCACGATCTTCCCACCGTACTTCGTTGCTGGTGCGATTTTCTCTGGGTTTGCCATGGTGAACACGCTTTTGATCATTATGCGTAAAGTGTGTAACCTTGAAGCTTATATCACCGTACAACATATTGAGTTGATGAACATAGTGATCATGATTACCGGTTCCATCGTAGGATGTGCCTATATCACGGAGTTGTTCATTGCTTGGTACTCGGGAGTTGAATACGAACAATATGCCTTCTTGAACAGGGCTACAGGACCTTACTGGTGGGCTTACTGGTCCATGATGACCTGTAACGTATTCTCGCCACAGTTTATGTGGTTCAAAAAACTACGTACAAGTATTATGTTCTCTTTCTTTATCTCTATCGTAGTGAACATAGGGATGTGGTTCGAGCGTTTTGTGATTATTGTTACCTCATTGCACAGGGATTACTTGCCATCTTCTTGGACCATGTTCTCCCCGACCTTCGTGGATATCGGAATCTTTGTGGGAACTATAGGATTCTTCTTCGTGTTGTTCCTGTTGTACTCAAGAACGTTCCCAGTAATCGCGCAAGCAGAGGTGAAATCAATCTTGAAATCCTCTGGAGAGAAATATAAGAAACTAAGGGACGCCGGAAAGCCATTGTATGAAATGCCCCAAGGTGTGAACAAAGTGGTGAGTTATGATGAGCCTATTACCGACGATGTGTTGATGGGGGAACCCGTGCCAACCGTCGGGGATAAAGTGGGTGTGTCAGAATTACTTGGTTCCATTGGTACATTTGATGCGGCAACCGAGACGGCCGACGACTTGAAAAAGATAAAAGGTGTTGGTCCGGAAATGGAACGTACCTTGAACGAGATAGGCATATTTACCTATGCCCAGGTCGCTAGAATGACAGAAAAAGAATATGATTTGTTGGATTCGATTACCGGAAGGTTCCCAGGACGCGCACAGCGTGATGATTGGGCGGGTCAGGCAAAGTTGTTAAACGATAAAAAGTAATCATGGCATCAAAAGTTATACAAGCACTTTACAACGATGACGATGTGTTGATGCATGCCGTAAAAAAGGTTAGGGCAGAGCACCACCATATTGAGGAAGTGTACACTCCGTTCCCTGTTCACGGTTTGGACAAGGCAATGGGATTGGCAGATACCCGAATAGCTATTACCTCTTTCCTTTATGGATGTTTGGGGTTGACGGTGGCCGTGGTCATGATGAACTTTATCATGATTGAAGATTGGCCACAGGATATTGGTGGAAAGCCAAGTTTCAGTTATTTGGAAAACATGCCGGCTTTTGTGCCGATCATGTTCGAGCTTACGGTTTTCTTTGCCGCTCACTTAATGGTTATCACTTTTTACCTAAGGAGTAGGATGTGGCCGTTCAAAAAAGCTGAAAACCCTGATAAGCGTACTACCGATGACCACTTTTTAATGGAATTGGGAGTGCACGACAATGAGAATGAACTTGCCGATTTGTTGTGGGAAACAGGAGCGGTAGAAGTAAAAGTTACAGAAAAGGAGTCTTAATAATATGAAGCAATTAGGTAAAATAAGTGTTGTTTTGGTACTAGTGCTGTTCGCTGCATCTTGCGCGGATAAGAACAGTCCAAACTACCAATTCATGCCAAACATGTACGAACCTGTGGGATATGAAACCTATCAAGGAGTAGACAATGGGTTGTTCCCCGATGGAACAGAAGCGTTGTTGCCACCAGCTGGTACCATCTCCAGGGGGTATATGCCATATGAGTTTGAAAACACTCCGGAAGGAAAGGAATTGGCCAGATTGAACACCAGTCCTTTGGATTCCTTGAATCAAGAAGAGAACTTGGTTAAAGGAGCTGAACTTTACGCCATTTATTGCGCCGTTTGTCACGGACCAAAAGGTGACGGACAGGGTAACCTTGTAAAAAGGGAAAAAATATTGGGTGTTCCAAGCTACGATGATGCAGCCAGGAATATTACAGTAGGAACCACCTACCACACTATTTATTACGGATTGAACTCCATGGGCTCCTATGCCTCCCAGTTCGCTAATGAAGAAGAGATGTGGCAAGTGTCCGAATATGTGATGAAGTTAAAGGAAGACCTAACAAAATAATAGGATAAGAATAAACTATGTATACCTTTTCAAACAAACTTAGACTAGGATCTTTCATTGCCATGGGGCTTGGATTTATATTCCTTGTAATTGGTTTTATGTCTGCCCCATCAACTGTGGAAGAGGCCAAGGCCATGGTAGCAGTTCATGACGATGGTCATGGTGGAGGGCATGCAGAAGCCGCCGAAAGTCACGGAGAAGAACAAGGTCATGGAGCAGAGGCCGCTCATGGTGAGGAACACGATACTTCCCACGACGAGCATTTATTGAGCCAGTTGCAGAACAGGCCATGGTCCGCACTTTACGTAGCTGCATTCTTTTTCTTTATGATAGCATTGGGCGTTTTGGCATTTTATGCCATTCAACGTGCCGCACAGGCAGGGTGGTCCCCTTTGCTCTTTAGGGTTATGGAAGGAATTACGGCTTACTTGGTTCCTGGTGGAATCATAGTATTCGTTATATTATTGCTGTCCGTACTGCACATGAACCATATGTTCGTATGGATGGATCCCGAAGTAGTCGCTCATGATGAATTGCTTCAAGGAAAAGCTGGCTATTTGAATCCTACCTTCTTTTTGATCAGGGCCGCTATTTTCTTGGGTGGATGGATTTTCTACCGTCAGTATTCAAGAAAACTTTCATTGGCACAGGATGAGTCCGATGATGACAGCAATTTTATTAAAAACTTTAGATGGTCTGCCGGTTTCTTGGTATTCTATCTTGTAACGGAATCCATGATGTCTTGGGACTGGATCATGAGTGTTGATCCACACTGGTTCAGTACATTGTTCGGATGGTATGTTTTTGCCAGTATGTTCGTTTCGGGAATCACTGTAATTGCCATGGTGACTGTTTACCTGAAATCAAAAGGTTATCTAGAGCAAGTGAACAATAGCCACATCCACGATTTGGCCAAGTTCATGTTCGGTATCAGTATATTCTGGACATATCTTTGGTTTGCACAGTTCATGTTGATCTGGTATGCGGATATACCGGAAGAGGTTACATATTACGTTGCAAGGTTCCAGGATTACAAACTACCGTTCTTCGGTATGTTGGTAATGAACTTTGTGTTCCCGTTATTGGTACTCATGAACAGTGATTACAAGAGAATCAACTGGTTTGTGATCATGACCGGTATCGTGGTGCTGTTTGGCCACTATTTGGATATATTTAATATGATAATGCCTGCAACGGTCGGAGACCAATGGTTCATTGGATTGCCGGAGATTGGTGGTATTTTGTTCTTCGGTGGATTGTTCGTGTTCTGGGTCTTTACGGCTTTGACCAAAGCGCCCTTACAGCCCAAGCGAAACCCATTTATTGAGGAGAGTAGACATTTTCATTATTAAACAATACGATTTAAGTCTTAGATAGATAAACGATGACTGCATTATTAACATTAACTGTTTTAGTATTAGTTGCGATTGCCATTTGGCAGATGACCAAGATTTTTGAACTCTCGCAGACTAAAACAGAGAACGCTGAAATTGCGAACGATTCCGACAATAAGAACAATGGTTACCTTTTGTTCGCCTTTTTGATTTTTATTTATGGAATCACCATATTCAGTTTTGCAAAGTATTCCAAAATGCTTTTGCCAGAAGCCGCATCCGCACACGGTGGAGACTATGATCAGTTGATGTGGGTTTCTTTTGGTATCATTTTCTTTGTACAGACCATAACCCAGGCACTTTTGCATTATTTCGCTTACAAGTACAGGGGACAAAAGGGGAGAAAGGCACTTTTCTTTGCCGATAACGATAAATTGGAGTTTATCTGGACCATTATCCCGGTAATCGTGTTGGCAGGTTTGATCCTTTGGGGATTGTACACCTGGACCAATATTATGGATATCAACGAAGATGACGACCCATTGGTTGTAGAACTTTATGCACAACAGTTTAACTGGACCGCCAGATATGCTGGAGATGATAACGTTCTTGGAGATGCCAATGTAAGGTTGATCGATATCAACAATGCCAATGTTCTTGGTCTGGATGAGTCGGACCCCAATGCAGAGGATGATATCATCGTAAAGGAACTTCACTTGCCGGTGGGTAGAAAAGTAAACTTTAAGATGCGCTCACAGGATGTGCTCCACTCCGCTTACATGCCACACTTTAGAGCACAGATGAACTGTGTTCCCGGTATGATTACCCAGTTCTCGTTCACACCGACCGTAACTACGGAAGAAATGCGTTTAAATCCTGATATTGTAGATAAGGTTAAAAGAACAAATGCACTTAGGGCAGAATGGGCCGCTGAAGGCAAGCCCAATACTGATCCATGGGAGTTCGATTATGTTTTGTTGTGTAACAAGATATGTGGTAAGTCCCACTACAACATGCAGATGAAGATTATCGTAGAGACCGAAGAGGAATACAATAAATGGTTGGCGGAACAAAAGACCTTCAAGGAAACTGTGATGGTCGACGAAACCACCGATCAAGCCTTCAACGCTGAGGATGGTGTTGATGTTGAGTTGAGCGAAACAACTTCGGTAGAATAACAAACTTTTAAAAGATTAACGAAAAAATTAATTGGAATATGTCTGAAGTAGCCCATGTAAGTCACGATGATCACCATGATGATCATGGACATCACCATAAGGAAACTTTCGTAACAAAATATATTTTCAGCCAAGACCATAAAATGATATCCAAGCAATATCTGATCACTGGTCTTATTATGGGATTCATTGGTATTGCCATGTCATTGTTGTTCAGGATGCAATTGGCCTGGCCGGGAGAATCTTTCGGGATTTTCGAAGCCGTATTGGGCAAATGGGCGCCTGATGGTGTTATGGATGCAGATATTTATTTGGCATTGGTAACCATTCACGGTACATTGATGGTATTCTTTGTACTTACGCAGGGCTTGAGTGGTACGTTCAGTAACCTTTTGATTCCATTGCAGATTGGTGCCAGGGATATGGCATCTGGCTTCATGAACATGCTTTCTTATTGGATGTTCTTTGTTTCTTCTGTAATCATGATTATTTCTTTGTTCGTTGAGGCAGGACCTGCAGCAGCTGGTTGGACGATTTATCCACCGTTGAGTGCATTGCCAATGGCGCAACCCGGCTCAGGGATGGGTATGACACTTTGGTTGGTATCCATGGCCATATTCATTGCATCTTCTTTGTTGGGGTCATTGAATTATATCGTGACAGTGATTAACCTTAGAACAAAGGGTATGTCCATGACCCGTCTTCCATTGACAGTTTGGGCATTCTTTGTAACGGCCATTATTGGTGTAGTTTCTTTCCCGGTTTTATTATCCGCAGCTTTGTTGTTGATTATGGATAGAAGCTTTGGAACATCGTTCTTCCTTTCGGATATCTTTATCCAAGGTGAAGTACTACACTATCAAGGTGGTTCGCCCGTATTGTACGAACACCTATTCTGGTTCTTGGGCCACCCTGAGGTATATATCGTATTGTTACCTGCTTTGGGTATCACATCCGAGGTAATGTCAACAAACGCCAGAAAACCTATTTTTGGTTATAGGGCAATGGTCGCTTCAATCTTGGCGATTGCATTCCTATCAACCATTGTTTGGGGTCACCACATGTTCGTTTCAGGTATGAACCCATTCTTGGGGTCTGTATTTACTTTTACAACCCTATTGATCGCGATTCCATCAGCGGTAAAAGCATTTAACTATATTACCACACTTTGGAAAGGTAACTTGCAGCTTAACCCTGCAATGTTGTTCTCCATTGGTTTGGTGTCAACCTTTATCACTGGAGGTCTTACCGGTATCATTTTGGGTGATAGTACATTGGATATTAACGTTCACGATACCTACTTCGTTGTAGCTCACTTCCACTTGGTAATGGGTATATCTGCCTTGTACGGTATGTTTGCAGGTATCTATCACTGGTTCCCAAAAATGTTCCAAGGTCGTATGATGAACAAGAATTTGGGTTATGTACACTTTTGGATCACTGCAGTATGTGCTTATGGAGTGTTCTTCCCAATGCACTTTGTGGGAATGGCAGGGGTGCCACGTCGATATTACGAGAACACAGCATTCCCAATGTTCGATGAATTGACCAATGTACAGGTATTGATGACCGTATTTGCTATCATCGCTGGTTTGGCCCAGTTGATATTCGTTTACAACTTTATCTCAAGTATTTTCTACGGTAAAAAGGGACCTGTTAACCCATGGGGCTCGAACACATTGGAGTGGACAACTCCTCAAGAGCATATCCACGGAAACTGGCCGGGAGAAATCCCACATGTTTATCGTTGGGCATACGATTACAGTAAAACTTATGAAAATGGTGAGTACATAATAGCAGGACAGGATTTTGTTCCGCAAAACGTTCCGCTTCAAGAGAACGAAGAAGAACTCAACCATTAGGAATTTATTTATATTAGTGAAAGAGCCCGTCCTATATTTGGAGGGGCTTTTTTTGTTGGAATGGATTTTGAAGTGAATTGTATATCTTTAATAAAGAGATTCCCCATCAAAAGAGAACTATCATGAAAAAGTTGTTTATCCTATTGTTTGCAGTGGCACCCATTGTTGTCTTTGCTCAACGTAAACCAAAGATCAAGGGGAGTAGAATAGTCACCCAGGTCAGTGAGGAACTTCCTCCGTTTAATGCCGTTGTATTGAACGACGACCTAGAAATCAACTTAAAAAAAGGCCTTGGTCCGGGTTTTTATATTTCAGCGGACGATAATCTTGTGGATATCTTGAAATTCGAAGTAGTGGATGAAACTTTGATAATAAGCTCATACTATACGATAACAGCCAAAAAGGAATTGGAGATAACCGTAAATTATACTGGGCTAAAGGGCTTGACCGTTAAAAACGGAACCATCGTTTCCCAGGATGTGATAGACACCGACGAATTGTTCATAGATGCATTCAACAATACCAGATTGGATATTAAGGCAAATGCATCGGTAATGGATATAAATTTGGAAGATACCAGTAATGCGGATTTTCATGTGGAGGCCGATTCGTTGAACATACATATGAACAAGAGAGCACAGTCCTATGTATATGCCCAGACCAATTCAGGACTTTTAGACCTGGAAGGACATTCTTCCTTAACCATGGAAGGAACATCGGACCAAATGCAGGCCAATTTTATGGGCGATTCCAAGTACAAGGGAGAAACTATGGAAATCGGTGCTCTTCAGTTGCAAATTTCAGGGCAGGCCAATGCAAGGGTATACGCCTTTAGGGAGGTAACAATTGGCGCTGTGGACAATTCCAGTATCTATTTATATGGTCAGCCAAAAATTACAGTAGATCAGTTTACGGGTACCGTACAACTTATTAAAAAGGAATGATTTTGTTCTTGATAACCGTGCCGTATAGCCGCCCTTTTTCAATTATATTTGCTTAACCATGAACGAGAACTTAGACCCAACATCGGAAAATTTTTCTCCCGAGGAGCTCGATATCGAGAGAGCCTTACGTCCCGTCAGTTTTGATGATTTTACCGGACAGGCCCAGGTATTGGAAAATCTAAAGGTTTTTGTCCAAGCTGCAAATCTTAGGGGAGAAGCGTTAGATCATACGCTTTTTCATGGACCTCCAGGCCTCGGTAAGACCACTTTGGCACATATTCTTGCCAATGAACTTGGTGTGAATATCAAGGTTACCTCTGGGCCTGTTTTGGATAAGCCTGGTGATTTGGCAGGACTATTGACCAATTTGGAGGAACGCGATGTCTTGTTCATCGATGAGATTCATAGGCTAAGTCCCATTGTAGAGGAATACCTTTATTCCGCAATGGAAGATTATAAGATCGATATTATGATAGAAACGGGCCCAAACGCCCGTAGCGTTCAGATAAACCTAAGTCCGTTCACGCTGGTGGGAGCTACAACAAGATCTGGTCTGCTGACGGCCCCCATGCGGGCCAGGTTCGGAATACAAAGCAGACTGGAGTATTACAATACCGAGCTTTTGTCCACTATTGTGGAACGTAGTGCAGAAATATTAAATGTTCCTATTACCAATGAAGCAGCCATCGAGATTGCCGGACGTAGTAGGGGAACACCTAGGATTTGCAACGCCCTTTTGCGCAGGGTCCGGGATTTTGCACAGATCAAAGGGAACGGGAATATCGATATTGAAATTTCACAATTTGGCTTAAAGGCACTAAATGTGGATGCCCATGGATTGGACGAAATGGACAATAAGATTTTGAGCACCATCATCGACAAGTTCAAGGGAGGTCCCGTAGGTATAACCACCCTGGCCACAGCAGTTTCCGAAAGTGCGGAGACCCTCGAAGAAGTGTACGAACCCTTTTTGATACAGCAAGGTTTTATAATGCGTACCCCGCGCGGAAGAGAAGTTACCGAGTTGGCTTACAAGCATTTGGGAAGGGTAAAGGGCGGCACTCAAGGCGGTTTGTTTTAAGCGTACCTTTTCTAGCTTCCTTCTAAATCAAGGTCAATATTTAAATACTTTTTGTATCTTAATATATTGCTTTGGTTTTCAATATGGTATAGATTACCCGATCTAAGGGATTCTCCTACTTTTTAATTAAAAGTTACCTCGTTGCACAGCCATTGCTTTAAAAATCTTGCCCAGAGTGAGGTTTTGGTTAAAACGTATATATGGAGCAAATGGGTGAACCGCCTAAATATTCGCAAGTATCCCAATCTGGTGAGGTGCCAAATCTGTCAAGACAGATTCGAAAATTGGCATTGCGCATAGGTACGTACTCATTTCTCATTATTGCTATCTCCTTTGCCATTTTAATGTTCCGTTTTGGTTTCGGTGTTACCAACGAAACACTTTCGGAGCTCCCTGACGATGTGTATTATATGGATTATAATGTGGCCAATTTGTCGCAAGGGCCTAAATCCGAAGAAGTAAAATTGGGCTTCGAAATATTCAGGAACACTCCATTGCACATCGGTCCTAAGCAATCAGATTCATCAAAAATATATGCGGGCAATAATCTTGCCTGTGCTAGTTGCCATATCAATGGAGGAACCAAACCTTATGCCGCCCCGCTAATCGGAGTAGTTAAAAGGTTCCCTCAATATAGAGGTCGTGAAAACAAGATCGGTACCATTGAAGAACGGATCAATGGTTGTATGGAAAGAAGTATGAACGGCAGGGTATTACCGGAATCCAGTCCCGAAATGAAAGCCTTGATCGCCTATATGGACTGGTTGGGCCGTGCGGCTCCATCCAACGGAAAAATTGAAGGTCAAGGATTTTTGACCGTAGAGCTTCCTGATAGGGCCGTGGACCTGGTTCATGGGGAGCAGGTTTTTACAAAGCATTGTGTGGTGTGTCACGGAGCGGATGGCAGCGGACAACTTTTAAGCCAAACAGATCTTTATTTATATCCCCCATTATGGGGAAACGATTCTTATAATAATGGTGCAGGTATGACACGAGTGATTACTGCTGCCCAATTTATAAAAGGGAATATGCCTTACGGCACTACATATAATAACCCTATTCTTACCGACGAAGAAGCCTACGATGTCGCTGGCTACATCAATCAAAAGGCAAGACCGGTCAAATCCAACAGGGAGGTGGATTTTCCCGATCTGGTAAAAAAGCCAGTTTCTACTCCTTATGGTCCCTATGTGGATCCTTTCTCACCCGAACAGCACCAGTTAGGCCCGTTCCAGCCTATCATGGATTACTACCTTAAGGAACATCAACTTCGTAAAACCAAGTAAACACAAGCAACAATGAAAACTACACAAACAACATCGCGACGAAATTTTATGGGAGCGATGATGCTGGGTGCCACTGCGTCCACATTATCGGCTTTTACCCATCCAGTATGGGCAGATATGACAACTTTTGACCATTTGGAGATGAATGATGCAGAGGCATGGATGAAAACCATTAAGGGAAAACACAGAGTGGTCTACGATGGTTCCTACCCACACCACGGGTTTCCTATAATTTGGAATTGGGCATACTATCTTTCCAACAATGAAATGGGAGCCTCGGATGAAGAGGTAACGGCCATGACGGTTTTAAGGCACGATGCCATACCTTTTGCATTGCATACAGACCTCTGGAAAAAATATCCATTGGGAGAAATGTTCCATGTAAAAAAAACAGATGGAACCCCGTATGACAGAAACCCCTACTACGAACCGCAAGCGGGAGATTTTCCCTTGCCGGTGATACAGGGTATCAAGGAAATGATGGGGCGCGGGGCAATGTTCTGCGTATGTAACCTAGCCTTGCAGGTATATAGTGGCGCAGCGGCCCAGCAGGCTGGGACCGACGCCAACGCCGTATATCAGGAGTGGAAGGAAGGTGTATTGCCGGGCATCCAGGTTGTCCCCTCTGGGGTATGGGCCCTTGGAAGGGCACAGGAAGAAGGCTGCGGATACATATTTGCAGGAAATACCATTTGAGCATGAAGAATCTAATTTTCTGTTTTTTATTAATGGTGTCAGCAATAGCACTGGCACAGCATGAACCCATCAAAGTAGTGTTTGATGTAACCAGTAGCGATACTGATGTACACAAAACGGCTGCTAAGCATCTGATACTAATGGCTGAGGCATATCCCGATTCAAGTTTTGAAATGGTCATTTACAGTGGCGCAATTCAGATGGTGGATAAAAAGTTATCTGCCGCCAGCAAAAACTTGGAAGCCGCCCTTCAAAAAAAGAATGTGGAGGTGGTGGTCTGTGAACAGACCATGAAACGGCATAAAATGGATGCCACCGATTTAATTCCGGGTATAGGGTCCGTGCCAGATGGTATCATGGAGATAGTCCTAAAGCAAAAAGCTGGTTGGGGCTATATCAAGGAAGCCAAATAAAACAGTTTTCGGTTTAGTATTTTATATCGATTAACTTTATGGCATGAATTTTAAAGAAAGGACACATTTGATAAAGACCGAGGCCAAACGCCTCGGTTTTTTGTCGTGTGGTATTTCCAAGGCCGAGTTCTTAGAGGAAGAGGCGCCCCGATTGGAAAATTGGCTTGAACGAAATATGAACGGGGAGATGGGGTATATGGAGAACCATTTTGACAAGCGTTTGGACCCGACCAAATTGGTAGAGGGCTCCAAATCGGTGATTTCCGTTTTGTTGAATTATTTTCCTGAAGAGGAACAAAACCCCGACTCCTTTAAAATCTCCAAATATGCCTACGGTACCGATTATCACTTTGTGATAAAGGATAAGTTGAAGAGCCTACTCCATTTTATTCAGGATAAGATCGGGGATGTCCATGGTAGGGCCTTTGTGGATTCCGCTCCAGTATTGGATAAGGCTTGGGCCGCCAAAAGTGGCTTGGGCTGGATCGGTAAAAACAGTAATCTCTTGACCCAGCAAGTGGGCTCCTTTTATTTTGTGGCAGAGCTCATTGTGGACCTTGAACTGGAATATGATACTCCCGTTACCGATCACTGTGGAACATGTACCGCTTGCATAGATGCTTGTCCAACAGAGGCAATTGTACAGCCATATGTCGTAGATGGAAGTAGATGTATATCGTATCTCACTATAGAATTAAAAGATCAAATCCCTTCCGAGTTTCAAGGGAAATTGGATGGTTGGATGTTTGGATGCGATGTTTGTCAGGATGTATGCCCTTGGAACCGTTTTTCAAAACCACATCGTGAGCCATTATTCGATCCACACCCAGACCTATTGGCGTTCACCAAGAAGGATTGGCAAGAGATTACAGAAGATGTCTTCAAAAAAGTCTTCAAAAAGTCCGCGGTTAAACGTACCAAACTTTCTGGTTTAAAGCGAAACATTGATTTTCTGGGTAAATAATGTATCTCAGAAAGGTTCAAAATTATCCAAATGTAGACTCCAAAAGGAAAAAACACTATATTGGACTGTATTCTTGAAAGATTCATATTTTTTGAGGCTATATATTGATGACTAGCTAAACCCACCGCATGATCAAGATCAAAAAACCCAAATTAAGCTTTTGGCAAATTTTTAATATGAACGTTGGATTTCTTGGGATCCAATACAGTTTTGGTTTACAACAGAGTGCCATAAATCCAATATTTCTTTTTTTGGGGGCAACAGAAGAAATGCTTCCTATCTTAAATATCGCAGGTCCCGTTACAGGATTGATCGTGCAACCCATTATCGGAGCGGTGTCCGATAAAACCTGGTCACCTCGTTGGGGTAGGAGAAAGCCTTTCTTTTTGATCGGAGCACTGATGGGCAGTCTATGCCTGTTTGCTTTTCCATTGAGTCCCGCCCTATGGTTCGCAGTGGGATTATTATGGATTTTGGACGTAGGCAACAATATGGCCATGGAACCTTACCGTGCATTTGTTGGAGATAAACTGCCAGAGTCACAATTTAGTATTGGATACCAAATGCAAAGTCTGTTTGTGGGAGCTGGTATACTTTTGGCCAATGCATCCATCTTTTTGTTCCAAGATTGGTTCGGAGGTGGGCAAGAGGTCGAGGGGGCTGTTCCCAAATGGTTGTATTACTCCTTTTTTATAGGGTCGTTCCTTTCCATAGTTACTATTTTATGGTCCGTTTTAAAAACGCCTGAGATTCCACCTACGGATGAGGAGTTGGCAGAGATCAACAAGCATAAAGCATTGCCCTTTGCAGAGCGCGTAAAGGTGCCTTTTGTAGAAATTATCCATGCCGTGAAGGAGATGCCCAAATTTATGTGGAAACTCTCTGCGGTATACTTGTTTCAATGGTACGCCCTTTTTGTGTATTGGCAATATATAACACCTTTGTTTAGGGTCTCCTTGGGTTATGATACCTCGGAAGCGGCGGCCCAAGCGGCCAAAATGAGCACGACCTATAATGTGGTCACGGCTGTGGTTGCCTTGGTCTTGGTGCCGCTTACCATGCGCTTTGGTGGTAAAAAAGTCTACGCATTGAGTTTATTGGGAACCGCTGTGGCACTGTTTACCATACCCTTTATTCAAGATCCTGTCTTTGTGTTGTTTCCCATGGTTCTTTTTGGAATCGGGTGGGCAGCTATGATGGGTATTCCGTACAGTATGGTATCCAAAGTGGTCCCACAGGAGCGAAGGGGAGTGTACATGGGTATTTTGAATATGATGATCGTTATCCCCATGGGAATCGAAACACTTACATTTGGACCGATATTCAAAAACCTATTGGGGGGCAATTCTGTAAATGCCATGCTCTTTGCGGCGGTATTTTTTACCCTTGCCGCGGTTTTGGCCATGCGGCTCAATGTGTCCAAAGCCAAGGACGAGTATTCTTTGGATGCCTAAATCCAGCAATGGCAGATGGTTGACTATGGGTTGAATCTTTCAATCGCAACCTATCTTTAAATTGATTCTTTGGATTTTAAGATAAAACCGATGAATGTCCTAACTTTACCAATTCATTTTTGAAAATATGAGCAAGGAAAAGCAAAGACGGGAGGCATTGTTGTACCACGCAAAGCCCCAACCGGGAAAAATTAAGATCGTACCTACAAAACCATATTCCACACAACGAGATTTGGCCTTGGCTTACTCGCCTGGAGTAGCAGAGCCTTGTCTGGAGATTGAAAAGAACAAGGACGACGTATACAAGTATACCGCAAAGGGGAATATAGTTGCAGTTATATCCAATGGAACGGCAGTCTTGGGTCTTGGAAATATAGGTCCTGAAGCCTCTAAGCCCGTAATGGAAGGGAAAAGCTTGCTCTTCAAAATATTTGCTGACATCGATGGAATTGATGTGGAATTGGACACTACCGATGTCGATCGTTTTATTGAGACCGTCAAGACCATTGCTCCCACATTCGGGGGAATCAACCTTGAAGATATCAAGGCGCCCGAAGCATTTGAAATCGAACGCAGACTCAAGGAGGAGCTCGATATCCCCGTTATGCACGACGATCAGCATGGTACCGCGATAATTTCTGCTGCAGCTTTGCTCAATGCCTTGGAAATTGCCGACAAAAAGATTGAAGAGGTGAAAATAGTGGTTAGCGGAGCAGGTGCCGCTGCCGTTTCCTGTACCAAATTGTACAAAGCATTCGGTGCCTTGGCCGAGAATATTGTGATGTTGGACAGTAAAGGTGTCATAAGAAGCGACAGAGAAAATCTCAGTGAAGAGAAGAAGGAGTTCGCTACGGACAGAAAAATTGATACCCTAGAGGATGCCATGAAGGATTCCGATGTGTTCATTGGACTTTCCATTGCGGATATCGTTTCGCCGGAAATGCTTAACTCCATGGCCGAGAATCCCATTGTATTTGCAATGGCCAATCCAAATCCAGAAATTGAGTACAATCTGGCATGTAAGACCAGAAAAGATATCATTATGGCAACCGGACGTTCCGATCATCCCAATCAGGTGAACAATGTGCTCGGGTTTCCATTTATTTTTAGGGGTGCCCTGGATGTACGGGCTACCAAGATCAATGAAGAAATGAAGATGGCAGCGGTAAGGGCCTTGGCCGATCTTACCCGTGAGCCTGTGCCAGAACAGGTGAACATTGCATACGATGCAACCCGTTTGACGTTTGGCAGAAATTACATTATCCCAAAACCGTTCGATCCCAGATTGATTACCACAATTCCTCCGGCAGTGGCCAAAGCGGCCATGGAAAGCGGAGTGGCCAAATTCCCCATACAGGATTGGCAAAGATATGAGGAGGAGCTTTATCAAAGATCGGGCAACGATAACAAAGTGGTTCGATTGCTTCACAACAGGGCCAAGGTCAACCCAAAACGAATCGTGTTCGCGGAAGCAGAATTGTTGGATGTGATGAAGGCCGCGCAAATTGTACATGATGAGGGAATTGCCATCCCCATTCTTCTTGGGAACAAAGAAATCATTGAGCATTTGAAAAAAGAACTGGAGTTTGATGCCGAAGTTCCGATAATAGATCCTCGGTCTGATGAGTTCAGTGAAATGAGAACACGTTATGCCCTTAAGTTATGGGAGTCCAGACAACGAAAGGGCGAAACAAAATACAGTGCAAGGGTAAACATGGGCAAGCGAAACTACTTTGGTGCCATGATGCTCAAAGAAGGGGATGCCGATGGAATGATATCCGGTTATTCAAGGGCCTACCCAAAAGTCCTCCGCCCGGTCTTTGAAGTATTGGGCAGGGCCAAAAATGTTCAGAATGCAAGCACCGTAAACATTATGATCACCGATAGGGGACCGCTATTCTTGGCGGATACTTCCATCAATATCGACCCCAATGCAGAAGAGTTGGCGGAGATTGCCCAAATGACGGCCAATGTGGCCAAAACATTCGGGTTTAATCCCGTAATGGCTCTACTTTCCTATGCCAACTTCGGCTCCTCCAGCCATCCTAATGCCCAAAAGGTTAGGGAGGCCGTAAAATTGTTGCACGAAAGGAATCCAGATTTGGTGGTGGACGGCGAGATTCAAACTGATTTTGCCCTTGACCCCGAAATGAGCAATAAGAACTTCCCGTTTTCTAAGATCTCCGGTAAAAAGGTCAACACTTTGGTATTTCCCAATCTCGAGTCGGCCAACATTACCTACAAACTTTTGAAAGGCCTGAACAATGCCGATTCCATAGGTCCTATCATGGTCGGACTTACCAGGGCTGCCCATATTTTGCAATTGGGTGCCAGTGTGGATGAAATGGTGAACATGGCAGCAGTGGCCGTAATCGATGCCCAGGAACGCGAGAAGCGAAGAAAGGCCAAAATGCAGGCAAATTAACATATCAACGAGACAGGAAATGATCACCCATTTAAGAGGAAAGTTAGTAGAGAAAAATCCAACTTATGCCATTGTTGAGTGCAATGGAATAGGCTATTTTTTGAACATTTCCCTACATACCTTCTCCTTGTTGAAGGATGAAGAAAACATTTTCATTTATACGGATCTATTGGTAAAGGAAGATTCCCATACCCTGTTCGGATTTGCAGAACGTGCCGAACGAGAAGTGTTCCGTTTGTTGATATCCGTTTCCGGTGTTGGAGCAAGTACGGCACGGACCATGCTATCCTCTCTTTCACCGGCCGATGTTAGGGATGCCATAGCCAATGGTGATGTGCCCACAATCCAGTCTGTAAAAGGGATTGGAGCGAAAACCGCCCAACGCGTAATCTTGGACCTAAAGGACAAGATTTTAAAAGTGTACGACATAGGTGAAGTTTCACAACAATCAAACAATACAAATAAAGAAGAAGCGTTATCTGCATTAGAGGTTCTTGGTTTTACCAGAAAGCAATCTGAAAAGGTAGTGGACAAGGTACTTTCCCAAGATACTTCGTTAAGCGTAGAGAACATTATTAAACAGGCGCTGAAAAATTTGTAACTAGTTTGAAAAAAGGGGCAAAACCAATACTTAAACCAATACGTTTTAAGTACATCTTCTTTGTTGTTTGTTTACTGTCCATATCCAACCTAATGGCACAGGAAACCAATGAACAGGTTCAAGATTCTGTAAAAACAGGGGTTGAACTTGGTCGCCTTATCATGGAAAATCCTGATAGCATTGTTGCAAAGTATACCTACGACCCCAAGACCAATACTTACGTTTATACAGAAAGCATAGGTGATTTCAATGTCAATTACCCTGTGATCCTTACACCACAACAATATTATGATCTGGTGGAGAAGGAACAGATGAAATCCTATTTTAAGCAAAAGGCAGATGCCTATGCCGGTAAAAAGGAAGGAAGTGAAGAGGCAAGACGTAATCTTTTGCCCAACTTCTATGTGAACAGCAACTTTTTTGAGACCATTTTTGGAGGAAATACCATTGAGGTGATTCCACAAGGGTCCGTAGCCATGGATTTAGGCGTGCTGTGGCAGAAAAATGACAATCCGGCCCTGTCCCCAAGAAACAGAACCAATCTCTCCTTTGATTTTGATCAACGTATTAGCTTGAGTTTGTTGGGAAAAGTAGGCGAGCGACTGCAAGTGACCGCAAATTATGATACCGAGGCCACATTTGATTTTCAGAACCTTGTCAAGTTGGATTATACACCGACCGAGGACGATATTATTCAAAAAATTGAAGTAGGTAATGTGAGCATGCCGCTCAACAGTTCCCTGATCACTGGCGCCCAAAGTTTGTTCGGTGTCAAAACGCAGCTTCAGTTTGGGAGAACTACCGTGACAGCAGTTTTTTCTGAACAACGATCACAAAATAACACAGTGGTCGCCCAAGGTGGTGGTACGGTCAACGAATTTTCTCTGACAGCTTTGGATTACGATGAGGACAGGCACTTTTTCTTGGCCCATTATTTTAGGGATACTTATGATAGAGCCTTGGAATTTTATCCTTTGGTGCGGTCGCAAGTGCAGATTACCCGATTGGAAGTTTGGGTGACCAACCGGAACCAGCAAACACAAAATGTTAGAAATGTAGTGGCCATCCAGGATTTGGGAGAGGCCATTTCGGACAATACACGAATCGGTAGTAACAATGGGGACCCTGCAGGGTTCTTCAATGCATCTGCTGTGGCAACGGGACTTCCACAGAATGGCGCTAATTCTTACGATCCCAATCAAATTGGCAGTGGAGCACTGACCCAATCCATTCGCGATATCGCTACGGTGGAATCAGGTTTCAATATACCCGGTTACAATGTTAATCAAGGTTTCGACTATGCTATTCTGGAAAATGCCAGAAAATTGGAACCTGGACGTGATTATGAGTTTGATTCACAATTAGGATATATTTCCTTGAGCCAGAGTTTGAGCAACGATGAGGTTTTGGGAGTCGCTTTCCAATATACCTTTAATGGTCAAGTGTATCAGGTGGGTGAATTTGCCAATGGTGGCGTAGATGCCACCACGATACCACCCAACTCGAATTTGATTGAGAACAATTCATTGGTTTTGAAATTGCTCAAGAGCAACATCACCAATGTGCAGGATCCCATCTGGGATTTGATGATGAAGAACATCTATTCCACGGGAGCCTATCAATTGAGCCAAGAGGATTTTAAACTCAATATTCTTTATTCCGATCCAACACCGAGAAACTATATTACTCCGGTAGATCCCAATGCAGGATGGCCCGTGGGATTGCAAGATCAAATATTATTGAGCGTTTTCAATTTGGATCGTTTGAACACGTATAACGACCTGCAGCCCGGAGGGGATGGTTTTTTTGATTATGTGGAAGGAATCACAGTGGATTCACAATCCGGCCGAATCATTTTCACAAAGGTTGAGCCATTTGGTGAATTTCTTTTTGAACGATTGGGTGGCGGTGTGTATGATGTTGATGGCGATCAAGGCTATAATCCCAACCAGAGAAAATATGTATTTCGCAATATGTATGCGAAAACCAAGGCGGCCTCTTTGCAAGATGCAGAGAAAAACCGTTTTCAGATAAAAGGGAGGTACACCTCACAATCCGGCAATGGAATCCCGATCGGTGCCTTTAATGTGCCCGAGGGTTCCGTGACAGTTACAGCTGGTGGTCGTCAATTGCAGGAGGGGATAGACTATACAGTAAACTACCAGGCAGGGACCGTACAGTTGTTGGACCCAAGTTTGGAAGCTTCCAATACGCCCATCAATATCTCCGTGGAAAACAATGCCGTATTCGGTCAGCAGACCAGAAGGTTTGCAGGGGTGAACGTCGAACATAAGTTCAACGATAAATTTGTCCTTGGGGGAACTTTACTGAACCTGAACGAGAGACCGCTCACCCAAAAATCAAATTATGGTATTGAGCCGGTGAACAATACAATTTTCGGACTTAATGGAAACTTCAGTACCGAGATTCCCTTCCTTACCCGATTGGCAAACAAGTTGCCCAATATAGATACGGATGTGCCCTCCAATCTATCCGTTCGTGGCGAGGTGGCATTTTTACGTCCCAATTCGCCAAAAAATGCAGATTTTAGGGGTGAGACCACTACCTATCTGGATGATTTTGAAGGCGCACAGGCGTTGATTGATATACGGTCTTCACTGGGATGGACTTTAGCCAGCCCACCTGTTGAATTTGTAAATGACAGAACAGGAATTGATGTGGGTTATGAGCGAGCCAAGATGGCATGGTATACCATCGACCCCATATTTTATACAAACCAACGCCCATCGGGTATGTCGGACAACGATATATCATTAAACTCCACCCGAAGGGTATTTATCGATGAGGTGTTTACCGAAACCGATATTGCCCAAGGGCAGACCCAGGTGCAAAGTACATTGGATATTGTTTATTATCCGAACGAAAAAGGTCCTTACAATGCCAATCCAAATTTCGAGTCGGAGACTCCAGATACTAAATGGGGTGGGATCATGAGGCCATTGAGCAGTACAAATTTTGAACAGTCCAATGTAGAGTTTGTACAATTCTGGGTACTGGATCCCTATATAGATGGGGAAACCAACGATGTAAATGCCGGGGAACTGGTCCTTAACCTGGGAAACATTTCCGAGGATATCTTAAAGGATGGGAGAAAACAATACGAGAACGGATTGCCTGCAAGCACCAATAACGAGGTGCCAAGGGAGACCATTTGGGGGCAAGTTCCTTCCACGCAATCACTGGTATATGCTTTTGATGCGGATGAGGCCAATAGGTCTGCCCAGGACCTTGGACTCGATGGTTATGATGATGCAGCGGAAGCGGCCATTTACAATGGACCTGCGGAAGATCCTGCTTTGGACAACTATCAGTACTACCTGAATAGGGAGGGTGGTATATTGGAGCGCTATTTTGACTTTAACAATACCCAAGGGAATTCACCTGTTGAGGTGACCAATACCAATAGGGGGTCCACTACCTTGCCCGATGTCGAAGATATAGACCGTGATCTTACGATGAATACGGTGAACAGTTATTACGAATATCGTATACAGATCAAACCGAACACAACCATAGATGATCAATATGTGACCGATATTCGTGAAGGGCAAACACCCACATTGCCAAACGGTACCCAGTTGAACAGAAGATGGATTCAGTACAAAATTCCATTGAGCGATTTTACCGATGCCGTTGGTGGGATATCCGATTTTAGGTCCATTAGTTTTATGCGGATGTACCTAACCGGGTTTTCGGATGATGTAGTCCTGCGTTTTGCGACTTTGGACTTGGTCCGTGGTGATTGGAGAACATATACCAATAGTTTACAGCCCGATGTCGATAACGATCCTTCCGATGATGCTACCGTAACCGATGTGAATACCGTGAACATTGAGGAGAATTACGGTAGACAGCCCATTCCGTATGTGCTGCCTCCAGGCGTAATCCGCGAGCAATTGAACAACAACAATACCATTATCAGGCAAAATGAGCAATCATTGTCGTTTGTTGTGGAAAACTTGGAATCACAAGATGCTCGGGGGGTGTTCAAAAATGTGAACATAGATGTGCGTCAGTATAAACGTCTAAAAATGTTTATGCACGCTGAGAAACTGTTCAATACCGATTATTCGGATAATGATACGCCACTGGTTGGGTTCTTAAGGATAGGCACCGATTTCTCTGAAAACTTCTATCAAATAGAATTGCCGCTTCAGTTTACCTCTTATGGAGCCACCTCACCTGATGAGATTTGGCCAGATGTCAATGAGATAGATGTGGCACTGAGTGATTTGAACAAGGTGAAATCCAAAGGGATCTCGGATCAGACGCTTAATGAAATCAACTATTATGAGATAGTCAATGGTGAAGCTGTACCTGTGGATGAATTTGCACCACGCACTCTGGGGACCCTTCGAATAGGTATTCGAGGTAATCCCTCTTTGGGGAGTATCCGAGGAATGATGGTGGGTATCAAAAACATTGATGATATTCCCGCCCGAGGCGAAGTTTGGTTCAATGAACTTCGTTTGGCAGGTCTTGAGAACAATGGAGGCTGGGCAGCGACCGCAGCACTGGATGCTAATATGGCCGATTTTGCAAATGTTACCGCAACTGGAAGTAGGAGTACCTCCGGATTTGGTTCCATAGATCAGACACCAACCGAAAGAGCATTGGAAGATGCTATATCCTATGATGTGGTCACCAATGTAAATGTGGGGCAATTGTTTCCCAAGAAATGGAATTTGCAATTGCCATTCAACTATGGGATTTCGGAAACACTGATCACGCCAGAGTTCGATCCGGTTTATGATGACCTTAGATTGGACGATAGGATTGCTGCCGCTGCTACGGCTGAGGAAGCCGAGACCATTAAAGAGCAAGCGGAAGATTATACAAAGCGTACCAGTATCAACTTGATAGGGGTCAGAAAAAATAGAGGTGAGGAAGCCGAGGAGAATTTCTTTGATGTTGAAAACTTTACCTTCAATTATTCCTATAACGAAACCGACCACAGGGATTTCGAAGTGGCCGAACTCCGTGATCAAAACGTATCTACAGGTTTTGTGTACAACCATAACTTCAGACCTGCCCCTGTCGCACCTTTTGCTAAAAAAGACTCCATGCTCACGGGGAAATATTGGCAATGGTTAAAGGATCTTAACTTTAATGCGTTGCCCACAAGTCTGTCGGTAAATGCAAATTACAATCGTTCATTCAACCAACAACGGTACAGGGATGTTCTGGAACCGGGAGTAGATGCCTTGGAACTTCCATTGCTACAACAAAGAAATTATTTGTTCAATTGGCAATATGCATTGAACTACAGTTTAACAAAGTCACTACGCTTGAACCTTACAGCCTCCAATAACAATATTGTCCGTAATTATTTTAATGTGGATGATGATCGTGATTCTGGTATCAATCAGGCCCTTGACCTTTGGGATGGCTTTTTTGATATTGGTGAGCCCAATAGGCACGCTCAACAAATGCAATTGAATTATGAATTGCCCTTCAGTAAGATACCGTTCCTCAATTTTATCAATGCGCAGTATACCTATACCAGTAATTTTGATTGGCAACGAGGCGGTGATGCACTTTTAGAGGTTGCCGGGGAGCATATTAATACGGTTCAAAATGCAAGTACTCATAATATTACAGCGAACATGAGTATGCAGCGTTTATATGACTTTTTGGGCCTTAAGAAGCGCGATGGCAAGGTGACTGCAAACCAAGCAGCAGTTAGAAGGGACAAGGCAGGGAACCCGGCCAATGGAGCTGAGCCCGATGGTCCTCGAAAGACCGGTAAGGGTTTCAATACTTTGGTGGATGTACTCACAATGGTTAAGCGTGTCAATGTAAACTATAGCGAGAACCGTGGAACCGTATTGCCAGGTTATACACAATCCATAGGATTTATTGGGACAACGCGACCAACCTTGGGCTTTGTGTTCGGTAGCCAGGCAGATGTGCGATTTGAAGCGGCACGAAATGGGTGGCTCACGGATTATCCCGAATATAGCAACCAGTTCATGCAGAACACCAACAAACAATTGAACATTACGGCCACGGCCCAACCTACACAGGACCTGACAATCGATTTGAGCGCCGATAGAAATTATATGAGTTCTTCTCAGGAAAGCTATAGTCCGGAAGAATGGATGAACGGGTTGGACGGGCTGGTGAACGAGATGGGGAACTTTAGTATTTCCACGATGATGATCGGGACTGTTTTCAGTAAGAGCGATGAGTTTGATTCCGAAACCTTTGAGCAGTTCAAACAGAACAGGATCACCATAGCCAACCGTTTGGTGTCCGATAGGGGCGAAGCACCGGGAGAATTGGACGAGGACGGTTTTCCACAACGTTATGGAAAAACACAACAAGACGTATTGCTGCCGGCATTCTTTGCAGCTTATACAGGTCAGGACGCTGAACGGGTGAACATGGATGCGTTCCGTGAAATACCAATCCCGAACTGGAACATAAAATATACCGGTTTGATGAAGAATAGGTGGTTTAAAAGGAAGTTTAAACGATTTTCGCTGAGCCATGGGTATAGGGCTGCCTACAGTGTCAACTCTTTCCAGACCAATTTGGAGCGCCAAAATACCACTATCGATGCCGAGACAGCAGATTGGTTGCCAAAAACCCTGATCAATAATGTGGTGCTTACCGATGAGTTCAGCCCGCTGATGCGTGTCGATTTTGAGATGCAAAACTCTTTCAGTTTCTTGGCGGAAGTCAGAACCAGTAGAACATTGTCCCTTTCATTCGATAATAATCTATTAACTGAGATTAACGGAAACGAATACACTGTTGGATTGGGCTACCGTTTCAAGGATGTGAAATTTGTGACCAATATCGGTGGTGAGAAGACACGTTTGAAAGGCGACCTAAATCTAAAAGCGGATATATCACTCAGAGATAACATTACCATTATACGTAATTTGGATATTGATAACAACCAGATCACTTCCGGACAAAGATTGATGTCCTTAAAGTTCACGGCTGACTATGCCTTGAGCAAAAGTCTCAATGCCCTGTTCTTTTATGACCATTCCTTCTCTGAGTTTGCAGTTTCGACGGCATTTCCACAGACCACGATCAATACTGGATTTACCTTAAGATATAACTTTGGTAACTAATACCGGGCTGATTTTGCCATTGAATCATTTTGTGGTAAAGTTTCTTTGAAAAGCTTTCCGCAATCTGTTACATTTGTCCATCAACTAATTCAAATTGAAAGTAATGAACATACCATCAGAACTTAAGTACACAAAAGACCATGAATGGGTCAAAATCGATGGAGATATCGCTACCGTTGGAATTACGGATTTTGCGCAAAGCGAGCTTGGGGACATAGTTTATGTTGAGGTGGAGACCTTGGATGAAACACTGGACAAGGAAGAGGTTTTTGGGACGGTAGAGGCCGTAAAGACCGTTTCTGATTTGTTTTTGCCCTTGAGCGGTGAGATCGTTGAATTCAATGAGGCATTGGAGGATGAACCCGAAAAGGTGAATTCCGATCCTTATGGCGAAGGTTGGATGGTTAAAATCAAAATAAGCGAGCCTTCCGAATTGGATGGATTAATGAGTGCCGATGATTACAAGGCATTGATAGGTGCTTAAAAAATACCTTTATACCTTATTGTTTTTAGGTTGGGTGGTCATTATTACGGTGCTCAGCCTATTTTCTTTTTCCAGTATGGATTTGGACACAGGAACCCTTAATATTCCATATGCCGATAAAATAACCCATTTCATATTTTATATGGTGTTCGGTTTTACAGGATGTCTAAGTTTACGGGAAAGAACCAAGGGAAGTCTTGGATTGGCAAAGACCTTGAAGATTGTCTTGGTTTTGGCTATTATATATGGTATACTTATAGAAATATTACAATTTACCTTAACAACAGACCGAATGGCGGAGATGGGCGATGTATTGGCCAATACATTGGGAGCATTTTCAGGAATTGGGCTGATTCGGTGGGTTTTTTCTAAGAAAAACCCGTTAAAATGGAAATTTTAATTGTTTATTTAACCAATTAATAATTAAATTAGCAAACACTAAATTAAGAAAAGGAGAAAAAGGATGGAACCAAAAAAGAACCCGAAAGCAGACGTAGGAAGAAACAGCGCACTATATTTCGTTATAGGATTGGCGGCTGTCTTGGCGTTGGTATACGGAGCCATGGAGTGGAAAAAATACGACAAGGTCAACAACTACGACATTTCTATGAATGTTGAAGATCAATTGGACGAAGAAGTGCCAATGACCGAGCAGATTAAGACTCCACCGCCACCACCGCCACCTGCTGCCCCCGAAGTTATCGAGGTTGTAGAGGATGAAGAAGAGGTGGAAGAGACCGTTATCGAGTCTACCGAAACCAGCCAAGAGGAAGAGGTAATCGAAATCGAGGAAGTTGAAGTGGAAGAGGTAGAAGAGGATATTACCGTGCCTTTCGCAGTAATCGAGGATGTACCTGTATTCCCAGGTTGTGAAGGAGCCAGTGACAAAAAAGCTTGTTTCCAAGAAATGATGCAGCAACATATCCGTAAAAACTTCCGTTATCCTGAAATTGCACAGGAAATGGGTGTTCAAGGTAGGGTAAGTGTAATTTTCGTTATCCAGAAGGATGGTAGCATCGGAGACATTAGAATGCGCGGACCGGACAAAAACTTGGAAGCTGAGGCGATGAGAATTATTCAGAAGTTGCCTAAAATGACACCTGGAAAACAAAGAGGTAGACCTGTAAAAGTACCTTTCAGTATTCCAATTACATTTAAGCTTCAGTAAGAATTATACAATTCCTGTCGAGGCAGGAATGGGAAAAGCCCGGATGATATTCATTCGGGCTTTTTTTATGGATTCAAGTGCAAGAATCATAAAACGTTACCTTTGGTTGCATAAGATGTATGCTGGCGTTATCTTTGCCAGCCAATAAAGAAGTGGATGAAATCTGCCGTAGGTTCCGTAAAAAATAATACCCTTTCCTTACTGTTTTCGGACTTTAAGGAGATTACTAAGGCCAAACTGGCCATAAGTGTGGTTTTTTCCTCCATAGCCGGATATTTTTTAGGTGCAGATCAGGTCAACTTCGTGTCACTTTTGTTACTGATGTTCGGGGGATACTGCATGGTTGGTGCATCCAATGCTTACAACCAAATTATAGAGAAAGATCTTGATGCTTTGATGAAACGCACCAGGAACAGGCCCATACCTTCTGGTAGAATGTCCGTAAAATCAGCACTTATCATCGCAGTTGCTTTAACGGTTATCGGAGTTTTGTCCTTGTTGGCATTGAATCCCAAGACCGCCATGTTCGGAGCAATTTCCATCTTTTTATATACCAGCGTCTACACGCCCTTAAAAACCAAGTCGCCACTGGCTGTATTTGTTGGTGCGTTTCCAGGTGCGATACCTTTTATGTTGGGTTGGGTCGCTGCTACCGACAACTTTGGTATAGAGCCAGGGACATTGTTTATGATTCAGTTTTTTTGGCAGTTTCCACATTTTTGGGCGCTCGGCTGGATGCTGGATGATGATTACAAACAGGCGGGCTTTAAAATGCTCCCCACTGGTAAAAAAGATAAAGGGACCGCAATTCAGATTATTCTTTATACTATTTGGATGATCGTGATTTCCATTGTCCCAGTGTTCGGTTTCACAGGGCGCTTGCACTTGTCCGTTCCGGCGGCAGTGATCGTATTGCTTTCCGGATTGGTCATGTTGTTTTTTGCATTTAGATTATATGAGAAAAGGGACAACCCTTCGGCAAGAAGGTTGATGTTGGCCAGTGTTACCTATATTTCATTGATTCAAGTAATTTACGTCGTAGATAAGTTTATAAGTTAATATGGATTTGACCCAAGGAACAGCGGAAGAAAAGAACAGAAGGGCAAAGAAGATGATGCTCTGGTTCGGTATTGTTAGTTTGATTATGGGGTTTGCCGGTTGGACCAGTGCCTATATCGTGAGCAGTAAGCGTGAGGACTGGGTAAGCGACCTAGAACTGCCTAGTGCTTTTTTCATCAGTACGGCAATGATCATACTGAGCAGCATTGCCTATTATATGGCCAAAAACTTTGTGGCCAAGGGGAACCAAAAGATGGGCACTATTTTATTGTTGGTCACACTTGCTTTGGGGGTCACTTTTATATCACTTCAGTTTGTAGGTTTTTCTCAAATGTTGGAAAATGGGTATTATTTTACCGGTCCCACTAGTAATATAAAAATGTCCTATGTATTTTTGATCGCAGCAGTGCACATTGCCCATGTAGTGGCAGGATTGATATCACTTTTGGTGGTCTTGGTGCGACAGATAGGAAGTAAATATACCCCTGATAATATGTTAGGGATGGAATTGGGTGCCACTTTTTGGCATTTTCTGGATTTTATTTGGGTATATCTTATACTATTTATGTATTTCGTGAAATAAAACCTGATTGGAGCAGTTTTCATTCAAGTTTGTCTTTTCCAATACATCAAAAAATGTAAATTTGTGAAAGTTTTAATAAAACGACCTTTTATATGGATGCAACGGTAAGTACCGGTACAGAAGATAGCGTTTGGGGAGGTGGAAATAAACCTCTGGGCGCTAGCTATGGAAAAATGATGATGTGGTTCTTTATCATGTCTGATGCCTTGACCTTTTCCGGGTTTTTGGTAGCCTATGGCTTTTCAAGATTTAAGTTTATAGAATTATGGCCTATCGCCGATGAAGTGTTCACGCACGTACCATTTTTTCACGGGAACTACCCAATGTACTATGTGGCCTTTATGACCTTTATCTTGATTATGTCCTCTGTGACCATGGTGTTGGCCGTGGATGCAGGTCATAAGATGAAACAGAAAAGTGTAATTCTTTATATGTTCCTTACCATTATCGGTGGTGCCATATTCGTTGGCTCACAGGCATGGGAATGGGCCACCTTTATTAAAGGTGATTTTGGAGCTCTTGAGACCAACTCAGGTAGGATTCTCCAGTTTGTGGATGCTGAGACCGGAGAGCGTGCAGCCTTGGCGGATTTTGCCAAGACCTTGCCAGAGGAAAGGGTAAAGCACGTTGCCAGCGAAGGTATCTGGTTCCAATCAGAAGGTTACCAAACATCCTACTCGTTGAACGAGGTAGTGGAAGGATTCAAGGCCACGCCAAATATTCTTATACGTACCGAGCAGTTGAACGAGGAAGGTGAGAAGACCCTTTTGGATAGAAAACAATCCTTGGCGAAAATCTTGGAAGCCAATCAGGTGGTGGAAGGTGCAAATTTGGTGCACAATGAATATGGCCATAGGTTATTTGCGGATTTCTTCTTCTTTATTACAGGATTTCACGGATTCCACGTATTCTCCGGTGTTGTGATCAATATTATTATTTTCTTCAATGTTATTTTGGGAACCTACCAGCGTAGGGGGCATTATGAGATGGTTGAGAAAGTAGGTCTGTACTGGCACTTTGTGGATTTGGTATGGGTTTTCGTATTTACATTCTTTTATTTGGTTTAAAAACATTGATTATAAATGGCACACGAGCATAAACTTGAGATTTTCAGAGGACTTTTAAAATTTAAGTCGAACACCCAAAAAATTTGGGGAGTACTTATATTTCTCTCTATAGTAACGACCGTGGAGGTTGCTTTGGGTATCGTTAAACCAAAATTTTTGACCCATAGCTACTTTTTGGGGATGAAATTGCTAAACTGGATTTTTATAATCCTAACCTTGGTAAAGGCCTATTACATTGCATGGGACTTTATGCACTTAAGAGACGAAAAGACTCCGTTGCGAAGAGTAATCGTATGGACCCCCATATTTCTAATATGTTATTTGATATTCATCCTGCTTTTCGAAGCTGACTACATTTATAATGTATATAGCGATGGATTCATAACTTGGAATTTCTAAGAAAGCATTTAACAAATTTAAAAGACGGTTTTCCAACCGTCTTTTTTTATTTTTGTACGGTTTTGATACTATGAAGAAGAAAGTCGTATTAGCAGTCCTTTTTATCCTTCCCGTTGTGGTTTACCTGTTCTTTGCATCAGGTGTAAATAATTTTGGCCGTCTTCCCATTCTTACCGAAAAGGTCGACGATGTTTCAACCATTGATTCCCGCGTTCAACTTAAAAATAAGATTACCATTTTAGGTTTTTTGGGAAACAATGTAGAGGCTATGCAAGGGAATGCCTTTAACCTGAACCAGAAAATCTACAAGAGATTTGGGGAATTCAACGATTTTCAAATTGTCATGGTCGCAACTGAGGGCTCCGAGGCCAAGGTGGACGAGCTAAAGACCGAACTGGGCAAACTGTCGAATGTGGACAAATGGCATTTTGCCTTTGGAGAGGAATCCGAAATAACCGCATTCTACAATTCGCTTGATACTAATTTGGAGCTTGATGACAATTTATCCATGCCTCATGTTTTTATAGTGGACAAGGATTTAAGCCTAAGAGGGCGAACCGATGATGAGGATGAGGGCATTAAGTACGGATTTGATACTTCGTCAGTAGCGGAGCTGAACAATAAAATGGTTGACGATGTTAAGATAATCTTGGCAGAGTACCGACTAGCGTTAAAAAAGAACAATGCCGACAGGAGCAAATAACAAAAAGAAACACACCTATATCTGGGTGTCCGCAATAATTCTCATTTTTGGGATTTTTGCAGTTTATGAAATTACCAAAAGGGTAAAGGGAGGCACAATCGTGGAGAATGATCGCATGAGCGGAACCTCCAAAAATGTGGAAGTGGGTTTTGTGGTCAACCAAGGTGAAAAACGAAGTGTTCCGGAATTCTCGTTTTTGAACCAAGATAGTGTAATGGTCACTAACAAAGATTATCTGGGTAAGGTCTACGTGGTCGAGTTCTTCTTTACCACATGCCCCACGATATGTCCCATAATGACCAAGAATTTGGTGGAGCTGCAGGATACTTTTCAGGATGATGAGGCATTTGGAGTGGCATCCTTCACCATTAATCCACGGTACGATACCCCCTCGGTGCTTTCAGCTTATGCCGATAAATATGGGATTACGGATAAGGATTGGCACTTGATGACTGGTGATCAAGAAAAAATATACGCCTTGGCACAGGAAGGTTTTTACATATTTGCCAATGAGGACCAAGCTGCACCAGGTGGTTTTGAGCACTCGGGCATGTTCGCGTTGGTGGATAAAAATGGGTATATTCGCTCTCGGAAAGATGAGTTTGGGAACCCCCTGATTTATTACAGGGGAACCATTACAGAGGAGCAAGGAGAGAATAGCGATGGGGAGACCCAACAGATTACTATATTGAAAGAGGACATAAAAAAACTATTGGCAGAATGACCGATGAAGTAACGTTAAGGGAAAAACGGTTCAATAAGTTGATCACCGTGATATCCATAGCCATTCCTTTGGTTGTGGCATTATTGTTCGGGTATAGGATTCCAAATGCTAAACCATTATCTTTTTTACCACCGATTTATGCAGGAATCAATGGTCTAACTGCAATTTTATTGATAGCTGCCATTGTAGCCATAAAAAATGGAAGGCAACGTATACATCAAAGGTTGATGACGGCCAATATTATACTTTCAGCGTTGTTTTTGGTCATGTATGTCGCTTATCACATGACATCCGAAACGACCATTTTTGGTGGTGAGGGTCCCATTAAATACATCTATTACTTTATTTTGATGACACATATTGTGTTGTCCATTTCAGTGATTCCATTGGTGTTGATTACTTATTCAAAGGTCTATTTGGACGATTTTGAGAGCCACAGACAATGGGCTAAATATACGTTTCCCATATGGCTTTACGTGGCCATCACGGGTGTTTTGGTCTATGTGATGATTTCACCATATTATCCATATTAAAGACTTACATGAGAACAAGATTGCTGGTCATATTATTTTTATTTTTGGTTTTCCCCACTTTCGCCGAAGCCCAATGTGCCATGTGCCGAGCGGTGGTGGAAAGCGAGTCCGATGGTAAAACTGCAGAGGCCATTAACAACGGAATCATATATCTTATGGCCGTTCCTTATGTCTTAGTCGCTGGCCTATTCTATTTCATTTATCGGAAAATGAGGGGTTAAAAACCCATTATTTTTACTTCAAACTGTAACATTTGTCGGCTTTAGTGGTCTTATTGGTGAACCATTGCGTTACTCATCAATCAAAAATCGCTAACCCATGTTCGACCTTGAACGGTGGCAAGAAATATTTGACACCATACGAAAGAACAAACTCCGCACCTTTTTAACGGGGCTTTCCGTGGCCTCCGGAATATTTATATTGGTAATCCTTCTAGGATTTGGCCAAGGTATGCGCAACGGAATCGAAAACGAGTTCAAGCAAGATGCATCCACCAGTGTATGGGTTTGGCCGGGAATAACTTCTAAAGAATACAAAGGCCTGAACCCTGGAAGACGGATTCAGCTGGTCAATGAAAATTTCGATAAGGCAAGTGCTATGTTCCAAGACGATATTGAATATGGTTCGGCTAGGATTTTTGTTAGAGGGGTGAGTGTAAACTACGGGAAGGAGGCACTTATCTATGGGGTTCAGGGTGTGGCATCGGATTTTCAATTTATCGAGAATGCCAAAATGCTCGAGGGTAGATTCATCAATTACCAAGATGAAGTGTCCAATGGTAAAGTGGCCATCATTGGAAATAAGATAAAAACAGATGTTTTTGCAGAAGTGGATACTCCCATTGGCGAGTTCATAGATATTTCTGGTATCCCATTTAAAGTAATAGGGGTATATAAAGAGATGGAAGATCGAGAAGAGGAAAGGATCTATATACCCATTACTACTGCCCAACGCACTTTTAACGGGGGTAATAGACTTAATAATCTGTCCTTTACCCTACCGCCAGTGGATAATTTTGATCAGGCAGTGGCACAGGCCGTTGATTTTAAGAACGGACTTAGGCAGTATTTGCAACAAGCCCACACAATAGCTCCGGACGATACAGGGGGTATAGAGGTTTGGAGTGCCATGGAAGAGGCCAAACGTTATTATGGCCTCACCAACAATATCAAGCTTTTCTTCTGGTTTGTGGGAGTGTGTACCATTATTGCAGGGGTTGTAGGGGTTAGCAATATTATGATGATCGTAGTAAAAGAACGAACTCGTGAAATAGGTATACGAAAGGCCCTTGGAGCAAAGCCATGGTCCATTATTGGCATGATTTTGCACGAAGCCATTTTTGTTACCGCGATTTCAGGTTTTGGCGGACTTATATTTAGTATGGCGTTATTGGAACTCGTAGGTCCCAATATTGAGGTCGACTATATCATGAATCCGTCCGTGAACTTTAATGTGGCCTTTTCAACGGTAATTGTATTGATCGTGGCAGGAACCTTGGCAGGTTTTGTGCCCGCATACCGAGCAGCAAGAGTAAAGGTAATCGAATCCTTGAGGGACGAATAAACTAAGCTGATATGTTCAATAAAGATAGATGGCGGGAAATTATCGAGGTGCTCACGACCAATGTGTGGCGCACCATCTTCACGGCCTTTGGTGTCTGCTGGGGAATTTTCATCCTTATTGTGCTTTTGGCGGCAGGTAAAGGATTGGAAAACGGTATCAAACAAGATTTTGGAAACATAGCCACAAATACCATGTTTATGTGGACCAGGGCCACTACCAAGGGCTACGAAGGTTTGCCAAAAGGCAGACGGTTTGAATTTAAAATAGGTGATGTGGAAGCTCTTCGGGACAATGTTCCCAATCTCAGGTTTATCTCTCCACGTAACCAACTGGGAGGCTTTGGTGGGAACAACAATGTAGTCCGTGGTATTCGAACAGGGGCTTACAATGTGTATGGGGATTATCCCGAAATCATTAACCAAGACCCTATGGCCGTCACTTCGGGGAGATTCTTGAACTATAACGACATCAGGGAGAAAAGAAAGGTGGCCATCATCGGGCAAGGGGTCAAAAACGATCTGTACGATAAGGATGAAGAAGCCCTTGGTACCTATATCAAAATACAAGGAGTGAATTTTATGGTCATTGGTACTTATAAAAAGAACAATAGCGGAGGAGGCGAAGAAGGCCAAAAGGAGATATTTGTGCCCTTTACTTCATTTTCACAAGCCTTTAACCGAGGAGAAGACGTGGGGTGGATGGCCATTACGGCAAACGATGGCAGTTCCATTTCGCAGTTAAAGGATAAAATAGTCGATGTGATGAAGCAGCGTCATAAAGTTCACCCGGAGGACACCCGGGCAGTAGGCTATTTTGACCTGTACGAGCAATACAATCGTGTTGAAAGTCTTTTCGGGGCCTTAAAGGCGGTTGCTTATATCGTAGGGATCATGGTTTTGCTTTCAGGGATTATAGGTGTCAGTAATATCATGCTCATCGTGGTCAAGGAACGTACCAAGGAAATAGGCATACGTAGGGCGTTGGGCGAACAGCCATGGTCCATTAAAAAGCAAATTTTAATGGAATCCATTTTCCTGACATTGATTTCAGGTATGGTAGGGATCATATTGGGTTCCTTGGTCATATTCGGTATCAATTCCCTTTTGGACAGTATTGGTCCAGTAGATATGTTCATGAGTCCAAGTGTCAGTGTAGGCGTAGTCACAGGGGCTTTGACCATTTTAATGGTCTCGGGACTGTTGGCAGGATTTATCCCGGCACAAAGCGCAATAAGGGTTAGGCCCATAGAAGCATTGCGAACAGAATAGAATAATAGGTAAGAATCAATCAATTAACAATAATAGAAATGAAAAAATCGGTAACCATTGTCATCTTGTTGCTCATCGTAATAGTGTTCGGTGGCTCCATGTACTACTTGTATCAAAAGAATGCAGAGGACCCTGTAGTGTATGAAACGGAAACCCCATCCAAACAGACCATTGTAAAAAAAGCGGTGGCCACGGGCAGTATCCTGCCTTTGGAAGAAGTTTTGATAAAACCCAATATCTCAGGGGTCATCGAAGAGATTTATGTGGAAGGAGGGGATTATGTGAAATCCGGAGATCTTCTGGCCAAGATCAAGGTCGTTCCGAATCTCTCCGCTTTAAATGATGCACGAAATGCCATTGATGAGGCCAAGATCAACTTGGATGACCAAAAAAGGAATTATGAGCGTCAATCAAAACTCTTTGGCAAGGGTGTGGTGCCCAAAACCGACCTTGAGCGGGCGCAAGTATCCTATGATCAGGCAAAACAAGCCTATGCAGCTGCCAATAAAAGGTACGATATCGTAAAAACTGGAACCACGAGCGGTTTGAGCAGCTCGGCCAATACCTTGATCAAGGCGACTGTTAGCGGAATGGTACTTGAGGTGCCGGTAGAGGTGGGCAATCAGGTAATCGAGAGCAATACCTTCAACGAAGGTACTACCATTGCAGCCATTGCCGATGTGGATAAAATGATATTTGAGGGCAAAGTGGATGAATCCGAAGTCGGGAAGATAAAGGAAGACCTGCCGTTGGAAATTACCGTAGGGGCCATTGAAAACCGTGTCTTCGATGCTGTCCTGGATTATATTGCTCCCAAGGGCAAGGAAGAAAACGGTGCCATTCAGTTCGAAATAAAGGGAACCTTAAAAAAGAACGATACCGTATTTATCAGGGCGGGCCTCAGTGCCAATGCATCCATAATTTTGGCAAGGGCCGATAGTGTATTGGCCGTGAAGGAAGCCCTGGTCCAGTTTGACGATGATACAAAGAAGCCATTTGTGGAAGTTGAGACCGCTGACCAGCAATTTGAAAAAAAGGAGGTGGAACTAGGCGTCAGTGATGGCATTTTTGTCGAAGTACGGTCTGGTATAACGGCTTCTGACAAGGTTAAGGTGTGGAACGCGCTGGCTGAAGAATAATGGAAATACTACCATTTAGAAAAAAAGTGAAAAATCTTGTAACAATTTAACAACATATATGTCTTACTAGCAGAAGTAAAAGTAAGATAGCTAACGTCATCAATCATGATAGAAATCAAAGATCTTCATAAATCCTATAAAATGGGAAGCAATTCCCTTCATGTTTTAAAGGGAATCAATTTTAAAGTGGAAGAAGGTGAGCTGGTCGCCATTATGGGCTCTTCCGGTTCTGGCAAATCCACTTTGTTGAATATCTTGGGAATGCTCGATAGTGCCGATTCAGGTGAGTACAACCTTGATGGTGTTCCTATCAAAAACCTGAGCGAGACAAAAGCAGCCCAGTATAGGAACAAGTTCTTGGGCTTCATTTTTCAATCCTTCAACCTTATCAATTACAAAAGTGCCGCCGAAAATGTAGCACTCCCATTGTATTACCAAAAAGTACCTCGAAAGGAACGCCAAGAAAAGGCTATGAAGTATTTGGAAAGAGTGGGCCTTAAACCATGGGCAGACCACTTGCCTAGCGAACTTTCCGGTGGGCAGAAGCAAAGGGTGGCCATTGCACGCGCCATGGCAGCGGAACCAAAGGTGCTTTTGGCAGATGAGCCAACGGGGGCCTTGGACAGTAAAACATCGTACGAGGTCATGGACCTTATCCAAAAAATCAATGATGAAGGGAACACCATTTTGGTGGTGACCCACGAGGAGGATATTGCACATATGTGCAAACGTATCGTGCACCTAAAGGATGGTGTTATTGTGGAAGATAAAAAAGTTGAACAAGTAAGAGCGGAACAGTATGTTTGATCGGGACGTTTGGCAGGAAATATTCAATACGCTCAAGACCAATAAACTGAGGACCTTTTTAACAGGTTTCTCAGTGGGATGGGCCATCTTTATATTGGTGATGCTCCTTGCATCGGTAAATGGTATGCAGAACGGTTTCGTAGGACAGTTCAACGATGATGCCACCAATTCCATTTTTGTACGTCCGGGTACCACTTCCAAAGCATATGGTGGATTCGAGGCAGGTAGACGCATCCAATTGAAGAATGATGACCTTGAGTACATTAAGGAGAGTTTTCCAAAGGATATTGAATATATAAGTGCCAGATATTACGGCAATGCCACTGCTCGATATAAGGATGAAACGGGTTCTTATTCCGTACAGGCAACACACCCCGACCATCAGGCCATAGAAAAGACCTTGGTTACCGCAGGTAGGTATATCAACGAGGCGGATATCATCAACAAGGCAAAGGTGGCCGTCATCGGAAGAAAGGTTGCTGAAGATCTTTTCAAAAAAGAAGATCCGTTGGGGAAATTTGTTGAATTCAACGGATTGCCGTTCAGGGTCATCGGTGTATTTACGGATGATGGGGACGATAATGCCGAAAGACGAATCTATGCCCCTGTAAGTACCTATCAAAGAATTTATGGGAATACCAATGAGATAGCAAGTATTGCATTGACCTACAACCCAAATTATGATTTGGCCGAGGCACTCGAATTTTCGGAGCGTTTGGAAATATTAATGAAGAGAAGACATAAGATAGCGCCTGAGGACCAAGCAGGTCTCAATGTTTGGAATTATGCCGAAGCGTTCAATGATATCAGCAGCTTTACCGCTGTTCTTAAAGGGATAGGTATTGGAGTAGGGTTCTTGATCTTGATCGCTGGTATCGTTGGCATCGGGAACATCATGGTGTTCACGATCAAAGAACGTACAAAGGAAATTGGGGTAAGAAAGGCATTGGGGGCTAGGCCCAGACAAATTGTGAACCTGGTCCTTTTGGAGTCTGTTTTTATCACGGCCATCTCGGGATTTGTAGGCTTGTTGTTTGCCTGGATGATCTTGGCCGCAATCGGTCCAATGATCGAGACACCGGCATTCAGCAATCCATCGGTAAGCCTATCGGTTGTGGTTACGGCCACTATTATTTTAATAGTTGCAGGGGTGTTGGCAGGTTTGTTGCCGGCCATGAAAGCTGCAAATGTGAAACCCATTGTTGCACTAAGTGATAAATAGTTATGTGGTTATTTGATAAAGACTTGTGGATAGAAATTTTTCATACCCTGGGTAAAAACATGTTCAGGACCTTCCTGACCATGTTGGGGGTAATCTTTGCCATGATCATATTGGTGCTGTTATTGGGTTCTGCCAATGGTATGAGCAACGGATTCAATAAGCTATTTGCAGGAACAGCTTCCAATAGCTTGTTCGTATGGGGGCAATCTACCTCTGAGCCCTACAAAGGTTTCGAACGTGGAAGACGGATACGGTACAAATTGGAAGATGCGGATATTTTGAAAAAGCAGATTCCCCAGATAGAAGTACTGGCTCCTAGAATTGAGTTGGCAAGCCATAGGGGAACGGTAAGTGTATATAGAAATGGGCAGACCAGTGGTTCCGCCGTTTACGGGGATTATCCGGAGATAGATAACATTACCAAAAAGAAATTGGTGGAAGGTAGGTTCTTGAACCAAACCGACATTGAAGATTCCAAAAAAGTGTGTGTAATAGGGGAGGAAACCTATAAGCTCCTTTTTGAAAAGGGTGAAAAGGCCATGGGCGAGGAAATCCGAATCAATGGTGTTTATTTTACGGTGGTAGGAATCTATAAACCGAACAATAATATCAATATAGATGGTGAGAATGCGGTGTTTATTCCGTTTAGCACCTTTCAAAAAGCCTTTAATTCCGGTGATCGAATGGGATGGATGGCCATTGCAGTGGAGGAAAGTACCCCTGTAGCATTCGTGGAGAGCCAGATAAAGACCATCCTAAAGACCAAGTACGATATCCATCCAGATGACGAACGTGCCATAGGCAGTTTCGATATGTCGGAAATATTCAACAGTATTACTGCCTTTACCACAGTTCTTCAAGGGTTCTCATTCTTTGTCGGGATTTTCACTTTGTTGGCAGGGGTCATTGCGATCAGTAATATTCTTTTGATCACGGTAAAGGAACGTACCCAGGAAATAGGTGTAAGGCGAGCCTTAGGGGCCACTCCTATAATCGTTAAGCGCCAAATCGTGATCGAGGCGATCGTATTGACCGCGTTTGCCGGGCTGGTAGGATTTGCCATAGCCGTAGGAATATTGTCCATTATGAATTCCATGTGGGGCAGTGGGGACGATTTTCCCTTTGTACAGCCCATGATAAGTATACCTCAGTTTGTCATATCCTTTATCCTTATGGTAGGGCTGAGTGTGCTCATTGGACTGTTGCCTGCAAACAGGGCGGTAAAGATTAAACCTATAGATGCATTAAGAGAAGAATAATCATCAATACAATTAAATAACGAAATCAAATAAGCAAGAATGAACAAGTATGTAAAATACGGATTGATAGGGGTAGTGGTCATTGGTATTTTGGCCGCTGTAGTCTACTTTTTAAAGCAGAACAGTACTCCTGTAGAGCTGTATAAGACCGAAACAGCAGAACGAAAGGACATTGTAAATAAGGTTATCGTAACCGGTAAGGTGATACCTGAGGACGAGATCAATATCAAACCTCAAATTTCCGGAATTATCGATAAAATCATGTTGGAGGAAGGTGTTCGGGTAGAATCAGGGGACCTTATCGCCGTAATCAAGGTAGTTCCCAACGAGCAATCCTTGAACCAAGCGGCCGGTCGTGTGCGCAACGCAGAATTGGCATTGAACAACGCCAAATTGGAATATGATAGAAACAAAACGTTGTTCGACAAAGGTGTGATTTCCAATCAGGATTATAACAACTTGAAATTGACCTATGAGCAGGCAATGCAAGAACTCAAGAATGCCCAGGCCGATTACCAGATTATCAGAAAAGGATCTGCAGGTGGATCTTCCAGTGCCAATACCAATATTAGGGCGACAGTTTCCGGAACCATACTGGAAATTCCAGTGAAGGAAGGAGACCAGGTCATCCAAAGTAACAACTTTAACGAGGGTACTACCATTGCCACTATCGCCGATATGTCCAAAATGATCTTTGAAGGCGAGGTCGACGAGGCCGAGGTAGGCAAATTAAGCGTTGGAATGCCATTGGAAATAAGTCTTGGGGCATTGGAAGAACAAAAGTTCGATGCAAAGCTAAAATTCATCGCACCAAAGGGTGTTGAGGAAGAAGGTGCGGTACAGTTTAAGATCGAGGGCGACCTGGATGTAAAGGAAGGCGATGGCACTTCATACGTTAGGGCCGGTTACAGTGCGAATGCATCCATTGTTTTGGAAGAGAAAAAGGATGTCCTTTCCATAAAAGAGGCTTTGCTCCAGTTCGATAAGGAGACAGAAAAGCCCTATGTGGAAGTGCAGACGGGTGAAAATGAATTCGAGCGAAGGGATTTGGAACTTGGCGTCAGTGATGGTATAGATGTAGAAATTGTATCAGGTATTGGCGAAGATGATAAGATCAAGGTTTGGAACAAGCTCGAGAGCAGATCTGACGAAGATTAATCCATGCTGAATCATTTTATAAACCAAAATCAAAAAACGAATGAAAAATAGCATAACGATATTAATACTGTTGTTCGCAGTTTCTTTTTCCAATGCGCAAATGCGCAAATGGACACTTGAGGAATGTGTGGCGTATGCAGTAGAGAATAACTTGAGCGTAGAACAATTTGAATTGGATTTGGAGAATGCCAAAATAGATAAATCCGATGCACTTGGGAATTTGCTGCCCAGCCTTAACGGGTCTACTTCCGCATCGAGCAATACAGGTTTCTCCATTAACCCAACAAACAACTTGCCCACGAACAGTACGGCATTTAACGTAAACGCAGGAATAAGCTCCAATGTTACTCTTTTTGATGGGTTGAGGAACATTAACCGCCTGAACAGGGCAAAGATGAGCGCCATAGCAAGTCAGTACCGTCTGGACAATTTGAAGGATGATATTAGATTGAATGTGGCCAACGCCTATTTACAAGTGGTCTCCAATAAGGAACAATTAAAGACCTTTAGGGCGCAGTATGCCGTGACCGAACAAGATCTTAAAAGGACCAAGGAACTGGTTGAATCCGGTGTGGTCCCGAGAGGAGACCTATTGGAAATAGAGGCTACGGCAGCCAATCAGGAGCAGCAGATCATCAATGGTGAGAGCCTTGTTTTGATATCACGTGTGAATTTGGCGCAATTGCTACAGATTACGGATTATGAGAATTTCGATATCGCGGAAGAGGAATTTGATATTCCACCATCGGATATTCTTAGCAACTCACCCAAAGTGATTTTTGATAAGGCATTGAGCTTTAGGAACGACATAAAGTTCTCGGAATCCAATGTGGATCTGGCGGAACAGGATTTAAAGATAGCCAAGGGAGGATACCTGCCAACCTTGTCGGGATTCTTTCAATATGGTACAAGATATTCCGATGTGACGCAGATTCCCGATGGGAACGGTGTGCCTTACACGCCAAACTTCACCGATCAGCTCTGGATTTTTGACGGTATCAGTTATGGTGCGCAGTTGAATATCCCAATTTTCAATGGATGGAGTACACGTAATAATGTGATGCGGTCTAAAATCAGTTTGGAAAAGGCCAAATTACAATTGGAGCAAGATAAATTGGCTCTTGAAAGCACAATTCAGCAAGCCTATGTAAACGTAAATACGTTTGAAAAGGCCTATGTCGCTGCAGAAAAAACCTTGGAGGCTAGGCGTTTGTCCTACGAATACGCCAAGGAACGATACGATGTCGGATTAATGAATGCTTTCGAGTACAGTCAGGCGCAAGCTAGAGTGGAGAATGCTCAAGCCGATGCCATCCGTACCAAGTACGATTATATCTTCAGATTGAAAATTTTGGAGTTCTACTTTGGTATACCGATTTCATTAAACTAGTATCTTTGTGGCCGCTATGGCCGTAATACTAAATTTAGAAACAGCAACTACCAACTGCTCGGTGAGCATTTCAAAGGATGATAACATAATTGTCCTAAAAGAGAACAATGCTGTAAATTATTCACATTCCGAGCAATTGCACATATTTATCAAAGAAGCCTTGCAAGAGGCTTCTTTGTCATTTTCGGACCTTGATGCCGTTGCGATTAGCAAAGGGCCAGGTTCATACACGGGTCTACGTATCGGGGTCTCTTCTGCAAAAGGATTGTGTTTTTCCTTGGATTTACCATTGATTTCCGTGCCCACTTTACAGAGTATGGCACACCAGATAAAATTAAACTCAGGTGAATTGGTAATCCCTGTATTGGATGCACGGCGTATGGAGGTGTATTCCTGTGTATACGATGTCAATAATAGCGAAGTAAGAGAAACAAGGGCAGAGGTAATCAATGAGTTATCCTTTAAGGAATACGTCTCGGATAACAAGGTGTACCTCGTTGGGAGTGGTGCAGAAAAATGTAAGGTTGTCTTGCGACACCCCAATTTTATTTTTAATGAATCCGTTGTTCCTTCTGCCAAGGATATGGCTTCCATAGCATTCAAAAAATATGAATCCAAACACTTTGAGGATGTAGCTTATTTTGAGCCCTATTACCTCAAGGATTTTGTCCTTCAGCAGAAAAAAAAGAAAGCTTAATCTTCTTTCATTTGATGCATCACCCTTTGTGGGAACGGAATCTCGATTCCCGCTGCATCAAAACGTAATTTGGTCTGTTCTATCACATAAAAGTGTGCAGGCCAGAACACATCGTTATTGGCCCAAAACCGCAACGTAAGGTCTACGGAACTATCACCCAGATTACCAACATACACCTCTGGTGCCGGCTCAGTATTGATGCTTGGATTATCGGCACATATCTGAAGTAGGATTTCCTTGGCTTCCTTGATGTTGGAGCTATATCCTATGCCCACATCGATCTTATCCCTACGGGTACTTTCCATATTATAGTTTACAATGTTGCCATTGGATAATTGACCGTTGGGGATGATGGCAATCTGGTTGCCGAAGGTGCTCAGTTTGGTATTGAAAATGGAAATTTCCTTTACCGTGCCATCCACTCCTTGAGCCGATATAAAATCACCTACTTTGAACGGTTTAAAAATAAGGATGAGTACCCCTCCCGCAAAATTCGCCAAGGAACCTTGAAGAGCCAGACCAATGGCAAGACCCGCAGCACCGACAATGGCTACCAGCGAGGATGTTTTTACTCCCAGTTGGGTGATCACCAACACGAACAGCAAAGCTTTGAGGACTATGCTAATGAAACTTTGTAAAAAGGATTCAAGAGTTTCATCATAATCCTTTTTCGCGAAAAAGCGACGAACCATTTTATTGATAAAAGTAATGACCCATAGCCCAATAAAAAATATAACAATCGCTGTGATGAGGTTGGGTAAAATATCCACTGCCCATTCAACAGCTTGGTCTATGTAATCTTGATAATTTTCTAGTTCTTCCATAATGGTTTTTTAGTTTTAACAGCAACCTACAGATTATTAAAACAAAATAAAAGAATAGGTTTCTAAACAAATGTTAATGTTGGTCGGGCTATAACTGGTCCAAAACCTGCGCTGGACTTGAGACTGGTAGTTTGCAAGCTCCGTGCTGGCAAACGTAGGCCAATGTTTTTCCGGGTACCGTTCTGTTTTTCAGTAGTTCCAGACTTCCGTCTTTTTTCGAACCTACCAAGATACTATTGGGATTATATTCCTTTCCGATTTCACGTGCCATGGTTTTGAAATCATCACCAAGCACCGCAATTTCATAAAAGTTCTGGTTTTGAAAGAGAACCAAATGCAGCCAATTCGAAAAACCTTGTGCCCTTCGATCAAAATCTTTCTGAACGTTTTTCAACATCTGTTCGGATATTTTGCCATAGCCCTTATTGGGAAATAACTTATCGAATTTGAAGAGATTGATGGCCATCATGGAGTTGGAGGAGGAAATCACATTGTCGTCCACTTCGATGGTCCTTCTGATCAATGATCGATCCACATCCGAGGTATAAAAGAACATTCCGGAAGTGTCGTCCAAAAAATGTTCTATGGCATAGTCCAAAAGCCTTTTGGCCAACCTTAGCCATTGTCCATCAAAAGAAATCTCGTAGAGGGAAAAATAACCGTCGATAACGGTAGCATAGTCATCAAGGAACCCATTGATACTGCTTTTACCTTCCTTATGGTTTCGGTGCAGGGAATTATCGTCCTTGATCATTTGCTGTTGGATGAATTCGGCATTCTTTATTGCGAGATCTAAGTATTCCGGTTTGCTCAGGTAACGATAGGCATCCACTAATCCTTTAAGCATAAGGCCGTTCCAAGAGGTCAGGATTTTATCGTCCAGTCGAGGTCTGGAGCGTGTGTTCCTTTCAGTTTTAAGTATGTCAAGACTTTTCCGGATTATGTTCTTCAGCCCGGAAACTTCCAGGTTGTATTTGTCGGCTATTTCCTTATCATTTTTATCCCTGATCAGTACATAATTTCCATCTTCCCAGTGTCCGTAAGAATTAATGTTGAAATAATCCTGGAAAATCTCGTAATCCTTTCCCAACAATTGAGTGAGTTCCCCTTGAGTCCAGACGTAGTAGGCGCCTTCTTCCAACTGTCCATTTTTATCTAGGCTGTCCGCATCCAAAGAGGAGTAAAAGCCGCCACTCTTGTCCATGAGCTCTTCTTTTACAAAAGCTATGGTTTGGGAGGCAACATCCTTGTAAAGTTCATTTTTTGTTACTGCGTAGGCTTTTGCATAGAGGCTTGTCAATTGACCGTTGTCGTACAGCATTTTTTCAAAATGTGGTACATGCCATTTGATATCCACGGCATATCTGGAAAAACCTCCGCCAACATGGTCGTATATGCCCCCATAGGCCATTCGTGTAAGGGTAGTGTCCACAAATTCCATGATCTGTGGTTTATTTGTAGCTTTGGTATAGTGCAATAAAAAATCCCAATTATTGGGCATCATAAATTTTGGGGCCCGTTTATGTCCTCCCATAAAGGTGTCGAAGTGTTGTGACCAATTGTGCACTGCAGCCTCCAACTGATCCATGGAGTAACGCTCACTTTCTGTGTCGTTTTCCACAAGGTTGATTGCCTGGAGTCCATTGGCAAGATCGGTTGCATATTGGGTGACCCTTGATTTGTCTTTCCTATATAGCTCTGCCAGTTGTTCCAAAGATTTTATCCAGTTATCCCTTGGAACGTAAGTCGCACCCCAAAAGGGTCTTCCGTCGGGCAATGCGACAATGTTGAGTGGCCATCCCCCTTGTCCCGATATCATTTGGATGGCATCCATATAGATCTGGTCCACATCGGGTCGCTCTTCGCGATCGATTTTTATATTGATGAAGTTTTCGTTCATCACCTTGGCAGCCTGCTCGTCTTCAAAACATTCTTTTTCCATAACATGGCACCAATGACATGCCGCATATCCAATGCTGATCAATAGGAGTTTGTCCTCTTTCTGGGCCCTCTCCAATACTTCCGGATGCCAGGCCTCCCAGTTAACGGGGTTGTGCGCATGTTGCAATAGATAGGGACTGGTTTCGTTGATTAGGGCATTGGTATATTTATGGTTCACGTTGTCTGATTTTTGTTTGCAGCCCACGACTGCGGTTCCGAGTACTATGAAGAAAATTATTTTTTTCATCAATAGGGCAGATTGTAGCATAAAAAAATGCGTCCGGTACCGGACGCATCTTTTATTCTTTCTTTTTTTTACTGTACTTCAAAAGTGATCTTTACGTTCACTCTGTAATCATCAATTTTCCCGTCCTTTACTGTGGCACTTTGCTCATTAATGTAAATGGACCGAATGTTTTTTACGGATTTTGAGGCTTGTTCCAATGCTTTGTTTGCGGCATCCTCCCAACTTTTACTGGAATTCGCCAATACTTCAATAACTTTTAATACTGCCATGGTCAATGTTTTTTTGATTCCCCTTAATTTAACAAATTTTGATGGGAAAAAGGCAGTATAAAGCCATTAATTATCCATTGAGCGCCACAACCTCACGTATTTTTTCGCCCATCATGTTCTTGAGCATGGTCTCGATACCGTTTTTAAGGGTGAATGTTGATGATGGACACCCACTGCACGCTCCTTGAAGGATAACACTGACCGTACCGCTCTCTTCTTCATAAGACTGGAATAGAATGTTACCGCCATCACTTGCAACGGCAGGTTTTACATATTCCTCCAAAATGGCTATGATCTGTTGTGAGGTGTCGTCATAGTCGGTCTGGACTGTGTTTTGTTCCACAGTTTCCTTACTTTTTTGGATGGCTTCAGCGGTAACGACCTCTTTGCCATCGGCCAAATAATCCCTTATAAACTCGCGGAGCTGCATGTTGATTTCCTCCCAATCCGCAACTTCGTATTTGGTCACGGAAACATAATTCTCATCCATAAAAACCTCTTTTACAAAAGGAAAATGGAAGAGTTCCTTTGCCAAAGGTGAATCCTTGGCCTCGTCGATATTCTTGAACTCGTAGGTACTGGGAACAATTCTTTTGTTGGAAACAAACTTCATCACGGCAGGGTTTGGTGTTACCTCCGCATATACCGTAATAGGCTGTTTCTTTTTGACCTCTTCTTCGCTTACAACGGTTTCTCCCGCGTTGAGGTATTCCACCAATTGTTGGGCCACCTCATCCTTTACATCTTCCCATTCCACAATGTCAAAACGTTCCAAAGCCACGAAATTACTGGCTATGTAAACGGTCTTGATAAAAGGAAGATAGAATAGCTGTTGGGCCAAAGGGGAATTTTTGGCCTCGTCTATGTTTTTATATTCGTAATTGCCCTTTACCAAAAAATGATTGGTCTCGAACTTGATTATCTTGGGGTTGTTCGTAGGAACAACTGTAATGTTGTACTCTTTCATCTTGAAACTTTGATGCAAAAATACCAATAGTTGGGATGCGTAGCAAAATATTATAATAATGTACTGAGCTTTCCGTTATGTTATTGTTTTATCGTATTCAACAACCATTAGCCCCAATCGTCACATGAGACGTATCTTAACCTCGATTATCATAGCCCTGTTTTTTGGGTCCATGGCCAAGGCACAGGAAGGTATTCCCGTGTATTTTGATTACTTGGCGGACAATTATTACTTGGTTTACCCATCCATGGCAGGTATTGCGGAAGGGACCAAGATTCGTCTGACCGCTAGAAAACAGTGGTTCAATGTGGATGAGGCACCTAGTCTACAGACTTTGAACATAAATTCCAGGGTTGGTGAACGAAGTGGGATAGGGGGCATACTCTTCAATGATTCCAATGGTTATCATTCCCAAACCGGTTTTAAGGCCACCTATGCGCACCATCTGCAATTGGCAGGGGATTTTAGAACCTTGAACCAACTTTCATTTGGATTAAGTGCGGGGGTGATATTGAGCAGTTTGGACGAATCGGAATTTAGGTCGGTGATTCCCGATCCCATTGTAACAGGGGTAAAGAATACTACAAGTTATTTTAATGTTGATCTAGGTGTTTCCTATAACCTGTTCGAATTTTACGCACATGCCGCAGTTTTGAACCTATTGGGCAGTGGAAGGGACTTATATACCGCTGCTGAATTCGATAATTTGAGACGTTATCTTTTTTCTGTGGGCTATGTTTTTGGAAGGAGCACGCGAATTGAGCCATCCATTCTTTTTCAAATGACCGATTTTACAAAGGAAAAGACCGTTGACCTAAACGCCAAGGTCTATCGTGATGTAAGTTTTGGTACGGTTTGGGCGGGATTATCCTATCGTAGAAGTTTTGATGGGGCCCAATATCAGACCAATGGATCATTTGGGGAGCAGCGTCTGCAATTATTTACACCGATTATTGGGGTGAATGTCAATAGGTTCATGTTCTCGTACAATTATTCCTATCAATCTGGGGATATACGCTTCGACAATGGCGGGTTCCATCAGATCACCCTCGGTTACGATTTTGGACAAAGAGATGATGGTAAACGCTACGATTGTTATTGTCCAGCGGCCAACAATTAAAATGGCCCACCGTTTAAGGGTGGACCACTTTACACATGGTGTTCAACAGCACCTATCTATCCCAACTATAATTTTTTTTGGAAGCTTGTGCCTTTATGGCCGAGATCATGGCATTTTCTAGTTCACCGGTTTCTTGTGATGCGTTTTCGGCAATATATTTTTCCCGTTTGGCATTAAGTTCCTGGATCTTGTTTTGGATTTCCATACGTTCCGATTTTTTTTCCTGGATAAAGGCTTTTATTTCACTTTCGGATTTTCCTTTCAGCTCTTCGGGAAGGTCTTTTTCTTGAAGTTCGGAAATCAAGTCGGTATCTTCCTCAGCAGCATCTACCAAGTCCCATTTCGAATTTTTATAGAGCCTAGAACTCTTGCTTACTGCCCTTTTTACCGCAACGGCCTCTTCCATTTCAGCGGCATTGCTGTCCTGGATAAACTGCAGTTCCTTTTTTTGCCTGCCTATGGAGCCATAAGAGATATAGGTTTTGTTCAATTTGGCATTCAATTGAATAATAATATCGTCGTATGGCGTAGCAATATGAACCACTTTTCTATTATGGTCAATGGCCATATATTCCCCGCCTGTTAGCAAGGCGCCCTTTTTCCACATTCCGTTGATGCCCTGGTCGTAATTGCCGCAAAAAATAGTATTTACGATGACATCCTTTTCTTTCGCATTGGTGGCAGCATCTTTATAATCCAACTTCCCTTGGGTGAACGGTTCGTTGCCTGCAATGAAGATCATTTTTAGATCATCGGCATTTTTGCCCCAATCCAATTGCCTTAAAGAAGAATGTATCACCTGCCCGCAGTATTCCTCACCTCCATTGGTGGTCAGGGAGAAAAGCTTTTCCGAAATCTCGTCCAGATCATTGCTAAAGCCCAAAACTTGACGAATGTATCCCTCTTTGGAAGAAAGGTTGTCGTTTCCATACTCGTACAGTGCAATTTGAAGCGATGGTCGAATATCGTTGCCGCATTTGGCATAGGTAAATTCATTTACAATGTCCCATAATTGGGCCTTTGCTTGATTGATAAGACCATCCATACTGTTGCTGGTGTCCAGGAGCAAGGCTATTTTAACGAATTGTTCCTTTGGTTTTTCAACAGATGACTTTGTAATAAGTGTAGTTCTTTCTGTGGTGTTTGCGTTGAGGTCGCAACCGTAGCAGGTTCCTGTCATAAACAATAGAAGTGCAGGGCCCAAAATGTATTTTATATGTTTCATGATGCAATAATTTATAATGATGAGGTAAATGTATCGGCAACAAACAGGAATTAAAACTATGAATGAGTGATCTGTGATGTAAAATGAGTGACTGTACCGAATGAGTTCGTAAGTAAGGTGAAACAGCTTGTTTTTTCACCAAAAACGAGAGATTCCCATTTTTTAAAGTGCTTGGGAAGCAGTATGTTTACCTAAGTTATGATACGCAAGGCATACATATTATTCCTTCTGTTCGCAACGGTCTTCGGGACGTGGGCTCAGGAAGGTCCTTCGCAAGGACAGTTTGAAATCAGCGGTTCCGTAAAGGGGAAGGAAAATCGCATGCCCATATCAGGGGTGCAGGTCTCCACCGATAAGGGACAGTTCACCCGGACAGATGCACTTGGGGAGTTTAAGATAAAAGTGTCCCTTGGTGATATGTTGATCGTGGAGGGACCCGAACTGGAAACGGTCCGTTATCGTATAAAATCCCGAGAAGATGTGGATGTATTGGTGGAGGGATACCAAAGAAGAGAGACCTCCCAAAAACAAAAACGTGAAATAGCGAGTCCCGCGAATTATTTGATGAGTCACCAGCGATTTCTAGACTCCGCAAATTTTTACAAAAAGTCGAATCTCGAAAAGAGCATCGATTTTATAGCTCGTTCCATAGAGCCATTGGGCAGTTCTGGAAACAAAAGGGAGCTTTCGGCCTCGCTACGGACATTGGGGGAAATCTACATGTTCCATGAGCAGTACGATCTTGCCATCACCAATTTTAAGGATGCATTGTCCGCCCAAGAATCGAATCTAACCAAAGTTTTGTTAGGTAAAGCATATGTTCTGAACGGAAATCATGAAAGTGCGATATCCATCTTGGAACCCATGTTGGAGGTGAAAAATATGGTACCCTATCAACGAGTTGAGCTTTTTGAGGCCCTAGGTGATGCCCATAAAGCACTGACCAACCTAAAAGAGGCTCAGGATTATTACAGACAAGGATTGCTCATTGCCGAAAAAAACCAGATATCTCCCAAGGAAATAGATCTAAGCTCAAAGATAGCTGATGCCTTTGCTCTGGAAAACAGGGTCATCGAGGCGGAAGGTTTTTACCAAAACTCCTTGAACCTATCAAAAAAAGTAGCACCGGAACGACTTATTCAGGAAAGTGAGAAAGTGGCCGATTTTTATAGTCAAAAAAGCCGCTATAATGATGAGATCCAATTAAGGAAACGGAACCTGGACGAACTCCAACAATTGCCAAGGTCCGCAGTGGCTTCGGAAGGACAGGGGATAAGTACCAGGGATACCATCACTAGCCAGCGCATCAACTACAAGATAGCCAATGCCTATATTGCCCAGGATAAGCTGGACGAGGCCATACCCTACCTGGAAAGAAGTATTGTCGAGGCCGATCGGGATGATGACCTAGTGGTGCAAAAGGATGCGACCCGAAAATTATCGGAAGTGTACAAGTATAAGGGAGACTATACCAAAGCGTTGGAGTCCTATCAAGATTATGTGGCCGTGGTGGACAGCCTTTATGTCAGGAAAGAACAGGAAATATCCCGAGCTGCTCGCTTTAATAGGGAAATAGCAAATACACAGAATCGCATTTCCAGCTTGGAACAGGAACGCGAATTGAGTCAGAGCAAATACAGCTTGGCAGTTACCGAGCAGCAGTTGTACGAGGAAGCCAGTAAGCGTCAAAAGTGGATCATCTATTCCTTGGTCTTTGGTATTGCCCTAATGGCCTTGACCACATTTTTGTACTATCGAAGCAACAGGCAACAAAAATTGGCCAATAACCTTTTGGCCCTGAAGTCGCTCCGTACCCAGATGAACCCACACTTTATTTTTAATGCCCTTAATTCTGTAAACAATTTTATAGCAAAGAGCGATGAGCGGAGCGCAAACCGTTTTTTGAGCGAGTTTTCGGTGCTGATGCGCAGTGTTTTGGAAAATTCAGAAGAGGATTTTATTCCATTGGTCAAAGAGCTTGAATTATTGGAGCTATATGTGAAACTGGAGCATTCGAGGTTTTCGGACAAGTTCGATTATGAAATCGATGTGGATGGCAAAATAGATATCGATGCCTTCGAAATACCGCCAATGTTGCTTCAGCCTTATATAGAAAATGCTATCTGGCATGGGTTAAGGTATAAGGAGGACAAAGGATTTTTAAAGATCAAGGTCAAACAGCTGACAAACGATTTGCTCGAAATCTGTATCGAAGACAATGGAATTGGAAGAAAGAAATCGGCCGAATTGAAAACGGTCAATCAAAAGAAACAGAAATCCAAAGGAATGGGCAATATTCAAAAACGTATCCAGATTTTGAACGATATGTACAAAAACCGGGTCGATGTATCTATTTCCGATCTAAATACGGACCAAACGGGTACCCGGGTATCCTTAAAACTCAAAAAACAATAATGGAATTAAAAGCGGTGATCGTGGAGGATGAGGCCAATAGCCGGGAAATCCTTCGTAACTATTTGTCCAAATACTGTGAGAACGTTTCCTTGCTCGGAGAAGGTGCCACTATTGAAGAAGGTCTGCGCCAAATCAAGGAGCATGGCCCGGACCTTGTGTTCCTTGACGTGGAAATGCCATTTGGCAATGCTTTTGACCTTTTGGAACAGATTCCCGATCGAAATTTCGAGACCATTTTTGTGACAGCCTACAATCAATACGCCATGGATGCGCTGAACCATCATGCTGCCTATTACCTTATGAAGCCCATTAATATTGATGAATTGATCAAGGCGGTCGATTATGTGGCCGCTATCAAAGAAAAGGAGAATGCACTGGAAGGACAGGTATTGCAGGCAAGACCGGTCCGTGCCGAGGGTAAAATCACCTTGCCCCAGCAAGATGGGTTCCAAGTCTTGGATGTATCGGATATTTATTTCTGCAAGGCGGACGATAACTACACCGAAATTTATCTAGAGAAGAAGAAGATAGTAGTAAGCAAGACCTTAAAATATTTTGAAGAAGCCCTGCAACCCTATTCCTTTGCCCGTATCCATAAGTCATATTTGGTAAACGTTTCCGAAGTGGTGAAATACAAAAAGGGAAAAGGAGGCAGTGTTGTGCTTTCCAATGGAAAGGAACTTTCGGTTTCTGCATCCAAAAAGGCAGACCTGTTGTCATATTTTCAATAAATTGCCAGCTCAAGTTATCTGCCTTAGCGCGGCCGAAGCGCATTAGAGATAGGTTTTGTCTAAAAATAAAATTCACACCAATGATTATTAAACCCGTTAGGGGAAAATCCCCAGAAATTGGAAAAGATTGTTTTATAGCTGAAAATGCCACTATTGTGGGGGAAGTAAGCATGGGTGATCAATGCAGTGTATGGTTCAATGCGGTGATCAGGGGCGATGTACATTTTATAAAAATGGGAAACAAGGTCAATGTGCAAGATGGCGCAGTGATCCATTGTACCTATGAAAAGTCACCGACCACTATCGGTAACAATGTATCCATTGGGCATAATGCCATTGTTCACGGTTGTACCATAAAGGACAATGTGCTGGTGGGTATGGGAAGTATTATCATGGATGATTGCATAGTGGAAAGTAATTCGATTATTGCCGCCGGAGCTGTAGTGACCAAAGGAACCCATGTAGAGGCAGGTAGTATCTATGCAGGCATGCCCGCAAAGAAAATCAAGGATATCAGCCCGGAACTCTCCAAAGGTGAGATAGACCGCATTGCCAACAATTATGTGAAATATTCCAGTTGGTTTAAAGGGGAGTAACGATTTTGCATCCAGAAGTCCTACATTCCAACTATCCAAAAATCAAAGAATCCATCAGATAATATTCCCTATTTTTGTCCCACTCAAAAAACTCGACAACTATGAACGCATATATTTTTCCAGGACAAGGAGCACAATTTGTAGGTATGGGGCTGGACCTTTATGAAAATCACTCCGAAGCACAGGAACTTTTTGAAAGGGCCAATGATATACTTGGGTTTTCCATTACCGATATTATGTTCGAAGGAACAGCCGAAGACCTAAAAGAAACCAAGGTGACACAACCCGCCATTTTTTTGCATTCGGTGATTTTGAGCAAGGTGTTGGGAGATAGTTTTAAGCCAGATATGGTAGCGGGACATTCTTTAGGGGAATTCTCGGCACTGGTGGCCAACGGCGCTTTAAATTTTGAGGATGGATTAAAATTGGTCTCACAACGAGCACTTGCCATGCAAAAGGCATGCGAGCTGCAACCAAGTACTATGGCGGCTGTTTTGGGATTGGAAGATGAGGTGGTGGAAAAGATTTGTTTCGAAGTGGAGGGAATCGTTGTTCCGGCAAACTACAACTGTCCTGGGCAATTGGTGATTTCCGGTGAAGTGGACGCTGTGAACATCGCCTGTGAAAAAATGAAGGAAGCAGGAGCCAAAAGAGCTTTGCTGTTACCTGTTGGGGGTGCTTTTCACTCCCCGTTAATGGAACCTGCAAGAGAGGAGTTGGCAGCTGCCATCGAGTCCACTCAATTTAATGCACCAAGTTGTCCCATTTATCAAAATGTGACCACCACTGCAGTGTCCGATGCAGAGGAAATCAAAAAGAATTTGATCCTACAATTGACAGCTCCGGTAAAGTGGACCCAGAGCGTGCAACAAATGGTGAAGGACGGAGCTGCATCCTTTGTGGAAGTAGGGCCTGGAAAGGTGTTGCAGGGCTTGGTGAAAAAAATCCATCGCGAAGCCGAAACCAGTTCAGCCATAGTTTCGTAGTTAAGGAAAACAGTTTATCCGAATAAATAGAGATTTAAACTAAATAGGCAAGGATGTTCCTTGCCTTTTTTGTAATATTGGTAGCTCCCAAATCGCCAACCTACATTTAGCTTTTAAACAAACTGAAACTGATAGTACTGGTGATGTCGACCTTATTCAAAAATCCCTCAGATACATCGCGAACCCTTGTAGGACGCGGACACATTTTCTTTGTTCTTTTCTTTCTTTTTGGGATTGGATTCGGATTTGGGCAAGATCAAATCAGCATCGGCGATGTGACCCTTTCGGAGGGCGATGGCGGCACCACGGACTTCATATTTACGGTAAGCGTTGACGGCGGCGGAAATGCCGCCGCGGACATAGATTTTGATGTGAACACCTCTGACGGCACCGCGACCACTGCGGATGGCGACTACGTTGCCATAACGGGCGGCAGCGGTACGATCACCTCTGGCACTCCCAGCACGACTGTCACGGTCACCGTCAACGGGGACACGTCGGTTGAACTGGACGAGGACTTCAATGTGGTTATCAGCAACCCGGTGAACGCGACTATCACGGATGACACTGGAGTGGGCACGATCACCAACGACGACGTTGCCCTGGATGCGATCAGCATCGGCGATGTGACCCTTTCGGAGGGCGATGGCGGCACCACGGACTTCATATTTACGGTAAGCGTTGACGGCGGCGGAAATGCCGCCGCGGACATAGATTTTGATGTGAACACCTCTGACGGCACCGCGACCACAGCGGACGGCGACTACGTTGCCATAACGGGCGGCAGCGGTACGATC